>CAWIYG010000002.1:0-1046197 GCA_963840215.1 uncultured Gemmatimonadales bacterium | reverse complement strand
AGCTGGAGGTCCTGCTGCAGCATCGGGACGACGCAAATCGGGAAATCGCCGGCGATACCGCCGCCGATCTGGAAAAAGCCGATGGAGCCCTTGCGGCACGTGGCTTGATACCAATCGGCCAAGCTCATCATGTACTCGATGCCCGAGCGCACGGTATGGACGTTGTCGATGTCGCCGGAGATGCAGTGGCCGGCATAGATGTTGCCGAGCGTAGAGTCCTCCCAGCCCGGCACGAACATCGGCAAGTCGCGCTCCGCTGCGGCCAGGAGCCAGCTGTCCTTCGGATCGATCTGATAATGCTCCTCGAGCGCGCCCGAGCCGAGGATCTTGTACATGAACTCGTGCGGGAAGAACTGCTGCTTCGCCTTGTCCGCGCGTTGCCACTCGTCGAGCACTGCACCCTCGATACGGCGGATGGCCTCGAACTCGGGGATGCAGGTGTCCGTGACGCGGTTCAAGTGCTGGTCGAGCAGCTCTTCTTCCTGCTCCGGCGTCAGATATCGATAGTTGGGAATCCGAACGTAATGATCGTGCGCGACGAGGTTGAAGACGTCTTCCTCGAGGTTCGCGCCCGTGCAGCAGATCGCGTGGACCTTGTCGCGGCGGATCATCTCGGCCAGCGACAGCCCAAGCTCCGCCGTGCTCATCGCGCCCGCCAGCGTCACGAGCATCTGCCCGCCGCCGTCGAGGTGGCGAACGTAGGCATCGGCGGCGTCGACGAGCGCGGCGCCGTTGAAATGCCGATAGTGGTGCCGGATGAAATCCGAGATTGCGCCCATCGAGATCCTCAGGCGCTCAGGCGCCCGTCGAAAGCGTGAAGATTAGGAAATCGGCAGGGGCCACAACCCCGCCGCGAAGAACGGCCGCTCATGACTTCGGCGTCGGCACGGCCGGCACCTGCTGCGTGAGACAGTGCAGCGCGCCGAGCCCCGCTATGAATACGCGGCAATCGACGGGCACGACTCGGCGTCCCGGGAAGCAGTCGCCGAGGATCGAGCACGCCGCGCCATCGGCCGGGCAACCGAACGTCGGCACGAGCACGGCACCGTTCGCGACATAGAAGTTCGCGTAGCTCGCCGGCAGGCGCTGATCTTCGAGGTATTGCGGCTCCGGCATCGGCAGCTCGACGACGGTGAGCGCGCGGCCGCCCACGGTCAGCGTGTCGAGCAAGCGGCGATTGGCGGCGAGGGGCGCATGGTTGAAGTCCGCGCGGTTCGGCTCGACGACGGTCACGACCGTGCCGGGCGCGACGAAGCGCGTGAGGTCGTCGATGTGGCCGTCCGTGTCGTCGCCCTCGATGCCCTCGCCAAGCCACAGGATCTCCGTGACGCCGAAACACTCGCGTAACAGCCGTTCGATGTCGGCGCGCGACAGCGACGGGTTGCGGTTCGGGTTCAGCAGGCACTGCTCCGTCGTCAACAGCGCGCCTTCGCCGTTGACCTCGATGGAGCCGCCCTCGAGCACGATGCCGGGTTGCGCGTAGCGCGGCACGCCGAGCGCCTCGGCCATCTGCCGGCCGATCAGCCGGTCGAGGTCGAACGGCGGGTATTTGCCGCCCCAGGCGTTGTAGTCGAAGTCGACGGCGAGCCGCGGCTCATCGCGCGTCGGGCGCGTGACGAAGATCGCGCCGTGATCGCGAGCCCACGCGTCGTTGGTGGGGAAGCGATGGAAGCGCAGGCGTTCCGGCGCCGCGGCAGCCGCGAGCAGCTTGCGGACATGCCGCTCGTGCTGCGCGTCCTGCACGTTGATATGGACGGGCTCGCACTCGGCAAGCTCCCGCACGAACGCCGTCATCGCGGGCTCGACGCCGGCGAACACTCCGGGCCAGCTATCGCGGTTGTGCGGCCACGAGAGCCACGTCGCTTCGTGCGGAGACCATTCCGCGGGGTGGCGATAGCCGCGCGCGCTCGGCGTATTGGTAAGGTCGGCGGACACTGCGTTCTGGTCGAGCCCCTGCGAAGAGGGCGCGCATGATACCCGCTCGGGTATTATCACGCTATGCGCAAACTTGGATCACACTGCGTGCGTGGGTCGCGGCAGCGGCCGTCGCGGCGAGCATCGCGGCAGCGCCGCTCGCGGCACAGACGATCGCGAACGGCTCTCTGCTCGTCGCGTCGCCCGAGCTCACCGACGCGAACTTCGCGCGCGCCGTCGTGCTCGTGCTGCGCCACGGCGACGACGGCACCGTCGGAGTCGTGTTGAACCGGCCGACGAACCTCGTGCCGGCCGAGCTCTTCCCCGAGCTCAAGGACAGCGTCGGCACCTACGCCGGGAACCTGTTCCGCGGCGGCCCGATCGCGCCCACGCGGCTCGTCTATCTCGTGCGCGGGCTCGCGGCGGCGAACGTGTCGGGCCCCGAGGTGGCCGACAAGGTGTTCTTGAGCATCGACGACGCGTCGCTGCCGGACATGGTGCGCCTCGCGGACGGCACGAACGACCTACGGCTCTACGCCGGCCACGCGGCGTGGGTGCCGGGTCAACTCCAAAGCGAGATCGGTGCCGGCGGGTGGCAGGTACTGCGCGCGACGCCGAGCTCGTGTTCCACACCGATCCCGGCAGCCTGTGGATGGAGCTCGAAGGCCGCGGCGGTAGCGGCTCGGACCTCGTCGCCTCGGCTGCGCGCCGCGGCTCAAGCGTTGACGGCGCTGCGCGCCTTCGGAATCTTCGCGAGATCGGCGTTCAAGTAGACGACGGAGGCATCGCCGCGTTTCGCGATCGCGATCGCTTTGTCGAGCGCGGCCTGGGCGTCGAGCTCCATGTCGGGAATCAGCTCTTTGATCACGTAGTCGCCGGCGCCGGGCCGAACCATATACAGCGTGGCGCGCGTGCGCGATTCTTTTCCTTCCGTGACGCGCCACAGACGAAGGAATAGCGTGGCGCTCGTGATCGGCGCCGTCGGCGTGCCCTGAATTACCTGCACGCCGTCCTTGACCGCCTTAGAACCCTGCTGGCCCATGAGAGACCCGGCTTCGGCCATCCGTGGTGGGCCGTAGTCTCCGCGCGGCTGAGCCGCGGCCGCTGTGATGGACGTATCAAAGCGGCGTTGCCGCCGGCCTACACCCGCGTCAGCGCACGGACCGCACGCGGTAATTGCCGCGCTGCTCGTCGAGCTCGAGCTGGATTACGCCTTCCTTGGCGGCGTCCTGGAGCAGCTCCGCGAACGTCGTGTAGCCGTAGTAGCTCTCGTTGAAGCCGGGATAGACGCGCTTCAAGGTCGGCTTCACGAGCGAGCCCCAGACCGGGTCGTAGTCCGTTTCGAGCGAGGTGACGGTCGCGACGAGCCGATCGAACGCCTCCTGCTTGCGCTTGTCGGCACCGGCTTCTGCATCGTTGCCGGAGCTCTCCTGCTTCGGCTTCCTGCGCGTCTGGGTGCGCTTCTGCACGCGGATCAGATCGTCGTAGAAGATGAACTCGTCGCAGTTGTTGGCGAGCAGGTCGGACGTCGAGCTGCGCACGCCGCAGCCGACAACGCGCTTGTCGTTCTCCTTGAGCTTCGAGACGAGCGGCGAGAAGTCGCTGTCGCCCGTGACGAGCACGAACGTGTCGATGTGCGATTTCGAGTAGCACAGATCGATCGCGTCGACGACCATGCGGATGTCGGCGCTGTTCTTGCCGGAGACCCTCGAGCTCGGGATGTCGACCATCTCGAAGCCCTGCCGATGGAACTCCTGCATGAAGTCCTTGAACCGCGGCCAATCGCAGTAGGCGCGCTTGAATACGATGCGGCCGCGCTCTAGCAAGCGCTTCAGCACGAGCTCGATCTCGAACCGCCCCTTCTTGTCCTGCTCGACGCCGAGCGCCAAATTCTCGAAGTCGACGAACACGGCGGTGATCAGCTCTTTGCGCAGGGACGGATCGGCGGACATCGGCATACCTACCTTATGGGGTGCAGCGATAGTGAGTGGTCCCGCGCGACGTGGCAAGCGCGTTACGGCGCGGCCGTTGCTTCCACAGCGGTGACGAGCGTCGCGCCGAGCACGGCCACGAGCGAGCGCCAACGGCGGCTGCCCGCGTGCTTCTGGTTCACCTCGAGCTCCATGCCCACATAACCGCGGCTGCCGTAACGGCGCCGCAGATGTGTCACGAGCGCGTCCGAGACGCCGCTGTAAGGGTAGTTGCGCCGCAACGTCGAGCTCGGGTGCCGCGGCACGCAGCGCCGCGAACCACGCCTCGATGAACCGCACCTCGCCGCGCCGCCGCGGGTCGTACAGGAACCCGACGTCGCAGTTGCGGACTTCGCCGCGCAGCTCGGGCGTGAAGCTGTGCGTCGACACGTGCAGCACGGCGTCGCCGTCGCCGACGGCTTTCGCCACCGCCGCTTCGACGGCGTTGCGATAGGGCCAGTAGTGCGTCGTCAGCGCCGCGGCCTTTTGCTCCTCTGTCAGCGGCCGCGTGTACGCCGAGAACACGTTGCGATTGCCCGGCGAGCGGTTCAGGTCGACGACGAGCCGCGTCGTCGTCGCGGCGAACGGCTCGACGCCGAGCCGCCTGCCGAAAGCGCGCGCGACGTCGAGCGCGCCCAAGTCGTAGCCGCGGTGCGTCGCGAGCACCGTCGGCGGCACCAACGAAGAGCGGCGCGAACGGCGCCGGCACGCGGTTGCCGCCATGCTCGCAGCTAACGAGTAGCCGGCGGCGGAGGCGCGAACGGCGTGCCTTCGGCGAGCGCTTCGCAGAGCTGTTCATAGACCCTCGTGAGCTTGGCGCGCGTCGGCAACAGGCCGACGGCCTTGCCGATACGCGTCGCCAGCGTGCCATGACGCAAGTAGTGCTCGAGCAGCCGGCCCGTGTCCGGCGGCCAGCGAGCCGCGCGCCGACACGGTTTCGATCAAGTGCTCCCACAGCCCTTTGAGCTCGGTGCCGCTGGAGCGGAGGCCAAACGCGCTCAAGTAACGTTTGTCGCCGACGCCGGCACCCTCGCCTTGGCGCGAGGCGAGCTCGAGCAGAGTCCCGAGCTCCTCCGTGCGCCGGCGGTTCATGCCGGCGCGATCGAGCCATTGCTCGGCGCACAGCAGCTTCAAGACTTCGACGATCAATGCGGCGTACGCGACATCCATGCCGGCGTTTCCTGCACGTCCAAGACGCGGATCTCGATCGCCATTCGGCCGAACCGCGCGATCGCGCCGCGCGCATTGACCCATTCGTGGCGCAGCACGCCCTCGGGATCGTGCGGCGCAAGTCGGCATAGATCGGCTCGAGCACGCGCTCGTGATATTCGCCGATCGAGCCGATCGGCTCCGGAACAACGGCGCCCGTGACCGACGGGATCCGCGCGCAGTTGCTACGGTAGACGACGAGCCGGTTGTCGAGGATCCCGTTGCGGTCGCCATCCACTAGCGGCGAGCTTGCGGCGAGCCCCGGCAGGATCGGCAGCAGGAAGCGGATCGCGGCGTGCAGCCGCGCGAACTCCTCGTCGCCGGCGAACGGCAGGTTGATCTGGTGGCTTTGTAGATTGGCCCAGCCGTGGCCCTTGGACGAGAAGATGCGGTCGAACGTGTCGTAGATGGCGCGCGTGCCGTGCGGCCAGAGCTGCACCTTGGCCGGGTCCATCCACGGGTGCATGGCCGTCGGCATGAGCCGCAGGCCCTCGCGGCCGAGCTTCTCGTTCGCGAGGCGCACGTTCGCGCGAACGCCGCCCCCAAGCCGTCGAGCGACGGGCGCGGCCCATTGCAGTTCAACTCGATGACGTGCAGCGCGAGCTCGTTGTTCCAGGCCACGTCCCCGTTCAAGAACTCGTCGGTCGGCTTGCCGGCGGCCGCCTCGAGCAGCGCGTCGGCCGCGGGCGCCACGTCGAGCGTCTCGCCGTCGACGAGCATGTACTCGACCTCGAGGCCGAAGGCGGCAAACAGGCCGAGCGGCCATTTCAGGGAGCGGGTTTGAACTGCTTGCCTGCATCGACGCGAGCGCGGATCCCTTTCATGATGCGATCGTAGAGCGCATCGCCGAGGATCTCGTCTTCGACGCCGCGATCGACATTCGGGTTGTCGTTGATCTCCATGAGCACTGACGGCCGTTGACGGTCTTGATATCCACGCCGTAGAAGCCGTCGCCGATGGCAGCGGCCGTGCGGAGCGCGAGCTGCACCACGTCGCGAGGCGCTGCTGCACGTCGATCGTCTCGGACTCGCCCTCCTTCGTGCGTTTCTCGCCATGGTGATAGATCTGCCAGTGGCCTTCGGCCATGAAATAGCGGCAGACGAACAGCGGCTGGCGGTCGAAGACGCCGACGCGCCAGTCGAACTCCGTGGGCATGAACGATTGCACGACGACGAGGTCGCTGCGCGAAGCAACCGTTCGAGGCCCGCGGCGAGCTCGTCGCGCGTGTCGGCGCGAAAGACACCTTGCGAGAAAGCGCTGTCGGGCTGCTTCAGCACGCACGGCAGGCCGAGCTCGCGGACGACCTCGTCCGTGCGCGTGCTGCTGCCGACGACCATCGTCGGCGGCATCGCAAGACCCTGCCGTTCGCGAGCTCGACCAAGTAGACCTTGTTGCCGCAGCGGATGATCGACTCGGGGTCGTCGACGACGACGAGCCCTTCGGCATGCGCCCGGCTCGCGAACCGGTAGGTGTGGTGATTCACGGCCGTCGTTTCGCGGATGAACAACGCGTCGAACTCCGCGATGCGGCCGTAGTCGTCGCGGTTCAGGAACTCGACGTCGAAGCCGTTCGCGCGCGCGGCTCGCTCGAACCGCTCGAGCGCCTCGCGGTTCGACGGCGGCGAGCGCTCGTCGGCGTTGGCAAAATGGCGAGGTCGTGCTCGTACTCCGACCGTGCGGCCTGCCCGCCCGGCGGGGCCACGGCGCGCGAAGTGATTCTCGATCACCTGCAGCAAGAACGGACCATGGTGCGCGGGGATGTCCCCGACGGGGATCGGCGCGATGCTGCGCAGCCGCCACAGGCCCGTCGTCGACGACTTCGCGAACGTGGCGCGCAGCAACGGCATCGGAAACAGGTTGAACAACGCCCGGCTCAGGTACGCATGCCGCTCGGCGACATTGCAGCCGAAGTAGACGCTGAGCTCGAAGCGCTTCGATTTGATCGTGTGCAGCGAGCGCTCGACGATCTCCTCGAGCTCGTCGTCGGCGCGCAGCAGCGAGCGCGACTTGATGTCTTGGATGGTCGCGACTCCGGGCACGCCGGTGGCCGCGCGCCGCCGCGAGCAGCGACACGTAGTAACCGGCCGTCTGGTACTCGTAGGAGTCGCACAGGTTGTAGCCCGCACTTGGCGCGTGCCGGCGAGCCGCTCGTCGCGCAGATAGCTGTCCGCGCTGACGACCTCGGCCGCCGCAAACTCATGCGGCCATTCCTCGGGATGGTCGACGACTATCAGTGCCGTCATCGGGGGGCCATCATCGGCGAGCGCGCTTCGGCTCGATGATCAGCAGGTTCGCGTCGTAGGTCATGACGCCGAGCAGAATCGCACCGATGATCGCTCACCTGCACGGCATAGTAGCGCGAGCGCACGAGCGGATTCGCCTGCAGCGGGTCGGCGATCAGGATCTCGCGCGTGTCGCGTCGATAACCCGTCAGCACCACGAAATGCCCCACGGGCTCGCCGCGGTCGTCGTCGTCGGCGTTGCTGTCGGGGATGTCGCTGGGTGCGCCGCCTGGGCGGGCCGATCCGGCGCGCCTTCGTGGTCCACGGCGAGGCACCGGCGCTCGCGGCGATGGCCGCGATCCTCCGGCAGGAAGGGGTCCGCGAGGTGATCCAGCCGACGCACGGCCAGGCGTTCGAGCTCTAGCGCGAGCGCCGGGACGTGCCCCGTCTCCTCCGCCATGCGCTGGTGCTCGTGGTGCTGGCCTGCGTGATCGTCTACACGGTCTCGCTGGTCATGGTCCTCGTGGTGAGCCAGCAGGACCAGCGCCAGCCGGTGGACGCCATCGTGGTGTTGGGCGCCGCCCAGTACAACGGCCGGCCGTCGCCGGTGCTCCGAGCCCGGCTCAACCAGGCCCTGGCGCTCTACCAGGAGCGGCTGGCGCCGATGGTAGTAGTTACCGGCGGCGTCGGCCGGGGCGACACCACCAGCGAGGCCATCGTCGGCCGGCGCTACCTGGTTTCGCACGGCGTCCCCGAAGGCGCGGTGGTGGCGCAGGGCGAGGGCCGCACCACGATGGCCTCGATGACCGCCGTGACCGCCTGGCTCCGCGCACGAGGCCTCCGCCGGGTCCTCCTCGTGAGCGATCCCTTCCACATGTTCCGGCTCCGCCTCGAGGCCCGCCGCACGGGGCTCGAGGCCTATACCTCGCCCACCGAGAGCAGTCCCATCTCCGACAACCCCGTCCTCGAGCTCCGCTACCTCATCGCCGAAGGGTTCAAGATCCCGGTGGCGTGGGTCCGGAGCTGGTCACCGCCATGGCTCTGATCGCCACCGAACGCCTCTACACCGGCCGCATCGTCAACCTCGACGCCGACACGGTCCGTTTTCCCGACGGCTCCTCCGGGCAACTGGAGATGCTCCGCCATCCCGGCGCGTCCGCGGTGGTGCCGTTCCTGGACGACCCCGGGGCGCCCGATCCCCGTGTCATCCTGATCCGCCAGTTCCGGCACGCGGCGGACGGGTTCATCTGGGAGGTGCCGGCCGGCCGGCTCGACGCCGGCGAGTCTCCGGAGACCTGCGCCCGCCGCGAGCTGGAGGAGGAGACCGGCATGCGGGCTCGCACGCTCGAGCGGCTCACGACGATCTACACCACGCCTGGGTTTACCGACGAACGAATCCATCTGTTCCTGGCGCACGGACTGGAAGACGGGGCGCAGCACCGGGAGGCCGACGAGTTCATGGAGCTGCACACCCTCCGGTGGTCGCGGGTGGGGCAGCTGATCCGGAGCGGGGAGATCCAGGACGCCAAGACGCTGACAAGCCTCATGTTTGTTCAATGCTTCGGCCGACTAGTCCCACCCCGCTCCCCCGCCTAGAATTCGGCATGCCCGCCCACACGTACGACGCCCTGCTCCGCTCGCTGCCGAAGGGGGAGCTGGCGCCGGTGTACTACCTGCACGGTCCCGAGGACATCCTGAAGGACGAAGCCGTCCAGGCCATCGTGGACAAGGCGCTCGACCCCGCGCTTCGCGACTTCAACTTCGACCAGCGCTCGGCGGGACAGCTCGACCCCGAGGCGATCTTCTCGCTCTGCACCACCCTCCCGATGATGGCCGAGCGCCGCGTGGTCGTGCTGCGCGAGGTCGAGGGCTGGAAGCGGAAGCCCAAGACCCGGGCCGCGTTCCTCAAGTACCTCGAGCGGCCCGCGGTGGAAACCGTCGTCATCCTGGTGCAAAGCGCCGCCGAGGAGGCGGAGGACAAGGAGCTCGTGCGCGGGGCGTTCGCGGTGGCCTGCGAGCCCCTGCCGGCCGAGCGCACCCGCCGGTGGCTGCTCCGACGCGCGGGCATTCTCGGCGTGGGGCTGGAGGAGGCGGCGGCCGATCACCTGCTCGCCGCCACCGGCGGCGAGCTCGGCGCGGTGGCGGCGGAGCTGCAGAAGCTGGCCGCCCTGCCGAGCGGCACCCCGCTCACCGCCGAGCAGGTGGGCGCGCTGGTGGGCATCCGCCACGGCGAGACGATCTACGACTGGCGCGACGCGGCCCTCGATGGCGATGCCGGACGGGCCGCGCGGGTGATCGGCCCGCTGCTCGACCAGCCGGGCGTCACCGCGGTCAAGCTGATCACCCTGCTCGGCACCAGCCTCGTCGGGGTGGGACTCGCGCGGAGCCACTTCGACCGGAACGTGCGGGGCGGCAGCCTGGAGCGACTCGTGTTCGACAAGATCCGGCAGCTCCGGCTGTTCGGCCTGCCCGAGTGGAAGGCCGAGGCCGCGAGGTGGGCGCGGTGGGCAGGCGCCTGGCCCGCCGGTCGCGTGCGGGAGGGCCTCCGCGCCGCGCGGGACGCGGATACGGCCCTCAAGAGCACGACGATCTCCGACGAGCGGGCCATCCTGGTCGACCTGGTGCTGCGACTGAACGTCCGGCAGGTGGAGGCCGCATGAGATTCCCCCGTGCCATCGGGCTGGCCGCGGCAGCGCTCGCCCTCGCGCTGACCGGCGCCGCCTCGTCCGTCCGGGCCCAGACGGACTCCAGGCTCGTCGAGGTCGTCCGCGCCGCCCAGGAGGGCCGGGGCGATTCCGCCCGCGCGGCCGTCGACCGGCTGCTCGCCGCGACGCCGCCGTCCGACACGCTCTATCCGCAGATCATCTACACCCAGGCCATGGTGGCCGGCACGGCGGGAGAGATGCGGCGTCTGCTCCAGCGAGTGACGGTCGAGTACGGCACCTCGAGTTGGGCGGACGATGCGCTGCTCCGCCTGGTGCAGATGGACTACGCCACCCGCAACTTCGACGGCGCCGCCCGGAACCTCGAGCGGCTGAAGCTCGACTTCCCGGCCACGCCGCTGCTCCCGCAGGCCGCCTATTGGGCGGGGCGCACCTACTTCGATGCCAACAACCCTTCGGCGGCGTGCCGCTGGCTGGCGGACGGCATGGCCCAGACAGGGAACGACGTCGAGCTGCAGAACCAGCTCGGCTACCTCTACCAGCGCTGCGACCTCCGCGCGGATACGGGCGCGCAGGCCGCCGGGGGCGACACCACGCGCGCCGACTCGACCCGCGCCGGAGCCCTGCCGCCAGGGGCCGCGTCGAGCGCGGCACCGTCGCCCGCACCGCCCGCGCCAGGCGCCGCGAATCCGGAAGGGCAGACTCCGGCCGCACCGACGCCGCCACCAGCGGCCGCGCCGACCACCGCAGCTCCTGCGCCCGCCGCCGCGCCGCCAACCGGCCTGTATCGCGTGCAGATTGCCGCCGTCGGCTCCCGGAAGTCCGCCGAGGACGCGGCGCGCAAGGTGCGCCCGCTGGGACTCACGGTGGTCACGGTCGAGGAGAAAGGCCTCTACAAGGTGCGGGTGGGCGCCTACCCCACGCGCGAGGCCGCACAGAACGCCGCGGCGAGCCTCAGGGCGAAGCTCGGCGGCAGTCCATTCGTCGTCGCGGATCCCTGACGGACCCTCATGTCCCCCTGCCCCCGCCGGCCGACCCGCCCGCGGGCGCCGCTCGTGTCGCTCCGCGCGCTCGGCGCCATCGCGGTGAGCGCGGTGGCAGTCGGCTGCGCGCCCGCGCCGCGCCAGCAGCCATCGGTCACCGTCGAGCCGCGGCGCTCCGCATGCGTCATCGTCGCTGACGAAGCGCCGTCTCCTCCCACGCCGCCACCCGCGATCACCGCCGCCTTCGAGGACAGCTCCGACGCCCGGCGCGCGGCGCTGGCCTCATCGCGCGGCGCCCCGCTGCGGCTGGACTGCGAGGGACGTCCGTCGCCCGGCCTCGCCACATCGTGGTCACGGGACACCTCCGCGCGCTTCTGGACCCTCGAGCTCGATCCGCGCGCAGCCGCCGACTCGGGCGCGCGGTGGACCGCCGCGTCGCTGGCCGCGGCCTGGCGGGCCGATCCAGACGCGAGCGCCGCCCTTCGCTGGGCAGGCGTGACCTCACTCGTGCCGCTCGACGAGCGGCGCCTGGTCGCGGAGCTGGCGACGCCGTCGCCCGGCGTGCCGGCCGTCTTCGCCGACCGCACGCTCGGCGTCCCGCGGGTGCCGACGACGGCCCTCACGCTCGTGACGCCGGCCTCGGGCGACCTGCGGGATGCGATCGACCAGGGCGTCGACCTGGTCCACGCGGCCGATCCCGGGCTGCTCGACTACGCCCGCCGGCGCGCCGGGGGCAAGGCGGTGGCGCTGCCCTGGCAGCGCACCTACGTACTGCTGGTGCCCGCCGGGAGTGCAGGGGTCGGTACCGTGATCCCGGCCGATACGGCGGCGTTCCTCACGGCGCTCGCGGGCGACGCGGTGCGCGCGGACGCACGAGCTGCCGAGGCGCCCTACTGGTGGGAAACGCGCGATGCGTGCCCGGTGAGACCCGAGCCCAGGGCCTCGCGAGCCCTCACCGAGGCGATCGTCTACCCAGCTGCCGACCCCGTCGCGAGGGATCTGGCCGCGCGGCTCGTGGCGCTGGCGGGGGCGCAGGTGACGGCTCGCGGTCTGGCCGCCGACAGTTTCGCGGTGACGCTCAGGCTGGGGACCGAGCGCGGCTACGTGCTCGGACTCCCTCGCCACGCTCCGGTGCCGTGCCGCGAATCCGCCGCGTGGCCGCCCCGCGCATCGGTGCTGCCGCTGGTCGACACCCGGCCGCATGCCGTGCTGCGGCGCGGCGCGGCGGCCCTGGAGGTCGAATGGGACGGCGCCCTCCGACCCGCCGAAGCCGGCGACACGGTGCAGGCGGGTCTCCCATGAGCTTCCGGACCCGGCTCTTCCTCACGCTCGCGCTCGCAGCGCTGCTGCCGCTGGGCGTCCTCGCCTTCGGCGTCCGGCGCGAGATGACGCGCAGACTCACGGCGGAGAACATGCGCCGGGGAGACGCCGCGGTCGCGGCCCTGCGCGACGACCTCGCGAGCGAGAGCGCCGCCATCGCGGCACGGCTCGCCACCCTCGCGTCGGAGCTCGCGCGCGACAACGGCCTCCGCCTGGCGCTGGTGCAGGGCGACGCCGGCGCCCGGCGCGGGCTGCTCGACCTCGCGGGCGGCGCCATGCGGAGCTCGGGCCTCGCGGTGCTGCAGCTCCAGGACAGTGCCGGCCGGATCCTGAGCTCCGGTCACTTCCGGAACGCCTACGATCGGGTGGAGCCCACCGTGCCCGCCGCGCTGCTGGCCGCCGGGGCGGAGCCGGTCCTGCTGCGCGCCCGCACGGCGGATACGACGCTCCTCGTGCTCGCGCGGCTGGATTCGGTCCGCGTGGCCGGCGCCCGCTACACCGTCGTCGGCGGCACGGCGATCGAGCCCCGGCTTCGGGGATCGCTGGCGCGCGACCCGGAGCTTTCCCTCCGGCTGATCGAGCCCGACGTGGCGCCGCCCGCGCCCGACTCGAGCTCCCTCGTGGCGACGATGCCGCTGGCGTTCGTCGGGGAGGGGGCCGTGGGCGAGGCGCCTGTCGCCGTGGACACGGCCCGCCTGCTCGTGATGCGCTCCCCGGGCACGCTTGCCGCGCTCCGGCGGGACATCGATCGCTGGTTCCTCGCCGCGCTCGCCGCCACCGTCGCCCTCGCGATCTTCGGCGCCTGGTGGCTCTCCACCCGCGTGAGCCGCCCCCTCACCGACCTCGCCGCGCGCACCGCCGCGATCGACTTCGATCGCCTGGACCAGACCTTCCCCAGCGAGCGTCCCGACGAGATCGGCGCGCTGGCCGCGACGCTCGGCGCCATGACGGAACGGCTCCGGCTCGGTGCCGCCCGCCTCCGCGAGGCCGAGCGCCGCATGGCCACGGGAGACCTGGCACGGCAGGTCAATCATGACATCAAGAACGGGCTGGTGCCGATCCGGAACGTCCTGCGTCATCTCGCCGAAGTCGCGCGGGACGACCCGGCTGCGCTGCCGCGCATCTTCGAGGAGCGGCGCGGGACGCTCGATTCGAGTCTGGCCTATCTCGACACCCTGGCCCGGAACTACGCCCGGCTCTCCCCCGCCAGCGGGACCGGCGCCTGCGACGTGAATGCGGTCGTCGCCGAGATCGTGCGCGGCACCGACGCCGCCCGCGCGACGCTGCGGGCCACGCCCGATCCCGCGTTGCCGCCGGTGTCGGCCGATCCGCTGGTGCTGCGGCGCATCATCGAGAATCTGGTGGGCAACGCGGTGGACAGCGTGGCGGATCGGGCCGACGGCGTGGTGACAGTGAGTACCGAGACCGGGGGGGCGCCCGGGCCGGCGCTGGTGCGGGTGACCGTGACCGATACCGGCCCGGGCATGAGCCGGGCCGAGCTCGATCGCGCATTCGACGACTTTCACACGACCAAGGCAGGCGGGACCGGCCTCGGCCTCTCGATCGTCCGCCGATTGGTGCTCGATCTCGGCGGCGCGCTCCGGATCGAGACCGCTCCGGGCGCGGGCACCCGCGCGATCGTCGAGCTGCCGGCCCGAGGGCCGGCGCCCACTGACGGGGGGAGGAGCGCATGACGCTGGTCCTCGTGGTGGACGACGTGCCCGCCATGGCCGAACAGTACGCCTACGATCTCCGCCGCCTCGGCGGCTACGAGGTGCATGTCGCTGAGGACGGGCGACAGGCGCTCGAGCGACTGGGCGGCGAGCCGGTCGACTGCGTGATCCTCGACCTCGAGATGCCGGGCATGGACGGGTTCGAGGTGCTGCGGGCGCTGGAGCGCCGCGGCTCGGAGGTGCCGGTGATCGTCTACACCGGCACCGGCGACTTCGACCGCTGCATTCAGGCCGTGCGCCTCGGCGCCTTCGGCTTCATCGACAAGGCCGAGCCGGTCGAGCGGATCGTGCGCGAGATCGAGCTCGCGGTCGAGCGGCGCCGGCTCCGCGCCGAAGTGCAGTCGCTCCGGCGGCGGCTGGACGGCGAGAGCACGCTCGTCGGCGCCAGCAGCGCGATGCTCCGGCTGCGGGAGCAGATCGCACGGGTGGCGCCGGTGCCGAGCCCGGTGCTGATCGTCGGCGAAAGCGGCACCGGCAAGGAGCTGGTGGCGCGGGAGCTCCACCGGCTCGGTGCGCACCCGGCGGCGCCGTTCGTCGCCCTCAACGCCGCGGCGCTGCCCGAGCACCTGATCGAGAGCGAGCTCTTCGGCCACGAGCGGGGCGCCTTCACCGGCGGCCATCGTCACCCGGAAGGGCGCGTTCGAGGCGGCCGAGCGCGGCACGCTGTTCCTCGATGAGATCGGCGAGCTGCCGCTCGCGGCGCAGGCCAAGCTGCTCCGCGTGCTCGAGGAGCGCCATGTGACCCGGGTCGGCGCGACCCGCTTGCTGGCCGTGGACGCGCGGGTCGTGGCGGCGACGAACCGCGACCTCGACGCGGAGGTGGCGGCCGGACGATTCCGCCAGGACCTCTACTACCGGCTCAACGTCCACGCAGATCGCGGTGCCGCCGCTCCGGGAGCGGCTGAGCGACGTACCGGAGATCGCGGAGGGGTTCGCCTCCGCGATCTGCGCACGCTTCGGCATTCGGCCGAAGACGCCTGGCGCCGGATGCGCTCGAGCTGCTGATGGACTACGACTGGCGCGCGGAACAACGTCCGCGAGCTGCGCAACGTGGTCGAGCGGATGATCATCGCCACCGACGGCGAGGTGATCGGGCCCGATGCAGGTGCCGGCCGAGATCCGCGGCGAGTCAGCGCCCGCGGCGGCGGGCGGCGAGACGTTCCAGGAGCTCAAGGCGGAGGCCGAGCGGCGCATCGTGATCGCGGCGCTGGAGCGGCACGAGTGGCAGATCACGCGGACGGCGGAATCGCTGGGGCTGGCCGACCATGCGAGCCTGCTCAAGATCATGCGGCGGCACAACATCAAGCGGCCGTAGCCAAGCGGCCGTAGCCAAGCGTCCCTAGCCGGCTCGGCTCGACCCCACGTACTCGAGCTCCTTCGTTACCCCGGCGGCGGCTCGCCGCCGCCGGGGGCTGCCCTACTGCACGTCCTACCGCACGTGCCCTACTCCCCGGTCGACGCGGTCGACATCGAAGGATCGGAGCCGATCGACCAGTAGACCCGCTGGCCGCGCGGCACGATCAGGAGCGGCGTCCTGACAGGGCGATTCCCGCCGACCGGATCGGCGAGAAGCCGGACGCGCAGGTCCGTCGGGGCGACCGAGGCGGGAATGGTCAGCGTCGACTTCTTGAAGCTGCTCGCCCTCCCGACCAGGAACCGCGCGCCGCCCTTCAGCAGGTAGATGTTCATGTCACTGAAATTCTGATTGTCCACCTGCACCTCGATGCCGGACGATCCTCGCGCACTGTCGGCGCTCTCCGCGGGCGCCGCGCCGGCCTCATTCGAGGTGTTCGATGCGCAGCCCGCCGCCGACAACAGCAGCAGCAGGCCGATTCCCGTTCGCAGGCTTGTCATGTCTCGACCTCTCTGGCTGATCCAACGCTACCGCAATGGAAATCCGGTGACTCACCACCGCAACCAAAGTGCGAAACGGAGCCGCAAGAAAACAGTCCCAAAAGAGGGAGTCCTTCCCCTCCCCATGCGGGGCCGCGACCGCTAACCGGGGGCCGGCGGCGGCCAGGTGATCGTGTGCTAGGCCCGGCCAACGCAGCCGAAGTCCTACGTGTCTGAACGGACACGTGCCACGGGCTCCTGGCGTGTCCGCAGGGACACGACGGCGCTTATCGCAGATTGGCCGTTCACACCAAACCGTTGTCACACAAGTGGTTGCGTAGTTGCCGTCGGGTTCGCGCCGAGTGGCCACCCGTTTGCCTTTCCTCCTGGCGCCCGAAGTCCCACGCACCACGACGCCACCCCAAGGAGGAACCCATGTCCCGCACCGCTTCGCGCCTCACCGTTCTCGCCGCACTGCTCGTGCCCTTCGCCGGCGCCTGTTCCGGCCGCGATCGCACGCCCACGGCCGGCGACGCCACCACCGGCAGCACGACCACCGTCTCTACCGGCGCCGCCACTGCGTCCGGCTCGCCGACCGAAACGACGGCGACCGGCACGACCAAGTCGTTCGTCGTCGGCACCATCATCCCGAGCTACGCCGACGCCGAGCGGGCGTTCCACCGCGGCCGGTACGAGGAAGCCGCCAGCATGTTCGAGGCGTACAGCGAGCACGAGCCCGACAATGCCTGGGGCCACTACATGCTCGGCCTCTCCGCCTGGAAGACGGGCGATCACATCCGGTCGCTCGAGGCGTTCGATGCCGCGCTCCGGCTCGAGCCGACGCACCGCAAGAGCCTGCTCAACTCGGCGCGTGTGCTGCTGGAGACCAGCCGGCCCAAGGATGCACTCAATCGGGTGGAGCAGGCGCTGGCGATCGAGCCGCTCTCGAGTGAAAGCCTCCGCCTGCTGGGCCGCGCGCACTCCGAGCTGGGCGAGGCCGACGAGGCGATCGACGCCTACCAGCGCGCCCTCGCCCTCGACGACAAGGACGTCTGGGCGATGAACAACCTGGGGTATCTCTACATCCAGCAGGGCCGGAGCGACGCGGCGCTGCCGGCCCTGGCCCGCGCGGTCGAGCTCCGCGGGAACGTGCCGGTGTTCCAGAACAACTTCGCGACCGCGCTCGAGCGGTCGGGGCACTTCATCGCGGCGAAGGAGGCGTACGCGAAGGCGCTCGAGGCCGACAGCACCTACGGCAAGGCCGCGGTCGGGCTGGAGCGGGTGACGGCCCACGGCGTCGAGTCGGACACCTCCGCGGTGGATGTGGCGGCGCTGGCGCGGGGATTCGAAGCAGAGATCGCGCAGTGGCGGACGCGGCCGGTGACGGCCGACTCCAGCGCCAAGCCGGCGGACCCGGTGACGGCGGTGGATTCCACGACGCCGGTGGTGGACTCGGCGCAGATGGTGAGGGACTCCGTGGCGCAGTGACTCAGGCCATACGGGAGTCACCCTGAGCACAGCGATGGGGGCAGGCCCTGAAGCATGCCCCCTTCGCTGCGCTCAGGGTGACTCCGCGTAACTGTGCCCGCACGCCCTACACCTACAGCAGCTCCGACACCGGATTCAACCTTCGCGCCGCGAATCTCCCCGGGTCCAGCGCCGTCACGTCGAGCGTCGAGGCCCGGCCATGCCAGATGATCTCCGCCAGCAGCTGTCCGAGGGCCGGGGCGTGCATCACCCCGTGCCCCGACGAGCCGTTGATGAGATACAAGTTGGGGCACTCCTCGGCGGCGCCGAGGATGGCATGCTTGTCGGGTGACATCTCGTACAGTCCTGCCCAGCATGCGGGCCGGTCGATCGCGGCGCCGCGGAGCACCGGCACCCGCGCGTGCGCCATCGCGACGACCGCATCCACCCACTCGGGGTCGACGCTGGCCTCGAACGGCCGGCCCGGCGCGCCGGGTGTGGGCCAGAGCAGCAGCACTCGCCCGTCGCGGACGCGGAGGTGAAAGCCGTCCCCCGCCCAGATGGTCATCGGCATGTCGGCGGGCAGCAGGTCGCAGGGCGTGGTGGTCGCGATCTGGCGGCGGAGGGGCGTCACCGGCAGCGCGACGCCGGCCAACGCCGCCACCGACGCGGCCCAGGGCCCCGCCGCGTTTACCACCGCACCCACCGGAAGCCGGTCGTTCGCGGTTTCGACCTCGACGATCCGGCCGGAGGCATCCCGCCGGAGCCCGCGCACCTCGGCGCCCCACGCCTGTCGCACCCCCAGCCGCGCCCCTGCCGCGAGATAGCCTTCGAGGATCGGGAGCGGCCGGATGAAGCCGTCGGTGGGACAGAACGCGCCACCTGCCACCCCGTCGAGCCGGATCGCGGGGTTGATCCGCGCGATCTCCGCGGGCGACACCTCCGCCGCCTCGGTCAGCCCCTCCGCGTGCTGCACCGCGCGCCCGGCGCGCAGCACGTCGAGCTGGGCGCCGTTCGCGGCCAGCCAGAGATAGCCGGCCGGCGCGTATCCCGGGTCGACGCCGGTCTCGTCGGCGAAGCGGCGGAGCTTCTCACGCGCGAGCAGAGAGAGCCGGACGTTGATGGCGGTGGCGTACTGGGCGCGATAGCCGCCGGTGGCGCGCCCGGTGCTCCCGGCGCCGGGGCCGTCGGCGCGATCGAGGATCACCACGTCGCGCTGGCCCAGCGCGGCGAGATGGTAGGCCACGCTCGCCCCCATGACGCCGCCGCCGATCACCGCGACCGCCGCTCCCGTCATGCCGTGAAGACGTGCTCGGGGTGCTTGAAGCTCTTGAACTCGAGCGCGTTCCCGCTCGGATCGAGGAGGAACATCGTGGCCTGCTCGCCCGGCTCGCCGGCGTAGCGGACCGTGGGCTCGAGGATGAACGGCAGTCCCGCGGCCCGGACCCGGCCGGCGACCGCGTCGAACTCCTGCCAGCCGAGCAGCGCGCCGAAGTGCGGCATCGGCACCAGGATCCCCGCCACCTGACCGGTGTTCTGGGTCGGAGTCACGGCCCCTGTGGTGTGGGCCGAGATCTGGTTGCCGAAGAAATCGAAGTCCACCCAGGTCTCGGTGCTGCGGCCCTCGCGGCAGCCGAGGATGTCGCCGTAGAACCGGCGGGTGGAGCCGAGGTCGCGGACGAAGAAGGCGAAGTGGAACGGCTGGGACACGAGGCGCTCGCGGTGAGGAGACGCCCCAACTTGCTGCCGGGATGGCCTCGGGGGAAAGGCCCGCGTAGCTTCCGCGCATGGACGATCGTCACGCCCAGCTCGCGGCGCTCGCCGCGGCGCGCGAGCGCATCGCGGTCCGCCTCACCCTCGTCATGGTCCTCGTGTACTTCGGCTTCATCGGCCTGGTGGCGTTCGCCCGGCCGGTGCTGGCCCGTCTCGTGGTGCCGGGCCTCAGCCTGGGCATTCTGCTCGGCGCGCTCGTCATCGTCGCCTCGTGGACGCTTACCTGGTTCTATGTGCGCTGGGCCAACCGCCACTACGACGCCCAGCTCGAACACCTTCGGGCCCCCCGATGATCGCACAGGGGGGACCGGCAACCGCCATCGGTGAGCCCACGGCCGTGGCGATGGTGTTCTTCCTCGTCTTCATGATCGCCACGCTCGGCATCACCTGGTGGGCGGCGCGACGCACCCGGACCACCGATCAGTTCTACGCCGCGGGACGCTCGGTCAGCGGCATCCAAAACGGATTCGCGCTCGCCGGCGACTACATGAGCGCGGCCTCCTTCCTGGGCATCGCCGGGCTCGTCTCCACGACCGGGTTCGACGGGCTCATTTACTCGACCGGCTGGCTGGTCGGGTGGCCGGTCGTACTGTTTCTCATCGCGGAGCCGCTCCGGAACCTGGGGCGCTACACCTTCGCCGACGTACTCGCCGGGCGGCTCGCGCCGGTGCCGGCGCGCGTGGCCGCGGCGGTGGGCACCCTCGCCACCGTCATCCTCTACCTGATCGCGCAGATGGTGGGCGCCGGCGGGCTGGTCCGCCTGATGTTCGGCATCTCCTACGAGACCGCCCTCGTGCTGGTCGGGGCCGCGATGATCGCCTACGTCCTCTTCGGCGGCATGCTGGCGACGACCTGGGTGCAGATCGTCAAGGCGGTGCTGCTGATCGGCGGGGCCGCCGTGATGGTGGTGCTGGTGCTCTCCCGCTTCGGCTTCAATCCCGCGGCCCTGTTCGCCACCGCCGCCGAGCGCCACGGCCAGGCGGTGCTCGCGCCAGGGAAGCTGGTCGCCAATCCGCTCGACGCCGTCTCGCTCGGCATGGCACTGATGTTCGGCACGGCGGGGCTGCCTCACATCCTGATGCGCTTCTACACGGTGCGCGACTCGCGGGCCGCGAGGCAGTCGGTGTTCTACGCCACCGGTCTCATCGGCTCGTTCTACCTGATGACGTTCGTCATCGGGTTCGGCGCGATGGTGTTCGTCGGCCCCGAGGCCATCCGCGCCATCGACAAGGGCGGCAACATGGCCGCCCCGCTCCTCGCCGAGTTCCTGGGCGGCCAACCGTTCCTGGGATTCATCGCGGCGGTGGCGCTCGCGACGATCCTCGCGGTCGTGTCGGGGCTCACGCTCTCCGGCGCCGCGGCCCTCTCGCACGATCTCTGGGTCAACGTCGTCCGGCGGGGCCGGGAGACGCCCGGGGAGGAGCTGCGCGTGGCGCGGGGGGCCACGCTCGTCCTGGGGACGGTGGCCGTCGGCCTCGGCATCGCCTTCAAAGGGCAGAACGTGGCATTCATGGTGTCGCTCGCGTTCGCGATCGCCGCGAGCGGGAACTTCCCCGCCCTGGTTCTCTGCATCTTCTGGCGCCGGTGCACCACCGCGGGCGCGGTCACGAGCATGGCGGTGGGCACGGTCGCGACGCTGACGCTCATCGCGCTCTCGCCGACGGTGCAGCTCGACCTGCTCGGCCGGACCGACGCCTGGTTTCCACTGCGGAATCCCGCCCTGGTGACGATTCCGCTGTCCTTCGCCGCGGGAATTGTGGTCTCCCTCGCGACCGGGGGGTCGGCCGAGGCCCGGGCGGCCGGGGACCCCGCGTTCGCGGCGTGGGAGCGGCGGATGCAGCTGGGGACGGTGGAGGAGTAGCGCGCCGGTTATATTCTCCCTCGTATGCCCCGCCCGCTCTCCCGCACGATTCCGTGGCCCCCGTGAGCCGCGAGGCCGCCGACGCGTCGACCCCGCCGATGCTCAAGCACTGGCGTGAGGTGAAGGCACAGCACCCCGAGACGATCCTGTTCTACCGGGTCGGCGATTTCTACGAGATGTTCCACGAGGACGCCCAGCTCGCCGCGCGGGTGCTCGAGATCACCCTCACCTCCCGCGGCGACGGCGTGCCCCTCGCGGGCGTGCCGGTGAAGGCCGCCGCCGAGTACCTCCGCCAGCTCATCGGCGCGGGCCACCGCGTCGCGATCTGCGAGCAGGTCGAGGACCCCAAGCTCGCCAAGGGCCTGGTCCGCCGCGAGGTCGTCGAGACCGTCACGCCCGGCGCCATGCTCCAGGAGGGTTGGCTCGCCGGCGCGCGGAACAACTTCCTGGTCGCCGTCGCCCGGGCCGAGGCGCGGGTCGGCCTCGCCGCGATCGACCTCAGCACCGGCGAGTTCCTGCTCGAGACCCTGGACGAGGCGGGCCTCGCCGAGGCGCTCGGCCGGCTGGGCCCTGCCGAAGTGGTGGTGCCCGGCGAGCTGGTACTGCCGGCCGACGTGGGCGTGCTCCGCACGGTGCGCGAGCGCTGGGAGTTCGACCCCGACCTCGCGCGCGAGGAGCTGGCGCGCCGGTTCGCGCTCGCGACGCTCGACGGCCTGGGCGTCGGCCCCGCCGACGCGCCGGCCATCGGCGCGGCCGGCGCATTGCTCCGCTACCTCACCGAGCTCCAGCCCTCGGGCCTCCCGCACCTGGCCCGGCCGTTCGTCCGCCGGAGCGAGGCCTTCCTCTGGCTCGACGAGATGACCCGCCGGAACCTGGAGCTGGTCGAGCCGCTCCGGGCCGGCGCCCGCGGCTGCACCCTGCTCGAGACGATCGATGCCACCGTCACGCCGATGGGCGGGCGCCTGCTCCGGCAGTGGCTGCTCTCGCCGCTCCGCGATCCAGCGGCGATCGGCTACCGGCTTGATGCCGTGGAGGTGTCGGTCCGCGACGGACGCGGGCGCGGGCGGCTTCGCGAGGCGCTCGACGGCGTGCGTGACGTGGAGCGGCTCGCCGGCCGAGCCGCGGCGGGCCGGGCCACCCCGCGCGAGCTCGGTGCGCTCCGCGATTCCTTCCTCCGACTGCCCGACGTGTCGGAGGCGCTGAGCGCGCTGGCGGCGTCGACGGTTCCCGGCGGTGGCCGGGCGGCCGCGCTGGCCGACGCCGTGGACGAGCTCGACCTGCTGGCCGACCTCGCCTCGGACCTCGGCCGCGGCCTGGAGGAGCGGCCGCCTGCCCAGCTCGCCGAGGGCGGGGTGATCCGGGCGGGGTACGACGCGGAGCTCGACGAGCTGCGCGCGCTCCGGGACGGCGGCCGGCAGTACATCGCGTCGCTGCAGCAGCGGGAGCGCGAGCGGACCGGCATCTCGTCGCTCAAGGTGGGCTTCAACAAGGTCTTCGGGTACTACCTCGAGATCACCAATGCCCACGCCGCGCGGGTGCCGCCCGACTACGAGCGGCGCCAGACGCTGGCCTCGGCGGAGCGCTACGTGACGCCCGAGCTCAAGGA
The DNA here is from genome assembly GCA_963840215.1 of uncultured Gemmatimonadales bacterium. GTDB lineage: Bacteria > Gemmatimonadota > Gemmatimonadetes > Gemmatimonadales > GWC2-71-9 > CAVVWJ01. Next base: position 1,023,644 of record CAWIYG010000002.1, on the reverse strand, counting down.
CTACGAGGCCCGGGTGCTCGGCGCCGAGGAGCGGATGGCGGTGCGCGAGGCGGAGTTGTTCGGGGCTCTGCGGGCCGCCGTCGGGCAGGCGATCGCCCGGGTCCAGCGGAGCGCCCGGGTGCTCGCGCGGCTCGACGTCTGGACCGCGCTCGCCGACGGCGCCGTGGCCGGCGGCTACGTGCGCCCCGAGGTACACGACGGGTTCGACCTGGTGCTGCGCGAGTGCCGCCACCCGGTGATCGAGCGGATGATGCCGCGCGAGTCGTTCATCCCCAACGACGCGCGCTTCACCGAGGCCGAGCGGGTAGCGCTGGTGACGGGCCCCAACATGGCCGGCAAATCCACGATCCTGAGGCAGATCGGACTGTGCGTCGTGCTCGCGCAGATGGGCGCGTTCGTGCCCGCCGCCGCGGCGTCGGTGGGCGTGGTGGACCGGCTCTTTACCCGGGTCGGGGCGAGCGACAACCTGGCGCGCGGCCAGTCGACCTTCATGGTGGAGATGAGCGAGACCAGCGCCATCCTCCACAACGCCGGGTCGCGGAGCCTGGTCCTGCTGGACGAGATCGGCCGGGGCACCTCGACTTACGACGGCGTTGCGATCGCGTGGGCGGTGACGGAGCACCTCCACGACCGGGTGGGCTGCAAGACCATGTTCGCGACCCACTATCACGAGCTCATGCAGCTCCCCGAGCAGCTGCAGCACGCGCGGAACTACAACGTCGCCGTGCGCGAGACCGGCGAGACGGTGATGTTCCTCCACCGCCTCGAGCCGGGCGGGACCGACCGCTCGTACGGCATCCACGTCGCGCAGCTCGCGGGCCTGCCGGACGGCGTGGTGCGCCGGGCCCGCGAGATCCTGGGCACGCTCGAGGGCGACCACCGCGTGGTCCCGGGCGCGCCGCCCGAGACCGCGCGCGATCCGGGGCAGCTCGCGCTCTTCGCCGAGCCGCCGCCGCCCGACCCGATGGTCGAGGAGCTACGGCTCATGGACGTGAACGCGCTGACGCCGCTCGAGGCGCTCAACCGGCTGGCCGAGCTCAAGCGGCGGGCGGAGGACCGGCGGTGAGCGGGCGGCGTGTGGTCGCGCTGGCGCTGGCCGTGGCCCTCGCGCCCGGCTGCAAGGGAAGGGACGACGGCGCCTTCCGGCTCTCGACCAACGTCCCCATCCCACCGACGAGTGACGCGGACCAGCCACCGGTCGCGATCAACCCGCTCTCGCCGGTGGAGTACCCCGTGCCGCTGCTCGAGCAGGGCATCGAGGGGCGCGTGCTGCTGCGCCTCTACGCCGACTCGATGGGGGCGCTGGTGCCGGACTCGACCCGGGTCGCCGAGTCGAGCGGATACCCCGCGCTCGATTCGGCGGCGGTGAGCGGCGCCGTCGCCCTCCGGTTCTCGCCGGCGCTCAGACACGGCCGCCCCGTGGCCGGCGCGTTCCTGCAGCCGATCCACTTCCGGAACCCGCGGACCCAGAGCGCCCCATGACGCCTCAGCATCTCCGTCCGTACGACTCCGTGCTCGGGACCATCGGCTGGACGCCGCTCATCCGGCTCGGCCGGATCGGGGCGGGACTCGAGACCCCGATCTACGGCAAGGCGGAGTACGTGAACCCGGGCGGCTCGGTGAAGGACCGCATCGGCCTCGCGATCATCGAGGACGCCGAGCGCCGGGGCGAGCTCCGGCCGGGCGGCACGGTGGTCGAGGGCACGAGCGGCAATACCGGCGTAGGGCTCGCGATCGCCGCGAGCCTCAAGGGGTATCGCTGCATCTTCACCATGCCCGACAAGATGTCGATGGAGAAGGTGCGGCTGCTCAAGGCGTACGGCGCCGAGGTGGTGATCACGCCGACGGCGGTGCCGCCGGACCACCCTGACCACTACGTGATGAAGGCCAAGCAGATCGTGAAGGAGACGCCGAACGCCATCCTGGCCAACCAGTTCTACAACCAGGTCAACCCCGAGGCCCACCACGCGACGATGGGGCCCGAGATCTGGCAGCAGACCGAGGGCCGGGTCACACACCTCGTGGCGGGCGCGGGAACGGGCGGCACGGTGAGCGGGGCCGGCAAGTACCTCAAGGAGCAGAACCCGAAGGTCCGGGTCATCGCCGGCGATCCGGTCGGCTCCCTGTACACCAACTATCACCGCACCCGGACCATGGGCGACGGACATCCCTATAAAGTAGAGGGGATCGGCGGCGACAAGATCCCGACCACGGTGTGGTTCGACTGGGTCGATGAATTCCGGCAAGTCTCTGACAAGGCATCGTTTGTGATGGCTCGGCGGCTCGCGCGTGAGGAGGGGATTCTGGTGGGCGGGTCGGCCGGGCTCAACGTGTCCCTGGCGGTGGACGTGGCTCGGGAGGTGGCGGACCCCGAGGCGCTGATCGTCACCATCCTGTGCGACACCGGCGAGCGCTACCTGTCCAAGCAGTTCAACGACGCCTGGATGCAGGAGAACCAGATGCTCGACACGCCTCGCACGACGGTGCAGGAGCTGCTCGCGCGGCGGCCCCCCAACTCGCCGGCGGTGGTCAGCGTGGCTCCCGCGGCGGCGGTGCGGCAGGCGCTCAACCTGATGAGCACCTGGGGCGTGAGCCAGATCCCGGTGCTCGAGGACGGGCAGTCGGTCGGCGGGCTCATCGAGGGCACCCTGATGACTCGCGCGCTGGCGCAGCCGGCGCTGCTCGAGCGGCCGGTGAGCGAGGTGATGGACCCGCCCTTCCCCGAGGTCGAGGCCGGCACCGCCACCGACCGGGTCGGTGCGATGCTGACGCGGGAGAGCCCGGCCGCACTGGTGCGGAAGGACGGGAAGCTCATCGGGATCGTGAGCCGGTACGACGTGCTGCAACAGCTGATCGGGACCCGGTGAGGACCCGGACATGCGCGTAACCGTCCTCACCGGCGGCACCTCTTCGGAGCGCGACGTCGCCATCGCCTCGGCGGTCCAGGTCATCGCGGCGCTCCGCTCGGGCGGCCACGAGGTGGCGGTCGTGGACACCGCCCGGGGCTACATCCCGGAAGGCGACGAGCGCTCGCTGCTGTCGGGCTCGGTCGGGCTGGCGCCGCCCTCGATCGACCAGCTCCACTCCCTGGAGCAAGGCCTGCTTCTCTCCGGTCTCGGCAACATGGCCGCCGTTCGGAAGGCCGACGTGCTGTTTCTGGCACTCCATGGCGGCCGGGGTGAGGACGGAACCCTGCAGACCCTGCTGGAAATGGTGGGCGTGCCCTACACCGGGAGCGGGCGGCTGGGCAGCGCCATGGCCATGGACAAGGATGTGTCCAAGCGACTCTTCCGCATGGCCGGGGTCCCGACCGCCGACTGGGTGATGGCGCCCGCAGACGGGGACCGGGTCGCCCGCGAATTTGGGTTTCCGGTGGTGGTAAAGCCCTCCAAACAGGGCTCCACGGTCGGGTTGACGGTGGTCAAGCGAGCCGGGGACTACGAGGACGCGGTGGTCCTGGCCCGCCAGTACGACGACGAAGTGATGATCGAGCGGTTCGTCCCCGGGAGGGAGCTGACCGTGGGGGTGCTCGAGGGAGAGGCGCTGGCGGTGGGGGAGATCATCCCGCGGCACGAGATTTTCGATTACGAGTGTAAGTACACGCCCGGCATGTCCCAGGAGATCTTCCCGGCCGACCTCCCCCCCGCCGTCACGGCGGAGTGCAGGCGGCTCGGCCTGCTGGCGCACGAGGCATTGAAGCTGGGTGGCTACTCGCGGGTCGATTTTCGCTTGACACCGGCCGGGGAACTCTTCTGTTTAGAGGTGAACACCCTGCCGGGCATGACGGCGACCAGCCTTCTCCCCCAGTCGGCCGCCGCGGAGGGCATCGGGTTCCCGGATCTGTGCGAACGGATCTGCCGGAGCGCGCGCCTTGGCCGCCGGAAGGAACCGTCCTAGCAGTCGCGGGGTCTCAGTGAGAAGGCGTGGTCCGATGAACTTGTCTCCCTCCAACCGTCTGACCCCCTGGGTGGGTCGTCTCATCATCGCGAACGCGGTGGTGCTGCTCCTGCTCATGACGGTGTTCACGTCCCCCGCTCTGCAGGCCGCCCTGAGGTTCACGCCCGGCCGGGCGCTCGAGCAGCCCTGGACGTTCGTCACCTACATGTTCGTGCACGCCGGGCTCCTCCACCTGCTCGGCAACATGATCATGCTGTTCGTGTTCGGCCCGCCGGTCGAGCACCGGCTCGGCGGCCGCGCGTTCCTGCTGTACTACCTCTACTGCGGCATCGGGGCGGCGGTCCTCTCGCTCGCGCTCTCGGGCGTGCTGCCGAGCGCGGCGGTGCCGTTTGCCGGCGCGTCGGGCGCGGTGCTGGGCGTCGGGGTGGCCTTCGCGATGCTCTGGCCCGATGCCGAGCTCATGGTCTTTCCGCTGCCGATGCCGATCCGGGCCCGGACGCTGATCCTGTTCCTCGTCGGCATCGACGTGGTGTTCTCGCTGATGATGCCGCGCGACGGCATCGCGCACCTGGCCCACGTGGGCGGGGCCGGCTTCGGCTACCTCTTTTTCCGCCTGCAGGCGTTCTCGCGCCGGACCCCGCATCCCCCGCCGCGCGCCGTCGAGCGCGTGGTGATGGTGCAGTCGGGCGCGGCCGAGCCCGAGCGGCGCACGCCGCCGACTCCCCTGCGCCCGCGCCGGCGCGCCGAGGCGGACCCCGTGGCCGCCGAAGTGGACCGGGTGCTCGACAAGATCAGCGAGCAGGGCATCGCCAGCCTCACGGCCGCCGAGCGGCGCTTCCTCGACGAGGTCGCGAAGCAGAAGAAGCAGGAGCACTAGCACTCGCAGTCTCTTGCATCTTCCATCGGCCTTTCGTATTGTCTGCCGTGCTGATCAATCTCCTTCCCGATTTTCTCGCGGTGCTCGGCGCCGGCGACCGGGAGGCGGCGTATCGGCAGTATCACGACTCCCACCGCCCGATCCTCGACGCCTACTGGCGCAATTACGTGCTCGACCCCGACAGCCCGCACGCCGGCGAGATCGTCACCGCCGCGCTGCGGGCCGATCGCAGTGACCTCCTCGCCCTCGCCGACTCCGTCAATCTGGTCCAGCTCGCCGAAGACGCCATCGCCAAAGCGGAAGGGCTGCTGCAGATCGATCGCCCGACCGATACCTACCTCATGGTGGGGCTCGGCGGCGCCAACGCGGGCGAGCTGGTGGTGGGCGGCCGCGGCATCGCCTTCATCTGCCTCGAGCACTTCACCGGGCGGGTCAACCCGGAGACCTACGGCATGGGCCTGCCGTCGGACCTGATCCCGCTCTGGATCGGTCACGAGCTGGCGCACACCGTCCGCTACACCTCGCCCACGAGCGGAAGCGACATGCGGCGGCTGGTGACGGAGGCGGGTGGCTACTACGACTACTGGTCCACCGGCAGCCGGGCGTCGCTCCGGGAGCTGCTGGTGAACGAGGGGTTGGCCGTGCACGCGGCGCAGGCCGTGGCCCCCGGATTCGACGCGGCCGACTACTTCGGCTATCCGCGGCGCCAGTACCACCGGCTCCGCGAGATGGAGGCGTTCCTCCGGCGCGTGGTCGAGCCCGACCTGGAGCAGAGCGGGCTCGGCCTCCGGCTGCGCTACCTCTCAGGCGGCATGAGCCCCAGCGCGCGGCTGGTGGGCGGACGAGTGCTGCCGGAGCGGTCGGGGTATTACCTGGGACATCGGATGAGCGAGGCGCTGGTGGCGGAGCGGGGCGTGGCGGAGGCCCTTCGCGCGCCGTCGCTGGACTTCCAGTCGGCGGAGGCCGTGGCCCGGGGGATCCAGACGGCCTAGGGCGGACCGCTACTTCCCCACGCAGAAACTGGCGAACACCCGGTCGAGGACCTCCTCGACGTCGACCGCCCCGACGAGCTCGTCGAGGGCGGTCGTCGCTTCCCGGACGTGGTGCGCCGCCAGCACCGCGTCGGCGATGCCCGCACCGGCCGCGGTGGCACCGCCTCCGCCGCGGGCGTCCGGCCCGCCCATCTGCTCGAGCGCGCCCGCGAGCGCCATACGCGCCCGGGCGAGCGCCGTGCGATGGCGGGCGCGGGTGAGCGCCGGCTCGAGGTCCGCGAGCGCGATCCGATCGGCGAAGACCCGCTCCGCCACCGCGCGCCGCAGCCGGTCGAGCCCCGCCCCGGTCACCGCCGACACACCGAGGCCCTCGTCCCCGGCGCGGCCGTCGAGGTCCAGCTTGGTCCGCACCAGGAGCGCCGGGCGCGCGCCAGCGATCGCCAGCTCGTCCGGCTCGGCCGCCCGCCCAGCCTCGACGCACAGCAGCACCAGGTCCGCCGCTCCGAGGTATCGCCGGCTCATCTCGATCCCCAGCCGGTCGATGCGATCCGTGGCCTCCCACATGCCCGCCGTGTCCACCAGCCGGATCGGCCAGCCCAGAAAGTCGGTCTGGGCCTCGACCGCGTCGCGCGTGGTGCCGGGAATCTCGGTCACGAGGGTCCGGTCGCTGCCGAGGAGGGCGTTGAACAGGGAGGACTTGCCGGCGTTGGGGCGCCCGGCCAGCACCAGCAGCGCCCCTTCGCGGAGCCGCTCGGCGGCGGGCGCCGTGGCCAGCAGCCGCTCGAGGCGGCCGGCCACGCCGGCGAGCTGCGCGGCGATGCGCTGCGGGGGAATCGGGCCGTCGTCCTCGCCCGGGAAGTCGATCTCGTAGGCCAGCAGCCCTTCGGCCTCGATCAGCGCCTGCCGCAGCTCCGCCAGCCGGCGCGAGAGCCCGCCGTCGAGCTGGGCGAGGGCGGCCCGGGCCTGGGCCGGCGCCACCGCGTCGATCAGGTCGCCCACCGCTTCGGCCTGCACCAGGTCGAGCTTGCCGTGGAGCACGGCGCGGCGGGTGAATTCGCCCGGCGCGGCGGCGCGGGCGCCGGCGGCATGGAGGGCCGCGAGCAGCCGGGCAGGCGCCAGGAGACCGCCGTGGCAGGAGAGCTCGACCAGGTCGTCGCCGGTGTAGCTGTGCGGCCGGGGGAAGACGGTGACGAGGCCGCGATCGATCACGTCGCCCGCGGCATCCCGGAAGGTGGCGAGCGTGGCCACGCGCGGACGGTCCGGCCGGAACCCGTCGACCACCCGGGCCGCCACCTCGAGCGCACCGACGCCGCTCAGCCGCACCACCGCGATGGCGGAGCGTCCGGGCGGCGTGGCGAGGGCGGCAATGGGGTCGGAGAGCATCCGGGCCGAGGGGGTCAGGCCTTCTTCTTGGTCTTCCCCGCCCCGGCCGCCGCCGGCTTCGTGGCCACCACCGGTGCCGCGTTCTTCCGCAGGCGCTCGCGCGCCAGCAGCCACTGCTGCGGAATGCTCGCGATGTTGCTCACGGCGTAGTACAGGTTGAGCCCCGAGGCGAAGTTGAGGAACAGGAACGTCATCATGACCGGCATGATGTACAGCATCATCTTCATCTGCGGGTTCGGCTCCATCCCGATCATGCCGACCTTGCTGAGGCCCCACATGGAGGCGCCCATGATGACGGGGATGATGTAGAGCGGGTCGGGCCGCGAGAGGTCGGGCAGCCACATGAAGGACGCGCCACGCAGCTCGATCGTGTTCTGGAACACGAAGAAGAGCGCGAACAGCACCGGCATCGGCAGCAGCATCGGCCAGCAGCCGCCCAGCGGATTGACGTTGTACTCCTTGTACAGCTTGAACATCTCCTGCTGCATCTTCTGCGGGTCGCTCTTGTAGCGGTCCTGGATGTCCTTCATCAGCGGCTGCACGGCCTGCAGCTGCATGTTGGCGCGCATCGCCTTCTGGTTGAGCGGCCAGAGGAGGATGCGGACCATGATCCCGAAGCAGACCAGCACCAGGCCGTAGGCGAGGTGCAGGTGCTCGTGCATCCAGACGAGCAGCCACCGGACGCCGACCGCCACCGGCCGGATGATGGTGCGGAAGCCGGGCCAGCCGTACGGGTTGACGTCGTCGAAGCCGCGGCCCAGGCGCTCGAGCCGGTCGTACTCCATCGGCCCGGCATAGCTGGTGTAGCTGAACTCGCCACCGGGCGGGAGCGGGATGCTGAGCCGGACGTCGGCCTCGGTGGGGTTCTTCTCGGTCGTGGGACGGCCGGTGATGGCCGCGCCGCCGATCCGGCCGCCGGCGCTGTCGTAGGCCAGGACACCGGTGACGAAGTACTTCGACTTGATCGCGACCCAGTCGAGCGGGCCGCTCACCGTGCGGGTCTCGCCCGGGGTCAGGCTGCCGAGGTCGATCCGCTCGGCGTCGGTCCGCCGGGTCACCACGGCCAGGGCGTGGTGATTCTCCTCGATGTTGGCCTCGGTGTTGGCGAGCGTCGGCCCCATCCCGACCAGCAGCGTGCCGCCGTTGGGGCCGACGCCGGTCGCCCGTCCGCTGACCGCGATCCGATAGTCGTCGGGCGCGAAGCGGTAGGTGAGCTCGACGCCGACGGGGCCCCGCGTGGCCGTGAGCCGGAGCGGCTCGCCGGCGGCGGCGTCCAGCGAGTCGGCCGATGCCGTGAACGTCCAGCCGTCGAGGGCGACGGTGTCGCGTCCCAGCACGAGCGTCAGGCCGAGGAGCCGGCCTTCGGGCGGCAGGATCTCAGCCGTGCGATTGCTGTCGGCGGGCGCGATCGAGCGGTAGCGGTGGAGCCGGGCCTCGACCAGCCGCCCGCCGGCCGTGCTGATGCCGTAGGTGTAGAGCGGCGAGGTGACCCGCACGGTGCGCACGCTCGCCGGCGGCGCGGCGATACTGTCGGCCCGCGGCCGGAGGCTGTCGGCGGCCGCGGTGGTGCCCGACACCGTGTCGCCCGACGGGCCGACGGCGCCGGGACCCATCGTGCTGGACGGCGCGGCGGCGGGGGCCGGGGCACCCGAATCGGCGGCGACGCCCGGCGCGGGGCGGGGCGGGCGCTTGATGAAGATGGCGGGCGTGATGGCGATGACCATCATGAGAAGGATCGCCCAGACGGTACGACGGTCCATGAGCTCAGATCACTAAGGTCAGGGGACGGGGTCGAACCCGCCCGGATGGAACGGATGACACCGGGCGAGCCGACGCGCGGCCAGCCAGCTGCCCTTGAGGGCGCCGTGCCGGGTGACCGCTTCGAGGGCGTATTGGGAGCACGACGGATGAAACCGGCAGCTCGGCGGCAGCGCCGGCGAGAGGAAACGCTGGTAGCCGCGGATCAGCGTGGCAAGCATACGGCGGGGGAGGCGCGCCAGGTCGGCCACCGGTCACCCGGCCCTCAGCACCGTGCGCCGCCAGGCGCGCAGGTCCGCGCGGAGCGCGTCGAACGAGGCGCCGTAGGCTTCGCGGCGCGCCTTGATGAGGAGATCCCACGCGGGCTGGGCGGGCTGCAGCTCGAGCCGCCAGATCTCGCGCAGTCGGCGGCGGATACGGTTGCGGGCCACCGCGGTCGACTGAAACTTCGGAACGATCAGTCCCATCCGCGCGTGGCCCGTCGTGTTGTCCATCCAGATCATGTCCAGATGCTCGAAGCGGCGGCGCCGTCCCTGGGTGAGGCACCGCCGAATGTCCGACGCGCGCGCGAGCCGGTGGGCCCGCGGCATGCGCGCCGAGGGCGTCAGGAGCCCCCGTGCTTCGACGGCAGCGAGACGGTGAGCTGCTTGCGGCCCTTCTTCCGGCGGCGGGACAGGACCGCCCGTCCCCAGCGCGTGGCCATGCGAGCGCGGAAGCCGTGCTTGTTGATCCGGCGCTTGTTGCGCGGCCGATACGACGGTTTCATGCGGGCGTTCCTCCAAAGTGAGCCCGGGAAGCTAGTTAGGAAGCGGGGGTTGGTCAAGCGGAGGCGGGTGCGCTACAGATCGTGCGCTCGGTCCTCCCGACAGCGCGTGGCTCGCCACTCACGACACTGCCGCCGCCACCACGGCGGCGTGCTCGTGTCCGAAAATTTTCCCGTTTCGTGCGGTTCGATTTTCATTCTGTCAAGAGCGAGCTCGCGCCGATTTACGCATGGTTGACTTTTCCACACCCGTTCCGTAACATCTCTCGCCCTTGATCAATCCCCCACCGTTTTCGAGTCCCGATGCAGCTGTCCGCAAAAGACGCCTGGAAGCGCATCCTCGATGAGGCCCATCGCGAGCTTCCTGACCACACGATCCGGACCTGGCTGGAGCCGACGGAGGCGATCGCCCTCGATGAGGGCCGCCTGATCGTCGGCGCGCCGGACCAGTTCGCCGTGGAATGGAACGAGACGAAGCACGCGACGCTGCTGTCCCGACTGGCCGAACCGGTCATCGGGCACCCGACGTCCGTCGTCTTCCGGGTACACGAGGATCGACAGAAGCGGCCGCAGATGGACTTCTTCGTCGCCCCCAGCGCGGCCGCCGTGGTGGCCGTGCCGGTCAATCCGAGCACCCAGCCGCTCAACGAGCGGTACACGTTCGACACGTTCGTCATCGGCAAGTCCAACGAGCTCGCGGCCGCCGCCGCCCATGCCGCGGCCGAGTCCCCCGGCAAGACCTACAACCCCCTGTTCATCTACGGCGCGACCGGGCTCGGCAAGACCCACCTGATGCAGGCCATCGCCCACACGGTCTGCCAGCGCCAGCCCGACACGCGGGTGCTCTACGTGGGCGCCGAGCAGTTCATCAACGAGGTCATCGAGAGCATCCACAGCCGGACCATGCCCGAGTTCCGGCGGCGCTACCGCACCGACGTGGACCTCTTCCTGGTGGACGACGTCCATTTCCTCGAAGGCAAGGAGATGACGCAGGAGGAGTTCTTTCATACGTTTAACGCGCTCTACGAAGGCAACAAGCAGATCGTCCTGACCTCCGATCGGCCGCCCAAGGAGATCCCGGGCCTGGAGGCGCGGCTGGTGAGCCGGTTCGAGTGGGGAATGGTGGCGGACATCGGCCAGCCGGACCTGGAGCACCGGATCGCCATCCTGCGCAAGAAGCAGGAGCAGGACCATCTGGAGCTCACCATCCCGGACGACGTGCTGCGGTTCATCGCCGAGCACGTGCGCTCGAACGTGCGCGAGCTGGAGGGCTGCATCATCAAGCTGCTCCTGTTCGCCTCGCTCAAGCACAAGGAAGTGTCGATCGAGCTGGCGCGCGAGGCGCTGAGCGACAAGATCCGGCCGGGCGAGGACGGGATGTCCAACCCCAAGGCGCTGCCGTCGATCAACAAGGTGCAGGAGGTCGTGGCCCGGCGCTGGGGCGTGACACCCGAGGGACTCCGGTCGAAGGCGCGGATCAAGACGCTGACGGTGCCGCGCCAGATCGCGATGTATCTCGCGCGCGAGCTGCTGGAGATGCAACTGGTCGAGATCGGCCAGGCGTTCGGCGGCCGCGATCACTCGACGGTGATTCACAGCGTGGACAAGGTGAGCCGCCAGATGTCGCGCGATCGCACGTTCCGCGAGCGCGTCGATCACGCACGCCAGGAGTTGTGCGCAGAATAATCCCCGCACGCGCACTTGCGTTGTGGGAACTCTGGATCACGGTGGAGAGGTAGGGTGGAACGTCCCCACGGCCAACAGCGTGTCGACACGCGGCGGGGAGACTAACTGCGGACCCACGGACGCATTACGGGAACCGCCCACATATCCAGAGCCTCTACTACTGCTGCTAAGTATTTTAAACTGGTAAAGCAGTACTGCTTTTTCCTCCTTGGGGAGCGGCATGAAGCTCACGATCACGCGGGAGCAGCTGCAGGAAGGTCTCGTCGCCGTGGCGGCCAGTGTGCCGGCCAAGACGACGCTGCCGATCCTGTCCAACATTCTCCTCGAGGCGACGAAGGACGGGATCCGGCTGTCGGGCACCGACCTGGACATCGCCGTGAGCACCACGGTGTCGGCCTCGGTCGACCAGGAGGGAGCGATCACCCTCCCGGCGCGGAAGCTCGTGGAGATCGTCCGCGAGCTGCCCAGCGCCGCCATCCGGCTCACGGCCTCCGGCGAGCAGCGGGTGACGATCGAGTGCGGCCGCTCCAAGTTCCGCCTGCTGGGCCTTCCGCGGGAGGAGTTCCCCGCGTTCCCCACCGTCAAGTTCGACGGCAGCTGGCGCACGTCGTCCAAGGATCTGCAGAAGCTGATCGCGCACGTGGCGTTCGCGGCGAGCACCGAGGAGAGCCGGCCGATCCTCAACGGGGTCCTGTGGGAGCTCCGCCCCGAGCGGATGCGCATGGTCGCCACCAACGGCCACCGCCTGGCGCGCATGGACGTGCCGACCCCGCCGTCGGGCAACACGGCGCAGGCCGACCTCATCGTGCCGCCCAAGGCGCTCGAGCAGATCCGGCGGCTCTTCCGGGACGACGAGGAAGTCGAGATCGCGAAGAGCGAGAACCATCTGGGCTTCCGGTCCGCCACGACCCAGATCTTCACCCGGCTGATCGAGGGGCCGTACCCGAACTACGAGCAGGTCATCCCGCGCGAGAACGACAAGTCCGCCACGGCCGACAAGGCGGCCTTCGCGTCGGCGCTCCGCCGGATGAGCATCGTCGCCAGCGACCAGACCCACCGGATCCGGATGGCCTTCGCCAACGGCTCGTGCAAGCTCTCGGTGCAGACCCCCGATCTCGGTGAGGCCCAGGAGGAGATCACGGTGAGCTACGACGGCGATCCGCTGGAGATCGGCTTCAACGCGTCGTATCTGCTGGAGATCCTCAAGTACATCCCGACCGACGAGGTCCGGCTCACGTTCAAGGCGCCTGAGCGGGCGGCCACCTGCGAGCCGGTCGGCTGGAACGACCCGTCGAGCTACCTCACGCTGGTGATGCCGCTGCGCCTGGTCGACTGACCCGGCCGCCGGCGCGCTGTGACGGTGCCCCCGGCCTCGCCGGCGGGCACCGTTGTACTTTACGTGGACACGCTCAGCCTGGAGGCCCTACATGCCCACCAACATCGACAACTTCGATCTCGAGCCCGCCGACGGTGAGGAGCCCCGCGGTGGCCTGTTCGGCTTCGCCTTGATGGCGCTGGCCCTCGGCGCCGGCGCAGCGCTGCTGTTCGCGCCCGCGGAGGGCGCCAAGACGCGGGAGGTCGTGAGCGAACGGCTCCGCGGATTCCGCGGCGAGGCGGAAGGCGCCTTCGGCCGCGTGCAGCGCGAGCTCGGGCGCCGCGAGGCCCGCCGTCGCCGCGAACGGCGGTCGTCGGCGCTGCTCGGCCTGGCTCTCGGCGCCGGCGTGGCCGCGCTGCTGCTGCCGCAGAGCGGCCCCGAAACCCGGCGGAAGCTGTCGGAGGCGATTCGGCGCCGGAAGGGTGAGGTGGACGAGGTCGTGGATCGCGCGGTGCGAGAGCCGGAGCAGGATCCCCAGCCAGCGAGCTGAGAGGGGTCGTAGCGGCTGCGGAGACGAAGGGGGCATGCCTCGGGGCATGCCCCCTTCGCCTGCGCTCAGGGTGACACGGGGGTGGGCGCAGCGGCTTCGGCCGGCGGCAGCGTCTCGACCGGCGCGCGCAGCGAGTCGAGCAGCGAGTCCACACCCGGCGTCCACTGGATGCTGTCGCCCGGCTGGAGCAGCGGCTCCTCCTCGACCGGCGGGACCTCGATCCGCTCTCCGCGCATCCGCCGGAGGATCAGGTCCTGTCGGCGACGCATGCGGTTGGGACGGTAGCCGGGATTCGACCGCAGCGGAAACGGCAGCGTGGCGGCGAGCGCCGCGGCCTGGGTCTCGGTGAGCCGACGGGCCGACACGTTGTAGTACCGGCGACTCGCGGCTTCCACGCCCCACACGCCGTCGCCCAGCTCGGCGATGTTGAGGTAGAGCTCGAGGATGCGCGGCTTGCCGAGCGCGCGTTCCAGCCGCCACGCGGTGACCGCCTCCTTCAGCTTTCGCAGCGGGTTCCGCGAGGGGGACAGGTAGAGATTCTTGGCTACCTGTTGGGTGATGGTGCTGGCCCCTCGCAGCGCGTCCCGGCGCTCCCAGGTGCGGCTCAACACCCGCCCCAGCTCCGCCCGATCGCGCGCCGAGTCCCAGGCGAACCGTGTACGCCGGTAGCCCAACGCGTGGCGCACCTCCTGATAGTCGATCCCTCGGTGCGTCCAGAACCGGGCATCCTCGCCGGTCGTCGCCGCCTCGCGCACGGCCGACGCGATCGAGTCGAGCGGCACCGGCCGGTAGCGCCGGGGACCGGGCGCGCCCTCGCGCATGGCCATGAACGCGGTCTGCGCCGGCCAATGAGTCCGGTACCAGGCCGGCGGCGGCCAGACCGCGAGCAGCCAGGCCAGGACCGCCGCCGGCACCAGGAGGCTGAAGCGGAGGAAACGACGAAGGCGCTGGCGCCTCATGGCGCGCGGCGGATCAGCGCGGGGCGCTCGAGGTGATGGCGAAGCTGCCGGACTGCTTGACCGGCACGGTCTGGCCCACGGTGGGAACGGTGATCGTCATGTCGCCCGACTCGTTGCCGCGCGCCGAGACGAGGAAGCCGTCGAGGCCGAGCACGTGCGCGCCCTGGCGCTTGCCGGTGGCCTGCATCTGCAGCTCCTGGTCGCCCTGGGTACGGGTGCCGGTCCGGTCGTAGGAGCCGTTGCTCTCGAGCGCGATGCCCTTCCCCATTCCGGGGTCGTCGCTCGCGGCGGCGTGGTAGGTCGTGACGGCGCGCTCGCTGCCGGGAAAGGCATCGGCGGTCAGGCGGTACTCCGTCGTGTCGGTCCACTCCATCCCCTCGCGCACGCCCCCGGCGGGCAGCGCGGGAAAGAGCAGCCGCAGGCGGCCGGTCAGCTCATCGGGGAGTGTCCCCGTGCGGTCGGGCGTCAGGGCACCGAGCCCGCCGCTGCCGCTGAGGGTCGCGGTCCACCGGGTCCCGCGCGCGGCGGCGACCGAGTCCGGGGACACCGACTGCCCACCCTCCAGGGCCTGGAGCGAGTCGAGCACGATGGCCACCTGGAAGGCGCCCGGCGTCGGCGACTCGATCACCGTCACCCGCAGGAAGGCGACCCGATCGCGGACCTGCTCCTGCGTGGCGCCGCCGGGATACTGGAGGCTCAGGCTGTCGTGCCGCTCGAGGCGGTAGGCCGCGTTACGTACGGGCTTGTAGGTCACGGCCGGCCCGCGACCGGGCGTGGTCGGCGCCGGGGCCTCGGCCTCACCGGGTGCGGGCGAAGGAGCCGGTGTGGTGGGCTCATTGCCGGCGGTCGAGCCGCCGCAGGCCGCCACCAGGAGCGCGGCCATCAGGCCGCCCGCAGTCGCGCGCGCCGACATCATTTGAGTGCCGTGACCTTGGTGATCTGGGTGATCGTTATCGGCAGGGGCTCGTTGGCGAACGCGCCCGAGATGGTGAGCGCCGAGCGGAGCTGCCAGTCGCCGCCGAGATACTGGCCCTCTGGGCTCACGAAGTAGGTGCCGGTGCCCTTGCCCGAGCCTTCGATCCGGGCGGGGCCATTCGGCGTGGGCTGAGTGCCGGCCACCGTCGAGGTGTACTCGCTGGCGATGCGGAGCGCCTTCCGGGAGTCCCGGTTCTCGTTGCCGACGACGCGGTAGGCGGTGACCCGCTTCACGAGGACGCTGTCGGTGCCGTCGGTCGTGGCCTTGCTGCTGGTGTCGGCCCACTGCTCCCCGGCCTTGGCGCCCGACTTGACCCAGGGGAAGAAGTCGGTGAGGAATCCCTGCACCCGGAGGGCGGCCGGCGAGACGTTGACGGCCTCGAGGTCCCCCAGCTTGCCCGCGGCGCTCAGGAACGCGTGGAACTCGGCCCCCTTGGCGCTGTCGAAGACCGCCGCGGGGATCGGCGCCGCGCTGTCGCCGCGCATGGAGTCGACCACCAGGCGGACGCTCCGCCCGTCCGCGCTGTCGGTCAGCGTGAGGGTCAGAAAGCTGGTGGTGGAGAACGAAATGCTCTGCTTGCCCTTGCCCGCGGCACTGGCGTCCATGTCCTGGGTCAGGGTCTGGTCCACCCGGTACCGGGCGGTGACCGGCGCGCGTTGCGCGGTGGCGGCGGTGGCCAGCCCGGCAAGCGCCGCGGCGGCGAAGACTCGAGCGACCATCGTCTCTCCTGTGAGGAAACCTGAAGCTCTGCGGCCCTCCGAACCAGGTCCGGAGGGCCGCGCTGGTCGAGCCGTAAGCCGAGTTCTGTTCCCGGCACTCGCGTGCCCGGGATGGTCATCTGTCTGGGATGGCCGTCGCCGGCCACCTCTAGCAGCCTACCCGCGGCTTGTCCTGTCGGTGTGGGTCACACCTCGCCGCTTATTTGGCCTTGCTCCGACTGGGGGTTACCGTGCCGCCGCCGTTGCCGGCGGCGCGGTGGGCTCTTACCCCACCGTTTCACCCTTACCCGCCGGTTCGCCCGGCGGGCGGTCTGTTCTCTGTGGCCCTGTCCGTCGCCTTTCGGCGCCCAGGCGTTACCTGGCAGTCTACCCGGTGGAGCTCGGACTTTCCTCGAGTCGCCTTGCGGCGCCCGCGACCATCGCACTCGACCAGTGGGGGGAATATAACGGGGGCCGGATACGCCGTCATCCTGAGGGAGCAAAGCGACCGAGGGCTCGCCGGGGAGATGGCTCGAGCCATTCCCGGACAAGGTCCCTCCTTTTCCTGCGGGGTGACGGTGTTTGGCGCGGCTCCGCGCCCCGCCTGTCGCCTTCCTACCCCGCCTCCCCCAGCCGGGCCAGGCCCTGCTGGGCCTGCCGGACGAAAGGCTGCAAGGCGGGATCGGCCGCGCGCCACTGGCTCAGGACGTCCTGGTACTCCTGGCGGGCCTCCGCCCGGCGGCCAAGCTGCTCGAAGGCGGCGGCGCGGAGCAGCCGGACGCGGCCGACCATGCCCCAGCGCGGGTCGAAGCCCGCGGTCTTGAGGGCTTCGGGCTCGAAGTCCTGCAGGGTGCGGAGGGTGGCCTGGTAGTCGCCGAGGAGGAAGTAGGCCTGGGCGGCGAGGGGGCGGCGGTAGCTCGCGTACATGACTCTTGGTCTGCGAGGAATCCGGCTCGGCCAGGGCGCGGCGGGCCGCAGCCGAGTCTCCCCGGCTCAGGGCGAGCAGGGCCCGGACTTCCTTGGTCAGCGTCTCGCCGGTCAGCGCACGGTACTCGCTGAGCGCGCTGCTGTCGGCCGCGGGACCCGTGAACAGGCCGATCGCGGCCGAGGCCCCGCTGTGCGCGACGTGGGTCCGCTGCTCCGCCGGCGCCATCCGCACCGCTTCGGCCGCGCTCTGCCACACCTGCCGGAGCGAGGCGGTTGGAACGCCGGTGGCGCCGTACAGCTCGCCGAGCTGCATCCGCCGCCAGCCTTCCCCGGCCCTCCTGCTCGCGGCCGGGCTGCAGGATGACCTCGCGCCGGACCCGGTCGGCGAGGTCGATGGTCTTGGCGGCGCTCGCCAGGTCCCCCTGGTAGGCGAACACGTTGGCCGCGGCGGCGATGTCGCCCACGACCGTGCTGGTGCCCTCGTAGGTCCGGAAGTCCTGCGGCGCGACGGTGTCGAGCGCGCTCCGGAGCTCCCGCGCGGCGCGCTCCACCTCGCCCGAGGCAAACCGGATCCGGGCCTCGACGAACGGCAGCTCCGGATGCACCGGCGCCGTCTGCCGGAAGCGATCCACCTCGCGCCATGGCCGCGCGCGTAGTTGCCCGAGGCGATGTAGGCGTCCACCATCGCGCCGTGGGCGCGGAGCGTGGTCGGCTGGGTGTCGACCCAGCTCCGGGCGGTGGCCAGCGCCTCGGTGCGTGCGCGGCGGACGGCGGTCGCGGCGGTGCCGCTGTCCATCAGCGCGCGTCCGCCGTTGCTCTCGGTGACGGCGAAGGAGTCGGCGGCGACGAGCGCGTAGTAGGGCTGCGGGCGGCCGCCGCGCTGAGCATCGCTGCACGTGCTCGTAGGCCAGCGCGTAGCCCGGGTCGAGCGCCAGCGTGCGCCTGAAGGCGCGGATCGCCTGGGTCCAGGCCGGCGCCTGGTTCGACGCCCGTGGTGTCGTGGAACCAGGCCTCGCCGAGGCCGTACCAGGCGTCGGCGTCGGTCTGGTCGCGCGTGAGGAGCTGCTGGTAGGCGGCCCGTGCGTCGGCGTACTCGCCGCCGCAGGAAGGCGCGGTAGGCGTTGATGACCGTGCGGTCGTGGGCCGGGAGGTTGGCGGAGTCGGCCGTGGCCCGGATGATCGCGGCGTCCGGCGATCGAGTCGCCCGTGCCGACCAGCCAGCCGCGGGTGAGGGCGAGCTTGTAGTAGGCCAGGCCGAAGGTGGTGTCGATCCGGATCGCGCGCTCGAGCTCGCGCGCGGCGCCGGCCAGGTCCCAGCGGTTGAGCTGCTCGACGCCGCCCAGGTAGGCCCGGTACGCCTCGAGCGACGCGGTGGTGCTGCGGGCGAGGCCGATCCGGACCTCGTTGGGCGCGCCGGACAGGTCGAGCAGCTTGGCGGCGAGCTCGTCGAACAGCGGGCCGCGCGTCGGCGCCGGTCGCGGTCGTCCACCCGCGCCACGTCCACCCGGTTACCGCTCGCGACGTCGATACACCCGGGCGGCGAGGTGGAGCGAGTCGCCGGCCTGCGCGAAGTCGCCGAGCACGACGGTCCAGACGCCGGCTTCCCGCGCCAGCCGGCGGGCCAGATCGAGCCCGATCTCGTCGCCCGGCCGGAGCCGGTGGGCGGCCAGGAGGTCGTGCAGCCGCTCGTGGTCGACGACGGTGAGGTCGTTCCACTGCGAGAGGTTGAGCCCCAGCATGCTCACGCTGCCCTCGCGCAGCCAGTCGACCGACGCGGTCGTCGCGCAGGTTGTCGAACGGCAGGACCAGGATCGAATGCCGCGGATTGACGCCGCGTCGGCGGGCCGCTCGAGCGGCGGGCCAGGCCGAGCGCGGCCAGCCGCCAGGACGCAGCGGCCGCCGCGGCACCGGCGACTACGAGCCGCCGCCGCGTCGCGAGTTGGGCGGCGCGCGGCCGCTCGCCCGCCGAGCGCCTGGCGGAATTCCTCGCCGGTCTGCCAGCGCGCTCGGCGGCTGCTTCTCCAGCGCCCGCATCACCGCCGCGGCGAGCGCGCGCGGCGTGTCGGGCCGCAGCTCGCTCGACCGGCGACGGGCCGCTCGGCGATGTGCTTGGAGACGACCACGCGGTTGGGGCCCCGGAACGGGGGCCGCCCGGCGAGCATCTCGTAGGCCACGACGCCCAGCGCGTACAGGTCGCTCCGGCCGTCGATCTCCTCGCCGGCCGCCTGCTCGGGCTCATGTAGGCCGGCGTGCCCACCGCCACGCCCTGCCCGGTGCTGCTGGTGCCGCTCGTCGGCCGCCATGGCGCGCGCGATGCCGAAGTCGGCCAGCATCGCCCGGCCGGTGGCCTGGTCGAGCAGCACGTTCTCCGGCTTGACGTCGCGGTGGACCACCCCGGCGCGACCGGCCGCCTCGAGCGCGGCGGCGACGTCGCCCATGATGCGGGCCACCGTCGGCCGGATCGAGCCGCTGCTCCCGGACGAGCCGCTGGCGCAGGCTCTCGCCCTCGACCTCGTCCATCACGTAGTAGAGGAGGCCGTCGGCATTTCCGGCGGTATGGACGGCGACGATGTTGGGGTGACGGAGCCGGGCGATCGTGCGCGCCTCGGCGAGGAACCGGCGGCCGATCGACTGGTGCGCGGCCAGCTCGGGATGCACCGACCTTGATGGCGACCCGGCGGTCGAGCGTGGTGTCGGTGGCGAGGAAGACGACGCCCATGCCCCCGCGCCCGAGCTCCCGCTCGAGCCGATACTGCGGGTCCAGCACCGCCTGAAGCGCGGCAAAGAGGTCGAGGGTCGGCGTCGTCATGGTCCAACCGATGTGGGAGACGGACCCGACAATATACCGCAGCGGCCGGCGGCGCACACAGACCCGCCGAGCCCCCTTTGGATGCGTGACCCGAATAAAGGGTTGCTCGACGCGCGGAAAAGCGGTGTTTCGGGTTGAATCCATGTTGACGTCGAAGGCCTATCCTCTTGCACCAATTCGCCGGAGGAAGCCGTGTCCCCTGTCGTCGCCGACCCCACCTCGACCACCGTCGCCGCGGTGCTCATGCCGGGCGAGCGGCCGAGGGTCGACGCCGCCGGCAACGGGCTCTTCGCCGTGCTGCACCGGGACTCGATCCCCGACGCGGTGCGGGCGGTCCGGGAGCGGCCGGTGGACGCGGTGCTCGTGTCCGTGCACCGCTGCGGCGCCGACCAGATGGAGGTGCTGGGGCACCTGGTGCGGGAGTTTCCATCGATCCCCACCGTCGCGCTCGTCTCACAGCACGATCCCGGCACCATCGAGATGCTGCTCCGGCTCGGCGCCTCGGGCGTGCGGCAGGTGGTGGACGTCACCTCCCCGGCCGGCTGGAGCCGGCTGCGCCAGGTGGTGGGCCAGCCGGCCACGCGCGCGGTCGCCCGGATCCAGCAGCCGATCCTCGAGAGCCTGGCCGAGGCGCCGGCCGACGCGCGGCTGTTCGTCGAGGCGATGATCCGGCTCGCACCGGACGTGCCGACGGTGACGGCGCTCGCGGCACGACTCTCGGTCCGGCCGAGCACCCTGATGTCCCGATTCGCGCGAGCGGGATTGCCGTCGCCCAAGAATTATCTGGCGGCCATCCGGCTGTTGCACGCCGCCTGGCTGTTCGAGATTGCGGGGCTGTCGGTGGCCGACGTGGCGTACCGCCTCGAGTACAGCTCACCGCAGAGCTTCGGCCGGCACCTGCGGGCCATGCTGGGGCTGACGGCGCTCGAATTCCGCCGCCGGTTCCCGTTTCCGGTGGCGCTGGAGCGGTTCGTCACGCTGATGATGGAGCCGTACCGGGAGATCTGGCGGGGGTTTCACCCGCTCGCGGCGGGGACCTGGGAGGGCGGACGGTCCGTGGGGGGCGGGCGCTGAGGGCGTGTCACTTTCCCACCAGTCTCCCGTGCCGCTTCAGCGACTCCCGCACGCCGTCGTGGGGCAGCCCCTCGACCCGATACCAGTTGGCGCCGGTCATCGTGCGCGCCGCCAGCATCGCGTTGATGATCGCCTCCTCGGTGGCCTGAACCGCGGCCTCGTACACCGGGTCGATCACGTCGTCGCTCAGCATCGCCACCCGCGCTACGCCCGTCGAATCCGCCGTGCCCGTCGGCCCCGTCGAGAAGGCGATGAAGAGATCGCCCGACCCCGCGCCCGCGATGCCGCCCATCCGGCCCACGCCGAGCGCTGCTCGGCGGGCGATGCGCCGGAGCTGGTGCGGCAGCAGCGGCGCGTCGGTGGCCAGGACCACGATGATCGATCCGTGCTCCGTCTGCCGCGGACGGGCGCCCTCGTCGGCGCCGCGCGCGCCCGTCACGGTCGCGCAGCGGTCGCGCGCCAGGGTCGAGTCGAGCGGCTCGCGGGTGTCGTAGCACGGCTCGGGCACCGTGAGCTCCTGGGCCACCGGAATGCCGGCGATGCGGAGCTGTCGCCGCAGGCCGAAGTTGCACTGCACCAGGGCCCCCACCGTGAAGCGGCCGCGCGCCGCGCGGACCAGCCGGCTGGCCGTGCCGATGCCCCCCTTGAAGCCGAGGCACTGCATGCCCGTGCCGCCCCCGACGTTGCCCTCGGCCACCGGACCGCCGGCTGCCGCGCCCAGGGCGGCGAACACGTGCTCCTTCTTGACGTGGAAGCCGAAGATGTCGCTCAGGTCGCCGTCCCAGGTCTCGGCCACGACGGGCAGGCAGCAGTGCAGCGCGTCGAGCACCCGCTCGGCCCCCCATTCGATGAGCGCGTCCCGGACCGTGCCGACACTGTTGGTGTTGGTAATGGCGATGGGATACAGCAGGAGCCCGTAGTCGTCGATCCACGCGGTCCCGGTCATCTCGCCGTTGCCGTTGAGACTGAACCAGCCGGCGAAGACCGGTGCAAGGTCGTCCCGCCCGCGCGGAAAGACGGCGGTCACGCCCGTCCGCACCGGCCCCTTGCCCGGCACGAGCCGGCCGGCGCCGCGGACGATGGTGCTGTGACCGACCGTCACCCCCGGCACATCGGTGATGGCGTCGAGCCGGCCGGGTGTGCCGTCGAGGGGAATGCCGAGATCGCGGGCCCGCTGCCCGGGCTGCTGCGCGTGGAGGCCGGCCCATCCGAGGGCCAGGGCCGCGGCGAGCGCGACCGTCACCGTCCGGACCCTCACGGCGCCGCCGGCGTGCGGAAGACGAAGTACACCGCGCCCACGATGCAGAGCGCGGCCCACAGATAGTCGAGCTTGAGCGGCTGCCGCATGTAGTAGACGGCGAACGGCACGAATACGGTGAGCGTGATCGCCTCCTGCATGATCTTGAGCTGCGCCAGCGAGAGGACGGTGTAGCCGATCCGGTTCGCCGGCACCTGGAGGAGGTACTCGAACAGGGCGATGCCCCAGCTGACCAGCGCGGCGAGGTACCACGGCCGGTCGGCCAGGTTCTGCAGGTGCGCGTACCAGGCGAACGTCATGAAGACGTTCGAGCACACCAGCAGCACGGCGGCCTGGGCGATGACGTCGGTTCTAATCGGTCCTCCCGGGACGGAGCTCGGTGTCGACGGCGCGGCCGACGCGGGCCACCATCTCGGGAATCGCGGCGACGTCGGCGTCGGTGGTGCGGAAGTTGACGATGCAGGCGCGGAGCAGGAAGCGGTCGTCGAGGACCGCGTTGGTGACGAACACCTGGCCGCCCAGCTTGAGCCGGGCCAGCAGGGTCTCGTTCAGCGCGTTGAGGTAGTCCTCGGCCTTGGCCCCGGCGCCCCGGAGGTCGCGCGGCACGTAGCGAAAGGTGGCGATGCTCAGGGCCAGCGTCGCCGGCTCGAGCTCGGGATGCCGGCTCACATGGGCGTGGAGCGCCGCGGCCAGCCGGCAGTCGTCGCCGATCATCCGGACGTAGCCCTCGCGCCCCGCCTGGCGGAGCCCGAGCCAGACCTTGAGCGCCCGGAAGCCGCGGCTGTTCTGGAGGCCGAGCTCGTAGTAGTTGATCGGCTCCTCCTCGCCCTCGGTCTCGAAGTGGTAGTACGCCGGGTGGTAGCCGAACGCCTCGCTCAGGTGCTGCGGCTCGCGCACCAGCACGCATCCGGCTTCCAGCGGCGCGTAGAGCCACTTGTGCGGGTCCACCGCGAGCGAGTCGGCCAGGCCGAGGGCGTGGAGGTCGGCCGGCGCGTCGGGCAGCACGGCCGCGGGGGCGCCGTACGCGCCGTCGACGTGAAACCAGAGCCCGTGGGCGCGGCAGATCCGCGAGAGCTCCCGGATCGGATCCACGGCGCCGGTGCTCACGCTCCCGGCGGTGCCCACCACCAGCATCGGCCGGTCGCCGCGCGGCCAGGTCCTCGACGATTCGCGCCTCGAGCGCGTCGGCCCGCAGGCGCTGGTCGGCGTCGGTCGGAATCCACCGGATCGCGTCGGTGCCCAGGCCGAAGAGGTCGGCACGCCTTCTGGATCCAGGTGTGGGTCCCGGCGGAGGCATACACCCGGAGTGGCGCGCCCGCCGCGCCCAGGCCCGCGGACCGGATCTCCTCGCCCAGCATCGCCCGCCGCCCCGCGAGGAAGCAGACGAAGTTGGCCATGTTGCCGCCGCTCACGAGCAGCCCGCCGCACGTCACCGGATAGCCCACCAGCTCGGCCACCCAGCGGACGGTCTGCGCCTCGATCTCGGACGCCATCGGCGAGAGCTCCCACCCGCCGACGTTCGGGTTGACGGTCGAGGCCAGCAGGTCGGCCAGCGCGCCCAGCGGCGCGGCCGACGAGGTGATGTACCCCATGAAGCGGGGATGGCCGTTGAAGAGGGAGTGCTCGAAGAGCAGCCGGGTGGTCTCGGGGAGCAGCGTAGCCGCCGGCGTGCCGCCGGCCGGGAGCGACCCCCGGCCGAGCAGGTCCCGGATCTCTGCGGGGGTCTCGCCGGCGGTCAGCGGGCGGTCGCGGATGCTCCCGAAGAACTCCGCCAGGCGGTCCACCAGCTCGTGGCCGAGCCGGCGGAACTCCTCAGGTGGGACCTCGAGCGGTACCAGGCGCTCCGGCAATGGACCTCCCCACCGGCCGCACCCGCCGGCCCGGGATCAGGAAATGTGGCAGCTCGCCAGCCCGTGCTTCTCCAGATAGCGCTGATGATACTCTTCGGCCCGGTAGAACGTCGAGGCGGGGGCGACTTCGGTGACGATGGGGCTCCGCCACCGCCCGCTCCGGTTCCAGCGCTCCTTGGCAGCCTCGGCCACGCCGCGCTGCTCGGCGTCGTGGTAGAAGATCGCCGAACGATACTGGCTGCCGCGGTCGGGACCCTGCCGGTTGAGCGTGGTCGGATCGTGGTGCGTGAAGAAGACATCCACCAGCTGCTCGTAGGTCACGCGGGCCGGATCGAAGGTCACCTCCACCACCTCGGCATGGCCGCTGCGCCCGCTGCAGACGTCCTCGTAGCTCGGGTTGCGCAGGTTGCCACCCTCGTACCCTGCCTCGGCGTCGAGCACGCCGGGTACCTGCCGAAACGCCACCTCCACGCCCCAGAAGCAGCCGGCGCCGAAAGTGGCCTTGCGTGTGTCCGTCATGATTTCCTCTCGTGTCGGGGTCCGGTCTGGCGCCTTAGAACGCCGGCCGGCCGGGAGCGGTTTCCCGGGCCCCCTACCACCCGAGCGCGCCCTCGCGGGCCAGCCGGGTGATCTCGGCCCCCGCCCGGTACGCGAGCGCCTGGATGGTGCAGGTCGGCTGGCCGCGGCCGGCTGTCACGAAGCTGCTGCCGTCGACCAGGAACAGGTTGGGAACATCGTGGGCCCGGTGCGACCGATCAACCACCGAGCGGGCCGGATCGTTCCCCATGCGGCAGGTACCCAGCAGGTGCACCGCGGGGTAGTAGGTATCGAGCGGATACTCCCACCGCTGGACGGCTCCCGCGGCGGCGAGCAGCTCGAGGTTCCGGTCCTGGAACCAGCGGTAGAGCCGCTGGTCGTTCTCGTGCTCCTGGAAGGTCACCCGGATCGCCGGCAGGCCCCAGGCATCCCGGACGGTCGGATCGAGGCTCACGCTGTTGGCCTCGACCGGGAGCGAGGTCGTGTGGGCGAGCGCGAACATGGTGCGGTTGTAGTTCCGGCGGAGGGTCTGCTTGTAGGCCGCGCCCCAGCGTGGGGCATCGGGCGGCAGGCCGTCCAGCGCGAAGCCGATCGGCGTCAAGTCGAAGCGGGTGTCGATCCCGCCGCCGCCGTACATGCCTAGCGCGGGATCGAGCTCGTAGAAGTCCAGGATCACGCGGGACAGATGGACGCCGCGGTAGCCGTTGATCTCGTGCTCGAACAGCGCGCCGGCGAAGGCGCCGCCGTTGTACATGAGATAGCGTCCCACCAGCCCGCTCGAGTTCGCCAGCCCGTTCGGGAACAGGCTCGACGTCGACATCAGCAGCAGCCGAGGGGTCTCCGCGCCGTTGGCGCAGATCACCACCGCGCGGGCGCGCTGGCGCCGCTCCTTGCCCTGGCGATCGAAGTACACGGCACCCGTCGCCCGGCCGCGCCGGTCCACCTCGATCGCCCGGACGTAGCTCTCGGGCCGGATCTCGCACCGGCCGGTCTTGACCGCGGCCGGGATGACGGTCACCAGCGTGCTGCTCTTCGCCTGCATCTCGCAGCCGAAGCCCTCGCAGAAGCCGCACTGCACGCACGGCGCCCGACCGCCGTACGGCGCCGACAGGATCGCCATGGGCGACGGGGTCGCGGTCCAGCCGAGCTTCCGCGCGGCCCGTTCGGCCAGGGCGCCGACGGGCTTTCGGGGGAGCGGCGGCAGCGGGTACGGCCGGCTCCGCGGAGGGTCGGACGGGTTGGCGCCCGCCTGCCCGCTCACGCCGAGCTCCCACTCCGCCTTGGTGTAGTACGGCTCGAGCTCGGCGTAGCTGATGGGCCAGTCGTCGAGCCCGGTGCCCGCGAGGCCGCCGCGCCGGCTCCGCTCGACGAAGTCGAGCTCGTGGAAGCGCCAGTAGTTGGCGGTGAAGTGGACGCTGCCGCCGCCCACGCCTCGCCCGTAGCTCACGGTGGGCCGCAGGATGGCGGTCTCGGCTTCGGTCAGGCGGCGGGTGTTGGGCTGGCGGGCATGATCGTTGGTGAGGGCGTGCTGGCGGTGGGCCCAGAGCTCGTCGTGCTTGAAGTCCCGCTCGCGGAGCCAGGGACCCTGCTCGAGCACCACGACGCGGAATCCCGCCGTCGCGAGCTCCTTGGCCACGACCCCGCCGGCGGCCCCGGCGCCGACGATCAGGAAGTCCGGGTCGGACGCGGCGCGGCTCACCGTGAGCGGCTCAGCTCCAGCCGCTCCGGGCGCGCAGGCTCGTGATGTGGGCCGCGTGGTGCTCCCCGTGCCAGGCGTACATCGCCAGCACCTCGTCGATCGTGATCAGCCGGCCGAGCTCCGGATGGCGGAACTGCCGGGCGCCGTCGGAGGCCCCGAGGCCCCGAAGCAGGGCGACCCAGCGTGCGTGCAGCCCCTCCAGCAAGGTGAGGGAGGCCTCGACCGGCAGCGTCCGCGCGTCGGGCAGCTCGGCCCAGCGGGCCTCCTCGTACGGCTTGATCGTGGGAGTGTCTTCGGTCAGCGCCAGTCGGACCCGGGCATACGCGTTCAGATGACTGTCCGGTACATGGTGCACCACCTGGCGTACTGTCCACCCTTCCGGACGGTACGGGGTGTCGAGCTGGGCGTCGCTCAGGCCGGCGACCGCGGCCCGCAGCCGCGCCGGCGCCGCGGCGATCCGCGCCACGCACTCCGCCCGGCGAGCATCGGTCATCGCGCCGTCGTAGTTGAACTTGCCGATGGGGTACCGGAGATCGGTCACGGAGGCCTTGCCCGCGAGGGTCACGCTAGTCGGATGCACGGTCGCCCCGGTCGGCGCGCGGCGCCTCGGCGCCGCCCCGGAACTCGAAGTGGGTTTCGTTCAGCCGGTCGGGGAGCGGCGCGTCGCCGATCTCGTGCAGGAACATGTTGGCCAGCACCGCCTGCGCGATCCGGGCCGCGGGCTCCCACTGCCCCGGCGTGAGCCCCGGATAGAGCGCCGCGAACTCTGGTCGCAGCCGAGCTTCTCGCATGGCCCAAATCTAGCTCTGGAAGACGCCGGGTGTGGGGCCACGCAACCCTTTTCACCGGTCCCGCATCCAAGCCTCTGAAGGACGCAGGTCCCGCAGTACCCCGGTTCCCGGAGCCGCGGCCAAGTAGTACGGCTCCGGGAACCACCCCCTCTCTTCCATGCGCTAGCGAGTGGTGCGATCGGCGAGCGGCGCCGAGTTGACGCCCTTCTGCTTGATCAACCCGTAGAGCGCCTCCACCTCGGCCGGAACTCCCGCGGTCAGATTCTCCGCTCCGGCATCGGTCACCACGATCGTATCCTCCAGCCGGATGTGGATCTTGCGGTCGGGGATCTCGAGGATGGGCTCCACGTTGAAGACCGTGCCGGCCACGAACGGCTTCTTGGTCGCGCCTGCGCCCACGGCGTCGACGACGTCGTGGACCGCAATGCCCACGAAGTGGCCGATGTACCGGCCGCTGGCCTCGAACTCCTTGGCGTAGCCGTGCTTGGCATAGACCGGCAGGGCGACCTCCTGCAGCGACTCGATGCTGGCGCCCGGCTTCATCGCCGCGATGATCGCGTTCCGCGCCTCGAGCACGCACCGGTACATCTTCTCCTGCTCCGCCGTGAACTTGCCGGACACCGGCCAGGTCCGGGTGATGTCGGAGTTGTAGTAGTCGTAGTCCGAGCCGTAGTCCATGTAGACCAGCTCGCCTGCCTGCATCTGGCGGCGGTTGTCCATGTAGTGAACGATGGGCGCCAGGGGCCCCGACGGCACGATCGGGGGGAACGCGTCGCCCCGGGCGCCCATGCGGACGTTCACGTACTGCGCGGCCGCCGCGATCTCGTACTCGTACATCCCCGGGCGCGTGCCCCGGATCGCCTCCGCCACCGCCGCCGCCCCGATCGCGCCACTCCGGCGCAGCCGCTGGACCTCGTACGCCGTCTTGACCCACCGCAGCTCATCGAGCTTGGGGCTCACATCGGCCAGCGCGAGATGCGGCACGGCCGAATGGATCCGTTCGATGGCCTGCGTCGCCGCCGGCGCATGGCCGAAGACCGGGTGGTCCATGGCAATCGCGTTGGCCGCGCGGGCCTCGCCGCGCGAGTGCAGGAGGTCGTCGGGCGGGGTGAGCTGCGCGTAGAGCTTCTGCACCGCCGGATTCCAGGTGGCGAACGAGAGGAAGGCGAAGAAGCTCTCCATGGGCTGGACCGGCAGCCCGTAGGCCTCGACCGGCTGGGGCACGTCGCGCAGGTCGGGCGTGGGATTGGGCGCGCCGAACTTGGGTCGCTTGAGCGCGAAGACGGCCGCCTTCTTGGAGACCCCGTTCAGCACCAGTACGAGGCCCGGCTCCTCCAGGCCCGTGAGATAGAACAGGTCGGGAGACTGCCGGAAGCGCACCGGGTATTCGTGCTCCTGCCCGCCGAGGATCACGGCGATACCGTCGGGGATGCCGGCCAGAAGGCGCTCACGGCGGGCGGCGAATTCGGCCTTGTCGAAGGCCGCCTGCGCAGAAAGCCGCATAGGAGGGAGCGCGAGACACAGGCAAAGCACCAGACCCAGGCGGCGGCCGGCGGGAAGTGCAGTCCATGACATGCGGTGGGTCCTCACGTGATAACCGGTGAGACGACGGGAAGTTGCGCCCACTCCTGACGGGGCGGCACGGCGCGGGGTTTCCAGGCGTCGTTCTCGCCCCTCCAATCTCCAACTCCAACGATTGCATCGACCGCATTTTCCTCAGGAGGGACGCTCATGTCCGCCCGTCTCCTCGTGGCGTGCGCGCTGGTCGCGTTCAGCGCCGCCTCGACCCCTGCCGCCGCGCAGCGCGCAACGACCCTCCGCGGCCCCTGGCTAGGCGCCGGCATCGGCACCGCCTCGGCCCAGGTCAACTGCGACCTGTGCGCGAGCGACCGCAACGGCGGCCTCTCCGGCTACCTGGCCGGCGGCCTCCGGGTCGCGCCCAATCTGCACGCCGGCCTCGAGCTGGGCGCGTGGTTCGACAACACCGACGGCGTGAGCCAGCGGATGATGCTCTACGGCGCCTCCCTCTGGTGGCATCCGCAGCGGGACGCGCAGTGGTTCCTCAAGGGCGGCCTGGGCTTGATGCGCTACCGCGCCGGAACCGACGATCCGGACGACGACCCGCTCACCGCGGGCACCGCGGCCCTGCAGCTCGGCGGCGGCTACGACTTCCGGATGGGACCGAAGGTCTGGCTCTCGCCGTTCGCCAACCTGATCGTGACCAGCTCGGGCAACCTGACGACCGGGAATACGCTGGTGACGGACGCGAGCTTCTCCATGCTGCAGGTCGGCGCGGGAGTGACCTGGCGGTAGTCGGACGGTCTCGATGCCTTGGCCTATTCAGGAGCCTGACCATGAGACGTGCACCCATCGTTCTCCTTCTCGGCGCCGCTCTCGCGGCCGCCGGCTGCTCGTCCGAGTCGGCGATGGACCCGGCCGATGCGGCGCCGAGCCGCGCGTTCGGCATCTGGCATCCGAGCGCCACCGAGAGCTGCACCCAGGAGCAGCATGACGCCTACGCCGTCGTGGGCCCAGACGGCAAACGGTATCCGACCTGGCATCCGGCCACGGGTCCGGGCGGCTGCAGCTTCGGGCACGAGCACGGGCGCGACCCGCGCGGGTCGGAGCTGTACGACGACGCCGACGGCCTGCCCTTCGGCGTCGCCAACGAGGCGCTGGCCATCAGCGATCCGG
Organism: uncultured Gemmatimonadales bacterium; assembly: GCA_963840215.1. Taxonomy (GTDB): domain Bacteria; phylum Gemmatimonadota; class Gemmatimonadetes; order Gemmatimonadales; family GWC2-71-9; genus CAVVWJ01. The sequence goes on along the minus strand of CAWIYG010000002.1, from coordinate 994,151 downwards.
CCAACCCGCGTGACGAGGACCATGTCGGCCACAAGGTCGAATGGGAGAACGACATGGACCTGCAGTTCGGGGGCGCCGGCTCGGCGCTCTTCACCGGCAAGTGCGACGTGCTGACCAAGCTGCACCAGGGGACGCACTCGAAGGACGCGTTCACCAACAACCTGCACGAGCTGGTCTACCACATCCAATGCGCCGATGGCACCGAGATGCACGTCACCATGCTGACGGCGATCGGCACCCCCGGCGAGTTCGTGCGCTCGTGCGACCACTCGGTCCACGTCACCGTCGGCCCGGCGACGCCGGTCAACTCGCCCAACGGCGGCGGCTTCCGCGCGGTCCCCGACCGCGCCTGCGTCGAGCAGTTCCTGCTCGTGCCGGCGGGCCAGCAGTCGAACTACTCGGCGCTGCACGAGACCTGGGAAACGTCCAACAGCATCCGGCGCGCCGACGGCCACACGCTGGCCTTCTTCAACCCGTACTTCCAGGTTCGCCTGCCGAGCCGGTTCTACGATCCGGCGCTGGCGCCGGTGGTCGGCCGGCCCATCGCGGTGTGCTACGAGGTGACGCCGGACGGCCGGCAGGCGAGCGGCGGTGCGTGCGCCACGTCGACCTCAGCGGGCCAGGTGACGGGGCTGACGTTCGACAGCGTCGCGTCGGCCTTCAACGGCGCGGGCCACTTCGTGGACGTCAACGCCAACCAGCTCAGCAACGAGGACGGGCCGGAGGTCTGGTACACCGACGCCTTCGGACGCAACGGGGCAACGGAGCGGTTCGAGGGCTCGATCCGCCAGCGGCTCGCGCGGATGGACAGCAATGTCGGGGTGGACGCGGGCGGGCCAGTGATCGGGAACAACCGGAACTACTCGGGGGCGGGGGTGCACGCGCCCAACTGACGCGACTACACCTGCCGCTCGTGGCACCGCACGTCCTGGATCCCGCCCGGCGAGAGCCGGATGCGGGTGAAGACCTGAGTCATCGTGACGGCGCGGTACGCGCAGAGCAGCATCGGCCGCCGCACGCGGAAGAGCACGATGCACTCGCGGCGGCTGCACTGCACGGTGCTCGCCTTGCGGTCGAGCCGCCCCACCCGGAAGGCGAGCACCCGGGGCCAGGGGCCGCCCTCCTCCAGCTCTCTGACCCACCGCGACGAATCCTCGGCCGGCAGCTCGGTGTAGCCGTTCTCGCGGACGAAGGTCTCCGCGCACCGCTTGGCCATGTCCTCCATGCTCTCGCGCAGGTCACGCGGAATCAGGCAGCGTTGCGGGTCGGCGCGCAGCCATGGCGCGACGTGGGCGGGCGGGCGGGTGTGCGCCGGACCGCCGCAGGCGACCACGGAGGAGACGCAGACCATTGCGCCGGTGAGGAGGGCCGTCATGTGCCACCGCATCGTATCTCCGGGACGATGCCCTGATCTGAAAAAGGCGAGGCTCTAATCTGGGAAAATCGAGCGTGGGCCGCCAGATCGGTGTCGTCGTTCCTAGCGTTGCAGGTTGCTATCTCGCTTCAAGTTGCACCACAGGCTCGACCCCTCTGTTCGCGCGGGATGCCGCCGTGCGCCCTCGGCCTCAGTTCCTTCCCGCCGTTGACGGCCACAGCACCTGCAGCGTCTGGTGCGGCCGGCGGCCGACGTAGATCGTGAGATCCCGCTCCTCCGCCACGCTCCACGGACTCGTGACGTGCCCGGCTGCCTCGACCGAGTCGAACAGCGGCACGAGATCTTCCCGGTCCGCCCCGATGATCACCACCACGTCGCCGGGCTTCTCGCCCGGCCCGAAGAACCAGTAGCTCCCGGTGGGGCTCACCACCGCAGGCAGCCCCTCGCGCGGGCCGAAGAAGTCCAGGGCGCCGGCCTCCCCGTAGTTAGCGCCCATCAGGACGGCACGCGCCCGATCACCGGCCGGCAGAGCTCGGTACACCCGCGCGACGGCGCGCACCTGCTCCTCCCATCCCAGCATGTCGGCGTAGTCCTGCGGGAGCCGCTCCAGCTCGCCGGTGTTGGTGCGGAGCGCGGCGGTGGCGCCGATGGCGCCCGTGTAGCGCGCCATCGCCGCGGGCGGGAGCAGTGGCAGCCCGAGGGGAAGCATGACCGCCATCGTGACCAGGAGGACGCCGGCCGCGCCCCACCGGAGCACCGGGCCCAGGCGCGCGCCGCGCACCCGCTCCAGCATCACGCCACCGGCCCCGAGCAGCACCGGATACAGCGGGCCCGCATAGTACGGCTTGCCGTGCAGCGCCAGCAGGAGGACGAACACCCAGGCGCAGGTCCACCCGACCACCCGGAACGCGCGCAGGCGGCCATCGGCCAGGAGGCCCGCGAGTCCGGCGAGCCCGATGAGCGTCGAGGGCCCCCAGAGGAGCTGGCCCAGCAGGAAATCCCAGGGTGTCACCCGCTCGAGTTGAACCTGCCGCAGGTCGGACATCTGGCCGAGCACCGGGAACTCGAGCCGCACCTGGCCGACCAGGCTGGGGCTCCCGATCGCGAGCGCCAGCAGGGCGGCGACCCAGGGCCATGGCGTTCGGAGCCACGCACGTCGGCCGGTCACGAGCAGGCCCAGCAGCAGCGCCAGGCCGAGGAGGGCCGCGCTGAATTTGGTGAGGAGGCCAACGCCAAGGCCGCCGGCGAGCAGGAGCCACCAGCGGGGCCGGTCGTCTCGGCAGAGCCGGACCAGCGCGTAGAGCGCGACCGTCCAGGCGAGCTGGTCTAGCACGACGGGCTGAAAGAGGTTGGCGGAGCGGAGAAAGAGCGGAGTGGTCAGGACACCGATGGCGGCGAGCGCCTGGGCCCAGCGGCCGCCGCCGAGCTCCCGGGCCAGCAGCGCCGCGAGGACGAGCACGGCCGTCCCCGCGAGCGCCGGCACCAGGCGGATGGCGACGAGGGAATCGCCGAAGATCGCGCGGACCGTCTCGGCCAGGACCGCGATCGCTGGCGGGAAGTCCATCCGCCAGAACTGGAGGTGCCTGCCCATGGCGAGGTACAGCAGCTCGTCCCGGTGGAACCCGTAGGGCGTGGTGGCGTTGACGACCACGTGCAGCGCGAGCTTCACGCCGGCGAGGCCGGTGATGAGCGGCCACGCCAGCGGTTCTCGCTCGGGCAGGTTGCCGGCCGAGGGGCTCAGCCGAGCCTGATCCTCTCCTTCAGGACCCACACCTTGGTCGCGAAGAAGAGCCGGATCATCGCCTTGTGGTCGTCGGCCGGGACCAGCACGACGAGCGCCTGGCCGTCGGTGCCCTTGGTCGGCCGTACGTTCTGCTTGAGACGCATGCGTCCCTGCAGCGCGTCGAACCACTGGGGGAGCTGGTGGCGCTCGTCGCCCTTGACCACGTCCTTGGTCTTCTCGCCGGTCGGGTCGGCGAGGGCCACCTGGCAGTACCAGCGGCCGCGCGCCTCGCCCTTCGTGGCCCGCGCGAAGGTGAGCGACCGGTCGGTGAGCTCGGCCCAGACCTTGAGGTTGGGCGTGGTGCGCGGGCGCACCTCCAGCCGCTGGCCGCGTCCCTTCGGCACGCGCACCACGAACTCCCAGGTGTTGCGCGCGGGGAAATTGCCGTCGGTGACGGCGTAGCTTCGCTCGGTGCCGGACATCGCTTCGCCGGCGAAGGTCCAGGTCGCGGGCCGCGAGTCGCCGGCTTCGACCGTCACGCGATCCAGCTGGTAGCGCTTGCGCGGTGCCATGGGCTGCCTCCGGGTGGTCGTGGCTGGTGCGCTGGCAGACGGGCTGGGACCTTCGAACAATACCTAGCGCGCGAAGCCAACGCCTTCCGCGCGGTCGAGCAGCCGCTCGAGCACCCGGATCCGCTCCCGGGGCTGCGGCCGCGCAACGGTGTGAGCCGCGCCGCGCCGGACGTCCTCTGCCCACATGGATCCACGAGCACTGACCCGACGCGCGCTGCTGCGGCTGGCCGGCGGCGCGCTCAGTGCGCCGCTCGCGAGCCCGCTTGCATCGGTGGCGGCAATGCTCGGCGCCACGGCAACCGGCGGCTGCGGCGGCCCCGCGCCCGAGCGGCTGATGCCGTCGCCGTCCGAGGACGGCGGGCCGTCGGCGAGTCCAGCTCCGCGTCCGCCTTCGCCGGGCATCCAGCCGCTCGGCCTCGGCGGTGAGCGCGACGGAGTGGTGCTCCTGCCCGAGCGCGCGGGGCCGGTCCCCCTCATCCTCATGCTGCACGGCGCGGGCGGCACCGGGCGCCGGGCGGTCCGGCTGCTCGGACCGGCAGGGGAGCTGGGCTGCGCGATCGTCGCGCCCGATTCGCGCGGTCACACCTGGGACGCCGTTACCGGAGCGTTCGGCCCCGACATCCGCTTCCTCGAGCGCGCGCTCGCGGAGACGGCGCGGCGGTGCGAGCCCGCCCCCGGCCGGATCGCCGTGGCGGGCTTCTCCGACGGCGCCACCTATGCGCTGGCGCTCGGTCGCGCCAACGGGGACCGGTTTTCTTGCCTGCTCGCTTTCTCGCCCGGCTTTCTCGTCCCGGTCCGCCGGGTGGGACTGCCGCGGATCTACGTCTCCCACGGCCGCGAGGACGACGTGCTCCCGATCGACTCGTGCAGCAGGGTCATGGTGCCCCAGCTGCAGCGGGAGGGGTACGGGGTGCGGTATCGGGAGTTCGACGGCGGGCACGAGGTGCCGCCGGCGATAGTCCGGGAGGGGGTCACGTCCTTCCTGGGCACCGAGCCGTGAGGAACGGCGGCCCGGTGCGCACGCCGACTTGGAGAGCCCGGCCGCCGCCGCCTGACCTCGGTGATCTTCGGCCCTCCCCCGCCCCCCGCGTGACCCGACCTTTACCTCCCTCCCCCTCCCAACGTCTGCAACGTTCAGTTTGTATTGAACGTAGTTAAACCGGATCCGCCCGCCGCGGACGATCGACCGGGGAGCGCCATGGACACCGCCACCAGCCACTTCACCGACCGCATGGGCCTGCTGTTCGAGGCCGAGGGCCAGCCGCGCATCGCCGGGCGGATCTTCGGGTATCTGCTGCTGAGCGACGACCCCCGCTCGCTCGACCAGCTGTCGCAAGCGCTGCAGGTGAGCAAGGCCAGCGCCAGCACCAACGCCCGGCTGCTGGCCGACAAGGGGGTGCTCGAGCGGGTCTGCCGGCCGGCGGACCGGCACGACTACTACCACGTGGCCCCGGATCTGTTCAGCCGGACGATGGCCGAGCGGATGCGGCGCTGGCAGCGGTTCACCGAGACCGTGGGTGAGGCCCGGCGCACTCTCCCGATCCGGAGCGAGCGGGTACGCGCGCGGCTCCGGGGCTACGAGACCGCCTACGCCTACATGGTGGAGGCCATCGGCGAGTCGTTGGAGCGCTGGGAGCGCGGCCACGTCGGCCGGCGGGTGGCGAGCGTCGAGGCCAAGCGGTGAGCCGGCGTCAGGGCGGCCTGCTGCTCGCCGTGCTCGGATTGCTGGCGGGGTGCGTGGGCACCCCCCGTGTCTCCGGTGTGCCCGGCGCGTCGCCGGCGCCGCAGGTCGCGTGGACGCCGCCGGCCAGCGCGCTCCGCGACATGACTCCCGCCGACACCTCCGCGGCCGCGGCCGTGCCACCGGACCTGGCCGACCGGATCCGCCGGCTCACACTCGCCGAGATCGTGGACATCGGGCTCCGGAACAACGCGGCCACCCGGCTCGCCTGGGCCAACGCGCAGACCGCCGCCGCGGCCTACGGCAGCCAGCGCGGCGAGTGGCTCCCCACCATCGACGGCGACGTGACGGCCACCCGCCTCAAGACCGTTGCCAGCCAGGGGCGGACGGCGGTGCAGCAGTCGGTGCTCGCGCCGAGCGTGACACTGTCGTACCTGCTGTTCGACTTCGGCGGCCGGGGCGGGCGGGTCGAGGGCGCGCGGCAGCAGCTGCTCGCCGCCGGGTTCACGCACAACGCGGCCATCCAGGACGTCGTGCTGCAGATCCAGGTCTCCTACTTCCAGTACCTGGCCACGCGGAGCCTGCTCGGCGCCCAGCGGACGACGCTGGCCGAGGCGCAGGCGAACCTCGAGGCCGCGGAGGAGCGGCGCCGTGTCGGGCTCGCCACGATCGCGGACGTGCTGCAGGCGCGGACGGCCGCCAGCCAGGCCCAGCTCGACCTCCAGTCGATCGAGGGGAACCTGCAGACCACACGCGGCGGGCTCGCCCTCGCGCTCGGCCTTCCCGCCAACCTGCCCTACGACGTGGATTCCATGGCGGCCGCACGGCCGGTGAGCGAGCTGTCGGACAGCGTGGATGCGCTGATCGCCTCCGCGCTCCGCGGGCGCCCCGACCTGGCGGCCGCGCGCTCCGAGGCCGAGGCGGCGCGCGCCGGGATCGGCGACGCGCGAAGCGCGCTGCTCCCCGCCCTCAGCTTCACGGCCACCGGCGGGCGCACGTACGCCACCACGATTCCCAACGGGGCCAACAGCTACAACCTCTCGCTGGGGCTGGCCATCCCGCTCTTCAACGGCTTCTCCCGGCAGTACGATCTCCGAGCCGCCGAGTACCAGGCAGAAGCGGCCGCGGCCCGGACCGAGACCATCCGCCAGCAGGTGGTCTACCAGGTGTTCAGTGCCTACTACGCGCTGCAGACCGCCACCCGACGCGTCCGCACGTCCGAGGATCTGATCGCGAGCGCGCAGCAGTCGAGCGAGGTCGCACGCGCGCGCTACAAGGAGGGCGTCGGCACGGTGCTCGACCTCCTCGCCGCACAGAGTGCGCTGGCGAACGCCCGGGCGCAACAGGTCGACGCACGCCTCGCCTGGAGCGTGTCGCTGGCGCAATTGGCGCACGACGCCGGCGTCCTGGACCCGCAGGGCGGCTATTCACTCCGACTCACCACCGACACCACCACGGTGCCTTCCCGATGAGCCTTTCGATCCGCTCCCTGCTCGCCGCCGTCGCGCTCGCCGCGGCCTCCGCCTGCGCGGAGGAGGCCCCGCCGCCGCCCGCGCGCGTGCCGGTCACCGTCGGCACGGCCGAGCGGCGGGCGGTGCCGTACGAGCTGCTGGCGACCGGCACCGTCGAGCCGATTCAGACCGTCGCGGTGCAGGCGCAAGTGAGCGGCCCGATCGTACGGGTCGCGTTCCGCGAGGGCCAGGACGTGACGAAGGGCCAGGTGCTGTTCGAGCTCGACCCGCGGCCGTTCCGCGCCACGCTCGAGCAGGCGCAGGCCTTCCTCGGCCGCGACCGCGCGACGGCCCAGAACGCCGAGCAGGAGGCCAAGCGCTACGCGGCGCTGGCCGAGAAGGAGTACGTCACCGCGCAGCAGAACGACGCGGCCCGGACGACCGCGGCCGCCTCCTCGGCGACGGTGGCGTCGAGCCAGGCGGCGGTGGACCAGGCGCGGCTCAATCTCCAGTACGCCACCATCCGGGCGCCGATCGCCGGGCGGACGGGCAGCCTCCGCGTCCGCGAGGGCAACCTGGTGCGCTCGACCGACGCGCTGCCGCTGGTGACGATCAACCAGATCCGGCCGATCCTGGCGCGCTTCGCGGTGCCCGCGGCCAACCTGCCGGGGATCCAGAAGTACCGGGGGCAACAGATCGTGGTCCTGGCCGAGCCGATCGGCGGCGGCGCCCCGAGCGAGGGCACGCTGGCGTTCGTCGACAACGCGGTCGACACCGCCACCGGGACGATCCTCCTCAAGGCCAGCTTTCCCAATTCCGACGGCGCCCTGTGGCCGGGGGCGTTCGTGAACGTCCGGCTCCGGCTCTACGTCGACCAGGACGCGCTGGTGGTGCCGGCCTCCGCCATCGTCTCCGGCCAGCAGGGCAGCTTCGTGTTCGTGATCCAGCCGGACAGCTCGGCCGTCACGAAGCCCGTAAAGATCGATCGCACCGCGGGAGATCTCGCCATCGTGAGCGGCGACATCCGCCCGGGCGACCGCGTCGTCACCGATGGCCAGCTCCGGCTGCGCCAGGGCATCAAGGTCCAGATCAAGGCTCCGGGCGACAGCGCCCAGGCGAGGGCATCATGAACATGACCGGCCTCTTCATCCGCCGTCCCGTCATGACCACGCTGGTCATGGCGGGCATCCTCATCTTCGGCTTGGTGGCGTACCGCCAGCTGCCGGTGAGCGACCTGCCCGCGGTCGACTACCCCACGATCTCGGTCAGCGCCAGCCTCCCGGGCGCGAGCCCGGAGACCATGGCGTCCTCGGTGGCCACGCCGCTGGAGAAGCAGTTCTCCACGATTCCCGGCATCGACGCCATGACGTCGACCAGCGGCCAGGGCAGCACCCAGATCTCCCTCCAGTTCGCGCTGAGCCGCGACATCGACGCTGCGGCGCAGGACGTCCAGGCCGCGATCTCCCAGGCCCAGCGCCAGCTCCCGCAGGAGATGCTGCCGCCGAGCTTCCGGAAGGTGGACCCGTCGTCGTCGCCGATCCTCTACTACGCGCTCCGGACGACGACGCTGCCGCTGCCGCAGCTCGACGAATACGCCGAGACGTTCCTGGCCCAGCGACTCTCGACCATCGACGGCGTGGCGCAGGTGCAGGTGTACGGCTCGCAGAAGTACGCGGTGCGGATCCAGCTCGATCCGCAGCAGCTCGCGGCCCGGAACATCGGGATCGACGAGGTGGCCACGGCGGTCCAGAACGGCAACGTCAACCTCCCGACCGGCACCCTGTGGGGCACCGACAAGGCATACTCGGTCGAGAGCGACGGGCAGCTCACCAACGCGGCCGGCTTCGGGGCGCTGGTCGTGGCGTTCCGCGACGGCGCCCCGGTCCGCCTGGGCGACCTCGGCCGGGTGATCGACAGCGTGCAGGACACCAAGCAGGCGAGCTGGTTCAACGGCCAGCGCGCGATCGTGCTCGCGATCCAGCGGCAGCCGGGCACCAACACGGTGGCGGTCGCCGAGCGGATCAAGGCCGAGGTCGAGCGGCTGCGGCCGGAGCTGCCGGCGTCGGTGGAGATGGCGACGCTGTACGACCGCTCGCAGACCGATCGAGGAGTCGGTGCGCGACGTGAAGTTCACGCTCTTCCTCGCGCTGTGCCTGGTGGTGCTGGTGATCTTCCTGTTCCTCCGGAACGTGCGGGCCACGATGATCCCGGCCCTGGCGCTCCCGATGTCCCTGGTCGGCACGTTCTCGGTGATGTACCTGCTCGGCTACAGCCTCGACAACCTCTCGCTCATGGCGCTCACGCTGGCCGTGGGCTTCGTGGTGGACGACGCGATCGTGGTGCTGGAGAACATCGTCCGGCACATGGAGCAGGGCGAGTCGGTCATGGAGGCCGCGCGTGAACGGCAGCCGGGAGATCAGCTTCACCGTCGTCTCGATGACGCTGTCGCTGGTGGCGGTGTTCATTCCGGTGCTGTTCCTCGGCGGGCTCATCGGCCGGCTGTTCCAGGAGTTCGCGGTCACGATCGGCGTGGCGATCCTGGTGTCGGGCTTCGTCTCGCTCACGCTCACGCCGATGCTGTGCAGCCGGTGGCTCAAGCCCGCAGAGCGAGGAGCGGCAGCGCGGACGGTTCTACCAGGTCACCGAGCGGGCGTGGAGGGGCTCGCTGGCCGGGTACGAGCGCAGCCTGGCCTGGGTGATGGACCGGCGCGGGCTCGCCATGGTGTTCAGCGTCTTGATCCTGGCCGGGACGCTCGTGCTCGGCCTGATCGTGCCGAAGGGATTCATCCCGAGCGAGGACACCGGCCAGCTCAACGGCACCACCGAGACCGCCGAAGGCACCAGCTACGACGCCATGGTGAAGCACCAGCGGGCCGCGGCGGCGATCGTGCAGGAGGACCCCAATGTCGAGGGGTTCATGTCCTCGGTCGGCGCGGGAGGGCGGAGCGCTTCGGTCAATCAGGGGCGGCTCTTCATCCACCTCAAGCCGCGCGACGACCGCGACCAGAGCGCGGACGAGGTGGCCCAGTCGCTCACGCGCAAGCTGGCGGCGGTCCCCGGCATGCGGGTCTTCATCACCAACCCGCCGGTGATCAACATCGGCGGACGGCAGTCGAAGAGCCTGTACCAGTTCACCCTCCAGGGCTCGGACATCGGGGATCTGTACGCCGGCGCCGCCACGCCTCGAGCGGCGCCTGCACGACATGCCGGGCATCACGGACGTCACGAGCGACCTCCAGATCAAGAACCCGCAGGTGCAAGGTGGCCATCGACCGCGACCGCGCGGCGGCGCTCGGCATCGACGTCGATCAGATCGAGAGCGCGCTCTACAACGCCTACGGCGCGCGCCAGGTCAGCACCATCTACACGCCGAACGACCAGTACTGGGTGGTCATGGAGCTGCTGCCCGCAGTATCAGCGCGACCTCTCGGCGCTGAGCCTGCTGCACATCACCGGCCGCGAGGGCGTGTCGGTCCCGCTGGGCAGCGCTCGCGCAGGTGACGCCCGTCGACCGGGCCGCTCACCGTGAACCACTCGGGGCAGCTGCCGTCGGTCACGCTCTCGTTCAACCTCGCTGCCCGGGGTCTCGATCGGCACGGCGGTCGAGCGGCGTGGAGGCGGCCGCGAGCGAGGTGCTGCCGTCCACGATCAGCACCAGCTTCTCGGGCACGGCCGCAGGCGTTCCAGCAGGCGCAGCAGGGGCTGCTGGTGCTGCTCGTGCTCGCGATCCTGGTGATCTACCTGGTGCTGGGCATCCTGTACGAGAGCTTCATTCACCCGCTGACGATCCTGTCGGGGCTGCCGTTCGCCGGCTTCGGCGCGCTGCTGGCGCTCACGATCTTCGCAGCAGGACCTCAGCATCTACGCGTTCGTCGGCATCATCATGCTGATCGGCATCGTGAAGAAGAACGCGATCATGATGATCGACTTCGCGATCGAGGCGGAGCGAACCCAGGGAAAGACCGCGCGGGAGTCGATCCTCGAGGCCGCGAGCGTGCGGTTCCGGCCGATCATGATGACCACGATGGCCGCGCTGGTCGGCACGCTGCCGATCGCGCTCGGCCACGGCGCGGGCGCCGAGTCGCGCCGGCCGCTCGGCATCGCGGTGGTGGGCGGGCTCGCGTTCTCGCAGATCATCACGCTGTACATCACGCCGGTGATCTACACGTATCTCGACGCGCTGCAGCAGCGGTTCGGGCGGGGAGCGCATGCGCGGAAGGCGGCGCGGGAGCGCGCGGGGGAACTCGCGCCGGAGGCCGCACGGGTGCGGGTGGTCTGAGAGCCGCGGGTCTCGTCGCCCGCCGGCGAGGCGGTTTCCCTCTCAGAGACCGTACAGCGCCTCGTACTTCTGGCGCAGGCTGCGCACGAGCGGCCGGTGGTCCGGTGGCGAGCCGGTGACCACCTCGATCAGCCGCGCCGAGGGATGCCGCCCGCCCTGCCGGTACACCCGCCGGCCCAGCCACTGCACCAGCGCGCCGAACTCCCCGCGCGCGAACTGTTCCCCCAGACTGCCCAGCTCGAGCTCCGCGCAGGCGTAGAGCTGCGCCGCGAACACGTCGCCCAGGGTGTAGGTCGGGAAGTAGCCGATCATGCCGTCCGACCAATGGCCGTCCTGCAGGCAGCCCTCCGCATCGGTGCCCGGGGTCACGCCCAGCAGGTCCCGGTAGGCCGCCGCCCAGGCCTCGGGCAGGTCGGCCACCGGGAGCGCGCCCGAGATCGAGCGCGCGCTCGAGGTCGAAGCGGATCATGATGTGGAGGTTGTAGGTCACCTCGTCCGCCTGCACCCGGATGAGCGACGGCGCCACCCGGTTCACGGCGAAGTGGAATTCGTCGAGCGGGACGTCGCCCAGGCTCTCGGGGAAGAGCTCGCGGGCGCGAGGATAGAAGTGATCCCAGAAGCGCCGGTCCCGGCCCACCCGGTTCTCCCAGAACCGGGCCTGCGACTCGTCCATGCCGACCGAGGCGGCCTCGCCCATCGGCGTACCGTAGTGCTCGGGATCGAGCCCCTGCTCGTAGAGCCCGTGCCCGACCTCGTGGAGTATCGTGAACAGTCCGCCGGCGAAGTCGCGATCGTCGGAGCGGAGGGTGATGCGGCAGTCGCCCGGGCCGAGGCCCGAGCACGAGGGGTGGCCGCCGAGGTCCATGCGGCCGCGCGATGAAGTCGAAGCCCACGGCGCCGGCCACCGCTTCGCCGAAGCGGCGCTGGCGGTCGCGCGGAAAGTGGCGGCGCAGGACCGCGGACGTCGGGCCGCCGCCGGGCGCCGGCGATGCGGTCCGCCAGCGGCAGCAGCTCGTGCCGGAGCGCATCGAACAGCCGCCCGACGACGGCACTTCGGAGCCCCGGCTCGTAGTCCTCGAGCAGCGCGTCGTACGGCTCGTCCGCATAGCCTACGCACTCGGCCTCGGCCCGCTTGAGCTCGACGATTCGGTCGAGCCAGGGACGGAACCGGCCGAAGTCCCCCGCACTGCGCGCCGAGGACCAGGCCCGCTGCGCCAGGACGGTGGTGCGGGCGACGTCCTCGACCAGCGCCCGGGGCAGGCGCACGAAGCGGTCGTACTCGCGCCGGAGCACGCGGACGTTGACGGTGGCGGGAGAGGCGGGGTCGGCGAGCAGGGTTGAGCTCTCGACCGCGGCCAGCAGGTCGCCGAGGCGAGGGTCGGTGCCGCGCTCGTGGAGCAGCCCGGCGACCAGCGCGAGCTGCTCGCTCCGGTTCTCGACGCCGCCGGGCGGCATGTAGGTCTCCTCGTCCCACTCGAGCAGGGCCTCGATGGTGGTGAGGAGCGTCTCGTCCCGCACGCGCCGCATGAGCTCGTCGTAGGCCTGGTCCGCGCGCATGATCTCCGGGGGTGCTGGGTCGCGGCGCCGTCGTTGCGCCGGGTTGGTCCGGCAGTAACATACACATGCACCCCCCGCGACGGCCCGCCGTCCGATGGAAGGAACCCGATGCTGACCGCCGCCGAAGAAGACGGGCTCGCCGGGCTGGCCCTCGCCAGCCGGGTGCAGCATGCGCTCTACCGGCTCGCGCCCGCCGATCTCGCCGACCTGATCGAGCGGCTCCGCGCCGGCGCGATCGAGCCGCCACGTGGTGTATCTCCACGAGGGCGCGGTCGAGCCGATCCGGATCCTCCCCGCCCCGATCACGGTCCTCCCCGAGCAGTTGGACTACATCCACCGCGTCACCCTGACCGTGCAGCGGGCGCTCAAGCGCCTGCCGTCGCTCTATCTGCAGGACTTCACCGTGCGCGAGATCCTCCGCCTGCCGGACGCGGAGGAACACTGGCTCCGGGAGTGCTGGGGGCCGAGCCAGGAGGCCCACAACCCGGTCTTCGGCCGGCTCGACGCGTTGATCGACTTCACCAGCCCGATGTGGCGAGAGTCGCTGCGCTTCGTCGAGCCGAATATGAGCGGCATCGGGGGCGTGCACATGGTCCCGACGTGCGAGCGGCTGCTTGCCGACATCGTCGTGCCGGTGCTGCGGGAGGGCGACGCCGGGCTCGACCTCGCCGTGGGCCACGACATGCGGGAGCTCCTGGTCCGGACGCTGCTCGAGCACGCCGCCGCGATCGGCGCGGGCCCGCAGGTCTGCTTCATCGAGCCCAAGTACGCCGGCAACGGGCCGGACGAGCAGGAGGAGCTGGCGCGGTAGCTGCGCGAGCGCTACGGGCTCACGGTGATGCACGCCGATCCATCGGAACTGCAGCTGCGGGACGGCAGCGTGTGGTACGAGGGCGAGCGGGTGGACCTGGCCTACCGCGACTACGGCGTGGTCGACCTGCTCGAGCTCGAGGCCGAAGGCGTGGACGTCGAGCCGATGCGAGTCCTGCTGCGGGAGAACCGGATGGTCTCGTCGATCGCGGCCGACCTCGACCAGAAGGCCTGCTGGGAGGTGCTCACCGATCCGCGGCTCTGCCAGCAGTACTTCACGCCAGAGGAGCGGCAGCTGTTCCAGCGGCACATCCTCTGGACCCGCGTGCTGGGCGACCGGCGGACGGTGCTGCCCGACGGACGCAGGGCAACCTGCTCGAGTACGCCCGCACCAGCCACGAGGCGCTGGTGCTCAAGCCGAACCGGGCGTACGGGGGCGACGGCATCGTGATCGGCCCGGCGGTGACGCGCGAGGTGTGGGAGGCGGCACTGCAGGCGGCGCTGGCCGATCCGGACGACCGCTGGGTCGTGCAGCAGCTGGCGACGATTCCGGTGCGGGAGTTTCCGGTGGTCGGCCCCGACGGCTCGGTGCATGTCGAGCCGTTCTATACCGTGATGGGCTTCGCGGCGAACCTCGACGGCGTCGCGATCCTCGCCCGCGCGTCACAGAAGCAGGTGGTGAACGTCGCCCAGCACGGCGGGATCTGCGGGGTGCTGGTGAGCCACTCGCGGCCGGCGATCGGGGCCGTGCCCGACGTGCTCGCCCCATCGATGGCGTGAGGGCCGTGCCGACGTCAGGTCATTCTTCCGGCTCGTCGGCGGCGGGCACGGCGTCGCAGCGGTCGAGCAGGGCGAGGACGACGGTGGCGACCCCGGTCGCGAGCAGGGCGAGGGGCCGGCGGGCGAGCGAGGACAGAGCGGAGGCAGGCACAGCAGGCATCCTTGGCGAAATCGGGCTACCGACGGGGTATCCGGGATGACGGCCAAGATGCGCCGGCCCCATCAAGCCGATCTCAAGCGCCCCGCGGCCTGCTCGGTTCGACAGCCGGTTTGTCGACGGTTCTCGCATGTCGCGGCACCCGACGCCCTGTCGAGCCGGGACGGCAACCACTAAGTCATTGTAAAGCAATAACATAGTCGCCTGGCACCTGGGTTGCCCATAGTGCTGTCGAAGGTTGTGTCCCGTACCCTTCGACTCAGGGCACCCCGGCCGTGAGGCTGGTCCGCAAAGCCAAGGGTCTCCTCGAGAGACAGCCTGGCCGTCGAAGGGGCTGCAGCCGGCCGGCGGGCCGGCTCACCCTCGTGTCGTCGAAGGAGCACGTCATGGTCCGTCTCCGTCTCTCGGCCGCGCTGATCGCGGTCCTCGTCCTCGCCGCCTGCACCGATTCCGACAACCTCACCAGTCCGACGGGCATCTTGCCCGGCGGCACCTCGGGTCTCCCCGGTGGCATCTCGGGTGGCGACACCACGACCACGCCCGGCGATACCACGTCGAACCCGGCCGACACGACGGGTGCCGGCGATCCGGTGACGAACGGCACCTGGACGAACCCCGACAGCACCACGATCGAGCCGGTGGATCCGGGCGTGTACCAGCCGACGGAGACCGGCACCGCGGGCACCACGGGCAGCAGCACGGAGCTCATCTTCAAGACATCCGGCACGGGCCTCTACGGCGTGGGCACGTGCAGCGGGAACGGGTTCTGGACCGATCCGGCGGGCAACGTGTTCGGCCCCCACAACCCGAACTGCCTCGATTACGGCAGCGACGGGAGCCCGGGGAACAACGGCAACGGCCAGTGCATCTCGTCGCCGAGCGGCCAGCCCGGACTCTGGGTGAACCCCGGCGGCAACGACACGCACCCGTTCCACTCGAAGTGCATCCGGACGGGCCCCACGACGTCCTCGCTCGCGCTCAGCTTCGGACCCCAGGCGCAGATCTTCGAGGCCAACGACGGCTCGGGCAACCGGGTGATGAACTTCTACTCGGCGGGGATCGTCGTCGCCCAGCTGCGCTACGACGGCGCGACCAACACGACGGTCGGCGCCGGGCTCCTGCTGGGGAGCGACAACGCCTCCCCGGCCAACCCCTGGACCGTGTTCTTCGGGCAGCCGGCGCTCAGCTTCAGCACCGGCCTCGCGAACGGCGACCTCATCGACGACATGACCGGCGCGGGTGTCGAGGTGGTGGCCTGCAGCACCGCGATCGGCTGTTCGCTGGTGACGCTGCAGCTGACGGTGGCGCCGTAGCGATCATCAACTGAGCACGTAGACGCAGTGAAGGGGACATGCCTCCAGGCATGTCCCCTTCGCGTTGCTCAGGGTGACGACACCCTAGCCGGTCTTCACCGCCCCCCGCGAGCCGCCGGCCGTCCGCCGGGCCCGCCGCTACCGCCCGGCCGGCCCGCGCCGGTCCGCCCGCTACCGCCCGGCCGTCCCCCGTTGCCCGGTCCGCCACCAGGGCGTCCGCCACCCGGCCCACGGCGTCCCGCCCCACCCGGTCCGTCGGCCCGAGCTCCCGGCCGCGCCTGACCCGCCTGTCCGTGCCCCTCGCGCCTGGCGGCCTTGGCCTTGGAGCGCTCCCGGTCCTCCGCCTTCTTGGCCCGGATCTGCGCGATCCGCTCGGCGAGCGGAATCTCAAGCTTGGTGTCTGGCCGCGCGGCGTAGTCGAAGTCGGGGACGATGATGCGCGGCAGCTTTCGGCCGATCGCACGCTCGATCCCGCGCAGCTCCGCCTCCTCCTCCGGCGCCACGAACGTAAACGCATCGCCGGTCGCCTCGGCGCGAGCGGTGCGGCCCACCCGGTGGATGTAATCCTCCGGTACCATCGGTACGTCGAAGTTCACGACATGGCCGAGCTCTTCGACATCGATGCCGCGGGCGGCGATGTCGGTGGCCACGAGCACGCGGTACCGGCCATCCTTGAACCCCGCCAGCGCGTCCGTCCGCTGGGACTGCGAGCGGTTGCCGTGGATCCGCTCGGCCTTGATGCCGTGCTTGACCAGGAACGCCTGCAGCCGGTTGGCGCGGTGCTTCGTGCGGGTGAAGACCAGCGCCTCCTGCATCTCGTCCCGCTTGAGCAGCGCGAGGAAGAGCGCGGCCTTGAGCTCCTGGGGCACCGGGTACAGCGCCTGGGTGATACCGACCGCGGGCGCCGGCTTCCGCTCGAGACTGATCGTGGCTGGGTTGTGGAGCATCTCGCGCGTGAGCGTCACGATCGGCGGGGGCATGGTGGCGCTGAAAAACAGCGTCTGCCGCTTCGCGGGAAGGTGACGCAGGACCCGCCGGATGTCCGGCAGGAAGCCCATGTCGAGCATCCGGTCGGCCTCGTCCAGCACCAGGTACTCGATGCCGGGCAGCTTGGCGTAGGGCGAGCGGAAGTGGTCGAGCAGGCGGCCGGGCGTGGCCACGAGGACGTCGACCCCGGTCCGGAAGGCGTGCTCCTGCGGCCCCATCGCCACGCCGCCGAAAACGGAGGCGCCGGTGACGGGCGTGTGAACCGCGAGGTCGTTCAGGTCCTCGAGGATCTGCGCCGCCAGCTCCCGGGTCGGGGTCAGCACGAGCGCCCGCGTGGTACCCCGAGGCTTGTCGATCAGCCGGTGGATGATCGGCAGGAGGAACGCCGCCGTCTTGCCGCTGCCGGTCATGGCGCACGCCAACAGATCGCGCCCCTCCATGGCAGGAGGAATGGCATCGGCCTGAATGGGGGTGGGACGGGTGAAGCCCAGTTCCTTGATCGCCCGCAGGAGGCTCGGGTGGAGCTGGAGGCCGCTAAACGGCACGGCGGGGGCTGGCGGAGTAGATCTCCAGCTCGACCCAGGCCAGGAGGGCGCGGTCGAGGTCCTCGACCGGCATGCCGGGCACCTGCTCCATCACGGGCCGACGCTTGCCTTCGTTCATCAGATACCACATAGGAGGCATCGCCACATCGCCCCGCCGCTCGTTGGCGATCTGGGCGTCATAGCTGACGAAATGGAACTCACGGCCGCGGTGTACCAGGCGGCGCTGCTCGAACTTGTAACTGCTCACGGAGGGGCTCTCGATCCGGGGGACAGGGCGCGGGGACTGCGGCGCCCCGAAATCTAACCCGGTGGCGGCCTTGAGGCCCGGCGGGGCTACGGCCAGACGGTCCGGAAGTGCAGCGGCACCGGGACGAGCGGCGCCGGCAACGCCACCGGCCGGGAGGTGTGGAGGCAGAACTCGGGCGTGGGGCCGAGGACCATTTGGCGGCACCACAGCGCACCACTTTCGGCGCGGACCAGGGGCTCGAGCATGGCGAACAGCGCGGGGTAGCTCAGTCCCTCCGGCTTGGCGAACCAGGTAGCCGTGCGAGGCACCTCGCCGGCGCCACCCGCCCGCAGCCGGTAGAGGCCGGCTGTGCCGCCGGCGGCGGCGGCGGCCGCATCGTCGTGCGGCACCTGCCTCGAGGCGGTCACCGCGGCGACGTTGAGCGGATCGAGCGCCGCGGACCCCTCGACCAGGTACCAGTCCTCGTACGCCTCGCCCCCATCCGCCGCCCACGGTGCCCCCGTGATCGCCAGCGACCGCGACCGCAGAAATCCGGGCGGCGGCGCGGCGCCGAGCGCCGCGTGGAAGCGGCGCTGAAGCCCCTCGTAGGGCGAGGCCGGGACGTCCGCGCGTCGCCAGTGCCAGAACACGTAGGCCAGCATGGACTGACCCTCCCTATCGCTCGGGCTCGGCTGCGCACCCCCGGCCCCATGAGCGGGCCGGCCCGTGAACCGGACCTCCGTCGTGTACCCCTCCGCCCGCACGATGGCCTCGAGCAGGCCGCGGGCGCTCTCCTCGGCGTGGCGCGCGAGCTCGGCCTCGCCTGCCGTGGCCACCAGCTGTCGCCGGGCCAGGGCGAAGATGGTGTCGCGATCGGCGGGGCTGAACGGGTTCCACAGCCCGCGCTGCTCGTCGTAGGTCTTGAGCTCGGTGATCTCGACGCCCTGCACCGAGGGAGGCGGCAGGGTGATCCGGATGCGGCGAGTCGGATGGTCCACGGTGACTTCCATTCCGCGATCGAGGTCGAATCCGGTGAGCACCTTGCCGGTGGCCACGACGATCGAGCGCTTGGTGGAGCCGAGGCGCCGGTTCTCGTAGGTGACAACGTCGCGAAGCACCGTCTCACTGGTCACCAGGCGGGCCACGGCTCGCGTCTGCTCGATCACCACCGCCTGGCTCACGGTGGTCTCGCCGCCGGTGAGTCGCTCGAGCCGGCTGCGCTCCCGCGAGACGCTCCGTCCCACCACCACGGCCAGCGCGAACAGGAGCAGCGCCAGCATGAGCGGCCATCGCGGCCGCGGCCGGGTGCTATCGACCACGGCGGGCCATCGCGGCTTCGATCTCCGTGGCTTCGCGCGGCGCGCGGCTCAGCCATTCGACGCCGGTCGCCGTGATCGCGTAGTCGTCCTCGATCCGGATGCCGATGTCGTGGTACCGCAGCGACCGCGGCGCGCACGTGGGCGATCATCGACCGGTTCTTCGGCGTGTCGGGCAGGATGTCGAGCAGCCGTGTGCTCACGTAGATCCCCGGCTCGATGGTGAAGACGTCGCCGGGCTGAAACGTTCCGGGGCGATAGGCGGGAGACGGCGGATCGTGCACTTCGAGCCCGATGCCGTGGCCGAGCCCGTGGGCCATGTAGAGGAACGCCTGGGTGCAGCGCACCGGCTGCTGCGGGCACTGGTCCGCCCACGGCGGATCGAACGTCGCGTCCACGCCCTCGGTGAGGCCGAGCCGGGTCACGCCGCGCGCGACGACGGCGCGCGCCGAGTCGCTCCAGGCCACGAACCCCGCGCCCGGCCGGGCCACGCGTTCCGCGGCGGCCTGCGCCTCGCGCACGATCTGGTAGACCGCGCGCTGGTCGGCGGTGAACGTGCCGCTCACCGGAAGCGTGCGGGTGACGTCCGCGGCGTAGCCCTGGAAGCCTGCGCCGACGTCGATCACGACGACATCGCCCGCCTGCATGCGGCGCCCGTTGGCCGCGTAGTGGTATTGGGTGGCGTTGGGTCCCGAGCCGACGATCGAGCCGAAGGCGGGCCCGTCCCCGCCGGTGCGCCGGAAGGCCGAGGCGAGAAGCGCCTCGATCTGGTACTCCCACACGCCGGGCCGCACGGCGCGCAGGACCTCCCGGTGGCCGGCGACGGTGATGTCGATCGCCCGCCGCAGCAGCGCCAGCTCGGCCGGGGATTTGCGGGCGCGCAGGCTGTCGACGACAGGGTGAATGTCGCGCACTTCGAGCCCGGCGTGCGCGGCCGCGAAGGCCTTGAGGAAGCTGGCACCGCGGGTGAGGGAGTCGGCGGCGGCATCGTCGGCGCCGCCGAAGTCGCGCAGCGCGTAGAACGGGAGCCCCGTGCGCGCCAGCGAATCGAGCGCGGGCTCGAGGGCCGCCATCGAGCGCGCGCGCAGGCCCGTCGCCCTCGCGATCGTGGCCGAGTCGGGCAGGGCGCCGTCGTACAGGGCCCGGCGCGGGTCGCGGGACGGCGTGTAGAGCGCGCCGGTGGCCCGGCCGCCGCGGACCACCAGGACGAGCGCGGCGTCGGGCTCGAGGAAGCCGGTCAGGTAGCGGAAGGCCGGCAGCTGGCCGGGGGTCGCACGGCCGGTCGGTGCCGGGGCGCCAAAGGCGACGACTACGCCGCTGTCGAGCCGCGCGGCGAGCGAGTCGCGGCGGGCGGCGTATT
The DNA here is from genome assembly GCA_963840215.1 of uncultured Gemmatimonadales bacterium. Taxonomy (GTDB): domain Bacteria; phylum Gemmatimonadota; class Gemmatimonadetes; order Gemmatimonadales; family GWC2-71-9; genus CAVVWJ01. Next base: position 974,019 of record CAWIYG010000002.1, on the reverse strand, counting down.
CGGCGGGAGCGATCGCCTGAGCGGCGAGGGCGCCTGGGACGAGCAGGGCGAGGATGGCGCCGGCCTTCATGCTGCCCGCGCCTCTGCCGGCGCGTGCTCGCCATCCACGAAGGCTCCCTCGCTCCGCGCGATCACCACCGTCGCCACGGCGTTGCCGATGAGGTTCGTGATCGCGCGCGCCTCGCTCATGAACCGGTCCACGCCAAGCACCAGCGCCACCCCCTCGACCGGCACCACCCGGAGAGCGGAGAGCGTGCTGGCGAGCACGATGAACCCCGAGCCCGTCACGCCGGCGGCGCCCTTCGACGTGATCATCAGCACCCCGAGCACTCCGAGCTGCTGCCCGAGCGAGAGCTCGATCCCGTACGCCTGCGCGATGAACAGTGTCGCCATCGAAAGATAGATCGACGTGCCGTCGAGATTGAACGAGTAGCCCGCGGGGATGACGAGGCCCACCACCGGCCGGGCGCAGCCGAACCGCTCCATCTTGTCCAGCATCCGGGGCAGCGCCGCCTCGCTCGACGAGGTGCCGAGTACGATGAGGATCTCGTCCTTGATGAAGGCCAGCAGCCGGAAGAGGCTGAAGCCCGCCAGCCGGGCGATGAGATTCAGCACCACGAAGATGAACAGTGCCATCGTGACGTACACGCAGGCCATGAGCCGGCCGAGCGGGAGCAGCGAGGCCACTCCGAAGTTGCCGATCGTGTAGGCCATCGCGCCGAAGGCGCCGATCGGCGCCGCCAGCATCACGATGCCCACGATCCGGAAGAACACCTGCATCAGCCGGTCGAGCATCCGCACGACCGGCTGGCCCGCCGCGCCGAGCGAGGCCAGCGCCACGCCGAACAGCATCGAGAAGAACACGACCTGGAGAATCTCGCCCTGCGCGAACGCGCCGACCACGCTCGAGGGAACGATATGGGAGAGGAAGTCGACGACTCCGAGCTCCTTCCCCTGGGCGGTGAAGGCGGAGACGTCGCCCGAGGCGAGCCTGGCGGCGTCGATCCCGTCGCCCGGCCGGAACACGTGCACCACCACCAGGCCGATGGCGAGCGCGAACGTCGTCACCACCTCGAAGTACACGAACGCCTTGAGCCCCACCCGGCCGACCCGCCTGAGGTCGCTGGTGTGCGCCACGCCGCCGACGATGGTGAGGAAGATGATCGGCGCGATCACCATCCGCACCAGGTTGACGAAGGTGTCGCCCAGCGGCTTCATCGCCCGGCCGGTCGCCGGCCACAGCGCGCCGACCAGGACACCGAGTGCGATGGCCACCAGCACGCGGGCGGTCAGGTTGCCGCCGAGGCGGGCCAGCCGGGGGAATGGCATGAGGTGCGTCGAAGCTAACCGCGCGGAGTCGAGGCCGTCAGCGGTCGAGTCTGGGCAGCGTAGCCTCGATCTCGGCGCGGTGGATCTCCTCCCACGGCGGGAGCCGCAGGGCCCGGCCCAGCGCGGACGGCGCCTCGTCCACGGCGAACCCCGGCGCCGTCGTCGCCACCTCGAACAGCACGCCGCCCGGCTCCCGGAAGTAGATCGACTGGAAGTAGGTCCGGTCCCGGACCTCGGTGACGTCGCGGCCCCGGGCGATCAGCTCGGCCCGAAGCGCGAGTTGCGCCTCCGGACTCCCGATGGCGAAGGCGACGTGGTGCACGGTGCCGAGGCCGTTCTTCGCCGCGGGCGCATCCGGCGCCTCGACCAGGTCCACCAGGTGGCCCGGCGCGTCGACGCCGGCGGCCAGGCGGGTGCGCGCGCCGTCCTCGCGCACGACCCGGAAGCCGAGCAGGCCGGTCATGAGCTCGATCGTCGGCCCGCGGGCGCGGAGGAGGAGGGTCACGTCGTGGAGGCCGCGGATCGCCGACTCTGCCGGGACCCTGCCGGTCCATGGGGCGCGCGTGTCCAGGGCATCCTCGACCAGCTCGAGCACGAGTCCCGACGGATCGCGCGCGGCGAGCACCCGCTCCCCGAACCTTGGAGCCGCGTCGGCGAGCGTCCCGCCGCTCGCCGCCAGGCGCGCCCGCCAGAAATCCAGGGCCCCCGAGGGCACGGAGAACGCGGTCGCGACGACCTGCCCCGCCCCGTGCACGCCCGGCGGGACCCCCCAGCCGTGGTAGGGGAACGTGGTCCAGATGGTGCCGGGGGCGCCGGCTTCCGTCCCGTAGTAGAAGTGATAGACGCTGTGATTGTCGAAATTGACCGTCCGCTTCACCAGCCGGAGGCCGAGCAGGCCTTCACAGAAGTCGAGATCGGGCTGCGCCTGGTCCACGGTCGCGGTGACGTGATGGAGGTGCTGCACGGGATGGGGCATGGATTCTCCCACGGGCTGCGGTGATCGTGGTCACCTCCGGCCCCGGTACCTGCGGTTACGTTCGCCGGACGGATGAAGGATCAGGACGGCTTTCCAAGAGAGGGTACTACTCATGCGATGGACTACACAAGCAGCGGCCTGTCTGGTCGCGCTCGCACTCGCCGGCTGCGGCCCCCGCGACCGCACGCACGATACCGGCGCAGCCCCCGGCGGGGGCCCAGGAACGGAAACCGGCTCGATGAGCGATACGAGCGGGACGGCGGCCCAGCCCGACATGACCCGCGATACGACGGGCATGGGCGGCATGCCGGCGGACACCGCGCCGGCGCCGAAGTCGTCGGACAACGCTGGCGGCCAGAACCAGACCGAGTCGGGCGTCACCGATTCCAGCGGCGAGTCGACGCTCGGCGCCGACGCGCAGAAGACGCGGCCGGACCAGAGCCAGCCGGTGACGTCGAAGGGCGACACCATTAATCCCGGCGTCGATAGCGCCCAGTAGTCGTATTGATCGGAGCAATCGAAGGGGGCTGGCGCCGACGGCGTCAGCCCCCTTCTGCTCGTGCGGAGGCGTGCCCGCCCCTCAGTGCGTGGTCGACTCGGTCTTCGGGACGGGCCGCAACAGCAGGTCCTGGAAGTCGAAGCTGAAATCCACCAGCGGCGACGTCGGCGCCATCTTCACCTGGTCGATCGATCCGTCCGGCGTAAGTGCGAAGGTGACGTAGGCGTCGGCGCGCAGCTCGCGGTCCCGCCACCGCGCGACGAAGGTGTCGTGCTGCCAGTGCACCAGGTCGCCTACCATGGACGGTGTCTTGGTCATGCGGATGACCAGGCCGCCGCCGTCCTGGCTGATCGCGACGTCTCCGTACCAGGCGTCCCGGTAGGTGCCGGCGTACTTCTCGAGCGGCAGCGACGGCCCCGAGGTCGAGTCGCGCTGCGCCGAGGCCCGGGCGGCCAGCTCGGCCAGCTGCGCCCGGTTCTCGGCCATCAGTCGCTGATAGATCCCGACGTAGTCCGGCGCCTTCACGCCCAGATAGTGGTCCAGCACCCGGTAGGCGATGGCGTTGAACGCGAGGCCGGACTCCTGGTTGGTCAGCACCACGACGCCGAGCCGGAGCTCGGGGATCATCGCCACGCGCGAGACGTAGCCGGGGAGCCCGCCGGTATGGGTGAGGAGCAGCCGCCCGCGGTAGTCCCGGTCTCCAGGCCCAGGGCGTAGCCGTTGATCCTGGGCTGCAGGTGCGACAGCCCGGCGGGCGCGTCGTAGATCGGCGTCGGCGTCACCTCGCGCCAGATCTGGCGCGTGCTGGCGGGCGAGTACAGGCGGGTGCCGTCGGCCGTCCGGCCCGAGTCGAGCTGCACCATCACCCACTTGGCCATGTCCTCCGCGCCCGAGACGATCCCGCCGGCGGGATTGGTGTTGTCGCTCAGGAACGGGGCCACCGGGCGCACCGTATCGTTCACTTCCGCGTGCGGCGTGGCGACGTTGCCGGGCTGGCCCGCGGCCGAGTGGCGGACGTCGCTGTCGGTCATCCCGACCCGGGCCAGGATGCGGGAGCCGCACGAACTCCTCCCAGGTCTGTCCCGAGACCGCCTCGATGACCTCGCCGGCCACGAGATAGAGCACGTTGTCGTAGGCGTACGCGCTCCGGAACGACGTCGCCGGCGCGATGTAGCGCAGTCGCCGCGCGATCTCCTTCCGGTCGTAGGTCGACGGCGGCCACCACAGCAGGTCGCCGGCGCCGAGCCCGAGGCCGCTCCGGTGCACGAGCAGGTCGCGCACGGTGAGCTCGCGGGTGACGAACGGGTCGTACATCGCGAACCACGGCAGGTACCGGATGACCGGCGCGTCCCACTCGACCTTGCCCTCCTCGACCAGCATCGCGAGCGCCGTGGCGGTGAAGACCTTGCGTGTTCGAGGCGATGCCGAACTGGGTCCGGGCGTCGACCGGGGCGGGGTCGCCCAGCCGGCGCACGCCGTAGCCCTTGGCCATCACGACCTTGCCGTCCTTGACGATGGCGACCGCGACGCCCGGCACCGTGAAGGTCCGGAGCACGCCGGCCACGTAGTCGTCGAACTTCGGCGGCGGCGCGGCGGGCTTCTGGGCGGCGGCGGGCAGGGAGACGAGGAGCGCCGCGGCGAGCGCGGCCAGGCATCGGTTCGGCCGGCAGGGAATTGGCATGGCAGAGAAGCTGTCGGCGGGCCGCACGGATGGCAAGCGCGTTCCGGAGGCCCGGCCGCCTCGCGCGTGACGGAACGGCTCTTGACGGTATTATTGGGGTCGGAGTCCACCCTGCGCGAAGGAGTCGTAGTGCACCACGGGAACGTCGCCACGCTGCGCGTCACCTATCTCGTCCGCGCCGCCGCCGGCAACGTGGCCGCGCGCGCGGAGGCCCTGCTGCTGGAGCAGGCGGTCGAGCTGCCGCGGGCCGTGGCGGCACGAGATCCCTGGGTGGCCGCCCACATCCTCGGGTGCGTCGAGGAGATCCACGCGGCCGGTGAGGACCTCTGGCGGGTCACCCTCACCCAGCCGCTGGCCACCACCGCAGGCGATCCGGCGCAGCTTCTCAGCGTGCTCTTCGGCAACTGCTCCCTGCAGCCCGACATCGTCCTCGCGGACGTGGAGCTGCCCGATGCGGCGTTCGACTGGCTGCCGGGGCCGCGCGCCGGCATCGCCGGGCTCCGCGGTCTCGCCGGCGTGACCGGCCGGCCGCTGCTGGCTACCGCGCTCAAGCCAATGGGGCTCCGGCCCGCGGCGCTGGCGGCCCTCTGCGGCACCTTCGCGCGCGCCGGGATCGACCTGGTGAAGGACGATCACGGCCTGGCCGACCATCCGTTCTGCCCGTTCGAGGCCCGGGTCGAAGTCTGTCTCCGCGCGGTGGAGGACGCGGCCCGTGACACGGGTCGGCGCGCGCTCTATGTCCCGAATCTCACGGGCACGCCGGACACGGTGATGCGTCAGCTCGCCTTCGCGCGCCAGGCCGGAGCCGGTGCGGTCCTGATCTCGCCGATGCTCGTGGGGTTGCCGCTGCTGCACCAGCTGGCCTCGAGCCCCGACGGGCTGCCGATGCGTCGCGCACCCTGCCTTCGCGGGCGTGCTCCGTGCATCCGAGCCGGCGCTGCTGGGGAAGCTGTTCCGCTGGTACGGGGCGGACGCCGTCATCTATCCCGCATGCCGGCGGGCGCTTCAGCTATGGCGAGGAGACCTGCCGCGCGATCGCTGGCGCGCTGCGGGCGCCGCACCCTCGCGTGCGGCCGGCGTTCCCGGCGCCGGCCGGCGGGATCCGGGTGGAGCGGGTCGGCGAGCTGGTGGAGTTCTACGGGCCCGACTGCATCCTGCTGATCGGCGGGAGCCTCTACGAGGCGGGCGACGGGCTCGTTCGAGCGGACGCGGGACCTGGTCGCGCAGGTGACCCGCGCCGCGGCTGCGGAGACGGTGCGATGAGAGAGCACGTGCGTCAGCTCGAGCCGTTTCGCTGGGAGGGTGTCGCCGTGCGGCCGTACAAGGCCGAGGGCACGCACTTCTCGGGGATCACGCGGCAAGTACTGTTCGAGGGTGGCGAGGGGCTGGGCTGCCAGCTCCGCTACTTCGAGATCGCGCCCGGCGGCTGGTCGTCGCTCGAGCGCCACCGCCATGCCCACGCCGTGATGATCGTGCAGGGGCGTGCGCGGGTGCTGATCGGCGACCGGATCGTGGACGCGGGGACCCACGACCTGGTCCAGGTGCCCCCGCTGACCTGGCACCAGTTCCAGGCGAGCAGCGACCTGCCGCTCGGCTTTCTCTGCATGGTGGACTGCGAGCGGGACGTGCCGGAGCCGCCGGATGCCGCCGCGCTCGGCGTGCTGCGCGAGGATCCGGCGATCGCGGCGTTCATCAGGGTCTGATCGGGTCCTCCCTCCTGCCCGGCCCGCGCCGGATGTAGACCCAGGTGTCCTCCAGTCCGCGCCGCCGACTCCAGGGGGCGCGGGTCCGGTGCACCAGCGAGAGCCGGGTCACCGCCGCGCTGCTCGTCCCGCCGTTGGCCGACCTCAGCGCGATCTCGCCCGAGGTCTCGTCCAGCGCGGAGGCCACGAACCGCCAGGTCCCCGCGCCGTCGAGCTCCTTGGTGTAGCTGGCCCCGCCCGCCGTGTCGTACCGTGCGGTGAGGCTCAGGTCGTACGACTGATCGAGTGCGAGGTGCAGCTCCCCCTCAACGAGGAAGGCCCGGAGCTCCGGGCCCTCCTCCGATCCGTCGTCCTCCACTTCGACCGGCAGCAGGCTGCCGTTGAGACCGACAAGCTGGTACCGTCCCGCCACCCGGCGGTGATTGCTCGCCGGCCACGTCCGTTGTGCGTCCGTCATCCGTCGGCTCGAGGGGTCAGGGAGCCAGCGCGAGGCTGTGCACCGCCGGACCGATGTTGCCCAGGAGCGTGGCGGCCCCGGTGACCAGATTGACCGTGTAGAGCTCGGAGCCGTTGTCCGTCGACAGCGAGGCATATCCGGTGCCGTCCGCGTCGACGTCGAACCCGGAGCAGAGGTACACGTTGAAGCCGAAGCCGCCGACGGTCGTGAGCCCGCCGGTGGCCGGGTCGACGGTCATCAGCGCGTTGGCGGTCGCATCGACGGCGTACAGCGTGGAGCCGCCGCCGACCTCGAAGTAGGCGAGGGCGGAGATCGCCGGGTTGCCGCCCGCATTGGCGTCGCCCGCGGCGAAGGCCAGGTCGGGATCGGACGAGGCCACGGCGCCGGTGAGCGGGTCGAGGCTCAGGTTCTGGTTGCCCTCGACGCTCGAGAGCCGGAGCCGGTCCTGCACCCCGCTGAACGCCAGGCCGAAGTGCTCGCCGCTCACGCCGGGCGAGAAGGACCCGCCTACGGCGCTGGCCGCCCCGGTGATGGTGTCGATCGTGTAGACCCGGCTGTCGCTGCCCACGCCGTAGAGGCGGCCGTCCGACGGGCGGAAGTCGATGCCGAGCATCGCGGCGCCCTCGGTCATGCCGACGATCGGGAGGTTGCGTACCAGCGTCCCCGGATTGCCGCTGCCGAACTGAACCAGGCTGTTCGAGCAGGTGAGGCCGAAGAGCGCGCGGCCCTGGATCGCCGGCACCGGCTCGGGAAGCGGCTCCGGCCCGGGGCCCGGGCTGGTCGGCGAATCGCCGCCGCCGCCGCAGGCGCCGAGCAGCGCCGCGCCGACAAGGGTCATGCCGCCGAACAGTCGGCGCAGGGTGCTGGTGGCCATATCGATCTCCTCGGGCTTGGTGGTTGTCGGGTCCATCGAACAGCGGCAACACTAGCCGAGGCGGTTCATCGCGATCTCAACCGGATCTCATCCGGGGCGGGGATACATTTCGGACGGCCCTCGAGGAGCGACCCACCATGGACCTGACCGGCATCCACCATCTCACCGCGGTCTCCGCCGACATCCGCGGGAACTACCGCTTCTACACCGGCGCGCTGGGCATGCGCCTGGTCAAGCGGAGCGTCAACCAGGACGATGTGAGCGCCTACCACCTCTTCTACGCGGACGCGGTCGGGACGCCGGGAACGGACCTGACGTTCTTCGACTGGAAGATGCCGCCCGAGCGGCGGGGCACGCGGAGCCTCGTCCGCACCCATCTGCGGGTGAGCGGCCGGGCCACGCTCGACTGGTGGGCGGCACGGTTCGGCTCCCTTGGCGTCCCGGCGGGGGCGGTCGTGGAGCGCGACGGCCGGCTCACGCTCGACTTCGAGGATCCCGAGGGCCAGCGGCTCGCGCTGGTGGATGACGGCGGGCTGGGCGGCGCGTCGAGGCCGTGGGACCGGAGTCCCGTGCCGGCCGAGCACCAGATTCGCGGGCTGGGGCCGATCGTGATGAGCGTGCCGAGCCTGCGGGGAACGGTGCAGGTGCTGACGCAGGTGATGAAGCTGCGGCCGGTGCGCCGCTACCCGTACGGCGACAATGCGGCGCACACGGTGCAGGTCTTCGAGATGGGCCAGGGCGGCCCGTCCGCCGAGCTGCACGTGGTCGAGCAGCCGGACGGGGCGCCCGCGCGGCTCGGCGCCGGCGGGGTACACCACGTCGCCTTCCGGACGCCGAACGAGGAGGAGTACCACGCGTGGACGGACCGGCTCGACACGCTGGGCGTGCCGAACAGCGGCGAGGTGGACCGGTTCTACTTCCGGAGTCTGTACTTCCGCGAGCCGGACGGCGTGCTGTTCGAGATCGCGACCGACGGGCCGGGGTTCGCGGTGGACGAGGATCCGGCGACGCTGGGCGAGAACGTGGCGCTGCCGCCGTTCCTCGAGCCGCGGCGCGAGGCGATCCTGGCGGGACTGGAGCCGATCACCTAGCTACCCCTGCCCCCGCACCCCCCGCCACGCCCGCTCGATCAGGACCCGGACGGTCTGCCTCCAGTCCTCGTCGAGCGCCGGACCGGTCCAGGCCGGCGTTGCCCGCCGGAGATCGTCGAGGCGCAGGCTGTCCTGGATCTGCTCGAGCGTCCGCCCCTGGAGCGCCATCGCGGCGGTGCGCGACGTGGCGGCCTCGAGCAACCGGCGCACCTGCCGAACGTATCCCCAATCCCGCATCACCGGCCCGTGTCCGGGCACAACGGCCGCCATCGGCACGGCCTCGAGCTGCCGGAGCACCTCGATCCACGGGACCGGCCATGAGGCGCCGACGTACGGTGTCGGCCCCTGCACCACCATGTCGCCGGTGAAGAGAACCGAGTCCTGCGGCAGGTAGATCGTGACGTCGTGCGGACTGTTGGCGCGCCCGCGGTCGCGCAGCTCGACGCGCCGCCCGCCGAGCCAGAGCGTCAGCTCGTTGTCGAACACCAGGTCCGGGGTCACCACACGAAGGGTCGCGAGCTCGTCGAGCTCGCTCTTCCGCTGCGCGGCCGCTCGGGCACGCTGCCGCTTCTCGTCGGCCGTGAGCGTACGGCCAGTGCTGTCCTTGCCGGTCGTGACCTCGCGCTCGAGCGCGGCCAGGGCGGTTCGCCGGGCGGAGGCCGGCGCTGTGGACATCTTCGCCCACCAAATGCTGTTCAGCGTGATCCAGTCGCGGGTCCACCGCTCGCTCACGACCGTGACTGCCGGAAAGCTGTCCCGGTAGGCGATGGCCCCGTTGGTGTGATCGAAGTGCCAGTGGGTGTACACCAGGTAGCGTACGGGCCGGTCGGTGACCGAACGGATCAGCGCGATGTCCGCCCGCGACCGCGAGGGGAGGTAGGTGGCGTCGACCAGGAGCACGCCCTCGGGGGTGACGACGACGCCCGTGTTGCCGTGGGGCCACTGGTCGGTCGCATCGTCGTGGATGATGACGTAGACGCTGTCGGCCACGCGCTCGAGTCGCGCGCCGGCGTCTCGGGCCTGCGCCCGGGCGGCGCCCGCCGGAGCCGCCGCGAGCAGCAGGCCGAAGGCGCATCGAAGGGGAGTCTGCATGCCCGACGATACGTGTCCAGGCTCAGCCGCGATTGGATGTTTCGGCCTCGGCGCGGCGCTCGCGGTGGAGGCGTCCGGGCGTGAGGCCGGCGAGCGCGCGGCACTCGCGCACCAGGTGGGACTGGTCGCAGAAGCCCGAGTCCGCGGCGACCCGGGCCCAGCCGGGTTGCGCGGCGCGATCGGCCGCGGCCATCGCGGCGTTGAGGCGCGTGATCCGGGCGTACGCCTTGAGCGAGATCGCCGCCTCGTGGCGCACGGCGCGGTGCAGCTGGCGGAGCGACACCCGCATCCGGTCCGCCACCCTCTCGACGCTGACCCGGCCCGTGGCCTGGCGGACGAGGTCGAGTGCCCGGGCCGACGCGGCCGGCGCGCGCGGGCCCGCCGCGGGCATGATGCCGGCCAGCGCCGAGGCGAGGAGCGCGGCGGCGGCGTCGGCCGACGGCGTCGCCGCCAGGCAATCAAGGAGCTGGGACGGTAGCCGTACGTCGGCCGGGGTGAGCTCGTCTTCGCGGTCGAGATGCTCCCCCGGGGCGAGGTGCAGCAGCGCCCGGGCCCACTCGAGCTTGACCTTCACCGCGGCGATCTCCTCGCCCGCGCGGAAGTGGAATGGGTACGGCCGGGTCTTCGGCCCGATGACCGTGAGTCGCGGCTCCTCGGTCCCGCCGCCGGGGAGCCGCCGGCAGCGGAACGCCAGGTTGAGCGCGGGGTCCGGCAGCACGAGATGCCTCCCAGCCGCGGTCGAGCGGTGGATCCACACGGCCTCGGCGGCGGCCGCCAGCGCCGGCGGCGGCGCGAACTCGCGGTAGCCGCCGATCTCGTGGCGGGGGGCGGCAGGAGCGCAGTGGGGCATCGGAGCTCGGAAGGCTGGGGGACAGTCCCCCTACGTGCCGCGCTCCGTGCCGGCTTCAGCGGCGGGATCAGGCGCGGGGCGTCGCCCCGGCATGTCCCCACGCGGCCAGGAGCAGCAGCACGCCGGGGACGATGAAGACCAGGAAGTAGGGATCCAGGTTGCTGGCCGTCAGCGCCCAGGTCCCGAAGACCAGATAGGCGAGGCCGATCAGCAGGGCCGGGCGGAGCGAGACCGCCTGGCGCCGGAGGGCGTCGGCAAACAGCAGCACCACGATGACGCCAAAGACCAGCATCGCTACGCCCGCGAAATGCCAGCCGAGCGACAGTCCCACGATGAGGTCCGCGGGAGCATTGGCCTCGGTGAGCCCGTGCCGCAGCTGAGGCCATCCGAGGAGCGAGTGCGCCGCGCTGCTCGCCAGGAGCAGGACGCCGGCGATGAGTCCGAGCACGAGCCGTCCGCGCTGCATGGAGCCTCCCTGGTTCTACGGACCGGTGCGGTCCTTCCCGTGCTTCCGCAGTCCCTCGACGATCCCCCGCGCGTGCGCCAGCAGGATGCGCCAGTCGCCGTCGCGGACCCGGGCGGCCGCCAATCGAAGCCCGCGGAGCGGCAGCACCGCCACGAACCCCAGCCACTGGGCCGGCGTGGCGTGACGCCGCATGAGGCGCAGGTAGTTGGCCGCCTTGCCGCGCTCGTACTCGGCCAGGCGCTCTCCGCGGCCGGGGGTGCCGCCAGCGTGCCAGCAGATGGCCGCGGGAGCGTAGCGGATGGTGGCGCCGCCCGCCCGTACCCGCAGGGAGAAGTCCACTTCCTCCCATCCGTAGGGATTATACGCGTCGTCGAAGCCACCGGTGCGCTCGAGTGCGTCGCGGCGCACCAGCATCGCAAACCCGTCGCAGGCATCGACCGTCACGCTCCGGTCGAACTGGCCGCCGTCCGGGGCGCCGGCGCCGATGTCGGTGATGGACCCACGTCCCAATCGGACCTGGAGCCCGCCGGCCGACGCGAACACCTCGTTCCGGCCGGGGCGGTACGCCTTGGGCGTCGCGATGGCCGACGCGGGGTCGGCCTCGAGCGCCGCGATCAGCTCGTCGGCCAGCCGCTCGTCGGCGACCGTGTCGTCGTCGAGAAAGAGCGCATACTGGTAGCCGAAGCGCTCCCCGGCGGCCCGGATGCCAAGATTGCGCCCGCCGGCAGCGCCCAGATTGACCGGGCTCCGGAGCAGGTGCACCTCGGGAAATGCCGCCGCCACCGCCTCAGCCGAGCCGTCGCGCGAGGCGTTGTCGACGCAGATCACCTCGCGCGGGCGGTAGCGCAGCCCGCGGACGCTCTCCAGGCACCGCAGGACCGCGTCGTGTTTGTTGTGGCTGAGCACGATGACGACGAGCAGGGTGCGCCCCCTTTGACAAGCCTCCCGGCTGCGACGATCCTTCCGCCGATGACCGATACTCCCCGCAAGCTGCTGCTCATCGGACTCGATGCCGCCGACGCGTCACTGGTGGAGCGCTGGATGGACGACGGCACGCTGCCCACGCTGCGGGCGCTCCGCGCCGGCGGGACGTGGGGCCGATTGTCCACCTCCGCGCGCTACCTGACCGGGTCGCCCTGGCCGACATTCTATACCGGCCGGCCGCCGTCGGACCATGGCATATATCACGATTTCCAGTGGCGCCAGGAACAGATGGCGTTCGCGGCCCCCGGGGCCGACTGGCTGCCCGGTGCAGCCGTGGTGGCGCCGGATCGAGGGCGACGTCCAGGCGGTCGTGCACGACGTTCCGATGACGCCGGGCACCGAGCCGTTTCCGGGCGTCGAGGTGACGGGCTGGGGCAGCCACGACAAGCTGGTGGCCCCGCAGTCGTACCCGCCCGCGCTGCTCGCCGACGTTCACCAGCGCTTCGGCGAATCGCCCATCCGCACCGACGAGTACGGACGCGCGTCGCTCGATCATCTCCGGGAGCTGCACACGGAGCTCACCGGCCTCACCCGCCGGTCGTCGGAGCTGGCGGTCTGGCTCCTCGAGCGGCCCTGGAACCTCGGGATCGCCGTGTTCGGGGCCCTGCATCGCGGCGGCCACCGGTTCTGGGACCGCACCAGCGTCGAGGGCGACGTACCGCCTGACCTGGGTGCGTGGTACGACGGCGCGCTCCGCGAGCTCTACCGGTCGGCCGACGAGGCCGTCAGCCGGCTGGTGGCGGCCGCCCCCGGCGCCGCCGTCTTCGTCTTCTCTCTCCATGGGATGGCGGAAAACAGCGCGCGCGTGGACTTCCTGGACGAGATGCTGGCGCGGGTGCTGCACGGCCCGGCGGCGGAGAAGCCCAAGCACGGACTGCTCCGCCGGTTCGGCGAGGCGCTGCCGTTGTCCGTCCGGCGCGCGCTCACCAACGCGGTGCCCAGTGCCCTCAAGAACCGGATCATGACCCGCTGGACCACGGGCGGCGTGAACTGGGCGCAGACGCCCGCCTTCACGCTGCGCGCCGACCTCAACGGCTACATCCGGCTCAACGTGCGCGGGCGCGAGCCGCAGGGCGTCGTGGCGCCGGAGGCGGTGGATGCGCTCTGTGCCCGGCTGACTGCGGGACTGCTGAGCTTCCGGGATGCCGACACCGGCGCGCCGATCATCGAGGAAATTCGGCGCGCGAGCGAGGCCTTCCCGGCCGGCGAGCGGAACCACCGGCTGCCCGATCTGATTCTCCTCTGGCACCAGAGCAGCGCCGCACCGCACACGGCGGTGGTATCGGAAACGCTGGGGCGGATCGATCGCGCCACGCCGGGCCGGATCCCGAACGGGCGGAGCGGCAACCACACGCCGTATGGGTTCCTGCTCGCGCACGGGCCAGGGATTGCGGCGGGAGGCTCGCTCGAGCAGGGCGCCGACATCCTCGACCTGGCGCCTACCGCGATCCGGCGGCTGGGCGGCCGGCCGGGCCTGCCGCTCGCGGGAAAGGTGCTGACACAGCTCGTCTGATCAGCCACCGCGCCGTGCGTGGCGCCGTGTCCACGGCTCACGTCGCGACTGCGCGCCAGCTCCCCCCGGACCGCAGGCTCTCTCGGCACGCCTCGAGCACCTGCAGCACGCGTACCCCATCGTTCGCGGTCGCTCCGACCGCCGCTCCGCCCTGCACTCCGCGCACGAAATCCTCCAGCTGGCGCCCGAAGCTGGTGTTGGTGACCGTCAGCCGCCCGCCGAGGCGGCCCCGGGCCAGCGCGACGCGATCGAGCAGCAGCGCGCGCTGGCGCCGCCAGGCAGGAAACGCGCTGCCTGTCGCACCCATCCGGCTGCCCGTGGCCTCGAGCAGTCGTCCGTCCGCCAACCCGACAATGAGTCGCTCGGCGTAGGGTCCGTGTCCCGCCTTGCAGGTGGCGGTGAGCTCGCCGAAGCGCAGCTGGACCCGGAGCGCGCCCGCGGGTCCCGCGGCCTCCGCGCGCGCCGCGTCGGGGCCGCGGCCGGCAAGCCAGTTGAGCAGGTCCACCTGGTGCGACAGGACGTCGTCCAGCACGCCGCCGCCCTGCGAATCGTCGCCCAGGAACTGGGTATGCGCCTGCCAGCCTCCGGTCGGGAACGCGAGCTCGAAGTGCGCCGCCCGCCACTCGCGCCGGTCGATCGCTCCCAGCGCCGCGCGGAGACGGAGGTAGGGCTCCCGGAACCGGCGCGTGAGCCCGACCTGCACGCGCCGACCGGCCCGGGCCCCGGCCTCGGCCATGCGGCGGCCCTCCTCGAGCGTCAGCGCCATCGGCTTCTCCACCAGGACGGCGACCCCCGCCTCCAGCGCGCGCAGCGTCAGGTCGGCATGGCTCGGCGGCGGAGTCAGGATCAGAATCGCGTCGGGGGTAGAGCTGGAGAAGAGGTCGGTGGGGGACTCGGTGGTGGCGGGCCGCGGCGTGCGGCCCGCGGCCCAGGAGAGACGCGCCGGCTCCGCGTCACAGGCCGCCACCAGCTGGACACCCGGCGTGCGGTCGATCGCCGGCAAATGGAACCGCTCGAAGACGCGGCCGCAGCCGATGACGCCGAGACGGAGAGGTGGGAGGCTCGCAGATGGGTTCACCCGAGCAATCTTCGGGGATGCGGCCGGGAGCGCCAGCCCGGAGCCAGTGAGAATCGTCCCGGCATCGCATCGTCCCACGGGTAGGCCGAGAGACCACCACCCCAAGGAGACGCTGCCATGAAGTCGATTCCGCTGACGCTGCTGAGCCTCGCCATCCTGCCGCTGGCCCTGGGCGCCTACGTCGAGACCCGTGCGCCCGAGGCGGCGCCGACGGTCACGATCACCGCTCGCGACTACGTGCTGGAGTCGCCCGACACGCTGCCCGAGGGCGCGGTCACCCTGCGGCTGGTGAATCAGGGCAAGGAGTTCCACCACGTCTGGATCGCCCGGCTCGAGGGCGGCCACACGGTGGACGACGTGCTCGCGGCCCTCAAGACCCGTGGTCCTCTGCCCGAGTGGATCAAGGACGCCGGCGGCCCGAACGCGCCCCGGCCCGAGGGCGGCGAGAACAGCGCCACGGTCACCCTGGCGCCGGGCAATTACATCGTCGCCTGCCTGATCCCGAGCGCGGACGGCATCCCGCACCTCATGAAGGGAATGGTCCGGCCGCTCACCGTGGTGAAGACCGCCCATCCGGCTGCGGCTCCCAAGGGCGACGTCCTCATGACGCTCCGCGACTACAGCTTCTTCCTGTCCCGGCCACTCACGGCGGGGAAGCATGTCATCGAGGTGCGGAACGAGGGCACCCAGTGGCACGAGTTCGAGCTGGTGCAGCTCGCGCCGGGGAAGACCCCGCAGGACGTCGTCGCATTCATCGATCACGGGATCGGCACGCCGCCGGGACTGCCGATCGGCGGGGTGAGCCCACTCACGCCGGGCGGCGTCTCCTACTTTCACGTCGAGCTGCAGCCCGGTCGCTACGCGCTGATCTGCTTCCTGCCCGATCGGAAGGACGGCAGGCAGCACTTCGACCACGGCATGATGCAGGAGTTCGAGGTGGGCGAAGCGCTGGCGACGTCGGGGGGGAACTAGGCCGAGCGTCCGCTCGCCCCAGAGCGGAGCGAAGGGAGCATGCCCCGAGGCAGGCTCCCTTCGCTTTGCTAACCCCCTTGCACTCGCAGTGAGAATCATCCGCCCTCCCCCACGTCCTACGCCCAGCGACCGAACTCCTGGACGAGGACACGATGCTTTCAACGCAGCGCCAGCGCCACTTCCGCGCGCTCATTCTGACCGTTCTCCTGTCGCATGCCGCTGCTGCCGCCGCCGTGCCGCAGATGGCCACCCATATCGTCGCATCGCTCGCCGCCGAGTATCCCCGCGAGCGCTACGCCGGCCGCGACGAGCGGGGCGTCCCCCGCTACATCGACCGCGCGTTCGGCGAGGACGAGCGCCGTCTCCTGCGCGAGCGGTTCGGGATCGAAGAGCCCGGCCGCCTGTATCTCGCCGACACGCTCCCCGGCGCGAGCCTGACCTACGACTCGGACTGGGACCAGGGCGAGCGCCACCTGGTCGGGTCCTACCGGGTCGGCGTGCCCTCCGTCCGCCATCCGGGCGAGACCTGGGAGGCGCTGGAACGCCGGCTGGCCGCCACGAGCCCCGCCTCGTTTCCGGCCGCCACCCACCGGGCCGACCGCTCGCTTGCCGGGCTCGATGCAGCGGCGCGACCGGGGTTCGAGCGGCTGCTCCAGGACGCGCGCCGGGCCGGTTTCCGGGTGCGGGTGACCGAGGCGCGCCGCTCCGCCGAGCGCCAGGCATATCTCCTCAGCCTGGATGGACGCCTGACCCACACCGCCACCTCGCGCCACGCGGATGGCTTCGCCCTCGACGTGGTGGTGGACGACGGCAACCTCCGGAATCCAGGCACTCGAAAGCACTGGATCGCGTTTCGCCGGTGGGTAGTGGCCACGCGGGGCGCGGAGTTCCGCCTGATCGGCGGGCCCGACCGCTCGTGGGACTGGCCGCACATCGAGTCGGTCGAAGGGCCGCCGGCCTTTCGTTCCATCGAAGAGCTGCTCGCGGCCGCTCGCCGATGCGCCGAGGCAGGGCTCGCCGACTGCACGTCGGCCTGGCGTTTCCGCCCGGTCGCCCAGCCGGTGGGGCTCGCCGACGCCGGGGTCCCGGACGTCGTGGAGGAATAGCCGCGGCGGTGCCATAATTCCGGCATGACGCTGCCCGAAGCCGAGCGCCACCTGTCTCTCGCGGTCGAAGCCGTCGTCTCCCGCTTCGGCTCCATGGTCCGCCAGGTGGGCCGCCGGTACCGTCTCGACGAGGCCGACGTGGACGAGGTGATGCAGGAGGTCCGGATCCGGCTCTGGCGCGCCCAGCGGACGAGTGAGCAGATCGGCGAGGTCAATACGTCCTACGTATACCGGACGGCGAGCTCTGCCGCCCTGGACGTGATCCGCCGCCGCCGTTCCCGCCGGGCCGAGCATCACCAGTCATTGGACGACGAGAGCACCGCGGTGGCCCTGGCGGAGCCGGGGCTCGGGCCGCACGGGGAGCTCGAAACCTCGGAGGTGGCGGCGCAGGTCGCCCGGGCCATCGACACCATCCCCGCGTCCCGGCGGCCGGTCGTGCGGATGTACCTCACCGGACACCCGCGGGAGGAGATCGCCGAGCTGATGGGCTGGACCGAGGGCAAGACCCGGAACCTGCTGTACCGTGGTCTGGCCGACCTGCGGGAGCGGCTGACCGAGATGGGCGTGGGCTGGGAACGCGCCGAGGAGGCAACGTGAGCGACGAACGTCTGCGGGAGCTCTATGCCACCGCCCAGGCCGGTCGGACCGCCGGCGAGGGCGGTGAGCATCCCGCGCCCGAGGCCATCGCCGCCCTGGTGGGGCGGGAGGGTCCGGAGGAGGCGCGGCTCGCCACCCTCGATCACGTGATGGCGTGCCCCGAATGCCGCCGCGACTTCGACCTGCTCCGCGCGGTCGAGCGGGCCGGCGTCGAGAGCGGGGCCGCCGCACGGCCAGGCGGACGGCGCAGCTGGTTCATGCCGGCGGCGCTGGCCGCCTCGGTGCTGCTCGCCGTGGGGGTCGGCCGGATGGCGCTCCGCTCGGACGGTGGCGACACCACCCGCGGTGGCGGCGACGCCGTGGAGCTGGTCCAGCCCGGCCCCGAGGCCGCCGCGGGCGACGCGATCACGTTCTCGTGGCACGCCGTCCCCGGCGCCAGCCGCTACGAGCTCGAGCTGCTCGATGCGGGTGGTGGCGTGGCGGCTCTGGCCACGACCACCGACACCACGGCGTCTCCCGCCTCCGCACGCGCACTCCCGCCCGGCGACTACCGCTGGTGGGTCCGCGCCACCACGTCGGATGCGCGCTCGCTCCGCTCCGCCCTCCGTCCGCTTCGCCTCATCGCCAGATAGCCGGCGGCCAGCAGTGCCACGGCACCGGCCGCGGCCAGCGAACCGCGTGGCAGGCGCCGTGAGGGCGCGTGGAGCGGCACGCGGACCAGTGGGTCCCCCACCACCGTGAATCCGGCCCATTCACTTGCCGGCGCGCCACGCCGGATGGCGGCGAGCTTGGCCTCGCGGAGCGCCTCTGCCACCGGCGCGCCTCGCGCGAGCCCGTCGTAGAGGTCGCGGACGAGGGCCACCGTGCTCCGGTCGCCGATCCGCCACTGCGTCGCGATCACCGATCGCGCCCCCGCCTCCAGCAACGGGGTGGTCAGTCCCTGCAGCCCCTCGCCCGACACCACTACACCCCCGGCGGTGCGGCATGCCGAGAGCACGACGAGATCGGCGTCGAGCTTGAGCGCGGAGAGATCGGCCGGCGAGAGGAAGCCGTCCTCCCCCGCGCCCGGCGCCAGCGCGAGGGAGGTGCGGGCGAGCGAGTTCTCGTCGACGAGCGCGTGGGTCGCCAGGTGGATGACGCGGAAGCGCTCAACCGGCGTGCGCTTGAGCCACGCTTCGCTGGCGTCGGCCCGGAGGCGGACCTCCGAGCCGGCCGCGTAGCGCGCCACGTCGCGGGCCTCGTCACCACTGGCGGCGAGGCGCGGCAGGCCGCCGGTGGCGTCGAAGGCGCCGCGGAAGAGCTCACCCTCGCGGGTGGAGCCGGCGGCGCGCTCTCCCGCGAACGCGGGATCGCCGAGCGCAAGCAGTTGCGGCGCGGCGCCGCCCGCCGGCGCCGCACGGTCGCCACGCCGCAGCACCGTGGCCACGGCCGCCGACGGCGCCAGGCCGATCGCCCAGCGTTCTACCGCCAGCCGGCCGTCGGGCAGCCGGAGCGCGTCGAACGCGACCCGGTGAAGCGGGCCGTCGGGGACGACGATCAGCCGGGTCACGCCGGCCGGCACCGCCTCCGCCGCGGGCCCGAGCACCGCGGCGCCGAGACTCTTTGCCAGCGTCTCGGCGCTCTCGCCGCTCTCGAGCAGCGCCGCGTAGCGCTCGACCGGCCGGCTGAGCGAATCCGCCGTCGGCAGGAGCCGGGCCTGGACGCCGGCGCGGGTGACGACGAACAAGGTGGACGGCGCGCCCTCGGTGCCGGCGACGTATTCGAGGATCGCGGTTTCGTCGTCGGGCAGCCCTGCGGCGATCTCCGCGGCCGTGGCGGCCCGGTCCCGGTGGGCCGCACCAGGGCCGGCGGCGGTCTCGCGCAAGGCGTCGGCCTGGGTCAGCCGGTCGGCCAGGGTCCGTGCCCGCCGCCGCTCCGCCAGCGTGAACGCCGCCTCGGTCCGCCCGCCCTGGGCGAGCGCCGCGATGACGCTGGCCGACGGCCCCTGGGGATCGTACTCGCCGAGGGTCGTGGCGGCGTAGGCGTAGCGGCGAAGCCCCGCGGCGTCCAGCGAGGCGCGCCAGCGCTCGAGGTCGAGCCCGGCCTCCGAGATCTCACGCTCTGCGCGGTCCAGATCGCCGGCCGCGGCCCACGCCTGGGCCAGGCGACTCCGGACGGTGTAGCGGATGAGCTGGTCGGTGGAGTCCGTCCGGCGGAGGAAGGCGGTGAACAGCCGGGCGGCGCCCGCTCCGTCGCCGCGCGCCAGGGCCAGGCGCCCGCGGTCGTAGGCGATACCGTTCCGCATATCGTCCATGCCCTGCGCGTGCGCGGCCGAGTCCGCGGTGACGAGCTGGCGCTCGGCTTCGTTCCAGTCACCCTGGCGGATCGCGACGCGGGCGAGCCGCTGCCGGCTCAGCACCACGTCCTCGAAATAGTCGCCCTTGGTGGCCAGGCCGAGCGCCTCGAGGAAGGTGGCGCGCGCCGCGGCGAGGTCGCCCGAGGCCGCCTGGACCTCGCCCGCGTTCTGGCGGGAGATCATGCTCCCTTCCGCCTGCCCCAGCGAATCGTTCAGCTGCTCGGCGCGCTGGAAGTATTCCGCGGCAGTGGACAAGTCGCCGACCCGGAGCGCGAGCATGCCCAGCCCGCCGTAGCCATTGCTCAGGCGCTGGAGATTGCGTGAGATCTTCGCGCCGGTCATCACCTCTTCCAGCGCCACCTTGGCCTCCCCGAGGCGGCCGGAGCCCTGGAGGATGTCGCTCCGGCGGGAGGCGATCCGCGCGAGCCCGGCGTGCTCGTGAGTGGCACGCAGCAGCCTGGCCGCCTGATCCATCGTCACCAGAGCGCTGTCGTCGTGCGTCCGGAGACTCTGGAGCAGACCGTCGACCTCGAGGCAGTGGCCCGTGAGCTGCCGCTCGCCCGCGCGCTGAGCCATGGCGATGCCCTGACGGACAAGCACGGGGGCGTCAGCGTCGGCGCGGACGCCGCGGTAGAGACCCAGGCGGCAGAGATACTCGGCGCGGTCGCGGCTGTCCCCGGGCGGCAGCAGCGCGAGGATGGTGTCGAGGGTGGCGAACAGCGCGGTCGGGTCACCGCTTCGCGTGTTGGTGAAGCCGATGAGCGCGGCGATCTGCGCGGGGCGGTCCTCGGTCCGCCGGGCCTCGGCGATCCCGAGCCGGAGGAGCGAGTCGGCGCGCTTGACCTCGCCCCGCGCGTTGGCCACCCGGTAGAGGCCGAGGCGGGCGCGCACGGTCCAGCCGTCGACTCGGGCGCCCGAGCGCGCGAGCAGCGCCGTCAGCAGGCTGTCGGCCCGCTCGAAGTCGTAGGTCTGCCGCGCCACGGTGGCGAGGCCGAGCGTGGCGGCGGGATCGGTCCGGTCGTGCTCGAGCGCGGCCCGCCAGCGGGCGGTCACGGTCTCGAGGCTGTCGTCCTGGAGCGCGCGCTCGGCGCTCCGGAGCACGGTCTCGGGGAGGGTGTCGCCCTG
This sequence comes from uncultured Gemmatimonadales bacterium, assembly GCA_963840215.1. Taxonomy (GTDB): domain Bacteria; phylum Gemmatimonadota; class Gemmatimonadetes; order Gemmatimonadales; family GWC2-71-9; genus CAVVWJ01. Next base: position 953,291 of record CAWIYG010000002.1, on the reverse strand, counting down.
CTGGGCGGTGGCGATCGGGGCGGCAACGGCGAGCGCGGCCAGCGCGGCCAGAGGGGCGAGACGGAGCATCAGGTGCGGTGAGTGAGAAGGATGCCGGAAGCTATCAGCGCCCCGAAAGGTTGAACAGGGAACCGTCGTCGCGGCCGACGTCTCGCTGCCCGGATCGCCTGCCCGCTACAAGCGCGTGCGATGCATCGAGTTTGCGGAGCTGCGCGCCGCTAGAGCTGAAACGCCTCCTTGACGCCGCTCAGCACGAACTGGACGGCCAGCGCCGCGAGGATGAGGCCCATGATCCGGGTCACGACGCGGATGCCGGTCTTCCCGATGCGGCGCAGCAGCGGCTCGCCGAGGCGGAGCGCCAGGTACGATGCCACGCCGGTGAGGACGATCGCGAGGTAGACGGCCACGGTCTGGCCGGCGCCGCGCGCCTGGCCGGAGACGACGATCACGGTCGAGATCGCGCCGGGTCCGGCGAGCATCGGAATCGCGAGCGGCGTCAGCGCCACGTCCTCCTTGGCCGTTCCCTCCGCCACCTCGTCGCGCCCTTCCTGCGTCCGCCGCTCACCGTGCAGCATGTCCAGCGCCACGAACCAGAGGATGAGTCCCCCGGCCGTGCGGAACGCCGGCAGGGTGATCCCCAGGACCGAGAACAGTGCCGTGCCCGTCGCGGCGAACGCGGTCAGCAGGAGCACCATCGCGATGCAGGCGCGCCGCGCGGTCCGCCGCCGCTCGGCCGCGGTCTCGTCCTGCGTGATCACGAGATAGGTGGGGATGACGGCGATCGGATCGACGATGAACAGCACCGAGCCGAGCGTCACGATGGCGAAACGCAACAGGTCGTTCATCGCCGCGCGCCGGGCGCAGGGGCGAGTGCCGCGTCCTTGAGCCGCTGCGCTTCGCGCTCGGTCTCCTGGCGCACCAGACGCTCGATCCGCCGGCGGAACTCCCCGCCGAAGTAGTCGGGGATCGGCTCAGGCAGGCCGAGCTCGCCGGGCTCACCCGTCCACGTGAGCTGCGCGGCGAACGGATCGAGTGCCTGTCGCACCGCCGAGAGCGCCAGCTGCAGCGCCTGGACCCCGTCCTCGCCCACCGTGCGTCCCGCCCGCACCCGCCCGATGCCCCGGATGCGATACGCGCAGGCCCACTCGCCGCCCCGGCGGCGCACCGGCGCGTCGAGCTCCACGTCCACCGGCCGCCCGCTCGGCACCAGCGTGAGTCGGCGTGCGGCGATCGTGTGCGGGTCGGTCATGGGTCGAGGATACCACCGGCGGGCCGGCTCGGCCACCGGGTCGGGCACGGTGTTGAGCCGAGGTCACGGTCAGGCAACGCCGGTTGGCGATGTTGCCAGCGTAGTTCACTCCCCCCTGTCCGAGGGTGCCATGTTACCAAGTGCTAATACCTTGTGCCGCTGTGCCTTGCTGCTCGGCCTCGCCGCATCGCTGGCCCCTGCGCTGGCGGCCCAGGACGCCCCGCGCCGGCCCTGGACCCTGACCGCCACCTTTACCGGGCTTCGGACCGGCGGGTTGGCCGGAGTGGTGTACGGTCCGGAGCTCGGGATCCGGCGCGATTTCGGGCCGCGCTGGGGCGTGCAGTTGCGCGCCTCGCTCCCGGTGATGGACACCGAGCAGTACTCCGATGACGGCGCGGCCGCCCTCGACCTCGGCCCGACGCTGACGTTCGCGACGGAGAAGGCGGAGTTCGGACTGTCGGCGGGCGCGACGGCGTTCCTCGTGGGCGATCGGGGCGAGCTGGTCGACGGTGGGATCGGCGCGTTCGCCGGCGGACACGCGACGGCGTGGCTCAGCCGGAGTATCGGTGCAACGGCCGGGGCCGACGTGCGGGTCTCGGGCGGGGGCGAGGCGTACCCAAGCCTGAGCGTGGGACTCGCGGTGCGGTTCTGATCGTGCGGCGCGGCGGCCGGATCCCGAGTCAGCCGCGGAGCGCGGCCACCTGCTCCTTCAGCACCCGCAGCGCCAGATCGATCGTCCGGCGGTGCGTCCGGAACGCCAGCGCCGCCATCCGCAGCGTGAACCGGCCGTCGAGCAGCGTCGACGAGAGGAACACCCGGCCGTCCCGCCGGACGCCATCGACGATCGCCTGGTTCAGGCGATCGATCTCGTCCGGCGCGGCGTCCGGAGGCGCCCATCGATAGGTGACGATCGAGAGCTCGGGCGCCGGCCCGACCTCGAAGCCCAGCGCCTGGACCTCCTCGTAGAAGTAGCGGGCCAGCAGCAGCTTCTCCTCGAGCGCCGCGCGAAATGGGCGGGTACCCACCAGCATGAGCGGCAGCCACATGCGCAGCGCCCGGAAATGCTTCGACAGCTCGGGCGAGATGTCGGCGGGGGAGATGTCGCCGGGCTCACGCTCGGCGTCCTGCATGTAGGCGCCCTCGTAGTCGTGCGCCGCGGCCAGCGCCTCGGCGTTGCGGACGATCACGATGCCGGAGCCGTAGGGAAGGAAGAGGCTCTTATGCGGATCGAGGATCACCGAGTCCGACCGCTCGATCCCCCGAAGCGCCTCGCGGCCGTGCTCGGTCAGGAGGAAGAAGCCGCCGTACGCCGCGTCCACATGGAACCAGCACCGCTCGCGCTCCGCGATCGTCGCGATCGCGTCGAGCGGGTCCACCGCGCCGGTGTCGGTCGTGCCGGCGGCCGCGATGACCAGCCAGGGCCGGAGCCCCGCGGCGCGATCGGCCGCGATGCGCCCGGCCAGCGCGTCCGGGCGCATGCGGTAGCGCGCGTCCATCGGCACGCGGCGTACCGGCGCCTCGCCGAGCCCCGCGATGCGGAGCGCCTTCTCGATGCAATGATGGGCCTGGGCCGTCAGGTAGACCACCGCGCCGGCATAGTCGGCGCCCTTGAGTCCGTGGGCCTCGCGCGCGGCGACGATCGCCGCGAGCGTGGCGATGCTGCCGCCCGAGGCGATGGTACCGCCCGCCCCCGGCGGGTAGCCGACGAGATCGGCGACCCAGCGGACCAGCAGGTTCTCCATCCGCACCGCGCCCGGCCCGGTGAAGAAGATCCCCGCGTACTTGTTGGTCACCGCCGCCAGGAAGTCGCCGAGCGCCGAATGGTAGAGCCCGCCGCCCGGGATGTAGGCCAGGTGGCCGGCCGAGGCGGGGTTGCCGCCGGGGCGGACCACCTCGCGCTCGAGCAGCGCGATCACGTCCCCGAGCGTGCGGCCGTGCTCGGCGATCGGCGCGTCCAATAGGCCGGCGCCGGTCCCGCTGTCCTCCTCGTAGGCCTTGAGGGTGTCGATCGCGCCGGAGGAAGCGCTCGGAGGACGCGACGGCGGCGTCGCGCAGCCGCCGCCGGCGGCTGGCGCCGGGCTCCAGCGCCCGGGCAGCGTGCTCGAGCTGGCGGAGGCGCGCGAGGAGCGCGGTACGTTCGGCGTCGGCGGCCGGGGACGGAGTCGGGATGCGTGACATTGGGGTGTCGAAGTTAATCGAGGCCAGGCAACCGGAGGGATCCATGTGGCAGCCCGCGCGACGATGGTGCGCGCGCCGGACCGGTGTCGCGGGGCTGGTGCTCGCGGCCTGGGGGTGCGGGCGTGCACGCACTGGAAGGTCCAGTCCACCACCCCGGAGGATATCGTCGTCCGGCGGCGGCCCGACGCCGTGCGGGTGACGCGGGGCGACGGCAGCCGGAGCGTGCTCCGCCGGCCGGAGCTCGTGGGCGACACGCTCTACGGATCCGACCGCGACACCTGGTCCAAGCGCGGGGAACCCCGCCCCGCCGTGGCGCTGGCCGACGTGCAGGCGATCGCCCTCCGTCGCCTCGATCCCGTCGGGAGCGCGTTCCTGGCCCTCGGCACCGCCGCGACCGCGGCAGTCGCTGTGGTTGGCGCCATGTGGTCCGAACGGGGGCACTGAGCTTGCCCCGACCCTCTCCGACCTCTAGAATTGGCCCGCCGCCACCGGGCCGCGCCGTCCCCATTCACCGAGGCTCCACGTGCTTCTCGCCGCCGTGCTCCCCGCGCTGCTCCTCGCGCTGCAACAGCAGGCCCAGGGCCAGCTTGTCCCATCCCCGGTGGCCCGGATCGAGGTCCAGCCGGCGACCCGCGCCATCCCGGCGGGCGACTCCGTGCGGCTCACCATCCGGGCGCTCGACGCGGCCGGCGCGCCGATCCCCAACGCGGTGCTCAACGTCCAGCTCCGCGGCGGCGAGGGTGAGGGCGCGCTCGACGCCCGGAGCGGGTGGCTGGTGGCGAGCTCGGTCGGCAAGTTCCCGCTCGCGCTGAGCGCGACCGTGCCGGGGAGCCGGCCGTTCATCGACACCGTGTCCGTCGAGTACCGCGGCGTGCCGGGACCCGCTGTCCGCCTCGAGCTGGCGCCGTCGTCGGCGACGATCCTCGAGGGCCAGACGCTCCGGATCGGGGCCCAGGCGTACTCGAAGGCGAACGACCGCACCGCCGACCCGGTGCGCTGGCAGTCCAGCCGGCCCACGGTTGCCGCGGTCGACGGCGACGGGGCCGCCACCGGCGTCGCACCGGGCCGCGCCACGCTCACGGCCTCGGTCCGGGGCGCCTCGGCGTCGCTCGACGTGCGGGTCCTGGCGGGGGGCGGGATCGCGCGGCTCGCGCTCACGCCGTCGAAGCCGTCCGTCCGCCAGGGCGACGTGATCGCGTTCGCCGCCGAGGCGCGGGACGCGGCGGGCCATCCGGTGGCGGGCCTCCGGCCGTCCTGGAGCTTCGCGCCGGGCGACGGCCAGCTCGACGCCGACGGACGGTTCGTCGCCTACCGGCCGGGCACCTACACCGTGACCGCGTCGCTCGGCCGGCGCTCGGCGAGCACAACGGTCACCGTGAGCGAGCGCGACGTCCGCCGCTCCGTGACCGTCGTCGGCCGGCTCCCCCGCACCGGCTTCTCCACCAGCGAGGTCTGGATCCACCCCAACGGCACGGTGGCCTATCTCGGCACCCACGAGGGTGGCGACCGGGTCTATGCTATCGACATCTCCGACCCTGCCAAGCCGGTGGTGGTCGACTCCATCATGGCGAACACCCGGCTGGTGAACGACATGCAGACCACGGCCGACGGCAACGTGATGGTCTTCACCCGCGAGGGCGCCGCCGACCGCCGGAACGGCATCGTCATCGCGGACACCCGCGACCCGCTGCACCCGAAGGAGATCGCGCAGTTCACCGACGGGGTCGCCGCGGGGGTGCACTCGGTCTACATCTACGAGCACCCGCAATACGGGCGGTACGTCTTCATCACCAACGACGGCACCGGGGCCATCGACATCGTCAACATCTCCGACCCCGCCCATCCGACCCGCGCCGGCGAGTGGCGCACCGACCGACCCGACGCCTCGCGCTACGTGCACGACCTCGATATCGTTGACGGCCTGATGTACGCCAGCTACTGGAACGACGGGCTGGTCATTCTCGACATCGGGAACGGCAAGTGGGGCGGCCGGCCGGACAAGCCGGTGCTGGTCTCCCAGTTCAAGTACGACCTCGACTCGCTGTACAAGGACGTCGAGGACGTCTCCCGGCCCGGGTTCGACCGCGGCACCCACACCGCGTGGCGGCAGCGCGGTGGGAAGTACGTGTTCATCGCCGACGAGGTCTACCGCAACGGCAACATCAAGGGCGCCAGGGACGTCTCGGCGAACCGGATGTACGGCACACTGCAGGTGCTGGACGTGAGCGACATCGAGCACCCGAGGTCCGTCGCCTGGTACACGCCGGAGAGCGGCGGCGTCCACAACGTCTGGCAGGTGGCCGATACGCTCTACCTCGGCGCCTACGATGCGGGCTTCCACGCGTTCGACATCTCCGGCGAGCTCAAGGGCGATCTCCGCGCCCAGCACCGCGAGATGGCGTCGCTCAACACGGCCGACCGGGGCGGTATCGTGCCCAACGCCGCGTTCGCCTGGGGCGTGGTGGTGAACCCGAAGGACGGGCTCGCCTACGTGAACGACTTCAACAACGGCCTGTGGGTCGTCCGCGTCGATCCGAAGCGGTCGAAGACGCCGCTGACGCCGTGACCGAAGTAGCGCCCGTTCCAGTCGCGACGCGGGCCGGTGGCGCGCGCGCGTTAGGATTGGGATGTCGCCGTGCGCTCGTTCCCCTGGGCGGACTCCTGTGGCTCGCGGCGGCCTGCGCGTCGAGCGGGCGGGGTTCACCGTCGACGCCGGCTCCGGGGTCGGCTCCTCCGCCGCCGGGAGAAGCGGCCGCGCCGCCGGACCGCGACTACCTCGTCTTCGTCGCCAGCGAGGGTAACGACCGCATTGCGCTGGTGCGCTACGGACCGGCCGGTATCCAGGTCGAGCGCGAGCGGAAGATCGGTACCAATCCCACCGAGCTGGTTGGCCCGCACGGGCTCACCGTGTCGCCCGACGGGCGCTGGTACTACGTCTCCACCGCACACGGCACGCCCAACGGCGCGCTCTGGAAGTTCTCGACCGAGACCGGCGAGCAGGCCGGCCGCGTCGAGCTGGGCCGGTTCCCGGCTACCGTGCAGGTCGCGCCCGGCGGGCACTTCGCCTGGGTCGTCAACTTCAATCTCTACGGCGCGATGGTTCCGTCGTCGGTGTCGGTGGTCTACACCGACGACATGGTCGAGGTGCGCCGGATTGCCACCTGCGTCATGCCGCACGGCTCCCGGCTCTCCCCGGACGGCCGGCGCCAGTACTCCGCCTGCATGATGAACGACGAGCTGGTGGAGATCGACGCGGACAGCATGGCGGTGGCGCGCCGGTTCTATCTCAAGCCCGGCGCCGAGCACGCCCTGGGCGGGCCGGGCGTCGGGATGGACATGACGACGAAGGCGGGTGGCACGAACGGCCACGACATGAGCCCGCCCACCCCCGGCGACGTCGGGTGCTCGCCGACCTGGGCCCAACCGTCGGCCGACGGGCGCACGGTCTGGGTGGCCTGCAGCAAAGCCAACGACATTGCAGAGCTGGATCTCGGGTCGTGGACGCTGCGCCGCCGCATTCCCGCCGGCGAGGGGATCTACAACCTGGCGGCGAGCCCGGACGGGCGGCTCGTGGTGGGCACCAACAAGAAGGGGAAGTCGGTCTCGGTCATCGACGCGGCCACGGGCAGGGAGCTGGCGCGCGTGCCCACGACGCGTCGGGTGCCGAGCGGCCTGGTGATCTCACCGGACAGCCGGTACGCCTTCGTGACGCAGGAGGGCGTGGGCGCAGAGCCGGGGACGGTGGACGTCATCGACCTGCGGGCGCTGGCGCGGGTCGCAAGCGTGGACGTGGGGCAGCAGGCGGGCGGGATCGACTTCTGGAAGAGCGAGGCGCCGGGGCGATGAACGCGACGAGCGCCACCGCCGGGCCTCCTACCGCCTCACGCTGAGCCACACGACGCCGGCCACGCCGGCGACCGCAAGCACCCGAAGGACCGTCAGCACGCCAGGGGATGCGCGGAGGAAGACCGCGAAGACCAGGGCCGTCATCGCGAGGACGCTCGCGGCCATGCACGCGAGCCGCAGGCCTTCACGCCGGAGCTGCCGCACCTGCAGCGGCGAGCCCTCGCCGCCCTCGGCGGCCAGCGCTGCCCGGGCCTGCCGCCACCGCCGGTAGGTCCGCTGGACCGCCAGGACGCTCAGCACCCCGAAAAAGACGAACAGCGCCCACCACACCCGGAAGTCACGCACACCCACAGCTCCCTGAGAGGGTGATCGCACTCACGGCCACGGTTGCCGCGGGCGGTACTTTCGTGTAACCGTAGTGTAAGTAGTGTTCCGGCTCAACCCGACGGTCCGTATGCGCATCGCCATGATATCCACGCCGTTCGTCCCGGTGCCACCGCGGGACTACGGCGGTACCGAACTGGTCGTCCACGAGCTGGTCGAAGGCCTGCTGGACCGCGGTCACGACGTGACCCTGTTCGCTACCGGGGACTCCCACACCAGAGCCTCCCTCCGCTCGCTGTATCCCCGTGCCCAGTGGCCGCCCGAGGGGATCACGGACCTCAACCACTGCTCGTGGGCGATACGCGAGATCGCCGAGGGCGGGTTCGACCTCATCCACGCGCACTCCGCCGCGGCCCTCGCGCTCGGGCGACTGGTCCCGGGCACGCCGATGGTGTACACGCTGCATCACGTTCACCTGCCGGCGCTGTCCGAGTACTACCGCCATTTTCCCGACGTCTCCTTCGTCGCCATTTCCCAGGACCAGGCCGGCCGCGAGACCCTCGTACGCCGCCGGACGGTCATCCACCACGGTCTCGATCCGGCCCGGTACCGCTGGTCCGAGCACCCCGGACCCTATGTCTGCTTCGTCGGACGGCTGGCGCGCGAGAAGGGCCCTCACACGGCGATCGATGCCGCCTGCGCGGCTGGCGTTCCGATCCGGGTGGCGGGCGATGTCCACCCCCCGGACCAGGACTACTCTCGCACCGAGGTGGAGCCCCGCCTTCTGAGCCCGCACGTGACGTTCCTCGGTCCCGTGGACACCGGGCAGAAGGTGCCGCTTCTCCGCGATGCCCGGGCGCTGCTCGCCCCCATCACCTGGAACGAGCCGTTCGGGCTCATCCTCATCGAGGCGATGCTGTCCGGGTGCCCGGTTGTCGCCTTCCGCCACGGCAGCGTCCCGGAGCTGATCGAGCAGGGCGTCACCGGCTTCATCGCCGACTCGCCGGAGGAGATGGCGGGACTCATCCGTCCGGGCGGCCCGGTGGACCGGCTGGACCGGCGGCGGATCCGCGCGGCGGCCGTGCACCGCTTCAACCACCGGCGGATGGCGGCCGACTACGAGCGGCTCTACCGCGCCAGGCTGCCGGTGGCCGGCGGCACGAGCCCACAGCCGATCACGGCCGCATGAGCGGCACCGTCGCGTCGCCCGTCTCGCCCGCCCCGCCGGACGAGGCCATGGCGGATCTCCGCCCCGTGCCGATGGAAGCGGCCGTCGGCTACGCCGGCATCGAGTGCACCCACGAGCGTCTCGCCGAGCACTCCCTGGTGCTCAAGCACGACCGGCTCTTCATGCTGGTCGACCCGCACGGCAACGTCGCGCCGCCGGGGCTCTGCTCGCTGGGACTCTTCCAGGACGACACCCGGATCCTGAGCCACTACGCCCTGACCATGCACGGCGGCCCGCCCGACCTGCTCTCGGCCCAGGTGCCGAGCGCTTTCGGCGCGCAGATCGATCTCGCCGTGAGCAACCTGGCCTTCGGCGGCGACCGCTGGGACCCCCGGAACGTGGTCCACATTCGGCGCGAGCTCACCCTGGCCGACCGCTTGGTCGAGCGCGTTACCCTCACCGGCTATGTCGGCGCGCCCGAGCGCTACTGGGTCGAGCTCGAGCTGGGCTGCGACTTCGCCGACATCTTCGAGGTGCGCGGTTGGCGGCGCGGCGAGCGGGGACAGTACTACGCGCCCGACCCGAACGGCGACGCGCTGATCTTCGCCTATCTCGGCCGCGACGGGCGGCTGCTCAGGACGGCGGTCCGGTTCCGCCGCCCGCCCGACCTGCTCACCGAGCGCAGCGCGCGGTGGGAGCTCCGGCTCGAAGTCGAGCAGCCGATCGAGCTCGAGTGGGAGGTGTACACCGACGAGGGCGGCGACCGGCGCGTGTTTCCCGCTCGCGGACTGGACGACTGCCGCGACACGCTCGACCGGGTGTACCGCGGCTGGCACGAGGGGAACAGCCGGTGGGCCACCGACGTCGACGACTTCGATGCGCTGCTCCACCGCGCGGCCGACGACCTCCGGGCGCTCTACGTCGAGGTGGACGGCGAGAAGGTGATCTCCGCCGGCATCCCGTGGTACTCCACGGTGTTCGGGCGGGACTCCGTCATCACCTCGCTGCAGGCGCTGCCGCTCCAGCCGCAGATCGCGATCGACACGCTGCGCTACCTCGCCCGCCGGCAGGGCCGGCGCGAGGATCCCTACACCGAGGAGCAGCCGGGAAAGATCCTGCACGAGCTCCGCCGGGGTGAGATGGCGCGGAGCGGCGAGATCCCGCACGTGCCCTACTACGGCAGCATCGACGCGACGCCACTCTGGCTGGTGCTGCTCCACGAGACCTGGCGCTGGACCGGCGACACCGTCCTGGTGCGCGAGCTGCTGCCGAACGCCGAGCGAGCGCTCGAGTGGATCGACCGCTTCGGCGACCTGGACGGCGACGGGTTCGTGGAGTACGCCCGCACCTCGGAGAAGGGGCTGGTGAACCAGGGCTGGAAGGACTCCGGCAACGGGGTGCCGTTCCCCGACGGCCGGCTGCCGGAGCCGCCGATTGCGCTGGTCGAGGTGCAGGGCTACGTGTACGATGCCAAGCTGCGCATGGCCGAGCTGTTCCGGCACGTGGGCCAGACCGAGCGCGCGGCGACCCTCCGCCGCGAGGCGGCCGAGCTCCGGACCCGGATCCGTTCGGCATTCTGGATCGAGAAGCTCGGCATCTTCGCGCTCGCGCTCGACGGGCAGAAGCGCCCCATCCCCACCGCCACTACCAACGCCGGGCACCTGCTCTGGAGCCGGGTGCCGTCGCCGGAGGTCGCACGCCGCCTCGCGGCGCGGTTCCTCGAGCCGGACTTCTTCTCAGGCTGGGGTGTGCGCACGCTGAGCGCGGCCCATCCGGTCTACAACCCGATGAGCTACCACAACGGCTCGATCTGGCCGCACGACAACGCCATCCTGGTGCTCGGCATGGCGCTGCACGGCCACGCGCGGGCCGCGCTGCCGATCGTGCGCGCGCTGTACGAGGCGGGGGTGCACTCCGAGTTCCAGCGGCTGCCGGAGCTCTACTGCGGGATGACGCGCCAGATCGGGCCGCGGCCGGTCGGCTATCCGGTGAGCTGCTCGCCTCAAGCCTGGGCCTCGGGGTCGCTCTACATGCTGCTGCAGGCGCTGCTGGGGATCTATCCCGAGGCGCAGTCCCGCATCCTTCACGTCCGCGATCCGGTGCTGCCCGACTTCCTGGGCGAGCTGACCGTCCAGGGGCTCGCGATCGGGGGGTCCCGGGTGGCGCTCCAGTTCCGCCGGCACGGGACGCGCACGCTCGCCAACTTGCTCAGCGTCGAGGGCGACCCGCTCCAGGTGCGGATCGAGCTGAGCTAGCGGAGATCCCTCGGCAGATGCGGCGCCGAGAGCAGCGCGTGAAATGCGCGCCAGCGCGCCGCCTCCGCCTCGCCGCCCGTCCGCGTCACCCAGTCCGCCACCATGTCGCGCCCGACGTTGTAGTTGATGACGTAGCTGCGATAGGTGTCGATGAAGCGCACCTGCTTGGCCGCGAGCTCGGGTGAGACCAGCCAGTATCGCCGCATCAGCTTGGTCGCGGCGGCGGCGGCGAGCTCGCCGTCGAGATAGCGGCGGGCGACCTCGTTTCGCGCGTAGTTGAGCCGCTCTACGATGCCGCCGACCGCGGCGTTGGTCTCGGCCAGCGAGCGGTCCAGCCCGGCCAGCGGGAACAGCGAGTCCCGCTCGAACGCCGTCCGCTCGGCAGCCGGAAACGCCATCTCGATCCCGTAGTTGGCGCTCCCCTCCGCGATCAGCGATTGCGGGCTGAACAGCGGATACATCGAGACTTCCACCCACCCGCGCTCCCGCACCAGCGCCTGCTCGAGCAACGCGTTGTACACGTGGTGGCCGGGATACCCCTCGTGGCAGGCCAGGTCGACCGCCCGGTCGATGAGGATGGGGAAGTCGAGGTTCACCTGGATCAGGCTGTGGTAGTTCCCCTTGTACCAGTTGTAGGCGTTCCAGGAGGTGCCCTTCACGTATTCGAGGTCGAAGCGCTCACCGGGCGGCAGCGGCATGTGGGACAGCGTGCGTGCGCGGCACGCGGCGATCGCGGCCTTGAACACGGTGTCGACCTTGGTTGCCGGGATCATCACGCGGTCGCGAAAGCGCTGGTAGCGCTCGGCCAGCGGTGCGCGGCCGGGCAGCAGGCTGTCGAGCCGCGTGAGCAGGGAGTCGAAGTGCGCGTCGCCGTAGCGCGGCGGGGTCGCGTCGTACAGCGCCTCCGCCTCCTGGTCGAAGGTCAGCCGCTCGCCGCCCAGCATCCGCGCCCGCGCCGCCATGGCCCCGAGCTGCACGCGGAGGTAGCGGTGGCGGAGGCGGACCAGCGTGTCGGCGTAGGCCGGTACGCTGTCGCCCAGGACCGCGATCAGCGACTCGGCGGCGGTCCTGACCTGCGCCACGCTCAAGGACTCAGCGGCGGCCGCCGCCTTGAGCGAGTCGGGGCCGTAATAGGCATCGACGTACGCCGGGTCGTGCGCCCCCAGTCCAAGGCCGAGGACCACGTACCGTCGGGCCACAGGATCGAGGCGGCCGGCGTCGGGCGCGGCGGGAGGAGTCGCGCGGCAGGCGGCGACGAGCAGCGTCAGCAGCAACGGGTGGCGCAGGCGCATGGGGCGTCCGGTCCTGGTTCGGGGTGGCGAGCCGTGTCCGTGCCGTGGGGGAACAGCGTGTCAACGTACCCGAGGGCCATGCGCCCAGCAAGCGAAGGAGGGACTGTGCTGGATACGGTAAACGGGGCGGCGTGAGCCGCCCCGTTCACTCCGCTCATCTCACTAGTCCGCGATCGGCGTCGCCACGAAGGCGAAGATTTCTCCCGTCACTCCATCCCGCACCCGACCCGTGATCTGCCCCGCGTCATTGATGTCCTGGGCGGACACCAGCACGTCCGGCGCAATGTCTACGAGGTCGTTGAGGTTCGTGAGCACGCCGCTCTGCCAGATGAACGCGCGCGACCCGGCCGCACCGCCGAAGGACACGCCCACGATCTGGCCGTGGTTGTTGAGGGCGAACGCTTCGCTGAAGAGGTCGCCCTCGAGCGCCTCGAGGTCGTCGGCCGTGGCGGCGCCGTAGACCCAGCGGAAGGCGCGCGAGATGAACTCGCCTTCCGGGTCGCCGGCGCCGGGCGGGTTCGAGAACCCGACGACGTCGCCCTGGGCATTGATGTCCATCGGGGTGTGCCAGGTGGTGCCGCCCAGGTTGGGAATCTCGGTGGCCTTGCCGTGCTTCTCCCATAGCACCGCGTGCCGGGCGCTGAAGCGGCCGACGCCCTGGTCGCAATCGCCTGCGATGCCGACCACCTGGCCGACATCGTTGATCGCCGTGGCGGCGCTGGTGGATGCGTCGCCGAACGGGCGCAGGGCGCGGGTCTTGACCTTTCCATTGCTTCCGTCCTTGGGATCCCACACGACGGCGCGGAACTGCAGCACCTGGGCATCGACGCAGGTGGAGTCCTGCACCGCCGTCTCGGCCCAGCCGACCACGTCGCCGCGGCTGTTGACGCCGGTGGCGAAGCTGTGGTGGCCGCCGAGCGCGGGCAGTTCGCGGGTCACGCCATCCTGCCAGACGAAGCCGCGGCAGATGAGGTCGGTGGTCTCGATCAGGAAGCCGCCCAGCTCGCAGCTCCAGTCCTCGTCCAGCGGGTCCTCCTCACCGGTCTGCGAAATGCCGACCACCACGCCCGCGTCGTTGAGCCCGGGCCAGGGCACCGTGCTGCTGGGCCCGCCGAGCGGCTCGATCGGAACCAGGGCGCCGTCCTTCCACAGCACCGCGCGTCGTGTGCCGTCCGCTTGGTTGGACCAGCCGGCCACCCAGCCCTGGGCGTTGATGGCCATGCCCCGGCTCTGCGTGCCGTTCAGCGACGGGAGGCGGGCGACGGTGTATTGGGGCACGGCAAGGGGAGCGATCGACTGCCGGGGCTGGGTGACCTGCGCCTCGTCGTCGCAGCCGGACAGGGCGACGAGCAGAACGGCGGCGCACGTGATGTGTCGCATGGATTCCTCCGGTGGTGGGAACGGCACGAGCGCACCATCGGGTACGCGCGCTTCGTGTGGCCACACCATAGGAGGCGGTCGGCGCGCCGGCGCGCCGCTTCCGGACTTCGAACTACTCGAGGGTGGGAGTCGCCGGATTCGGACTTCGAACTAGAACGAAGACGGGGGTTGAGCGGACGCGCGAATCACACCCGTCCGGTGACATACCGCGCCACCACCGCCGCATCCACCCGAGTCCCCGCCAAACCCACGTATCCATCGGGCCGCAGCAGATAGTACGCCGGCCGCGGGATCCCGACGCGCTCGAGCTCCCGCGTGTTCGCGGCGGTCTCCGGTATCTCGATCGTGCGCAGCTGATCACCCAGACTTGCCCCGACGTCGGCCGGCGCCGCCTGGCCGGCCACGATCAGCGTGAACCGCGTGTCGTCGATCCGTCCGAAGAGGTCCTCGGCTGGCCCGCCCGCCGAGAGCTCGAGCTGCACCCAGGGAAAGCGATCGCCGGCCCGCGGCGCGCCGCCGGGCAGCCCCGGCTGGGTTTCCGAGAGCGGGCTCTCGCGATAGGCGATGCCTATCTGGGAGATCGTGAGGAACGCGAATCTGCGCACGCGATCGAGCCGCATTGCCATCGCGAACACCTTCGGAACGATCCGCGTCCGGAGCCACTTGGCCAGGGTGCTGTCGGAGACGATCAGCGAGAACCCGCGGTCCGTGGTGCTGAGCAGCCGCTCGGCGACGGGGATGCGCTCGATCGCGTAGCTGTCGAGCAGGGCGACGGGCGCCTGGCCAGCGATGACCCGGGCCAGCTTCCACCCCAGGTTGTAGGCGTCCTGGAGACCGGTGTTCATCCCCTGTGCGCCGACCGGGCTGTGGATGTGGGCTGCGTCGCCCAGCAGGAAGCAGCGACGGTCGCGGAACCGCTCGGCGCGGCGATGGTGGATGCGGTAGGTCGAGAACCAGCTGCACGCCTTGAGCGCCACGCCGGCACCTGCCTCCTCCCGGATCGGCGGGATCAGCGCGTCGAGCGTCAGGTCGTCCCGCCCGCGCAGCGCCGGTGGGACGATGCCCACCAGCCGCCAGTGGTCGGTGCCGCGCATCGGGAAGAACAGGTGGAAGCCGCCGCTCCAGACGTAGACGTTGAGCTCGTCGGGCACCATCGGCCCCGTCATCTGCGTGTCGGCGACGAAGAACACGTGCTCGTACGGCGCGCCGTGAAACGGGATGCCCGAGAGCTCGCGCACCGCGCTCCGCGCGCCGTCGCATCCGGCCACCCACGCGGCGGTCACCTCCCGGGTCGTGCCGTCGGGCTGCCGGAGCGTGGCGACGACCCGGTCCGTCTGCTGCGTCACGCCCATGAGCTCGGTGTTCCAGGCCACCGTCGTGCCCTGCGCGCGCAGGGCCTCGCCCAGCAGCCGCTCGTTGTCGTCCTGGCCCAGGATCAGCAGGAACGGGTAGGGACTCATGCCGCGGCCGATGTCGCCCAGCGGGAGCCGCGCGGCCCGCCGGCCACGGGTCCATATGTTGGCGCCCGTTGCCCGCTTGCCCAGCTCGAGCGCCTGCCCGACGATCCCCAGGTGCGCGTAGATCTCGAGCGTGCGGGCCTGGACGCCGAGTGCCCGCGTCTGGAGCGACGGGCCGTCGTGCCGGTCCACGATCAGCGGGCGAATCCCCCGCCGGGCGAGCTGGTTGGCGAGCATGAGGCCGGTCGGGCCGGCGCCTACGATCAGGACGTCGGTATCCATGGGAGAGTCCTCTCGAGAATTCGGTTTTCGGGACTCCATACGCGTGCGCAGGAGAATTTGCGTCAGGGCGACGGGAGTCGCCAGCATCCCCGGCGAGCGTCTAGGCGAATGGCGTTGAGCGCACGTTGCCGCCACGGACCGTAGTGCCCGATGCGCGATGCTCGTCGCGGGAGGGTGCACTTCCGCCAGAAGTCTCGCGCGAGGGCCGTTGAGGCAGCCAGCGGGCCACAGACGCCTGGTACCGCTCATAAACCACTCCGAAGCGCCGGCGCAGCGCGGGCTCCTCATACCCGATCACGAACAGGTTGGCCGCCGCGAACCAGGCCGCCCAGTATCCCAGCAACGCGCGCGACCCGGTGAGAAGCACTTCCCCGAGCACGATCAGCGTGACACTGAGGTACATGGGGTTCCGGACGTACCGGTACAACCCCTGGACCACGAGCTCCCGCGGAGGATCGACCGGCGCGAGCGTGCCGCGCCCCCGGTGGGCGAATTCCCAGATACATGCGCCCAGCAGGGCGATCCCGGCGCCGATGGCAGCGAGCGCGATCAGGTGGCGAGGCCTCCCCGGGTCGATCATCGCCTGGCTCAGGCCGAAGTACCGCCAGGGAAGGAAGCCCGCGACCAGTCCGGGCAGGAGCAGGGTCCAGAGCAGGCTTCGCGCGGCCAGCCAGAGCGCGGCCATCACACGCCGGCCGTCAGGGCCTTCCGCGGCCCGTCAGGGCCTCCACTACCGGATCGTGAACGAAGCTTCACGTGCGCCGCCCCTTTCAAGACGACAGCTCGGCGACCATCGTACCGCCCGAGAAACTAGCGGTCGCCGCCTGCCGGGGCGATATATTAGGCCATCCCCCCAGCACGGCTGCAAGCGGAGGCTCACGTGGGCGACCTGTCACGCCACGTCAACTCCCCTTTTCGAGAGCAACATGAGCGATCTGCTTCGCCTGACCACCGCCCTGGAAGAGCGCTACCGGATCGAGCGCCAGCTCGGCGCCGGGGGCATGGCGACCGTCTATCTCGCCACCGACCTCAAGCACGATCGCGAGGTCGCCCTCAAGGTGCTTCGACCCGAGCTGGGCGCCGTGCTGGGGGTGGAGCGCTTCCTGGCCGAGATCAAGATCACGGCCCGACTCGATCACCCGCACATCCTGACGCTGATCGATTCGGGGGCCGAAGGGGGCTTTCTCTACTATGTGCTCCCCCTGGTCCGCGGCGAGTCGCTCCGCGACAAGCTGAACCGCGAGCACCAGCTGGGCATCGAGGAAGCGGTCGCCATCACCCGGCAAGTCGCGAGCGCACTCGACTATGCCCACCGTCATGGGGTGGTGCACCGGGACATCAAGCCGGAGAACATCCTGCTGCTCGAGGGCGAGGCGATGCTGGCCGACTTCGGCATCGCCCTCGCGGTGAGCGAGGCCGGCGGCAACCGCCTGACCGAGACCGGCCTTTCGCTTGGCACGCCCCAGTACATGAGCCCCGAGCAGGCCACCGGCGACCGCCAGCTGGACGCGCGGAGCGACCTGTACTCCCTTGCCGCCGTGCTCTACGAGATGCTCGCGGGCGAGCCGCCGGTGACCGGCCCCACGGCCCAGGCGATGATCGCCAAGCTGATGACCGAGCGGCCGGTTCACCTGCGGGTGGTGCGAAGCGCAGTGCCCGAGGCCATCGACGCGGCCGTGGCGCGCGCGCTCGACAAGACGCCGGCCGACCGCTTCGCCAGCGCCGGTGAATTCGCCCGCGCCCTCGACACCAGGCCGTCGACGGCCGCGGCGCCGACCGTCGTCATGCCCGCGCCGCGCTCGAGCCGGAGATGGGTGATCGGCGCCGTTGTCGCCCTGGCCCTGGCGGCCGCTGTGGGCGGAGGGCTCATGGCCCTCGGCAAGTTCGAACGTCGGGGCCCGGCGTTCGTCCTCCGCGACCGGACCCAGCTCACCTCCAGCGGCTCGGTCTTCGCCTCCGCCGTGAGCGCCGACGGCAAGCAGCTCGCCTACATCACCCATAACTGCGGTGCGAAGGGCTGCTCCTACTCGGTCGATCTCCAGGACGTGGGCGGCAACGCCACGCACCGGGTGCTCGACGGCGCGACCGCAGCCTACGGCCTCGAGTGGAGCCCTGACCGGCGGAACCTGATCTTCGTCGGGACCTGGAAGGGACGCTGGGGCTTCTACCTCGTCTCCGCCCTGGGCGGCGCACCGCGGTACCTCAGCTCCGGCGCCGCCATGTTCTGGGCCGGCGGCGACTCCCTGCTGGTCGGCCCTCCGCTTACGGGCGGCGACTCGGCCTTTCAGGTGAAGGTGACCTCGATCGACGGCACCGTGCGCGACAGCATCCGGGTTGCCGGTCCGGGGATCGGAGTGGCCGGCCTCAGCGTGTCGCCGGGCGGGCGATGGATCGTGGCCCTGGTGGTGCAAGGCGGGCCGCGGGCTCTGGCAGGTCTTCGACCGCAACGGACACGTGGCCGATCGGGTCGTCAACTCCTGCACCTGCCCCGGGCGGATCACGAGTGATGCGCTTTGGCTCACCCGGTCCGGAGTGGGCGTCGAATCCATCATCCGCATCGGGATCGACCCCTCGACCGGCCGGCTGGCGACCCGCCAGGACACCCTGCTCTCGGGCAACTTCAACAACTTCAGTGTCACGGCCGACGGCTCGACGCTGGTCGTCGACGACGGCACCCAGGACTACAGCCTGTGGGCGCTCAGACTGGCCGACGTGCTGAAGGGCAGGTTCGACGAGTCGCAGCGGCTGGTGAAGACCTCGACCCGCGTCGGCGCCCAGCTCTCGCCCGACGGCGGCCGGCTACTGCTCGCCCGGACGCTGCCCAGCAGCGCCGGCGGCGCCGAGCGCCGGTTTGCCGTGCTGCCGTTCGGAGGCGGCAGCGAAACGCGCCTCAACATCCCGGGATCGCCACGCGGCGCGGTTTGGACCGACTCGGTGACGGTGAGCATGGCCAGCCAGACCGCCACCGGCATTCGGGTCAGCCTGCTGGATGTCCGGACGGGCTCGGCCACCCGCACGATCGACCTGCCGGATTCTCTCGTGAGAGGCGTGGTCGCGCTTCCCGATGGCTGGGCCTGGGTCCCGGCCACGGCGGACCGCGTAATCATCCGGCAGGGAGCGAGGACCATCGATGTGCCCAAGCTGCCGTGGTTCGGCGAGCTGACTGGCGTCACCGCCGATCCGGCCGGCCAGCACCTGGCGATGACGGGCTGGAACGCCGGTACCTACGACTCGATCGGGGTGGCCGTGGTCCCGGCTGCCGGCGGCCAGCCCGTGCTGTGGGCCACCAGCGCGGCTGAAGAGGGGGGCGCGAGCTTCCTGAACGACGGATCGATCCTCTTCACACGCTGGGATACACCGGAGTCTGCGGTGCTGTACAAGGTCAGCGGCCCCGGCCGGCTCGACCGGCTCGGCGCCGTGACCCGGCCGATCGGCGGGCTCAGCGTGTCGCGCGACCTCGAGCGCATCGCGGTGCTGGAAACCGACTATCACGGCGACGCGTACATGAGCCGGATCGTTCGGCCGTAGGTCCGAGGCAGCCCTGCCTGCTGTATGTACCCGTTGCGCATATAGCCGCCGTGGCTATAATGGGAACATGCCCGATCGCGCCGCCGTCGACCGCCTGCTCCCTCTCCCGCCCGCCACCTTTCACATCCTGCTCGCCCTCGTGGACCAGGACCGCCACGGCTACGCGATCCTGCAGGACGTCGAAGCGCGGACCGGCGGGGATCTGCGCCTGAGCGCCGGCACGCTCTACCGCTCCATCGCCCGCATGGTCGAGCAAGGGCTCATCGCCGAAGTCACCCGCCGGCCTGCCGCTCACCTCGACGACGAGCGGCGCCGGTACTACCGCATTGCGCCGTTCGGGACCGCCGTGGCCCGGGCGGAGCTGGGCCGGCTCGCCCAGCTCGTCCGGCTTGGCCGCGCGCGCGGGCTGTCCCCCGAGCCCGCATGATCCGGTTCTATCGCGCGCTCCTCCGTCTGTACCCGACGAGCTTCCGACTGGAATACCAGGCGGAGCTCTGCGCGGTCTTCGCCGAGCAGGTGCGCGGGGAGGCGGGTGCGCTGGGCGCGCTCCGGTCGGCGGTCCGTGCAGTCGCCGACGTCGTCCCGAACGCGCTCGCGGCGCATTGGGACGTGCTGCGGCAGGACGTCCGCTACGCGGGCCGCGTCCTGATCCGTACGCCGACGTTCGCGATCACCGCCGTGGTGGTGGCCGCACTGGGGGTCGGCGCCAATACGGCCGCATTCTCGCTCGCCGATTTCGTGCTGCTCCGCCCGCTGCCATTCCCGAGCCCCGACCGCCTGGTCAAGATCTGGCAGCGCTCGCCCGGTGGCGGCCGCAACCAGCTCTCCCCGGGGAACTATCGCGACTACAAGGCTATGACCCGGTCGGTGGACGCGATGGAGGCGTACACCGGGCGAGCGGCGAATCTCGTCGGCGCCGGCGAGCCGCGGCGGCTCGAGCTGGTGGCGGCCACACCGGAGTTCCTCCAGCTCATGGGCGTGCCCGCACTCGCCGGGCGCGTGTTCCAGCCGGGCGATTCGACCGCCGAGCAGGTCGTGGTCATCAGCCACGCGCTCTGGCAGACCCAGTTCGGTGGTGATCCGGGAATCGTCGACGCGGTCGTGCGCCTGGACGGCCAGCCATTCCGCGTGATCGGCGTCATGCCCGCCGAATTCCGGTTCCCGAGCCGGACCGTCGAGGCCTGGACGCCGCTCTTCTTTCATGAGGATGACTACGCCGACCGGACCGACACCTACCTCGACGTGGTCGCGCGCCTCAAGCCGGGTGCGTCGCTGGAGCAGGCCCGCGGCGACTTCGCCGACATCGCGGTCCGCCTGGAGCGCGCGTTTCCCAAGGAAAACCGTGAGCTGGGCGCACTGGTGCTGGGACTGCGCGACGAGCTGTCCGCCCGCGCCCGGCTGCTCGTGATCGCGCTCTGCGGCGCGGCGCTCTGCATTCTCCTGCTGGCCTGCGCCAACCTCGCCAGCCTCTTCCTGGCGCGGTCGCTCGGCCGGGCGCGCGAGCTCGCCGTGCGGTCCGCCCTCGGCGCCGGGCGCGAGCGCCTGGTCCGCCAGCTGGTCACGGAGAGCCTCGCCATCGCGGTGGTCGGTGGCGTCGTGGGTGTCGCGGTCGCCATGGCGGGGCTGCCGCTGCTGGCGCGCCTGGTGCCGGAGTCGCTCCCCACCGCGGCGCAGCCGTCGGTCAATCTCCGCGTGCTGCTCTTCGCCGCGGTGCTGGTGGGCCTCACGGGGCTCGGCTTTGGGGTCGGGCCGGCCATCGCCGCCGGGCGAAGCCCGTTGCTCGATGGGCTCCGCCAGGGTGCCCGAGCCGGGGGCGGCCGCACCCGACGCCTTCGCGCGGGACTCGTGATCGTGGAGGTCGCCGCCTCGGTCGTGCTGCTGGTCTCCTCCGGACTGCTGCTTCGCGCGGTGCTCCGGATCCAGGCGATCGACCCCGGGTTCCAGTCGGAGGGCGTGGTGGCGTTCCGGACGACGCTGCCGACGGCCAAGTACGCCCTGACGCTCCGGCGGAATCAGTTCTATGGCCGCGTGCTCGATGACGTCCGCGCGCTTCCCGGCGTCCGGAGCGCCGCCTACGTCACGGGCCTCCCGATGGGAATGCGCGGCGGCATCTGGCCGGTCGCCATGCCAGGCGCCGAGGAGGTCGTGGCGACGCCGGCGAACAGCGCGAGCCTCCGGTTCGTGACCCCGCAATTCTTCGCGACGCTCGGCATCCCCGTGCGGGAGGGCCGCGATGTGAGCGCGACCGACACCCGCGACAGCCCCCTCGTCGCCGTGGTCAGCCAGTCGTTCGCCCGGCGCCACTGGCCCAACGAGCCGGCGGCCGGCAAGCGGTTCACCATCGCGTTGAGCGAGCGGACGGTGGTCGGCGTCGTGGGCGACGTGCGGGTGCGCGGGCTGGAGCAGACGAGCGAGCCGCAGGTCTACCTGCCCGCCACCCAGCAGGCCGACAGCTCCCTCATCAACTACCCCCCGAAGGATCTCGTGGTGCGGTCGGCGGGCGCCGCCGGGACGCTGGCGCCGGCCATCCGCCGGATCGTCGCCGCCGTCGACCCGGAGCAGCCAGTTTCGGACGTCCGGACACTCACCGAGATCGTGGACGACGAGACCGCTTCCCGCATGACGCAGCTCCGGCTCCTCGGCGTCATGAGCGCCATCGCGCTGCTGATCGCGGGCATCGGCATTCACGGTCTGCTGACGTTCACCGTCACCCAGCGCACGCAGGAGATCGGGATCCGGCGCGCCCTCGGCGAGCAGAGCTCGAGCGTGCTCGGCCGCGTGTTTCGGGAGGGCCTGGTGCTCGCGCTCGTCGGCATCGGGATCGGGGTCTGGCTGGCGTACCTGGCGGCCCAGGCGATGCGCGCCCTGCTCGCCGACGTCGGGCCGGGCGATCCG
Organism: uncultured Gemmatimonadales bacterium; assembly: GCA_963840215.1. Classification (GTDB taxonomy): domain Bacteria; phylum Gemmatimonadota; class Gemmatimonadetes; order Gemmatimonadales; family GWC2-71-9; genus CAVVWJ01. Next base: position 931,437 of record CAWIYG010000002.1, on the reverse strand, counting down.
GCGACCATGCTGCTCGCAGCCTCGCTCTGTCTGGTGACGGCGCTCATCGGGAGCCTGCGTCCCGCGCTCTGGGCCTCGCGCGTCGACCCGCTGACCGCCCTCCGTCAGGACTAGATACCTTGACAGCTAGGTATTGGCGCCGCATATAGGAGGAGACATAGACAGCTAGGTGGACAGGCCCCATGCGCGCCGCGGCACCCAAAGACCGCCTCCACGGCACCCTCGACGCCCTCATCCTCAGGACCCTGAGCGGCGGCCCCCGCCACGGCTACGCCATCACCCGCTGGCTCCGCGACTCGAGCGATGAGGCCATCCAGGTCGAGGAGGGCTCGCTCTATCCTGCCCTCTACCGGATGGAGCGGCAGGGCTGGGTCGAGGCCGAGTGGGGGACCTCCGAGCTGGGCCGAAGGGCGCGCTTCTACCGGCTGACCCTGCGCGGCCGAAAGCAGCTCGCGGCGGAGACCGAGCGGTTCAGCCAGTTCGTCGCCGCGGTCTCCCCGATCCTGCTGCCGGGCTGACCGGTGCCTGCCGTCGGTCGCTTCGGGCGACAGCTCCGGTCCTGGTTCTGGCGAGCGCCCGTCGCGGACGAAGTCGATGCGGAGCTCGACTTCCACCTCGACATGCTGACCCGCGAGCTGATCGAGCGCGGGCTGAGTCCCGACGCCGCGCGGGCCGAGGCGCTCCTCCGCTTCGGCGATCGTGCGGCAGTCGACGCCGCGTGCCGAAAGCTTGGGCACGAGCATGAGCGGCACGTCCGGCGTACGGAGTACCTGGCCGAGCTGCGGCAGGACGTCACCCTCGCGCTCCGACAGCTGCGTCGGGCACCCGCCTTCACCGCCGTCGCGCTCCTCACCCTCGTCCTCGCGATCGCCGCCAACACCGCCATCTACAGCGCGGTGAGCGCCGTGCTGCTCCGGCCGCTGCCGTATCCGGATGCCGGGCGCCTCGTCGTGCTCTGGGCCTCGATGGGCGACCAGGAGCGGGCGCTCGTCAGCTACCCGGACTTCCAGGAATGGCGCGCCCGCAACCGGACCTTCGCGGACATCGGCCTCGCCCGGACCCAGAGCGTGAACTACACCGGCGCCGACCGCCCCGACCGGCTGATCGGCTGCTTCGTCACCGCCAACACGCTCCACCTGCTCGGCGCCCGCGCCGCGGCCGGCCGGCTGTTCACGGACGAGGAGACCGCCGTCGGCAGCGGGACGTTGGTGGCCGTGCTCTCGAACGCCGTCTGGCAGTCCCGCTTCGGCGGCGATCCGCAGGTGATCGGCCGCACGCTTGTGCTGAACGGACGGCCGCACGTCGTCATCGGCGTGACCGTCGCCGACTACACCGATCCGTTCTACGGGACGGAGGTCTGGCTGCCGGCCACGGCTCCGCCCAACGCCAGCTGGCTCACCCGCGACAATCCTGCCTACTGGGGCGTGGGCCTGCTCAGGCCCGGCGTGAGCGACGCGCAGGCCCAAACGGATCTCGCCGGGATCGCAAAGGCGCTGGCGGCCGAGTTTCCGGCGACCAATGCCGGCGTGGATGCGTCGGTAATACCGCTCCGTGACTTCCTGGTGGGCAACGTCCGGGCGACGTTGCTCATCCTCCTGGGCTTCGTCGCGCTGATCCTGCTCATCGCCTGCGCCAACATCGCCAACCTCCAGCTCGCGCGCTCGACATCGCGGCGGCGGGAGCTGTCCCTGCGCGCGGCCCTCGGCGCCGGCCGCGGGCGGCTGGTGCGGCAGCTCCTCACCGAGAACCTGGTCCTCGCGGGCATCGGCGGCGTCTGCGGGATCCTCCTCGCCCGCTGGGCGATCGTGGCGCTGATCGCTGCCGCTCCCGATGGGCTGCCCGCGCTCGGGCCCGTCGAGCTCGACGGGCCGGTGCTGCTCTTTTCGGCCGCCATAACCGTCGGCGCCGGGCTCCTGTTCGGGGCGGTGCCCGCGCGCTGGGCGGCGCGCGCCGGGCTGGCCGACGCGCTGCAGACCCGCACCGGCGATGGCGCCGCTCCCGGCCGGGGCGACGCGCGCGCGGTGTTCGTCGCCGTGCAGCTGGCGCTCTGCATCGTGCTGCTGGTGGGGGCCGGGCTGCTGACCCGGAGCCTCGCCCGCATCCGGCAGGTGCCGCTGGGCTTCCAGCCCGGCGGACTGCTCACCGCCGAGTTCCGGCTGCCGGCGGCGAAGTACGCGAACGATACCGTCGTCGCCCAGTTCGCCGAGCAGTCGCTCGGCCGGATCCGCGCGGTGCCGGGTATCCGGTCGGCCGCGCTGCTGGGCTCGGTCCCGCTCAGCGGCAACTGGGCGAGCACGTCGTATCAGCCCGATGGTCAGGCGCCGCCCGCGGACGGGGTCCCGCCGGTGACCCAGTTCAACGTGGTGACGGACGGCTTCTTCGCCACCATGGGCATGCCGGTGGTGAAGGGACGGGACTTCACCCCCGCCGATCGGGTCGGCTCGGCGCCGGTGGCGATCGTGAGCGTGGAGCTGGCGCGGCGCGCCTGGCCGGGCCGGACGCCGGTGGGAGAGCGGATCCGGGTGCTCGGACCGCCGGAGGTCGTGGCCACGGTCGTAGGCGTGGTCGGCAACGTGAAGCAGCTCACGCTGACCGAGCCGACGACTCCGCAGCTCTATCTCGCCAAAGCCCAGAATCCCGGCATCTTCTCGAGCGTTGCCGCCCGGACCGATGGAGATCCGGATGCGCTGGCCGACGCGCTCCGCGCCGCGATCTGGTCGGTGGATCCCGATCAGCCGGTCTGGAAGATCCGCACGATGGAGTCGCTGGTGGCCCGCGACGTCGCGCCGCAGCGGTTCACCGCCATGCTCTCCAGCTCATTCGCGGTGCTGGCGCTGGTGCTCGCGGCGATCGGCGTGTACGGCGTGATGTCGTACACGGTTGCGCAGCGCACCCGGGAGATCGGGATCCGGATGGCGCTGGGCGCGGGGCGTGGCGAGGTCGAGCGCATGGTGCTCCGGCGCGGCCTCCGCATCGTGGTCGTCGCCACCGCCCTCGGGCTCGCCGCGGCGTACGGAGGTGCACGGCTCATCGCGAGCCAGCTCTTCGGCGTCCCGCCGACCGATCTGGTTACCTTCGTCGCCGTGCCGCTCGGCCTGGCCGCGGTGGCGATGCTGGCCTGCTGGCTCCCCGCCCGCCGGGCGGCGCGGGTCGATCCGGTGATCGCGCTGCAGGGAGAGTAGGCTCCGCGTCCCGCCGTCCCGCCGCCTCGCATTGCGCAGGGTCGGAGGCCGCCGCATACTATCCACGCGGTGCCGGATTGCCGGCAGTTCATCTTCCGATCCGCCCAACCGGGGAGCGCGTCCAATGACCCACGAGGCACAGTTTTTTTCGGGCGACGTGATGGCGCAGCACTGGAGCGATGAGGACGGTGGCGTGGCGGTGATGGCCGCCAAGAAGAAGGCGGCGAAGAAGGGTGCGAAGAAGGCGACCAGGAAGCCGAAGCCGAAGCCGAAGCCGACCCGCAGAGGGCCGGGATGCGGAACCGGCAAGAAGACCTGCTAGCGCGTCGAACTCGTCGAGCGCACAGGACTCCCGTTGGCTCTGGACCCGGAGGGCAGCCGGCATGTTGGGGCGGCTGCCTCCGGGTCGCGTCTCGAGTTGACCCTGCAGTCGAGCGTCACCTACCTGCTCAGCCTCGGCCTCCTCGATCTCGCCTCGCTGGTTGGCCACGGACTGCGGATCGAGGAGGTGCCCGGCCGGAACCGCAACTACCGGGTGCTGGGCGGCCCGGGCCAGGCGTTCTTCCTCAAGCAGGCCCCGCGCGACGAAATCGGCATCGGTGGCCCGCTCGCGGTTGAGGCGGCGCTCTACGACTGGGTCGCCGCCACCCCTGAGCAGCGACGGCGCTCCGACCCGTCTTCCCGCGCCGCCGCCACTACGACCCCGAGCGCTCGATCCTGGTGCTCGACCTCGTCACCGAGGCCACCCACCCGCACGGGCTGGAAGGCGAGGCGTCACCGGAGTACCTCGCGGCCTTGCGCCGCCTCGTGGCAACCGCGTTGGCGGAATGCCACCTCCTGCCGGTCCCGCGCGACGCGGAGATTGCCGCCCTGCTGCCCGCCCCGGCGCCGTGGGTGTTCGACCTTTCCCGCCCCGCCCCCGCCAGCCTGAGAGAGCTGGCCCCCGCGCAGCTCCGCGTCATCCAGGCGGTGCAGTCGCAGCCCGGCGCGGTGGCGGCGCTCGACCGGCTCCGCGACGAGTGGCGGCCGACCCGGCTCGTGCACGGCGACTTCAAGTGGAGCAACGTCCTCGTGCAACAGGACGCCGTGGGTCTCCCGGTCCGAGTGCTGCTTCTCGACTGGGAGATGGCCCAGCTCGGCGACCCCGCCTGGGATGTCGGCGCCGCCATGCACGCCTTCATCGCCGAAGCGGTGCTCGGCCTGGAGCTGGCCGACGGCAGCAGCCCCGAGGCCGCCGCGGAGCTGCTGGTGCTCGCTCATCCCAACCCTGCAGCCGGCCCACCGCGAGTTCTGGAGCGGGTACCGCGCCGCGGCGCGACTGACGGATGCTGAGGCCGAGGCCTTCCTGCGCCGCCTGCCGCTCCACGTGGCCGCCCGGCTCCTCAAGTCGGCGTACGAGTGGAGTCAGGCGGAAGCGCAGATGCCCCGGACCGCCGCCGCCGTCCTCCAGCTCGCGCTCAACATGCTCCGGAGACCCGCCGCCGCACGCGAGGTCGTCCTCGGCCTCGGCAGCACGGCTCCGGCAGGAACATGACGCTCGCCGCTGACGATCTCCGCAACGCGCTGCTCTCGGTGCGGGTCCACTCGCCCTCGGCGTTCTCGCTCCTGGGACAGCGGCATCAGGTGCCGGTCGCGGCCGCGTCGCCGGTCGTGCCCGCGCTGCAGGCCGCGCTCGCCGACGCGATCTATGTCTCCCTCCACTCCAGGGTCCCCTCTCGAGGATCGGTCGTCTCGGGCTACACCAACTGGGTAGGCGCGCGGGACTTCGCAGACCGGCTCTCGTCCGCGAACTCGGGGTCGGGCACCTGGCAGGCGGGCTGGACCGCCCGGGCGATCGAGGCCGATGGCCGGATCGTCGCCGAGCGCCATGGCGTTCGCTTCTGGGTCCCGCCTGGCGAGTATCGGTCGCTCGGCGGCGGGGACACGATCGACCGGCCCGGGGCGGTCCGGATTCCCAAGGAATATTTCGAGCTTGCCTCGGGCTTCTACCTTGCCCACGGCGATGCGGACGACACTCGCGACGCCGGCGACATCGTGCGGGTGTACTGGCACCTCGCGCCCACCGGGGCGGCGCGCCTGGTCAGCCGGATGACCCACGAGCTCAACCAGGCCGGCATCGGATTCCAGCTCAAGGTGCTGAGCGAGCCGCTGCGCTATCACCGCACGGATCCCGCCGTCCTGTACCTCGCAAAGGCCGATTGTCGCCTGGCTTGGATGGTCCTGCGGCGGATTCACGAGGACATCGAACCCTGGCTGCGATCCACGACCTCGCTTCTGGTCAAGCGCATGGCTCCCGGCGTCGGGCTCGCGGAAGACCCGGGCGACGGCTCGAGCTTCGGTGAGCACCGCGGCCGGTTGCTGGCCGCCATCCTCGCCGATCCCGAGTGGAGCGCGCTGGTCTCGACGGCCGAGCGCATGGCGTTGATGTCGTCCCGGCTGGCGCGGGACGGATACGACCTGGATCGGATCTACCTGAACCCCGGCTCGCGCGACGACTTCCCCGCACTCCACGAGGGCTGGCGATGATCTTCGACGCGCCCGCGGCGTTGTCGGTCTCGGCCCGGATCGCAGACCATCTGTGCGACACGGCCTTCCGTCACGGGGATCGATGTACCTGGATGGGGATGACCCAGGACGCGGAAGACGGTTCGGACGAAGTGGACTTCACCTATGGCACCGTCGGCCCCGATCTGTACGGCGGCGGCTCCGGCGTGGCCCTGTTCCTGTCCGAGGCCCACCGGTGCACGGGGGACAGGCGATGGCGGGACACCGCGCTCGCCGGGATTGCTCAGGCCCTGGACCAGCTCGACTCGATGCCGCCGCCGGCACGGGCGGGGTTCTATACCGGACAGGTCGGTGTCGCATACGCCGCGGCGCTGATCGGCCGGTCGCTGGACCGTGCCGACCTGGAGGCCCGGGCCGTCGCGGTGCTGGACCGGCTTGACGCGACGTCCGACGGCGACGTGGTGGTCGACTTCCTCTCGGGAGGGACCGGCGCGATCGCACCGCTCCTGGCGCTGGCCGTCCGGCTCGACCGCCCGGCACTGCGCGCCCTCGCGATGAAGCTGGGCCGCCAGACCGTCGCGGCAGCGATCAGGAGCGACGACGGGTGGTCCTGGCCGGTGTCGGCCGGCGCGATCGAGGCCGCACGGCCGCTCACCGGGTTGGCGCACGGGGCCGCGGGCATCGGCTGGTCGCTGCTCGAGCTCGGCCACGCCACCGGCGCCGGCGAGATGATCGAGGCGGCGCGGCAGGCCTTCCGGTATGAAGACCGGTGGTTTCGCCCGGCGGAAGACAACTGGCCGGATTTCCGCGAGGAGGATGGCGACGACGCCCCCGCGTGCGTGGCGTGGTGTCATGGGGCGCCGGGGATCGGGCTCACCCGCCTGCGCGCGGTCGAGGTCGGATTCGATGCCTACCGGGCGGATGCCGAAGCGGCGATGCGGACGACGGAATCCGCATTGGCCGACCGCGACAGCTGGATAGACGGCGATTTCTCCCTCTGTCACGGTGGTGCCGGCCTTGGAGAGATTCTGCGCTACGCGTTCCGCGTGCTGGGTCGGCCGGACGCCGGGCCGCTGGTGGGGGAGGCCGCCGCCGCGAGCGCGGCGCGGTTTGCGGATGAGCCGGCGAGCTGGCCCTGCGGCGTACGGCGGGGCAGCAATCCGTCGCTCATGATCGGGCTGGCCGGCATCGGGTACTTCTACCTCGGGATGGCGGACCCGTCGCTGCCCTCGATCCTGCTGGTGCGCCCGGAGGCTCCCGTCAGCTAGGCGCCGTCGGCGCGGCGCAGGCGCGCGGCGGCGGCCCGCGCGGCCGCCACGACAGGTTGGAGCGCCGGATCGCCGCGGGTCCACAGGTCAGCGACGCGCGTATAGATGCCGGCCGCCTTCTCGGCCTGCCCGAGGCCCTCGCTCGAGCGAGCGCGTTCCAGCAGGAGCACGACGTCCCAGGGAAACGCCGTGCTCGGGATCTCGCGATCGAGTCGCGTGCGCGCCTCCTCGAAGCGGCGAGCGTCGTTGAGCAGACGGATCGTGGTGTAGCGCTCCCAGTCGCCGATGCCTTCCTCGTTCGGAAAGTCCGGGAGTTGCAGGAAGCGGGTAAGGGCCGCAGCGCTGTCGCCGAGGGCCAAGGCGAGCCAGGCTCGACCGGCCTCGGCGACGAAGCGTGGCCGGGGAGCCCGACTCGCTTCCCGATCACCGATCGCGATGGCCTGGTGGAGCCGGACGGTATCGCGCTCCCTCGCCCACCATGGCAGGGCGAAGACCAGCTCGCGCCGCTGCGCCGCCTCGAACCGGAGGAGCGGGTCGAAGATCGCTGCCGCGCGCTCGCGGGGCATCGCACCGAGCACCGCGATCTGCGACACGAGATAGAGCCGGTCGGTCCCGAGGAGGCTCACCGCTTCGGCCATGTGTCCCCGGAACGCGAGGGAGAAGCCCAGCGCCCGGAGCGGAAGTGCCGGGTCGGCGGCCAGGTTGGGATCGTACGCGCGCTCGACCAGGTGACGTCCGATCCGGATATCGGTCTCGGCCGAGTCGGCAGCGTACTCGAAGATGCCCTTGGTGTGATAGAGCATCCGGGCCGAGGCCGTATCCAGCGTGCGGGTCACGGCGTCGGACCGGGAGCGTCTCGGGTCCATCAACGCGAGGGCCAGCCGGGACACATCCGCCATGGCACCCTTCGGCGCCAGGGCCAGATACCCGTTCAGGTACCGCCGTGTGGCCTCCTGCCCTCTCGCCATGGTCGCGAAAGAGATCGCCTCCACATACGCGGGGGCGAAGGCCGGGTCCAGCGCGATGGCTCGGTCCAAGGCCTCGAGCGCCTTCTCCGGCTGCACGCCGAGCAGATAGCCGATGCGATTCCGGGCGCGGCCGAGCTGGTACCAGACCTCCGCGTCGTCGGGAAACCGGCGAGTCGCCAGCTCCAGGATCGCGATCACCCGCTCGCGCCGGCGCTGGGCCTCGACGTCCAGCGCCGAGGCGTTGCTGACGGCGGCGAGGACCGAGTCGGCCGCGACCATCAGGCTCTCACGGGGTGCCAGGCCCCGGTTGAGCGCGCCGGCCCGGAGGGCGTAGGACCACATCAGCGAGTCGAACGTGATCCCCGTGCCCTTGTAGAAGCGGGTCTGGAAGATCCGGTAGAAGGCGAGGGCGAAGTCCGGGTCGAGGCCCGCGGCGCGCTCGAAGTGCCGTCCGGCCGAATCCCACTCGGCCCGGCGGAAATACTGCTCGCCCTGCAGGTACGCCTTGAGGGCGGGGAACGAGCCCGAGCGGGCCGCGCTGAGGTGCACGGCGCCGATCGCCCGAGTCCGTCCGACCGCGGCGAGCAGACCCACCGTCAGGGAATCCACGGCGACGTCGATGCGCGAGACGGCACCTCCGAACTCGACGTCGCCCAGCGGCTCGGCAGTCGCCACGTCCACCACGGTGACCGCCAGCCGGACGGAATCCGCTCCGGCCGAGACGATGGATCCCACCACACTCAGCCCCGCACCGGTCTTGAGTCCGACCTGCCGTGCCGAGGTGACGTCGGCCCGGCCCGACCAGCTGCGGATCACCACGGTCGGCGGCACCACCCGCAGCGGTCCCGCTCCGTTGAGGTTGCGGGAGAGCATGTCCATCAGACCCTCGCGCCAGAGCTCGAGGCCCGGGCCGAGAACATCGAACGGCGCGACCGCGACGAGATTGGCATCCAGCGTCGGGCGGCGGCCCCACTGCGACCACGCGGCCCACGCGCCGGCGGCGATCGCGACACCGGCCAGCACCGCGAGCGCGGTCGGGCCGAGCGCGCGCCATGGGCGGCGGCGGGAGCGACCCGGCCGATCGGGGTCGGCCAGCGCCCTCGCGAACTCGGCGGCGCTCTGGAAACGGTCCGCGGGCTCCTTGGCCAGGGAAGTCTGGATCGTGTTCCAGAGTCCAGCGGGGATGGCAGCCTTGCCTGATGTGATCCGTGCCGGTGTGCCGCCGACGTGCCCCGACATGATGGCGTGCAGGCTGGCGCCGGTGTAGGGCGTCGTGCCGCCGATCATCTCGTAGATCACGCAGCCGAGCGAGTAGATGTCGCTGCGGTGGTCGAGCGCGGGGTCACCGAGCGCCTGCTCGGGGCTCATGTAAAGGGGCGTGCCGAACCGGAGTCCGGTGGACGTGAGCCGTGGGTCGTCGGAGCCGAGTGCCCGGGCAATGCCGAAATCGGCCACCAGGGGGTGGCCGCCGGAGAGCATGATGTTTTCGGGCTTGATGTCCCGGTGGACTACACCCTTGCCGTGGGCATATTCCAGCGCCTCGGCGACCTCGCGGCCGATCTGGAGCGCCTCCGCGAGCGGGAGGCGCTTCTCCCGCTGCAGCCGCTGCCGGAGCGACTCGCCGACCACGCAGGGCATGACGTAGTAGTAGAGCCCGTCGGCCTGGCCGGAATCGAAGAGGGGCAGGATGAGCGGGTGCTGCAGCTGGGCCGCGATGTGGATTTCCTGAAGGAATCGCTCAGGCGAGAGCGCGCGCGCCACGTCGGGCAGCAGCACCTTGATGGCGACGTCCCGGTCGTGCCGGAGATCGCGCCCGAGGTACACGGTCGCCATGCCGCCGGAGCCGAGCTTGCGCTCGATCCGGTAGGTGTCGGCCAGCGCGGTCTTCAGCCTATCGAATACTTCCACGGACCCTCGGGTGGGCGTATCGGTGGAGGCGGCTGGACGCCCCCTTCATGCGGCGATGCTTGGCGACCAGGTGGCTCCCGTCGTACTGCGGCCAGGTGACGTAGCCGCCGCGCGCACCGTGCCGGGGATCCCAGAAGCCGATCACGCCGTTCTCGTTCCAGCGGAATGCCCGGAGGCCGGTGCCGAGGAAGTCGTTCCGGCCGCCGGCCTCGCCCATGCTGTTGTAGTAGTGCGGGAGGACGAAATTGGAGACGGTGACGCCGTCGATCACGTAGGTCTCACTCTGGACCGGGTCACAGATCTCGCGATAGTGGAAGACGATCCGCTTCGGGTGGGTGGGGTGAGGCCCCTGCACCAGCGTGTTGAGCTGGGGATCGGCGATCAGCTCGAGGGCCTCGTGCGAGAGTGAGTTCTGCCAGGTGAGCCAGGGAACGGACTCCTTCGCCAGCGTGGAGAGCGTGGTGAAGACGCGGCCCTCGGGAAGGCCGGTTGGGCTCCAGTGATAGTCGTGGCCATGCGGGTAGATGCGAATGATGGCGTCCGCCGTGGGCTTTCGGGCCTTCCGGTCGGCGAGGCGGAGCGTGGCGCCGAGATCCCAGTAGGGCTCGAAATCCTCGGCGATCTGGCGGTTGACCGAGCGAACCGCGGCGAAAATGTCTTCGTCTGGAATCTCGGAGTGGTTCTTGACCGCGATGATCACCGGGCCTCCATGGGGCGACGTGACGCGGGAAAGGTCCTGGATTCCGCTGTAACATGTTCTTCGTCTTGGCGTTACGCCAGTCGCACGGGGCTGCTTCCCCGCCTCACCGCTCCGCGACGATGTACGCGACCCAGGCCGGCTCCTGGGCCACGTGGGCCCGGGGCCGGAAGGTGTCGGTGCCGAAGCCGTCGGCGTCGTGGTCTTCCCAGTACACGGTCGATCGCGAGAAACCGGCTTCGGCCAGCAGCTCGCGGATCTCCGGCAGCGTCCATAGCCGCCACTGGTAGGTGAACGCCCGCCTCAGGCGCGAGCCGTTCGTGAACTCGAAGTGGATGTGGTTCACCACCGAGTGATCGATGGGGTCCACGCTCGCCTGCTCCCACACGTAGGTGAACCCGGTCAGCTTTCGGCGCTCGGTCAGCGGGCGCCAGGACTGGTACCCCCCGTAGGCGTCGAGCATGAAGATGCCGTCCTTGGCCATGGAGCGGCGCACGCCTGCGAAGTAGGTGCGTAGGTCCTCGCGCGTGCGGAAGACGAAGTAGCTGAAGTTCAGCGCCGCGGTCACGTCGAAGCGGCCACGGCACGGGGCCCGGACGTCCTGCCGGAGGAGCCGGACGGCGGATGCCCGCTCGCCGAGCGGCGCGAGATTGTGCTCGGCGCCCCACGCGAGCACCTCCCGATCGAGGTCCACGCCGACGGCGGTTCGATTCCCCTTCACCACCCACCGGGCGGAGAACAAGGCCGTGCCACAGAAGTCTTCCCGCAGCGAGACCGCCTTGCGCCCCGCGATCCGCTCGAACGTGCGGGCGAGGAATCGCCCCTCCCAGTCGGCATCCTGGACCGAGCGCTGGTAGAGGTGGTGCCGATCGGCGTTCCGGGCGGTGAGGCGGGCGGCCATCGCAGGTCCAATCATCGTGAGGAGTGACGAAACTGGGAGACGAAGCCCCTCGTAGATACCCGAAACTCCATCCGAGAAGCCATGCGCATCCTACGCTGGACCCTGACAGCCCTGCTGCTCGCGTGCGTCGGCGTGTGGCTGGTCTACCGGCTGAAAGATCCCGAGCGCCGTCCGATCGACGACCAGGCACGGCGCGAAGCCCCGGGGCGATTCGTCCGGCTCGCCGATGGTGTCACCCACTACGAGACTGCCGGCCCGGACACCGGCCGCGTGGTCGTGCTGGCCGTGGCGTTTTCGGTGCCGGCCTATCTCTCGGATTCGCTCTTTCAGGGGCTTGCCGACTCCGGATTTCGCGTAATCCGGTTCGACTACTATGGTCGCGGCTGGTCCGACCGGCCGATGGTGACCTACGATCAGGATCTCTTTGTGCGCCAGCTGGCCGGGTTGCTGGACTCCCTGGGCGTCGATGAGCCGGTGAGCCTGGGCGGGCTGTCGTTCGGCGCCTCTATCGTGACCAGCTTCACGGCTCGCCATCCCGAGCGCGTGGGATCCCTCATCTACGTCGACCCGGTGTTCAATACCGGACGGCCGCTTCCGCCGGAGGAGCGCTCGCCGCTCGCCTGGAACATCCACATGGTCCTTCGCGGCGGGAGCGACGAGATGGCTCGTGGCCAGATGTTCGACTTCTTCCGCCCGGAGCGCCATCCCGAGTGGGTAGCCCGATACCGGGTGGGACAGCAGTTCGAGGGGACGCGGGAGGCGCTCCGGCGGACCCGCGTGGCGGTCGCGGTGGCCCCGCACCAGGCGGCGCAGCTCCGGCAGCTCGGCGCCGATCCCAGACCCGTGCTGGTGGTTTGGGGGCGTCAGGACCAGGCGGCACCGTTCGCGGAGAGCCGTGCGCTCCTCGCCGCGATGCCCCGCGCCACCCTGCTGCCGGTGGACTCCGCGGGGCATCTCTCACATATCGAGCGGCCGGACGTCGTCGTGCCGGCGGTCGTGCGGTTCCTGCGGGGGCAGCCGTAGGACGAGTGCGCTCAAATCACCAGACCCGCACCCGATCCGCCGGCGCCAGGTAGAGTCGCCTGCCCGGGCTTCACGTCGAACGCCCGATACCACGCATCGATGTTCCGCACGGTGCTGGCTCGATATTCCCCAGGCGCGTGCCCATCGGTCAGGATCTGGTTCCGCGCCGCCGGTTCCCGCGCCTTCCTTCGCCAGCTCTGCGCGAAGCTCACGAAGAACTGCTGGTCGCCGGTCAGCCCCTGCACCACCGGCGCCGGCTTGCCGCGGAGCGACAGCCGGTACGCGTCGTACGACGCCGACAGCCCCGCCAGGTCCGCGATGTTCTCGCCCAGCGTCTGCTGTCCCTTGACCGCGAGGTCGGGGAACGGTTTGTAGGTGTCGTACTGCTTCACGAGCTGGGTCGACGAGCCCTCGAAATGCTTGAAGTCCTCGGGCGTCCACCAGTTGTGCAGCCGGCCGGCGGCGTCGAACAGCGCGCCCTGGTTGTCGAAGCTGTGGCTCACCTCGTGGCCGATGATGGCACCCATGGCTCCGTAGTCCATGGAGAGCGGCCGCGCGGGATCGAAGTAGGGCGGCTGCAGGATCGCCGCAGGGAAGTTCATCGCGTTCATCGCCGGCAGGTTCACGGCGTTCACCGTCTGCGGCGTCATCACCCACTCGTCGCGGTCGACCGGCTGGTCGAGCCTGGCCAGCCGCCGCCGGAGCTGGAACAGCTGGCGCCCGCTCCGCGTTGCCGTAGGCGTCCCCCTTCATGACCTCCAGGCCGGCGTAGTCGGGCCACCGGTCGGGGATAGCCGACACCCACCTTGAGCACCGCGAGCTTGGCCTTGGCTTCCTTCTTGGTGGCCGGCGCCATCCAGTCGAGCGCGTCGATGCGCGCCGCGAACGCGGCCATGATGTTGGTGACCATGGCCTTGGCGCGCGCCTTCTCGGCGGCGGGGAAGTAGCGCTCGGCGTAGAGCTTGCCGACGGCAAAGCCGAGCGCGGCGTTGGTCGCGGTGACGCCGCGCTTCCAGCGGTCGCGCTGCTTCTGCGCCCCGCTCAGCACCGGCCCGTAGAACGCGAACGCCTGCCGGCCCACCGCCCCCGGCAGGACGGCCGCGCGCGAGTTGATGGCGTGGAAGGTGAGGTAGTCCTTCCAGGTCTCGAGCGGCTCGCTCGCCACGAGCGCGGAGAGGCCGGTGACGGCGCGAGGCTGCCACACCACGAACGTCGCCGGCCGGGCGAGCCCGGCGGCGGCGAAGTAGGTCGTCCCAGTCGAGGCCCGGCGCCTTGGCGCCGAAGTCGGCCCTGGCCCAGTGGGTGTTGCCCTTGGTGACGTCGCCCGACTCCTCCCGGCTCGCGTGCGCCGCCGCCATGCGGGTCTCGAGCTGGGCGATCGCGGCAGCCTTGGCCTCGGCGCCGGCGACGTGCGCCAGCCCGAGCATGGCCGCGATGTGCTGCCTGGTACTTGGCGCGGATCGTCGCCATCGACGCCGACGAGTCGACGTAGTAGCTCCGGTCGGGCATGCCGAGCCCGCCCTGGAGCAGGAACGGCGAGTAGTGCGTCGGATCGTCCAGGTCCTGCGCGACCCACAGCCCGAACAGGTTCTCGGTGTAGAAGTTGGTGTTGTTGATCGCGTCGACGTCGGCGCGGAGGCCGGAGCCGAGCACGCGCGCCAGGTCCTTGCGGTCGCGAATGGCGGCGATGGAATCGAGGGTAGGCTGGAGCGGCGTGAGGCCCGCGGCGTCGATGGCCGTGCGTGTCCATGAAGCTGGTGTAGTAGTCGCCGATCTTCCGGAGCGTCGGAGCCGGCGGGGGCATTGCCCTTGGCGGCCTCCTGGATCAGGTCGGCGACGCGGCGGTCGGTCTGGTCGATCAGGATGGCGCTGGCGCCATAGGTGCTGCGGTCGGCCGGGATCTCGGTCTGCTTGAGCCAGGTGCCGTTGGCGTACGCGAAGAAGTTGTCGCCCGGCTTCACCGCGCGGTCCATGCCGGCGACGTCGAGGGCGGCCGTGGGAGCGTGCTGCGCCGCCAGCTTTCCGGGCAACGTCAGCGGGACGGTCAGCGCAACTGCGATCAGGATCGGTGGGCTCGAATGGCGAAAGCGGCGCATGGGGACTGGTAACCTCGAAGGCGTCCAGGGTGGATTCGTGACGGCCAAACATAAGGGGGCGTACCCAGGGTGCAGAGCCTCAGGCTATTTTCCCGCAGCCATTTCCCATAGCCGCCCGGAGCCGCCGTGAGAAGCGTCATCAAGATCGGAGCGTGCCTGCTGCTCGCCCTGCTCGTCCTTGCCCTCGGCGGTTACGTCTGGGCGTCCTATGCGGCGAGCCGGAAGCTGTCCCGCACCTACAGTGCTCATACGGTGGACTTCCCGATCCCGTTTCCGCTGCCCGAGGCGGAGGTACGGCGGCTCCAGCTGACCCCGGAGTCGGCCGCGATACTCGCACGCGACCGGGCCCTCGAGCGCGGCCGGCATCTCGTCCAGTCACGCTACGCCTGCACGCAGTGTCACGGTGGGGACTTCGGCGGGGGCGTGATGGTCGATGACCCGGCGATCGGCCGGTTGCTGGGTCCCAACCTCACCCGCGGGCAAGGCAGCCGCACTGCGGGATTCCGCCCGGCGGACTGGGATCGCATCGTGCGCCACGGCATCCTGCGGGATGGGCGGCCATCGCTGATGCCGTCCGTGGACTTTCAGCGCATGAGCGACCACGAGTTGTCCGACATCGTGGTCCTGGTGCAGTCGCAGGCACCCGTCACCAAGGATGTCCCGCGCGTGAGCCTGGGACCAGTCGGCAAGGTCCTGGTAGCCACCGGGAAGCTGGTGCTCTCCGCTGACGCGATCGCGGCGAATGGCGATGCGCCGCATGCGGTGAACCCGCCCGAGACCGCGGCCACGGTTGCCTTCGGCCGGCACCTCGCCTCCACCTGCATGGGATGCCACGGTCAGGATTTGGCCGGCGGGCCGATCGTCGGCGGCGATCCCGCGTGGCCGCCGGCCGCCAACCTGACGCCCCACCCCGAAGGGCTCGCCGGATGGACCTCGGCGCAATTCGCGCGCGCGATCCGGGAGGGCAAGCGGCCGGACGGGACGGCGCTCCGGTCGCCGATGTCCGGCGTCGTGCCCTATGCGGTGAAGATGTCGGACGTCGAGGTGGAGGCCCTGTGGATGTATCTGCAGTCGCTGCCCGCGGTGGCAAGCCGGAAATAGCGGCGCCGGCACACGCGACGACTCATGGCCGGCTCCCGGTCACGATGAGCGCGATCGCCGCCAGCGCGCATCCCGCGCCCGCGACCTGCCAGGCGTTGAGCCGCTCGCCCAGCACCACCCGGGCGAGCAGCACGGTGCTCGCGGGATAGAGCGACGACAGCGTCACCACGACGCTGAGTGGACCGGCGCGCGCGGCCACCAGGTAGAGCGCGTTGGCCGCCATGTCGACCGCTCCGCAGAATAGCGAGAGCCCGAGTGCCCCCGGCATCCGGAGCGAGCGCCGGGTCAGGACGGCGGCGGCCCCGAACAGCGTCACGGCTGTGGTCCGCGACATGAGGATCGGCCACATCCCCGCCTCCGGGCTGGTGCGGGCGAGCGAGAGGAAGAACAGCCCGATCGCCACGCCCGACGCGAGCGCCACCCCGACACCTCGCGGCACCAGCGATGACGGCGAATGGTCGGTCGCGCCGGCGTCCGCCGTCTGCTGGCTGACCAGGACGATGGACCCGATACCCAGCAGGATGCCGGCGACGGCCAGCGGCCCTGGACGCTCGCCCAGCACCACCGACACGACGACCGGAATGGCGACGGCGCACACGGCCGTGGTCGGGGCCACGACCGCCATCCGGCCGATGGCCAGTGCGTGGTACAGCAGCGCGACGCCCACGCTGCCCGCGAGCGCCGCCGACACGCCCCAGAGAAGGTCGGCGCGCGACGGTGACGCGGCGGGCAGGAATGGCAGAAGCACGAGGAGCAGGATCAGCCCGCTCAGCTGCGAGACCGCGACCACCGCCAGCACGCCGGCCCGCCGGGTGGCGAGACCGCCGGTAAAGTCGGCCGCGCCGTAGAGGACCGAGGAGACGAGGGCGAGGAAGTAGGGCACGGCCACAAGAATAGCCACACACCTGACTTCCGGCGGGTCGCTTCCCCCTCCTCCGCCTGCCCCTCCGCCCGCGATCGTCGGATCGAAGTCCGGCCCAATGCCGGATAGTTGCAGGCCTTCCATTGTCCAATATTCTCGCCGCAACCCGGTCCCACACTCAGACCCCGGCGAGGATACCATGAACGGATACCGCATCACCCTGCTCGCCACGCTTTTCGGCGCGGCGTTCATTCAGGCCTGCAGCGACGACGGCGGGGACATCACTGCTCCCGATCCGGCACCCATACCGCAGGCGATCGTCCAGCTCAGCGGCGAGGTCGAGCCTCGCATCCCCGAGTTCGCCGCGTCGGTCGGCGATGTCGACAACAAGGGCGAGCCCGGCCGGCACGCCTCGGGCCGGCGCCAGATCAACTGGGACGGGGTGCCGGCGCAGTTCCTCAACACGCCCGCCTTCCCCGCCGACTTCTTCAAGGGTCGCGGCCTCGTGTACGGCGGCGCGACCGGTCTCCGGGTGAGCGACAACAATTTCGCCGACATCAACCCGAGCTACGGAACGGAGTTCATTCCGTTCAGCGCCCCCAAGCTGTTCGCGGCGGTCGGCACGACCCAGGTCGAGGTCCTGTTCCGGATTCCGGGGAGCGACACGGTGGCCGCGGTGCGGAGCTTCGGCGCCGTGGTGGTGGACGTGGACAAGGCGAACGCCTCGCGGCTCCAGGCGTACGACCGGGCCGGGAAGCTGATCGCCGATGTCGCGGTGCCGGTGCGCGCGGATCCTGACGAGTTCAGCCTGGTCGGCGTCACCTTCGAGCAGCCGATCATCGCGCGGGTCGTGCTGACGCTGGGGGAGGCTCCACTTGGTGCGGGTATCGACGATTTGAGCGACGGTGGCGGAGCGGACGTCGTGGTGCTGGACGACTTCATCTACAGCGAGCCGCAGCCACTGCAGTAGACGGCGTCAGGAGGGGCCGAGCTCGAGGAAGCGCGCGAGCTCTCTCGCCACCGCAGCGGGCTGTTCATCCGGCGCGAAGTGCCCGCTGTCGGCGATCTCGGCCCCTTCCACGTCGCGCAGACCGCCATGCCGGAGGCCTTCCACATAGCGGTCGAGACCGAGTCCGGGATCCTTGGTTCCGCGGAGGTACAGCACCGGTGTATCGACGGTCTGCCGTTCGACGGCGATGTTGTTGCGTTCGTCCTGCGGGAACGCGCGATACCAGTCGAAGCCGGCGCGGAGCGCCTCCGGCCGGGCATACGCCTCGGCGTATCGCGCCCTCGCGTCCTCGCTCACACCGCCGGGGTTGGCCGCGAGTCGATCGTAGAAGTAGTCAAAATAGGCGGCCTGCCGGCCACTGACCAGCGCTTCCGGGAGCTCGGGGATCGTGTGGAAGGTGAAGTGCCAGATGGCCGGATTGTGTTTGATCTCGCTCCAGGGCGCGACCCCTGGCACCGCCACGTTCATGATCACCGCCCGCCGGAGCTCGGTGGGGAAGCCGTGGAGAAACGCGTACACGACCTGCCCGCCGACGTCGTGGCCCACCAGGCTGACCCGGTCGAGCCCCAGTGCCGCGATGACGCCGCGCACGTACCGCGCGAGGGTTCGCTTGTCGCCTGACGTCGGCGGCGCGGGCGAGCCGCCGATCCCGGGCAGGTCCATTGCCACGACGTGAGCCCGGTCGGTGAGCAGGTGCATGACCTGCCCGAACGCCGCCGCGCACTCGGGCCAGCCGTGGACGAACAGCACGGCCGGCGCCCCCGCGGATCCGCCCTCGACCACGTGAATCGCGGCGCCCTCGGCCTGCACCTGCCGGTGGCGGAAACCGTCGTCAGCCATGGCGGACTCGCGTCATGCCAACAAGATAGCCTTGCCCGTCGAGGCGCCGATTGTCATTCCACACATCGGCCCTGGCCCCCATTTGTAACGGTCCAGTCCCCCACCCCGGCGTGCGAACCGCTGCACTGTTACACCCAATTGCTTCCTTTGGCGCGCGCGTGCATCGAGTTGCGCATGGCACGCGAATGCACGCCACCCACCCGGTGTCGCCTTTCTCGTCGCAGTCAGGATCCCCACACTTGAGCGCGCTCCAGCCGTCGGCGATAGTGCTCCAATCTTCACCTGGAGCCTGATTGCCGTTCCCGACGGGTAGTCGCCGCGCCCTCGATTCATGCATGACCGCGTGCTTCGTCGCGTTCGTCGCGGCCGCCACCGCGTGTGCTGGTGGCGCGCGCTCGCCCGCGTCCGCACCCGTATCGCTGTTCGACGCGATGAGCTCCCCGGCGCCGTCTCCGGGCGTGTCCGGCGCGGGATCCTCGGCCGCCCCGGTTAGGCGCACGGCGGTCAAGTCTGCGGTGGCGGCACCGACGGCGAAGAAACCAGTGGCCAAGGCCCCGGCGGCGAAGGCCCCGGCGGCGAAGGCCCCGGCGGCCAAGGCCCCGACGCCGAAGCACCCGACCACCAAGGGCGCCTCGGGCCAGCCCGGTTCCACGACGCCCGCGACCGCACGCACGCCGGCGTCCAAGACGTCCGCCGCGAAGGCCGTGCGCGTCGACAGCGCCACGCTCGAGTTCGCCGTGACCGCTCGCCTGGCCCACGAGCCGCTCACCCGCGCCATCGCGCGGCGCACCCGGAACCCGGCGATGGCCGAGCGTGCGGCCTGGGCGGTCACCCGCGAGGCCGGGCGGATGCGCGTGAGCCCGAGCCTCCTGGCCGCGGTGCTGCTCATCGAGAATCGCCAGCTCGATTCGGCCGCGGTGAGCAGCCAGGGCGCGATCGGACTCATGCAGGTGATGCCGATGCACGCGGGCAGCTACGGCTGCGGCTCGGCGGATCTCACGAGCGTCGACGGCAACATCTGCCACGGCGCGAGGATTCTGCACCTCTATCTCGTGCGCTCGCGCTCGGTGACCGTCGCCCTCCGCCGCTACAACGGCTGCGTCCGCGGCGCCAATACGCCTCGTTGCTCCCGCTACCCCGGGAAGGTGCTCCAGACGGCGGCCTGGCTCCGGCGCGACATCCTCGCCAGCGCCACCGAGGCCGACCGGCGCGTCCGGATGTAGGTCCGAGTCAGCGCACGAAGGCTCCGTTGATATCGGCGAACGGCATCGCCCGCGCCAGCCCGCCGAACGTCCCTCGCGCGGCGATCTCCTTCGCCGCCTCCAGGAATCCGCCCCATGCTGCGCGCGCCAGCGCGCCACCCACGCTGATCCGCCGCACGCCCAGGTCGGCCAGCTCGGCCACGGTGGCGAAGTCGTTCCCGACCAGCAGGTTCAGGGGCTTGGGGGCCACCGCCGCCACCACCAGCGCGATCTCGTTCCGGCTCCCCAATCCCGGCGCGTACAGACAGTCTGCGCCCGCCTCGGAGTAGGCCGTGAGCCGGCGGATCGTTTCGTGGAGATCCGGTCGGCCGACGATGAACCCCTCCGAGCGGCCGGTGAGCAGCACGCCCGTGCCGGTGGCGTCGATGGCCGCGCGGGCCGCCCGCACCCGCTCGACCGCAAGGCCGAAGTCGAACAGCGGTCGCGCGGCGTCGCCCGTGGAGTCCTCGATCGAAATCCCCGCGATCCCGGTGCCGGTGGCCAGGATCACGTTGGCGCCGACCTGAGCCGGCTCGACCGCGAAGCCGCCCTCGAAATCGGCGTTGACCGGCACGTCGACCGCGCCTGCGATCGCGCGCAGGTGGGCCAGCGCCTCCTCGAGCGATACGGCGTTGTCCGGCCGCCCCAGCGACCACGCGAAGCCGGAGCTGGTGGTCGCGAGTGCGCGGAAACCGAGCCCGACGAGCAGGCGGGCGCTCCCCACATCCCAGGGGTTGGGGATCACGAAGCAGCCGGACTCGTGCAGCCGACGGAAGGCGTCGACGCGCGCCGCCGCGGCGCTCATCCGGCCCGCTCCACGTCCGCGATCGCCTTTCGGAGCGCCGCTCGCATGTCCTCGTCGCGCTCAGCGGCGAGAATCCGCTCGAGCGCGCGCAGGTGCGCGGTCCGGAGCGCGCGGTCGGCGGCCACCGGCACGTCGGGCAGGACGCCCGTGCCCTCCCAGTTCGTGCCGGTCACCGGATTGACGGCGCGGCCGGCCGGCACGAACACGCCGAAGGTGTCGGTCACCCGCCTGAGCCCGCCGGGATGTGCACCGCCGCCGGTCGTGTCGCCCACCACTTCGCCCCGCCGCTGCGTCTGGATGTCGTAGGCGAACTCCTCCGCGCCCGAGAAGGTGCCGTCGCTCGTGAGCACGTAGACGGGCCGCGTCGTCCCATAGGGGCGGCCGCTGGTCCGGCCGGTACGGAACTCGTCCCACCGCTCGCCCGGCCGCCAGTAGAATTTGTTGATGAGCGTGTTGGGCGGCAGCAGGTAGCTGCAGACGGCCGCCACCATGGCCGGATCGCCGCCGCCGTTCCGGCGGACGTCGATGATGAGGGCGTCGGTGTGGGCCAGGAAGTTCATCGCCGCCGCGAGCGCCGCGTCCACCGTCGCCGCGTCGAAGTTGAAGCTCCGGATCTCGAGGTATCCCACGTTGCCCGCCATGCGCTCGGCGCGCTCGAGGCCGAAGTTCACCCGCCGCGCGAAGGCCGCATGCTTGCCCCGCTCTGCTGGCGACGGCTCGCCTTCCGGCGATTCGTCCGCCACGCCGCGGCTCCGGTACACCACCTGCAGGTGCAGGTCATGGCTCACCGCCTGGAGGTCGCGGGTGAGCGTGTCCGCGAAGGCCCGGGCACTGGTCACCCGCTCGTATGCGCCCCGGCGCGCGCGCTCGCGAACCGCCTTCGCCATGTCCGCGGCCTTGGCGGGAAAGACGTAGTCCTCGTTGAGCCGGCCGAGCACGCCGTCGATCACCCGGGTGCGAGTGGCGGCGTCGACGGTAGCGTCGGGTCCGAGATCCGGGCCCTGGGCATGAACTGGAGCGGGAAGCGCGGGAGCGAGCAGCAGGGCAGCGGCGAAGATGCGGCGCATCGGGGCTCCTGGCGATCGGGTCGGGGAGGTGCGGACCACTGCCACCCTACGGTCGGGTGCCTGTCCTCGTTCCGATGCGCGTGGCGTCCGCTGCGTTGCGCCAGGCATCGTCAGCCCCGGCGGGTATCGGCGGTCGGCCCGTACAGCGACGGAAGCGGCACGTCCCGAAGCCGGAGGTAGACCGAGAGCTGGCCGCGGTGGTGGATCATGTGGCTCAGGACGAAGCCGCGGAGGACCGCGGCCCGCGGCATCGACAGGATGGTGGCCCCGTTGTTCTTGAGCGTCCAGGCTACTCCCATGTCGGCATCCGACGCGCCGGCAAGCGCCGCGCGGGCCTCCCGCACGTGGCGGTCGAACCGCTCGACCAGAGCCGCCGTGGTCGTGAACGGTGACTGTGCGAGCGTCTGGTTCGCGGGGATGCCGAGGTCGAGTTCGGTTCGCTCGAGCGTGAGCCGGCCCCAGAGCGGGATGGTGGCGATGTGAGCGGCAAGGTCCCCCAGCGCGGTGGACTTGGGATGGGGCTTCCAGGCGGCGTCGGCGGCGGGGACGGCTTCGAGCATCCGCCGGGAGTTGGCCATCTCGTGGTCGAACTCGGGGAGCAGCGTGGCGGCGATCGGCATGGGCATCTCGCGGAGCGGGTGGACCGGGCCAGGGCCCGTAAAGTTCATGCGGCCGGCATGTCGCCGGTAGCGGCGAGGTCCAGCACGGCAAAGGGCCGCCTGCGAGGGGCGGCCCTTCCGTACGCATTGCGGGTCCCGCGTACCTACACGGCCCGCCGGCCGCTGAAGAAGTTGATGAGGAAGACCACGAGCGCCACGACGAGCAGCAGGTGGATCAGACCCCCCGCCACGTGGAATACCCCCCAACCCAACAGCCACGCCACCACCAGAATCACAGCGAGCCAGATCACGGGACACCTCGACGTTCGGGTGAGCGTTCCGTCCAGACGCCGATCACATTATTCCACCGGCCGTGTGGTGTCGGTGACGGGACCCACGTTTGGGATGTCGTGCCCGACGGCCCGCTCGTGCGTCCCGCCGCTTGACAGGTGACCAAATGGTCACATATTATCCGTGCATGGACACGGACCTGGTCTTCAAGGCACTGGCCGATCCCACCCGCCGCGCCCTGCTCGACCAGCTGTTCAAGCGGGACGGTCAGACCCTGGGTGCGCTCGGCCGGCGACTGACCATGACGCGCTTCGGCGTCATGAAGCACCTCCGCGTGCTCGAGGAGGCACGCCTGGTGACCACCAAGCGGCGCGGGCGGGAAAAGCTCCACTTCCTGAACCCCGTCCCCATCCGGCTCATTCACGACCGGTGGATCGACAAGTACACGGCGCCCTGGGCCGCCATGCTCAGCGGCCTCAAGCGCGGACTCGAGGAGGGTCGTATGGAGAAGGTGTTCGAGATCTACATCAAGACCACGCCGGAGCGGCTGTGGCAGGCGATCACCGACCCGGTGCTGCGCGCGAAGTACACCTTCGGGGTCGGCGTGTACTCGGATTGGACGCCCGGCTCTTCCTACGCGAGCCGCGCGACGGACGCGACCATCGGGTTCGACATGCTGATTGCCGAAGGCGAGAATGTGGAGGTCGATCCCCCGCACCGGCTGGTCCAGACCTTCCGGCCCCTCTGGAGCGACGAGGTGAAGCGCGAGGGCACCTCGCGAGTCACCTGGGAAATCGAGGCGGTCGGTGACTCCTGCCGCCTCACCGTCACCCACGACCAGCTGCGCGACGGCGCCAACTCCGAGCTGTACGGCGGGTGGCCCATGGTGCTCTCGGGTCTCAAGACGCTGCTGGAAACCGGCGAGCTGCTGACGACGCCCGGCTCGCTGCGCTACCTGAGGCCCCAGCAGGAGGCGTCCTGACGTGCGCTCCGGCAGGTCGGCCTGCGATACGACGTGCATCAAGGTGCCTCCTATCGCGGACCCGGATCACCCCAGCGCTCGTCCCGGGGCGGGACGTCCGGACTGCGCAGCGGCGGGATCCTGGGGTTGAACTGGACGCCGGTCACCCGATCCGTGTTGTCGTCGCGCAGGCGGTAGGCGGCCGGGAAGTCATCCGACTCCTCGATCCACTCCTGCAGCACAGCCGCGAGCTGCCGCACCTGCTTCGCGTACTTCGGATCGCCGGCGACGTTCCGGACCTCCCAGGGGTCGACCGCCAGGTCATAGAGTCCGAGTCGTGCACGCGGGGCCTCGAACAGGCGGCGCTGCGCCGTCGTCAGGCGTCCGGCCTTCGCGCCCGCGCGAAGATCGAGGAACGATGCGCTCGCACCGATGTCGGCGGCGGTGCAGAGCGGAAGCGCCGTATAGGCGTCGGTCCGGATGAGCTTGTAGCGCCTGCTCCGGACCGCCCGCTGGTGCTCGTCGCAGTCGTGCCAGTTCCGCTCGCTGAAGACGTAGTCGTGTCCCCGGTAGGTCGCGGGCTCGGTCAGCAGCTCGCGGAAGGTTCGGCCCTGCATCGTTGGCGGGGGTGTCAGGCCGGCGAGCTCTAGCAGGGTGGGCGCCAGGTCCACCGTGCTCACGAGCACGTCCTCGGCGACCCCGCCCGGTCGGATGCTCGCCGGCCATGACACAATGAGCGGTGTCCGGGTCCCGCCATCGTACAGGGTCCCCTTCTCGCGCGGGAACGGCGCGCCGTTGTCGCTCAGAAACACGATCAGCGTGTTGTGCCGGAGCCGGCGTCGGTCGAGCTCCGCCAGCATGCGGCCGATGTCCGCGTCGAGATGTGCGATCGCGTCGTAGTACAGCGCCAGGTCGGCTCTGGTCCCGGGTGTGTCGGCCAGATACGGTGTCAGCGCCACCTGCGCTGGCGAGTGCGGCCGCGGGACGAGCCCCGGGGCGTACGGCCGATGGGGCTCGTGGAACCCTACCCACAGGAAGAACGGTCGGACCCCCGCCGAGTCCAGGAAGCCGGGCAGGGCCGTCGCGGTCGCGGGGGCATACCACTGGAACTGGCGCTCCGCGTTCGGACCGAAGTGCGTCTTTGCCATGTGCCCGGTGAAGTAGCCGCCGGCCTGGAGGTAGGACGGGAGCAGGCGCTCGGCTTCCGGCAGAGGCGTATGGAGGTCCTCGGTCCGCGTCGCGTGGGGGTAGCGGCCACTGAGGATGCTGATCCGGGACGGGCTGCATTGCGGCGCGGTCCCGAATGCGAGCTTCACCACCAGCCCCGACCGAGCGAGGGCATCGAGGTTGGGGGTTCGGATGGCGGAATTGCCGTAGGGTCCGGTGTCACGCCACCCAAGGTCATCGCCGACAAACACGACGATGTTGGGGCGCTGGGCCTGGTGCCTGCGCGAGCAGGAAATCGGCCGGCGGCGCTGCGAGGACGAGCGCCGTCGCGACCGCGAACAGGCTGGCGGGTCGATACCACACCCCTGCAAGTATACCTGGGGGAATGGGCCGCGGACCGGCCTGATGCTGAGCGGGAGGCGAACCCCGCCGACCGGAGCGTCCCAGGCCCCTCAGGAACCCGCCGCCTATCGGCGGCGCCAGCCCCAGTATGCCCTCTGGTCTGCCGGGCTTCGCCGCCGGAAGTCCATGTGCGCTCGGTGGGTGTTGACCTCCCAGCGCCGGTAGAACCGGTCGTCGTCCCGGTTCCACCGGTGCGTGTCGTGCCGGTAACTGTCGTAGACGATTCCGTCACCCGCGCATCCCGAGATCACCGATGCGGTGCCGAGCGCCGCGCCGGCGAGCAGCAGGACGGTCATCCCGCGATGCATCCTTCTCGTCGCCGCGCCCCACTGGAGCGTCATTTCTTCCCCCTTTGCGTCCTGTCCCTGCCACCCGTCCGCCTGGCAGCCCGCCAGGGCGGTGCGTTGTCGGACAAGATGCGCGGGGAGTCGGGGGAGGGCTTGCACGGGCCTGCTCCCCCGATCAGGGGGCCGCCTCGCGGCATCCGAACCGCCCCGAGCGGCGTACGAGACCGTGAGAAGCGTCGCCTCCAGCCCCAACCACCAGGACGAGTCAGATGCCAGCCCCGGTCCTCGACACGCCAGTCAGCCTGCTCGATCTCGACGCCACCTTCTTGCCGGTGGCCCGGATGCGCCAGATCTCACGTGTGACGGCGATCGACGGGCAGCGCATCTCGGCGGTCGTCGACCTCGGCCCCGATCACTGGGTCTACCCGCAGCACTTTCCGCGCGACCCGATCTTCCCAGGCACCCTGATCATCGAGGCGGCCGGCCAGCTGGTGGCACTCTGGGCCTGGGCCCACGGGCACCGGGGCAGGCCCCGGCTCCTCCGCACCAGCGCGTCGTTTCATGAGCCCGTGACTCCACCGACGCCTTGCCTCGAGCTCCGGGCCGAGGTCCGGGCCCGGCGGCACCTGCAGTTCGGGGCCGTCGACGTGATCGCCTGCGGGAGGCCCGTCGCTCGGGTCGAAGCGGTGCTGGCGGTGCTGGCAGGGACCTGAACGCTACGAGGCTGCCGCGGGCTTCTCCGCCAGATACGCATAGCGCGAGAGTCGTCGGTCGACCGACAGCGTGTGGACGCATTCCAGGAACCGCTGGAGCCCCTCGAAGTTGGCCTGGCCCTCGTCAGGGCGAGGAGGCTCCGAGTCGGCGTACGGTGGCATCAGGGAATCCAGGCAAGGCCCGCCGTGAACTCGTTCGTGGTGTTTCGGTCGGTCTCCGGAACGTTCCCGATCCAGCCATGGCGCCAGGAGGTATAGATGCTGCCGCCGCGGCGGCGCCCGTCCCCCGACAAGTGGTGGGTGATCGTGATGCCCGGCGCGATCAGGTTCGGCGGGAGATGATGCGGCCCGCTTTCGGGGGCCGCCGCCACCCGCAGCATCAGCGCCAGATCGGTGCGGCTGCCCCCGAGCAGGCCGCTCACGATCCTCACCCTCGGCTCGAGGAAGAACCACGCGACGGCGAAATCGGGGTCGTGCAGCGATTGCCGGGCGAGGCCAAGCACGGCGGAGAACCAGCTACCGCTCTGGGTGACGATGCCTCCTTCGAATTGTCGCCCGCCGCTCGGACCGCCCGGCGCGGGCTCGAGGCGATACCCGGTGTGCCCGCCGCCACCGAACAGCACGCCGATGGCGAAGGCGCGGTCGCGCGATTCGGCGAATCGCTTTGTCTCGCCTCGTCCCGGTAGAGCCTGAGCGTCGCCGCCTGGCTGCCCCGAAGCTCCGGCATCAGAACGACATACGAGCCAGACTGTCCCACGTGGACCTCGAACCGGCGCGCGCCGGTGCCGGTGGCGTCGGCGTCCACCACCAGCGCCGGCTGGCCATACCGTGACGCCGAACGGATCACAGGAGCCCCGGGCCCCTCCACCTCCGCCCAGTACATCACGCCCTTCTTGAGGACGGCGACGGCGCTGTCGGCGGGAGCGGTGAAGCCCTGCTCCAGCAGCAGGACCCGCGAGCTGTCCGGCGGGACATTTCCCTGCCCTGCGAGGGAGACTGGCCCAAGGCTCAGCGTCAGCACGATCGGCGAAAGGCGCAGGCGCATGGGATTCATCTCTTTGCCTTCTTTCGCAGCTCCGCGATTCGGGACTTCACGAGACGCTTCACCAGCGCCGCCGACGGAGCCAGGGTGAAGGGGAAGCGAATCGTTCCTTTCGAGGTCTTATACCCCGTGAGGGCCGCCGCATGGGCGCGCCTGATGGCCGCGCTCATCGGATAGAGGCTGCAGTGCTCTTTCCAGGCCGCGTACCAGATGAGCGGCCGCCCGTCGAGCCTGAAGGCTGGAATGCCGTAGCTGAAGCTCTCGGTGGCGCCGGGGGCCGCGGTCCGAATGGCCTGGCGCAGCTGCTTGAGCTGCCGCCGGGCCTCGGGCGGCAACGACGCAAGGTACGCCCGGACCTGCGCTGCGGCCCGCCCGGCGCTGTTCCCTGGCGAAGACGAAGATCGTGTCACGAGTGGGCCTCGATTTCTTGGGAACTCGGCTGCCGTGAGATATGCTCGCCGCCGCACGGCGGGGCGCACCTCGCGGAGGAACCGATCGTCGCTCTCATCGTCGGAGTAGCCCTCGGACCAGTGGGGAATCTCGGCCACCGGAAATCGCAGTCTGAACAAGGTCACCTCGTCCCGTGGCCGGATCGCTACGGCGCCACTGGCACCGAGCCGGAATCTATCTCCCGGCGTGGAGTCGGAAAGACGAGCGGCAAATGCTCCGTTCCGTCTCCGAACCGGTCGATGATTGTGACATTCAGACGTTCCCCTCCGAGACGTCTTCGGTTGCCCGTTTGGGACGGAATTCCAATATTGCCGCTGCCACTTTTTCCACGGTCAGGAGGCTACCATGCCACAGAAGGTGCAGGCGATTCCCAAGGGCTATCACACCGTCACGCCCAGCATCATGGTCGCCGGGGCGGCGAAGGCCATCGACTTCTACAAGAAAGCGTTAGGAGCCGAAGAAGTGATGCGGTTCCCGGGGCCGGACGGGTCGATCATGCATGCGGAGATCCGGATTGGCGACTCGAGGATCATGCTCGGCGACGAGATGCCCGACCAGGGCGGCAAGAGCCCGAAATCCTACGGCGGCACACCGGTGAGCTTCTTCATATACGGCGAGAACGTGGACGCGGCCTGGAAGCGCGCCGTCGACGCCGGCGCCAAACCGATCATGCCGCTCACCGACCAGTTCTGGGGCGATCGGACCGGTTGTCTCGAGGATCCATTCGGCCACCGCTGGTGGCTCGCCCAGCGCATCAAGGACCTGACGCCGGAAGAGCTACGCAAGAACGCGGAAGAGTTCTTCTCGCAGGTGCAGACGGCGTCGTAGCAGCGCACCGACTCCGGCGCAGCCAGGACGGCGAGCTCACCGAAGCAACGGTGAGCTCGCCGTCCTATTATTGAGGCCGATGCCCGAACACACCGTGCCAGGCATGGGCCCCGGGACCGGTCAGCCTGCCCCGGGCCGCAGGCTTGCCCATCGCGTGCTGGTCAGCGTGCTGCTCCTGGGTCTTGCCGTCGGGCTTGCCTGGCAGGTGGGCGACGCGCTCCTCGCCCGCCGCGCCTTTCGATCGGCAGCCGATCGGCTTCCCGATCTGCCCCCAGTGCGCGACGTCCCGCGGCGGCGCGACCCGGGATTCCCCGTGAAGGTGTGGCTGCACCGGGTGAACAGCATTCAACGCGCCGAGCGGATGGCGAAGCAGTACCGGGGCATGGAGATCGACGTGACGTACGACGCCACCGGCGACACGTTCGATGTAGGGCACCCGCCCGCGCCGTCCATCGGGCTGTCCCTCGATCGCCTGCTCGCGGCGGTCCCCGATGTCGGGAGTCATTATTTCTGGATCGACTTCCGGAACCTGACCGACGCCAACGCGCGGCCGGCCTGCGCCCGGTTGCTCGCAATCGCGACGAAGCACGGTATCGTGCGTCACATGATTGTAGAGTCGGTCCACCCGACGGCACTCGCCTGCTTCACCGACAGCGGATTCTATACCTCGTATTACCTGTTTCCCGAGACAGGCCTGCCGGCCATGAGTACCGAGCAGCGGACTGCGTACTACGCGGAGGTGAAGGCCGCCTTGGCCGCCAGCCACGTGAACGCGCTGTCGATGAGCTACGAGTCCCTTCCCTTCGTGGACCGCTACTTCCCCGACGCGGACGTGCTGACCTGGTATCGGGAGCGGCCCAGCAACCTGAGGTACTATGCCACGCTGGCGTATCTCAAGGCCCGGAGCCGCGTCCAGGTCATCCTGATCCGGCACATGAGTCGCGGCTACCGGTGAGCGCTCCGTCCGCCGTTCGGATCGGCCGGCGCCCGCTCCTCAAGCTCGGCGTCTGCCTGCTCCTCGCCGGGCTCACGACGCTCGCCTGCGGCCTCCTTCTGGACTCGCTCCACCCAGGGGCGTGGACCCACCTCTTCTATTTGCGCTGGCTGTTGCCCCCGGCACTCGTCGTGTTGTGGTGCTCGATGCTCATGCCCTCGGAAACCCGCGCGGTCTATCGCGCCGCCGGGTCCCACCCGTCGGTCGCCCTGGCCCTCGCCGTGCTGCTGGCGTCCGCCGCCGTGCTCACGTCCTGCACCGACGTCGCGTTCGAGTGGGGTGCGGTCTCCGCCCGGCTGAAGCGCGATGTGGTGCAGCCGAACGCGTGGGCGACGAACGTCCTGATTCTCTTCTGCGCGTACGCGCTGGCATTGGCGGCCACGTCCAGAGTCGCGACCGCGCAGCTTCTCGTGGCGCCGGCCTACCTCCTGCTGAACTTCGCGACCCTCGCCAAGCTCGAGCATATGCACTCGGCGCTTCAGCCGCTGGACCTGCTGAGGCTGCCCGAGTTCATCCCGCTGTTTCGGAGGTTTTTCGGCACCGGGATGCTCGTCGCGTCGGTCCTCGCGCTTGCGCTCTGGGTCGCCGGCCTCCTGGTGATATGGCGGACCAGGCCGACACCGATGGGCGCCGGGTGTCGCGTCGCCCTCGGCGCCGGCGCCCTCGGGGTGCTGCTGGCGTTCCCGCTGGGGTTCGCCCTGGCGCCAACCCGGCCACCGGTGGCCGCCCTGCTTCGGCAGCTCGGCGCGCCTGAGCTGCAACACAGGGACAAGGTACGCACCAACGGATTGGTGCTGTCGTTCCTGTCCGAGATGCCGCAGGCCTTCGTCGTCGCCCCGCGCGACTATTCCGCCGAGGCCGTGGCAAAGGCGTTGAGCCGGACACCCGGCGCCACGGCTCCGCCTGCGCCTCCCGGCCACGTGAACCTGATCCTGTATGTGGTCGAGTCATTCATGGATTCCGACGACCTCGGCCTGCACCTCACCTCCGACCCCCTTCCCAACATGCACGCGCTCCGGAAGGCGCAGAGCGGAGGCTATGGCATCGTTCCGGAAATCTTCAGCGGGTCGGCGAACACGGAGTTCGAGGTGCTTACCGGCATGACGATGTCCTTCCTGCCGGCCGGCAGCCTGCCCTTCCGTCAGTACATCCGCCACCCCCTGCCCTCGCTGCCCCGGGCCCTGGGTGACCTGGGCTTCGCGACTACGGCGATCCAGGCGGATGCCCGGTACTACTACAACCGCGAGCAGGTGTACGCCCTGCTGGGCTTTCAGCACGTGGTCTGGCTCAACGACGTCCCGGGCGTCGAGCGCGCGGCCCGCCCGGGATGGCCGTCCGACCGGGCCGTAGTGGACGCGGTCATCGAGGCGAGCCGGGGGCCGCACCCGTTCTTCGTGTTCGCCTTTCCCTCGTCGACCCACTCGCCTTACACGTCGGGCGTCTACCGGGACTCGGACCTTGACGTGCTCGATCCGCCCCCAAGCGACCGGCACGGGGAACTCAAGGAGTACATCAACACGATACGGGTCGCCGATCAGGCGATCGGCACGCTGATCGAGCACTTCGGCCGCCAGCCGGACTCTACGATCATCGCGATCCTCGGGGATCATGTGGCGCCGCTGTCGACGGATGCGCTCGCTCCGTTCCTCGCGCAGCTGGCGGACCTGCCCGAGGTCGAGCGCGCGCGCCGAATGCGCCGCGTCCCCCTGCTCGTGTGGGCGAATTTCCTGCTGCCGCGCGAGGACAGCGAGCTGAGCGTCAACGCGCTGCCGTCGTATCTCCTGGCCCGGATGGGCATTCCCGCGCCGGGATTTCTGGCGATGACCGACGAAGTCCGGCGGCGGATTCCGGTCGTGGGCAGCTACCTGCAGGGGCCGGCGAGGGAGATCTGGAGCTGGGAGTCGCTGCCGGCTCGGGAGCGCGCGCTGCTGGACGACTACCGGCTGCTGCAGTACGACCTGCTGTTCGGCGGACGGTACGCTCTCCAGTCCAGGCCCTGACCGCCGAAGGACCCGCCGCGCCGTGTCCTGGCGGCTCTCGGGACATCCTATCTCCGCCCGTACACATCGGTGCTCAGGTACTTCAGGCCGGAGTCGGCCATCAGCGTGACCACCGTGGCGCCGGCCCCAGCCGCTCGCCGACCCGAATCGCGGCGACGACGTTCGCTCCGGACGACGTCCCCGCGAAGAGCGCCTCCTCCCGCGCGAGGCGCCGCGCCATGGCCTTCGCGTCGTCCGTGCTGACCGGCAGGATGTCGTCCACCAGCGTCGGCTCCCAGAGCGGCGGGGTGTAGCCGATCCCGACGCCTTCGATCTTGTGAGGCCCCGCCGGCCCTCCCAGCAAGCACCGAGGATTCGGCGGGCTCGACGGCGACGATCTCGATCCCCGGCTTGTATCGCTTCAGCACGGTGGCGACCCCGCGCGACGAGGCCGCCGTCCCCACGCAGTGAACGAAGGCGTCGACCTGCCCCTTCGTCTGACTCCAGATCTCCTCGCCCAGCGGATAGTAGCCCGCGATGCTGTCGTGGTTGTTGAGCTGGTCGGTCCAGAAGGTGTGCGGCTCCTGGCTCAGCTCGCGGGCGGCCTCGATCATGTCCAGGATCAGCTTCCTGGTGGTGAGGCCGCCCTCGCTCGGGACGAGCGTCAGCTCCGCGCCCAGCGCCGCCATGTGATCCAGCTTCTCCCGGCTGAACGCATCGGAGGTGACGATCTGGATCCGGTAGCCCCTTGCCGCGCAGACCAGGGCGAGCGACGTCCCCGTGCTGCCGCCGGTGTACTCGACGACGGTGTCGCCGGGCTTGAGCCGGCCGTCCCCCTCCGCCCGCGAGATCACGGCCTGCGCCATGCGGTCCTTGACGCTGCCGGTGGGGTTCTCCCACTCGAGCTTGACGAAGATGTCCGCGCAGCCGGCTGGGACGACCTTGCGAAGCCGAACGAGCGAGGTGTTGCCGATGGCCTGGAGAATGTCCATATCAGGAGCGCGGCACGTCATGGTCCGTCAGGACCGGCAGGAAGGGCAGCCACGGTCCGACCGCCTCGCGATACTGCTTCGCCATCACCCGTGCGACCTGGGCCAGGTGTCCCAGGTCGTGCACGACCCACGAGGCCAGCAGCTGGCGGAGCGTCACGCGCCCGAGACTCGGGTGCATGCCCGGCAGGTCGAGCTCGGTGGCGCTCAGCCGCCATGAGCGGAGGAGCTCGAGGTTGGCGGCACGCAGTTGGGCGAATTCGGCCAGCAACGAGGGAAGCGTACGGCCTGCGTTGCGCGTCCGATGCCGGAAGCGGTCATACGGCTCGAACCGGGGCTCCGCACCGCGGGCCAGGATGATGCGGGCTCGTGGGATCCAGTCGGTCTCTTCCCCGTCGATGAGGTGTCCTACCACATCGAACGGACTGAACGTCTCGGGCCCCTCGTTGCCTCGCGCCCACGGGTCGGGTGCATCGTCGAGAAGTGCGTTCAGGGCGGCCGGGGTGCGCCCGAGGATGTCCAGTGACAAGTCCAGTGCGAATTCCATGGTGATTCCTGGCGTCGTCGTCCGTCCGCCCGCTGCGCTCCGCTAGACGAGCAGCACCAGCGAGAGAACCACCCCCATGAGCACCAGCGCCCAGCTCAGCCCCAGCACGAACCGGGGACTCGAGGTCGCTGGCCGCGCGTCGCCCGGCAGGGTCGCAACATAGTGCTGATACTGGAGGGCGCCGCCTGCCGTCGCGATCACCCCCAGCACCACGAGCGCGGCACCGAGGTACGGGGACACGCCGTGGCCGACCTCGCGCCCTCCCTGCGCATGCAGCAAGCGCAGAAACAATCCGAACCGTGCGACGACGAAGCCGAACGCCATGACCGCGATGCCGGTCCGGAGCCAGGCCAGCATGGTCCGTTCGGCTGCGAAGTACACCCGTGGATCACCGTCCGTTACGGACATGGCGCGATCGCCTAGTGGAAGTAGCCTTCCGCGGAGCCGACTCCCGGAGGGCGGTGTGGTGCGCGGTCAGCGGGGCGGCCCCGGCGCAGCCTGAAGCGTGTTGTGGAAGGCGGCGATCTCCACCCGCCGCGCTCGCGCTCCTTCGTCAGCACCAAAGAGAAACAGGCCCCGTGCCGCTCCGCGAGTGGACCTTGGAGGACGTCCAGCATCGAGTGGACGTGCATCCCGGCCGCGATCGCCGCCTGCCCGCGAAAGTGCTCACCGCGGATGGTGACGAAGTCGGCGCCGGCGGCGAACGGCGCGGCGAACGCTGAGCCGTCCATGGCGTTCCAGGCGGCCGCCAGCTGTCCGATGATGTGCTCGAGGGCCGTTCGGTCAGCCGGCGCTAGGTCGCTGGGCGCTCGCCCCCCTGTGCGTGAATTGTACAATCTCTTGGGTCCACACAGGTGGCGCCAGACGAGCCGCCCCTGCCGGCTGGTCAGTCGGTGCCGGGCCCCGTGCCCGGGGCGTCCTCCACACGGAGCAATGTTCCCGGCGTGAGCACGGCACGAAGCTGCTCGAGCGGCGGTCGTTCGCGGAAGATGAGCCCCAGCGCGTTCGCTCCGCCCTCGGGAGCGTGCATGGTCTCGACCGCCGCCAGCGTGAGCACGCGGGGCGGTCCGTCACCGAGCGCCAGAGGTGGTGTCTGTTGGCCGATCCGCACGGTTCCCTGACGGAGGTAACCGATGACGACCGCGCCTCGTCCCTTCACGGGGAACACGTTGCGTACTTCGATCTCGCCGTGCATCCGCCTCCTGAGCCCGCAGCCCCCGTCACTGGCCTTCCGATGCCGATACCGGGCCCACGCGATATCCCGCCTTCCACACCGTCAGGATCAGCCGTGGATTCTCGGCGTCCGTCTCCAGGCGCTGGCGCAGGGCGGCAATGTGTGTGTCCACCGTCCGGGTCACCACGCCGCGGCCGTATCCCCACATCCGGTTCAACAGCACGCCGCGCGAGACCACCGCTCCACGGGCCCGGCACAGTGCCACCAGCAGGTCGAACTCCTTCGGCCGCAGCAGCACCGGCTCCGCGCCTCGCCGGACCGAGCGTGTTGGTACGTCGATGGTGATGGTTCCCAGGTGATAGTGCTCCTCCCGCCCGGTACCGGCTCCATCGCCCGGCGTCCGGCGGAGGAGCGCGTGCACCCGGGCCAGCACTTCCATCAGGCCGAACGGCTTGACCACGTAGTCGTCCGCCCCGGCCCTGAGCGCCCGGACTTTCTCCGCCTCGCTCCCCCTGGCCGACACCACCATCACCGGCATGTCGGCGCCGCGGGCGCGAATGGCGGCCAGCACGTCGAAGCCGCTGCGCTTCGGCAGCATCAGGTCGAGCAGCACCAGGTTCGGCATCCAGCTGGAGGCGACCTCGATCGCGTCGATCCCGTCGCCTGAGATCCGGACCTCGAATCCCTCGAGCTCCAGGTTTTCCCGGAGCCCCTGCGCGATGGCGTGATGGTCCTCGACTACCAGAACCTTGATCACGGAAGCGCCGCTCCCGTCGACAGGCGCACCACGACGCGCGCTCCCTGCCCGGAGGCCTCCTCGATCCAGCACTTGCCACCCTGCGCCTCGACCAGCTCCCGTACCATCACCACCACCCCCCTCACCCAGGTCTTCGACGGCATCGTCTACCAGGTCAGTATCTCCGGCCAGTTCACCGAGACGGCGATCGACGCGTTGGTCCTGGTCCAGGCCGGACGTCAGCCCCCGTGCGCCTTCACCGCCCGTTGGGCCGGGCCCAAGAACGGGGAACCCAACGTGATTCCGTAGCGCGAGGCCGCTCAGGGCTTCCCCCGCCCCGCCCGGGGCGGAGGGACGAAACGGCGCGACTGCTGCTCGTAGGCGTGCGCCAGTGCGAGCACGCGGGCATCCTCGCCCGGGAGGCCGACCACGGACAGGTTGAGCGCCGGCATCCCGTCCGCGCCAAGCCCCGCCGGGACCGAGACCTCGGGCAGCCCGAGCCAGTTGCCGTAGCCGAGTGCCGTACGGATGTCCGGCCAGTCGTCGCCGGCGCGGGTGGCGTTGAACGGCATGGTCGGGTAGACCATCGCCGTGACCCTCGCCGTGCGCATCGACTGGGCGAGCGTCGTCACGAGCTCGGCGCGCGAGCGGGCGAACGATTGCCCCGCCGCGTCCTCGACGAGCGGGCGCTGGAGGAGGGGCTCGCACGCGTCGAAGGTGGCGGGCAACACGTCGTAGAAGGTACGGTAGGCGGTGTAGCCCCGGCGGACCGCTGCACGAGCGTCGCCGGTGCGGCCGGCGAAATAGGTGTAGAGCGCGTTGGCGGTGGGGGCCGGCGACTTGGGATCCGGGGCCACGTCGCCGCGCCGGACCGACGCTGCGGCGAAGGCATCCCGATAGTCCCTTAGTGTGACCGCCGGGGCAAAGGGCTCGATCGTCGCGCCGGCGGCACGCAGGTCGCCCACGGCGCGATCCCACGTGACGAGCGCCTCGGCCGTCATCTGCCCGCGCGGGACGTGCGCCTCGACCAGCCCGAGCCGCACGCCGGCCAGCGCGTCCCCTCGCTCCGCCACGGACAGGCTGTCGCGCAACGATGGGCCCCGGGCGCCCGCGAGCGCCAGCGGGTCCGAGGCGTCGGCCCCGGCGATCGCGGCGAGGAGCAGCGCCGCGTCCGCGACCGTGCGCGCGAGCGGCCCGTGGGTGTCGAGGTAGGGCCACGTCGGGATCACGCCGGTCCGGGGCACGAGGCCGAAGGTCGGCTTCATCCCCACGACCCCGGTGAACTGCGCCGGGATGCGGTTGGAGCCCCCGTCGTCGGTGCCGAGGGCCGCGAAGGCCATCCCCGCAGCGACGGCGACCGCCGAGCCCGCGCTGGAGCCGCCAGGCGAGCGCGTGCCCCCGGGATCGTGCGGGTTCTGCACCTGGCCGGTGTGGCTGCTGGTGCCATCGCCGTGATAGGCGAAATCGTCGGCGGCGGTCTTTCCGAGGATTACGGCGCCCGCGTCGTGGAGCCGCGCGACCTCGAGCGCGTCACGCCGCACGGCGTCGGGGAAGAGCCGCGCCCACTCGGCGCTGGAGCCGGTGGTCGGGGTTCCCCGCATGTCGTAGATCGCCTTCGCGAAGACGGGCACGCCGTCGAGCGGCCCCTGCATCCGGCCCGCGCGGAGCCGGGCATCGGCGGCGCGTGCGTCGGCGACCGCCGTGTCGGAGAGCGCGTCGATGGCGCGCCAACGCATCCCGTCGCTGCGGCAGCGGTCGAGCGCGCGGGCGGTCACCTCGGCGGCCGTCCAGGCGCCGCGGCGGCGGCCGGCCTGGTAGTCGGCGATGGTGCCATCGAGCGGGTCCTGGTCGGTGCGGATCCGGAGCGAACGCGGCACTACGACGAGGGTGGCGAGCTGGGCCAGGACTTCCCGGCGAGTTGGCGACATGGGCAGCTCACGCGTAGTGCTGGAGGATGTACCGCAGGAGCACCAGCGCCATGACCAGGACGATCGCAATGACCACCCCGACCGCAGTCAACAGCTTGCGGGCGCGCCCCATTGCCTCTCGCTGCAGGCGCAGGGCCTCCTGCTGGTTGGTCAATGCACGCCCGTAGGCCTCGACCTGTTGCCGCTGTAGGTCCCTGATCTCCTCGAGCACCCGGGCCAGGCGTTCCTCATCCATTTTGGCGGCTCCTCTGCGTCGGATGCGTTGCTCGACGACGACTCGCCCGGGCGCACCTGTGAGTGCGCTGCGCCCCCGCTTCCCCTGCCCATGCGAAGCTCGACGCGATCAGCCCACCACCTGTGCCGATTGCTCGAAGCGCCGCGGAGATTTCGGTCTTCGGAGGGGTGCTTGGCGTGCGAGTGCTCGAAATGTCCGCGCTGCAGGGCTGCACTGCCAGGCCGCGGGCGCGCCGCAGGGGTCCGTTGTCCGGGCGGTCCTACGAAAAACGACGGGCGCCGATCAGGCGCCCGTGTAGTCCATCGCTTTGAGGCCCAGTTCAGAGGCAGTAGTCAGCACTACTACTTGCCGCCCTCCTCCTGCCAGCACTTCCGACCCCCCCTGCTCCCGATCGACCACCGCGAGCACTCCCACCACCCGCCCACCCGCGCCCTCGACGGCCGCGATCGCCTGCTGGGCCGAGCCCCCCGTCGTGATCACGTCTTCCACCACGACCACCTCGTCGCCCGCTCGGAAGTTGCCTTCGATCTGCCGCCCCGTACCGTGCGCCTTCGCCTCCTTCCGCACGCTGAAGGCGTCGATCACCTGGTCCGTCCCCCAGCTCGCGGCTGCGATCGCGTAGGCCACGGGATCCGCACCCATCGTGAGGCCGCCGATCGCGCGCGGCCGCCAGCCCGCCGTCGCAATGGCCGCGAGTCCCATGCGCCCGATCAGCGCCTGTCCCTCGGCGCTCATCGTGCTGAGACGACAGTCTATGTAATAGGAAGAGCGCTGCCCTGAGGCCAACACGAAGTCCCCGCGACGGACCGACCGCTCGAGCAGAAGCCGGCGGAGCTGGTCTGCGTCGCTCACTCGCCTTTGCCGAACAGCGAAGACAGAAAGCCCCGCTTCGCCCCGCCCTGCCGGACCGCCGTGCACAACTCCGCGGCGAATTCGTCCACCGTCTTGGAACGCTTCGCCAAGTCCCGGTCCAGCCCGTGCATCACCGCCGCCTCGATCGGCCCCGGAAACCGGAGCCCTTTCACCGCCTGGTTCAGCGGGACTGGTGCCTGTGTGAGTAGTTGCTGGAACAACTCCCTGGGGCTCTTGCCGGTGAACGGCAGCTCCTGGGTCAGCATGTAATACGCGATCGTGGCCAGGCTGTACACGTCGGCCTGCTCGCTCACCAGCTCGCCACTCAGCGTCTCCGGCGCGACGTACTGCAGCGTCCCCACGAAGAACCCGGCGCGCGTGAGCCGCTCCTCCGGGTTCAGCTCCGCGTCCCGCGCGATGCCGAAGTCCAGCAGCTTGGCCGTCTGCGTGGCCGGGTCGTACATGATGTTGGCGGGCTTGAGGTCCCGGTGGATGATCCCGGCCTTGTGGGCGGAGCCCAGGGCGGCGCCGAGCTGCTCGACGATCGTTGCCACCAGGGTCGGCGCGATCTTGCCCGAGCGGTTGATGAACTCCGCCAGCGGCTCGCCCGGCGCCCACTCGAGCGCCAGGTAATGCAATCCGTCGGTGGCCCCGTAGTCGTACGTCTGGACGATGTTGGGATGCTTGACCCGGGCCCCGTACTCGGCCTCGCGCAGGAAGCGCTTCACCGCGATCGGGTCCTGCGCCAGGCGCGGCCGCAGGATTTTCACTGCGGCCCGCCCGCGCTCGGCGTTTTCGGCGCGATACACCGTGGCGGTGCCGCCCTCGCCGATGTACTCGGCGAGGTGGTAACCCGCCACCGTGCGTCCTACCATGTTGTCGGCGTTCATGGATCCGCCAAGCTACCGTGATTCCGATCCAGCAGCAAGCTGGATTCGGACATGGCCCGCGCTGCTTGACGCATCTCCTTCAGCGCCACTAACGTTCCGCCGCATCCGCAGCCGTGCGGACGCGGCTGCCTCGATCCCGGAGTGACTGATGCGTCGGCTCGTGCTTTCGGCAGTCCTGTATTCCGCCCTCCTCGGGTGCGGCAGCTGGAAGCGCGTCGGCAGCGGCAATGAGCCGACCGCCGGCGAATCGCTCACCCGCGTTCTCAACAGCACCCAGTTCTACCAGCGCCTCGGCCGCATCGCCGCCGGCGATCCGCTCCCGTTCGTCGGCACCGTGGCCTTCGCCGCCGGGCCTGCGGACAGCGTGATCGGCGTCCTCGGCCTCTCCCTCGAGAACCGGGCGCTGGCCTTCCAGCGCGAGGGCAACGTCTTCGTCGCCCGCTACCGGGTGAGCCTGTCCTTCAAGCGCGAGGGCGCGGCCTCGGTCGATGTGGCCCGCGAGGAGATCGTCCGCGTCCCGACCTTCCAGGAGACCCTCCGGAGCGACGAGAGCGTCCTGTTCCAGCAGGTGCTCCGGCTGCTCCCGGGCAAGTACGCCGTGAGCGTGACCGTGCGCGACGTCGGCTCGACCTCCGAGAGCCGCGCCCAGGGTGACTTCACGGCGCCGGGCTTCGCGGGCGGGGACGTGAGCGCGCCGGTCCTGGTGTACCAGGCGACGGGGCGGGGGAACCTGGCCGATCCGCTCAACCTCGTCCTCAATCCGCGCGGCGCCGTCGGCTACGGCAGCGATACGCTGCTGGCCTACATCGAAGGTTACCGCTTCGCCAAGACCACCACCGTCCCGTTCAAGGTGATCGACGAGCAGCAGCACGTGATCCACGAGGACGAGCTCCGCTTCCGCGGCGGCCACGAGGTCGAGAGCCAGGTCATCCGGCTCTCGCCGGACAGCGTCTCACTCGGCGAACTCCGGCTGGTGGTGGGCGAAGGGCAGCAGGAGCGCCAGGTCTCGGCCCTGGTCTCCTTCACCCAGGCCTGGGTCGTCACCAACTTCGACGAAATGCTCGACCTGCTGCGCTACTTCGGGCACGACGACGAGGTCGGTGCCATGCGGAAGGCGCCGGAGTCGGAACGGGCCCGCATGTGGCGCGAGTTCTACGCCCGGACCGACCCCAACAGCGTCACGCCGGAAAACGAGGCGCTGAACCAGTATTTCAGCCGCATCGCCCTGGCCAACCAGCGCTTCACCGACGAAGGCCTGCCCGGCTGGCGGACCGACCGCGGCGAGGTCTTCGTCAACCTGGGCCCGCCCGACGAGGTCATCGAGAACAGCCCCGGCACGACGGCCAACCGGATCCTCCGGTGGTCGTACATCAACCTCCGGCTGGAGCTGTTCTTCCGCGACGAGAGCGGGTTCGGGCGCCTGCGGCTGCTGCCGGCCAGCCGGGCCGACTACGAGCGCACGCTCGCACGGCTGCGGCGCCAGAGCTGACCAGGGGGCGGGCTGGGGCGGCGGGCGGGCGGCCCGCCGCCTCCGGTTTTCCGCCTTATCTTCCCCCCATGCCCAACCACACGCCCCCCCAGCTCTTCCTGATCGACGGCTACGCCCTGATCTACCGCGCCTTCTTCGCGATGATCAGCCGGCCGCTCCGCACCACCAAGGGAGAGAACACCTCCGCCGCCTGGGGCGTGGTCAACTTCCTCCTTCGTCTGCGCGAGAAGTACCGCCCCGACTACGTCGCCTGGGTCAATGACGCCGGCACCTCGTTCCGCGAGGAGCGCTATCCCGACTACAAGTCCACCCGCGAGAAGCTCGATGACTCGCTCCAGGCCGACTTCGACCGGGCCGTCGAGCGCATCTGCGACCTGCTTGCCGTGCTCCGAATTCCGCTCGTGGCGATCCCCGGCTACGAGGCCGACGACGTCATCGGCACGCTGGCCCAGGCGGGGGCCGCGCGCGGGCTCCGCTCCGTCATCGTCTCGGGCGACAAGGACTTCTATCAGCTGATCGGGCCTGGCATCGTCCTGCTCAATCCCGGGCGGGGCGGCCCGGCGGCGGTCGACGAGGTATGGGTCGACGAGTCCAACGCCGCCGAGCGGCTCGGCGTGCCACCGTCGCAGGTGGTCGACTTTCTCGCCCTCGTCGGCGATAGCTCCGACAACATCCCCGGCGTAAAGGGCATCGGCGAGAAGGGCGCCCAGAAGCTCCTCGCCGAGTACGGCAACCTCGAGACCATCCTGGCGCGGGCCGCCGAGGTCACCGCCAAGCGCACCCGCGAGGCGCTGCTCGCGCAGGCGGATGCGGCGCGGCTGTCGCAGGAGCTCGTCACCATCCAGCGCAACGTGCCGGTCGAGCTCGACGTCGCCGACCTGGTCCTGCAGGAGCCGGACCGGGACGGGCTGATCCGAATCCTGACCGAGCTGGAGTTCTTCTCGCTGGCGCGAAAGCTGGGAGCGCAGGGCGGGGGAACGGGGCCGAGCACGGGAGCGCCGGCGACGCAGGGTGAGCTTGGCGACGAGGCGCGCGGCGCTCCGTCCCTGGGAGTCACCCTGGGCGAAGCGAAGGGGCCATCCTCCGACCCGTGGGCCGACGGCCCGGGCGACGGCGGCGACGGCCCGGACGCCCACGAGTCCCGTGAGCCCGGCACGGCCGGCGCCGCCACCGCCACCCTTCCCGCCACCGCCGCCGACTGGCTCGCCCTCGATGACCAGCCCGCGGTGGAGGTCGTCGTCCTCGACGACCCCGATGCGATTCCGGCGCTCGTCGAGCGTCTGCGGCGGGCACCGCTCGTCGGGCTCGATACCGAGACCAACTCGCTCGAGCCCCACGACGCGGAGCTCGTCGGCCTGTCGCTGGCGGCGAGCCCGACCGAGGTCTGGTACCTCCCGTTTGGCCACCGTCCGCGCGGCGGCGAGCTCGCCGCTCCGGCGCCGGTCAGGAATCTGCCGCCGATCACCGACGGCGCGCTTGCGCCGCTGGTGGCGCTGCTCCAGGACCCCACGGTCCCCAAGGCCGGCCACAACATCAAGTACGACTGGCAGGTCCTTCGCCACGCGGGCGTCGAGCTGGCCGGCGTGGCGTTCGACTCCATGCTCGCGAGCTTCGTCCTCGATCCCGGCCGCCGCTCGCACGCGATCGACACGCTCTGCCTCGAGCACTTCGGCCGGACGCTGCGGACCTACGCGGACCTCATCGGCAAGGGCAAGGCGCAGATCCCGTTCGCCGAGGTCGCAATCCCGGCGGCCGCGTCCTACTGCGGCGCCGGCAGCGGCGCGGTGCTCGCGCTGTACGCCGTCTTCGCGCCCGCGATCGGCGAGATGGCGATGGAGCCGCTCATGCGCGACATCGAGCTGCCGCTCGTCCGCGTGCTCACCGACATGGAGTGGGAGGGGATCGCGATCGACGCGACGGTTTTCGCGCGGCTCAATGGCGAGCTCAGCGGCGACCTCCGGCGGCTCGAGGGCGAGATCGCCGCCGTGGCCGGCGAGTCGCTCAACCTCAATTCGCCGCGCCAGCTCGCCACCATCCTGTTCGAGAAGCAGCAGCTCCAGGTGCTCAAGCGGACCAAGAGCGGCCCCAGCACCGATGCCGATGTGCTCGAGCAGCTCGCCGCCATGGGCCACGAGCTGCCGCGGCTGATTCTCGAGTACCGCGAGCTGCAGAAGCTCAAGAGCACGTACGTCGACACGCTGCCCGGCCGGGTGAACCGGCGCACCGGCCGGATCCACACCAGCTTCAACCA
This sequence comes from uncultured Gemmatimonadales bacterium, assembly GCA_963840215.1. GTDB lineage: Bacteria > Gemmatimonadota > Gemmatimonadetes > Gemmatimonadales > GWC2-71-9 > CAVVWJ01. The sequence continues at coordinate 889,160 of CAWIYG010000002.1, read as the reverse complement.
GACCGGCGCGGCGAGCGGCCGTCTGAGCTCGGTCGAGCCCAATCTCCAGAACATCCCGATCCGGAGCGCCCGCGGCGAGGCCATCCGCCTCGGCTTCGTCCCCCGGGCCGGCTGGCAGTTCCTGGTGGCCGACTACTCGCAGATCGAGCTGCGCCTGATGGCGCACTTGTCGGGCGACCCCGGCTTCATCGACGCGTTCCACCAGGGCGGCGACATCCACCGGCAGACGGCCGCGCTCATCTTCAACGTGCCGCTCGCCGAGGTCACGGCCGACATGCGGGCCCGCGCCAAGACGATCAATTTCGCGACCATCTACGGGCAGGGGCCGTTCGCGCTGAGCCGCCAGCTCGGCATCTCGCAGGAGGACGCGAAGACCTTCATCGCGCGCTACTTCGAGCGCTTCGCCGGGGTGCGGCAGTTTCTCGATCGCATGGTGCAGCTCGCGCGGGAGCAGGGCTACGTCGAGACCATCTTCAAGCGCCGACGCTACGTGCCCGAGGTCAAGGACCGGAACTTCAACATGCGGGCCTATGGGGAGCGCGCCGCGCAGAACTCGCCGCTCCAGGGCTCGGCGGCAGACCTGATCAAGCTCGCCATGATCCGCATCCACGCCGCCATCGCGGAGCGGAAGCTCCGGAGCCGGATGCTGCTGCAGGTCCACGACGAGCTGATCTTCGAGGTGCCGCCCGACGAGCTCGAGGCCATGCAGCCGGTGGTGCGGGAGCACATGGAGAACGTGGTCGCGCTGCGCGTGCCGCTGGTGGTGGACATCGGCATCGGCCCCAACTGGCTCGACGCGAAGCGATGACCGGCACGGCGCGCTTCGTCTGCACCGATCCCGACGCCGGAGACTTCGAGTTCGCCGACGTCGACGCGGTGCTCGATGCGCTCGAGGCCGCGCTGGTCCAGCCGGCGACCCCGCTGTTCGACGCCGCGCGCCAGAGCTGGCAGCCGGTCGGGATGCACCCCGAGATCCGCGCCGCCTGGGAGGCGCGGCTCCGCTACCGTCCGCCCGCCGCCTCCGGCCTCGGCCTGCCGGCGCTCCCGTCGCTCACTGCCCTGGCCCGAAGCCTGCCCGACGAAGAGGCCGAGCGCGATCTCCGGCGCGATGCCTTTGCGCGGATGCGGGCCGCCGTGCCGGTCGAGGTCGGGACGCACGGCAAGGACCACCAGGGTGAGCCGCGGTTCGCCGCGGTCGGGATGATGTGGGCGCTGGTGGTGCTGGCGGTGGTCGGGTGGGCCGTCGTGGTCTTCGCGACGCGGTTGAGCGAATTCGCGGCGAGGGCGGTGGGGATTACCCAGAAGTAGCCTACGGTCGCAGCTCCGGCATCTCCGACGACGGCCGTCCCTTCGGCCTGATCCGCTTCACCCCCGGCCACCAGTTCCACCGACCCATCGCCTGCATGAAGGCCGGCACCAGCACCATCCGGATCACCGTCGCGTCGAGCAGCACCGCCACCGCCAGGCCGAATCCCATCAGCTGCATCGCCAGCACCCGCGCGAACGCGAAGATGCCGAACACCAGGATCATGATCAGCGCCGCGGAGGTGATCACCGACGCCGTGGCGCTCAGGCCCTCCATCGTGGCCTCGGTGTTTCGCCCGCTGCGGTCGAACGCCTCCTTGATCCGGCTCAGCAGGAAGACCTCGTAGTCCATGCTGAGCCCGAACACCACGGCGAACACCAGCACCGGCACCGCCACGAAGATCGCCGACGTGGGGCCGTCGAGCCCGAAGATCTGGGACCCGACGCCGTGCTGGAACACCAGCACGATCAGCCCGAACGTGGCGCTCACCGACAGCGTGTTCATGATGATCGCCTTGATCGGCACCAGCACCGACTTGAACGCGATCGCCAGCATCACGGCCGTCGCGCCGAGGATGAGGAGCACGAGCAGCGGGAACCGCTCCAGCAGGTCCTCCTGGAAGTCGAGCGCCGCCGCCGAGTACCCGCCGACGGTGATGGTCATCCCCTTCGTGCCCCGGAGCCCCGCCTTCGCGAGCTGGCGCGCGCGGATCACGACGTCCGTCGCCGTCGTGAGCGAGGTCGTGTCCGCCAGGATCACGTCCAGCAGCGCGAGCCGCTCGTCGGTGCTCAGGTACGCGTCGAGGAAGTCGGGATACTTGGCACGCGCCGCGGGGAGGTCGCTGTAGAGCATCGAATAGCCCAGCAGGCTGCCCTTGGCCTCCACGTTCACCACGCTCCGCACCTCCCGCACGCGCGGGTCGGCCTTGAGCGAGTCGGCCAGCGTCATGAGCCCGCGAAGGGACGTGGCCTCGACCGCGCTCCGTCCCGCCGGCAGCTGCACCAGCACCCGCACCGGCTGGATGAACCCGGCCACGCCCATCGCCGAGAGCGCGTCCAGGCCGTCGCCGGCCTCGGTGCCGGACGGCCACCAGTGGCGCGACGGCAGGCCGATCTTGATGAAGAACACCGGCAGCGTGAGCAGCGCGATCACGGCCCCGCCGTAGGCCAAGGCCCGGATCGGATGCCGGCTCAGCGTTCGGGCCCACTTCTCCCACACCTGCGGCGCGTGATACCAGGTGAGCCGGCGCGCCAGCCAGCGCGGCCGGTCGATTTCGCGGCCAAGCACGGCCAGGAGCGCGGGGAGCAGCGTGATCGAGAGCAACACCGCCACCGCCACGACGACGAGCCCGCCGATGCCGACACTGCGGGTCTCGATCAGCGGCGTCAGCAGCAGCGCGCCGAACCCTACCACCACCGTGAGCCCCGAGGTGATGACCGCGCGGCCCGCCGTCGCCAGCGTGTTGGCGGCGGCCACCCGCCGCCGGGTGCCGCGGGCCAGCTCCTCGCGGAAGCGGGTGACCACCAGCAGCGAGTAGTCGATCCCGACGCCAAGCCCGATCATCGTCGTCATGTTGAGCACGAACACCGACATCGGCGTGTAGTGCGCGATGATGCCGATGATCGCGAGCGACACGGTGATCGCCAGCACCCCCACGATGAGCGGCAGCGCCGCCGCCACCAGCGCGCCGAACGCGAGCACCAGGATCAGCAGCGTGAGCGGCAGGAGCCGCTTCTCTCCCTCGGCGCTGTCGCGCGTCACGACCGTGCGGACGTCGAGGTCGAGCGGCGCGCGGCCCGTTACCCGTGCGCGGTAGCGCTCGCCGCCGGGCACCCGGGCCAGCGTCTGCTTCACCAGCGCGCGGACCGGCAGCACCAGCGCGCCGGCGCTGTCGCCGCGCGTGGCCTCGAGGGCGACGATCACGAACGTCGCGCGCCGGTCGCGGCTGAGGAAGGTGGTGTCGCCGGTGGAGGGATAGGAGACGAGCCCGCGGATGTAGGGCTCGCGGCGGAGCGCGGCCAGCAGGGTGTCGAGCGTCGCGCGTGGGGCGGGCTGGTCGAGCGGCGCGGGCGATTCCAGCGTGACGGCGAAGAACTCCCCGATCGGTCGGCTGAACCGCTGGGTGAGCAGGTCTTCGGTCCGCGACGCCTCGGTTTCCCGCGCGCTGCCGCCTCGGATGTTGAGGAGCGACGGCGTCGCGGGCGCCCGGACCGCCGCGACCGCGCCGATCACTGCCCAGACCGCGAGCACGACCCAGCGCCAGCGCACCAGCGCCCGGGAGAATCTGTCCATCAGGTTCAGAAAACGGCCTCCCGGGAGTTCACCGGCTTCGAAGGTGGCAAAATGTTAGACGGCTGGGGGTTCCGGCGCCAGCGCCGGCCCGCCGCGGCCCACCTCGGGGAGGGGGGCGCTAGCGGCCGGAGCCGACCGCCCTCCATATTGTGATCATGCGGCGCAACCTCCTCCCCCTGTCCATCCTCGTGCTCCTGCTCCTGGTCCTGGCCGACCGGGTCTCGGAGGCCATGCGCCGGCGCCAGGCCGCGGCTGAGCCCGTGGCGAGCGAGACCCGAAGCGCGACCCCCGATCTCAAGCGCCGGAGCTCCGGCAGCGCCACCGCGTCGTCCGTCCGGTCGGCCGGCCTGGATGCCGGGGAGGCCCGCCTGGCGCGCCTGGCCGCCCGCGAGGCGCTGACCCGCGAGGCCGGCTCGACCTACCTCGATTCGCTGATTCTGAGCACGGATTCGGTGGTGCGCCGGTGGCCCGACCGCTGGGGCTCGCCGATCCGGGTCGCGATCGTCGAGGGAGGCGTCGCCGACTGGGATCAGCGCATGGCCGGCTACGTGCGCACGTCGCTCGAGCGGTGGGAGGGACTGGGGATCGGGGTGAAGTTCACCCTCGTGCAGGACACCAGCCGCGCCGACATCCTGGTCCGGTGGATCGACCACTTCGAGTTCGATCGCGCTGGCCAGACCGACCTGACCTGGGACCAGTCGGGCCGGGTCCGGCGGGCGCTGGTCTCGCTCGCCCTCCGCACCAACACGGGCGTAGTACTGCCCGACGACGCGCTGCTCTCGGTGGCGGTCCACGAGACCGGGCACGCCATCGGCCTGCCGCACTCGTCGGACTCCAACGACGTCATGTTCCCCGCCACCCGGACCGGCACCTTGTCCGACCGCGACCGCCGCACGGCCGCCGTGCTCTATCGGCTGCCTCCGGGCCCGGTCCGGGACCTCCCCGAGGACGGCCGGTAGGCGGTCTGTTCCTCGCACCTCTCGGCGCGGCAGGTCGCGTCGAGCCGCCGGATCACCCCTCGGCGCCCCGCTCGCCCAGCGCGCTCTCCTCCGACAGGTGACCTCGGCACGATCGTTGCCTCTGTGAAGGGCCCAGGAGTGCGTCGCCGGCCAGGGCGGCGGAGGCGACCGGTGTCAGAAGACATGACCGGAAGGTGGAGAATCGCATGGTCGCAGTCGGGTGGCGTGCCGGAATTCTTTGCGGAGCGGTCGCGATGATCCTTGGAGCTACGCCGGGGTCCGCGCAGTCGTTCACCGCGATCGACGACGCCGTCCGGGAGGGGATCCAGAAGGGGATCTATCCCGGTGCCGTCGTCATCATCGGGCGCCGCGACTCCCTGCTCTACGCCCGCGGCTACGGCCACTTCACCTGGAGCCCGTCGTCACCGGTTCCGCGACCCGACTCCACCCTCTGGGACATCGCCTCGATTACCAAGATCGTGAGCACCACCAGCGCGGCGCTCAGGCTGGTGGATCAGGACAAGCTCGACCTGGAGGCGCCGGTGCGCCGCTATTTGCCGCGCTTCTCCGGCGGACCCAAGAACCAGGTCACCGTGCGGATGCTGCTCGACCACACCAGTGGGCTCAAGAGCTACGTGCCCTTTTATCAGAAGGCGCGCCGCAGCCGCGCGCGGGCGAACGCCCTGCTCTACGCGCAGCCGCTGGTGCGCGAACCCGGCGACAGTGCCGAGCTACAGCGATCTCAACGCCTTGATCCTCAGGCCTGGTCCTGGAAAAGGTCTCCGGCCTGCCACTTGACTCTGCTCGCCCGGGGAGGTCTTCCGCCCCTTGCATGCACCCAGACCATGTTCCGTCCGCCCGTCTCGCTGAGCGCCGCACGGTCCCGAGCGGCATATGGCGGGGCCAGCCGGTCCAGGATCATCAATGACCAGAACGCCGTGGCGATGCGGCGGCGCGGCGGGTCATGCCGGAGTATTCTCGACCGGGATGGACTTGGCGCACTACGCGGCCGTCTGGCTCCGGTCGGGGCGTCGGGCCGCGGGGGACGCCTGGGTCCGACCCCGAGACGATGCGACAGCTTCCTCGTGACCCGCGGCGCGAACAGCGGCCCTCGCCTGCTGGGATGGGACACGCCCGAGATCGATCCCGCGCCGAGGAGCCCAGCGTCTTCGGAAGCTCATCAGCGAGGCGGCGTACGGACACACGGGTTTTACCGGCACCGAGCTCTGGGTCGATCCGGCTCATGACCTGTTCCTCGTCTTCCTGACCAACCGGACCTTCGACCCCAGGGCACGCGAATCGGACAATGCGCTCGAATCCGTGGGCCATCTCTGACGGATGCCGCCATCCGCCTGGTCCCGCAGGCGTGCGAGCAGGAACTGGTGTCGCGCCTGCTGACGTGATGGCGGCACCGGTTCTCTCCTGAACGACCCTTGTATCAGTTGCCCCAGATGACCGAGACCCGCTTCCCATGCCTACCGCACCCACGCCGAAGCCGTCCGAAAGCGACTGCGCGCGGTGAAGGATCCGGAGCTCAACCTCAATATCATCGATATTGGGCTGGTCTACGAAGTCGAGGTCGATGAGCCAGGTATGGTCCACGTTCAGATGACGCTGACCTCGCCGGCTGCCCGGCCGGGGCCGAGATCATCGCCGACGTCAAGCGTGTGGTCGGGCGACATGGAAGGCGTGCAGGCGGTCGAGGTCGAGCTGGTGTGGGACCCTTATTGGACGCCGGAGAAAATGGACCCGACGCGTGCGGACGTTCCTGGGCTTCTAATTTCCCAGTTAAGATCTACGCTGCGGCTTACGGCGCACCAGCCTGAACTTTCAGCTCGCAACGCGAGAAGTCCGCATGGAGACCTCGTTGTAGCCGGCGCATCTGCCACCACCGGCTCCTTCACCGCCGCCAGCAGCTCCGGCCGATCTCCCGCAGCTGCCACCGGCGAACTTCCTCCATCGCGCCGAGCTCCTCGGTCGAAGCTGGATTGAGACGGGCGATCGCCTCGAGCGTCCCGTTCGGACAGAGAACTCCCGGCGCCAGCTCATAGTGAGCCGCCAGCAGGTTTCTGGCGGTTTTGAGCCGCTCCAACCTGGCTTCGTAGGCAGGATCCACCGGCCGGCGGGGGGGCCGCTCTACCCTGGGCAGGTCAGCCTCCGGAACTTCCAGACCACGCTTTACCGCCGCCAGAATCTCGTGTCCTCTTCGTTCCGCCTGTTCGCCGCCGATTCCCCGCACCGCCTTGAGCCCCGCAATATCTGTCGGGGGGGTCTGGGCCATTGCCAGCATGGGCTCATTGTTGAGAATCCTGAATGCGGCCTTGTCGGTGCGCCGAGCCAGCTGGTCACGCCAGTCAAACAGCTCGCGCAGGACAGCGAGCGACCTTCCGGGCAGGGCTTTCGCGCCTTTGAGCCGGAGGTAGGCCGGGTCGCCCACCTCGGGCGGTGACCATCGAGCTCCAGTCGCCAGGCCGAATTCTTCTTCCGCCCACTCCAGTCGACCGCGCTCGCGGAGCTGCTCCTCGCAGCAAATCCCGGAGCGTCGGCAGGTGGTGAGTATCGGCCGCCGCGTACTCGAGCATCTCGGGCGAGAGCGGCCGCGCCGACCAATCGGCGCGCTGATAGCGCTTGTCCAGCTTCACGCCGAGATACTTCTCGAGTAACGCGGCGAGCCCAACGCCGGGTTCGTTAAGCAGCTGCGCGGCGATGCGAGTGTCGAAGAGGTTGTTGATGCCGAAGCCGTACTCGAGATCGAGCAATCGGAGGTCGTAGTCGGCGTCGTGAAACACGATCTCCACCTCGGGATCAGCCAGGGCCGCGGCCAGGGGCGCCAGGCTGGTCACGGCCAGGGGATCCACCACGGCGGTCTCCTGCCGGAGGAGAGCTGCAGCAGGTAGATACGATCGAGGAACCGATGAAAGCTGGCGGCCTCGGTGTCGACGGCCAGTAGAGGCTCGTTCTCGAATCGTCGAAAGAGGTGCAGGAGCTCCGCCTGGCTGTCGATCAGGCGGACGGTCACTTCTCTGCCTTGGCGACCAGCTCGAGGCCGGCCGCAATCTCGTCGAATGCCTTGGACAGGGTCTTGTAGAACTCCGCGTCTGGCTGCGGGGTCCCCCCCATGGCTCCATCCATCTGAAGCTTTCGGGCGAGGCGGGCGGCATGGCGGATGTAGTCGGTTGGTGGCTTCATGTCAGCGGGGCGGCGGGGCCGCGGGGCAGCAGGGGCGGTTGATGGCAACGACGGATCGTTGGAACATAGGCGGGTGAAAGGAATCAGTCCACTCCAGCGACTGTCCTGCCGCGCTGCCCCACTGCCCCGCTATTATTTCCACCATGTCCACTCCCGAAATCGATCTCGTCGTCTACCCGGACGAATGCGACGCCTTTGGCCACCTCAATCAGGCCTCCTTCCTCAGCCTGTTCGAGCGGGCCCGGTGGGAGATGCTGCGCGCGGGCCCGGCATGGACGTGTTCACCCGCGGGGCGCCTGGCCGGCGCTGCGGAAGACCGTCATCGACTACCGGGCGGCTGCGTTCCCGGGCGACGTGCTCCGCTTCCAGCAGGCGCTCACCCATCACGGCCGCACCAGCTTCACCATGCGGCAGACCGCGAGGCGGGTCCGCGACGACACGCTCATTGCCACGCGCGGAATTCGTCTTCGTCTGCGTCGATCGAGAGGGCCGCCCGATCCCGGTCGCCGCAGGAATTCAGCGAGTTCATGAATGCGCGACCGCGATGCTCGGGGACGCGCAGCGCATCATGGTGAACGGAGTGAATCTCGCGGTCGAAGAGCGAGGCGAGGGCCCGGCCGTCCTGTTCGTGCACGGCTATCCGCTGGACCGCAGCATCTGGAGCGAACAGCTCGGGGCGCTGGAGGGATTCCGGCGTATCGCTCCCGACCTGCGCGGCATGGGCCAGTCCGACGCGCCCGATCTCGGCTACGGCATGGGGATCTACGCTGCTGATCTCGCGGCGCTGCTGGATGTCCTTGGCGTCGACGAGGTCGTCCTCTGCGGGCTTTCGATGGGCGGCTACGTGGCCTTCGAGTTCCTGCGGCAATGGCGCCCCCGGGTACGCGCGCCTGATCCTCATGGACACGCGCGCCGAAGGCGATTCTACCGAAGGGCGCCGCGCGCGCGACGCGGCCGCCGCCACTGCGCGCGAGGGCGGCGCCGCGGCCGTCGCCGACGCGATGTTGCCGAGGTGCTGGCCGCCGGCAGCGAGGCGCGCGCCCCAGAGCTCGTCGAGCAGGTGCGCCGAATCATGGCCGCCACGCCGGTGGCCGGCATCGATCGGCGCGCTGGCCGCAATGCGGGATCGGCACGACAGCACCGGCCTTTTGCCGACGCTCGCCGGTCTACCCACACTGGTCGTCGTCGGCGAGGACGACGTCCTGACCCCGCCCGACGCAGGCCCGCGCGCTGGCCGCTCGCATCCCTGGCGCACGCCTGGTGGTTATCCCCGGCGCCGGTCACCTCCCGCCGCTCGAGCGTCCAGCCGAGACCACCGCGGAGCTCCGGGAATTCCTCCGCGTGGTCGGGTGAAACCTTTTGCGGGCCGAGCGCGTTCTGGTTTCAGCGGGCCGACACGCATCCTTGTGTCCCCGTTGATTGTCCTTCCACACAGGGCTCCGGGGTCGCGGCCAGGCAGTTCGATCCCGGGGCCACTCTCCTCGTGTGCGGAACGGCAGGCACTCCGATGGTCGAATGATGGTGCGGTCAGGATGAAGGTGCAGGAAGGATGAAGCACGGGCTGAAGGGTGAAGCAAGGGCTGCAGCACAACAGCGGGGCTCGAGTCATTCGAGCCCCGCTGTTGTGTGTTCCTCGGACCGCCGGCAGCCTACCGCTGCGGTCTCCCCGGAGGGGCGTCGCTGTTGAAGACTTCCTTGTTCTTCTCGACGAAGGCAACCATGTTCGGCGGCACGTCCTCCTCGGGAAAGATCGCCGTCACCGGGCACTCCGGTTCGCACGCGCCGCAGTCGATGCACTCGTCGGGGTGGATATAGAGCTGGTCCTCGCCCTCGTAGATGCAGTCCACCGGACATACGTCCACGCAGGCGCGGTCCTTGACCCCAATACATGCCTCGACGATCACATACGTCATTGCGGCGGCTCCTCCGGAGTGGCAATCGTCCTCGCGCGCACCGGCTCCATGGCGCGCATCCGACTAGGTATACGAAGGTGTGTGGGGAGGCGCAAGGGGTCGTAGTATCTTCCGAGCGATGCGTCGCCGTCGCCCGTTCCTCGTGCTGGCCGCCCTCGTGTGGCTCGCCGCCGTCCCCGCCGTTTCCGCTCAGCAATGCCGTGCGCCGCGCACGGCGCTTGTTCTCTCCGGAGGCGGCGCCAAGGGACTGGCGCACATCGGCGTGCTGCGCACGCTCGACAGCCTGGGCATCAGGCCGGACCTGGTCGTCGGCACCAGCATGGGCGCGGTGGTGGGCGCGCTCTACGCCGGCGGCTACTCCGGGCGCGAGCTCGACTCGCTCGCCCGCATCGTCCCGCTCGCGGCGCTGTTCAGCACCTATCAGCCGGTGGCGCCCCGGGCGCTCGGTATCCTCCAGCCGCTCGTGCTGTGGGAGCAGGGCGACCGCGGCTTCGCGCTGCAGAGTGCCTCCGTCGTCGAAGCCGAGGCCAATGCCCTCGTGAATGCCGCGTTGCTCCGGGCCAATTTCCTGGCCCGGGGGAACTTCGACTCCCTGCCGATCCCCTTCCGAGCCGTCGCCACCGACCTTGGGAACCGCGAAGTCGTGGTCATGACGTCCGGCGACCTGGCGCAGGCCGTCCGCGCAAGCGCCGCCGTGCCGCTGCTCTTCGCCCCCGAGCGGCGCGATGGGCGATTCCTGGCAGACGGCGGACTCTCCGCCAACATTCCGGTGGCCGTGGCACGGGCCGAGGGTGCCGGCCGCGTCATCGTGGTCGACGCCACCGAGCATCCGAGCGATTCGGTCGACGCCTACTCCCCACTGCTCGTGGCCGACCGGCTGGTGCAGTTCCTCTTCCAGCAGCGTCCCGACTCGCTCGCCCCCGGGGACCTGGTCGTCCGACCCGACGTCGAGGGCTTCACCAGCCTCAACTTCAGCCGCCGGAACATCGAGCGCCTGATCGACCGGGGGACGCTCGCCGCCGACTCCATCCTGCCCCGCTTCGCCTGCCGTGGTGCCCCGCCTCCCGGTGGCGCGCGCGAGCTTCCCACTCGGCTGGCCGGCGTCCGCATGCGCGGCGCCAACGCCTCGGAACAGCTGGCGCTCACCCGGCTCCTGGGTCTCGACGTCGGGCCCGACGACACGCTCGACTTCGAGCTGCTCCGGCAGCGCGTCCGCTCCCTTGCCACCGCCTCCGAAGCCTACGAGTCGGTGTGGCTCACGCCCACCGGCGCCGGCGACTCGGTGACACTCGATCTCGTCATCCGGCGTGCCGCGCGCCGTGTGGCCGGACTGGGTCTGGCCTACGACAACGAGCTCGGCGGCCGGATGTGGGCGGGGGTCGTCGACCGGCGGCTCTTCGGCCGGGCGCTGGAGGGCAGCGGCGCCGTGTTCCTCGGTGAGCTCCGCCGCGAGCTCTCGCTCGGCGTACGCCGGAACTACCAGATCGGTCGACAGCTGTTCAATCCGGCGCTCACGGTGCGGCTGGCCAATGAGGACGTCCGCCGGTTCGACGCCCGCGGCGATGAGATCGGGCAGGCCTTCACGCGCGAGGCCATCGGCTTCGTGGGCATCGAGCGGCCCCTCGCACCGGGCTGGGATCTGGCGGTCGGCGCCGAAGGCCGGGCGTGGGACGAGCCGGGCCGCGCCAGTCTCGAGACCGTGGGCGGGATCGCCCGCGTCACGGCCGCCACCCGGCAGCGCGGACGCGTGTTCAAGGCGGAGGTCCAGTGGACCGGCGCCTACCGGCGGGCAGCGCTCGAGGGCACCGGCGCAACCAGGTTCGGCCTCGTTCGCGTGGTGCCGCGGCTCCGGCTGGGCTGGGGCGACGGGCTTCCGCTGCAGCTCGGCTTCCCGCTCGGCGGGGACGACGGCTTTCCGGGCTATCATCTCGGCGAGCGTCGCGGCGACCGCGAGGCGATGCTGGGCGTGCTGTTCACGGTCCCGCTCAAGGGGCCGCTTCTGGCGCGGTTCGAAGTGGCCGGCGGCGGCACGGATGCCCGGGCTGCACGCTTCTCTGGCGGCGGATGGACCGCGGGCGCCCGCGTCGGGCTCGGCGCGGAGACGCCGGTGGGGCCGGTGCGGTTCGAGTACGGCGTGGCTCTGCGCGGGCGGGATGTGCTGTTCGTGCGGCTGGGGAGGTGGTTCTAAGCAGGGCGACCCGAGTGCAGGCACTCGGGTCGACGAAGCGGGCTTTGGCGACGGCGCTAGAGCAATCCCGAGAGCGGCGTCGCGTAGCTGGCGTTCCGATCCTCCGGCGGGCCATACCGTCCGTTCGGCCCGTGCAGGCGGTGCCATTCCTCACGCAGGCAGAACGGGTCGAGCCCATGGGGCCGGTCGACAGAGAGCACGCCGTCGAGATGGTCGATCTCGTGCTGCACCAGCTCCGCCCGGTCGCCCTCGAGATCCACCTCGTGCCAGTCGCCCTTGGTATCCTGGTATCGCACCCGCACGCGGTATGCCCGGGAGACGCGCACCAGCAGGTTGGGGAACGAGAAGCAGTCGTCCCAGACCTCGAAATCCTCGTTGCCGATGTCGACGATCTCGGGGTTGATGAGCGCCCAGGGCTGATCCATCTCGCAGTACACCATCCGCACCGGCGCTCCGATCTGCGGCGCCGCGATCGCCCGGCCGCTGCCGAAGCGCGATTGCCAGTCCCGCAAGGTCTCCCGCATGTCGTCCAGGATGACCCGCACCGCGGTCGACTTGGGCTTGGTGATCGACTCGCACCTGGCCCGGAGGATCGGGTCGCCCAGGAGGCGGATGCGGTGGATGGTCATCGAACCACAGCCTTTCCGAAAGGCGCTGAAGGAGGCGATCACGGCGAGCGTCCTGAATATGGGTTCAGGCCGGCAATCCGGCCAGCGTCCGCATGGTGCAGCCGTATCCTAAACAGAGTAGTAGTGGCAACTACTAAATACTCGTGACTCTCCTTCCTAGGCGCGATCCACTGAGGAGAGCAGCCCGTGGCCTTCAATGCGCAGGCACCCCGCGTGGGTACGTCACGCCCGGACCGAATTGCGACCCGAGATACGAAGTTATAAACGTATGCCAGTAAGAGAGTTGTGCACTACACACCAATATGTTGGCACGAATTGACAATCCCGACTGCTTTACTTATGATTCGGCCATCATGGGTGCCTCGCTTCCGCTTCTCCCGAAAGACAGTGCTCCCCTCGGCCAGAAGGGCCAGCGGAGCGCGGTCCTCGTGCAGCTCAAACGGGCGCAGCACCTGACGGCCAAGGAGCTGGCCGCCCGGCTCGGGGTGTCGTTGAACGCCGCCCGTCACCACCTCAAGGAGCTCGAGGCCGAAGGCCTCGTGGTCTATGAGCGTGAGCATCGCGGCGTCGGGGCCCCCGCGTTTGCCTATCGGCTGAGCCCGTCGGGCGAGGGGCTGTTTCCCCGGCGCTACGAGGAAACGCTCACCGCCGTCCTCGACCAGATGGTCGAGCGTGACGGCCGCGCGGCGGCCGTCGCGCTCCTGGAGTCGTACTTCGCGGGTCTCACCCGGCGGCTGCAGGCCGAGCTGGCCGATGCGTCGCCACCCGAGCGGCTTCAGGCCCTTGGCCGGGTGCTGTCGGAGGAGGGCTACATGGCCGAAGTGACGGCCATGGCCGGCAGCGGGACCCTGACCGAGCACAACTGCGCCATTCCGGCCGTCGCCGAGCGCTTTCCCGAGATCTGCGCCGCCGAGGCCCGGTTCCTGGCCGATGTGCTGGGGGCCGAGGTCGATCGCCGGGAGCACATGCTGAACGGCTGCAGCGCCTGCGAATACCACGTGCGGTTCAAGACCGCCGAGGAGAATTCATGAGCTCGTCCGTCGAGACGCCTGGTCAACAAGGAATACCAGTACGGCTTCGTCACCGACATCGAGGCCGATATCGTGCCGCCGGGCCTGAGCGAGGACGTCGTCCGGCTCATCTCGGCCAAGAAGGAGCGAGCCGGCATGGCTGCTCGAGTGGCGGCTCAAGGCCTATCGCGCGGCTGGCTCAACGATGACGGAGCCGCACTGGCCGAACGTCAAGTACCCGCCGATCGACTACCAGGCGATCAGCTACTACTCGGCGCCGGCACGATCGAAGCCGCTCGGGCAGCCTGGACGAGGTCGACCCCGAGCTGCTCGAGACCTACGACAAGCTCGGCATCCCGCTCAACGAGCAGAAGCTGCTCGCCGGGCGTCGCCGTCGACGCCATCTTCGACTCCGTCTCGGTCGGCACGACGATACAAGGACGAGCTGGCCAAGCACGGGATCATCTTCTGCTCGTTCGGCGAGGCGGTGCGCGAGCATCCCGAGCTGGTGCGGAAGTACCTCGGCTCGGTCGTGCCGTACAGCGACAACTTCTTCGCCGCGCTCAACGCCGCGGTGTTCACCGACGGCTCGTTCGTCTACATCCCGAAGGGCGTGCGCTGCCCGATGGAGCTGTCGACCTACTTCCGCATCAACGCGCCGACACCGGGCAGTTCGAGCGCACGCTGATCATCGCCGACGAGGGCGCGTACGTGAGCTACCTCGAGGGCTGCACCGCGCCCAAGCGCGACGACGAACCAGCTGCACGCCGCGGTCGTCGAGCTGGTCGCGCTCGAGGACGCGACGATCAAGTACTCGACCGTGCAGAACTGGTACGCGGGCGACGAGGAGGGGCGGGGCGGCATCTACAACTTCGTCACCAAGCGCGGCAAGTGCGTCGGCGCGAACTCCAAGATCTCGCTGGACCCAGGTCGAGACCGGCTCGGCGATCACCTGGAAGTATCCGAGCGTGATCCTGCAGGGCGACAACTCGGTCGGCGAGTTCTACTCGGTGGCGGTGGTGAACAACCGGCAGCAGGCCGACACCGGCACGAAGATGATCCACATCGGCCGAAGAACACCCGCAGTCGACCATCGTCTCGAAGGGCATCTCGGCCGGCCAGGGGCAGAACAGCTATCGCGGCCTGGTGAAGGTGCTCCCGAAGGCCGAAGGACGCGCGCAACTACACGCAGTGCGACTCGATGCTGATCGGCAACCGCTGCGGCGCGCACACGTTCCCGTACATCGAGGTCGCAGAACACGTCCGCGATCGTCGAGCACGAGGCGTCGACGTCGAAGATCGGCGAGGACCAGATCTTCTACCTGAAGCAGCGCGGCCTCAACGCCGAGCAGGCCGTCTCGATGATCGTGAGCGGCTTCTGCAAGGAAGTGTTCAAGGAGCTGCCGATGGAGTTCGCGGTCGAAGCGCAGCAGCTGCTGGGGATCACGCTCGAAGGCAGCGTCGGGTGACGGGTCATCCGCAGGACGACGACGGCCGTACATCTACCGGTAAGGAGCGACGACAGAGTGCTCGAAATCAGAGACCTCACGCGCCAGCGCCGGCGACAAGGAGATCCTCAAGGGCATCGACCTCACCGTGAACGCCGGCGAGGTGCACGCCGTCATGGGCCCGAACGGCTCGGGCAAGAGCACGCTCGCGCAGGTGCTCGCCGGCCACCCGGCGTACGAGGTCACCGGCGGCACGGTGCTACGTACGACGGGCAGGACCTCCTCGAGCTGGAGCCGGAGGTGCGCGCGCAGGCCGGCGTCTTCCTCGCGTTCCAGTATCCGGTCGAGATCCCCGGCGTGACCAACGCGTACTTCCTGCGCGCGGCGTACAACGAGATCCGCAAGGCGCGCGGCGAGGAGGAGATCGACCCGCTGGACTTCCTCGACCTCATGGAGGAGAAGCTCAAGCTCGTCGAGATGGACTCCGCGATCATGAGCCGGGTCGGTGAACGCCGGCTTCTCCGGCGGCGAGAAGAAGCGCAACGAGATCCTCCAGATGGCGGTGCTCGAGCCCAAGCTCGCGATCCTCGACGAGACCGATTCCGGCCTCGACATCGACGCGCTGCGGATCGTGGCCGACGGGCGTGAACAAGCTGCGCCGGCCGGACAACGCGACGATCGTGGTGACGCACTACCAGCGCCTGCTCAACTACATCGTGCCCGACTTCGTGCACGTGCTGGCCGACGGCCGCATCGTGAAGTCGGGCGGCAAGGAGCTGGCGCTCGAGCTCGAGGCCCGGGGCTACGACTGGCTCGAGGACGCGGTCGGAGCCGCCTCATGACCGAGGCGTTCGTGCAGGAGTTCGAGGCGCGGGCCGGCACGGCCACCGCCGAGGGCCCCGAATGGCTCGAGCCCATCCGCCGGGCCTCCATGGAGCGCTTCGCGCGGACCGGCTTCCCCGGCGCGCGCGACGAGGAGTGGCGCTTCACGCCCCTTGGCCCGATCACGCAGGGCAGCTGGCGGCCGGCCACGGGCGGGGCGGGGGAGCTCACGCGCGAGCAGCTCGCGCCCTTCGTCTTCGGACATGCCGACTGGGCCACGCTCGTATTCGTGAACGGGGTGTTCAGCGAGGGCCTGAGTACCGTCGGCGAGCTGCTTGCGGGCGTCCGGGTCGCGAGCCTGGCCGAGGCGCTCCGGTCCGATGGCGCCCTGCTCCACGCGCACCTCACCCGGCACGCGCCGGTCGAGGGGTCGCCGTTCACCGCGCTCAACACGGCCTTCCTGGCCGAGGGCGGCCTGGTGCACGTCGGCGCCGGGGTGGACCTGGCGGCGCCCGTGCACCTGCTCTTCGTCACCACGGCGGAAGCCGGCGGTACCGTGGCCCATCCGCGCAACGTGATCGTCATGGAGCGCGGCGCCCGCGCGTCCATCATCGAGAGTTACGTGACACTGGCGCCGGGCCAGGCCTATTGGACCAACCCGGTGACCGAGGTCGCGGTCGCGGCCGGTGCCTGGGTGGAGCACACCCGGATCCAGCGCGAGAGCGAGAGCGCGCAGCACGTCGGCCTCACCCACGTGGACCAGCAGCGGGACAGCCACTACCGCTCGTTCTCGCTGGCGATGGGCGGGGCGCTGGCACGCCACAACCTCCACGTGCGGCTCAACGACGAGAACGTCGAGACCCTGATGTACGGCCTCTACGTCACCCGCGGGGAGCAAGTGGTGGACAACCACACGGCCATCTATCACGACCAGCCCAACTGCCGCAGTTGGGAGGTCTACAAGGGCATTCTCGACGGCCGCTCGCGCGCGGTGTTCAACGGCAAGGTGTTCGTGCGCCCGGAGGCCCAGAAGACCAACGCCAAGCAGACCAACCGCAACCTGCTGCTGAGCGACAGCGCCCGGGTCGACACCAAGCCCCAGCTCGAGATTTTCGCCGACGACGTCAAGTGCACCCACGGGGCCACCGTGGGCCGACTGGACGAGGTCGCCCGGTTCTACACCCGCAGCCGGGGCATCCCGGCGGATGCCGCCGACCGGCTCCTCACCTACGCCTTCGCGGCGGAAGTGGTGGAGGAAGTGACGCTCGCGCCCGTGCGCGAGGAGCTCGACCGCCTGGTCCGCGCCCGTCTCGGAGGCCTCTGACCGCGATGACCGCCACCGCCGCACCCGTGCTCGACGTCGAGCGGCTGCGCGAGGATTTCCCGATCCTTGCGCAACAGGTGCGCGGCAAACCGCTCGTCTACCTCGACAATGCCGCCACCAGCCAGAAGCCCCGCACGGTCATCGACGCCGTCAGCCGCTTCTACGCTGCCGAGAACGCCAACATCCACCGCGGCGTTCACTACCTGAGCGAGCGTGCGACGGTGGCCTACGACGGAGTGCGGGAGCGGGTGGCCCGGTTCCTCAACGCCGCTTCGCCGTCGGAGATCATCTTCACCCGCGGCACCACCGAAGGGATCAACCTCGTCGCCCAGAGCTGGGCCCGGAGCACGCTGAAGGCCGGCGACGAGATCGTGATCACGGGGATGGAGCACCACTCTAACATCGTCCCCTGGCAGCTCGTGGCGGCCCAGACGGGCGCGGTGCTGCGCGCGGTGCCGATGACCGACTCGGGCGAGCTCGACCTGAACGCCTTCGACCGCCTGCTCACGGACCGGACACGCCTCCTCGCCGTCGTGCACCTCTCCAACGCGCTCGGCACCATCAACCCGGTGCGGTGGATGATCTCCCGGGCACGGGAGCGGGGTATCGTGACCCTGGTGGACGGCGCCCAGTCCGCGCCGCACCTGCCGGTGGACGTCCAGGCGCTGGACTGCGATTTCTTCGCGTTTTCCGGGCACAAGGTCTTTGGCCCGACCGGCGTGGGCGTGCTCTATGGGCGTGGCTCGCTGCTCGCGGCGATGCCGCCGTGGCAGGGCGGCGGGGACATGATCGAGACGGTGACGCTCGAGCGGAGCACGTGGGCCGCCCCGCCGGCGCGCTTCGAGGCCGGTACGCCGATGATCGCCCAGGTGATCGGGCTGGGCGCCGCGCTCGAGTACGTCGAGTCGGTCGGCCGCGCCGCGATCGGCGCGTGGGAGGAGGAGCTGCTCGCCTACGCCACCGAGCGGGTGGCCGAAGTGGAGGGCGTGCGGCTCATCGGCACCGCGCGCGAGAAGGCCAGCGTGCTCTCGTTCGTGGTGGAGGGAGTGCATCCGCACGATGTGGGGGCAGTGCTCGACGACGAGGGTGTGGCAATCCGCGCCGGGCACCACTGCGCGCAGCCGGTCATGCAGCGCTTCGGCGTGCCGGCGACCGCGCGGGCGTCGTTCGCCTTCTACAACACGCGCGCGGAGGTCGACACCCTGGTGCGCGGCCTGCGGCGGGTCCGGAGCGTCTTCGCCTGATGTCGAGTCTCAGCGAGCTGTATCAGAACGTCATCCTCGAGCACAACCGCTCGCCCCGGAACTATCGCGTAATGGAGGACGCCGACGGGCAGGCGGACGGCCACAACCCGATGTGCGGCGACCAGCTCACCGTGTGGGTGCGCGTGGACGGCGATATCATCGGTGACGTGAGCTTCCGCGGCGCGGGCTGCGCCATCTCGAAGGCGTCGGCGTCGCTGATGACCGGGGCGGTCAAGGGCAAGACCCGCGCGGAGGCCGAAGCGATCTTCGAGCGCTTTCATCGCCTGGTGACGGGCACGCTCCCGGCGGGCGAATCGGGAACGCTCGGCAAGCTCGCCGTGTTCTCCGGGGTATCCGAGTTTCCGGTCCGGGTGAAGTGCGCCAGCCTGTCGTGGCATACGCTCAAGGCGGCCCTGGAAGCGCGGTCGGCCGCTCCGGCTTGAACAACTAACTCTCAGAAGGAGTCTGCTGCATGCCGTACAATCCCGCCCTCGTCGCGCCGATGCGCGGCGAGATGACCGACATGGGTGCCCGCGAGCTCACGAGTGCGGCCGAGGTCGATGCCGCGCTGGGTGACCAGAAGGGCTCGATGCTCGTCTTCGTCAACTCGGTCTGCGGATGCGCCGCGGGGAACGCCCGCCCGGCGCTCCGGCTGGCGCTGCAGCACGGCGTGAAGCCGCAGCAGGTGGTCACCGTCTTCGCGGGCCAGGATCTCGATGCCACGGCGCGGGCGCGACAGTACTTCTCGGAGTACCAGCCGAGCAGCCCGTCGGTCGCCCTGCTCCGTGACGGCGAGGTCGTGCACTTCGTGCACCGCCACCAGATCGAGGGGCGCCCGCCCCAGGCGATCGCGGCAGACCTCACGGCCGCGTTCGACCGTCACTTCGGCGTCGCGGTCTGAACGCCGTGTCGGGGCACGTGTTTCATCAGCAACGCCAGGAGCTCCACGGCATCACCGTCGTGCTCGAGACGCACGGTTCCCGGACGTATGTCGGCCGGTTCGACAGCCAGGACGAGCGTGGCGTGCACCTGCACGACGTCGGCGTGCACGACGCGACCGCGGCCGGCGCGACGAAGGCGGAGTTCCTGCAGCGCTGCGACAAGTTCGGGATCCGGCCGGAGCACAAGGATCTGCTGGTGCCGTCGGCCGAGGTGGTGCGGGTCCAGCGTTTGATCGACGTGGTGCGCTGAGGCGCGACGCGATGCGGCCGCGTTACTGCGGCCACACCTGGTCTTCGAACTCGTCGATCAGGGTGATCGCATCCACCGGACATGCGCGTGCGGCGTCGAGGATCATTTCCTCGTCGGTGCCTTCAGGGTCGACCACGACGGAGACATTATCCGCGCCGAGCTGGAAGACCTCGGGCGCCAGGCCGACGCACTCGGCGTAGCCCGTGCACAGGCTGCGATCGATCTTGATCCGGTAGGGCATAGGCGCAGGATGGTGGGGGCGACGGCGCTAAGATAGGAACGGGGCGCCGCCCATGCCAGAGGGATCTCCCCATGACCCAGCGGTACGACGTCATCGTGATCGGCGGGGGGCATGCAGGGGCCGAGGCCGCGGCGCTTGCTTCCCGCGCCGGCGCGCGGACGCTTCTCCTGACGCAGAACCTCGAAACCATCGGACAGATGTCGTGCAACCCGGCGATCGGCGGGATCGCCAAGGGCGTCGTGGTGCGCGAGGTCGATGCGCTCGGCGGCGTGATGGGACGCGCCACCGACCTCGCGCGGGTGCAGTTCCGGATGCTCAACCGTTCGAAGGGGCCGGCGGTGTGGTCGCCGCGAGCGCAGTGCGATCGCGGACTGTATCGTCGCGCTGTGCGTTCCGTATTGGAACGCATCGATCGACTCGACTTCGCGCAGGGGACAGCCGCGAGGTTCCTCCTCGAGGGTGGCCGCATCCGGGGGTTGGTGACGCTGGACGGACGCCGGATCGAGTCTGGCGCCGTCATTCTGACCGCAGGAACCTTCCTTCGCGGACGGATTCACCTCGGGCTGGACACCCAGGTTCCGGCCGGCCGGGCCGGGGAAAACCCGGTTGTAGAAATCGCCCAAGCGCTTGCAGACATTGGGCTTACGCATGATCGATTCAAGACGGGAACACCACCGCGGATCGATGGGCGTTCCGTCGACCTCGCTCGTCTCGATCGGCAGGACGGAGACACCGAGCCGTACTGGTTCTCCTTTTACGAGCGCGTTCCCCACCCTGCCCAGCTGCCCTGTTACCTCGCGCGATCCGGCGAGCCACTGCGGGAGATTATCCTCCGGCACCTTCGGGAGTCGGCGCTGTACGGAGGTGCGATCAGCGGGCGTGGGCCAAGGTACTGCCCATCCATCGAGGACAAGATCGTCAAGTTTCCCGAGGCGGTCGGGCACCAAGTTTTCCTCGAGCCCGAGGGCCTCGATACTTCCGAGATGTACGTCAACGGCCTTTCGACTTCGCTTCCCCCATCGGTACAGCTCGAGTTCCTCCGGACCGTGCCGGGGCTGGAGTCGGTCCGGATGACCCGGCCGGGATATGCCATCGAGTACGACTACTTCCCGCCGACCCAGCTCCGCCCGACGCTCGAGTCGCGGGCCGTGCCAGGGCTCTTCCTTGCCGGCCAGGTCAACGGAACCACCGGGTACGAGGAGGCGGCGGGCCAGGGGGCGCTCGCCGGCCTGAACGCAGCCGCCAGCGTGTTGGGAGGCGAGCCCGTGGTCCTGTCCCGCGACACGGCGTTCCTGGGCGTGCTGGCGGACGATCTGGTTCACCGCGGGGTGGACGAGCCCTACCGACTGTTTACGTCGCGAGCCGAGTTCCGGCTGCTGCTCCGGCAGGACAATGCGCTTCGCAGGCTGTTGCCGCTGGCGAAGCGTTTGGATCTGTTGTCTGAGGCTGAACTGCGACGCGCGGATCTGCAGCTCGAGCGGGAGGAGCTGGTGCTCGAGCTTGCTGAGAGCACCGTCGTCGAGCCGTCGGAGTCGAATCCGCTCCTGTGCTCTGCAGGCACCACCCCGGTGGATTCGCGGTTCCGTGTGGCGGAGCTATCCCGGCGGCCGCGCGTCTCGACAGTGGAGCTCCTCGCTGCCGCAGGAGTAGTGGTGGACCCGGAAGCTGCGGAGTGGGCGGATATCGAGCTCAAGTACTCCGGCTATCTCTCCCGGGAGCGTGCTGCGGCCGGGAGGCTCTCGCAGATGGATGAGTTCGCCCTGCCGAGCGGGCTGGCGTACGAGGGGTTGGCAACGCTCTCCTTTGAGGCGAGACAGAAGCTTGCCGTGGCCCGCCCGGGGTCGCTGGGGCAGGCTGGGCGGATCCCCGGGGTCTCGCCGAGCGACCTCCAGAGCCTGGTCATGGAAGTGCTCAAGCTCAGGCGCTCCTGATCGGTTTGGGGGCTTAGCCCACCTGCAGCCGGCACCACGGTTACCACCAACCTCAGTAAAACCCGTTCTAGTCACCCCCTCTCCCCAGCTCCCACTCACTCCAGTTCCCCAGTCACTCTCAGTCACCCCCCACCCCAGTCACCCCCAACCACCCGGTTGCTACCCGGGCTTCCAAGAGTATCGAAACCTCCCGAGTCATTACGGACCGCCCGCCGCAAGCGGAGCCACCAGTCGGCAGGCTGGGGCGGCGACAGCTTCCGGTTGATGAGGACCGCCATTTTGACACTTCCTCCTACACCGGAAATCCGTCCCGTTTCACGTGAAACACTCCCTAGGCACGTCGGCGGATTCTGTTCCACGTGAAACAGACCGCCTCGTTTCACGTGAAACACAGCCACGTTTCACCCGAAACACAGCCGCGATTCACCCGAAACACGCCCGCCTGTGGCTCACAGCCACCCATCTACCTATATTGGTGCCAATCGCAAAGCCGTCGCAGAAGCTCCAGGCACCGACAGCGCAATTCCGCTAAGTCGTTGTCGCACAACAACTTATAGACATTGTGTCGTCATGGCTCATATCGTAGCGATCGCCAACCAGAAGGGCGGCGTCGGCAAGACCACGACGGCCGTCAACCTCGCCGCCTCGCTCGCCATCGCCGAGCGACGCACTCTCCTTCTCGATGCGGATCCCCAAGGCAACGCCACCAGCGGGGTCGGCATCGCCAAGCTCGAACTCGAAATCTCGCTCTACGACTCGATCGTCGAAGGTCGACCGGGGCGCGAGGCGATCCTTCCGGTTCCGGGCCTCGAGCACCTCTGGGTGCTACCGGCCACACAGGACCTCGTCGGCGCCGAGCTGGTGCTGGTCGACCGCGAGAACCGGGAGGCCGCGCTTCGAAACGTGCTCGACGGGTTGGAGAACGAGTACGACTACGTCGTCATCGATTGCCCACCGTCGCTCGGCCTGCTCACGCTGAACGTGCTGGCGGCCGCGAACACGGTGCTGATTCCGATCCAGTGCGAGTACTACGGGCTCGAGGGGATCTCGCAGCTCCTCAACACCGTGCGCCTGGTCCAGCAGAACTTCAATCCCGGGCTCGCCATCAGCGGCGTGTTGCTGACAATGTACGACGCGCGGCTCAATCTCTGCCGCCAGGTCGCCGAGGACGCGAAGGAATACTTCGGCGCCAAGATGTTCGAGACGCCGATCCCGCGGAACGTGCGCCTGGCCGAGGCGCCGAGCTTCGGCAAGCCGATCCTGCTCTACGACGTGCAGTCGGTGGGCGCCAAGAGCTATCTCTCGGTGGCGCAGGAGCTGATGCAGCGCGTCGAGGCCGCCCCGGTGAGCGAGGTGCCCGAGCCGTTGCCGGAGGTGACGACGTGAGCGAGACCAAGCGGCTGGGACGCGGGCTCGAAGCGCTGCTTGGGCCGACGACGCGCGAGCAGGCGGAAGCCTCGGGTGCGTTGCGCGAGCTGCCGATGGCGAGCGTCAAGCCGAACCCGTTTCAGCCGCGCACGCGAATCGACGAGGGACCACTCGACGAGCTGGTCGCGTCGATACAGGCCTCGGGCCTGCTGCAGCCGGTGGTGGTCCGACCGCGAGACGGCGGCTACGAGCTGATCGCGGGTGAGCGTCGCTGGCGCGCCGCCGGCCGCCTCGGGTGGACCAAGATCCCGGCGGTGGTCAAGGATGTCGACGATCGGACGCTGCTCACGCTCGCGCTGGTCGAGAATCTGCAGCGCGACGATCTCTCGCCGATCGACGAGGCCGCCGGGTATCAGCGTCTCGCGGCGGAGTTCCAGTTGCCGCACGGCGAGATCGCGCGGCTGGTCGGGCGGAATCGCGCCACCATCGCGAACCTGCTACGACTGCTGCAGCTGCCGGCCGATGTCCAGGTGCTGGTGCACGATCGGAAGCTGACCGAAGGCCACGCGCGCGCACTGCTCGGCCTCGCCGAGCCGGAGGCGATGATCGCGCTGGCGCGCCAGGCGGTGGACGGCGGATGGTCGGTGCGCGAGATGGAAGCCCGCGTGCGGGGCGACGTGCCCGGCGGCACCGAGGCCTCGCCCGAGCCGGCGCCGCGCCGTGCCCGGCCCACCGCGCGCGTGGTGAGCGCCGATGCCAAGCGCGTCGAGGATGCGCTGCGCAAGCACCTGGGTACCGACGTGCGGGTGACCACCCGGCGGCGGGGTCGCGGGTTTCTTACGCTCAGCTACTACTCGAACGACGATCTCGCCCGCCTGCTCGAGCTGATCCTCGGTCGGCCCTTCCAGGGATGAGCCGCGCGCCACGCGCGGTGACGATCGTCATCCAGCAGGACGGCGCCACCAGATCGCAGACCTACCGGGTCCCCGTCTGGATGCTCCGCGCCGGCGTCGGGTTCGCCGTCGCGGCCGCGGTGGGGGGAGTGGTCGTCGCGGCCCTGTATGGTCCGGTGCTCCGGGCGGCGAGCCGGGTGCCCGGGCTGGAGCGGGAGGTCGAAAAGCTCGAAGCGGACAACGCCAAGGTCCGCCAGCTGAGCGCCGCTCTCGACAGCGTCGAGTCACGGTACGCACAGGTGCGTCAAATGATCGGCGGGGACATCGTCCGTGACCCCCTGACCGTCGGCGTCTCCCTCCCCGTTGCCCCCGCAGTGCTCGCCCGCGTGGCCGACGCACCCCGCGGTCCCTCCGTCGGGCTCTCTGTTCCCCGCCGCTGGCCCCTCGACGAATCCGGCTACATCACGCGCGGCCAAGTCGGGACCGGCTCCAAGGACGAAGCCCACCCCGGGCTCGACATCGCGATCGCCACCGGCAGCCTGGTGCGCGCCGCCGGCGGCGGGACGGTCCACCAGCTCGGCGAGGATCCGGAGTACGGCTTCTTCGTGCTGCTCGACCACCCCGACGAATACCAGACGATGTACGGTCACCTCTCCCGGATCGTCGTCCAACCCGGCGCCTCCGTGGCGCCGGGCCAGGTGATCGGTCTGTCCGGCAACACCGGGCGATCGACCGCGCCCCACCTTCACTTCGAGATCCGCCAGAAGGGCGTCTCCATCGACCCGCGAACCATGATCAAGGAGGGCAGCTGATGGGCATCTTCAACAATCCGGCGCGGGACGAGGAGGGGAAAGAGCTTCGGCGGCGGCGCTCCGACCAGATTCCGTTCTCCATCATCGCCAGCGACATGACCGTCGTGGGCGACCTCGAGACCGAGGGCGTCGTCCGGGTCGAAGGCCGGGTTCGCGGCACGGTTCGCGTGGGGTCCCAGGTGCTCGTAGCGGCAGGCGCCGTGATCGAGGGCGACCTCCACACGCAGGAGGCGGTCGTCGCCGGAACAGTGAGCGGGGCCATCATCGCCAGCGACCGGGTCGAGCTCCAGGCCACGGCGGTGGTCCAGGGGGACATCCATACGCCGCGCATCGCCATCGTCGAAGGCGCCAAGGTCAGCGGGGAGGTCAAGATGGACGGGGCCCGAGTACCCTTGAGTGAAGGGGATTCCCACAAGAGTTGATAAATCGGCCTAAGTTGTGGAAAATCAGGCATTTGTGACGAAATTGACCGTTTCAAGATTGCAACTGCGCATGAAATGGCTTAATGGTGTCGCGCTGCTGTTATTACTCGGGTGCTCGCGTCCGGCCGGGAACGAGGGACTCCGTGTCGGCCTCATCACGCCCGGCAGCATCGCCGACGCGGCCTGGAACTCCGGGGCCTACGCCGGGCTCCAGCGGATCCATGACTCGCTGGGGCTCGCCGTCAGCCACGTGGAGGCGCGCACCCCGGCAGAGCAGGACGAGGCCCTGAGGATCTACGCGGCCCAAGGCTACGACCTGGTCTTTGCGCACGGCTTCGAGTTTCAGGGGCCGGCCGAGCGGGTCTCGACTCAGTATCCGAAAACGGTGTTCATCGTGACCTCGGGGGCGCGAGCGCAGGGCAACGTGGCGCCCCTGATCTTCCGCCTCGAGGAGGCGAGCTATCTCGCGGGGATGGTGGCGGGCGGCCTCACCAGGAGCAACGTCTTGGGCTTCGTCGGCGGGATCGAGCTGCCGCCGATCAAGGCCGCCTACGAGGGCTGGGTGAACGGGGCCAAGGCCGTCAACCCGAAGATCCGGAGCCGGGAGATCTACCTCAACAGCTTCGATGACGCGGCCGCCGGCCGGGAGGCGGCGCTGGCCCTCATCCGTGTGGGCGCGGACATGTTCCATCACAACGCCGACGCGGCTGCGCTCGGCCTGTTCCAGGCCGCCAAGGAGTCGCCGGGCATCTACGTCTTCGGCTCCAACGCGGATCAGGCTTCGCTCGCCCCCGGGCGCGTGGTGGGCAGCGCGATCATCGACCTGCCCCGGGCCTTCCTGTTGGTGGCGCAGGAGGTGAAGGCCGGGACCTTCAAACCCAAGGTCGAGGCCGTCGGCCTGGCGAGCGGCGTCGTGCAGTACGTGCCGAACCCCGGACTCGACACTCTCGTGCCGGCTTCGCTCAAGGCGCGCGTGAAGGCGGCCGCGGACTCGATCGCGGCCGGGACCCTGCTCGCGGCACCGAGGCCGGCGTCGATGCAGGCTGCGCGGCCAGGGCGGCCGACCACCGTCGCCCAGCGGTCTGTCAGGTGAACAACCAGACCGGCACCAATGCGAGCGCCGTCCCGCTCGCCGAGATCGTCGCCTACCTGGACGACTACCTTCGCATCCGCACCGTACCTGATGAGCGCAACGCCGTGAACGGTCTCCAGGTCGAGAACCGGGGGCTGGTCGGCGGAATCGTCGCGGCGGTGGATGCGTCGCAGGCCACGATCGACGGCGTCATCGCCGACCTGGCCGGCCGCGACGGCCCGCCGCCGCTGGTGCTGGTGCACCACGGGCTCTTCTGGGACGGCAACGTCCCGCTCACGGGCCGGCGTTACCGCCGCGTCGCGGCCCTGCTCGAGCACGACGTCCCGCTCTACTCCGCGCACATCCCGCTCGACCTCCATCCGACGGTGGGCAACAACGTGGTGCTCGCCGAGCGGCTGGGTCTCGCGGTCGAGGGCTGGTTCGGCGACTACAAGGGGGCGCCCATCGGCGTCTGGGGGCACGCGCCGGCGCGCCTCGTGCCGCGCGACGCGCTGGTGGCCGAGGTCAACCACGCCCTCGGCACGGCCGACCCGGGGGCCCGGCTCATTGCCGGCGGACCGGAGCGGGTGGCACGCGTCGGCATCATCACCGGCGGCGCGGGGAGCATGATCGCCGCGGCGCACGACGCGAAGCTCGATACCTACATCACCGGCGAAGGCGCGCACTACACCTATTTCGACGCGATCGAGTGGGGCCTCAACGTGCTCTTCGCCGGCCACTACGCGACCGAGACCCTGGGGGTGCAGGCGCTGGCCTCGCACCTGGCAGAGCGGTTCGAGCTCGACTGGGAGTTCCACGACCACCCGACCGGCCTGTGACCGCACCACCCGCCCTCGCCCTTCGGGGCATTCACAAGCATTTCGGCTCCGTGCAGGCCCTGCGCGGGGCCGATTTCACGCTGATGCCCGGCGAGTTGCACGCGCTCCTGGGAGAGAACGGTGCGGGCAAGACGACGCTGATGCACGTGGCCTACGGGCTGACGCGTCCCGACGCCGGCAGCATCGCGGTCGCCGGCGCCGTGGTCTCGGTGCCCTCGCCGCGAGCCGCGCGGCGACTCGGGCTGGGCATGGTGCACCAGCACTTCACCTCGGTGCCCGCGCTGACCGTGGCCGAGAACGTGGCGCTCGCGGCCGGGTGGCCGGTGCGGCCGGCAGCGCTGCGGGAGCGCGTGCGGCACCTGTCGGAGCAAGTCGGCCTCCCGCTCGATCCGGACATGCCCGCGGGCCGGCTCTCCGTGGCGCTCAAACAGCGGCTCGAGATCGTGAAGGCGCTCGCCACCGACGTGCGGGTGCTGCTGCTCGACGAGCCGACCGCGGTGCTGGCCCCGGCGGAAACGGACGAGCTGCTTCGGGTGGTGCGTGCGTTCACGGCGCGGGGCGGGTCGGCGGTGCTCATCACCCACAAGCTCGACGAAGCGCTGGCGGCGGCGGACCGGGTCACCGTGCTGCGCCAGGGAACGGTGGTGCACGAGGGTGTGGTGGCGGGAGAGACGCGGGCGTCGCTCGCGGCGGCGATGATCGGCGAGGCGGGAGGGGGAGATTCGGTGTGGGCGGAGGCTCGGGTCGCGGTGGCGGCCGACCTCGAGTCGGCCGCCGTGCCCTCCGACCGCGACTCGCCTGCGCCGCCTTCCCCGGTGCTCGTACGCCTGGAGGATCTCGAAGTGCCGCGGGACACCGGGTACGGCATCGCGGTGCGGCGTGCGACGCTGTCGATCCGGGGTGGCGAGATCCTCGGAATCGCCGCGGTCGAGGGCAACGGGCAGCGCGAGCTGCTGCGCGCGGTGGCGGGCCGGCTCCATCCGTTGCGCGGCCGCCGGGAAGTCGCGGGGCCGGTCGCCTTCATTCCGGAGGACCGGACGACCGAAGGGCTGATACCGACCCTGAGCCTGACGGAGAACGTGGTCCTGGGAAGCCGGGCCGACGATCCGTGGATTCGCCGGGGCCGGGTCGACTGGCGGGTGGCGCGGGCCCACACGGCCGCTCTGCTCACGGCGTACGAGGTCGTGGCGCCCGGGCCCGACGTCGCGGCCGCGGCGCTCAGCGGCGGCAACCAGCAGAAGGTCGTGGTGGCGCGGGAGCTGGCGCGGCAGCCGCGCGTCGTCGTGGCGGAGAACCCGACCCGCGGGCTCGATCTCCGTGCGGCGGCGGCGATTCACCTCCGGCTCCGCGCCGCCGCCGGCGCCGGCGCCGCGGTGCTGGTCTACTCGAGCGACCTCGACGAGGTGCTCGCGCTGTCCGGCCGTATCCTGGTGGCCGCTCGCGGGACACTCCTCGAGCCGCCGCCGGGCGCGACGCGGGCGGAGATCGGCGAACTGATGGTGACCGGTGGCCGTTAGGACGTCGCTCGTCGCGATGCTGCTCGGCCTGCTGGTACTCGCGGCCGCGCTGCAGCTCGCGGGCTACGACGCCGCGCGTGCCCTCGCCGCGCTCTGGGACGGCGCGGCCGGGTCCTGGTACGCGCTCACGTCCGCCACGCTGGTCCGGGCGGTGCCGCTGATCATCATCGGTCTGGGCATCGCCCTCGCGTTCCGAGGCGGCGCGCTCAACATCGGGGCCGAAGGACAGTTCTACGCGGGCGCGATCGCGGCGACCTGGGTCGGGCTGCACGTCGGGGGGCGGCCGCCGGCGGTGGCCGTCACCGCCGTCCTGGTTGGCGCGACGCTTGCCGGCATGGGGTGGGTGCTGGTGCCGGTCTGGCTCAAGCTGCGCTACGGCGTGCTCGAGGTGATCAGCACGCTGCTGCTCAACTTCGTCGCCGAGGCCCTCGTCAGCCTGATGGTGCAGGGCCCCCTGCAGGAGTCGCAGCACATCTATCCGCAGAGCGACCCCATCGCCGAGGCGGCGCGGCTGCCGCTCCTGGCCGGCACGCGGCTGCACGCGGGCCTGATCCTGGCACTCCTGGGCGCGGCGGCGCTCTGGTATGTCTTCGCCAGGACGCTCTGGGGATTCCGGCTGCGCGCCGTCGGCGCCGGACCGCGGGCGGCGGAGATCAGCGGACGCATCGACGCGCGACGGATGGGGGCCGTGGCGATGCTGGCCTCGGGCGCGCTCGCCGGGCTCGCGGGCGGCGTGGAGGTGAGCGGCGTCTCCTACGCGCTCTTCCAGAACCTCTCGCCCGGCTACGGCTTCACCGCCATCGCCGTCGCGCTGCTGGCGCGGCTGCACCCGGCGGGCGTGGTCGCGACCGGAATCCTGTTCGGCGCGCTCGAGGCCGGGGCAGGGGCCATGCAGCGGGACGCCGGCGTGCCGGCGGTGGCGGTCTACGTGGTCGAGGCGGTCGTGATCGTCGTGGTGCTGCTCGCCGAGGCGTCGGCGCGGCGGGCGTCGGCGGCGCGAGCGACGGCGTGATCGACGTCGACGTGGTGCTGGGCGGGTTTCTCGCGGCGTCGGTGCGGGTGGCCACGCCGCTGCTGCTGGCCGCCACCGGCGAGACCATCACCGAGCGCGCGGGGGTCATCAATCTCGGGCTCGAGGGGATGATGCTGGCCGGCGCCCTGGCCGCCACGCTCGGCGCGAGCGCGGCGGGTCCCTGGACGGGCCTCGCGCTGGGCGTGCTGGTCGGCATGCTGCTCGCTGCGGCATTCGCCGCGGTGACGATCGGGGCCCGGGCGGACCAGATCATCACCGGAACGGCGCTCACGCTCGGCGCCGTGGGGCTGACCGGAACGGTCTACCGCCAGGCGTACGGCACCGGCGGCGCCGGCCTCGCGCTGCCGACCCTCGACTCCGTGCCGATTCCGGGACTCTTCCGCATCCCGGTCCTGGGCCCGGCCCTGTTCGACCAGCCGGCGCCGACGTATCTCGCCCTCGCGGCACTGCCGGTCGTCTGGTGGGTGCTCTTCCGCACCCGGCCCGGCCTCGCGCTCCGGGCCACCGGCGAAGGCGCCGCCATGGCCAGGGCGATGGGACTGCGCACGGGACTGATCCGCACGGCGGCGACCGTCGCGGGGGGCGCATTCGCCGGGCTCGCGGGGGCGACGCTGGTCCTGGCGCAGGTCGGCACGTTCGCGGAGAAGATGACGGCGGGCCGGGGATACGTCGCGATCGCGATCGTGGTGCTCGGCCGCTGGCATCCGGTGGGCGTGGCCGTGGCGGCGCTGCTGTTCGGCGCCGCCACGGCGCTGCAGTACCTGTTTCAGTCGCTCGGGCTCGCGGTGCCGTACCAGCTCTTTCTGATGCTCCCGTACGTGCTCACGCTGCTCGCGCTGGCCGGCGCCGTGGGGCGGGTCCGGGCGCCGGCGGACCTCGGAAAGGCCTGACGCCTCACCACCCGAGCACCAGCGCGACGGGCCCGCGCTTCAGCGCGGCTCCGGGTCCAGGCGCCCCGCGGCGAGCTCGGTTCGGGTGTCGACGATGAGGCGCCGCACCCGCTCCTTGAGCGCGGGCACGTCGGCCGGCGTGAGGCCCGTGGTCTCCACCGGCTCGAGCACGCGGACCACCGCGGTCGAGCGGCCGAAGCGCCAGTCGTGCTTGGGCAACGCGGTCGAGGTGCCGTGGACGACCAGCGGGAGGATCGGCACCCCGGCGTCGATCGCCAGCCGGAACGCCCCGTCCTTGAACGGCAGGAGGTCCTCGGTCGACGACCGGGTGCCCTCAGGGAAGATCATCACGGAGACGCGATTGGCGAGCGCCGCCCGGCACTGGGCGATCGCCTCGATGGCGCTCGGGCCGAACCCGCGCTTGATCGGAATGTCTCCCGCGAGCATGAGCAGCCAGCCCAGCACGGGAATGCGGAACAGCTCCGCCTTGGAGAGCCACTTCATCTCCCACGGCAGGTGGCTGATGAGGAGAATGTCGACGAACGACTCGTGGTTCGACACGACCACGTAGGGCCGCCGGGGGTCGGCGGGCATGGTGCCGGTGCAGCGAAACCGCCAGAGCGGGTTGAGTGCCGCGACGACGACGGGGATCTGCCGGAAGGTGTAGCCGACCTTGTAGCGGCCGCGGTCGGACGGCGCCGTCACCAGCCGGAGCAGCGCCATGACCGGCAGCCACCCCAGCACGCACGCCACGAGCACGAGCCAGGTCCAGAGCGAGACGACGGTTTGCCAGAGGCGCGGCATGTTCCTCCACGCGGCGGGGCCGCAGGTGTGCTGGCGCACAGCCCCAGACGCCGGCGTGGCGTAACCTTAGCGCCGGCCGGGACGCGCGGACAAGGGCCGGTTTCCCTCTACCAGAGCTGGATCATGGACACTCGCACCAACGAGGAGTCAGCGCCGGGCGGCGAGGCCCTGCGGCCGGACGTCGCCGCGCCTGGGACGCCGAGCGACGAGACGCCATCGTCCGAGGGCGGAGCCATCGAGCACCCCGATCTGCGGAAGCTGGGGGACGCTCTGCGCGACCGGGTGGAGGTGCGCTCGATCGCCATCACGGGCCTCTTCGTGCTCGCGGTGCTGTACACGCTCTTCTTCGCGCGCGCGTTCCTGCTGCCCATCGTCCTCGCAATCCTGCTCGATTTCCTGCTGAGCCCCGTCATCCGCACGCTCAAGCGCCTCCGCATCCCCGAGGCGGTCGGCGCAGCGCTCGTGATCCTGGGCCTGCTGGGCATCCTCGGCGGCGCCGCATACACGCTGGCCGACCCGGCCCGTGAGTGGGTCCAGAAGGCTCCGCAGAGCATCGCGACGGTACAGAGCCGGCTGCGGGAGTTGCGCCGGCCGGTAGACCAGGTGACGCGCACCGCCGAACAGGTCGAGGCCGCCGCCGAGGGGGCCAAGAGCGGGCCGCAGGAAGTCGTGGTCCGGGGCCCGCGGCTCAGCGAGCGGATCTTCGGCTCGACCCAGTCGTTTCTCATGGGTGCTCTCGAGACGCTGATCCTGCTCTACTTCCTCCTGGCCGCCGGTGACCTCTTCCTGCAGAAGCTGATCAAGGTGTTGCCGCTGCTGCGCGACAAGAAGAAAGCGGTGGCGATCGCCCGGGAAACCGAGGCCTCGATTTCGACCTATCTCTTCACCGTGGCGGTGGTCAACATCGGGCTGGGTGTGGCGGTGACTCTTGTCATGCTGCTGCTCAAGATGCCGAACGCGGTGCTGTGGGGCTCGCTGGCGGCATTGGCCGAGTTCGTTCCCTACATCGGCGCGACGGTCATGCTCGGCTTGCTCGCGATGGCGGGCCTCGTGGCGTTTCCCGATCTTGGCCATGCGCTCATGGTGCCCGGCGCCTACATGGCCGTCAACCTGGTGCAGGCAAACTTCGTGTCGCCTACGGTGCTGGGGCGGCGGCTCACGCTGAACCCCGTCGCGATCCTCGTCGGTCTCGTTTTCTGGTGGTGGATCTGGGGGGTGGGCGGCGCTTTCATCGCGGTGCCCCTGCTGGCCACGTTCAAGATCTTTTGCGACCACATCGAGTCGCTCGCACCGATCGGAGAGTTCCTCGGGAAATGAGCGGGGTCTGATGGAGCGGCTGACCGCCGAGGAACGAGCGCGCCTCGGCACTCTGCCCACGCGGGTGGACTGCGACCGGATACGATTGCACCGCGCCGCGAGGAGAGACGCGGTCGGCGCCCTGCGGCGCCTAGTCCTGTGGGCCAGCCGCGGCCGGGCGGTGGCGCTTGGCAACCATGTCTTCCTGCCCGACCGCTGTGCCACCGACCTCGCCGTCCTGGCGCACGAGCTGACCCACTGCGGCCAGTATCAAGCCTGGGGCGGCTGGCGCTACTATGCGCGCGGAGCCTCGGCACAGGTCCGCGAGCTCCTGTACCGCGCCGTTCGGCTGGGCCGGAGCCCCTACCACTACCGTCTCGAGGATGGGAAGCCGTTTGAGGCGTACGGCATGGAGCAGCAGGGACAGATCGTCGAGGACTCCTTCCGCGGCGACCGTGCGGCGCTGGCCGTCTCGCCGTTTCGGCCGCCTTCCGATCTCGCGTAGGGTGCGGGAGCCCTCCGTTCAGGACGCGCCGTCCGCCTGATCGATGTGCGGGTGCTCCGCCTGGGCGCGTTGCACGGCTCCGTGCTCGGTGGTCTCCGGCAGCTTGTCCTCCCACAGCGCCAGCACGTTCCCGTCGGGGTCCGCCACCATCGCCATGATGCCCCAGGTCTGCTGCGTCGGCTCGGTCAGGAACCGCACGCCGCGCTCGTGGAGCCCGCCGCAGTAGTGGAGCAGGTCCGGCACGTGCAGCGTGATCCCGGTGTGGCGGCCGACCAGCGCCCGCGCATCGGCGTGCACGGCGGGGTGGACGCCGATGCGCGCGCCCTGCCCGAAGAACTCGGCGCCGAACGATCCCTGCTTCGTCAGCGGCAACCCGAGCCGGTCGCGATAGAACTCGATGGCCCGGCCGATGTCGTGCACGAAGATGGCGATGCTGTAGACCGAGGGCTCGCGCGCGGGTGCGGTCACTGGAACAGTCCCGAGAGGAGGCGAACGAGGACCACGGCCAGGGCGATCGCCCCGGCGGTGAGGAGCACCAGTCCTCCGACCAGGAGCGCGGCGAAGCGGCGGCTCGCGCGGCGTACCTCGACCGGCCGCGCCGCGAAGCCGTCGAGCAGGGCGAGGTTCCGGATGTTGGCCTTGAAGCCGATGTCGAACAGGTCGCCCAGGACGGGGATCTCGCCGACCAGCGTGTCGACCGCCACGTTCCAGCCCATGCGCGCGAGCAGGCCGCGCGGCACCCCGAGGCGCCAGGCCTCGACGATGATATAGAGGGAGAGCACGCCGCCGACCAGGTCCCCGATGCCGGGCACCAGGCCGATGATCTGGTCGATCCCCAGACGGAAGCGTGTGCCGGGGACCGGGATCGAGTTGTCGAGCAGCCAGCCGACGCGGCGGAGCCGCTCCATCCGCTTGGGGTCGAGGGTGGCGACTTCGGGCACGAGGGACGGCGGTGCGTCGAGGCGCTTCATGCCTGCAAAGTACACCGCCGGCAGACCGCGGGCGCGAGTGCGGACGTGGCCGCGCGGAGCCCGGCGCTGGGAGCTCATCCGGTGGTCGAAGTGGTTGCGGGATTCCTGCGACACGACGCGCGGCAGGCATGACTCGCGGGTGCGGGGCGACTGGGTGCCGACAGAATGCGGGCCGCGCATCCTGCCGGACACCCCCGACCGCGTGTGCACGGCCGGTGACGGGCTCCCACTCCCGTCATCTCCCAAGTTGGAACGAGCGACTGCTGCCTGTCCTGGCTTAGGAGACGGCGAGAGCGCGGCTCGGCGCACGTCACGGGCAAAGGTGGTGCAGGAAAGCACGGCCGGTGGGTGGCGGCGGAGCGGACGGGCGGTGGCTAGAAAAGCCTCCGGATCACGAACAGCACCACGCTCAGCGCGGCCGAAACCACCAGCATCGACACGATCGGGATGTATACGCGGAGCGTGTCCCGCTCGATCCGGATGTCCCCAGGGAGGCGCCCGAACCAGGCCAGCGCGCCCGACCAGACCAGCAGTCCCACGACCACGAGCGCGGCCCCCGCGGCGACGATCACCGGACCCGCGGACGCGCCTGCGCTCACTCGATCAGCCCCGAGCGCACGGCGTGGATGAAGTCGATGTACACCGGCGTTCCACCCGCCTGGCGCTGGGCGGACGCGATCTGCCCGCGATGATAGTGGGCGTGCAACGCCACATGCGTGAGGATGTCGCCCACGGTGCTGGTCCAGAACTCGCCTTTGCTGTTGCGGTAGCCGACACCCTCGTCGAGCCCCTCCTCGTCGAGGCTCGCGAGATAGCGCCGCCAGTCGTCCGCGAGCGCGACGAGCTCCTCGCCGCAGGCCGCGAGATCGAGATCGGGCCAGACCGGCATCGACGCGGGCTCGTGCTGGAGCCGGGCAAGCCAGAGCCGCTCGGCGCCGACGATGTGCGCCAGCCAGGCCCGCGCCTTGTCGGGGGCGGGACCGAGGCGGAGCGCCTCGAGCGCCGCCGCGCTGGCCCAGGCGGCATGCTCGAACATCCGGCGGTACCGCACGAGCTCGCTCAAGGGACTTCCTCCGCGGGCCGCGAGGCGAGCGCGGCCCGGACGTTCCGGCGCATGCCAGCGAGCCCCGGCCGCGCGAATGGCGAGTCGGCGTACCGCCGCTCGAACTCGTCGTCGCTCATGGTCTCGAAATGCCGGGCATCGATCCCCGCCAGCCGGCGACGAGGCAGCAGCTCGGGCACGGTCGTCGGCTCGGCGAAGCGCTCGTTCCAGGGGCAGACGTCGTTGCAGATGTCGCACCCGAAGGCGTAGCCCTCGAGCCGCCCGGCCAGATGGTCGGGAATCGGCCCGCGCTGCTCGATGGTGAGATAGGAGATGCAGCGCGTGGCGTCGAGCACGCGCGGCTCGACCAGCGCGTCGGTGGGACAGGCGTCGAGGCAGCGGGTGCAGCTGCCGCAGTGATCGGCCGTGAACGGCTCGTCGGCCGGGAGCGGGAGGTCGGTGAAGATGGTGCCGATGAAGCAGAACGAGCCGGCGCCAGGCCGGATGAGCATGGTGTTCTTGCCGATCCAGCCCAATCCGGCGCGCTGGGCGAGCTCGCGCTCCGGGATCGGCCCGTCGTCGGCGTAGCTGTGCGCCACGGCGGCGCCGCGCGAGCGCAGGAACGCCGCCAGCTCGTCGAGGCGTCGCAGGGTCACCCGATGATAGTCCTCTCCGCGGGCGTACTTGGCCACCCGCGGCGCGGCCAGATCCTCGTCCACATCGGGTGCATAGTAGTTCTCGAGCAGGACCACCACCGCGAGGGCGTCGGGGACATTGATGCGGGGATTCTTCCGGCGCTTCGCCTGGCGGTGCAGATACCGCATCGTGCCGGCGTAGCCCTTGGCGAGCCAGGCATCGAGGCGGTCGGCGTGGGGCGGCGGACTGGGGTCGGTGATCCCGCACGCCAGGAAGCCGAGCTCGCGGGCCTTGGCCTTGAGCTCGGCCGCCAGCGTCACGACGTCGAGGCTGGCCACCCGGCCGGCTCGAGCGCGTTCCGGGGTGTCTGATCTTCCCCGGTGATGAGGCGGGCACCGCGGCTGTAGGTGAAGTAGGACCAGGCCCACTGGAGCAGGACCGAGACGCGGTTCCGGAATCCGATGAGGAAGAACACGTGCACGAAGATCCACACCAGCCAGGCGATGAACCCGCCGAAGTGGAGCTTCCAGATGTCCGCCACCGCCTGTCCCCGCCCGATCACGGCGAGCTGTCCCTTGTCCCAGTACTTGAAGGCGCGCCGTGGCCGGCCGGCCAGGTCGCCCTCGATGACGGCGCCGGTGTATTCACCCATCTGGATCGCGACCGGACAGATGCCGGGGAGCGGCCCACCCTCCTGATGATGAAACGCGGCCGCGTCGCCCAGGACGAACACCTCCGGGTGCCCCGGGATGGTGCAGTCGGGCTCGACGATGGCGCGCCCCATCCGGTCCAGCGGGGCACCGAGGCTCTGGACCACCGGGCTGGCGGTGTTGCCGGCGGCCCAGATCACCGTCTGGGTCGGGATGACCCATCCCGCCGCGTTGACCGATCCCGGCCGGATGTCGGTCACCATGGTCTCGGTCCGCACCTCGACGCCCAGCCGTCGGAGCTTCTGTTTGGCCTGGTCGCTCAGGCTCGGCGGATAGGTGGGCAGGAGGCGCGGCCCGCCCTCGAGCAGCATGACGGTGGCCTCGCCCGGATCGATGTGGCGGAAGTCCCGTCGCAGGGCGTAGCGGCGGATCTCCGCGACGGCGCCCGCCATCTCCACGCCGGTCGGGCCGCCGCCGACGATCACGAAGGTCAGGTAGGCGTGGCGGCGAACCGGGTCGGTTTCCCGCTCGGCGTACTCGAAGGCGAGCAGCACGCGGCGCCGGATCTCGAGCGCATCGTCCAGGCTCTTCAGTCCCGGCGCGAGCGGCTCCCATTCGTCGTGGCCGAAGTAGGAGTGGTGGGCGCCGGTGGCGACGACGAGGTAGTCGTAGTCGGCCGACCCGCCATCGGTGAAGTGGACGGTCCGGGTGTCGACATCCACGTCGCGGACATCGGCCAGGAGCACCTCGGTGTTCTCTGACCGGCGCAGGATGGAGCGGATGGGCGAGGCGATGTCGCTCGGGTTGAGTCCGGCGGTGGCCACCTGGTAGAGCATCGGCTGGAAGAGGTGGTGGTTCCGGCGATCCACGATCGTCACCCGCACCGAGGCACTCCGCAGCCGCTTGGCGGCGTACAGCCCGGCGAACCCACCCCCCAGGATGAGCACGTGGGGCAGTTTCGTGGTCTCGCGTGCTCCGGTCACCTCAAGGCCCTCGTGCGTCAAGGTTCGTCGTCTAGAGTCCCATGGTCTCGCGCCGCCACCGGGCGAAGCGAATCACGTCGTCCACGGGCGGCACCGCGGCCTCGTCCGCGTAGGCCGTGTACATCCGCCACCGGAGATATTCCCGGTCGGGTAGCGGGAGGAACGGCGGCCGCGTCCACCAGTTCCGGCGGCGGAAGGCCCAGGCGGCTTTCAACAGGTCGAGGGCCAGGCGCGGATTGACGAGTCCGCGCAGGAACAAGGTGGCCGTGAGCGACATCCAGGACCTGGGGGCCGACATGCTCGAATTATAGACGGCTGCGGAGGCCGACGTCACCTCGCCGGAGCAGCCCGCATCCGCTCGTCAGCCTTCCGGCGTCGGAGCCTCTATATTGTCCACCATGGCAACCGCCGCACCAGCGCCCCCGCGGGACTATCGGGCGGAGTTCCCCATCTTTCGCCGATCGATTTACCTCAACAGCTGCTCCCTCGGAGCGCTGTCCCTCCGCTCGCGCGCCAAGGTGAACGAGTTTCTCGACTTATGGGAGACGCGCGGAGCGTCGGCCTGGTACGAGATCTGGTGGGCGGCCCTGGCGGAGCTGCGGTCGCGCTACGCACGGCTGATCGGGGCGCCGGAGGGGTCGATCGCGCTGCATCCCAGCATTTCCGTCGGCCTGACCGCCGTGGCGGAGTCGCTCGACTACCGCCGGCGGCCCAAAGTCGTGGTCACGAGCCTCGACTTCCCGACGGTGGCCTACCAGTGGCTGGCGCGCGCGGACGAGGGGATCGAAGTAGTGGTGGTCGAGAGCCCCGACGGGATCGGGGTGCCGGTCGAGGCGATCGCGGCGGCAGTGGACGACCGGACGGCGCTGGTGGCCACGAGTCACGTCTTCTTCACCAGCGGCGCGATCCAGGACGTCCGCGGCCTGGCCGAGGCGGTGCATCGGAAGGGCGCCCTGCTCCTGGTGGACGGGTACCACGCGGCGGGTCAGCTTCCGGTCGACGTCCGCGCGCTCGACGCCGACTTCTACTGCAGCGGCGGCCTCAAATGGCTGCTGGGGGGCACCGGCGTCGCGTTCATGTACGCGCGGCCCGAGCTGGGGGCGGCGCTTCGCCCGCGGGCGAGCGGGTGGTTCGCGCACCGCGACCAGTTCCGGTTCGACCCCCGGTCGCTCGAGCTCCACGACGACGCGCGGCGCTTCGAGGCGGGCACGCCGGCGATGATGCCGGTCTACGCGCAGCTGGGCGGCCTGGAGCTGATCGAGGAGCTCGGCGCCCGGGAGATCCGCCGGCGTAGCATGGCGCTGGCGGAGGACCTGATCGAGCTCGCCCGCGCCGCCGGGCTCCGGCCCAAGGTGGCCGAGCTGCCCGAGGACCGCGCCGCCATCGTCATGATCCCGAGCGAGGATCCGCCGGCGGCGGTCCGCCGGCTGGCGGAAGCGGGCATCGTCACCGACAGCCGGCCCGGGCACGTCCGGGTCTCGCCCTACTTCTACAACGTCCCGGACGACCACCGGGCCGCTATCGAGCGACTGACCTCGTGACCAACGACCCGTACCGCCAGATGGGCGACAACAAGTTGCCGACCGAAGACGAACAGCTGCTGGAGAGCCCGCCGCCGCAGCGGCCGGAACAGCTGTTCATGAAATCGGACTCCTGGCGCGTCCTCCGCATCATGGGGGAGTTCGTCTGGGGCTTCGACAACCTGGCCGACGTGAGCGACGGCGTCACGATCTTCGGCTCGGCCCGGACACAGCCGAGCGATCCGCTCTACGTCAAGGCGGTGCAGACCGCCATGCTGCTGGCGCAGGCCGGGATTCCCGTGCTCACCGGCGGTGGGCCGGGCATCATGGAGGCGGCCAACCGCGGGGCCCAGGAAGCGGGCGGGCTCTCGATCGGCTGCAACATCGAGCTGCCGTTCGAGCAGGGCTCGAACCCCTACCTGAACCGGAGCCTCAACTTCAAGTTCTTCTTCGTCCGGAAGACGATGTTCGTGAAGTACGCCACCGCGTTCATCGTCTTTCCCGGCGGCTACGGCACGCTCGACGAGCTGTTCGAGGCGCTGACGCTGATTCAGACCGGCAAGGTGAAGCACTTCCCGGTAATCCTGTTCGGCAGCGCGTACTGGGCCGGGCTGGTCGACTGGCTCACGCGCACCGTAGCGGAGGAGCGGAAGATCAACCCGACCGACCTGCTGCTCTTCCGCGTCACCGACGATCCGGCCGAAGCGGCGCGGATCGTGGTCGAGGCGCGCGCCGAGAAGCCGGACGACGCGATGGGACGCATCATGACGGCCGACCATGTGCGGCCGGTCCGCTAGAGGATGACTCGATGACCAGACCGTCCGACCAGTACCTCCGCGGCCAGCGCATCGACCCGGCCGCGATCGCCGGCAAGGAGACCGCCGCCGCGCTGATCGACAACGCCTTCCTCGCCTACAACGCCGGCCGGCTGCGCGAAGGCTGCCAGCTCTTCACCCAGCAGATGCTCGAGCCGGACGTCACCGTCGGCATGACGCTCACCGGCGCGCTGACGCCGGCCGGGCTCGGCATGAGCTGCCTCATCCCGCTCATCGAGGCGGGGTTCGTCGACTGGATCATCTCGACCGGCGCCAACCTCTACCACGACACGCACTTCGCGCTCGGGCTCGCGATGCACCGCGGCACGCCGCTCGCCGACGACGTCGAGCTGCGCGACAAGGGCGTCGTCCGCATCTACGACATCTTCTTCGACTACGACGTCCTGCTCTCGACCGACGCGTTCTTCCGCGAGGTGATCGCGCGGGACGGAGTTCCAGCGGCCGATGAGCACCGCCGAGTTCCACTACCTGCTCGGCAGGTACGTCCGCGAGCGCGAGCAGGCGCTCGGGCTCTCGCCGGCGCTCGGTCCTGGCCGCCGCGTACGAGCTCGGGGTGCCGATCTACACCACCTCGCCCGGCGACAGCTCGATCGGCATGAACGTCGCCGCGCTGGCGCTGGACGGGAGCAAGCTGCGCTTCGACGTGAGCGCCGACGTGAACGAGACGGCGTGCATCGTGCTCGAGGCCAAGCGCGGCGGGCGGCAAGAGCGGCGTGCTCATCCTGGGCGGCGGCAGCCCCAAGAACTTCATGCTGCAGACCGAGCCGCAGATCCAGGAGGTGCTCGGCATCGACGAGCGCGGCCACGACTACTTCCTGCAGATCACCGACGCGCGCCCCGACACCGGCGGCCTCTCCGGCGCCACGCCGGCGGAGGCGGTGAGCTGGGGCAAGATCGACCCCGACCAGCTTCCCGGAACGGTCGTGGTCTACGCCGACAACTCGATCGCGCTGCCGCTGCTCACGGCCTACGCCAAGGCCAAGCGGGACGCCCGCCCGCTCAAGCGGCTCTTCGGCCGGCGCGAGGCCATGATGGACCGGCTGGTCCAGGAGTACCGCGCGGCCCTCGCGTTCCGGGACGAGCGGGCGGAGGAATCGCTCGCCCACATGCACCCAGGAACAGGGGGAGCCGAGACGGTGGCGCGGCGGTGACGCCGCCACCCACTCCGCCGCCGACCCCGCCGACCCGAGCCTACACCTGGTACGCGCTCGGGCTGCTCGCGCTGGTCAACCTCCTGAACTACATCGACCGGAATGTCATCTACGCGCTCTTCGAGCCGATCAAGCACGACCTCTCGCTGACCGATTCGCAGCTCGG
Organism: uncultured Gemmatimonadales bacterium; assembly: GCA_963840215.1. Lineage (GTDB taxonomy): Bacteria > Gemmatimonadota > Gemmatimonadetes > Gemmatimonadales > GWC2-71-9 > CAVVWJ01. The sequence continues at coordinate 848,067 of CAWIYG010000002.1, read as the reverse complement.
CTGGCTGGGCTCGGCCTACATCTTCGTCTTCTCGGTGGCGGCGCTGCCGTTCGGCGTGCTGAGCGACCTTCGCTCGCGGCGGGCGGTGATCGCGGGCGGCGTGACGGTCTGGAGCGCGTTCACCTTCCTGAGCGGGCTGGTCAACAGCTTCGGCCAGCTGTTCACCTGCCGCGCGCTGGTCGGAGTGGGCGAGGCCGCGTACGGGCCGGCCGCGTCGTCGCTGGTGGCGGACTACTTCCCGGCGCGCGGCCGGGCCGTGGCCATGGGCATCCTCTCCTCCGGCATCGCTCTGGGGGGCGTGATCGGCCTGCTGCTGGGCGGCGCCCTCGAGGGTGCGTACGGCTGGCGGGTGGCGTTCATGACGGTCGGGGTGCCGGGGTTCATCTGCGCGGTGCTGGTCTCGCGCTTGGTGGATCCGGTCCGGATCCCGGCCCGGCTCACGGTGCGGTCGTTTCTCCGGGACTTCGAGATCGGCGTGCTGCCGCTGCTCCGGAACCTGTGGCCGCTGCTCGCGGGCGTCGCGATCGGCGGCGGCGGCGCCTGGTGGATGGACCGCACCTACGGCGCCGACTCCAAGGTGGACCTCGCGGTGTTCAGTGGCGCGGTCGGGCTGGGGCTCGCGCTCACGATCCTCCGCTGGGTCTTCCGCACGCGGACCGACGGCGCCGACGCCACCGTCTTCGGCAGCGGGATCAGCGGGGCCTTCGACGACATCGTCCGGGCCGGGCGCACGGTGCTGCACACGCCGACGCTGGTCTACATTTTCGCGGCGGGCGCGATGATCTCGTTCGGCCTCAACGGCATCGTGGGGTGGGGGCCGACGTTCGTGAGTCGCGAGCTGGAGCTCAGCTCGGCGGCGGCCGCGGCGCTCCTGGGGAAGTGGGGGCTGATCTCGGGCACCGCCGGGACGCTCTTCGGCGGCATCCTGGCGGACTGGCTCCGCCGGCGCTACGAGACCGCCCGCGTCATCGTCGTGGCGCTCGGCCTGCTGCTCGGCGGGCCGCTGGCGCTCTGGCTCCTCACCATCCGCGATCCAGGGCTGTTCCAGGCGGTCTTCGCGGTGACGTTCTTCTGCCTGTCGTGGTACAACGGGCCGATGACCGCGGTCATCTTCGACGTGGTGCCGGCGCGGATCAGCGCGACGGTCGCCGGGGCCTACCTGTTGTTCATTCACCTGGCCGGCGACGCGATCGCCCTGCCGCTCGTCGGCAGCTTGAGCGACCGGTTCGGACTCGACCGCGCGGTGCTGCTGCTGCCGGCGGTGGTGATCGTAGGTGGGGTCACCGTGCTGGGGGCAATGCGGACGGTCGGACGGGACATGCACCGGGAAGGAGTGGAGCGGGTGGCGGCCTACGTCGCAGGCTGACGCTGGCCGCCTACCGCTGGCTCCGGAACACCAGCTCCAGCAGCTCCTCGTACATCGCCTCGGACCGCTCCGGGTCGTCCGACCGGATCGCCGCTGCGGCGCAGTGCTTCAGGTGATTGTGCAGGAGCGCCCGGCTCACACCGCGGAGAGCCTCCTGCGCCGACGACACCTGCGTCAGCACATCCGCGCAATAGCGCTCCTCCTCCACCATCTTCTGCAGGCCGCGCAGCTGACCCTCGATGCGCCGGAGCCGTGTGAGCACCGCGCGCTTGATCTCGGGGTCCACGGCCACGGCGTGGGTGCCGTCGCCCGGGCGGGCACAGGCGCAGGGAATGACGGGCTCGCTCACGACTGTCCTTTCGAGGCGAAGCGGCGGAGCCGCAGGCTGTTGGAGATCACGCTCACCGAGCTCACGGCCATGGCCGCGGCGGCCATCGCTGGCGTGAGCCGGAGGCCAAACGCGGGATACAGGACGCCGGCGGCAATCGGAATGCCCACCACGTTGTAGACGAACGCCCAGAACAGGTTCTGGCGGATGACCCGCATGGCCCGGCGGGCGAGGCGGATGGCGGTGACCACGCCCAGCGGGTCGCCCCGCATCAGCGTGACGGCCCCGGCCTCCATCGCGACGTCGGTTCCGGTGCCCATCGCAATGCCGACATCCGCCTGCGCCAGCGCGGGCGCGTCGTTGAGCCCGTCGCCCACCATCGCCACGACGCGACCTTCCCCCTGAAGCCGGCGAATCTCGGCGAGCTTCCGGTCGGGCAGTACCTCCGCCATCACCCGCTCGATACCGACCGCGCGGGCCACGCTCGCCGCGGTCCGCCGGTCGTCGCCCGTGAGCATCACGACCTCGAGTCCCATCGCGCGGAGCGCCTGGACAGCGCCCCGGCTCGTGGGCTTCACCGGATCGGCGACGGCGATCACGCCGGCCGGCTGGCCGTCGACCGCGACGTGGACCGGGGTCTGGCCCAGGGCGGCAAAGGCGCCGGCGGCCTCGCGAGCGGCACGGGATCGACGCCGAGGTCGCGCAGGAGCGCGGCGTTGCCCACCGCCACCCGGTGGCCGGCGACGGTGGCGAGAACCCCGCGGCCGGTGCGGCTCTCGAAGTCGTCCGCCGGCGCCACGGGCGCGCCGAGACGGTGGGCCTCGGCCATGATCGCCTCGGCCAGCGGATGCTCGCTCAGCGACTCGACCGCGGCGGCGAGCGCCACGAGCCGCCCTCCATCCGGCAGGACGACCGGATCGGCCCCGGCCGCGAGCGTGACCGCCTGCACCGCCGGGTGCCCTTCCGTGATCGTGCCGGTCTTGTCGAAGACGACGGTATCGATTGCCTGGCTTCGCTCCAGCGACTCGCCGCCCTTGATGAGCACCCCGAGCTCCGCGCCACGACCGGTGGCGACCATGACCGCGGTGGGCACCGCGAGGCCCATGGCGCACGGGCAGGCGATGATCAGCACCGTGACCGCCGACACCAGCGCGTGGAGGTATGCGGGGCTGGGGCCGAGATCGAACCAGACGACGAAGGTGACGATCGCGAGCGAGAGCACGACCGGCACGAACACCGCCGAGATGCGGTCGGCCAGGCGCTGGATCGGCGCCTTGCTGCCCTGCGCCTGCTGAACCAGGCGGATGATGCGCGACAGCATCGTGTCGCCGCCCACCCGCTCGATCCGGACGCGGAGCGCGCCGTTCCGGTTGAGCGTGGCCCCGATGACGGGATCGTCGGCCCGCTTGGTGATCGGCGTCGGCTCGCCGGTCAGCATGGATTCGTCCACATTGCTGGTCCCGTCGACCACCACGCCGTCGGCGGGGATCGTCTCACCCGGGCGGACGAGCACCTCGTCGCCCGGCCGGAGCGCGCCGAGCGGCACCGCCTCCTCCTTCCCCTCGCGAATGATCCGCGCGGTGGCCGGGCGCAGCCGGATCAGCCGCCGGATGGCGCCCGACGTCTGTCCCCTGGCGCGCGCCTCGAGCAGGTTGCCGAGCAGGACCAGCGCGATGATCCACGCCACGGGCTCGTAGTACACGTGCGGCTCGAGGCCCCGGGCAGTGAACCCGTCGTCGAACAGCGTCACCGCGGTGCTGAACACGAATGCCGTGCCGGTGCCGACCGCGATCAGGGTGTTCATGTCGGCACCGTGATGGCGGAAGGCCGACCATGCCCGGGTGTAGAAGTGCCGGCCGGCCCAGCCGACCACCGGCAACGCGAAGCCGAGCTGCAGGTATCGCCTGAGGTCGCCGGAGTCCCCCGATGCCATGGCGCCTGGCAGCATGCCGAGCGCCATGGTCGCCACCGCCGCCAGCGCGCTCACGGCGAACTTCCACCGCAGCTCGCGCACATCGGCGGCGCGCGCCCTGTCCTGCGCGTCGAGCAGGCCTTCGAAGGATTCATCGGACGCCGGCAGCTCGGCGCCGTACCCGGTCGCGCGAACGGTGTCCACCAGCCGCTCGGGCGACGTGACGCCAGGATCGAACGAGACCGTCGCCGCGCCGGTCATCAGGTTCACGTTGGCGGATGCGACTCCGCCGGCCTGCTCGAGCGCGCGCTGCACCCGGCCGCTGCATGCGGCGCAGGTCATGCCGCTCACCGGGATGGTGCAGGACTCGACGGGAGGGCTCACGGTCTTGGGCATCTTCGGCTCAGCCGCCAGGCTCCGCGATGATGGTGCCTCGCACCATCCCCATGCCGCAGGTGAACTCGTACGTCCCCGCCGCGGGCGTGAAGGTCACCGGCGTGGTGCGCTGGGACGGCAAGTACGTGCGGATGCCGAAGTCCGGTATCACGACTTCCTCGGTGCAGGTGTTGGTCTCGTCCCGGTGGAAGTCGAGCCGCACCGGCGCACCGGCGCGGACGCGGATCACGGCGGGCATGTATCCGCCCTTCACCTCGACCAGCACGCGCTGTACGCCACCCTCTCCCGCGACAGCCGGCACGGCGGTCGAGCGGCCCGCGACGAAGAAGTACCAGTTGACCCAGACGATGGCCGCGAGGCCCGCCAGGGTGACGGCGAGCTGGGCCGAGGTCATGGCGCGACCGTGGCGCGATAGCCCGCGCCGCTCACGGCCTCGGCGATGCGAGCCGGCTCGATCTCGCGCTCGTCGTAGCGCAGCTCCGCGCGTCCGATCCGGACCGATCCGATCTCGACGCCAGGCACGGACGCGAGCGCCCGATTCACCGCGTTCAGGCAGTGGCCGCAGCTCATGCCTTCGATGTGCAACGTGAGGTCCCGCATGGCTTCCTCCCCGAGGGTCATGGGGATGCTAGTATAGGGGGAGGGGGTATGTCAAGTTCGCCTGCGACCGACATTTCCGCCCGCAGTGCAACTTCCAGCAGGCTGCAACACCGGCGGGCAGGACGCCACGAACGCGGTGCGCACCCGTGCCACACCGGCGGACCGTCGGCGCCAAGTTGTTTCAGGGCAACGGATTCACTCCGGGCGGCGCACGGCATACCTCGTGCCTTTAAAGCCGGCTATGTCCACCGATCCGGGCCTTCGCCCCGACGAGCTGCCCGACCCCTCACCACGCGGTGAGCCGCTCGTGCCGCTGCTCCGCGCGGAGCAGGGGCTGACGGATCCGGAGGCGCTGGCCACCTGGTATTCGGCGCTCTCGAACGCGCTCTCCACCGACCTGCCGCACGACCTCCTCGGACTCTGGCTCTATCCCGCGCACGGGGGCGCCGTGCTGATCGGCCCCGAGGCGCTGGCGCAGGACGAGCTCGCGGTGCCGCTCCCGTCTCCGCAAGTCGAGCCGTCGCAGCTGGCGCTGCTCGAGGACATCATTCGCGATGCGGGATACCCGTCGGTCGCCTGTGTGCCCGTCCGCTCGGGCCGGCGCGACGTCGGCCTGGTGCTGGCAGCCGATCTCCAGGCGGAGCGCTACGGCGAGGATGAGCGCCTCACGCTCGAGCTGGTGGCGCGGCGGCTCTCGCCGCTGCTCGGACGGATGGCGCGCCAATGGAACGGTGGCGGCGGGACGACCCAGGGGTCGCGCGCCGCGGCGCTGGTCGACGCGCTCGCGTTCCTGTCGGCGCACGCGGGCAGCCCGCAGCTCTACGTCGCCGAGCTGGGCCGGGCCCTCGAGCCGCTGCTGCCGCACGACCACCTCGAGCTGCTCGTATCCGACGCCGACGGGACGCGGGTCTACCGTCTAGGCGAGCACGCCGGCGGGCCGCTCTGGGCGGATCCCTCGCTGGCGATCGGGCGAGAGGATCTCGATCCAGCGGCGCTGTTCCGGGACCACGATGTGGTCATCCTCCCGGATACCTATCAGGACGGGCGCTGGCCCCGCGGCTATTTCACGGTCGAGGAGCCGACCGGGGCGGAGGTCCGCTCGGTGGTGGGCGCGCGCGTGCAAGGGCCGCACGGTCTCGCGGCCTTCCTGCTGGCGGGCAGCGTGAGCGCGGATCTCTACGACGAGGCGGACGGAGCCCTGCTGGCCCGCGTGGCCGGGCTCATCGCCGCGCAGGTGTCGGTGCTGGTGGACGCGGCATCGCCCGCGCCGAAGCCGGGGGCACCGACGCCGGACGCGACGCCTCCGGCGCCTTCGCTGTTCGATGCGGTCGAGCTGCTGGCCACGGGCGCCGAGTTCGCCGAGACAACGCGGCGGGTGGCGGACCTGGCGGCGCGACTCATCCCGTTCGACGAGATGCGCTTCGCCATCCGGCTCAGCGAAGGCGACCGGGTCGTGCTGCTCGAGCCCGGCGAGCGGCGGTCCCTGCCCGACCTGCCGCTGATCCCGGTCGCCGGCACCACGCTCGCGGCGGTGCTGCAAGGCCAGCTGCCGAGCTCGTTCGCCCTGGTGGAGGGAGAGGCGCGCCTGGTGGTCCCGCTCCGGGTGGCCGGCCGGATCCATGGCGCGCTGGTGCTCACGGCAAAGCATCCCGCCCTTCTCCGCGAGGTGCACGTGCCGCCGGCGCAACAGCTGGCGGACGTGATCGCCGGCCATCTGGAGCTGCTGCGCCGGGCGGCGCTGCTGCCGCCGCCGTACCTGCCGGGGTGGAAGAAGGTGCGCTAGCCGCGCGGCGTGGTCGGCCTCAGAACTCCGTGGTGACCCGCACGATGAAGTTCCTCCCGGGGTCCAACGCATAGGTCTTGTATCGGCTCAGAAAGCTGGCGTACGCCTTGTCGAACACGTTTCGGAGCTGCAGGTCCAGCCCCACGGCCCGGGATCCCAACGGGAGCGAGGCCCCGGCGCCCACGTTCACCAGGGTATAGCCTTCCGGCGCAAAGTCTTCGGGATCGACCTTCGTCTGCCTGGTGTTGGACTCGCCGCCGATCGAGAGGTAGGCGTTCCGGAGCCGGCCGCCGGATCCACCCTCGAACCGCACGCCGTAGGTCGCGCGCAGTGGCGGAATGAACGGCAGCGGGAGATCGGTTGTCCTATTCTGGCCCCGGGTGTAGTCCGCGGTCCCTCGGAGGTGCAGCCAGGGCGTGGCGTGGTATTCCAGCGCCGCCTCGAATCCGGTCAACCGTGCATCACCCTGGGTCACGTCGAAGATCTGGAACCCCGATCCCGGATCGATCTCCCCGGACGGGTTTGGGAAGATGAAGTTGTCGATGTAGTTCGCGAAGACGCCGAGCTCGCCGGTGAAGCGCTGCGCCTGCACGCGCACCGCCAGATCGCTGTTGATCGAGGTTTCGTTCGCAAGGGTGGAATCGCCGCGCTCGAAGCGCACGGTGCCCTCGTGCACGCCGTTCGAGAAGAGATCGAACGCCGAGGGGGCGCGGAAGCCGCGGCCCACATTCAGGACCAGGGCCACCGGCTCGGCCACCCGGTAGAGCACTCCGAGGTTGCCGGTCGCGGAATTGTAGCTGCGGTCCTGGGCCTGGGTGCCGAGCTCGGCATCGTCCTCGACACTCAACCTGCGGTAGTCGTAGCGTGCCCCCGCCGAGAGGTTCCAGCGTCCGAGCTCGGCCTGCTCGAACACGTAGGCGCCGAGGTTGGTGTAGTGGTTGTTCGGGATAAGAGTCTCCTCCCCGAACTTGTCGAACTCGCTCCGGTTCCAGGACGCTCCGACGATTCCCCCCAGCCGGCCGAGCGGCACATGGTGGAGTTGCACTTCCCCGCTGAACGAGCGCGCAAGCAGCCCCAACGCCACGTCGGTTGCGCCGGATTCCTCGAACTCCCGTCGGCGATTCCGCTCGTAGCCCAGGTCGATGTCGACGTGCGAGGCGCCCGCGGGCAGGTTGGCGCTCACGTGAACGCGGTCCTCGGCGATGCGCTGGAACGGCGTGGCCGTAGGATCCTCGACAGGATCTTCATGGATCTCGACCCGCTCGCCGCGATGGGCATAGGATGCGCTGACTGAGCCCCAGCCGGCGCGATATCCGACGGTCCCCGACCCGTTGACAGTGCGGCCGCCGCTGTTGGCGAGCGTGCCCGCCGGCGTTCGGACGTCATCGCTCGTTCGGCCCGTGAACGCTCCGCGCACGCCGAAGCCCCCGCTGGCTCCCTCCAGACTCAGCGTCCCGTCTGGCTGATCGTTGTTAGTGCTGTACGAGGCCACCGCGCTCCCGCCCAGGAACGGGCTACGATCCATGGCATCGGGCAGTGGCTTGCTGATGACGTTCACCACGCCACCGATCGCGTCGGAGCCGTAGAGCACGCTGGCGGGACCGCGGATGACCTCTACCCGCGCGGCGTCGCCCGCCTCCACCTGCGGCCCGTGCTCGTCGCCCCACTGCTGAGTCTCGAGCCGCTGACCGTCGGCGAGCACCAGCACCCGGTTCGAGGAGAGGCCCCGGATGACCGGCTTCCCGATGCCGTTGCCGGTACTGAAACTGCGCACGCCGGGGAGCCCGCTGATGGTCTCACCGAGCGAGGCGGACCGGTTGGCTTGGATCTCCTCGCCGGACAGGATGCTGGTAGGCTGGGGGGAGGTGAGGGCGGTCGTGGCAAGGGCGGACGCCGTGACCTGCAGCTCCGGCAGCTCGATGAGCGTAGGACGCAGTGTCACGTCGAGTGAAGTCGTGCCCTCAGTGAGCGCCACTCGGCGCACGACCGGCGCGTATCCCACGAGGGCGAACGACACGCCGTAGGTGCCGGAGGGCAGCCCCGTGATGGAATAGTGGCCCTCCAAGTCGCTCAAGGTGGTGCGGTTGATCTCGAGCACGGTCACTCGCACTTGTGACAGTGGGACACCGGTGGTGTCGGCCACGCGGCCGGACAGGATCGGGGCCGCGGCCAGGGCCGCGACGAGATAGAAGGCGAGCATGAGCATCTCCGGTCTGAAGAGGATCGCCCCGGTTGCGGTGCGCGCCGGAGCAAGACTGGGCGGGCGAGGTGCCCGTCAGACCGGAGGAGTCGGGGGTGCTCGAGGACGGGGAAGCCTGACAGCGTGCGGTGAGAGCGCCGGCGATGCGGGCAGCTGGTACGTGGCCGGCCGGGCCGGTGCACCGGAGCGAAGCACATCGGCGAGCAGCACGGCCGCACGGGATCCCGGTGGAGTGCGGCCAAGGGTGCAGTGCTCGGCGTGGGCGGTGCAGCCGCCGGCGGGCTCGATGTGAACCCGTCCGGCCGTCGGATCGACGCGCCAGTGGTAGAGGAGCGCGTCGAGACTGGGGAGGCTGGTGCCCGCCCCCAGGAAGAGAAGGAGAAGGAGCGTGGCGCGCCCGCGCTGGGTCACGACCGCGGACCCAGAGCTATGCGGGCGTGCGTACTGGCTCCTCCGCGGCGGAGACGGTGACACCGGCCAGGCGGCGCACGACCCCGGCGAGGACCAGCAGCACGCCGAACATGACCACCACGATCGGCCCGGTTGGCAGATCGTAGTGGAACGAGACCAGCAGCCCCGACGCCGAGGCCACCGCGCCCGCGAGCCAGGAGACGATCGCCAACGGGCCGTAGCGCCGGGTGAACTGGAACGCGATGGCCGCGGGCACCACCAGGAACGAGAACACCAGCAGGACGCCGGCGATCGGGACCGAGAACGTGATCACGATGCCGAACGTCATATAGAACAGGAAGTCCCACCAGCGGATGCTCCAGCCGTTGGCGAGCGCGATCTCGGGCTGGAACGAGATCGTGAGGAACCGCCGGCGGAGCACCCAGTGCAGGATGCCGATTACCGCGTACACCCCGGCCAGCCGCGCGATGACCGGCCAGCTCACCCACAGCAGGCTGCCCACCAGAATGTCCTTGATGGCCTCGCCGCCGCGCGGAGTCCGGTCGGCCACCAGGATCGCCGCCGCGGATGCGACCACGAAGACGATGCCGATGAACGCCTCCTGCGGCACGCGGCCCTTCTCCTCCGTCCGCGTGAGCGCGAACAGCGCCGCTCCGATGGTGGTGAAGCCGAGTGCGTAGAGAAAGGACGCCGTCGAGTCCGACTGACTGCCCGCGAGCACGGCCACGGCGGACCCGAGCGCCGCCATCTGCGCCAGCGACAGATCCACGAAGATGACCTCGCGGGCGATCACGTGGAGGCCCAGGTACGAATGGATCGCCACGATGACGAGGCACGCCACCAGCGGCGGGAGGAAGAGGCTGAGATCCATTACGAGGCGCCTCCCTTGAAGGCGGACGCGAGTCCGTTGATCCACGCGTTCATGAGGTCGAAGTAGGTATTGATGCCGGGGGCGCCGTTGGTGTTCTCCGGCACGATCACGGCCTGCGCCCCCGTGCGCGCCGCGACCTGCCGGATCTGGTTCCGGTCGAAATAGTTGGACGCGAAGAGCACGGGAATCTTGCGCCGCTTCATGAGCGCGATCACCTCCTGCACGTGTCCGGGCGTCGGCGGGATGCCGGGCTTGGCCTCGATGTACTCCGCGCACGTCACCTGGTAGCGGTTGCTGAAGTACGCCCACTCCTTGTGGTAGCAGGCGATCTCCTTCCCGCGGAACACCTGCGCCTCTTTCATCCAGCCGCCGAGGCGGTCGAGCAGGGGCTTCCCCTGATACTGCTTCGTGCCGAGGAAGTCGTACAGCTTGTCGCTCTTGAGCAGGTCGAAGGCAACGGGCGCGGTGAGCACGTTCACCAGGTCGGCGCCGACGGTGGCCTCGAGCACCCGCCGCTCGAAATCCTGCTCGCGTCCGGCGAAGTAGGCCGCATTGTCCGGGGACACCCGCCGGAGCCCGGTGAGGATGTTGCGGGCGATGATGATCGCGTTCACCGGGTCGGTGTGGATGTGGGGATTGCCGTCCGCGTGGATGTCGCCCTCGGAACGGCTGAGCGAGGTCGGCACCTCCAGCAAGTGGATGCCCGTGTAGGCCGTGACGTACCCCGGGCCGCCCTCGGAGACCTTGCGATTCCCGGCCCGGTCGAGGAGCGGCGGCACCCAGAGCTCGAGGTCGAGGCCGGTGGTGACGAAGACGTCGGCGTCCCGCAGCACGGCCACGAAGCTGGGCTTGGGCTGGACGAAGTGGGGATCCTCGTCGCCCTGGGCGATCGAGGTGACGGTGCCCTTGTCGCCCACGATCTCGCGGGCGATGGCGCCGTAGGTGGTGAGGCTGGTGACGACCTTGACCGGCGGCGCCGGCCGCACGGGATCCGCGGCGGCCGGCTGCGCCACCAGCGCGGCGAAGGCGAACAGGGTGATGAACGTCCGGGAAGCGGGCATGTCAGTAGGTCTCGTGCTTGTGAGGGCCCATCGCCCAGACGGCCTGGAGCGACAGCATGTTGTGGGAGCCGTCGAGGTCGGCGTGCCGGTGCTCGCCCTCGAGGCGGAGATAGACGAACTCGCTCTGCCACCACGTCACGGACGGGGTCACCCGCCATTCGGTGTCGGCCAGGCCCCGCGGCGCCTCGACCCAGTCGTAGCGGGTGCCGAGCACCCAGCGGCGGGTCAGCTTCGCGTTGAGGTCCACGAACGTGCCGTAGCGGTTGGTCGTGGTGCCCAGCTCCGTGGCGTGGAGCCGGTAGCCCTCGGCCCGGAGCGTGATCTCGCGCCGGGTGCCCGCCTCCGGCGGACGATAGGTCAGCCGGAAGTCGAGCCCGGCGAGCCGGCTCCGGAGCCCCGCGTCGTCGTTGTTGCCGCCGGTGCCCGTGACGCCGAGCTGGGCGTACGTCGAGCGGCTCAGCTGCCAGAAGTTCTGCAGCCGGAGGAGCAGCGTGGGCTGGCGCCCGCCGGCGTACAGCGGATCGCTCTCGGCGGTGGTGGCCTGGGCCCAGACCTCGTGGGTGCCGCCGAGCAGCGAGACCGGGAGCGCCGTGTAGAGCGAGAGTCCTACCCCGGCGAGCCCTTCGGGCGAGAGAAAGCGCTGGTAGACGAGCGGGTACTCGGTTTCGGGCAGCGCGTGCAGGTGCCAGCGGTTAAGGTCCCCGAGCTGCTGGCGGAACTTGCCCACGTCCACCCGCAGGCGGCCGGGCAGCCCGGTCCAGTAGATGTAGCCCTCCTCGATCCCCACCTCTTCGTCCTCGAGGGTGAGGTAGATCTTGGTGCTGGAGTACGGATCGAGGGCCGATTGCAGGGCCACCTCGAACTCGCGGGCCACGCCGTTGTCGCGCTGGCGGCCCTCGCGCGCCACCAGGCGGATGTCGCCGGTGGCGCTGATTTCGGGGTTGAGCGCCGACGCGTTGCGCTGCCGTCCGACGAACTCGGTCTCCTTCGGCGGCGGAGTCGTCGTGTCGCCGGCCTGGCGGGTAGGGGCTGGCGCGGCGCCGGCCGCGGCCTCGGCGGCCGCGGCCCGGAGCGCGGCCAGATCGTCGGATGAATCGGCGGCTACCGGCGCCGCCGGACCGCCGGGCGCCGGCGCGCAGCGCGCGGCGCGCATGGTTTCCAGCCGGCGGCTCAGGGCGTCGAGTGTAGCGGCGAGGCTGTCGGTGCGGGCCTCCCCGGATCGGGCGGGGGCGACGATGGCGGGGCCGGTCGGGCAGGTGCCGGCCTCGAGCGAGTCGAGCCGCGCGCGGAGCGAGCCGAGGGCGCGGCCGACCGAATCGGCGGCGGCCTGCCCCGGCACCTGCGCCAGGGCAACGCTCGCAGCGCCGAGCCACCAGGCGGTGGCAAGGCAGGCCGTGCGAACACGGGCGTGCATGGAGACTCCGAATGTGTGAGACGCGCACGCCCAGGGTGGGCGCGCGACAGATCAGACGATTCGGAGCACGGGTGGAGCTCGGGAGCTGGCCGGGCGGTGGGAGCTGAAGTGCGGAATGCGGTCGGCGGCCGCCACGCGATCCTCCCGCGCGACGGCGGAAGGAGTGATCGACACGTCGGCGGGATGGGGCGCGCAGGGCGGGAAGATCGCCGCCTGGCAGAAGGCGCAGGTCGCTTCGTCGTGGACGGGGGTCGGAAGCGACTGCCGGGGCGCGCCGATGGTGGCGACCACGTCGGCGGCGACGACAGGATGCTTGTCCGCGCCTGCGGCCAGCCCCACAAGGACGGGCAGGGCCAGCAGGAGCAGCCGAAGCAGGCGGCCGGTGCGCATCGGTCGAAAGGTGGGCGGATGGGCCGCGGGGTTCAAGGGCTCCCGAGCACGGACCCCTGGCTCAGGCGCCCCCCGCTTCACCCCGAGGGCTCCTCCCAGAGCAGCTCGCGGAACTCGGTCTCCCCGGTGGCCAGCATGCGGCGGAGGTACGGCCGGCAGAGCCCGCAGCCGGCTCCGCAGCCCGTGGCCGCGATCAGCTCGTCGAGTCCCCAGCCCGCCGCGTGCGCACGCGGGAGCAGGGACGCGAATGGGACCTGCCGGCAGACACACATCGTGATCAGCACCGGGAGACGCCTACGGATTCGTCGGACGGATGTCCAACTCGCTCACGAGGGCGCGGCCGGGGAGCTGGACCGCGTGCAGGATCGCGTCGGCCACGTCCTCCGGCCGGAGGATGCGCTCACGGTTGGGCTTGAGCATGGGCTGGTCGACCAACATGCCGGTGTCCACCGATCCGGGGCAGACCGTGACCACCCGGACCCCGTCCTTGCGCACTTCCAGCATCAGCGAGCGAGCGAATCCGAGCACGGCATGCTTGGAGGCGCTGTACGCCGTGCCCCCGACGAAGCCGTTCCGGCCGGCGAGGCTGGCCACATTGACGATGGTGCCCTCCCGCCGCTGTCGCATGCCTGGGAGCACCTCGCGGGTGACGAGATACAGGCCGCGGAGGTTCGTGGCCATCGTCGCGTCCCAGTCCTCGAGCGTGAGCTCCTCGAACGGGCGGGCGATGAGCACGCCGGCATTGTTGACCAGCACCCCGACCTCGCCCAGCTGCTCGACCACCTCGGCGACGGCCCGCCGGACCTGCTCGGCGTCGGCCACGTCGGCGGCGGCGCCCGCCGCCTCGATGCCTTGCGCCCGAAGCTCGGCCACCAGCGCCTCGACCGTGGGGCCCGTGCGTGCGCATACGCCCACGCGGTAACCGGCTCGCCCGAAGGCAGCGGCGGTCGCGCGCCCGATGCCGTGAGTGGCGCCGGTGACGAAAACAGTGGAGGAGATCGGCATGGCGGGAATGTAACTCGCTACCGGCGGAGCGCCGCAACCTCGGCGCCGAGCGCGTCGAGCCGCTGGAGCACCTCCCGGTGGCGCGCGGCGTCGCTCGCGGCCTCCATGCCGCGGAAATAGATCGTGCCGTTGGGGTAGAGAATGGCGCTCTCGACCTCGTCGAGCGAGTCGAAGCCGCGCTCGTGGGCCTTGCCCGTCAGCTCGCCGGCGTTGATGTGGAGCCGGCGCATGGCCTCCTCCTGGAGGCGGCCCCCGGAGATCAGGAAGATGTCGCGGTCGCCTCCCACGACCTGGGTCATCTCGGGCCCGCGGTAGAAGGCCCGCACCAGCACCGCGTTGACCGCGAGCAGCGCGGCCGCGCCGATCACCCCGCCCAGGAGCGAGGTGTCGTTGCCGATGATCGCGTTCTGCACCGTGTTCGAGAGCGTCAGCAGCACCACGAAATCGAACGGATTGAGCTGCGCGAGCATCCGCTTGCCCGCCTTTCTGAGCATGACCACGAGCAGCAGGTACACCAGCATCGGCCGGAGGATCTTCTCCGCGATCGAGACCGGATGCGTGGCGTCGCCGAGTATGCCGAGGTGCGTGAGGTTGGCCCACAGCGCGGGCCAGTCGAAGTGGGGCATCGGGAGGTCTCCGCGGATTAGCTTACACCCATGACACTGCCGCTCGAGCATCCGATTGTACGGCCCAACCGCGGGGGCCGAAAGCCCGCGGAGCCGGGGCCGGGCTGGCGCGCGCGGCTCCAGGCGCTTCGGCACGTGCCCCGCCTGCTCCGGCTCGTGTGGCACACCCAGCCGCGCTACGTGGTCGGCATTCTGGCGCTGCGCGTCGGCCGGTCGCTCGTGCCGCTGGCCGTGCTCTGGATCGGCAAGCTCATCGTCGACGAAGTGGTGCGCGCCGTCGGCGTGGCGGCGGCCGGCGGCACCGTCGACTGGACCCGGCTCGGCGAGCTGCTCGTGCTGGAGCTCGCCATCGCGCTCGTGGGCGAAGGGCTGGCCCGCCTCTCCGCGCTGCTCGAGAGCCTGCTCGGCGATCTGTTCGCCAACCAGACCAGCGTCGAGCTCATGCGCCACGCCGCCACCCTGGACCTGGAGCAGTTCGAGGACGCCGAGATCTACGACAAGCTCGAGCGCGCGCGACGCCAGACCGTGGGGCGGATCGGGCTGTTCACGCTGCTGCTGGCCTCGGTCCAGGATGCCATCACGCTCGCCACCCTGGCCGTCGCGCTGGCCGTCTACGTGCCGTGGCTGCTCGTGCTGCTGGCCGTGGCCGTCCTGCCGTCGCTCCTGGGCGAGACCCATTTCGCCTCGCTCGGCTACTCCCTGCTCTACTCCTGGACGCCCGAGCGCCGGCAGCTCGACTACCTCCGCTACATCGGCGCGAGCGACGTCTCCGCCAAGGAGCTCAAGCTGTTCGGCCTGTCGGACTTCCTGGTCGACCGGTACGACCGGCTGAGCCACGACTTCTACGAGGCCAACAAGCACCTGGCCATCCGGCGGAGCCTGGTCTCCAGCGCTGTTGGCCGGACTCGGCACGCTGGGCTACTACGGCGCCTACGCGGTCATCATCTACCTCACGGTGACCGGGTACCGCTCGCCGGCCGGGCTCTTCACCATCGGCGTCCTCACGTTCCTGGCCGGCTCGTTCCGGCAGAGCCGCGACCTGATCCAGCGGGTGCTGCTCTCGCTGTCGCAGGTCTTCGAGCAGAGCCTCTACCTCGACGACCTGTTCTCGCTTCCTGGCCCTCGAGGCCGGGATTCGCCGGGATCCGACCGCCCGGCAGGTCCCGGTGCCGATCGGAACGGGGTTCGTCTTCGAGGGCGTGGGCTTCCGCTATCCGGGCGCGGAGCAGCTGGGCGGTGCGCGGGCTCGACTTTGCGCTCGCGCCGGGCGAGCGCGTGGCGCTGGTGGGCGAGAACGGCGCGGGGAAGACGACGCTGGTCAAGCTACTCGCGCGACTCTACGACCCGACCGAGGGGCGGATCCTGCTCGACGGTGTGGACCTCCGCGAATACGACGTGGAGAGCGTCCGGCGGAACGTCGGCGTCATCTTCCAGGACTTCGTGCGCTACGACTTCATCCTCCGGGACAACATCGCCGTGGGGAACATCGGGGCGCGGGAGGACGTGCCGCGGATCGAGGCCGCCGCCGAGCGCAGCCTCGCCGACACGGTGGCCGCCCGGCTGGCGGGGAAGTACGATCAGATGCTGGGGCGCCGGTTCGAGAGCGGGGTCGATCTCTCAGGGGGGGAGTGGCAGAAGGTGGCCCTCGCGCGGGCCTACATGCGCGATGCCCAGCTCCTCATCCTGGACGAGCCGACGGCCGCGCTCGACGCCCGGGCCGAGTACGAGGTCTTCCTCCGGTTCTCCGAGCTGACGGCGGGCCGGATGGCGGTGCTCATTTCCCACCGGTTCAGCACGGTGCGCATGGCCGACCGGATCCTGGTGCTGCGCGGTGGCGAGCTGGTGGAGCACGGGACGCACGAGGCGCTGGTGGCGCAGGGCGGGCTGTACGCGGAGCTGTTTCAGCTGCAGGCGGCGGGATATCGGTAGGCCGGACGGGATGGGAGGCTCCCGAATTGACATCCGCCCGCCCCGCCTCCACCTTGGGAATCCAACTCTCGCAAGGAGGTGGAGGCCATGAAGGTCTATGGCTCCAACGCCATCAGGAACGTGGCCTTCGTAGGCCACGGCGCAAGCGGAAAGACGTCACTGGTCGACGCACTGGCCTGGGTGTCCGGCAGCAGCCGGCGCCACGGCAGCATCAAGGACGGGACGACCCTCACCGACTATTCCCCCGACGAAATCGCCCGCCAGCATTCCATCAATCTGGCCCTCGGTTACGCCGAGTGGATGGATACCAAGCTCAACCTCATCGACACCCCGGGCTACCTCGATTACTTCGGCGAAGTCGTCACCGGCCTCCATGCCGCCGACGCCGCCGTGGTCGTGGTGAGCGGGACCGGCGGCGTGGAGGTTGGGACCGAGCGGGCCTGGGAGGTCCTGGACCAGCTCCACCTCCCGCGCCTCATCTTCGTGTCGCTCATGGACAAAGACCACGCCGATTTCGAGCGGGTCTTCGCCGACGTGCGGGCGCACCTGACGCCCAAGGTCGTGCCGGTGGAGATCCCGATCGGCGACGGGGCCGACTTCCACGGCATCATCAATCTCTTCTCCGGCCACTGCCACATGTACAAGAAGGGCGCGCTCAAGGGCGAGAACGAGGTCGTGCCGATCCCGGAGGAGTACCAGGCCCGCTACCAGGAGTACAGCGAGCACCTCACCGAGGCCGTCGCCTCGACCGACGACGACCTCATCGAGCGCTACCTGGCCGGCGAGGAGATTCCCCGCGAGCAGTTCATCGCGGCGGTCAAGAAGGCGATGCTCGCCGGCGAGATCGTGCCGCTGTTCTGCGGCAGCGCCACCCAGACCTACGGGCTCCGGACGCTGCTCCGGAAGATGGTGGAGCTGTTGCCGTCGCCGGCCGAGCGCACGCCGCCGGCCGAAGCGCCGCTGGTGGGCCGGGTGTTCAAGACCATGTCCGAGCCGCACGTGGGCGACGTGACCCTGTTCCGGCTGTATGCCGGCGAGCTCCGGAACGGCGACGAGCTCTGGAACGCCGAGCACGAGGTGGCGGAGAAGCTGAACCACCTGTCGATCCAGCAGGGCAAGGAGCGGATCGAGGTCGAGCGGCTGGCCGCGGGCGACATCGGCTCGGTGGCCAAACTCAAGGACACCCACACCGGGGACACCTTCTGCCGGCGGGATGCACCGCTCCGGCTCTCGGCCATCCCGCTGCCCGATTCCGAGGCCACGTCGGCCGTGGTCGTGAAGCAGCGCGGAGAGGAGGACAAGCTCGCCGCGGGGCTGCACAAGCTCCACGAGGAGGACCCGACTTTCCACTTCGAGTACAGCTCCGAGCTCGGCCAGACCCTGATCCACGGCATGGGCGAGCGGCACTTCGAGACCATCCTCCAGCGGCTCGAGCGCAAGTACGGCGTCCACGCCGAGCTCACCCGGCCCCGGGTGGCGTACCGCGAGACGCTCAAGGGCAAGGCCGAAGGCCAGGGCAAGCACAAGAAGCAGAGCGGCGGCCGGGGGCAGTACGGCGACTGCTGGATCCGGATGTCGCCCCGCCCGCGCGGGGCGGGCTACGAATTCGTCGACGGGATCGTCGGCGGGGTGATTCCCGGCAAGTTCATTCCGGCAGTGGACCGCGGCATGCAGGAGTCGGCCGAGCGGGGCGTGGTGGCGGGCTATCCGATGGTGGACTTCCGGGTGGAGTGCTTCGACGGCTCGTACCACGACGTGGACTCCAACGAAATGTCGTTCAAGATGGCCGGCATCCTGGCCTTCCGGAACGTGGCGCCCAAGGCCCGGCCGGTGCTGCTCGAGCCGCTCATCGAAGTCAGACGCCTGGGCCCCGGACGATCTGCTGGGCGACGTGATGGGCGACCTCAGCTCACGGCGCGGCCAGATCCTCGGCACCGAGCAGGACGGGCGGCTGACGAAGGTCCGCGCGATCGTCCCGCAAGCCGAGCTCTACAAGTACTCGACGACGCTGCACTCGATCACCCACGGGCGCGGCCACCACCGCGAGAAGTTCCACAGCTACGCCGAGGCGCCGCCGGACGTGGCGTCGAAGGTCGCGGCCGAGAATCAGAAGGAGCACGCGGTCGCGTCGTAGGCACCGCGGTAGGGGGATGCATTCCCCCCGGCGATGGTTCCGGAGTGTCGGCAGGGTGCTCCTGGCGACCGCGGCCCTTGGCTGCGGCCGCGACCGCGGTGATTGTGCCCGATGCGGCGCGGTCGTCATCGCCGCCACCGGCGATCCGTCCCACCTGCTGCCCCCCCTGGCCCAGGAAACGGTAGCGCGCGACATCGGCGACCAGGTGTTCGAGCGCCTGGCCGACCTTGCGCCAGGCGGCGCGCCCATCGACGAGACGGCGTACCGGCCGGCCCTGGCCGCGAGCTGGGAACGCGTGGACTCGCTGTCGTGGCGGTTCCATCTGCGGCCGGGCGCGCGCTGGCAGGACGGCCGGCCGGTCACCGCGGAGGACGTGCGGTTCTCGTTCGACGCTTTCACCGATTCCCTGATCGATGCCGCCGCGCGTCCGTACCTGACGGGCATCACCGTGGTGCCGGAGGACTCCGCCTCCGTCCTCCTGCGCTTCGCCGAGCGCTCGGCGGAGCAGCTGTACGACGCCACCTTCCACGTCCGCATCATTCCCAGCCACGTCTGGGCCGGCCAGCCTCGTGCCACCTGGGCCGCCGATACCAGCGTGGCGGACCTCGTGGGAAGCGGTCCCTATCGCATCGTGGAATGGAAGCGCGGCGAGTTCGTGCGGCTCGCGGCCGACACGACGCTGAGCCCAGCCGCCTGCCATCCGCCGCGTGATCTGGCGCTTCGCCAGCGATCCCGACGCGGCGCTCAACCTGGTGCTGAGCCACGAGGCCGACCTGCTGGAGACCGCGGGCAGTCCCGACCGTCAGGCTCGCGTGGCGCGCGACAGCGCGCTGCGCCTCGTCCCGTATGCCTCAGCCGCGTACGGGTTCCTCGGCTTTCAGATCGAGGGCGGGCCGAGGGGTGGGCGCCACCCGATTTTCGGCGACGCGCCGACCCGGCGGGCGCTGGCGCTCGCGATCGATCGCGAGACCCTGGCGCGCTCGACGTTCGGCCGAGCCGCCAAGGCGCCGCCGGGGCCGATGTCGCAGCTGCTCTGGATCTGGAGCGACAGCATTCGCGTGCTCCCGTTCGACACGGTGCAGGCCGACCGCGCCCTCGACGCGGCGGGCTGGCGCCGGCCCGACAGCGCGACCACCAGGCAGCGCGGCAGCCGCGCGCTCGCCTTCGACATTCTCGTGCCCAGCACCAGCGCGACCCGTCGCCAGCTCGCCGTGGCGCTGCAGGCCATGTGGCAGGCGGTCGGCGCGGCCGTGACCGTCACCGCGGTGGACTTCCCGGTGTTCCAGGAGCGGCTGGGGACGGGCGAGTTCGACAGCTACATCGGGGCCTGGCTCGATGAGCCGAGCACGCGAGGGCTGACCGAGCAGTGGACGCGGGCGGGATGGGGTGGGCTCAACTACGGGCACTACTCCAACCCTGCGTTCGACACGCTGCTTCGGCGTGCGGGCCGCGCCGACAGCACGGCGGGCGCGGAGCGGCTTTACCGGGCGGCAATGGACACGTTGAATGCGGATGCGCCCGCGATCTTCCTGTATGCGCCGGCCAACGCGGCGGTGATCGCCCGGCGGATGGAGGGGGTGGACATCGATCCGTACAGCTGGCTCAGCGGGCTTCGCCGGTGGTCGGCGGGGAAATAACTCCCGACCGGTGTCATCCCATGCACCTGGTGCGCATGGTATTTCGCCATCCTTTGCGCCAGAACACGTCCCTGCCGAGCTGCAGCAGTTGGCAGCCAAACACGTTGTCAGCCCCATGCGAGTCCTTGCACCGCAGATAAATCGCAAGGAATTGGTCACCTGCCTGCTATATCCAAATCCGCCGTTCAAATGATTGACAGCGCCTGGGTTCAAGGCATGACGTTTGCCCCTATGCCGGGGTGGAGGCGCAGTGTCCCGCGAACCGGGGGGTAGCAGATGACTCCCCGGCGGCCAAAGGGCCGCGGTATCGTCGCTCGGCGTTCACCCTAGATGGAGCGTCCTCATGAGCAAATGGAATCGCAGGTTCATGGCGGTGGGACTGGTCGCGGCGCTCACCCTGGGGTCCGCCTGTTCGACCGACGAGAGCCCGGTCGGCCCCTCGACCGTTGCTCCCACCACGGAAGCGCCCGCGCTGCTGCTCGCCGGGACCCTCGGCAAGGTCCTGTCGATCACGGACCTGCTCACCTGCCGCGCGCTGCACTACGCCACGACGACCCGGTCGGTGGGGCCGAGCGGCGGCGTGGTGACGGTCGGCCAGTACTCCCTGTCGATCCCCCGGGCGCCCTCAAGAGCACGGTGCGAATCACCACCGAGCAAATGCCGGGCAAGGTCAACTCGGTGCGCTTCAGTTCCGAAGGGCTCAGGTTCGCCCGCCCCGCCACGCTTTCCATGGGGTACCGGAACTGCTCGCTGGTGCTCCTGCCCAAGCGCATCGTCTATACGAACGAGCTGCTTAAGGTGCTGGACATTCTCCGGACGCAGGACCTCCTCGGTCCGAAGACCGTGACCGCGCCGATCGACCACTTCTCCCGGTACGCCGTCGCGTACTGAGGATGTGACCTCCAACTCCGCTTCGTTCTCTCAGCGCGGGACGGCCCAGGACACCGGGCCGTCCCGCGCTGGTGCTTTGCTCGGGGAGGCGCGGGGCCACGAGCGCGCCGGCTCGATCCTCGACGCACTCACGTGCTACGACCAAGCCATTCGCTGGGCGGAAGCGGACGCCGACGGCCCGGTCCTGGCGGAAGCGCTGCGGCGCCGCGGGGTCCTGCACCATCTGCGCGACGAGCCGGCGCTTGCCCAGGAGCTGTGCCTGCGGAGCCAGGCGGTGGCCACCCGGAACGGCGACGTCGTGCTCGCGGCAGAGGCGATCAACGCCCTGGCCGGGTTCGACTTCGAGAGCGGTGCCATCGAGGCCGCCCGGGAGCGGTTCTACGAGGCGCTCGCGCTGGGTGGACGCAGCGCCGAGCTCCGCGGCCGCATCGAGCAGAACCTCGGGATCCTCGCCAACATCCAGGGCTCGCTGGCCGAAGCCCTGGCCCACTACCAGCAGTCACTGCTCGCGTTCGAGGCCGTCGGCGACGACCGCGGCCGCGCCATCGCCTATCACAACCTGGGGATGGTGAGCGCGGACCGGGAGCTGTGGGAGGACGCCGACGAGTACTTCATGCGCAGCCTCGAGCTGGCGAACGCCATTGGCGACATCCACCTGCAGGGCCTCGGTCTGCTCAACCACTCCGAGGTCCACCTGGCCCGTCAGCGCTACGGGCTGGCGTGGGAGAACGCCGAGGCCGCCCTCGCCATCTTCGACCGGTTGGGATCCCAGCTCGACAAGGCCGACGCCTACAAGGTGATTGGCCGTACGTACCGCGAGACCGGGCGCCACGCCCTGGCGGAGGCGCGCCTTCGATCCGCGGTCGAGCTGGCGGTGGCGACCGGCTCGGTGCTGAGCGAGGCGGAAGCCTCACGCGAGCTGGCGCTGCTGTTCCAGGTCACGGGCCGAAACCAGGAGGCGCTTGGCCTGCTCAACGCGGCCCATCGCCTGTTCGGCCGGCTCGATGCCAGGGTCGACCTGGTGGATGTCTCCACCAAGGTGAACCGGCTCGAGCATACCTACTTTGCGGTCGTCCGGGACTGGGGCCAGTCGATCGAATCGTCGGACAGCTACACGTTCGGGCACTGCGAACGGGTCGCGAGCTACGCGGTAGGTGTGGCGCAGGCGCTGGGCCTCGACGAAGCGCAGCAGACCACGATCCGGATCGGGGCCTACCTCCACGATCTGGGCAAAGTGAAGGTCCCCCACGAAATCCTCAACAAACCGGGCAAGCTGACCGACGAGGAGTTCAGGATCATCCAGATGCATCCCGTCTGGGGTGTGGAGCTGCTGGCCACGGTCGAATTTCCCTGGGACATCAAGCCGATCATCCGCTCGCACCACGAGAAGCACGACGGCACCGGCTACCCCGACCGCCTCCGCGGCAGCGAGATCCCGCTCAACGCGCAGATCATCTGCATCGTGGACGTGTACGACGCGCTGACGACGACCCGGAGCTATCGGCCGGCAATGTCGCAGGCGGAGGCGCTGGCGCGGATGGCCGAGTCGAAACAGTGGTGGCGAGACGACGTCTACGCGGCGTTCCTGCGGTCGGTGAAAGAGGCGGCTGAGGCGCCGGGCTAGGCCGAGCGCCTCGTGGCCCGCTTCCGGGGCTTCTTGAGCTCGATGACGTCCACGTCCCTCGGCTGCCGGTAGACGTACCGGTCGCCCTGGAAGTTCCGCAGCACGACCTCTTCATCCGTCATGCTTACCACGTACTCGGGCAGCAGCGGGATCTTCCCGCCGCCGCCGGGCGCGTCGATCACGAAGTGCGGATTGGCGAGCCCGCTGGTCCAGCCGCGGAGCGCCTCCATGATCTCGATGCCGGTCTGGACGGTGGTGCGGAAGTGCTCGGCGCCGGCGACCTGGTCGGCCATATAGATGTAGTAGGGCCGGACCCGGGCCATCAGCAGCCGCTGCATCAGCTCCTTCATGACCTCCGGGATCGTCGTTCACGCCCTTGAGCAGCACCGTCTGGCAGCCGAGCGGGATGCCGGCGTCGGCCAGCATGCCCGAGGCCGGCCACCGCCGCCGGCGTGAGCTCGTCGGGGTGATTGAAGTGCGTGTTGATGAAGAGCGGGTGGAACCGCTTGAGCATGGCGCACAGCTCGGGCGTGATCCGCTCGGGCAGGTGGCAGGGGATCCGGCTCCCGATCCGGATGATCTGGAGGTGCGGAATGGCCCGGAGCCGGGTGAGGATGGCCTCGAGGCGCCGGTCGTTGAGCAGCAGCGGGTCGCCGCCGGACATGATGACGTCCCGGATCTCGGTGTGCTGCTCGAGGTACTGGAACGCGCTCTCGAACTGCGACATCGGGATCTTCTCGGGATCGCCCACCTTCCGCCGCCGGGTGCAGAACCGGCAGTAGCTGGCGCAGACCGGAGAGACGAGGAAGAGCGCCCGGTCGGGATAGCGGTGGGTGATGTTGGGGACCGGGCTGTCGGCGTCCTCGTTGAGCGAGTCGACGATGCCGTCCACGACGTCGAGCTCCTCGACGCGTGGGCACGTACTGCCGCCAGATCGGGTCGTCGGGCGACTTGATCAGATCGACCATCGCCGGCGAGATCCGGAACTCGAAGTTCTCGGCGGCCTGCCGCAGGCGGTCGAGGTCGGGAAAGTGCTCGGGGCCGAACTTGGCCGCCAGCGCCTCGAGCGACGCGATCGAGTTCTTCCTGAGGACTTCCTGCCAGGTCTCCATGACGCTACCGTCCTCCACGCTTATCGAGGCGAGCGGTACCGCGTACCGCCTTAGCGGACTTCACGTACACGACCTGATCGTCCCCGGGCGCGTAGAAATCCGGGACTCGGGACACGGCCCGGTAGCCGCGCGCCTCGTAGAAGCCGCGGGTGGGCGCGTATTCGGCCCGGCCGCGGTCTCCACGACGATCAGCCGGGCGACGCCCGCCAGGCGGCGCTCCATGCTCGGAGCAGGGCGGTGCCGATCCCGCCGCCGTGGAGCGCGGGGTCGACCGCCATCCAGTAGAGATCGTAGGTGCCGAGGGTGCAGGGCGTGGGGCCCCAGCAGATCCAGCCGGCCAGGCGGCCGTCGTGCTCCGCGCCGAGGGCGCAGTAGTCGGGCAGAGCCGGCGACCACGCCGTCGAAGACTTCGAGGGCCACCGGGATCTCGTCCGCACGGAAGAGGCCGACCGCACGGGTGATCGCCTCGATGCGGCCCCGGTCGGCCGCGGTGAGGTTCCGGAGCGACGGCGAGGGTGAGCGTGCCGCTCACGCGGCCGACACCCCGCTGACCAGGGCGGCGGCGGCGCTGTGGCTCTGGGAGCGCATGAGCGCCTCGTCCACGATCTGCATGACGAGGTCGTCGTAGCTCCAGCCGAAGGCGCGGCCCATCCGGGCGAGGCCGGCGTTGCTCGAGAGGTCGGGGCAGGGATTCACCTCGAGCACGTACGGCTGCCCGTCTTCGTTGACCCGGAGATCCACCCGGCCGTACCCCTCGCCGCCCGCCATGTGCATCCAGGCCTCGCGGGCCACATCGCCCGAGCCGCTTGGCCAGGTCGGTCGGGATGTCGGCGGGGCAGACGGGAACGGTGCCCTCGTCCTCGGGGCTTCCCGGGATCCACTTGGCGGCGTAGCTCACGATGGGCCAGCGTGCCGTCGGGCAGGGTGTCGAACCGGATCTCGGCGATCGGCAGCATCCGCTTGCCGACGAAGCCGACGTTGAACTCCCGGCCGGCCACGTACTCCTGGACCAGGACCTCCTCGAACTGCTCCAGCATCTGGGCGACGCGCTTCTTGAGCGCCCGCTTCGAGGTGCAGACGGCGCCGTTGTCGATGCCCGACGCTGGCGTCCTCGGCCGCGGGCTTCACGATGGCCGGCAGCGGGAACTCGCGCCGGGGTCTTGTTGGCCTGGGCCAGCGTGAACGCCGGCACCGGCAGGCCGGCCGCCGACGAGCAGCGTGTTGGCGACGTGCTTCCGGTGGCAGACCGTGGTAGGCCAGGTGCGGCAGCCGGTGAACGGCACCCCGGTCAGCTCGAGCGTGCCGACGACGAAGTCCTCGTAGCGGGCGTGGCCGTTGATCCCCTCGCAGAGATTGAAGACCAGGTCGGCCCGCCGGACGCGGCGAGAGCCAGCGGAAGTCGCCCAGCCGGACCGGAAGCAGCTCCACCTCGTGCCCCCGCCGCCGGAGGACGTCGCGGACCTCGTGGACGTTGCCCACGACCGCCGCCACGTCCTGCGGACTCCACTCGTCGCTGCCGGCATCGTACAGGATCGCCACTTTCATCACGCCACCTCCGCCAGAAGGGAACGGCCGCTGATCCGGCGCCAGGCGATGTCGGCGACGGTGCGGATCAGCTCGTCGTAGCTCATCCCGGCGGCGCGCGCGGCCTTCGGGAAGCAGGAATTGTCCCGCGGGTCGGGCAAAATGCCCGGCAGCGGGTTCAGTTCGACGACCATCGGGCGATCGGCGGCGTCGCATCGGATGTCGATGCGGCACCAGTCGCGGCATTCCAGGGCGTGATAGGCCGCCAGTGCGGCGGCGCGGACGTCCTCGGCCAGGGCTTCGGGAATGCGGGCCGGGCAGTCGAAAATCTCGAGCGGGTGCGTCGGCGAGTCCCATAGCCACTTCGCTTCGTAGCCGTAGATCGGCGGCGCGCCCTTGGGCAGCGTATCAAAGTCGCATGCCGACAATGGGCAGGCAGCGGGCCTCGTCGCCGTTGCCGAGCACCGCGACGGTGAACTCGGGGCCGGCCAGGTAGGTCTCGATGAGCACCGGCTCGGCGTAGGTGGCGAGCAGCTTGGAGACCTGCTGGACCAGCTGCGCTCCGCGTCTTGCAGATGCTCCGGACGCTCACGCCCTTGCCCGAGCCCTCGAAGGCCGGCTTCACGAAGAGCGGGAACGGCAGCTGGACGTTGCGGGCGTCGGCCGGGCTCTGGGCCAGGACGAACGGCGCCGTGGGCACGCCGTGATACGACAGCACTTCCTTGGCGCGGCGCTTGTCGAGCGCGAGGCCGAGGGTCAGCGGATCGGAGGCGTGGCAGGGGATGCCGAGGAACTCGCAGATGGCCGGGACGTGCCCCTCGCGGTTCGGACCGTAGAGCCCTTCGGCGATGTTGAAGACGAAGTCGGGCCGGATGAGCGCGAGGCGCGCGGGGAAGCTGGCGTTGGCCTCGAGACGATAGACCTGGCCGACGGTGCTGAGCGCGCGCTCCACCGCATCGATGGTGGCGGGCTCGTCCCACTCGGCGTAGAGATCGGGCTGATGGAGATCGGCGCGGAGCGCCCGACTGTTGGGATCGTCGGAGGCGGAGGGGTCGGTCGGGGCCCCGGCGTGGTGTCGCCGGTGCGGTGGGCTTGAGATTGAAGGCGAGTCCGATCCGAACTGCCAAAGGGGCCCCTCTACAAAAAAGGCCGTCTGCGAGAGACGAGCCGAGACGAGTTGACTGCTTCGACGACCATAAGGTAAGAAAAAGCGTTCGCTCGCACAATAGTTTTTACCGAAATTCGTGCCACGAGTTTTCGCGGAGGTCGTCGTCCCTCGCGCCGTCGAGGAGGTCCTCCGCGCGTCGTTCTCTCGTATTCACACCTCCCTCCGCAGACATCACCTCGGGCGGTTTTCCCTCGCGAAACGCCTCACACTTTGTGAAACCCCACCCGTCCCGCCTCGCTCCGGTCCGGCGCCGGATAGATCTCGAAGTCGCCGAACAGGGCCGGCGCCTCGCGCTGGAGCAGGCGGAGGCAGGCCACCGCCATCCGGCGAATCTCCAGCTCCGCGCCCTCGCCCAGGCGGAGCTCGAGCATCGTCCGCCAGGCGCGGACGTTCGCGCTCGCCACGATCTTCACCTCGGTGGCGTTGGGCAGGACGCTGCGCGCCGCCTCGCGGGCCATCTTCCGGCGGTGGATCTTGTCATCCACCCACGCATACCGCGCCATCAGCTGCTCGACCGCCGCCACGTAGGCGGTCTGCGCCGCTTCCACCTGCCGCGGTCCACGCCCCCTCGAGCGCCGCATCGCCCTGGATCGCGGGCGGCATCACGAACGCGGCGTGCGATCTCGTCCACGTAGCGCTGGGACAGCTGCGAGTAGCCCCAGCCCGCCCGGTGCCGCACCAGCTCGTGGCTGCAGCGAGCGGGAGATCCCCTCGATCAGCACGACGTAGGTGCGCGTGCTCGAAGACCGAGCCGTGCCCCTGCTGCAGGATGTTCCGCAGGTACTCGGCGGTGGTCCGGCCCGCCGGGTTGTGCTGGCTCATGTAGCAGAGCCGGCCCGCGAACTCGGCGATCCGCTCGCCGTCGGTCGCCTCGCCCTTCCATTGCGACCGGCAGGTGGGCGGGCTCGAGGAACTGCGGGCGGGCGATGAGGGTGATCGCGGGGCTCGCGGAGGATGTCCATGAGTCGTGGGGTCAGGGTCGAGGCGGGAGGCCGTCCGCCAGCTCGAGCCGGGCCTGGGCGTATCCACCCCGCTGCTCGATGTGTCGGAGGCCGCGCGCGATGTCGTCCGGGCAGCGCGACGGCGTGCGCGCCGACCTTGAGGCGGCGATCGGGCGGGCGGCGCCGTCGGCGCCGGGAAGGATAACGCCGGGATTGAGAATGCCCGAGGGGTCGAAGGCGCGCTTCACCCGCGCGAACAGCGCCACCACGTCGGCGCCGTAGACCCGCGGCCAGAAGCGCCGCGCGGAGCCGGCCATCGCCGTGCTCGCCCGAGGGCGTGCCGCCGAGCCGGACGAGCGCGTCGGTGACCTCCTCGAGCAGCGACGCCACGGACTCCTCCCAGCCGGCTCGCGCCGATCTCGGGCAGCAGATTCACGTGGACGTGGCCGTCCCCGGCGTGGCCGAAGATCACCACCGGCAGCCCGCGCTCGGCCGCGGCCGCCCGCACGGCACGCGACGTAGTCGCCCATCCGCTCGACCGGCACGCACCCGTCCTCGATCACCTGAAGCGAGCGGCGCTGTCTCGGGCAGGCCGGCGAGGATCGGGCTCGCCGCGTGGCGCAGTGCCCACAGCCGCTCGGCCGCCGCCGCGGTGAAGCCGGTGATCCACGCCGGCGGCCCACGGCGCCACCGCCGCGGCGGCGCGCTCGACCGCCTGGCGCGCCGCGCAGGGGTTCGTCCCGCTCGAGCTCGACCAGCAGCACCGCCTCGGCGTCCGGCCTCACCGACCAGCTCGAGGAAGGTGCGGTCGAGCAGCTCCACGGCGGACGGCGCGTGGACGAGCAATGATGCCACCGCGTCGGCCAGATGGTCGAGCGTGCGCAGGCCGACTCTGAGGCCTGCGCGCGCGCCCGCGGCACCGGATCGAGCCGCCAGACTCGACCGACGTGACGATGCCGAGCGTTCCCTCGGCGCCGATCACCAGATCGAGCAGGTCGCCGGAGTCGAGCCAGGCGTCGAGGGCGTAGCCTGAGGAATTCTTCCGGGTGCGGGGGAACCGGGCTCGGACCAGGTCCGCCGCGGCGCGAATGAGCGGGCGCGGCCTCCGCCTCGAAGCGCTCGACCGCGAGCGTGCGGCCGGAGGGCGGCTGGCCGCGGCGAAGCTCGGTCGACCTCGCCGTCGGCGGTCACGACCTCTGCGCTCTCGATCCAGCGCCGCACGCTGCCGTATCGCACGGTCCGGGCGCCGGCGGCATTGGTGGAAAGCATGCCCCCGAGCGTGGCCCAGCGCCCGCTCGAAGGATCGGGTGGCAGCCGAAGTCCGGCGGCATGGACGGCGCGATTGAGCTCAGCGAGGGTGACGCTGGCGTCGGCGCGTGCGCGCCGGGCGCCCGGGTCGACTTCTACGCGGGCCGGCAGGCAGGTGAGGTCGACGACGACCCCGTCGCCCACATTGCCGCCGCCCATGGCGCTGCCCGCGCCCCGCGGCACCAGCGGCACCCGGTGCGCCGACGCCCAGTGCGCGAGCGAGGCGACGTCCTCGCGGTCGCGCGGCACGCACACCGCCGCGGGCAGGATCCGGAAGATTCCGGCGCCCTCGGCGTACGCGGCACGCGCGCGATGATCGGTTCGAAAGAGGCCCCGGATCGGCGGGGGAGGCAGCATGGGCAAAAGCTAACTATCTTGTTCCCGTATGTCGGAGACCCCCCGTGCGCAGCTGATCCACATCGACGTGGACCGTCGGCTCGGCCATGAATGGGACGAGTGGAACGGCAAGCCGCTGCCCAATCACGGGGACTACGACTCGCCACCCGCGCTGTTCTTCGCCTGGTCCGCCGTGGCCCTGCTCGCCGGCCTCGGCCTCGCGGCCCTCGCTCTCTTCCTGCTCGGTCCCCGGCTCGCCGACCTCCACGCCCGCATACCCCGAGTCCTCTGGACGGCGTTGGCCACCACCGCGGTCGTGCTCTTTGCCTGGTGGGCCGTCCTGTTCCTCTCGTACACGACCGGCCGCTCCTTCCTCCCCGAGCGGCTGGCCGAGCGCGGGCCCTTCCTTCGTCTCATGCGGCTCACGTCCCGGGTGGCGGAGCGGTTCGGCCGGCGGGACTGGGTCGAGAACGCCTCGGTGAAGGTCTACAACGCCCTCGCCCTGCTCCGGGGGCGTAAGGTGGGCAAGGGCGAGCTGCTGTTGCTCATTCCCCGCTGCCTGTCGAAGGAGACGCTCGACGGTGTGCTGGGCATCGCCGGGAAGTACGGGGTGCCGGTGTTCGTCGCCACGCGGGGCCAGCTCGCGCGGCGGGTGATCCGCGAGCGGCGCCCGCGGGCCGTGGTCGCGGTGGCATGCGAGCGGGATATGGTGAGCGGGCTGCACGACGTGGCGGGGAAGATTCCGGTGCTTGGCCTCACGATGACGCTGCCGTCGGGGCCATGCAAGGACGCGCTGCTCGACATGAAGCAGCTCGAGGAGTGGGTGCGGGCGTACGTGGTGTAGCGGCGGGCTACGGCGCGGGTTGTTCCGGCGCCGCGTCGTCCGGCGCCCCCGCCTCCGGCCTGCCCTCCTCTGGCGCCTCATCTGCCGGTGCGACGTCGGACTCGCCGTCCTCAGGCTCCGCGGCCGGAGGCGCCACCGGCGCGGGCGGGCCGCCGAACCGCTTCACCAGGTCCTGGAGCGCGGCGCGCACCTTGATCGCGACCGGATGGTCGCGCGGCACCTGCCGGTCCAGCTCGCGCTCCGGGAGCGATGGGTCGGCCAGCGGGTGATAGACCGTCTCCACCGTCACCTTGCTGCTGCCGGGATGAGTGGGGTCGGCCCACGCCCGGACCCGGACCGTGTTGACGCCCAGCGGCCGCGCCACGGTGCGCCGTCCGCTCGACGCGTCGAACCAGCTCGTCTCCAGCCAGCCGTCCCGCACCTCGAGCCGCCGCATCGGCATGGAGTCCGCCTGAAACGCCTCGGCGAGGAGGCGCGTGGCCTCGCCAGCGGGAAGCCGGACCTCGCTGATCGCGGCCTGGGGCGCGGGTGGGAACGGCGGCCGCGTCGTTGCCGGCTGGCACGCGGCGAGTGCCCCGACCATCGTCCCCGCCAGGAGCCCCCGGCGCATTACCTCAGTCCTTGTGCGCAGGAGTGCCGGGCGCGTGCGTGTGACCGGCGGGCTTGGTGGAGTCCGCGGTGATCGCCCCCGCGCCCGGTGCTGCGGCCGTATCGCTCCCCGTGGCCGGTCCGGCGTGCTCGTCGGTCCCGTGCTCCTCGGCCTCGCCCCCCGCGCCGTGGTGGTGGCCTTCGGACCGCTCGTGCACTTCGGCCTCGAGCACCTTGGTGGGGATCCCGGCTGCGTGGTCGAAGACCAGCTTGCCGCCGTAGAACGCCGTTGCCAGGAGGACCCCAACGCCGCCGATCGACGCCGCCAGGACGACCGTCCGCTCGGTGCCTCCCATCCGCCGCTCGCGGACGATCCGCCAGACCGCCACGACCGCAAAGATGCCTAGCGTGATGAGGCCCAGCTCCTCGTGGGTCTCCATCACGCGGTGCACCGCCTCGCCGTGCGCGATGTGCTCTTCCGCCTGAAGGCCCGAGATCACCGCGAGCGCTCCCCCCACCGCCCCGGCCAGGAGTGTCCAGAACCCCGCGGTCCGCAACGAGGGCCGATTCATGATCGCGCCGGCCAGGTCGAACAGCACCGCCACCAGCAGCAGGGCGGCAGGCAGGTCGTTCAGGGCGGCGTGCAACCGGGGCCAGTCGTAGCCGAGCATCGGGTCTCCTCAGAGTCCTAGGTCGATGGGTGCGGGTGGGTCGACCGAGTAATCATAAAACCCCCGGCCCGATTTTCGGCCATACATGCCGGCAGCGACCATCCGGCGCAGCAGCGCCGGCGGGGCGAAGCGCTGCTCCCGGTACTCCTCGAACATGATCTCCGCGATCCGGACGGCCGTGTCCAGGCCGATGAAGTCGAGCAGCGTGAGTGGCCCCATGGGGTGGCCGCAGCCGAGCTGCATGCCGCGGTCGATGTCGGCCGTCGTGGCGACGCCCCGCTCCAGGGCCCGCACGGCATCGAGCAGATACGGCACGAGCAGGCGATTCACCACGAAGCCCGAGCGGTCGCGGGCCGCGATCGGCTCCTTGCCGAGCCGCCGGGCGAAGGCCATGGCCCGGTCGAACGTCTCCCGGCTGGTCGTCACGGCTCGGACGACCTCCACGAGCGGCATCAGCGGCACAGGATTGAAGAAGTGCAGGCCGACGAAGCGGTCGGGGCGGCCGGTGGCCACCGCCATGTCGCCGATGGAGAGGGTGGAGGTGTTGGAGGCGAAGATCGTCTCCGGCAGGGCACCGGCGTCGAGGGCCTGCCACAGCTCGGTCTTGAGCCGGAGGTCTTCGGTCACCGCCTCGATGACGAGATCGCAGCTTGCCAGAGCGGCGAGGTGCGTAGTGAAGGTCAGCCGCCCCAACGCCGCCGCGCGCGCGTCCGGCTCCAGCTTGCCCTTCTCCACCAGCTTGCCCAGCGACTTCAGGATGGAGGCTTCGCCCTTGGCGAGCATGCCCGCCTCGAGGTCACGCACGGTGGCCCGGAAGCCTGCTGTCGCAACCACCTGCGCGATCCCGCTGCCCATCTGGCCGGAGCCGAGGACGCCGACATGGGTGATCTCGGGCATCGGGGATTCTTCCCTCCTATCGCAGGGTCCGCCGGATTTCCTCCGCCAGCACCCCCAGCAAGCCGCCCGTGCGCCGGGGAAGCTGCCGCTCCACGGCGGCGGCGCCGTGCTCCAGCTGGTCGAGCGCGCGCTCGAGCCCCAGCTGAATGCGGGCGAGCGTCGAGCGATACTGGCGCGCCACGCCGTAGCCGATCCCCAGCGCCACCGGCAGCGGAAGCAAGGCCACCGGCAGCAGCGCGCCCAGGACGACCATGAGCCCGGCGCCGACGGCGCCCGCGCCGGCCACCGCCGCGCCGCCGCCCACGAACTGCGCCCGCGCCTGCCGGGTTTCGGCCGTCAGCATCACGTGACACCACCCGGCCTCGAGCGGCATGATCGTGGCGGATACCGTATCGGACCGGGCGAGCATCATGGCCGCGCTGCCCCGGCTGAACGCCGCCGTTGAGCGGCGCAGCGCCGCGGCCATCCCGCCGAGCGGCTCCCAGGTGATCCGGCCGGGCTGCCGCCGCTGAACGCAGAACAGCTCCTTCTCCTCCATCCACTCGACCAGCGCCGCCTCGGCCCCGGCGACCGAGCCCGGCACGGCCCGCTGGGCGACCACCTGCGACGCGCCCGCGATCCGCTCCCACGCGCCTGCCGGGTGCACCACGACGAGGCGGGTGCGCTCCTCGAGCAGGGCCTGCTGCAGGTAGCGTCCGGGGATGCCGACCTCGCGGCCGAGCGCGAGGACCTCGTCGGGCGTGAGCTCCTCGCCGATGTCGCGGTCGGCGGTCTGCAGCTCGGCGGCGCGCTGGATGATCCGCTCCAGCGCGGCCCGATCGATCCGGGCCGGGGTGCTCTCGCCCATGCTAGTCCTGCGCGGGGGTCCGGGACGTACCGAGGCGGAGCTTCGACATCAGGTCGGACAGCTCGCCGGCGGGGAGCGCCGTGCCTGGCGGGTCCGTCGCATCGGGAAGTGGTGGGACGGTCGCGACGGGACGCGCCGGCTGCCGCAGCTGCGCCGCGTGCGCCTGGAGGAACGGCGTAAACAGCTCCATCGGGATCGGGAAGATGGTCGTGGAGTTGTTCTCCGCGGCGATCTCGGTGACGCGTCTGGAGGTAGCGGAGCTGGATCGCGCTGGGCTCGGTCGCGAGGTTTCGCGCCGCCTGGGCCAGCGTCTCCGAGGCCTGGAGCTCGCCCTGGGCCGCGATCACCTTGGCCCGGCGCTCCCGCTCGGCCTCGGCCTGCCGGGCCATGGCGCGCTTCATCTGGTCGGGGAGGTCGACGTCCTTCACCTCGACCGCCGAAACCTCGATGCCCCACGGGTCGGTGCGCTTGTCGATGATTTTCTTGAGGACCGCGTTGATCTTTTCGCGGTCGGAGAGCAGCTCGTCCAGCTCGACCTCGCCGAGCACCGAGCGCAGCGTCGTCTGGGCGAGCTGGCTGGTGGCGTAGAGGTAGTCCTCGATCTCGATGATCGCCTTGGCCGGGTCGGTCACCCGCATGTAGAGCACCGCGTTCACCTTCACCGAGACGTTGTCGCGCGTGATCACGTCCTGCGGCGGGATGTCGAGCGCCACGATCCGGAGCGAGACCCGCTTCTGGTTGGCGAACCCGGCCGGCAGGAAGATGAGCCCCGGCCCCTTGGTGCCCCAGAAGCGGCCGAGAAAGAAGGAGACGCCCGCTCGTACTGGCGGATGACGCGCAGGCTCAGGAACGAGTAGGCGACGGCGGCGAGCAGCAGCGGCAACAGCAGTTCCATGACGCGATCCTCAGGCGGGCAGGGCTTCGACCACGACGGCCACGCCCTGCCCGCCGCCGATGCAGGCGGCGCCCAGGCCGAACCGCCCGCCGCGGCGGCGCAGGGCGTGGAGCAGGTGCGCGGTGATGCGGGCGCCGCTGGCGCCGAGCGGATGCCCGAGCGCCACGGCGCCGCCGTCGACGTTGGTGCGCTCGCGGTCGAGGCCGAGCTCCTGTTCGACCGCGAGGTACTGCGCCGCGAACGCCTCGTTGATCTCGACCAGGTCCATGTCCGCGAGCGCGAGTCCCGCGTGGGCCAGCGCCCGGCGCGAGGCCGGGGCCGGGCCGATGCCCATGATGCTCGGGTCCACGCCGGCGACGCCCCACCCGACCAGCCGGCCGAGCGGCCGGAGACCGCGCTCGCGCGCGAAGCGCTCGCCGGCCACCACGAGCGCGGCCGCGCCGTCGCAGATGCCGGACGCGTTTCCGGCGGTGACCACGCCGTCCTTCTTGAAGTAGGGCGGGAGCTTGGCCAGGCCCTCGGGGGTGGTCTCGGGCCGCATGTGCTCGTCCGCCGCCCAGGCGGCCTCCTGGCGGGTCTTCCGGTCCTTGAGCATGACCGGCACGACCTCGTCGGCGAGGGCGCCGGCCGCCCAGGCGGCCTTGGCGCGAGGCCTGGCTCCGCGCGGCGTACGCGTCGACGGCCGCGCGTTCGATCCCGTAGCACTCGGCCAGCTTCTCCGCGGTCTCCGCCATCGCGAGCCCGCAGTATCCGTCGCGCAGCGCCTCCCACAGCGTGTCCTCGAGCGGCGGGGCCGGACCGAGGCGGAGCCCCCAGCGGGCGCCCCGGACGACGTGCGGCGCCTGGCTCATCGACTCGGTGCCGCCGGCGAGCACCACCTCGGCTTCGCCCAGGAGAATCTGCTGGGCGCCCTGGATGACCGCCTCGAAGCCCGAGCCGCAGAGCCGGTTGACCGTCACGGCCGGCGTCTCGATCGGGAGGCCCGCGCGGAGACCGACGTGGCGGGCGAGGTAGGGGGCGTCGGCGGAGGTCTGGAGGACGTTGCCGAAGACGACGTGGCCGACGGTGGCGGGCTCGACGCCGGCCCGGTCGAGCGCGGCCCGGCCGGCGAATACGCCGAGCTCGGTGGCGGAGAGGTCTTTGAGGGCGCCGCCGAAGGCGCCGAAGCCGGTGCGCACGCCGGAGAGAAAGACGACTCCGGTTTCGCGAGGGGAAGACATGGTATCCCAAATATACGTCAGATCACCGTGCCGCTCATGATCACCGCGTTCTTGGGGATGATCACGATCCCGTCGCGGATATAGTAGTTGGGACCGTCGAGGAAGGCCGGTTTGCCGGCGGGAGAGATCCGGACGTCGTCGCCGATGCGGGCGTTCTTGTCGACGATCGTCCCCTCGACCGACGCGCCGTGGCCGATCCCCATCGTCGGGGAGCCGGGGAGCGGCACCCGCTCGGGGCTGTCGTAGAAGTCCTGTCCCATCACCAGCGAATCCCGGATCGTGGCACCGGCCTGGACCCGGCTCCGGACGCCGAGGACCGAGTGCTCGATCAGGGCGTCGTTGATGATGCACCCGTCGGCGATGACGGAGCGCTCGATCATGCTCTTGATGATCTTGGTGGCCGGCAGGTACCGGGCGTGCGTGAAGATGGGCGCGCTGGCATCGTAGAAGTTGAACTGCGGCAGCGGCTCGCAGAGATCGAGGTTGGCCTCGTAGAAGGCGCGGATGGTGCCGATGTCCTCCCAGTAGCCCTCGTGCCGGTAGGCGTGCACCCGTCGGGTGTCGATCAGCCGTGGAATGATGTGCTTGCCGAAGTCGACCTCGCTGCCGGCCAGCGCGTCGGCCAGCACCTCGCGGTCGAAGACGTAGATGCCCATCGAGGCCGGGAGCTCGTTCGGATAGCCGCGCAGGGTGGCCTGCACCGCCGGATCGGTGGGCTTCTCGACGAACCGGGTGATCCGGCCGTCGTCTCCGACCTCCATGATGCCGAAGCCGCCGGCCACGTCCGCCCGTACGGGGGTCGTCGCCACCGTCACCTCGGCCCCGCTCGCCTCGTGCTGCTCGAGGATCGTGTGGTAGTCCATCCGGTAGAGCTGGTCGCCGGACAGAATGAGGACCAGGCGGTGGCCGTAGGACTCCATGTGCACCAGGTTCTGGCGGACGGCGTCGGCGGTGCCCTGGTACCAGTCCGTCCGGTCCGGGCGCTGCTCCGCGGCCAGGATCTCGACGAACCCCGGCGAGAAGTTGTCGAAGCGGTAGCTCTCCTGGATGTGGCGGTGCAGCGACCCGCTGTTGAACTGGGTGAGGAGGAAGATCCGGCGGAGCTCGGAGTTGAGGCAGTTGCTGATGGGGATGTCGACCAGGCGGTACTTGCCGGCCAGCGGGACGGCGGGCTTGGCCCGGTCCTTCGTCAGCGGAAAGAGGCGGGTCCCGGCGCCGCCGCCCATGATGACCGCTACGACGTCGTGCGGGCGAAGGGTCGTCCAGGACATGGGAGCTAACCGTCGGCCAGCGAAGTCCCGCAGCTGACACAGTGGCGCCAGCCGGGCTCGACGTCGCTGTGGCAGTGGGGGCACTCGGGCGGCGTCTGGCGCTGCCCGCAGTGCGGGCAGAACCGGACCGCCCGGTCCGCCGGCAGGACGTCGCCGCAGTAGAGACAATGCGGAGCATCACCCGGGAGCGGCTCGTCCACCGGGTCGGGCTCCTCCGCGACGACCTCGGGCTCATCCTCCACGACCTCGGGCTCGATCGTCGCGAGGTCGTTGATCGGGTCGAGATCGGGCAGGTCGAGGCCGGTCAGCGCCGACCCGGCCGGCGGCGCGTACGGCAGCTCGGGATCGGGGTCCGGACCCAGGGCGCGGGCCAGCGGCTCGGACCGGATGGAGATCAGCACGTGCTCGAACTTGCGCAGGACGGTCAGGTCGGGATTGATGCTTTCCGCCTCCTCCGCGAAGCGGGCCCGGGCCTCCTCCGGCTCGGTGCGCACCAGCCCACCCTCGCCCCCGCAGAGCCGGAGCAGGATGAGCTCGTAGTCCTCGCTGCTGTCGAGCAGCAGGGCGCGGCGGTTGGACCGGTAGGGCACGATCGACTCGTGGATGTCCTCGAGCGGGATCGGGCGATGCAGACGTGCCGGGTCGCTCCCCGCCAGGTTGGCGACGAACCGCCGGAAGAAGCGCTCGAGTTCGGTCACGTGGGTTACCGGCCGTCGCTCAAGGCGAACGGCTCGTCCGAGAGCAGCCGCTCCTCGAGCTCGGTGAACGCGGCGTCCGGATCGTAGCCCAGGTAGTAGCCCTTCGCGCGCTTGGCCTCCAGCCACTCGCCGAACCCCGAGTCCACGATCCCCTCCGACATCCGCTGCTCCTTCGCGGCCAGGACCGCAAGGTCGTTGGCGTACTCGTTCTTGGCGTGCCCCTTGTGGCCACGCACCCAGGTCCACTGCACATCGTGCAGCCGGGAGCTCGCGAGCAGCGTCTTCCAGAGCTCGAGGTTCTCGATCGGACCCTCCTTCCGCCGCCACCCCCGCCCGACCCATCCCGGCACCCACTCCCGCATTCCCTTCACCAGGTACTGCGAGTCGGACACGATCAGCACCGGGAGCCGGGCCCCTTTCCTGGCCAGGAGCTGGAGCGCGGCGACGGCGCTCGCGAGCGCCATCCGGTTGTTGGTCGTGGCCGGCGCGCAGATGTAGAAGTCGCGCCGCTGAATCACCCCGCTGGCGCTCCGGGCCTCGATCAGGCCGCCGCCGCCGCCCGGATTCTCGCCCTCGCGGCCGTTGCCGAGGCAGCTCTCGTCGAGATGCAGGATGGCGGCGCCGGTCACCCGATCACCTGGAAGCTGTCGATCTGGTCGAGCCGGAAGGTGAGGTCCTCGCCCGTCATCGGCAGCCGGCCGATCAGGACCTCGTGGCGGCCGACCGAGGTGACCCGGAGCGCCACCACGATGAACTCGGTGCCCCGGCGAGAGAGCGCCACCCGCTGCCCCTCGCGGGCGGCGTGCTCGAGCTGGTCCATGCGGTCGGAGGTCCAACGGACGGTCACGCCAGCGTCCGGGAGACCCTGATGTGGCCCGTGGGGCCGGCCGTCAACCGCCCGATCACGGCTGCCGCCGGCGTCTCCGCTTGGCGCAGCGCCGCGAGCAGCGCGGCCTCGTTCTCGTGCGGCACCGCGAGCAACAGGCCGCCCGAGGTCTGGGCATCGACGCAGAGCAGCCGCTCGGTCGGGGTCACGTCGTCCGCCCACTCGACGTGGGCGGCGGCCTGCAGGTTGCGCTGGGTGCCGCCCGGGACGATCCCACGGTGGGCAAGGTTCAGCGCGTGCGGCAGGATCGGCAGCGACTCGTAGGCGACCTCGGCGCCGACCTTGCTCGCCGCGAGGATGTTGCCCAGATGGCCGAGCAGGCCGAACCCCGTGACGTCGGTCGCCGCGCTCACGCCCACGGCCAGTGCGGCCCGGGCCGCCCCTTCGTTGAGCGTGGTCATGGAGCGCACCGCGTCGGCCATGCCCGCCTCGATCAGCGCGTCCCGTTTGAGCGCCGTCGCCAGGATGCCCGTGCCGAGCGGCTTGGTGAGGATCAGCACGTCGCCGGCGCAGCCCCCCGCGTTGGTCAGCGCCCGGTCGGGGTGGACCTCGCCGATCACGACCAGGCCGAACAGCGGCTCGAGGACGTCGATCGAATGCCCGCCGAGCATGAGGCAGTGCGCGCGCTCGGTGATCTCGGCGGCCCCCGCGAGCACCTCGCCGAGGACCTCGAACGGCAGTTTCTCGCGCGGCCAGCCCACCAGGTTGAGCGCGAACAGGGGCGTCCCGCCCATGGCGTAGACGTCGCTCAAGGCGTTCGCGGCCGCGATGGCGCCCCACGCCCGCGGGTTGTCCACGATCGGCGTGAAGAAATCCGTCGTGGCCACGAGCGCCCGGTCGTCGCTCAGCTTGAAGACGGCCGCGTCGTCCCGGGTCGCGGCATCCACCAGCACCCGTGGATCGACCACGGCCGGCAGGTGCCGGAGCACCTCGGCCAGATCGACCGAGCCGAGCTTGCAGGCGCATCCCGCGCCGTGGGAGAGGGCCGTGAGTCGGACCCTGGGCGCGGAGGGAGTCGGAGGGGAGGCGTGCGTCATGCCGGAAGGTATACCCGGGCTCCGGCGGGGAACACGGTCAGAGGTCGGGCGCCGCCCACCGCAGGGCCCGAAGCGCGATGAGGGCGCGCTCCTGCTGGGCCATGACGCCGAAGCTCCCGTCCGCGCGCTGCCGTCCGACGAGCGGTGGCAGCGCGCGGCCGACCGAGGCGCGGGCGGTATCGAGTCCGGTGGCGTGCAGCGCCTCCAGCATCGCGAACGGGTCGGCGTTGGGCCAGAGTCCATCCGGTCCCTGGTGCGGCCACGATCAGCGCCACGACGGAAGTGACGGCTCGGCTCCGTGTCCCGGCCCGTCAGGGTCAGCGCATGCAGGCCCGCGACGATGGCGTCCGGCGCGAAAAATCCGCTCCAGCTCGTCCACTGCTCGGCGAGGAGGCGCAGGCTCTCGACATGCTGCGCTCACCCCGGGGTGGCTCCCGAGGCCGGCGCGGAGCGCCGCCCGGAGCCCGAGGCAGCTGATCGCGAATCGCGCTGTCGGCTCCACCCGGAAGGACTTGCCGTTCGGGAGCGTGATCGGCGCGACCCGTACCTCGGCCGGCGCCGGCGAGAAGAAGCCGCGGGCGTAGTGCGCGCAGACGCGCTGCGCGTGGCGGACCTTGTCGCACCCGTCACCGTAGGCCCCGGGCTGGCCCTGGCGCGCCAGCAGCGAGGCGAGGATCGCCGCGAGCGCGGGGTCGCCCCTGTCCCGGCCGAGATCGAGCAGCTCGTGTGCTCGCCAGATCATCGCCAGGGCGCCGCCCACGACGGTGCCGTCCGGCCGGACCTCGGCGGACATCGCGTCGGCCAGCTCGCGAGCCAAGGCCTCGTCTCCGGCGGCGGGCGCGCCGAGGGCGGCGCGCGCGAGCACACCCTGGCGCGTGCGCGCCGCGGCGAAGTAGAGCACGAGACGCTCGAGCGCCGCCGGACTCACGGCCCGAGCGTCCAGGCCAGGAGCCCACCGGCGACGAGGACGCGGGCGATCCGCGCGGCGCCCGCCGCGGTGCGGACCGGCCACGCCATCAGCGCGCCCAGGAGGAGGAACACGAGCCACCAACCGCCCGATCCCAGGCTCCCGAACCAGAGGGCCGCGAACAGCGCCAGGAGCAGTGCCTCGCCCGCCAGCCAAGCCAGCTCGCGCGGCGCGGCGATGGTGCGGACACTCCGGCGCGCGGCGAACGTCCAGGCCACGAGCCAGGCTCCGGCCACGGCCCAGGCCAGGAGGATCCGGCTGAACGCCACGCGCTACCAGGCCTTTCGAATCGAGTCGGCGGAGAGCAGCAGGCCGCGGGACATGACGCGGTCGATCGCGAGGGTGTGGCGGATGTCGCCGAGTGGGTCGCGGGTCAGGATGAGCAGGTCGGCCGCCTTCCCGGGGGCGATGAGCCCCAGGGTGTCCACCCCGAGCACCAGTGCCCCGTTCCGCGTCGCCGCCAGCAGCGCGTCCCGCGGGGTGAGGCCCGCGCCTACCAGCAGCTCGAGCTCGCGGTGCTCGCTGTAGCCGGGGATCAGCAACTGGTTCGAGGCGTCCGTGCCGGTGGCGATCTGCCCGCCCGCGGCGGCGAACAGGCGCAGAAAGAGGTCCTGCTTCGGGCGGGCCGCCCGGAAGGCGGGATAGTCCTGGTCGGTCCAGCCGGCCCGTCGGATCATGTCCACGACGTTCCATCGCGCCTGCTGGAGTTCCGGCACCGCGCGGAGCATCGTGTCGGCCAGGACGCCGGGGTCGTCGAGCCGGCTGAAGGTCTCGTGCAGCACGAGGGTCGGCACCATCGTCACCCGGCGAACGGCCAGCTCCGTCGCGACGCGGGCGAGGGCCGCCGAATCGAGCCCGGCCCAACTGCGCTCGAAGGCGGTCCAGCCGGGAAAGAACCCCCGGTAGTGGGCCGCGTAGAGCGACGAGGCCCCGCCGAGCGACGCCTCGGGCACGCCGCTCAGATGCTCGATGGACGCGATGCCTTCCTTGGCCGCCGTCACCGCGTCGGTCATGCCCAGGTGGCCGGCCACGCGAAGGTTGAACGTGCGGGCCTCGTCGAGGACCGCGCGGAGCAGGGTCGGGTCCACGCGGGTGTAGACCTTGACCAGGTCCGCGCTGGCGTTGACCAGGCGGTCCACGCCTTTGCGCGCGTCGCGCGGGCTGTTGGCGCCGATCGCGTCGGGATAGGTCGTGGGGAGGCCGTCGATCATGGCCCCGGCGCTGTAGATCCGGGGCCCGGCGACGGCACCGAGGTTGACCCGGTCGCGGAGCTTGAGGACCGAATCCATCGTACCGTGCACGTCCCGCACCGTGGTCACGCCCCAGGCGAGATAGCGTGGCAGCGTCCACGGCTCCACGTGGGCGTGGGCATCGATCAGGCCCGGAATGATCCAGCGTCCCGCCACGTCCACCTGCCGTGTCTTGGGCGGAAGCTCGAATCCCGCGCGGGTCCCCACCGATTCGATGTGGCCCCCACGGACCACCACCACCGAGTTGGACAGCACCGGCCCGCCGCTCCCGTCGAACAGGGTCGCGCCGACCAGCGCCACACCGTCGGGCGGGGCGCGGCGGCAGGCCGTGAACGGTCCGATCGCCAGCAGCAGGACCGCGCTGGCG
The DNA here is from genome assembly GCA_963840215.1 of uncultured Gemmatimonadales bacterium. Lineage (GTDB taxonomy): Bacteria > Gemmatimonadota > Gemmatimonadetes > Gemmatimonadales > GWC2-71-9 > CAVVWJ01. The sequence goes on along the minus strand of CAWIYG010000002.1, from coordinate 806,662 downwards.
AGCGCGGGGAGGCGGATGAAGGGCATGCACCGGGGGGAAGAGGTGGTAGGAAGGTGAGTGAGTGGTGATGCCCATGCAAGATCCTCGGCGGCTCTCGTTATACTTGGGCGATGACGGACCTCACCATCGATCCCACCTCGGATCAGGCGGCTCGGCGGCCCGCTCCGTCGCGCACGCTGACCCTGTCGGAGTACGGCCTGATCGGCGACATGCGCACGGCCGCGCTGGTCGGTCTCGACGGCGGCGATCGACTGGTGCTGCCTGCCGCGCTTCGACAGCGGCAGCGTGTTCGCCGCGCATGCTCGACCCGGAGCGCGGCGGCACCTGGGCCATCCGCCCGGAGGGCGAGTGGACCTCCACGCAGCGCTACCTGCCGCGCACCAACATTCTCGAGACCACGTTCCGGACCGCGGACGGCGTCGTCGTCCGTCACCGACTTCATGCCGGTCGGACGAGGACGGCCGACCGTCCGGCCAGCATCCGGAGATCCACCGGCAGCTCCGCTGCACCCGCGGCCGCGTGGCGATGCAGCATGCTCTTCATGCCCCGGTTCGAGTACGGGGCCCGAGCCACCCGGCTCGAGCTGCTCCGGGCCGGTCTCTTCGCCACCGACCGGACCGACCAGGTGCTCACGCTCTCGAGCGCGAAGCCGTTCGAGTGGGTCGTCGAGCAGTCCAGCGCCACCGCGCGGTTCGACCATGGAGAAGGGCGAGGAGCGCTGGCTGGTCCTCCGCTACGACGACGACGACATCCATCCCGGTCGACCGCTACGAGAGCGCCCGCAAGCTCGACGATCACCGCCGCTTTCTGGCGCCGCTGGGCGGCGGGCGTGCGCTACAGCGGGCCCTTCCGGGGATGGTCAAGCGCTCCGCCCTGGCGCTCAAGCTGCTGACCCACGCGGAGACCGGAGCGATCATCGCCGCGCCGACGACTTCGCTACCCGAGACGATCGGCGGCGTGCGGAACTGGGACTATCGGTTCGTATGGCTCCGGGACGCCGCGTTCACGCTCGCGGCGCTCGACGCGGTCGGCCACCGTCAAGGAGGCCGACGCCTTCATGCGCTTCCTCAAGAAGGTGTGCCGGCACGAGGGCGGCGGGCACCTCCAGATCATGTACGGCATCGACGGCCGGCGCGACCTGGTCGAGCGGCAGCTCGACCACCTGAGCCGGCTATCAGGGCTCCCGGCCCGTCCGCGTGGGCAACGGCGCGGTCGGCCAGCTCCAGCTCGACGTCTACGGCGAGGTCCTCGAGACCGCCGACATCTGGCGCCGCAACCACGAGATGACCGAAGGCACCTGGCGCGTGCTGCGCGGGCTGGTCGACTGGGTCAGCAGAACTGGCAGCTGCCCGACTCGAGCATCTGGGAGGTCCGGGGCGAGGTGCGCCACTACGTGTTCAGCAAGGTGATGAGCTGGGTGGCGCTGGACCGCGGCGTCCGGATGGCGGAGGAGCTGAGCCTCGAGTCGAACACCGCCGCCTGGCGGGTCGCGCGGGACGCGCTCCACGCCGAGATCATGGAGCGGGGGTGGAGCGAGCGGCACCAGTCGTTCGTCCAGTGCTACGACGACGACGCGCTCGATGCGGCCGCGCTCGGCGATTCCCATGGTGCGGTTCCTGCCCTGGAACCATCCCCGGGTGCACGGCACCGTCACGGGCCATCGCGCGCGAGCTCACCAGCGCCGATGGCGAGCTGGTGTATCGCTACCGGCATCCCGATGGACTCGAGGGGGAGGAGGGCGCGTTCTCGATCTGCACCTTCTGGCTGGCGCAGGCACTGGCCATGATCGGCGAGCGCGAGCGCGCCGAGCGGATCTTCCGCCGGATGCTGCGCCACGCCAACCACGTCGGGCTCTACTCCGAGGAGATCGACCCAGCCACGGGAGAGTTCCTCGGCAACTTCCCGCAGGCCTTCACCCACATCGCCCTGATCAACTGCGCGGCGGCCCTGGCGCGCACCAACTCCCCCTCCTAGGGCGGCGGCGCGCGGCTAGCGCCGCCGGCGCTTGGCCTTCCGAGTCGCCTTCTTGGCGGACTTGCGGCCGGACTTCTTGGCCGGCTTGCGGGACGCCTTTTTCGCGGCCTTGCGGGCGGCCTTCTTCGCGCGCGAGCTTGACGAGCGGCCTTCTTGGCGCTCTTCCGGGCGGTCTTCTTCGCGCTCTTCTTCGCGGCCTTTCTGGCCGTCTTCTTCGCTGTCTTCTTCGCGGCCTTCTTGGCCGACTTCTTGGCGGCTTTCTTGGCCGTCGCCTTGCGGGCCGGCTTGGCGGCCTTCCTCGCCGGCTTCGCGGCCCTCGGCTCGGCTGGAGCGCTTGGCCGGACGGCGGCCGCCGACGGTTCGGGTGACGCGGGCGGCGTGGAAGTGGGAGCCGGCGGGTACTCGATCGGAAGCGGATCCATCCATCCGGATCCGGACCAGCCCATCTCCATATAATGAAGCTCGGCCATCTTCGCTTCCTCCGTCCGTGGTGCGGCGCAACCCGCCGGCGGTGAGGCGCGCCCGCGCGCCTGTGCTGGGGTGTTCAGATATAACTTGCACATCTTCGAGGCTTCTGCAAGGCGTAGCACGACGGGACCCGCTCGCAGAGGATCCGGGGAGCGCAAGGTGACGGGCTCGGGGCCACGGTTGGCGGCCGCAGCCGGGATCGTCCACCCATAAATCTTTGTACCATAACAGTATACGTGGCCCGGCCGCGCCCTGCCGCTCTCGGCGCCACTGCCGGGTCCTGCGACCGTGCGCGGCGTGCGCTATACTTACGCCACCACTTCCCTCTCTCAGTGGATACAATCGCCGGTGACACTTCTCCGACCTGAAGCGGATCGCCCCGCGCGACGGCGTCCGGCGTGGGCCGCGCGTGGCCTCGCGAACGTCGCGTGGCTCGCGTCCTTCCTCCTGGCCACCCCCGTGGCCGCACAGACCGCCAGCGAGCTCCAGGTCACGCCCGAGACCATGACCCTCGGCGTCGGCCAGAAGCAGCCGATCTTCGCCTCGGCCTACGACCGCCAGGGCAACATCATCTCCTCCGCCAAGTTCACCTTCTGGAGCTCGGACACGGCCATCGCCCGGGTCTCGAGGGAGGGCACGGTGCTGGGCGTCGCCTCCGGCCTCGCCAAGGTCGAGGCGCGGCTGGCGGGCAAGCGCGCGTCGCTCGCCGTGCTGGTGACCGGGACGTCCGGCGGCCCGGTGGGCGGCGGCGTCGCGCTCGCGCTGGATCCGACGACGGCGGTCCTGCTCCCCGGCGAGAGCATCCTGATCACCCCGCACGCGCTCCGGGAGGACGGCACGCAGCTCCCGCTCGCCCGCGTAGTGTGGAAGTCGTTGAAGCCCGAAGTCGCGACCGTCGACAGCACTGGCCTGGTGGTCGGGGCCAGTCCCGGCAAGAGCATCGTGCAGGCGAACGGCGGGGCCGGCCTCATGGCCACGGTGCCGGTCGAGGTCGAGCAGGCGGACATCACCCTGGACGGAACGCGCGCCGTGCTTGGCCCGGAGGAGGCCGAGACGCTGCACGTCCGTGTGCCGACGCAGGGCAATCGCCTGGTCACCACCGGCCTGCAGTGGCGTTCGGCCGACAGCGCGGTGGCGACCGTAGGGCCCGACGGCATCGTCCAGGCCCTCACGCCGGGCAGGACCGAGATTGTGCTGAGCGCCTTCGGCCTGGAGCGGCGTACCGGTCTGACCGTGCACCGGCTGCCGCAGGTGCTCGTCGTCTCTCCCAAACCGCCCGCCGAGGCGCTCCAGATCCCGCTCAAGGCCAAGCGGGAGTTCACCGCGGTGGCCCAGGCCGCGGACTCGACGCCGATTCCCGAAGCCCGCATCGTCTGGGAGCCGGGCGACTCCACGAAGGTTTCGTACGACCGGGCCACCGGCACCCTCACGGCCCGTGACACCGGTGCCACGACCCTCACCGCGAGCCTCCGTGGCTTCGAACCGGTGGTCTGGCGGCTTACCATCATCGCGGGGGTGCTCGGCCTCGATCGGGCCCGGGTGGGTCTCCGATTGGGCGAGAAGGTGGTGCTGGCCGCGAACCTGCAGGATGAGGCCGGCAAGGTCATCGCTCCCGCAACCGGCGTCGAGTGGAGCACCGACCGGCCGGAAGTGGCGGCCGTGAGCGGCGGTGAGGTCCGTGGGATCAGCCCGGGCCGGGCCGTCGTGAGCGCCCTGCTGCCGGGCGGCAAACCGGTCACCGCCGACGTGTTCGTCACGGCGGACCTGCTGGTCTCGTCCAACCGGAGCGGCGCCTTCGGGCTGTATCAGGTGCGGCCTGACAGCCCCGACACGCTGTTGCCCGTACTGGTCGACGGGGGTGGCGAGGTGCAGGGCATGCGCTCGCCCGATCGGACGCGGATCGCGTTCAGCTCGAGCCGGTCCGGCAGCTTCGACCTCTACGTCATGGACGCCGACGGACGCGGCTCCCGCCGCATCACCGTCGATGGCGGCAGCGAGGGCGACCCGGTCTGGACTCCCGACGGATCCCGCCTCCTGTATACCGGCACGCCGCGCGCCGGTGTGGCGCAGGTCATGAGCATTCGGCCCGACGGCGGGGACCCACGACCGGTCACGGCGTCTACGGGCGGCAACCGCTCGCCCGACGTCTCGCCCGACGGACGGCGAGTGGTCTTCGTCTCCACCCGCGACGGAAACCCGGAGATCTACGAGGCGGGCATCGACGGCGGCGAGGCGCGGCGCCTCACCAAGTCCGGCGACCGCGAGAACTATCCCCGCTACCTCCCCAACGGCGATCTCATCTACGTCGTCGAGAAGGGCAGCAAGGCGCGGGTGATGCGGCTCCCGGCGGGCGCCGCCGCGCCGCTCCCCGTGCTCGAGATCGATCAGCCGGTAGTCGCGCTGGACGTCTCGCGCGACGGCGAGCGCGTCGCCTTCGTGGCGGGCAAGCTCGCCGAGGCGGGCAAAGGAAAGTCGCAGCTCACGCTGCGGGTCCAGCCGCTGGGGGCGGGGAGCGTCCCGCTGCTCGTTCCGCTCCGCCCGGGCGAGCAGGTGCTGAGCCCCTCGTTCTGACCACGGTCCCCCGGTGAGGGCCCTCGCGCTCGACGGGGTCGGCGGCATCGAGCACCTGGCCGTGCGTGAGCTGCCGCGCCCCGAGCTCGACGGACCCGGCGACGTGCGCGTCCGCATCCACGCCGCGGCGCTCAACCGACTCGACCTGTTCGTGGCCGAGGGACTGCCCGGCGTGCAGTACGTCTTTCCGCACATCGTGGGCTCGGACGGCGCGGGGGTCGTCGACGCGGTCGGATCCGCGGTGAGCGCCGTGCGGCCGGGCGACCGGGTCATGATCAATCCCGGAACCAGCTGCGGCCGGTGCGCCGCGTGTCGGGAGGGCGAGGAATCCCTCTGTTCGGCCTACCGCGTCGTCGGCGAGCACCGGCCCGGCACCGCGGCCGAGTTCCTCGTCCTTCCGGCTGAGAACGTGGCCCCGGTTCCCGCGGGGATGCCGTGGGACCAGGCGGCGTCCTTCACCCTCGCGACGCTCACCGCCTGGCGCATGCTGACGACGCGCGCCGCCGTCCGGCCGGGCGAGACCGTGCTCATCTGGGGCATCGGCGGCGGTGTGGCGATGGCGGCGCAGCAGGTCGCCCGGCACCTCGGGGCCCGGACCGTCGTCACCAGCTCCTCCGACGCCAAGCTCGACTCGGCTCGGCGCTCGGGCGCCGACGCGACGATCAACCACGCGACGGCGGACGTGGTGGCGGAGGTCCGGCGGATCACCGAGGGACGGGGCGCGGACGTCGTCGTGGACAGCATCGGACAGGCGCGCTGGCAGGACTCGCTTCGGTCGCTCCGGCGCGGCGGGCGGCTGGTGATCTGCGGCGCCACGACGGGACCGATGATCGGGCTCGACCTCCGGCGGCTCTTCTGGCATCAGTGGAGCATCCTCGGGTCGACCCTCGGCAGCCGGCGGGAGTATGCCGAGATCGTCGCGCTGGCCCACGAGGGCCGCCTCTGGCCGACGGTCGATCGGGTGGTCCCGCTGGACGACTGGGCCGCGGCCGTGCGGCGGCTCGAGCGGGGCGAACAGACCGGTAAACTCGTGATCGAGGTGGCGACGTGAACGAACTGTGGGAGCGACTGCGGATCGGCAGCGAGCAGATCGGGTCGGTGGTGCCCGCGCTCGTGGGGGCGGCGGTGATCCTGATGACCGGCTACTTCCTCGCCCGCCAGGTCCAGCGCTGGGCGGACGACACGCTCAAGCGGCTCGACTTCAACCGCATGGCCGCCGCGGGCGGCCTCGACGAGGTGGTGGGCCGCACCGGCTCCCGGCTCGACCCGGTCCGGGCCCTGGCCAAACTGATCTTCTGGCTGGTGATGCTGGTCGTGATCCTGCTCGCCAGCACGGCGCTCGGGCTCGAGAGCATCAATCAGATGTTCGGCACGATGCTCGCCTTCATCCCCACGCTCATCGCCGGGATCGTGATCGTGATCCTCGGCATGATCCTGGGCGAGTTCGTGCGCGGGCTGATCCTGGCGTCGGCCGGCAGCGTGTCCGGCGTGCCGACCGTCGCCAAGATGGCGAAGGGCGCGGTGGTCGTGATCGCCGTGTTCATGGCGCTGCAGCAGGTGGGCGTGGCGGAGGAGATCGTGACCGCGGCGTTCACCCTCACGCTCGGGGCGGTGGCGCTGGCGGTGGGGCTGTCGTTCGGCCTCGGGAACCGCGATCTGGCGGGCGAGATCACCCGCCGCTGGTACGAAGAGGGGCGGCGGCGGGACCGCCGGCGCACCGACCGCCAGGGGCCCAACACGCCCCCCGGCGACGAGCCGCCGATGCTGGACTAGGACCCGGCCGCTGCGCTCAGGCGGACGGCCTCACTTGAGGGTAAACCGCCCCACCGTACGCGTCCCGTCGGCCTCCTTGATCGATCCGTACACCGCACCCATGGCCCCGAACCCCGCGAGCGTTGTCCCCGAGGGAAACCCCACCGCGCGCTGCCAGCTTCCCTGACGGTTGAACACGTCGTAGGTGATCGGCGCGTCCTCCTGGGCCCGGGGCCGCTGCAGCCAGACTTCGCCGTTCGGACGGCCGAGCGCGAAGTCGAAGGGCGGCTTCGTCTCCGCGAAGGGATAGCGGATCTCGAGATCCTGCGGCATGCCGAACTGCTTGCCCTGCTCGCGAACCTGCGCCAGCACCCGGTCGCGGTCGGCCTGGGTCACCGGCGCCTTCGTGTAGTCGTGCGACTTGCCGCGGCTCCAGGCACCGGACGGATCGCGCCAGTCGACCCGGTTCTCGCGGCCCCGCGCGAGCCAGGCGGTGCCGTTCGGCAGCACGCCGAAGAAGTCGTTCGGCGCGAAGACCTTGGCCGCCTGCTGCGTCTGCGTCCCGAACACCGCGTCGCCGAACTCGGGCGAGGCCAGGTTCGCGACCGTGTCCACCTTGCCGCTCTTGAGCGCGATCCGCACCACCGGCACGCTGTCCGGCCGTGCGGTGCTGCCAGGCTCGGCCCCGCCGATGATCGACTGGTAATCCACCTTGTAGCCGTGCCCGATGGTATCGTAGACGAGCACCGGTGCCGTGCCCGCCACCTGCACGATCGGCAGCACGCCCAGCGGCTTGCCGGCCCTGTTCCAGAGCGTCGTCCTGAGCGCGCTGAAGTCGACCAGCGCCACCGTGTCGCCCCCGAGCCGCGCCACCCAGCCCGGGAACTTGTACTGCTCGGGCGGCGGGTTCCGGGGCAGTGAATCGACGCGCGCGCCGAGCGTGTCGACCTTTCCCGTGCCGAGATCGGCGGTCAGGAACAGCTTCGCCTTGGTGTCCGCGAACGCGATGCGGCCGTCGCCCAGCTCCACGACGTTGCTCAGCTGCCCGAAGGTGGCCGGGAGCTTCTTGTCGAGCGTGAGGCCTCCCTGGCTCTCCGCGGGGGTGCAGCCGGTGGCGAGCAGGACGAGGGTGCAGAGCGAGGCGACCAGCTTCATGCGGGAACTCCTCCGAAGGCGAAACGAACGAGCTCGAACGGAATGATCATGGGGCGGCAGCCGGCGCGGCCGGCGCGGGCAGCACAAAGCGCAGGAGCCTGACGCCGGCCCGGGCCGGCTCGGCGACCAGCACGACCCCCGGTGCGACCGCGATGATACGCCCGTGTCCCGACACGCGGATCTCCTGGCGGAGCCGCCCCTGCCGGTCCACGACGTGATACCAGCGGCTGGAGTCCACCGGGGCCCGGCTCTTCTCGAGCCAGATCTCGTCGCCCGCGCCGGTCAGGCCCGCCTCGAACGGAGGCTTCACCGCCGCGAACGGCAGCTGCTCCGCCGTGCTGCGCAGCTCGGCCGGAAACCGGCGCAGGAACAGCTCCCGGTCGTAGCGGGTCACCTCGAGCACGCGGTCCGGCAGCGGCTCGCCCCGCGTCCAGCGGCCGGCGGGATCGCGCCAGTCGACCCGGTTCTCGTACACCCGCGCCACCCAGAGCGATCCGTCCGGCCGGACGCCCCACTGGTCCGTCCCGCTGAAGATCCGGCGCTCGAACCGCCGGCCCGCGTCGCCTACCACCTCGGCGATCTCGAGCGGAGCGAGCCGGGCGATCGTGTCGCCCCGGTCGAGCGCCGGTGCGGCCCGCACCACCACGGCCGAGTCGCGGTTGCCCTGACCATCGGCGCCGGGTCGCGGGCGCAGCTCCAGGTAGTAGCGCCCGGCGCCGTCGCGATCCCGCGGCAGCACGCCGCGCAGCACGTCCGGGGCGGGCGCGGCGCCGCTGAATCGGCCGGCGAGCGTCCAGCGGGAGACCTGCCGGAGACCCCAGTCGCCCACGTAAAGGGTATCCCCCGCGCGGAACATGGTCGACGGATTGCGGAGCCGCTTGCCCCGCTCGCCGTCGAGCGGGGTGACCGTCCGCGCGCCCACGTCGGCGATGGCGACCTGTTCGTCGGCCGGGGCGAGGACGGCCCAGCGCCCGCCGCCGAGCCAGGCGCCCGCGGTGATCTGGGACAGCTCCGTCTGAATCGTGTCCGCCGGCGGGGCGAGGGTCACGACCGGCACGGGCGCCCGCTTCTCGCCGCAGGCGGCGAGCAGGAGCGCCGCGCCGAGGAGGGCGCGGGTGTGGGCCGGCATGGGGGGAATCTAATGGGGCGCCGGGAGGCGCAGCCTACTTGAGGATCTCCTCGAACAGCGCGAGCGCCCGCGGATCCTCGCTCTGTCCCAGCCAGAAGAGCGCCGACTTGCGGAGCTCCGCATGCGGGTTCGAGCGCGCGATCCGGATCAGCACGGGCACGCCTTCATCCGCCGGGCGCTGCGACAGCGCGAACACCGCCTGCTTCCGCACCTCGAGCTCACCGCCGCCGTCCGTGGCGATCGAATCGAGACCCCGCGTCGCCGCGTCGCCGGCCGCCTGCCCCAGCCAGAACACCGCCTGCCGCCGGGTGTCGAGCGGCAGCTCCGTCCGGCGCGCGATCCGGAGCAACACCGGCCATACGGTCGCGCTGTCGGCCAGCGTGGCCGCGGTGATCAGCTCTTCGGCGTCGGCCCGGCGCTGCTCGATAAGCTCGAGGAGCTCGGCCGCGGCCCGGGTCGCCGGCAGCTGGCCTAGGTCGGTCACTCGCCCGTCGGCGGTCCGCCACCGCCCTCCGACGTAGGTGTTGGCGTCGGTCACCCGGCCGCCGCGAACCCGGAGCGATACCCGCACCGGGCCGGGGATGCACTGGCTCTCCCACTCGCTGTCGTCGTCGTCGTTGCTGATGATGGTGATGTTGTGCCCGCCGCTGCCGCAGACCCCGGCGCGCGCGGCGAAGCTGAGCCGGAGCGTGCCCTCGGCGAGCGTCTCCACGCGTTGCGCCAGCGTCTGGGCGGCCGCCGCCCCGGGCAGGAACAGCAGCGCGAGCAGCGCCGCCAGCCGTGTGTGCATCGTGGCCTCCCGGCTCAGGGTTGCTCGATGATGTCCTGCAGCGCCTTGGCGGCGCGGGGATCGTCGCTCTGGCCCAGCCAGAACAGCGCCTTCTTGCGGAGCTCGACGTCGGGCTCGCGCTTGGCGATGTCCAGCAGCTTGTCCACCGCGGCGGGCTCGTCGCGCTGCGAGTAGACGAAGATCAGCTGCTCGCGCATCTCGTGGTCGGGCGTCGCAGCGTAGAGCGCCGTGAGGTCGCCCACCGCCGCGTCGCTCTGTCCGGCCCAGAAGAGCGCGCGCTTGCGGAGCTCCAGCGGCTGCTTGGTGTCCTTGGCGATGGCGAGCAGCCACCGCGCGTTCTCCGCACCGCCGGCCTGCGAGACCGAGAACAGCACCTTCTCCCGGAGCGACTCCTCCTTGAGCCGGCCATAGAGCTCGCGCAGATAGGCCTCGTTCTCCGCACCGCCGCTCTGGCCGATCCAGAAGATGGCCTTCTCGCGCAGGTCGACCGACACGTCGGGCCGCTCGGCATAGGCGCGGAGGGCCTTGAGCGCACGGTCGCTGCCGTGCTGCGAGAGCGCGAAGATCGCCTTCTCCTGGAGCCCCGGATCCTTCGAGGTGCGAAGGATGGAGTCGAGCGCGCCGACCGCCCGATCGGTCCCCACCTGCGACAGCCAGAACACCGCCTGCTCCCGGACCTCGTGGTCGGGATCGTTGCGCGCGGTCTCGAGCAGGATGTCCTCGGTGCCGCTGGCGCTTTCCTGGGCGATCAGGAACACGGCCTTACGCCGGAGGCACACCGACGCCGGGTCGCGGCGGGCGAGCACCCGCTGGAGGATCGGGCGGGCGCGCTCGTCGTCCATCTGCTGCAGCGCATTGAGAGCCGCGACCTTGGTGTCGTCGTCGTCATCGGCGCAGCGGTCGTCGTCGCCGTGCCGGTCGGAGGGCGGCGAGGGCGGCGTCGGGGGCGTGGGCGGTGTCGGACTCCTCGGCGCCCGCGGCGCTCTGGGGGGACCGGCGGCGTCCGGCCGGCATCCTCCGCGGCCGCGGTCACCATCGCGGTGGCGGTGGGGTCGCCCTGGCGGGCGAGCTCGCCCTGGATCCGGCTCGCCAGCGCCTTGGCGTCGCCCTTGGTCGCGGCCTTGGGAAAGCGCTCGCGCTGGAGGTCGAGTGCCGCGAGCGCCTTGCGGAGCTGTGAGGTGCCGCCCACCCGGTAGAGCGAGAAGGCGCGCCAGTAGTAGGCGTCGGCGGCGTAGCCCGACCGGGGGAAGCGGGTCGGCACCTGCGCGAACAGCTCGGCGGCCTGGCGGTAGTCGCGGCGGTCGAGCGCGGCGCGCGCCGCACGGTACACCGAGTCCGCCGGGTCGCCCTGGAGCCAGGCCGCCGGCGGGAGCGTGCCGGTCGGGCCGGCAGAGTTCTGCGCGGGCTTGTCTCTGTGGCCGAACGCCATCGCGCCGGCCAGCGCCAATCCCAGCCACATCCGATCCATCACAAATCACCTCGAGTAGGGGTCGTTCCGGCGGGTACCTCCGTCCGGAGACGGGTGAGCACGCCGCCACGGTCCATGCCTTCGCGAATCAGGGCCCGGTCGTCCGGCCGCGCGTCGTCGGCCGCGAGCTGGGCGATCTCCGCCAGCACCAGCTCGAGATCCTGGAGCAGCAGCCGGGTCCTCCGGTCCTGCGCCGCGGGGGAATCGAGCAGCAGCCGGTTGGTCGCCAGCAGCTGGCGTGCGGTCACCGAGGCCAGCTGCTCCTGCCCGCCGGTCCGGACGGAGGCGCGGAAGAGCGTCAGAAAGGCCTCCGACTGGCCGAGATGCTCGACCGTGGCGACCCGGTACGCCGTCTCGTTCACCCGGGGCGCGGGCCCCGCGGGGCCCCAGTTGGCGACCGGTGCGGTGGGGTCCGCCGCGGGGCCGGGCTGCGAGACCCGTCCGATGCCCACGCCCACCGCGAGCAGCGCCGCGGCGGCCGCGGCCCACGCCGCCCAGCGCCGCGGCGCCGGTTGCCGGGCGCGCTCGACGCGCCGCTCGGCCTGAATCGCGCGCCACATGGCCTCGCGTGGGGGCTCGGGCGGGCGGTGGTACTCCCGGGCCGCGGCCAGCAGTGAGGGTTCGAGCGGCTCGTCGGGCAGGTCGTCCCGGCTCTCGTCCTCGTGGCCGTCGGGTCGATGGTTCATCAGCCTCAGTCCCTCGCGAAGTCGGCCAGCGCGGTGCGGAGCTTGGCGCGCGCCCGGAACAGCTGCGCCTTGGACGTGCCGGGCTGCACACCCAGCGCGTTGGCGATCTCCTCGTGCGTGTATCCCTCCACGTCGTGCATCACGAAGACGGTGCGATACCCGACGGGCAGCCCGTCGATGGCCTGCGCCATCCGGGTCTTGAGGTCGGGATCGGCCTCGACGGACCGCACCCCGATCGCGGGAGCATCATCCAGCCCCACCTCCCGCTCCCGGGCCCGGCGCTGGCTCCGGATGCCGTTCAGCGTCACCGAGACCGCGATGGCGCAGAGCCACGTCGACAGGGCGCTCTCTCCCCGGAAATCGGCCAGCCGCCGGAACGCGCGGATGAACGTCTCCTGGGTGTAGTCCTGGGCCCGGTGCTCGTCGCCCGCCATCCGGCAGGACAGGCGGAAGACGCGATCGACGTGGGCGTCGTACAGCTCACGCTCCGCGCGGGGGTCGCCAGCCAGCACTCGGCCGATCAGTTCACGGTCGTCCACGGGCTCCGGCGCGTGAGAGGTACCAGGTCGAACGGCCCTCTGACACAGGGCCGGCCCAAAGGGTTGCGCGGAGATGCCGGCGGGGCGGCACGCAACCCCGGGCGCGTTGGCGGCATCTGAGTCGTACGCGGCCTCACGGCCGGTTGCTTCAGCACGAGACCGGAAAGGGTGGAGCGGGCAATGGTACTACTCTGCAGGCAAGACAGCGTCGTGTACATGGTGCTGGATGGCGACCGGCCGATCGGTCGGGTGGTGGCCCCCGCGGGCGAGCCGATGCTCGGCCCCGGAGCCGGGACGGTCCTGCTACGGCGCGGGACCGGGATCACCTGCCTGGCGGAGGCCACCGGCTGAAACGTTTTTGGCCCGTCCCTGGTAGTGGGAGCCACTGTCCACGCTCCCTCTACCCCGGCGGACCCTCATGCGTCGTTCCTGGATCCTCGCCCTCATGCTTCCGATCGGCGCCGCCTGCGGAGGCGGCCGTCCTCCCGAGGCGGTCGCGCCCACGGGCGCGACCGTCGCGGCGATCACGCCTGCCGATCTCAAGCGCCGCAGCCTCATCTTCGCCGACGATTCGATGCTGGGCCGCCGGGCCGGGACGGAGGGCAACGTGCGCGGCAACGCCTATATCGCCGGCGAGCTGGCCCGCCTGGGCCTCAAGCCCGCCGGCGACGACGGCGGCTATCTCCAGCGGGTGCCGCTGGCCAGCTACGCGCTCGACACCACCCGGACCGCGCTCCAGGCCGGCGGCAACAAGCTGAGGGCCTTCGCCGACTACTACCCCTATCAGCCGACGTTCGCGGTGCCGGTCCGGCCGCTCGACGGCGCCCAGATCGTTTACGTCGGGGCCCCCGCCGACTCGGCTACCTGGCCCTCCCGCGAGGCGCTGCAGGGCAAGCTGGTGCTGTTCCGCAGCACCGGCGACGGCCCCTCGATCGGCGCGCCCGACCTGGGGCCGCAGAGCCGGTTCGCGCAGGTGGCGGGAATCGCCGTGACCCACATCGACCCGCTGCTCGGCCAGTTTGCCGATTACCTCCGGGCGCCGCGGGTCGAGGTGAAGACCGGCGACCAGCCGCCGCCCGGCGTGACCCAGCCGCGCATGCTGTTCGTGCCCACGACTTCGGTCGAAAAGCTGTTCGGCCGGCCGCTCGACGCGCTCAAGCCGGGCGAGACCGGCCCCACTGTCGAGGGCGACGTGGCCTTCGCGGGGAGGGACCTCCCGGCCACGAACGTGGTCGCGATTCTCGAGGGCTCCGATCCCGCGCTCCGGGGACAGTATGTGGCGCTCGGCGCGCACAACGACGCCATCGGCATCGTCGCCCCCGTGGACCACGACAGTCTCCGCGCCTACAACACGGTCATCCGCCCGCGCGGCGCCAACGACACGCCGAGAGCCCCCACGGCGGACGAGGCGGCGCGGATCAAGGGCATCCTCGACAGCCTCCGCCGGCTCAGGCCGGGCCGGGTGGATTCGATCGTGAACGGGGCGGACGACGACGGGTCGGGCTCGATGGGGCTGCTGGAGCTCGCCGAATCGCTGGCGCGCGGCCCGCGCCCCAAGCGGTCCCTGGTGTTCGTCTGGCACACCGGTGAGGAATCCGGGCTCCAGGGCAGTCGCTGGTTCACCGATCATCCGACCGTGCCGCGCGACTCGATCGTGGCCCAGATCAACATCGACATGATCGCGCGCGGCGGGGCCAACGACGTTCCCAACGGCGGCCCCGGCTACCTGGAGGTGCTCGGTGCCCGCCGACTCTCGACCGAGCTGGGCACACTGGTCGAGGAGGTCAACACCGACGGGAAGTTCGGCTTCGCGTTCAACTACACGTTCGACGCGAATGGCCACCCGGACCAGTACTACTGCCGGAGCGACCACGCGAACTACGCGCGCTACGGCATCCCGATCGTGTTCTTCAGCACCGGGAGCCACCCCGACTACCACCAGGTGACCGACGAGACGGAATACCTGGACTACGACAAGTTCACCAAGGTCGTCCGCTACGTCGCCGCGCTCACCGGACGGGTCGGCGACCTGGACCACCGCCTGGTGGTGGACCAGCCCAAGCCGGACCCGGAGGCGCCGTGTCAGCAGTGAGCCGCGGCCTCCGGGACCAGGTGCAACGCGGCCCCTAGGACCGAGCGGGCGCAGCGGCCGCTCGGGCGCACCAAAGCCGTCATCCCGAGCGAAGCGAGGGACCTCGTCTGGACCTGGCGCGAGCCATTCCCGGGCGGGGTCCCTCGATCGCTTCCACTCACCGGGGAAGTCGGCGCCGAATCACACGTCTAACTCATTGCGCAGCGTTAACTTCCACGCGCGTCCCACCGTTGCGTCCTGCACCCGCTCCGGGATATATTTGGGGGTCCCGGCGCTCCCTCCGGGATCGCAGGTTTTTCCCCTAGCTAGCGACCGATATGACCGCACCCAACTCGCGCGAACGGATCCTGCCCCGGCTCATCGAAGAAGAGATGCAGCAGTCGTTCATCAACTACTCGATGAGCGTCATCGTCTCCCGCGCACTGCCCGACGTGCGCGACGGGCTCAAGCCGGTGCACCGGCGCATTCTCTACGCGATGAACGAGCTGGGCCTGGTCCCGGGCCGGCCGTACAAGAAGTCGGCGACCGTGGTCGGCGACGTGCTGGGCAAGTACCACCCGCACGGCGACCAGTCGGTCTACGACGCGCTCGTCCGCATGGTGCAGGACTTCTCGCTTCGCTATCCGCTGGTCGACGGGCAGGGAAACTTCGGCTCGGTCGACGGCGACCCGGCGGCGGCCTACCGATACACCGAGGCCCGGCTCACTCGCGTCGCGATCGCGATGCTGGAGGACATCGACAAGAACACCGTCAACTTCCAGCCCAACTTCGACGACCGGCTGCAGGAGCCGACGGTCCTTCCGTCGAAGGTCCCCAACCTGCTGGTCAATGGCTCCTCGGGCATCGCGGTCGGCATGGCCACCAACATCCCGCCGCACAACCTGCGCGAAGTGGCCAAGGCGGTGGAGCTGCTGATCGACACGCCGGACGCGAGCATCGCGGACCTCCGCAAGCTCATCAAGGGCCCGGACTTCCCGACCGGCGCGTACATCTACGGCCGCGAGGGCATCAAGGACGCCTACGAGACCGGGCGCGGCCGCGTCGTCATGCGCGCCCGGGCGCAGATCGAGGAGAAGGAGTCGTCGGGCAGGTCGCAGATCGTCATCACCGAGATCCCCTACCAGGTCAACAAGGAGAACCTGGTCAAGGCCATCGCCGAGCTGGCGATGGAGAAGAAGATCGAGGGCATCAGCGGCGTCAACGACGAGTCCGACAAGGAGGGCATGCGGGTCGTGGTCGAGCTCAAGCGCGACGCGATTCCGAACGTCGTGCTCAACCAGCTCTACAAGCATACCGCCATGCAGTCCACCTTCGGCGTGATCATGCTGGCGCTCGTCAAGGGCGCCCCCAAGATCATGAACCTGAAGGAGCTGCTCGAGCACTACATCGAGCACCGGCACGAGATCATCGTCCGCCGGACCCAGTTCGACCTCAGCGCGGCCGAGGCCCGCGAGCACATCCTCGAAGGCCTCAAGATCGCCGTCGACCACATCGACGAGGTCATCAAGATCATCCGCGGCTTCCGAGGACACGCCCCAGGCCGACGCCCGCCTCCGCAAGCGGTTCGGGCTCAGCGAGAAGCAGACCGACGCCATCCTCAACATGCGGCTGGCCAAGCTCACCGGCCTCGAGATCGAGAAGCTGGAGGCCGAGCTCAAGGAGGTCCGGGCCACGATCAAGGACCTGAAGAGCATCCTCGCGTCGAAGCCGAAGCGGATGGCGATCCTCAAGGAGGAGATGAGCGAGGTGGTGGAGCAGTTCGGCGACGACCGCCGGACGGAGATCCTGAGCGACCAGGGCGAGTTCACGGTCGAGGACCTGATCGCCGAAGAGGACATGGTGATCACCATCTCCCACTCCGGCTACATCAAGCGGATCCCGATCACCACCTACAAGCGCCAGCGGCGCGGCGGCCGGGGACTCAACGGCGCCGACCTCAAGGCCGACGACTGGGTCGAGCACCTCTTCATCGCGAGCACGCACGACTACGTGCTGTTCTTCACCGACACCGGGCAGCTCTACTGGCTCAAGGTGCACGAGATCCCCCAGGCCGGCCGCGCGGCGCGCGGCAAGCCGGTGGTCAACTGCATCGCCATCAAGCCCGGCGAGCAGGTCGCGTCGCTCGTGCCGGTCCGCGAGTTCGCCGACGACAAGTGCCTCATCTTCGCCACCCGGCAGGGCACGGTGAAGAAGACGCTGCTCTCGGCCTACAGCAACGTCCGGATGACGGGCATCCGCGCCATCAACATCGAGAAGGACGACAAGCTCATCGACGTCCAGGTGTGCGACCAGAACAGCGACATCGTCCTGGCCACCAAGGACGGCATGAGCATCCGCTTCCACCAGGGCGATGTGCGCGAGATGGGCCGGGATACGACGGGCGTAAAGGGGGTCGAGCTCGAGAAGGACGACGAGGTGATCGGGATGGTGGTGGTCCGGCGCGACGCAACTCTGTTGGTCGTGAGCGAGAAGGGCTTCGGCAAGCGGTCCGAGCTGACCGACTACCGGGTCCAGAAGCGCGGCGGCAAGGGCATCATCACCCTCAAGAAGACCGACAAGACCGGGTCCATCATCGCGCTCAAGGAGGTCATTCCCGACGACGAGCTGATGATGATCACCCGCCACGGCGTCATCATCCGGCTGCCGGTGGACGGCATCCGGGTCATCGGGCGCAACACCCAAGGGGTCAAGGTGATGAACCTCGACGCCGGGGACGCCGTGGTGGGCGTGGCGAGGGTGGTGAAGGAGGATGAAGGCGGTGCGGAGGACGCCGCCGGCGGCGACGAAGTGACGCCAACGGCGGCCCTCGACGAATGACTCGCGCGGGGGGCTTGCCTAAGCGAGGCCCCCCGCGCATTTAGCAGGACACCTATGCCACAGACCGCCCACGCCCGTTCCGCGGGTTCCGCGACCGCCGACGTCACGATCGAGTCCCTCCGTGCCGCGGCGCGCGTGCTCGACGGCGTGGCGATGCGGACTCCCCTCCTCGATGTCCCGGATCTCGCCGTCCGAACCGGCGTGCCCGTCGGCCTCAAGTGCGAGCTGCTCCAGCCGATCGGCGCCTTCAAGATCCGGGGCGCCTACAACGCCCTCGCGCGGCTGACGGCGGCGGGCAGGGCGCGGGGCGTGGTCACCGCGTCGAGCGGGAATCACGGCCAGGCGCTGGCTTTTGCGGCGCGGACGTTCGGGCTCCGGGCGGTGGTCGTGATGCCCGAATCCACCCCCCAGGTCAAGGTGGACGGGGTCCGGCGGTACGGAGGCGAGGTCATCCTGGCCGGCGCGACCCGATCGGCGGAACAGGGAGCCCGGGCCGAGGCCATCGCGCAGGAGGAGGGGCTGACCCTCATCCCGCCGTTCGACCATCCCGACGTCATCGCGGGACAGGGGACGATCGGCCTCGAGATCCTCGACCAGCGGCCGGACGTCGCGACGATCCTGGTGCCGGTGAGCGGCGGCGGTCTCATCTCCGGCATCTCGGTGGCGGTGGCGGCGCTCGCCCCGCAGGTGGAGGTCATCGGGGTCGAGCCCGAGGGCGCCGCCAAGCTGACCGCCGCCCTGGCCGACGGCGCTCCCCGCACCCTGCCGCACACCGAGAGCATGGCGGACGGCCTGCTGTCGCGCTCCGTCGGCACCCTGACGTTCGACCTGCTGCGCCGGGTGGTCCGCCGCGCCATCACCGTGACCGAGCCGGAGATCGCGGCGGCCGTCCGGTACCTGCACCACCAGACCGAGCTCCGGGCCGAGCCCTCCGGCGCCGTGGCGGTGGCGGCGCTGCTCGCCGGTCGGGTGACGTCCGCCGGACCGATCGTGGCCGTCGTCAGCGGCGGCAACGTCGATCCCGACCTCTACCAACGCCTGGTACGCTGATGACGATCGCTCCGAAAATCATCGTCGCGGACGACGATCAGGCGCTCTCCCGGACGCTGTCGTGGATCCTCAAGGAGAACGGCTACGACGTGCTCACCGTCCCCGGCGGCGAGCACCTGTTCGACCATCTGCAGGCCGAGCCGTTCGACCTCCTCCTGCTCGACATCATGATGCCCAAGGTGGACGGGCTGCAGCTCCTGCAGAAGGTGAAGTCGGACCCGCGGTACAAGGACCTGCCGGTGCTCATGATCTCCTCGATGCCGCCGGAGGAGGCCACCGTCCGCTCCCTCGGGCTGGGCGCCGCGGACTTCATTCCCAAGCCATTCCGTGTGCGGGAGCTGCTCGCGCGCGTCAAGGCGCACCTCCGCGTGGGGCGCGAGCTCAACCAGGCCCGGGCCGAGGCGCGCTCGCGCTCCGAGATGATCGACATCATGCAGGAGGTGACGACCTCGCTCAAGCCCGAGGAGATCTATCAGATCCTCGTCCGGCGGGTGGCGCACGGTCTCAACATCTCCCGCTGCTCGATCATCACCGCCGGACCCGATGACGAGACCGGGACGGTCGTGGCCGCGTACGAGAACCCGATGCTGCACAACCTGTCCGTCGACCTGAGCAAGTACCCGGAGATCCGGCGGGCCCTGACGACGGGCGAGGCGGTCCTGGTGCGCGACGCCACCACCGACCCGCTCTACGAAGAGGTGCGCGGCCGCTGGTCGAACGGCGGGGAGCCGGTCCAGACCCGCTCGGCGATCGCGCTGCGGTACTCGCTCCGCGGGGAGCCGGCCGGGGTGTTCTTCCTCCGGACCACCACCGAAGACGCGCCCCTGAACGAGCAGGACGTGCAGTTCGCCGAGCAGGTAATCGTCGCGGCCGTGGCGGCGCTCGAGAAGGCGTACGATCTCGAGAGCGCCGTGATGGGCCAGGAGCAGATGCGCCACCTGGCGGAAACCGATCCGCTCACCAGCTGCTTCAATCGCCGAGCACTGATGGAGAAGCTCGAGCAGGAGATGGATCGCGCCGCCCGCTATGCGACGATGCTCACGGGCATGATGATCGACATCGACAACTTCAAGCAGATCAACGACACCCACGGCCACCTGGTGGGTGACCGGGTGCTCAAGCAGCTCGCCAACCTGCTCAAGCGGGAGCAGCGGTCGGTCGACATCGTGGCTCGCTACGGGGGCGAGGAGTTCGTGGTGCTCCTGCCCGAGACCACCTCGGCCGAGTCGCGCAACTTCGCCGAGCGCATCCTCCGGCGCGTGGCCACGCACGACTTCGGCGAGTCCGGCAAGCCCGTACGGGTCACGATCAGCATCGGCATCTCCTCCTACCCCAGCGAGCGGGTCACCGACGGCGAGTCGCTCCTCCGCCTGGCCGACAACCACCTCTACCGCGCCAAGAGCGACGGCCGGAACCGGTTCCGCGATTGAGCACCCGGCGGTGTCCCCGCTGCCAGGCCACCTACCCCGCGCCGGCCCGCTACTGCGTCAAGGATGGCTCGCCGCTGGTCGACGCCGAGTCGACGGCGACGTTCGGCCGGTCCCCCGGTCAGGCCACCGCCCCCGCGGTTCCGCTCACCGGCGTGCACACCGAGGAGTTCGCCGTCACGCCGGAAGAGCTCGACCGGTGCGCCACGCTGAGCGGCAAGCTGCTCGATCGCCGTTACCAAGTTGGGCGCCGGCTCGGGGAAGGCGGGATGTCCTACGTCTACCGGGCTCAGGACGTCCAGTCCGGCGCCACCGTCGCCGTGAAGATCCTGCTGCCGCGGCTGTCCCGGGATCCCGCCGCGGTCGAGCGCCTGCGGCGGGAGGCCACCATCGCCATGCGGCTCGATCATCCGAACGTCTGCCCCATCCTTCGCATGGGCGAGGCGGACGGCATGATCTACCTGGTGATGCCCTATCTGGAGGGCGAGCCTCTCAGCGAGCATGAGACCCGCCGGGGGCCGTTCGCCGTTCCCGAGGGCATCCCGCTCCTGGTGCAGATCTGCCGCGGCCTGGAGCATGCCCACGAGATGCAGATCATTCACCGCGACCTCAAGCCCGAGAACATCATGCTGGTGCCGGACGGCGCCAGTGACGGCGCCGAAGGCGACGTGCAGTACCGGGCCGTGGTCATGGACTTCGGCCTTGCCAAGGAGCGGCGCGCCGGTCCGGAGGTCGCCAAGCTGACCGCCACGGGCATCGTGCTCGGCACGCCGGAGTTCATGAGCCCCGAGCAGATTCGCGGGAAGCCGCTCGATGGCCGGAGCGACGTGTATGCCCTCGGCATTCTCGCCTTCGAGCTCTTCACCGGCCAGCTGCCGTTCGCCGGCAAGTCCGCGCAGGAGACCATGATCGCCCGGCTGCGCGGCTCCCCCACCAAGCTGCGGGACCTGCGGGCCGAGCTGCCGGTCAAGCTCGAGGCCGTCATCTCGCGGTGCCTCTCGATCGACGCGGCCGAACGGTTCCAGTCGATGCACGAGCTGGCGCACGGGTTCGAGAGCGTCACCGCCACCGGCGTCTTCAGCAAGCTGTTCCGCCGGTAGGCCGGCGACCGACGCTTCGTCGCCCTGCCACCCGGTCAACATTGCAGCCCGCGGGGGAGCATCCTGCCACCAGCGGCCCCGGGTCGGTCATTCTGACCGAATCCGGGGCCGCCGGACGGGCATGCCGGATGCATTTCGCAGGGCCGAGCCGGTGGCCCTTGATGGCCCGGCAAGTTCATCAACCCCAACGTCGTGTGGAGGTGTACATGTTCGTGACCACTGCCCGGCGCCCCGTGGAGGGCATGGCCAATCTCCGGCGCCTGAACAGCATCCTCGACGAGGCGTTCAACGCCTGGCCGTTCCAGCCGCAGGAGAACGGTGCGCTGACCTCGTCCTGGCTGCCACCCTGTGACGTCTTCGAGGACAAGAACGCCGTCAGGATCATGGCCGAGATCCCCGGGGTGAACGCCGAGGACGTGAAGATTTCACTCGAGAACAACCTGCTCACTCTCCGTGGCGAGAAGCGGCAGCAGGCCGAGGAGCAGAATGAGCGGGTGCATCGGTATGAGCGGAGCTATGGCGTCTTCGAACGTACCTTCTCGCTCCCGACCACCGTGGACGCCGAGAAGATTGACGCGCAGTACGCCAACGGCGTCCTGACCATCGCGATTCCCAAGGCGGAGCGGGCCCGCCCGCGGGAGATTCCGGTCAAGGTGAGCTAGGGCACAGCCCCTGACCCCGGGTATCCGTACCCTTAGGTGGGGCGAGATTACCCGGTTCCCCAACAGCCCTCCGGCAAACGGTCCGGGGGGCTTTTCCTCATCCTCCCGTTTCCGGCCGCATGGCAAAGGCAGGCTCGATGGCATGGTGGATCGCGGTGGCGGTGGCGGGGACCGCCCTGGCAGTCGTGCTCGTGCTCAACGTCACACCGCCGGGGCGCCCCGTGGAGTACGAGATCGACCATCGCTACTCGGTGGGCGACTCCCAGTTCATCCGAACCATGGGCTCGCTGCTCGGGCCGTCGCTGCTGCCCGGCAACATCGTCACCCCGCTCATCAACGGCGTCCAGATCTTTCCCGCAATGCTGGACGCGGTCCGGCGCGCGCGCGAGACGATCAACTTCGAGACCTACATCTACTGGTCGGGTGACATCGGCCGCGAGTTCGCGGACGCGCTGTCCGAGCGGGCGCGCGCCGGCGTGACCGTCCACCTGCTGGTCGATTGGGTAGGTGCGGGCAAGATGGACGAGGCCCTCATCGCGCGCATGGAGCAGGCCGGCGTGGAGGTCGTGAAGTACCATCCGCTCCGCTGGTACAACCTCGGCCGCCTCAACAATCGCACCCACCGAAAGCTGCTCGTCGTGGACGGGCGCATCGGGTTTACCGGCGGCGTGGGCATCGCCGACAACTGGCAGGGCGACGCCGAAGATCCGGACCACTGGCGCGACTCCCACTATCGGATCGAAGGGCCGGCCGTGGCGCAGATGCAGTCGGCCTTCATGGACAACTGGACGGAGACCCGCGCCGAAGTGCTGCACGGGGCGGAGTACTTCCCGGAGATCGAGCCGGTAGGCGACCAGGTGGCGCAGGTCTTCCAGAGCTCGTCGAGCGGCGGCAGCGAGAGCGTGCGGCTCATGTACCTGCTGTCCATCGCCGCCGCGTCGCGCAGCATCCGGCTGGCGAACGCCTACTTCGTGCCGGACGACTTGTCGGTGCGGATGCTGGTGTCGGCCCAACGCCGCGGCGTGCAGGTGGAGATCGTCGTCCCCGGACGCCACACCGACGCCGCGGTGGTCCGGAAGGCATCCCGCTCCCGGTGGGGCCCGCTGCTCGAGGCCGGCGTCGCCGTCTACGAGTACCAGCCCACGATGTACCACACGAAGGTGATGATCGTCGACGACTGCTGGGTGTCGGTGGGATCGACGAACTTCGACAGCCGCTCATTCCGGCTGAACGACGAGGCCAATCTGAACGTCCTGAACGCCGCATTCGCCTCTACGCAGGTCCGGGAGTTCGAGCGCGACAAAGCGCGTTCGCGCCGGATCACGCTCGCAGCCTGGCAGGCCCGGCCATGGCAGGAAAAGGCCAAGGACCGGCTGGCCGGACTGCTGCGGGCGCAGCTTTAAAAGCCGGCGGAGGGCCGGCCTCCGTATTCTTACGGAGGCGGCTCCGGAAACCTGCGGATTGTCACGCCTCCCAGGGCCATGTACCGTTGACACGTGTCCCCGGCATCCTCCTTCCATGTCGTTGGCGTCAGCCACCATACCGCTGCGGTCGGGGTTCGGGAGCAGTTCGCTCTCACGCCTGTCGAGCTGGGCGAGCTGCTCGCCCAGGAGCACGTGGCCGGACGCTCCGCGCTGGTGCTTTCCACCTGCAACCGCTGCGAGCTCTACTGGTCCGGGTCACACGACCACGAGGCGTGGTTCCGCGACCTTGCCCGCGCCCGGCGCGTCACGCTGAACGGTGCGCTGACGCGGCTCGACGGCGCGGAGGCGGTGCGCCATCTCTTCACCGTCACGGCCGGCCTCGACTCGCAGATCCTCGGCGAGAGCGAGGTGCTCGGCCAGGTCCGTCGCGCGTACGATGCGGCGCGCGCCGCCGGGACCACGACCCGCGAGATGGACATCATCTTCTCCGCCGCGCTCGCCACGGGACGGCGGATCCGTCACGAGACGCTCCTCGGCCGGCATCCCACGTCGGTGAGCTCGGCGGCGGTCGAGCTCGCGGCCGGGGAGTGGCCCGGCGGCCTCGCCGATCGCCCGGTTGTCGTCCTCGGCGCGGGCGAGGCGGCGGAGGGTGTCTTGCGGGCGCTGCACGCGCAGGGCGCCTCGCGCGTGGCGCTGGTGAACCGGAACCCCGGGCGGGCGGCGGTGCTCGCCTCCGCCTGGGGCGCCACGCCCCACGGCTGGGACGCGCTGCCGGATCTGCTGCGGACCGCATCCCTCCTCTTCGTGGCGACGGCGGCGGCGCGGCCGGTGGTGACGGCGGACATGCTCGCGGCCGCCACGGTCGGGCGCGCCGACGACATCGTCACGATGGACCTCTGTGTGCCGAGGAACGTGCAGCCCGAGGCTCGCGCGCTGCCCGGGATCCGGCTCCTGGATCTCGACGATCTCCAGCGGCTCTGCTGTCCCGCCGCCGGGACCCCTGCCGCCGCGCTGGCCGATGCCGAGCGGGTGCTCGACGAGGAGATCGCGCGGTTGGAGCAGCACCTGCGGGGCCGTGAGGCCGCGCCGCGGCTGGCGGAGCTCCACCGGCTGGGCTCGCAGGTCGCCGAGCAGGAGGCCGCCTGGGCCCTGGCGCGGCTCGAAGCGCTGTCGGAAGCGGAACAGCGCGTGGTCAAGGAGATGGCGGATCGGCTGGTGCGGCGGGTGCTATACCCCGTGAGCCGGTCACTGCGGGAGGAGTAGCGCGGCGGGTCCGACTTCGAGTCACCCTGAGCGCAGCTAAGGGGCCATGATTCCGATCATGGCCCCTTCGCTGCGCTCAGGGTGACGAGGCCGTCCCCGCCGCCACGCCTGCCGCCCCCACCGGATGCAGCACCTGGCGACATTGCGGGTTGACGCACCCCGCACACCGTGTCCGGTATTGCGAGCTGTACGGCTGACCCGACGCCAGGTGCTCCCGCACCATGTCCGCCAGCGCATCCATGAACTGCGGCCGTTCGTTCAGCGCGGGCGTGCGCCGGTACTCGGTGATGCCGGCGAGATGGGCCACCTCGCCATATTCGCGGTCGAGCTCCGACAGGGTCTCGATGTGGTCGCTCGTGAACGCGATCGGGACGACCAGCACCTGCTTCTGTCCGCGCGCACCGAGTCGCTTGATCACGCGCTCGGTGCTGGGCCCGAGCCAGCGCACCGGACCGACGTCGGACTGATACGCCAGGATGTAGGGGTTGGGCCGCGCCAGCCGCTCGACGACCGCCTGCACGCTGGCGCCCACCTCCTGGGGATACGAGTCGCCCCGGTCGATCACGTCGAGCGGCAGTGAGTGCGCGCTGAAGAGGATCAGGACCCGGTCGCGCTCGGCGGGATCGAACTGCGTCAAGCCCTCGCGAACCGTCTCCGTCATCGCGGCGATGAAGCCGTCGTGCACCGGCCACCGGTCGATGATGCTCCACTCGAACGCGTCCCGCAGTCCCACGCGGTCGGATGCGCGCCAGAGCTCGTTCAGGCTCGACCCGGTCGTGCTGCAGGAGTACTGGGGATACTGGGTGAAGGCCACGGCGCGCTTCACCCCGTCGGCGGCCATGGCGCGTAGCGCGTCCTCGCTCCTGGGCTGGACGTAGCGGAAGGCGACGTAGTAGCCGTGCGGCGCGGTCTCGGGCGACAGGCGGTCGAGCCGCTCGATCATCCCCTGGCCCTGCGCCCGGGTATACCGGAGAATAGGGGAGCCGCCGCCGATGCTGTCGTACAGCCCCCGGACCCGGGGGGCGCGGCGCCGGGCAATGAAGGGCCCGAGCCATCGCTGCATCGGGAGCTGAATGATCTCCCGGTCCGCGAACAGCTCGAGCAGGAACGGCTCCACCTCGTCGAGGGTGGCCGGCCCGCCGAGGTTCATCATCACGATGCCGGTCTTGACCTTGCTCATGCGACCAATATAAACCCCGCGGTCACGGAGGTTCCTGGCCGGCGCGCGGTCCGGCTCACGGGATGAGTCCCTCCTCGATCGCGATCTTCGTCAGTCCCGCCACGGTGTACACATCGAGCTTTCGCATCAGGCTTTGACGGTGGCTCTCGACGGTGCGATGGCTGATGCCCAGCTCCTGCGCGATCTCCTTGTTGGTGCGGCCGCCGGCTACGCCCACCAGGACCTGGCGTTCGCGGACGGTCAGCTGCGCGAGCACGCCCGGCCGCTCCCCACCCAGCTCGCCGCGCACGACCGCGCCGAGCTGACGCGCCACCGGCGGGCTGAAGAACGACTCGCCCCGGCACACCGCCCGGATGGCCGCACCCAGCTCGGCGGCGGCGCTGTCCTTGAGAAGATAGCCGTGGACGCCCGCGCGCAGGCTCTCGAGCACGTACTCCGCATTGTCATGCATGCTGAGCATGAGGATGCGGGTGTCGGGCGCGCGGCGGCGCAGCTCCGCCGCGGTCTCAAGTCCTGAGACGCCGGGCATCGAGATGTCGAGCACCGCCACATCCGGCGACAGCTCGAGGGCCAGCGCGAGGGCCTCGGCCCCGTTCGAGGCCTCGGCGACGACGGTGAAGCCGGGCTCGGTCTCGAGGACGTGCCGGATGCCGGTCCGGACGATCGCGTGATCGTCCGCCACGAGGACCCGAATGACGGGCGGCGTCACGGCACCACCGCCGGGGTGACGGGGACCTGGACCTCGAGCGCCGCGCCGGCGCCGCGTTCGCCGCCGAACCGAACGCTGCCGCCGAGGGCGCTGATCCGCTCCCGCATGCCGGCCAGGCCCATGTGCCCTCCACGCTCGAGCTGATCCGCAGTCGCGTCCGGCGGGCCCCGCCCGTCGTCCCGCACACTCAGGCGAAGTCCGCCGGATACCGCCGTCAGCGTCACCTCGACGCTCCGGGCGGCCGCGTGCCGCCGCACGTTGGACAGCGCCTCCTGCAGGGCCCGGAACAGGGCCAGCTCCGCTTCCTTGGACAGCGACGGGAGCGTGGGCGGCGCCGCAAAGGCGATGCGGATCTCACTGTGGGCGCCGAAGTCGGCGGCCAGCGACCGGAGCGCAGGCAGCAAGCCCAGATCGTCGAGCAGGGAAGGCCGCAGATCGTTGGTGACGCTCCGGATGCTTCGAATGCCGGTGTCGATCAGCGCCAGGGCCTGGTCGAGCCGCTCGGCGTGAGGGGGACTCACGCCTTCGCGCAGGAGCCCGAGCTCCATCTTCACCGCGCTGAAGACTTGCGCGGTCTCATCGTGGAGCTCGCGCGACAGCCGGCGCCGTTCCTCCTCGTGCTGCTCCACCATGCGCGCGGAGAGCCGCGCCAGCTCGACGGAGCGCGCCTGCAGGCGGGTGGTGAGGTCGGCGTTCTCGAGGGCCGCGCCGACCTGCTGGCCCAGGGCGACCAGGAACCGGTCGTCGAGCGCGGTGAAGGGATCGCGCGCGTCACCGACGAGGACGAGGGCCCCGATCACCGCGTCGCGCCGGAGCAGCGGCAACACGGCGGCGTAGGGAAACCGGGCGCCGCCGGGCTCGCGCCAGTCGCCAGTCACCTGGGGCAGGCCGGTCTCGTGGGCGCGGGCCAGCGCGGCGGCGGCCGAGGCGTCGAGGGCCTCGTCGCCGCTCCGCTGGCACACGCCGGCACCGCGGACGAGGCGGGCGCGGCCGCCCTCGTAGAGATAGAGCGCGCTGCCCCGGACCGCGGGCAGGGTGAGCGGCCGCGCGAGCAGCGCGGCCAGGACATCCTGCTCCCCGCCGGTCTGCTGCAGGTCGCCCGACAGCGCCGACAGCGCGCTCAGCCCTCGGCGGAGGTCGTCGAGGACCAGCAGCAGGATGCCCGCGCCGACCGCGAGCGCGAACAGGATGTCGAGGTAGTATCCCCACGGCGCCCACGTCCCCCGGGCGCGGAGGAACGGGTAATCGAGGTGATGGAGGCCCCAGAGCCCGAACGCGACGGTCAGGAGCGTCGCCCCGCTCGACGCCACCCGGCGCCGGTAGCGGTAGAACACCCAGCCGGTCCACAGCGTCGCGAGGCTGAGGAAAAGCACCGCCGGGCCGGCGGCCCAGAGGAAGTGGTCGAGCCGATAGATGGCGATGTAGGACCAGACCGGCGGAAAGAGCACCAGCGCGAGGTAGCCCATCCGCCAGCGCACCCGCTGGGAGAAGACCAGCGCGGCGTACAACAGGGCCAGCGCGGTCCAGCCGGTGATGACCTGGTGCCAGTAGAGCCAGATGGGCTGCTGGTTGCTGAGCATGAAGCTGGTGATCGCGCCGACCCGGAGCAGATAGAGGCCCCAGGCCACCGCCCACCACGCGAAGTACGGCTTCCGGTACCGACCGTAGAGGAACGCGCAGAGCAGGCCCAGCGCGCCCGTGATCGCGGCCTGGAGCAGTGCGGCGTCGAGCTCGATATCGGTCGTGGGGGAAAGAGGGCCCTGGATCACAGCCGAAACAAACGGCGGGGGAGCATCGTGCGCAACGTCCTGCGACTCCTTTGCCACCCACCGTCGTCTCCCGGGGGATGCGCCCCGGGGTGCTGGCCGGCAATCGTACCTTGCCGTAGGTTATCCGTATACCCGACATCGCTGTTTATCCCCACCACCAAGGCATTCACACGCTCGGTTCCCCTCCGCCCCTGCTCAGGCGGCTGCTGCACGACAGCGACCCCGCTGCGCAGGAATCAGCGTGGGCGGAGTTCGCGGTCGCTCATAGTCGACTTTTGCTACACGTCAGCCGCTCGTTGGGGGGCGGACACGATGCCGCCATGGACCGTTACACTTGTGTCCTCGAAGAATTGCGGGCCAACGACTTCCGGCGTCTGCGGGCCTACGTCGCGGACGGGCGAAGCGAGTTCTCGACTTGGTTGGTGGTAGTGGCCCAGCGGATCTGCTTGGACCATCGGCGCAAGCGCTACGGGCGCTTTCGTGCGGGGGATGGAGCCTCCAGCGAGCACGAGGAAGTCTGGATCGCGCGGCGGCGGCTGGTGGATCTCCTCTCGGCAGATGTGGATCTCTCGACCTTCGCCGACGGCCAAGCGATCGATCCCGAGAACCGGGTGCGTGTGGCCGACCTCTACCATGCCCTCGAATCGGCCCTCGCACTCCTCGATCCGCACGACCGGTTGTTGGTAAAGCTCCGCTTCGAAGACGATCTCCCCATGCCGGAAGTCGCCCGGAATCTGGGGTACCGCACGCGGTTCCACGCGTACCGCCGGTTGTCGCACGTGCTGGAGGAGCTCCGGCGAGCTCTGGAAAGCACTGGCATTCGGGAGGCGGCTCCGTGAGCCGCCAGTGCCGTGGGACTGCGAGTTAAGGTACGCGCACGAGCGCTGTCCCGGTCCGTTTCACATTGGTGAAGTGGAAGGATCTTCGATTCCGTGACCGACCCGTTCGCCGGTGAACTGATGTCCGAACATCCCGCGTCCGAGCTGATCGCCGCCTATCTGAGCGGAGGGCTTTCAACGCCCGAGCAGGCTGCGGTCGAGACCCATATGGCGGCCTGCCGTCCGTGCCGTCGAGAGGTGACTTCCGCCAGGCGTCTCCTCCGTCCCCGAATGTCCCCGAACCTCTGGCTGCTCGTGGCACCCGTGGCGAGCGCCGCCATGCTCGCAATAGTGCTGCTGGCGCGAGGCCCTCGTACGCCCTCCCTGACGGATGAACCGGTGCGGGCCGGGCTCGACACAGAGGCCCTCGGTCTCACCGCCCTCGCTCCGGCAGATCGAGACACGGTGGACGGCCACGGGCTCAGCTTCGTCTGGGGGAGCCAAGTCGACCGGCCGCTGTACCGGCTCACAGTGACCGATGGAAGCGGGGGGGCTGTGTGGCTGGGAGACACCTCGGACACAACTCTGGTGCTCCCGGCGGACGTCATGCTCGAACCGGGGCGAACCTACTTTTGGTACGTCGACGCTCTGGACGCCCAAGGAGGGTCACTGACGACCGGCACCCACCGCTTCATCGCCGCTCCATGATCTCCCGACTCGGAATCCTGGCCGTCGTGCTCGGCGCAGGGTGGGGTTGTACGAGAGAGCAGGTCCTCCGCGCGCCCGACTCCCGGCCGCAACGCGGCGGACCGTCGGCCCGCTCCGTGGCCAGCCTGCGGGCACCGCCCGCCCCGACGGTCCCGATCGCTCGCGCGGAGTCCATCTATCTGCGGGGGCAGTTCGACAGCGCGCGTGCCCTCTGGCAGGACGCGCTCACGCAGTCACGTGCCGCCCAGGACTCGGCACAGCAGGGTAGCATCCTCACCTGGCTCGGTCTGGTGGCCTACCGCCAGGGCGACTACTCCCAGGCTCGTCTACTTGGCGAGCAGGCGCTCGATCTGAAGCTCCGAACCGGGTCCTCGGCCGATCTCTCACGCTCCTACAACGCACTAGGTCTGCTGGCCTGGAACGAGGGCCGGCTGGCCGACGCCAGTTCGCTGTTCGGGCAAGCGGCCGGCAGCGCCAGTGCGTCCATGGACGAGGCTGGCGTGGCCAAGGCCGCCAACAACCTGGCTCTGGTCCACACCGAGCTCGGGGATTTCGTCAAGGCTCGCGCCGGATTTCTCGAGGCGCGCCGGTCCGGCCGCCGGCTGGGCGACGCGCGGATCGAGGGCGGAGCGCTCACCAACCTGGGCATGCTCGACGTGCAGATGGGCGACCCGCGATCCGCGATTGCGTCGCTCCGGGCCGCTCGCGCGCTGTACTGGTCGATCGGATACGAGACCGGCGAGCAGAACGCCCTCGGGCAGCTTGCGACGGCGTACGACGCGATCGGGGAGCCGCGGCTCGCATTTGCCACCCTCGACAGCGCCCTCGAGCTCTCCCGCAAGGAAGGTCTGCGACAAGAGGAGGCGAGCAATCTGGATCTCATCGCGGGTCTTCATCGTCAGGCAGGCGACTTTCATCGTGCACTCCAGATCCATGGGCGCGCCAGCCGCCTCAACAGGGAGCTGGGGCTGGCGGTGGAGGAGGGTGCAGGTCTTCGCAGCGAGGCCGAGATTCATTCGGTGCTCGGGCGGCCCGATCTGGCTCGGGACTATGCGGGCCGGGCTCTGCGGATCCACCAGGCGGCCGGCGCACGCTCGGAAGAGCTGCGCGACCACTTGCTCCTGGCCGAGCTGGCCTCCATTTCTGGAACAACATCCGCGATCGCAATCCACCTGGGCGCCGCCCGGCGGCTCGCCACCGGGCTCGACGCTCGCACGGCGCGCGTGGTGGTGGCCTTGGCGGAGGCGGCTATCCGCGATCGGGCCGGTGGCGGACGAGACGTGCTCCGCGTGCTCGGTGCGGCGCGGGAGGACTTGTCAAGTGGAGACTACGGGGCCGCGTGGCAGGCGGCCGCGCTCCGGGCGCGCGCTTACGAGCGGCTTTCCTTGCTGGACTCCGCCGCCGCAGCAGGAACTCAGGCAGTGGCGGCGGTCGAGCACGTTCGAAGGAACTTCGGCTCGGGACTCCTTCGGACTTCATACGCCGCGGACAAGGCCGCGGCCTATGCCGATCTCGTAGGCGTTCTGCTTCGTCTGGGCCGGACAGAGGAAGCATTCGAGGTGGCCGACGCGAGCCGGAGCCGGGCACTCCTGGAGCACCTTGGGGCGCCCCGCGCCGGCGTGCCGCTCCGCGAGGCGACGATCCGTGCCTTCGCGGAGAACGAACAGTTGCTCCGGCGGATCGATACGCTCGTGTCGCGTCTCAACGTACTGGAGGAGGTTCCACCGCGGGACCGGGATGTTGCCACGCAGACGCAGGCACGAGCACTCGCCACCGAACTGACGGCCGCAAGAGGGGCATATGAGTCGTTGCTGGTTCAGGTCGCTGAGCGCGACGGGGCCGGTGCGGCCCTCTTGGGAGGTCGTCGGGTAGGAGCGAGGGAAGTGCGGCGGGCCCTGGGGCCGGACGAGGCGATCATCGACTACTTCGTCACCCGGGACGGTGTGATCACCTTTGTTGTGACTTCAGATGCGGTCCGCAGCATCGCGATCGCAGTCCCACTAGATGACCTCGTACGTCGAGTCCGCCTCGCGCGCGACCTGTTGGGCGACAAGGAATCCAGGCCCGACGAGCTCAAGGCCGTACTAGGCGCGCTCCACGGAATCCTGGTCGCACCGGCTGAGAGGGCTGGGATGCTCCGGAATGTCCGGCGGCTCATCATCGTACCGCACTCCGTCTTGGCCTATCTGCCGTTCGCAGCGCTGCAGGCCGAGAGCACGGGTCGCTACCTGATACAGGATCACGTTCTGCTCTACCTGCCGTCAGCCGCCGCATTGGGAGCGCTCCGAACCAGATCCAGCTCCCTGCCGGGACGTGCGGCCGACGAATCCCGAGCAGTGGCGTTTGCACCCTTCACGCGTACGCTGCCGGCCTCGAGGCAGGAGGTACGAGCGTTCACGCGCGCCGTGCCGGGCGCGGTACGCCACGAAGGAGCATCGGCGACCGAAGTCCGCCTCCGCGAGGCGCTCTCGGGGGGCGGGATCGTCCACCTGGCAACCCATGGTGTGATGAATCTGAGAAATCCAATGTTTTCGCGCATGGAGCTAGCCCGAACTACCGAGAGTCCGGACAATGATGGCCGCCTCGAGATCCACGAGGTGCTCGAAATGCGGATTCACGCACCGCTCGTCTTCCTCTCCGGCTGCGAGACGGGTGTCGGGGCTGCGTGGTCCACTCAGTTCGCCCGGGGCGAGGACTATGCGACGCTGGCCCAGGCGTTTCTGTACGCCGGTGCCGGGAGCGTCATCGCCACTTTGTGGCGGATCGGCGACGAGGGAGCGGCTGGGTTCGCCGAGCGATTTTATGCACAGCTGCCCGCCAAAGGGGCCGCAGAAGCCGTGGCCGCGACGCAACGGGAGCTGCTCCAGAGCTCCCGTTACACCGCGCCCTATTACTGGGCGGCTTATCAGACGAGCGGAGACGGTCAGCGAGTCCAGGCGCACATCGCTCCGAGAGTGTCCGTTCAACCAGAGAGTGATGGTCGGCCGTTCACTGGCAGGATTCGAGATCATCTCCAGCCTTCGGCTCCATCGCAGGCTTCCGCGAGAGGTCTCTGACCAAACGCGATTCGCCGGCCCTGGTCCTGGATCGGTTGATGGCTGGCGTTGATGGGACAACACGCTTCAGGCGAGCAGGCTGTGCTGCTACGGGCCGGCGAGAGTGGCTGAACACCTGCGGCGGCCTGATTGCGCAGCATGCTCATTGTGCCGACGATAACCAGAACACGGATGCGCAATGAAACAACCTCTGCGTCTGCCGGATAGCGCTCTGGGCGTCAGCCTCATCGCGCTTGTGCTGCTGAGCTGTACCGATCACCCTGCCACCTCGCCCAACGGCGAACTACCTGCGGCCGCTGCCGCCGCCGGCGGGACAGTGCCGACGGTGAGATCCACGGTCCCTTCGAGCTCTCCCAGGGACACGACGCTCGACGTTCTCATTCGCGGCTCTGGATTCGAGCGAGAGTCGCGGGTGGTGTGGGCACTAGGGGGCGATACGGCTTTCGCGACCTCGAGGGTGAGGACGAACTCCACAACGTTCATCAGTGCAAGAGAGATCGTCGCCAATGTCACCATTGAGGCAGACGCGGGGCTGGCGCTCTATGATGTCGAGATCCTGGCCAGCGGTGGGAAGAAGGGGATCGGGATCGAGATTTTCGAAGTTACCAACAACATCACCACACTCCCCAGCCTCGGTGGCTCGTACTCCTCCGCGTCCGCACTAAACGACGCGGCGATTGTCGTCGGTTCGTCAAGCGACGAGCGGGGTGAGCAGTACGCGGTACGGTGGCGGAGGGAACGGGGCATCTGGCGAGTCGAAAAGCTCCCGGGTGGCGTGCATGCAGCGGAGATAAACAATCGAGGAACAATCGCGGGGATCAATGCCGCGATCCATCTGGTGCTCTGGCCTCTCCAGGGTGGGGTCGTGGATCTCGGGCTGGGGACTCCGCTTGATATCAGTGAGGAGGAAACCATCGTAGGCTGGATCCGTGTCGAAGGCTCTGAGCCGATCGGGACGCAGGCCGCCGTTTGGACCAAGCGTTCCCCGACCACATGGTCAAGCGCAACGGTTCTTCCTGGTCTGGCGACCGGTGCCTCCGCCGAGGCGGTCGCCATCAATGACGCCGGCACGAAGGTCGTCGGGCATGCCTGGGATGCAGGTGGCGTCGAGCAGGCGGTCCGTTCGGGAGCTGCGCAACGGAGTGTGGCAGGCTCCGGTGATCATTCAGAACAGCGCGTTCAGTGCGGTGACTGAGGTCAACAACAACGGGGAACTCGCCGGGAGCGGGTTTGCGTGTGATGTGGAGCAGCCGGGCTGTTTCGGTCAAGCGATGTTCTGGTCGGCGGGTGAAAATAGAAACGTGCTCGACGCCTTCGATGGCGGAACCCATACGGAAGCGTTGAACGATGCGGGGGACGTCGTTGGATTTGCCGAGGGGTACGAACCGGAATTCACCCGGTTCGCCTTCCGGTGGTCTCCCCGGACTGGCGTGCTCGAGGACATTGGCCTGCTTTTGGGTGATTCGTTTGCCGAAGCCCACGATATCAATAACCAGGGGCTGGTCGTCGGCTACAGTGACGGACTGCGTGGATCGGACTTCCTGACTCGGGCCGTACTCTGGACGCTCCGCCGGTGATGCGCCGACCCAGGCGGCCGCACACCGGCCGCAGTCGCTCCGTACAACAAAAGAAAGCGTCCCGATTCCGTGTGCGACGAGCGTTAGCTCGGTGGGGACTGCATGGATGCGGGCTTGCCTTCACTCAGGAGCTACACATGACCAGCACCTGGCGATCCCTGGCGCTCTTCGCCACCGTAGCGCTCTCAGCCTGTGCCGGGAGCGACGCTCCCAGCGCACCATCGACCGGCCGATCCGATCTGCGAGGCGGAAAGCCCGGGAGCCGTGGGTCGAACATCGCAATCGTCGATTTGGGCACCCTCGGGGGTTCCTTCAGTGCGACGTATGCCATCAACGACCTGAACCAGATAGTCGGTGCCAGCACAAACGCCCAGAACGCAACGCGGGCGTTCCGATGGGCGAACGGCGTCTTCACGGATCTGGGAGTGTTGCCGGGAAAAACGAGTAGCCAGGCCAACGACATCAATGAGGCGGGGCAGGTTGTGGGAACCAGCTTCGGCGGAACGAGCCAGGCGAGAGCGTTTCGTTGGAGCTCCGGGAACATGCTTGAGCTACCGCCGCCCGCAGGATACTGCTGCAGTGAAGCCCATGGAATCAACGATGCGGGGGACGTCGCCGGCGCGGTCAGCCTCACCGTAGGCAGTCCGCACGCGGCGATCTGGAGGGATGGAGTCCCGACCGACCTTCAGGCGGCGGGGACCGGGGAAGGTTTCGCCTGGGACATCAGCAACACCGGGCAGGTCGTTGGAACGTTCTACTCCGACTTTGCGACTGGCGCTTCGCAGGGATCGTTCATTTGGACCGCTGAGGCCGGGTTCGAACTCTTGGATGGCGCAGCCGACGGCGGGGAAGGACTCGCAATCACGACCGCCGGCCAGATCGCCGGCTGGAGTCGACCCGAGGAAGGACAAAACCTGGAAGCCTATCTCTGGCAGAGTGGGACGAAACAGTTCCTCGGCGCGCTCGGTGGCGCGAGCAGCGTTGCGATCGGCGTTTCGGATGGCGCGCCCTTACGAGTCGTCGGGCGGGCGGATGTGAAACGGAGTCACCATGCCTTCGTCTGGACCGCATCAGGCGGAATGATGGATCTGGGACTCCCAAAAGGAAGGTCATCCGGCCAGGCGTGGGATGTGAACTCCACCGGGTGGATCGTCGGGGAAACTAGTTCCCCGGGTGGGGCGACGCGGGCCACGCTTTGGAGGCTACCTTGACTCACCGCGGACCCGGTTGCAAGCAGCGCGGTGGAGTCGTCCGATGATCTGGCCCTTCGATCCCCCAAGCGCTACCCTAACGGATCGGTGGCGTGGCCCTTGGCAGTCGGCGGGGTTCGTTGAGGATCTTGGCATTCTCCAGGTGATCGTTGGTAGCCCAGCGCAGTGGATCGGCACCGTGCTGAGGATGTGCTGGGGCTGTGCTCTTGTTCGCGCGAGGAACTGCAAGATTTGGCAAGTTGAGCGGAGGCAGTCGCAATCACGCTGTCCGGCTTAATTACCACCGGCAGAGGCTCGTGGACATTCTCATTTATGACCGACTGCCCGCGATCTTCGAGTAAGTACAGACTAGGGGATCCTTGGCCTGCTCCGTGCCTCGCTAAAGTGACTGCCTGCGGTCATAGGATCCCGGCGCGCGAGCCGTGGGGCCGTGGATTCGGCACACGCAAGCCTGCACGCCCATGTCTTGCTTCGGTCTTGAGGCCGGGGCGGCGTTCGTGAGCGGGGAAGGGTTCCGACAGCCCTCCCCGCGTCCCGGCACTAGTACCAGCCGATCGGCTTCTCGTCGAGGTTGATGAACACCTGCTTCGTCTCGAGGTATTCCTCGACACCCCAGTGTCCGAGTTCCCGCCCGAATCCCGACGCCTTGTACCCGCCCCACGGCGCCTCGACGAACGTCGGCTGCATGTGGTTGACCCACACGATGCCCGCCTCCAGCGACTTGACGACCCGGAACGCCTTGAAGATGTCGCGGGTCCAGACCGCCGCGGCGAGCCCGTAGGGCGTCGCATTGGCAATCCGGATCGCCTCGGCCTCGTCCTTGAAGGGGATGACGCTCATCACCGGACCGAAGATCTCCTCCTGCGCGATCTTGGCCGAGTTGTCGACGTCGAAGAAGATCGTCGGCTCGACGTACCACCCCTTCGCGAACTGCTTGGGCGTGCCGCCGCCCGCGGCCACCTTGGCCTCGCCCCGGCCGACCTTGAGGTAGCCGGCCACCCGGTCGCGCTGCTCGGCGCTCACGAGGGGGCCCATCTTGGTCTCGCGGTCCATGCCGGGCCCCAGCCGGATAGTCTTGGCCTTGGCCGCCGCGGCGTCGACGAACTTCTTGTAGATGTCCTTCTGTACCAGCACCCGGCTGCCCGCGGAGCAGACCTCGCCCTGGTTGATGAACGTTCCGAAGAGCGCCCCGTCCACGGCATTCTCGAAGTCCGCGTCGGCGAAGAAGATGTTGGGCGATTTGCCGCCCAGCTCGAGCGACACCCGCTTGAGCTGATCCGCGGCGCTTCGCATGATCAGCTTGCCGACTTCCGCGCTCCCGGTGAAGGCGAGCTTCCGCACGTCCCGGTGCGCCACCAGCGGCGCGCCGGCGCCCGGGCCGTCGCCGGTGATCACGTTGACGACGCCGGGCGGCAGCCCAACCGCCTCGAAGTCTTCCGCCAGCTTGAGCAGCGAGAGGGGGGTCTGCTCCGCGGGCTTGATCACCACGGTGCACCCGGCGGCGATGGCCGGGGCAATCTTCCACGCGGCCATGAGCAGCGGGTAGTTCCAGGGGATGATCTGGCCGGCGACCCCGATCGGCTCCCGCATCGCGAAAGCCACCGCGTCGGCCGGGACGGGCAGCACTTCGCCGTTGATCTTGGTGGCGAGGCCCCCGTAGTACTCGTAGCAGGTCGCCGTGTCGTCCATGTCGTACTCGGACTCGACGATCGGCTTGCCCGAGTTGACTGTCTCGAGCTCGGCCAGCTCGGTCCGGCGGGCGCGGATCCGCTCCGCCAGCCGAAAGAGGACGCGGCCGCGCTCCTGCGCGCTCACGCCCTTCCAGCCCCCGTCATAGAAGGCGCGGTGGGCGGCTTTCGCCGCGCGGTCCACGTCCTCGGCGCCGCCCGCCGGCACCTTGGCGATCACCGCTTCGGTCGAAGGGTCGTACACGTCGAACGTCTTGCCGCTCTTGGCATCGACGAACTTGCCGTCGATGTACATCTGGTACGAGGTGACCTCGGATTTCCGGGTCTTGCCCCGCGCCGTGGCCGTGCTCGTCATCGTACGCCTCCGGTCACTGCTCTCAGGGGAAATCGGCGGGCTCAAGATCTCTGGGCTAATTTACCACGAAGGCACGAAGGGCACGAAGCCACCACCACCCCTCGGGGTTGGGGTTTCGCGCCCTTCGTGCCTTCGTGGCACATGGCCATCGGAGCCGCGTCCGGGGCCTACGCCGCCACGGTCTCCCGCGACGGCCGGATGCGCACCTTCGGCAGCTCCACCCGGGCCGTATCGTCCCGGACGTGCCACGGCATCCCCTCGCGCGCCTGGCGCTCGAGGAACGGATCGGGATCGAACTCCTCCGGCGAGCGGACCCCCGGTCCCGCCCAGCGGCCCTCGTGGATCAGCCGCGCGGCGATGACCGGCGGGATGCCGGTCTGATAGGCGGTCGCCTGGACGCCCAGTTCGGTGAAGACCGTTTCGTGATCGGCGATGTTGTAGATGTAAAAGGCCCGCGGCTCGCCGTTCTTGCGGCCGCGCGCCAGCGTGCCCACACAGGTCTTGCCCCGCATCCGGCCCGCAAGGTCCTTGGGGTCGGGGAGCAGCGAGACGACCACGTCGCGCGGCACCACCGAGGTGTCGCCCACACGGATGCGGTCCTTGCCGGAGAGGCCGAGGCGCTTGATGACCCGCAGGGTCTCGATGGTGACGTCGTCCATGCACAGCTTGAAGTCCACCACCCGGGCCGTCGGAAAGAACTTCGGCAGCGTCCGGGATTCCTCATGGTCCACGTAGTAGCAGTTGAGCACGCCCAGCTCGGGGAAGTCGAACGGCTCGAAGCCCGTCAGCGGCGGCTCCAGGTGGTAACGCCCGTCGCGGAACGAGACCGCCTTGCAGAGGCACTCGTCGATGAAGACCCACGGGCTGAAGGCCGC
The DNA here is from genome assembly GCA_963840215.1 of uncultured Gemmatimonadales bacterium. Taxonomy (GTDB): domain Bacteria; phylum Gemmatimonadota; class Gemmatimonadetes; order Gemmatimonadales; family GWC2-71-9; genus CAVVWJ01. The sequence continues at coordinate 768,349 of CAWIYG010000002.1, read as the reverse complement.
CACGAACCCGTCGTGCCCCTGGCAGACGGAGTTGTCGCCGTCGCGCACGTGCAGCTCGGTGACCTCATCGAGCAGGTGCTTGGCGGCGTAGGCGGCATAGACGTTGGTGGTGCCGGGGTCGGCGCCCATGCCGAGCAGGGCGATCCGGCCGGCCGCCTTGAACTCGGCGTCCAGCGCGAACTGGTCATCCATCTTGGGGATGCCGTCGTCGTCGGTGCCCGCGCTCGCCAGGTCGATGTAGTGGCAGCCCGCGTCGAGGCAGGCGCGCATCACGTCGATGTTGGTGGCGGGCAGGGCCGCGTTCAGGAGGATGGTGGTGCCGGTTTCACGAATGGCGTTGGCCACGGCGGTGCGATCGCGGGCGTCGAGCCGGCGGTAGGTGACGCGAGGATCGGACAGACGGTCCGCCAGGAGGGAGGCGCGGGCGGACACCGCGTCCGCGATGACGAGCTGCTCGAGCATCGCGTCCTGCACGAATTTGAGGGCGGACACGGTCCCCACCGCGCCGGCGCCTAGCACCAGGACTTTCACAAACTCCTCTTTTCATTGTTGGCGCGGCCCTCGGTCTGGTTGCAGGGGACCCGTCCGGGGTCGGTCCTGCGCCCTCGCCCCCGCCGCTGATGGGGGCTCACAGCTCAAGGAGATGGTCAGCTGTGAGAGTGGACCCTCCGCTTGGTCGGAGGATGCAAACACGCCGATCCCCCGGTGGGGGTGGCGTATAGCCATCATAGCCTCCGACCCCCACGGTCTGTCCAGCCCCCTTGACGGGGCCCCGACCGGAGATCCGGATCACATACCGCCACTAACTGCATACAGGTCTTAGTGTTGGCAGTCAGCATTCAGCCGGAGTGGATATATATCAAGGTAGCGTGGGTGCGGGAAACGGGGGGTCATCCTGGACGACACGAAGAATCCGCTCGGGCTACGGGTGCGCCTCCACCCACTGCTCCAGCCGCTCCTGCAGCATCGGGAGCGTCGTGGTCCCGTCGCCGAGCAGCTGGTCGTGGAACTCCCGGATGTCGAACCGGCCGCCGAGCCGTGCCTCGGCGTCCCGGCGGAGCGCGTGGATCGTGAGGCTCCCCAGCAGGTACGCCGTCGCCTGCCCCGGCCATGAGATGTATCGGTCGACCTCGCCCTCGGCGACCGACGGCGCGATCGTGCTGTGGGCCGTGAGGAACTCCACCGCCTGCGGCCGGGTCCAGCTACGGCTGTGGATGCCGGCGTCGAGGACCAGCCGCGCGGCCCGCCAGCTCTCGCCCGCGAGCATGCCCATCCGGTCCACGTCCCCGGAGTACAGCCCCATCTCGTCCGCCAGCCGCTCTGCGTAGAGTGCCCAGCCTTCGCTGAAGCCGGAGAAGTTGAAGAACCGGGTGATGGGGTGAGCGTCGGGCCGCTCCTGCGCGATCGCGCTCTGGAGATGGTGCCCGGGGATCGCCTCGTGGAACGCGACCACCTCGAGCCCGGCGCGCGAGATTCGCTCAGGCTGCCAGGTGGTGATGCTGAAGATGCCGGGCCGCCGCCCATCCTCGGACGGCGAAGTGTAGGAGGGGACCGCGCCCGCCCGCTGGCGGAACTCGGGATACTCCACGATGACCACGTCCGCCCGCGGCACACGTCCGAACCAGCGCGGCATGGCGGCTTTCGCGCGGGCGATCGCCTCGTTCGACCGGTCGACGACCTCGCGGCGGGTCCGGAAGGTCCAGGCACTGTCGTCCCGGAGCCGGCGCAGCAGCAGGGCAACGTCACCGGTGCCGAAGGAGCGTCGGCCGAGCGTCTGCATCTCGGCCTCGACCAGCGCGAGGTGCTGCTCGCCGGCGCGGAACACTTCGCCCGGAGTGATTGAGAGCGTGCTGAAGCGGCGAAGCGCGGCCTGGTAACAGGCGGCGCCATTGGGATTGGCGGAGACGCCGATCGGGACGCGCGCGTGCGGCAGATAGTCTGCGGCGAGGAAGCGGCGATACTCGGCGATCGCGGGCAGCAGGTCGCCGGCGACCGCCTGGAGGTAGGCCGTGCGGAACCCCGGCGTCGAATCCCGCAAGGCGGGGGAGACGAAGGGCGAGCTGTCGGCCGGGAGGGCCAGGATGCCGTCCACCTGCCGCACGATCGCCTCGACGGTCGGCCGCGGGGCCACGTATCCCTGGCGGATGCCCTCGCGCAGGTTGGCCTGCTCGGTCCGGAGAAAGCGCGGCAGGGCCCGTATCCGCGCGATGGCTGCCGCCCGGAGTGAGTCGGTGCCGACCGGCTGCAGCGGCGCCAGGCTGGTGTAGTACGACTGCCACCCCGCGAGGTTGGTGTTGAGGTTCCAGAGCTCGCTCCGGCACACCCGGGTGGCGACCGAGTCCTCGAGCATCTCCCGCAGAATGCCGTACGTCACCCACGCGGGGGTTCCCACGAGCGTCGTGGAATCGACCCGCTTCAGCTCCCTGAGCCATCCATCTTCACGCAGCCGCCACTCCGCGACGGCGGGGAGCGAGTTGTCGATTACCCGGCCGTGGTCACTCGGGAGGCCTCGGCGGGTTGCCGCTTCGGGGGAGCGCCGGAAGTATCCGGCGACGTACTCGTCCGCCAGCCGGGTGACCCGGGCGGCGGGATCGGACGGGACCGGCGCGGCCGGACCGGCGCCGCATCCGGCCAGGAGGAGCACGAGCCCCAGGAAACACCGGCGCGCGCCCATCAGCCGGCCTGGTCCTCGCGCATCAGCCGCGCCCAGATCACGATGACGACGACCGACACCAGGAAGATTACCGTCGCCGCGGCGTTCACCTCCGGGGTAATTCCCCGACGCAGCAGGCCCCAGATCTGGAGCGGGAGAGTGTTCTGCCGGCCGATGAGAAAGAAGGTGACCGCGATCTCGTCGAGGCTGAGCGTGAATACGAGCAGCCCGGCGCCGAGCACCGCTGTCCGGATGCTCGGGAAGGTGACGTACCAGAAGGTCTGCCACTCGTTGGCGTAGAGGTCCTGGCTCGCCTCCTCCTGGGCGCGGTCGAGCCGCTGCAGCCGGGCGAAGACCTGGGTGATGACCACCGAGGTGAGCGCCGCGGCGTGACCGAGCACCACCGGCCAGCCGGGCACGAGCGGAAAGCCGCTCGAGAGCCGGAGGCCCACGAAGCTGAAGAAGGTGAGCAGCGCCACGCCGGTGATGATGCCGGGCAGAATCAGGGGCAACAGCACGAGCCGGCGGAAGGCGGTCTTCCCCGGAAAGCTCGAGCGGTCGAGCACGAACGCCCCCGGCACCCCCACCACGAGCGCGATGGCCACGGCCAGCAGCGCCAGCTTGAGGCTGGCGAGCGCCGCGTCCAGCATGCCCCGGTCATGCGCCAGCGCCACGAACCACTTGAGGGTGCCGAACCGGAGCGGCCACGCGATGATCGGCGAATCGTGGAAGGCGTAGACGATGACCACCAGCAGCGGCAGGTAGATGAAAGCGAAGACCAGCCCGCCGACGAGCCAGAGAGAGGCGGTCAGGTGGTCGGGCGGTCGGGCGGTCGCGCGGGTCGGCGGTCGGCCGGCGAGGGTGGATGAGCCCGTCATGGCAACCCGACCGCCCGACCGCCTGCCCGCCCGCCCGCCTGACCGCCATAGTTCATCGCCGTCTCCACCCGATTCGCGAGCCAGAGCAGGAAGAGTGTCATCAGCAGCACGACCACGGAGACCGCGGCCCCCAGGGGCCAGTTGTAGGCCACGCCGAACAGGCTCCAGACCAGGTTCGACACCATGAGCGCGCTGTCGTTGCCGCCCAGCAGCTGGGGCGCGAGGAAGTCGCCCATGCTGAGCACGAAGGCGAACGTGCACCCGGCCATGACGCCCGGGAGCGAGAGTGGGAGCACGATCCGCCGGAAGGTCTGCCACCGGCTCGCGTAGAGGTCCTGGCTCGCCTCCTTGAGCGCGGGCGGAATCGCCTCGAGCACGGCGTAGATCGGCATCAGCGTGAACGGCGTGTAGATGTGGGTGAGCGCGAGAATCACCGCCCACCGGCTGTAGAGGAGGAAGGTGAGCGGCTCGTCGATCAGCCCGGCGCTCTGGAGCAGGCCGTTCAGGATTCCCGACTGACCAAGGATGATCTTCCAGGCGTAGGCCCGCACGAGGTAGCTGACCCACAGCGGGATGATCACCGCCATGTACATGAGCTGCTTGTGCCGCGTCACCTTGAACGCCAGCAGGTAGGCCAGGGGATACGCCAGCAGGAGCGACAACAGCGTCACCCGGAGCGCGATGCCGGCCGAAAACAGGATGGTGTTCGGGTAGAGCTCGGTGCCGAAGAGGCGCTGGTAATTCTCGAGCGTCAGCTCGTGGGTGATTGCCCCACCCCGGAGCCGCCAGAAGGAGTGCACCAGGAGCAGCACGTAGGGAATGAAGAGCAGGGCGGTGACGAAGCCGACCGGCACCGCGGCCGCGATCGCGGTCCGGAGCGCGGGCCGGGCGCGGATCCTGTCGAGCAGCGTCGGCCGGTCAGTCACCGACACAGCGCCCGAGCTCCACCGGCCAGGTGAGCGTCACGGGCGCGCCGCTCGCGGCCGGCGTCCCGGAGGGCACGTTCGCCACCAGCCGCTGCCCGCCGGTCAGGGCGACGTGAACCCGGAGCGCCGAGCCGGCGTAGACGGCGTCGGCGACGGTGCCGGCGACGGTGTTGTACCCTGCGGGCGCGGCACCGCCGCTGAGCAGGTCGATCGCTTCCGGCCTGACGGTAAGCCATGCCTCGCCGCCCGCCGGCAGGGAATCGTCGCTGCGCCCGCGGAGGACCACGTCGCCCACCTGGAGTGTCGTGATGCCGCCGCCGCTCGCAACCACGATGCCGGGCAGCAGGTTCGTGTCGCCGATGAAGTCGGCCACGTAGCGTGAGGCGGGGAGGTCGTACAGGTCGCGCGGGGTGCCGATCTGGGCGATCCGCCCCTCGCGCATGAGCACGATCCGGTCGCTCATGGTGAGCGCCTCCTCCTGATCGTGCGTCACGTACACGAAGGTGATGCCGAGCTCGGCCTGCAGGTGCTTGAGCTCGAGCTGCATCTCCTTGCGGAGCTTGAGGTCGAGCGCGCCGAGCGGCTCGTCGAGCAGGAGCACGCGCGGGCGGTTGACCAGGGCGCGGGCCAGCGCCACCCGCTGCTGCTGTCCGCCCGAGAGCTGGCGCGGCGACCGGGCCCCGAGCTGCTCGAGCTTCACCATCGCCAGCGCCCGCGCGACCCGCTCCTCCCGCTCGGCCGTCGGCACGCGCCGCATGCGGAGGCCGTACCCGATGTTGTCCCGCACGCTCATGTGGGGAAACAGCGCGTAATGCTGGAAGACGGTGTTGATGTCGCGCTTGAACGGCGGCAGCGCGGCGATCGGCTGGCCCGCCATGAGGATGTCGCCCGAGGTCGGCGGCTCGAAGCCCGCGATCATCCGCAGCGTCGTGGTCTTGCCCGATCCCGACGCGCCGAGGAGCGTCAGGAACTCCCCGGACACGATGTCGAGCGACAGGTCGTCCACGGCCGCGAAGTCGCCGAACCGCTTCGACAGATGGCGCAGCTCGAGGATCGGTTGCACGGAGCGGTCCGGAACGCGCACCCGCTACTTGGCGGCCTTCACCTCGTTCCAGATCTCCTGGTACTTCTCGCGCCGCGGGCTCCACTGCCAGAAATTGACCTTGCTGCCGTAGTCCGCGATGTCGCGCTGGCTCGCCGCCTGCTCGGCGCTCATGTAGGACTTGGCGGCCGGGTTGGCGACGATGTACGCGGTGACGTCGTACAGCAGCTTCTGGGTGAACGGCTGCGCCGTGTACTCGAGCCAGGCGTAGGCCGCGTCGAGGTTCTTGGCGCCCTTGGTGAGCACCCAGTGGTCGGCCCAGGCGGTGGTCCCTTCCTTGGGGATCGTCTCGCCGGCCGGGAACTTGGCCTGCCGCAGCTGGTTGGTCATGAGCGGCCAGCCCTCGCCCATCACCACCTCGCCGCTCTGGAAGAGCTGCGTCATGTCGCCCGCGGTGACCCAGTACTTCCGCACGTTGGGGCGGAGCTCGAGCATCTTGGCCTTCACCCGTGCGAGGTCTTCGTCGCTCAGGTTGTAGAGCTTGCTCGGCTCGTTCGGGTCGTCCAGGCCGAGGTACTGGGCTACCATGTAGAGCGTGGCGATGTCGTCCTGGAGGGAGAGCTTGCCCTTGTACTTCTTGTCCCACAGCGCGCCCCAGGAATCGGGCGCCTTGGTGACCTTGGTGGTGTCGTAGATCAGCGGGTTCGGCCCGAATGCCCAGGGCACGCCGTACACGGTGGTGTCCTTCCGGGCCACCTTCAGGTTGCGGAAGCCTTCGCTGAGGTCGGCATAGCTCGGGATCCTGCCCACGTCGATCGCGGAGGCGAGCCCCGCGTCGATGATCGCGGTGGCCGCGTCGCTCGAGGGCGAGGTGAGGTCGATCGTCTCGGCACCGCCGGCCCGGAGCTTGGCGACCAGATCGTCACTGGAGCCCATGTAGGTGGCGTTCACCTTGACGCCGCAGGCTTCCTCGAACGGTTTGGTGAACAGCGTGTCGGTGTACCCCTCCCACACCATGAAGTTGAGCTCGCCGCCGATCGGCTTGGGGCAGAGCTGCGCCAGGTAAGTCTTCGCATCCGCCCGGGCGTCGCTGGTGGGCGTGATCGTGATCTTGGTGGTCTTCGCCGCCGGCGTGGCCGCCTGTTTCTCACCCCCGCCGCACGCCGCCACGAGCACCACCGCGGTCAGAGCCAGGGGGCCGGACACTCTCGAACGCCGCCAGGTCATGGAGCGCAACTCCTTGATGGGATGTGGGCTGGGCTGAGGGGATAGCCTCCGCGTACAATCCTACAACCGAAATCCACGCCTGAGAAGGAAGTGCGGGGGTGGCGGGCCGACTGCTCCCCGCGTTACTTCTACCCGGCAGCAGGCGCCCCGTCCCCGCGCATCCATGCCCTCACGAGGCCCGTTCATGTCCGGCGTCATCCGCCTCCAGACCGAGATCCCCGGCCCCAACAGCCGCGCCCTCCTCGCCCGCCGCGCCAAGGCGGTGCCGAAGGGTGTGCCGGCCGTCACGCCCATCGCCGTCATACACGCCGAAGGTGCCGTGCTCACCGACGCCGACGGGAACCGCCTGATCGATTTCGGCGGCGGCATCGGCGTGGTCAACACCGGGCACCGGCATCCCGGCGTCGTGGAGGCGGTGCGCGCCCAGCTCGACCGGTTCGCCCACGTCTGCTTCCCGGTTACGACCTACGAGCCGTACGTCGAGCTGGCAGAGCGGCTCAACCGGATCACGCCCGGGACGCACGAGAAGCGCACCTTCTTCGTCAACAGCGGCGCCGAGGCGGTGGAGAACGCCGTCAAGGTGGCGCGGTTCTTTACCGGGCGGCAGGCGGTGCTGTGCTTCGAGCACGGGTTCCACGGCCGGACCAACCTGGCCATGGCGCTCACGTCGAAGGTGATGCCGTACAAGAAGGGGTTCGGGCCCTTCGCGCCCGAGGTCTACCAGATCCCCTTTCCCTACTGCTACCGCTGCGCCGAAGGGCCGTCGGGCGGCCGGTGCTGCATGGCCAGCGCGGCGCGCCTGGAGCAGATCCTGGCCGCCACCGTCGACCCCGGCTCGATCGCCGCGATCATCATGGAGCTGGAGCTGGGCGAGGGCGGGTTCGTGCCGGCGCCGGTGGAGTACGTTCAGACGCTGGCGGCGTTCGCGCGGCAGCACGGCATCCTGTTCATCGCCGACGAGATCCAGACCGGCTTTGGCCGGACCGGCAGGCTGTTCGCGTCCGAGCACTACGGTCTGGTACCCGACCTGATCACGACCGCGAAGTCGCTGGCGGGCGGCCTGCCGCTGGCGGCCGTGACCGGGCGCGCCGACGTGATGGAGGCGCCGCAGGTGGGTGGGCTGGGCGGCACCTACGGCGGGAACCCGCTCGCGTGCGCCGCGGCGCTGGCGGTGCTCGACGCGATGGACGCGGAGGGCATCCCGGCGCACGCGCAGCGCACCGGCGACCGGGTCAAGGCGCGCTTCCGCCTGTGGGCCGAGCAGTTCCCGGCCATCGGCGACGTTCGCGGGCTGGGCGCCATGGTCGGCATGGAGCTGGTGACCGACCGAGAGAGCCGCATGCCCGACAAGGCGCTCACCGCCCGGGTCCTGGCGGCCGCGCTCGAGCGCGGACTGGTGCTGCTGTCGGCGGGCACGTTCGGCAACACGGTCCGGGTGCTCGCGCCGCTCACCGCCACCGACGCCGTCATCGACGAAGGTCTCGATGTCATGGGGGCGGCGCTCGAAGCCGCCGTGGGGCGGACACCGGCCCTCGCATGATCCTGGACCGGGCCCGCCTCGCGGCGCTCCTCGGCGACGAGGAACGCCGGTTCCGCGAGGCGCATCCCCGGTCGCTCGCGCTGTTCGAGCGGGCGCACCGGTCCCTGCTTGGCGGGGTGCCGATGCACTGGATGGTGCGCTGGGCGGGCGGCTTTCCGCTGTTCGTCACCGGCGGCGACGGCGCCTACCTCACCGACGTCGATGGCCTCCGCTATCTCGATCTCTGCCTGGGCGACACCGGCGCGATGACGGGCCATGCCCCGCCCGCCACCGTCGAGGCCGTGCGCGCCCAGGCCGGGCGCGGCTTCACCTTCATGCTTCCCACCGAGGACGCGGTCTGGGTCGGTGAAGAGCTGGCCCGGCGCTTCGGTCTTCCCTGCTGGCAGTGCGCCGTCACCGCCACCGACGCCAACCGCTTCGCCATCCGCCTGGCCCGCCACGTGACCGGCCGGCCCAAGATCCTGGTCTTCAACTGGTGCTACCACGGCACGGTGGACGAAACCTTCGCCACGCTCGTCGACGGCCGGATCGTGCCGCGCGAGGGGAGCCTGGGGCCGCCGGTGGATCCGGCGCTCACGACGCGGGTCGTCGAGTTCAACGATCTGCCGGGGCTCGAGGCCGCGCTGGCGCACGGGGACGTCGCCTGCGTGCTCGCCGAGCCGGCGCTCACGAACGTCGGCATCGTGCACCCCGAGCCGGGCTTCCACGCCGCGCTCCGTGCGCTGACGCGACGCTCGGGAACGCTGCTCATCATCGATGAGACCCACACCATCTGCGCCGGCCCCGGCGGCTACACCCGTGCGCACGGCCTCGAGCCCGACATCCTCACGCTCGGGAAGGCGGTCGCGGGCGGCGTGCCGGGCGCCGTGTATGGGTTCAGCGCGGCATTCGCCGAGCGCGTCCAGGCCCGGAGCCGGCTCGAGACGGCCGACACCGGCGGGATCGGCGGAACACTCGCGGGCAACGCACTCGCCACGGCGGCGATGCGCGCCACGCTCGAGCACGTGTTGACCGAGGCCAGCTACCGGCGGACCATCCCCTTGGCGGAGCGGTTCGCGCGGGGCGTCGAGGGCGTCATCGCCGACGAGCGACTCCCGTGGATCGTGAAGCGACTCGGGATGCCGCGTCGAGTACTGGTTCCGGCCGGCTCCGCCGCTGAACGGCGGCGAGGCCGCGGCCGCGGTCGATCCCGAGCTCGAGCGTTACATGCACCTCGCGGCGCTCAATCGGGGTATCCTGCTCACGCCCTTCCACAATATGGCCCTGCTCGCGCCTGCCGTGACCGAGGCCGACGTCGATCGCCATACGGACGTGTTCCGTGAGAGCGTGCGGGCGGGAAGGCTCTACCGCTGACCGGGCCCTGCCGGTGATCGAGCGCTGCCTCTGGACCGAAACCGTCCCGGGCTCGGCCGGCCGGCCCGTGGGGCCGCCGCCCGAGCGCACGGACGTGGCCATCGTCGGCGGCGGATACACCGGTCTCGCCGCCGCGCGCGCCCTCGCGCGGCGCGGAGCCGAGGTGGCCGTGCTGGAGCGGCATACGATCGGTTGGGGAGCGAGCAGCCGGAACGGCGGGTTCGTGCTGCCGGGCTTCAAGCCCGACATCGAAGTCCTCGCGCGGAAGCTCGGCGTCGCCGAGGCGCGCCGGCTGTTCGAGCTTTCCCGGCAGGCAGTGGAAGGCCTGGAGGCGCTGGTCGCGGACGAAGCGATCGAGTGCGACTACACGCGCTGCGGCACCGTGATCCTCGCGGCCCGCGCCGGTCACCTCGCGGGCCTGGCGCGGAGCCGGCAGTTTCTCCGGGACAAGCTCGGCCACGACACGACGTTGCTGACCCGGCAGGAGCTCGGTGGTGAGATCGGCTCGGCACGGTACCACGGCGGCCTGCTCGACCCGCTCGCCGGCGCGGTGCAGCCCGCGCGGCTGGTGGAAGGCCTCGCGCGGGCGGCGGCTCGGGCGGGCGCCCGTCTGGTCGAGGGCGCCGAGGTCCGCGGGCTCGAGCGCCGGCGCGACGGATGGCTCGTCGCGACCTCGGTCGGCGTCGTGGTCGCCGGCGAAGTGCTGGTGGCCACGAACGGGTACACCGGTGCGGTGGTGCCCACGCTCCGGCGCCGCGTCGTGCCGGTGGGGAGCTACCTGATCGCGACGCCGCCGCTCGATCCGTCGCTGGCGGCCCGGCTCGTACCGCGCGGGCGGGTGCTGAGCGACACCAAGAACCTGCTGTACTACTTCCGGCTCTCACCCGACGGCCGCATGGTCTTCGGGGGACGGGCGGCGTTCACGCCGACGCCGGTTGCGCGAAGCGCCGAGATCCTGGCGCGCGGCATGGTCGAGGTGTTCCCCGAGCTGGCCGGTGTGCCGGTGGAGTACGCGTGGGGCGGGCAGGTCGCGTTCACCGTCGACCAGATGCCCCATGCGGGGCGGCTGGACGGCGTGCACTTCGCGCTCGGCTACGGCGGGCATGGCGTCGCGATGGCCACCTGGCTCGGCGCGCGGATGGGCGACGCACTCGCCGGGGCCGGGGAGATCCCGCGGCTCACCGCACCCTTTCGCGCGGTCCCGTTGTACGGCGGAAGGCCGTGGTTCCTCCCCCTCGTGGGGGGGTATTATAGGATGCGAGACGCGTTGGGGCGGTAAAGTTTCCGTAGCAGTTCCTCCCTCACCAAAGGAGCGCCGATTAATTGCGTTTGCCGAATGCCGAGGTCCTGCAGCACACCCACCGGTACCTGGAGCTGATCGCCGGGCGGGAGATGTCGACGGAGGAAAAGCAGAAGTTCATCACGGAGACGGTGGACAGCTACGAACGGTACTACAACCGCGGGTTCATCTCCTACCGCAAGTCCGTCACCCAGGCCGGCCAGTTCGCCGCGCTCGAGTGGAGTGGCCAAGGCGCCCTGCTCCACGATCTGCTGGGCCGCGAATATATCGATTGCCTGGGCGGGTACGGCATCTTCAGCGCCGGCGTCAACCACCCCAAGATCGTCAAGGCGGTCACCGACCAGCTCGGGCGCATGGCGCTCAACAGCCAGGAGCTGCTGGAGCCCTGGCGCGCCGCGCTGGCCAAGGTGCTCGCCGAGGTAACGCCGGGCGACCTGCAGAACTCGTTCTTCATCAACAACGGCACCGACGCGATCGAAGGCGCGATCAAGCTGGCCCGGCTCTACACCAGGCGCCACACCTTCATCTCCACGCTCGGCGGCTTCCACGGCAAGTCGATGGGCTCGCTCTCGCTGATGGGCAAGGCCTCGTTCCGCGAGCCGTTCCAAAGCGGGCTCCAAGACGTGCGCTTCGTGCCCTACGGGGATGCCGCCGCGCTCGAGGACGAGCTGGAGCGCTGCGACGCCGTTGGCACCCACATCGCCGGCGTGGTGCTAGAGCCGGTGCAGGGCGAGGCCGGCGGCGTGGTGCCACCCGACGACTACCTGCCCCGCGCCCGTGCGCGCGTGCACCAAGTACGGCGCGCTGCTCATCGCGGACGAGATCCAGACCGGCATGGGCCGGACCGGCAAGCTGTGGGGTGTGGACCACTGGGACGTGGTGCCCGACATCATGTGCCTGGGCAAGTCGATCGGCGGCGGTGTGATGCCGCTGTCGGCGTTCATCGCGAGCGCCGAAGGTGTGGGAGGTGATGATCCCCAACCCGATCATCCACTCCACGACGTTCGGCGGCAATCCGATCGCCTGCGCCGCGGGCCTCGCGGCCATCGAGGTCACGCTGGAGGAAGACCTTCCCGGCCAGGCCGCCACCAAGGGCGACTTCCTGCTGCGCGAGCTGGCGGCGCTGCAGCGGAAGTATCCCCAGGTGCTGGCGGAGGCGCATGGCAAGGGACTTCTGATCGGGATGGAGTTCCAGACGCAGGAGATCGGTTGGGCAGTGGCCGCGGGGCTCTTCAAGCGCGGGGTGCTGGTGGCGGGGACCTACTCCAAGGCGCAGGTGATCCGGATCGAGCCGGCGCTGGGGATCCCGCAGGAGCTCCTGCAGAAGATGCTGGGGCGGCTGGAGGAGACGTTTAAAGAAGTAGCGAAGAGTCTCTAGCGGGGTCACCGCGCACAGCCATGTCGGCGCCGCGGCGCCATTGTCGAATTCCATGCCCGTCGTTCGACACCTAAGGGAGGCCCGGCTCCGTCAGGAGTCACCTGTTCCCAATATCCACCGGAGCGTGATGATGCTGCTGATCCGCGAAGTCTTCCACTGCCGGCCCGGCAAGGTCCGGCCCCTGCTCGAGAAGTTTCAGGCGATGAACCGTATCATGGCCAAAGCCGGTCAGGCCAACATGCGCCTGATGACCGACTTCACCGGCGAGCGCTACTGGACCCTGGTGGCCGAGTTCGAGACACCTGACATGGCCGAGTTCGAGAAAATGATGCAGGGTGGGGGGATGAGCGAGGCGGACACGAAGGAGATGGAGCGTCTCATGGAGGGGTACCACGACCTCATCGAAAGCGGGCGCCGGGAGATCTTCCGGCTGGAGCCGGCCACGAAGGGGTGATCGGCGGTCAACGGCCGCTGTAGCACTGACTCAGTGAAGGGGGGCATGCCTCAAGGCATGCCCACTTCGCTGCGCTCAGGGTGACTCTAGCGGTTACTCGGTGGTTTCTTCTTCTTCTTCCGCCGCCGCGCCGTAGGACTTCGACCAGCTGATCGTCACGCCTCCCCACAGCTTCGCGTCGCTCTCGCTCGTGGGCGAGGTGAACTTCGTGAAGTCATCGCCATTGATGACCAGGTGAATGACGGGGGTGATCGAGAAGATCCCCGCCGTCAGCGGAACCCCGGCCGACAAATCGAGGTGCGTGAAGCCGTCGTCCGCGAAGTTGAAGGACTCGCCATCGGCCAATGCCGCGGCGTCTGGAACGCCCTGGCCGGCACTGAGCCCCGCCAGCGCGCCCAGCACGACGGATACCTTCTCGCTCGCGGGCAGCTCATGGGACACGCTGCCCTCGAAGTACGCGCCCTTGATCTTGTCGACGTCGTACCAGACGGCGAGCTTCGGGGCCAACGGCACGTCGAAGGCCGCCTTGGCGTAGACCTCGACGGTGTTCGCCTCGCTGTCCAGGCCGCCGTTGGACGTAGGCGTCAGATCGTTGGGATAGATGTACGCCGTCGCACCGGCCGTCAGCGTGGTCTTCTCGCCGACCGGGAAACTCGACCTCCGCCCAGGGATCGAACTCCGCGAAGTTGAAGGCCGAGAGCCCGCCGCTCTCGCTGATATCGTCATCCGGATCGTCGTACTTGCCCAGGTCGATGGTGGCCCAGCCGCCGAGGGTGACGGATGCGTTCCCGGCAGGGAACGTCACGTACAGATCGGGCTGCGCGACGGGCTTGTTGGTCAGGCTGAGCCCGCGCCACACGTAGGAACTGAACAGGCTCAGGTCCGCGCCGACGGTTTGCGCCGTCGCTGGTGCGGTGGTCGCGACCAGCCCCACGAGGGCGAGGGCAGCTCCCAGAACGTTCGCTCGCTTCATTGTCTCTCCCACGGGAAGAAGTGAAGGAACTCGCGGCAACAAAAAAGCCCCTCGAACGTGTCGAGCGGGCCGGGGAACTACCGCACCATCCAGCACCCGAAACGGCTCGACATTCTACGTAAACGCGTAGAAGTTCGCTGCGCGATTCCGATTGCTATTACGCTGGGCGAGGTGCATGTGAGCAATGTACCCAGGGCGGCCTGACCGTCAAGGCGTCCCGGCCGTGAGGGAGGCGAAGCCCGGATGACGGCGAAGCGGAGCCCACAGAGGATCGTTCGCCAGCTCGTCCGGCGTGATCCAGCTCGGCAGCGCGAGCAGCGGCCGAAGGGTGGCGACCGCCCGGTCGAGATCGCCCGTCAGAGTGTAGATCTGCGCCAGGTACGTCTGGATGAAAGGGCCGGACGCCGCGTCCTCCGCCGGGGGCAGCAGCTCCAGCGCCCGCCGGCCGGCGCGCACGGCATCGCCCGCCCGGCCCGCGCGAGCGTTCGCCAGGCCATAGTGCACCAGGCGCTTCGCGTCGTCGGGCTGGAGCCGCAGCTGCGGCTCCAGCCAGCGCCGGGCCGAGTCGCCGTAGGCCCGCTCGACGGCCGGCTCGCCCCGGTAGTGCGCCGCCTCGGCCTTGAAGATGTAGTACGCGCCGGTGTCCGCCTCGAAGGCGTCGGCCCGCACCGCGTCCGATGCGGGGAAGAAGATGCTGTCCGACGAGATGACCGAGGCGGAGATGCGCGTCCGCCGTCATCAGCGCGCGAGCCAGCCGGCCGGTGCTCACCCGGCTCATCGCCTGCCCGATCACGGCCCGTGCGCGCCCGCGATCGCCCTTCCAGATCAGATACAGCATCGCCTTGTAGCCGTAGGGCTTGGCCCAGTCGGGCGCGAGCTGGATCGTGCGGTCGAGCTGGCGCTCGGCCTCGGGGTACTTGCGCAGCGTGATGTAGGTGTCGCCCAGGTCGAAGGCGCGCTGCTGGGAGACCGGGTCGATCTCGATCGCCTCGCGGAAGCGGTCCGACCGCCGCGTCCCACCGGCCGCGGCGGCGCTCGACGTACCCGATCGCGCCGAGCACATCGCTGTTGCTCGGCTGCAGCCGGCGGGCCGCCTCGAACTCCTGCAGCGCCCGGTCGTAGTCCAGGTCGCCCCAGTAGTAGTAGTAGCCGAGCGCGACGTGGGCCTCGGCCAGATCCGGGGCGAGCCGCCGGCGCGGCATCGGCGGCGCGCTTGACCCGCTCCAGCCGCTCGGGCGAGTGGTCGTAGTAGAACCAGTACATCGCCGCCTCCGCCCGGGCCAGCTTGGCGAAGGCCGGCGCGAAGCTCGAGTCGAGCGCGACGGCGCGCTGGTACAGGTCGATCGCCGCGAGCACGTCCGAGCGCTCGGTGCCGCGGGCGACGTACTCGTTGCCCCGGAGGTAGAAGTCGTAGGCCTCGGGGTTTCGGGTCCCCACCGCCGCCAGCGCCGCCCGCTCCGGCGCCCGCAGCGCCACGTCCAGCGCCGTCGTCACCTGCTCCGCGATCTCCGACTGCAGCCGGAACACCTCCCCCAGCTCCGCATCGTACGTCGCCGCCCACAGGTGGCTGTCGTCCGTCACCCGGATCAGCTGCGGCGTCACCCGCAGCCGCCCCAGCCCCCGCCCCGTCCCGCGCCCACCGCACGCTCCCCTCCAGCACGTAGTCCGCCCCCAGCTCCGCCCCGATCACCCGCACCGACTGCGCGCTCGCCCGGTACTGGTCCGCGCTCGTCCGGCTGATCACCCGCAGCCCCGACAGTCCCGCCAGCCGGCTGGTGATCTCCTCGGTCAGCCCGTCGGCGAAGTACTGGTCGCCCGGCGCCCCCAGGTTCTTGAACGGCAGCACCGCCACCACCCGCGGGCCCGCCGCCGCCGATGCCCGTCCGCCGGCCAGGCGGCGGGCGGCGAGGCCGCCACCGACGAGCACGAGCAGCAGGACGATGGCAACCGCGATCGCGCGCCAGCGGCCCCCACGAGCCGGCGCCGGGTCCGGGACGGGCGGCGGGCGGGACGGTGTCGCTGCCCTGTCGCCCGAGGGACGCGTGGGTGCCCGGGCCGCCTCCGCCAGGGCCGTCGAAAATTCCTCGATCGTCTCGTAGCGCGCCTCGCGCGCGCGCTCGAGGGCGCGAAACAGGACGCCCTCCAGCGCGGGCGGGACGTCGGGCCGCCGGTCCAGCAGGGTGGGCGGCGCTTCGGTGAGCTTCTGGGCGAAGATGGCGCGGGCGTTCGGACCGGTGAACGGGGGCAGCAGCGTCAGGGTCTCGTACAGTACCGCGGCGAGCGAATACTGGTCGCTCCGGCCATCGACGAGCTCATCGCCCGCGCTCTGCTCCGGGCTCATGTAGACGGGCGTCCCGACGGCCACGCCCGTCTCCGTGAGCCGCGGGCCCGACGGCGCGGTGTCCACCGCGTAGGCGATCCCGAAGTCGGCCAGGATCGCGTGCCCCATCGGCGAGAACACGATGTTCTCGGGCTTGAGATCGCGGTGGACGACGCCGAGTGCGTGGGCGTACGCCATCGCCGACGCCACATCCCGGCCGAGCTGCACCGCCGCCGCGACGCTCATGGGGCCCTGCCGCTGCAGCCGCTCCCGAAGTGTGCCGGTCTCGACGTACGGCATGACGTAGTACAGCTGGCCCGCGGCGCTGCCGGAATCGAACAGCGGCAGGATGTGCGGGTGATGCAGCCGGGCCTGGGTCCGGATCTCCCGGTGGAAGCGTTCCGCGCCCAGCGCCTGGCCGAGCGCGGCGTGCAGCACCTTGAGCGCGACGCGGCGCCCGTGGCGGAGGTCCTGGGCGAGGTAGACCGTCGCGGTCGCGCCGCGACCGAGCGCTTCCTCGAGGAGGTAGCGGTCGGCCAGAGCGTCGGCCAGCAGGTCGCGCGATTCGGTCATCCCGGGAAGGGTGTCAGAGTGGGTACGAATCTATAGCAGTTGCGAAGACGGGCTGGTCGTGGCAGCTTGCCGAGGTCCTTCCTCTCGAGCTCCCGAGGCCGGCGCGTGGACTCCAAGTCTGCGTTCGTCAAGCGGTTCGGCGATCTGGTGGTGCTGCTCCGCGTCGATCCGGGAAACGACGCGGCGCAGGACCTGGCCCTGAGCGCTGCCTGCGCCGCCGTCGAGGCGGAGCCGGTCGACGTCGAGGCCGGCATCGCCTGGAGCGTCATCCCCGACGATCTCGCGCTCAAGGATCGGCTCCTGGCCCGCCAGGTCGAGGCGGTCCACGTCGCCGCGGGCGCTGAGCCTCACGAGCTGCTGGCGCTCGCGCGGGCGCTCTCGCACGACACGGTCGCCATCCCCTCCTGCCCCAACGTCCAGGTCCAGATGGTCGACTTCCTGGTTCCGCCGCCGGGGGTGCCGGCGTCCCCGGACGTTGGGTACGGACGGCCGGCTTCCACGCCGCCGACGTCCCGTTCGACGGCCGAGCGACGCGGGTGGGCGGAGCGGCGCCGGCCTGGACGCCCACGGCATCGTGGGGATCGAGCGACGGCGCGGCGCGGACCGCCGGGTGAGCGGGGAGCGCCGCCTCTATCTCATCAACGACCAGCGCGCGGAGATCGCGCGCCTGCACGAGACGCTGGGGCGAAGCGCCCGGAGCCTGGCGTGGGACGCGGTCCTCGCCGCCGCCCTCGCGCTGGTGCACCTGGTGCCGAAGGTGCCCGCGGGCGACCGGCGCACGTTCGGGATTCAGGTGCGACGGGCCATTCCCCGGCGCGCCGTTGAATCACTGTTGGACCTGGCGGAGCAGGATGCCGGCCTGCGCATCCGGGCGGCGGAGGTGCTGCGGTGGATCGGGCTGGATGCCGCCGAGGTCATCCTCGACCGCCTGGTCCAGGGCGAGGCCATCGGCGTGCGCGGGTTCTACTACGACGTGCTGGGCGGGATGCCCAGCGCGTATCCGCTGGTGACGCCGCTGCTCACGAGCCACCACCCCCACGAGATCCGCCACGCCGCGGCGCTCCTTGGCCGGCTGGGGCAGCCCGCGGCCATCGACGAGCTGGTGCCGCTCATGAGCCATCGGGACGAGAGCGTGCGGGTCGCGGGCGTGCGGGCCATCGGGGAGATCCACGAGGGCGCGGCGTCTGAGCCGCTCCGCCAGGCGCTGCACCACCCGGACGGACGCACCCGCGCGGCTGCCGCGGAGGCCATCGCCGTGTGGCGCGGGGGCGTGCTGGCGCTCCTGCTGGTGGCCCCGCTCGAGACCGAGCGCGACCGCGATGCCTGGCACGCCCTGGTCACCGCCCTCGGCCGCATCGGGACGGCCGAGACCTGCCACGCCCTGGCGGGCGTGGCGCTGACGCGGCGGAGTCTGCTGCGCCGCCAGGGATACTCCACCGGACAGCGGCTCGCCGCGGTGGAGGCCCTCGGCCTCTCGGAGGCGCCGGCGGCGCGCGGCGCCCTCGAGCGGCTGGCCCGCGACGCCGAAGGCGTCGTGCGCTACGCGGCGGACTGCGTGCTCCACGCGGAGCGCCAGCGCGCGGGCTAGGACCAGCTCACTGGTCCTGCCCCGGGTCAGCGGTGGACGTCGAAGCCCTCGATGTGCAGGTCCAGGTTGTGGTTCACCCGGATGCCCACCGCTCCGTTGTCATCCGTCGCCTTGGCGTCCAGGGTGTGCACCGGCTGGCCGTTGACCATGAACACCACCTTGCCCGGATCGCGCTTGTGGTCGATCTCGAGCAGGTTGGTTGCCTTCCCCTGGGCGTCAGTCTTGTGCACTGCGGGCGACGCCACCCACCCCTTCGTGATCTCGGTCGTCTTCTCGCCGTCCCGCTGCTTCACCAGGTACGTGCCGTCCTGGCGCACGAGGAAGTAGGTGTACTTCTGCCCCTTCCCGGCGAGCGCCTGCCCGCCGTAGAACAGGCCGTACCCTTCGGGGTGCTTGGCGTTCTTGGTCTGGGTGAAGGTGGCGAGCGTGTGGAACGGGCCGGAGCCGACGAACTGCTCGCGGTACAGGAGGACCGCCGGGCCCAGCGTCACGTGAATGCCCTTCCCCATCGCGACCACCTTCACGTTCGCCGCGGCGGCGGCGTCGTCCGTCCGGAGCGACCAGCCCGCGGGCAGCGAGCCGCCGCCCTGGACGGCGTGGTCAGAGTCGGCGTGCTCGTGCGTGGCCTGGTGGCCCGCATCCTGGGCGGTCAACGGGTGAAGACCCAGGCCGAGCAGGAGGGCGGGGAGCAGCGAGAGCGGCCTGGCGGCCGAAAGTACGCGCATGGCGGTGTCCTCTGAAGAGTGGTCGAACGATCGTGGGACGGGTTGCGGAGCGCGGCCCGGCAAGCTTAACCTACGGCCCTGCCGAACCCCAGCCCTGGAGACGGACGATGTGGTACTGGATCGGAGTCCTGCTCGCCGCGATCGGCGCGACGCTCATCCTGAGCGCGCTGGCCTTCGTGTCGACGCTGGTTGGGCTGCTGACCAACGCGATGATCGTCCTCGTATCCGGGCCAGTCATCGACCGGCTGCTCGCCCGCGGCGGCCGCGCCGCCCCCGCCCGATAGCTCAGGACTCGGCCGGCTCCGCGCCCTCGGGCGTGGTGGCCGAGCGCACGGCCGCGTCGTAGTTGATCCGGAGGCTGCCCAGCAGCTCCCGGAGGCCGCGCACCTTCATCTGCAGCCCCCCGCCCCGACGCGTCATGGTGCCCATGATGCCCGCGGTCTCCGACAGACCCGACAGGCTCAGGGCCCCCGCCTCGCCCTTGATCTGGTCCAGCAGCCGGGCCAGCCCGCGGACGACGACGTCGTCCGCCCGCAGCCCCGCCATTTCCTCGATGACGGAGTGGATCCGGCCGAGCTTGGGCGGGAGGGTCTGGAGGTAGGCCAACTGGGCCTGCTGGCGCGACGACAATTTGACGCTCATGCCTGAATCTCTCGTACAGGCGTTCCGTAGGGCAACAGGTCGTCTCGGCCGCAGGGCTCCGCGACGATGAGTATCCATCGCTACCACTTCCCACACCCACGGGCCGGGGGCAACCCGGCCGCGGGATCCGATGTCGAAACGGGATGCCCCTGAACGACAGCAGGGTAGACCCAGCCGTTCCACTTCGTCCCCGAGGCAGCCGGTCCGTCCCATGAAACTCTCGGACATGTCCATCCGCCGGCCGGTGCTCGCCAGCATGGTGAGCCTGGCCCTCGTGCTCTTCGGCGCCATCGGGTACACCCGATTGGCCGTGCGCGAGTTTCCCGACGTGGATCCGCCGATCGTCTCCGTGAGCACCGAGCTTCCGGGTGCCAATCCCCAGGTCGTCGAGTCGGCCGTGACCGACATCCTCGAGGAGGAGCTCAGCACCGTCGAGGGGTTGCGCACCCTTACGAGCTCCAGTGCCGAAGGGTTCAGCAACATCACGCTCGAGTTCAATCTCGAGCGGGGCGTCGAGGCCGCCGCGCAGGACGTGCGGGACAAGGTGGCCCGCATTCGCGGCCGCCTCCCGGACGACGTCCGCGAGCCCGTGGTCGCCAAGCAGGAGGCCGACGCGCAGCCGTTCTTCTGGCTGTCGCTCTCGGGCGCCAACTACGACCTGCTCCAGCTCTCGGACGTCGGCGACCGCCTGGTGAAGGCGCGGCTCCAGACCCTCCCCGGCGTGGGCCAGGCCCGGATCTTCGGCGAGCGTCGGTTCTCGATGCGGGTGTGGCTTTCGGCCTCCGAGCTCTCGGCTCGCGGGCTCACCGTGCAGGACGTGCAGCAGGCCATCCGGAGCCGCAACGTCGAGGTGCCGGCCGGGCGGATCGAGTCCGACCGCCGCGAGTTCACCGTCCGCTCGCTGGGCGAGCTCAAGACGCCGGACGAGTTCGCCGAGCTGGTGGTGTCCAACGCCAACGGCGTGCTGGTCAAGCTCAAGGACCTCGGCCGCATCGAGCTCGGCGCCGAGGACGAACGCAGCGCGCTCCGGTTCAAGGGCACGTCGGCCGTCGCCATCGGCGTCGTCCGCCAGTCCAAGGCCAACATCATCGAGGTGGCCGACGCGATCCGACACGAGCTGCCGAAGATTCAGGAGTCGCTCCCCCCGGGCGTGAAGCTCGACATCGCGTTCGACCAGTCCATCTTCGTGTCACGCTCGATCACGGAGGCGCAGGAAACGCTCGTCATCGCCGCGGCGCTGGTGGTGATCATCATCTTCGTCTTCCTGCGAAACCTCCGGGCCACGATCATCCCGGGTCTCGCGATCCCGACGTCGATCGTCGCGACGTTCGCGATCATGTACTTCCTGGGTTTCTCGATCAACAACTTCACCCTGCTCGCTCTGACGCTCGCCATCGGCATCGTGGTGGACGACGCGATCATCGTGCTGGAGAACGCCTACCGGCACCAGGAGGAGCTCGGCGAGAGTCCCGAGGAAGCCGCCGTCAACGGCACCCGCGAGATCGGCTTCGCCGTCATCGCGACCACCATCGCGCTGGTGGCGGTGTTCACGCCGCTCGCCTTCCTCAAGGGCTCGACCGGCCGGCTGTTCAACGAGTTCGGCATCGCCGTGGCGGGCGCCGTGGTGATCTCCGGGTTCGTGGCGCTGACCCTCACCCCGATGCTCTGCGCCCAAATCCTCCGGGTGCCGCAGCGTCATGGGGCGCTGTACCGGGTGCTCGAGAACGGCTTCAACGCCCTGGCCTCGGGCTACGCCAGGACGCTCCGGTCCGCGGTCCGGGCCCGGTGGGCGGTCGTCGCGGGCGTGATGCTGCTCACACTGGGGGCGGCGGGCGTCTTCACCACGCTCAAGCGCGAGTTCGTGCCGGCCGAGGACAAGGGATGGTTCTTCTCGATCATCATCGCGCCCGAAGGCTCGTCGCTCGCCTACACCGATGGCTATCAGCGCCAGGCCGAGGCGGTGCTGGCCAAGACCAAGGACGTGTCCAGCTACTTCAGCGTCGTCAACATCGGAGACGGCGTGAGCCGCGGGATGATCTTCACCAACCTGGTGGACTTCGACCAGCGCACGCGAAGCATCCAGGACATCATCGGGGAGGTGCAGGGCGGCTACTTCGGGATCCCCGGGGTGCTCGCCTTCGCCAACAACCCCCCGGCGTTCGGATTCGGGAGCCCGGTGCAGTTCGTCATCCAGAACCCGGACTTCGAGCTCCTGGTCAAGGGCAACGACACCCTGCTGGCGCGCGCCCGGCAGGTGGCCGGGCTCGTCAACGTGGACAGCGACCTCCGAGTGAACAAGCCGGAGCTCACCGTCAACTTCGACCGCGACCGCGCCGAGGACCTCGGCGTGCCGGTCGGCGACGTCGCGACCACGCTCCAGGTGCTTCTCGGCGGCAACCGCACCAGCACGTTCACGCGCAACAACAAGCAGTACGACGTGATCGTGCAGCTCGATCCCCGCGCGCGCGCGACGCCCAGCGACATGACTGGCCTGTACATCCGGGGCCGGGACGGCGGGCTGGTCAAGCTCGAGGCGCTGGCCGACGTGCGCGAAGGCGTCGGGCCGCGCGAGCTCAACCACTTCAACCGGGTCCGCGCCTCCACGCTCACCGCCGGCCTGGCGCCGGGCTTTACGCTGGGCGAGGCGCTCGACTCGCTGACCCGCATCGCCAACGAGGTGCTGCCGAAGGGCAGCAGCACCGCGCTGGCCGGCGAGTCGCGCGAGCTGGAAGAGAGCGGCTCGTCGCTCTACTTCGCGTTCCTGCTCGCGCTGCTGGTGGTGTTCATGGTGCTGGCGAGCCAGTTCGAGTCGCTGGTGCATCCGTTCACGGTGCTGCTCGCGGTGCCGCTCGCCGTGACGGGCGCGCTGTTCACGCTCAAAATCGCCGGCGCGACGCTCAACCTCTACAGCCAGATCGGGATGATCCTGCTGATCGGCCTCGTGACCAAGAACTCCATCCTGTTGGTGGAGTACATCAACCAGCTGAAGGAACGGGGGATGGAGACGGTGGACGCCGCCCTCGAGGCGGGCCGGATCCGCCTTCGCCCCATCCTGATGACCTCGGTGTCGACGATCATGGGCGCCGTGCCAATCGCCTTCGGGCTCGGGGCCGGGTCGATCAGCCGCCGGCCGCTGGGCTACGCCATCGTGGGCGGCGTCCTGTTCTCGACGCTGCTCACCCTCTATGTCGTACCGGCGGTGTACGTGATCTTCGACGGCCTCAGGAGCCGCGTGGCCGGCCGGGCGCGCCGGCCGCATCCCGAGCTGACGCCCGCGGAGGCCGAGTGATACTCGGACTCCTCCTTGCGCTGCAGGTCGGCGCCCCGCCCGCGCCGGGCGGCACGCCGCCGCGCGTGACGCTCGACCAGGCTATCAACCGCGCCACCCGGCTCGACCCGAACTACGTCCGGGCCCTCGGCCAGGTCGACAACGCGGAGTGGGGCCGGCGGGCCGCCCTGGCGGTGCTCATCCTGCCGTCGCTCACCGCCTCGCTGGACGCGACCAAGTACTCGACCGAGTTCTTCAACATCGGCACCAATCGCAACCAGGCCGAGGCGGTCAATGCGACCCTTGAGGCCCGCTACGAGCTCTTCAGCGCGCGCAAGTTCACCGATCTCGGCCGCACGCGCGCCGAGCTCGAGGGCGCCCAGGCCGGCGAGTTGGAGCAGCGGTTCCGGACCGCCCTCCTGGTGGAGTCCGACTACTACGCGGTGCTGCAGAACCAGGAGCTGTCCCGGGTCGCGACCGACCGCACCCGGCGGGCGGAGGAAGGGCTCGGCATCGCGCGGGCGCGGGTGGTCTCGGGCGCCGCGGTGCAGAGCGACTCGCTGCAGCTCGTCCTGGAGCTGACGCAGGCGCGCACCGACCAGCTCCGCCGCGACGCGGCGCTCCGGGTGTCGCGGCTCCAGCTGGGGCGCCGGATCGGCGAAGCGGGGCCGGTCGATGCCGAGCCGGTGGATACGGCCCTGGCGCCTGAGCTGCCGCTCGGAGTGGACGAGGCGGTCCAGCTCGCGCTCACGCAGGGCCCGCAGTACCGCGCGGCACAAGCCGGCGAGCGCGCCGCATCGGCGATCCTCAAGGGGGAGCGCGGCCAGTACCTGCCCCGGCTGACGCTCGTCGGCACGCACCTCCGATTCGACGACAGCTTCTTCCCCAGCGGACGCAACGTCTCGGCGATCTCGCTCAACGTGTCGCTCCCGATCTGGGACGACGGGCGGCGCGAGCTCGCCGTGTCCCAGGCGCGGGTCAACCGCGACGTCTCGCGTGCCATCCGCGAGGACCTCGAGCGGGCCGCGCGGCCCGACGTGACCGCGGCGTTCGAGGCGTACGTCACGGCGCGGGCCACGACCGAGCTCTCCAGTACCGGGGTGCTGGTGGCGCGCGAGAACTACCGGGTGCAGGAATCGCGGTACCGCGCGGGCTCCACCACGATCCTCGACGTGCTCGATGCCCAGATCCGGCTCACGCAGTCGGAGGCGGATCTGGTGCAGTCACGCTACGCGGCGCGACTGGCCCTGGCCGGGCTCGAGGCGATCCTGGGCCACCGACTCTTCACGAACAGGGATGTCCCGTGAGACTGACGCATGGAGTACGGAGAGGGCGGCATTCGTCGCTGCTCGGGGGCGCGGCGCTGGCGCTGGCGCTCGGTGGGTGCAACAGGGCGGAGTCGGCGGGCGGGCCCGGCGGCGGCGGAGGGGCCGGCGGCGGACCGCCGGCCATGCCGGTCGAGGTGGCCGTGGCTCGGACCGACACCGTGGTCGATGCCATCCTGGCGACGGGGCAGATGGAGGCCATCCAGTCGATCGAGCTCCGGCCCGACATCGAGGGCCGCCTCGCCGAGATCCTGGTGCGCGAGGGCGCCGTGGTGGCGCGCGGCACACCGCTCTTCAAGGTGGACGACGCCGAGCTCAAGGCCCAGGTGGCGCGCGCCGAGGCGGATCGCGATCTCGCGCGGCAGTCGCTCGCCCGCACGCGCGACCTGCTGGCGCAGCAGGCCTCCTCCCAGTCCGAGCTCGAGCGCGCCGAGGCCACCGCGCGGAGCAACGAGGCCCAGCTCGCGCTGCTGGCGACGCGGCTGGACCGGACCCTGGTGCGCGCGCCCTTTGCCGGCGCCGTGGGGCAGCGGTTCGTGAGCCTTGGCGACTACGTCACGACCGACACCCGGCTGGTCTCGCTGCAGACCGTGTCGCCGCAGCGCGCCGTGTTCCAGGTGCCCGAGCGCTACGCCCAGCAGCTCAAGGTGGGACAGCAGGTCACCTTCCGCGTGGCCGCGCTGCGGGGCCAGGAGTTCGCCGGTCGAGTGGACTTCGTCGATCCCGCGGTGCAGCTTCCCGGACGCACCATCACCGTGAAGGCGCTGGTCCCGAACCCCCGGCGGGAGCTGCAGCCGGGCATGTTCATCGAGGTGCGGCTCGCGACTGCCACGCGGCCGGAGGCGGTGGTCATTCCCGAGGACGCCGTGATCGCGCTGCAGGGCACGAACTACGTCTGGGTCGTCGCCAACGGCAAGGCGACCCGGCGGCAGGTGGACATCGGGGTGCGGACGCCCGGCTTCGTCGAGGCCCGGAGCGGCGTGGAGACGGCGGAGCAGGTGGTGGTGGGCGGGCAGGAGCGCCTCGGAGAAGGCAGCCCGGTCTCGCCCAAGGTGGTCGAGCGGACGCCCACGGTGGTCAAGGACAGCTGAGGCGGCGACCAGATGCTCGAACCCGGCAGCAAGGCCCCCGCATTCACGCTGACCGACGCCGCCGGGCGGACGGTCTCGCTCGAGAATTTCGCGGGCCGCCACGTCATCCTGTACTTCTATCCCCAGGACGATACGCCGGGATGCACCAAGGAGGCGTGCGGCTTTCGGGACGCCTGGGACGAGCTCAAGGAGCTGGGGGCCGTGGTCCTGGGGGTGAGCGCCAACGACGCCGCCTCGCACGAGCGGTTCGCCGCCAAGTACCGGTTGCCGTTCACCCTGCTGTCGGATCCCGACCGGCGGGTCATGCGGGCCTACGGCGCCTACGGCGAGAAGACGATGTACGGCCGGAAGGTGGTCGGGGTCATCCGCTCGACGGTGTGGATCGGGCCGGACGGGCGGGTGCGGCGCCACTGGGCCCGGGTGGCCAACGCGGCCGCGCACCCCGAGAAGGTGCTGGCGGCCCTGCGCGAGGGCAGCTGACCCGGAGACCCGGTTATACTTGATCCTTCCCACTCCTTGGACCTGGGCATGACCGCGCGCGCTACCCCCACCGGCTCCTCTCCCTCCGCCGGCCCCTCCCGTGACCCGCGGACCGGCGGCGGCGATCGCTCCCGCTCCGCTTTCATCTGGATGTGGGAGTGGACCAAGTCGATCGTGGTCGCGCTCGTCGTCTGGTTCTTCCTGAGGACCTTCCTCGTCGAGGCGTTCCGGATCCCGTCCGGCAGCATGGAGAACACCCTGCTGATCGGGGACTTCCTGTTCGTGAACAAGGCCCTGTACGGTGCGGAGGTGCCGCTCATCCACACGCGCCTGCCCGCCGTGCGCGAGCCCGAGCGGAACGACATCCTCGTCTTCGACTCGGTCGAGGAAGAGGGGCTCAAGGTGGTGAAGCGCCTGATCGGGATGCCGGGCGATACGCTGGCGATGGAGGCGGGCCAGCTCTTCCGGAATGGCCAGCGGGTGAACGAGCCCTACGTGCTCCACGGCGATCCACACCGCTCCGAGGATCCGATCCAGCGCGCCAAGATGCGGGAGTGGCAGGTGCCGCACCTGGCCCAGCGGGACACCGCCGCCTACCAGCCGGACCTGCAGGACTGGGGGCCGATCGTCGTGCCGGCCGACTCGTTCTTCATGATGGGCGACAATCGCGACAGCTCGTACGACGGTCGTTACTGGGGATTCCTGCCGCGGGTCAACGTGCGGGGACGACCGCTGGTGGTGTACTTCAGCTACGACCAGAACAGCTGGAAGTCACTGCCGTTTCTGACCGCCGTGCGGTGGGGCAGGATCTTCACGCAGCCGGAATAGCCCCGGTCAGGTGTGTCGCGGCGCCTCGGGGAGCGAGGAGCGGCTGAGGGTGCGCGGGATGTAGGCCGCGGTCCGGCCGCAGGCGGCGCAATGCAGGGTGACTTTGCCGCCCTGGGCGTCCTCGGAAGAGGACCGTTCGGGCGTGCGCTCGACATCGAGGGAATTGCAGGAAGGACAAACCAGCGGTTTCTGGTCCCGATCTGCAGCGATCAGAATCAGTGCTTCAGGCGCCCGGTACTCCTTGATGCCCCGACGTCCCACAAGTCGGCCCTTCCGGCGGGGTCTGTGGCACGGAAGTGGCTACCCCACCATTCCACTCAATTTACCGGAAGCCAGGCAGACACGCAAAGGTCGGCACGGGCCCGGTTCGACGTGGGAGGGGACTCATATATGTCGCGACTGCTTCGAACGATAGCGCTCGCCATGAGCATCGGCGTTCTCGCCGCGGGACCGGCGATGGCCCAGGCGACGCACGTGGTGCGGCTCATCGCGGACGCCGGCAAGGACGACTATCGGTTCGCACCGTCCACGTTGAAGGTCCAACCGAACGACGTGATCGTCTTCCGAGTGGTGAGCGGGGCGCCGCACAGCGTCGTGTTCGAAGGCGAAGGGCTGTCGCCCGGGGTGCGAGGGGCCTTCAACTCCGCGATGCCCGGGCGATCGGGCGATCTCAGCAGCCCCCTGCTCACGGCAGCCGGGAAGGACTACCGGGTGGTGGTTCCCCAGGTTCCGGCGGGCACGTACGCCTACTACTGCCTTCCGCACCGGGCGTATGACATGCGCGGCACGATCGTCATCGAATAGCACAAACCACTACCATTCAACAGCTTGAACCAAGCGCCCCAGCCGAACCCCGGGTGGGGCGCTTCCGGTTTTGGTGACAAATACTCAAGTAGTTGTACATTAAACTACTAGCGAACTCACCTCACTCATGCGAGAATTCTGGCAACTGAACCCGGCGCCGGCTCGGCGGCGGGGCCCTGGAGGCGGAGGAGGATTCGTGGTGTCCGAACTCGGTGGTTCCCAGATCTCGACGTTGCTCGAAACCCTGCCCGGCATCGCCAACGTGCTGCGGAGCCCGGTGGCCGACGCCCTGGGCAACGTCATTCGGGCGGGCGCGCGGCTGGCGGAGTTCCAGGTGCAGGATGCCGAGGAGCTCGTCCGCTACGCCACCCGCCGCAGCCTCCTCGGCCAGGATGAGGGCGACCGCTTGCTGGCCGAGATTCACGCCGCCGAGCAGCGGCGCGCGGACAAAGCGGCCGACCGGGAGCGCGCGCTAAAGCTCAAGGCGCGGGCCAAGGGCAAGACGGTCAAAGCGGTGAAGGCCGTGAAGAAGGTGAAAAAGGCGGGCAAGGCCGCGAAGCGGCGATAGCGGCGAGCGCCGGAACGGGCGGTGCGCCTGCGGGCGCGGCGGAATCGAGGGGCGCAAGCCATCGGACCTGCGCCCCTCGAGCTTTTCAGTCGCTCAGGTCTTGAACTCCTGCATCAAGGACGTCAAGCGCGTCGCGCCCTGGAGCAGATCTCCCGCCGCGGCGGCCATCTGCTCGGTGCTGGCGGTCTGCTCCTCGGCCGCCGCGGTGACTTCCTCGCTCGAGGCAGCGTGCTCGCCGGCCGACTGGCTGACCTCGCGGGTCCGGTGGCCGAGCTGCTCCACGATCGCCTGATTCGCGGCCACCTCGCGGGCCACCGCCTCGGCCGCGTCGTGCACTTCCTCCACCGCGCGCGAGATCTCCTCGAGCGCCCGGGCGGCGGCCGTCGCCACGCCCTCGATGCCCTGCACCTTGGCCGACCCCACCTCCATCGTGCCCACCACCTGCTGCGTCTGCTGCCGGATGAAGCGCACCGTATTGGCCACGTCCTCGGCCGCGGCGGCGCTTGAATCGGCCAGGCGGCGCACTTCCTCGGCCACCACCGCGAAGCCGCGGCCGTGCTCGCCGGCGCGGGCGGCCTCGATGGCGGCGTTCAGCGCCAGCAGGTTGGTCTGGGAGGAGATCTGCTTGATCAGGTCGATGAACGCCGTGATCGGCTCCGACGAGCGGGCCAGCTCGCGCACCTGCCCGGCTGACGTCCGCACCACCTCCCGCACATCGAGCAGCGACTGGCCGGCTGCGGCCACGTCCGAGCGGTGGCGCGCCGCCAACTCCTGGATCCGGTCGCCCAGCTCGGCCACCTTCGCCGCGGCCTGGGCGTTGGCCTCGGCGATCTCGCGCAGGCTGCCGAGCAGCGCGTCGGCCTTCTCCATGCCGCTCACCTGCTGCTCGGCGCTCGCGGCCATCTTGACCATCGCGGTCGAGATCTCGCCGCTGCTCGCCGCCAGCTCCTCGCTCATCGCGCTGAAGTCGCTCGCGCTGTTGCCGATCTGGCTGGCTTCGCCGACGACCGAGCGCACCACGCCCCGGAGCCGGCTCCCCATGTCGTCCATCGCGCGGCCGAGCCGCTCGATCTCGGCGGGCATCGCCGAGCCGAGCTGGATCGGGCGGAGATCTCCGAGGCCGAACTGCTCGGCCGCGCCGATGAGCCGGGACAGCGGCCGGTCCACCGAGCGGACGGTGCCGAACGAGGTCACGGCGCCCACCAGCAGCGACGCCAGAAACAGTCCCCAGAGCAGACTGCGCCGGTTGGCCGCCTGGCGGTGCAGGTCGGCGGCGCGGGACGAGGCGCGGGTGGTCTGCGCCAGGCCGAGCGCGCGCACGTCGCCCAGGAGCGTGTCCGACGGGGCGCGCGCCTGGTCGGCCATGCGGCGGGCGTCGTCGGCCCGGCCCAGGTCCGTCAGCGCGTG
This sequence comes from uncultured Gemmatimonadales bacterium, assembly GCA_963840215.1. Classification (GTDB taxonomy): domain Bacteria; phylum Gemmatimonadota; class Gemmatimonadetes; order Gemmatimonadales; family GWC2-71-9; genus CAVVWJ01. The sequence goes on along the minus strand of CAWIYG010000002.1, from coordinate 739,006 downwards.
CGCCATGCCGTAGGCGACCTCGATCTGTGCCTGGTTGGACGCGATCTTGTTGACGATGTAGCGGTCGGCCGTCGTGAGCGACCCGAGCGCGCGGTACCGGCGCTGATAGGCGTAGGCCGAGTCGCCGTCCTCGATCGTCAGCAGGCGCAGCCGCCGGTTGGGCCGGGCCAGGTAGGTCTCCGCCGCCCGGATCTCGGAGGACACCGAGGTGACGAGGCCGTTGCCGAGGTCGGTGCTCTCGAGCAGGAGGGACAGCTCGTTGGTCACGGACCGGTCGAGCGACCGAATCGAGTTCACGCCGAGCAGCGCGATGCCGAAGACGAGCGCCAGGAGCAGCACCATCTGCGCGATGACGCGCTGGCGGAGGCTGGGCAGCAGCCTCATCGGGTGCCCTCGGACGCGTCGGCGCCGTTGACCACGGACACCGCGCCGTGCTGCACGAGTCCGATAAAGACGTTCTGGTCCGGGACGTCGCCATTGGCGTCGAAGGCGACGGTGCCGCTGACGCCCTCGAACGGCGGCGTCACCGAGCCCACGCCAGCGAGCATCCGGCGGATCGCGGCCCGGCTGGTGCCGGCACGGGCGATCACGTCGCGCAACAGATAGACGGCGTCGTACGTGCCGGCCGCGGGCTGGTTCGGCATCCCGGCGTCGGGATACTTGCGGCGGAACGCTTCGACGAAGCGCCGGTTGGGCGTGCTGGGGATGGACGGGAAGTAGGGCGACGAGAGATACACGCCGTCGGCCAGCGCGCCCGCGGCCTGGATCCCCTCGAGCCCATCGCCGCCGAGGATCGGCATCTTGAGACCGCGCTTGCGGGCTTGGCGGATGATCTCCTCGGCCTCGCCCCGGTTCCCGGCCACCACGAGGAATTCGGGCTGGTCGCCCCGGGCCAGCCGATCGAGATAGGGTCCGACGTCGGGCCGCTCGCCCAGATAGGGGTCGACTGCCTGCATGTAGCCACCGAGGCGGGTGTACTCGGCGACGAACGTCTGGCGGATGCCGCGGCCGTACTCGTCGTTGAGGTAGAGGACCGCGCCCCGCGTGAGGTGGAGCCGGTCGCGCACCCAGTGGGCGAGCACAGTGCCGTGCGCCAGGTCGCTGGGGCAGACGCGGAAGGTGAACTGGCCCGCGCCGGTCACGTCGGGCGAGGACGACGACGGGCTGATCGCGACTACCGGGTCTACGCCGCCGTTGTAGACCGGGGCCGCGGCGAGCGTCATCCCGGAGAACAGGTGGCCTACGACCGCGGACACGTCCGAGTCGTAGAGGTCGCCGGCGACGAAGACCGCCGAATCGGGATCGGCGTAATCGTCCCGCGTCACCAGCTCGAGCCGGCGGCCGTTGATGCCGCCCGCCGCGTTGATCTCCTCGGCGGCCAGCTCGGCGGCCTGCCGCATCGGGAGACCGATCGGGTCGCTGAAGGAGCCGGCGACGCCGATGCGGACGGGTCCGTCGCCGGTCGCTGCGCACGCGCCCAGCAGCCCGGCCGCGGCCAGCGGCAGCATGGTGCGGAGCGCAATTAGCCTCACATCGTCGAACAATGCCAAGGCGAACTCCCCGACTGGTGGCTGTGGCGCGGGGCCGAAATCCGAACCGGACGGCGCGGAGGACGGCGGCCGACTGACACAGCGTAAGTATTTTTCTGATAGTGGTTTAGAGCGTTGCCATCGATCCGGAGATCGCCCAGGTGGCGGGCAGGACCGCCGCCCGGATGCATGGCAGGCGACGGAGAGTGCAATTTACGTACTCAGGGCGGGGTGCCGGCGGCCGCGAGTCCCGGAGGCTGGCGGAAAGGAGCGAGGGTGCTCGACTGGAGCGGGAGGGCGGCCGATGCCACGTTCGACCTGCACGGGCAGACGGTGCTGGAGGCCGTCACCAATGCGGAACGGTTTCTCCGCGCACAGGCCAAGGCTCGGCGGGGCGGGGTCGTACGCCTCATTACCGGGCGGGGCCGGGCCGGTGGCCCGGCCCCGATCCGCACGCGGGTGCGCACGCTCCTGCGGCAGATGAAAGCGGCCAGCGACGTCGTGCACGACTACGTGCTGGAGGAATCCGAAGGGAGCTATCTGGTGCGGCTGGCCGGCTGACCCTTCTCCCGGCCCCAGGCGTCGAGCACCCGGCCGTCCACGAGGCTCACCGAGGCAACCTTCTCGCCGCGCTCGATCCGCCATGTCAGTCGCAGCATCCGGCCGCGCCGCACCCACTGCATCATCCATTGCGAGCCCTGCACGGTCGCGTCCACCCGGCCGTAGCGGCGCTCGATGGCCTGGCGCCAGCGGTCCAGCTGGCCGGCGCCGACCGAGCTCGACAGGGTGATGACGCCCGCGACGCTATCGATCGCGGACACCCACAGGTTGACCCGCTCGCCGAGCTCGACGTCGGTGATCGATGCGCGGCACTCGGTGACCCGGCGATCTGCCTTGGCGCGATGGCAACGCAGGCGTCCGCCACCGAGCGTCCGGAGCGTGGCCTGAAGCTCCGCCAGGGTGGCGCCGGCGCGGAAGCCATGGAACTCGAGCGGGGTGGTGTCGGAGGGCATCCGCTCGGCGAGCGCCGGACGGACGGACGCGGCCAGGAGCAGCAGCGCGGCGAAAGCACGAAGAGCTGCGGACATGGGATCTCGAGGCCTCGACAACGGAGAACCCAACGCCCCCCGCCGGAGTGGCGAGGGGGTCGGGTGAAACAGGCTCAGCGTCGGTACGGGAAGGGCGCGGAGCGCCGGAGTGTCAGACTTTGCGGACGTTGGAGGCTTGAAGGCCCTTGGGGCCCTCGACGACCTCGAACTCCACGTTGTCTCCCTCGGAGAGAGAGCGGAACCCCTCGGCGATAATGGCGGTGTGATGAACGAACACGTCCTTGCCACCGTCCTGGGCGATGAAGCCGAACCCCTTTGCGTCATTGAACCACTTGACCGTGCCCTTCGCCATTGTTGCAACCTCTTGAAAGGGAGCCCGAGGGCTCCGGGGGAAACCCCCGGCCTTCGTGGCCGGGAAAACGCCCCAAAAGAAAAAGCCGCCCGGACGCTAGGGTCCGGCCGGCCGACGGCGATTCACGAGTGCAAGGGATTGACTTCGCGCAGCATGGTCCAAGGTCATGCCCGATTTGGGATTTGTCAATACGGGCCCCGGGTCAGCGGAGGACCACCCCGGCGGTGCGAAGCTCGTGGTCGAGGAGCCACCGCTTCTTGGCCAGGCCGCCCCCGTAGCCGACCAGGGAGCCGTCCTTGCCGACGACCCGGTGGCAGGGGATGAGGATCGCCAGGTGGTTGGCGGCTACCAGCCACCCGATCTGCCGCGGATGAAGCCGGGTGGCTCGGGCGATGTCCTCGTAGGACCGGGTCTCGCCGAGCGGGATCCGCCGCAGGGTCTTGAACACCGCGACCTGCGCGGGCGAGAGGTCGAACCACTGCTTGAGATGATCGGGAAACGGGAACGGGCGCGGCGATCCCGCGAAATATTCGTCGAGCCAGGCGGTGGTGGCCCGACAAGGTCCCTGGGCGATGTGCAGCTCGGGGATGGCCGAGCGGAGCCGCACCGCCCACTTCACGGAGGTGGCGCGGTGGGGAAACTCGACGACCAGCGGACCGGCCTCGCACTCGACCAGGGTGAGCGCGCCGACCGGTGAGCCGTATGTCGTCCACTCCACGTGCATGCGGTCTCCGGGACTCGGGCCCCGGGAAAGGTACCCCGCTCCCTGCGGCGGGTCCACATTTGGAGGTGCGCAGTCTGACGCCGAACCCGCATTTCCCTTAGATTCCAGGCATGACGTCACCGCAATCGCTTGTCGTCCGGACCTTCACCGATCGCGCCGAAGGGTTGTCCCACTTCGTGCTGCGGGCCGGGGAAGCTCCTCGGCTGCTCGCCTTCGACGACGCCCTCGGCTGCCCGGTCGAGACGGCGCTCGCCGCGCTCGAGTGGACCGGTGCCGTCGGCATCCTGCTCGACGACGACATGCTGCATGCCGCTCGGCTCACGAGTGAGACTGCGGCGGCGGTGATCGAGCGGAAGGGACCGGACGGCCGGCGCTTCATTTACCTCGGGCCGCGGCTCGACGCGCCGCCGATGGACGTCTTCGAGGGCGCGGTTCTGTTCGACGAGCCGGGGGTGAAGGCGGTGGAATTCACCCAGCGCGCCCACGGGCTGGCACACTTCCTCCGCGCGACCGCCGGCGCAGGGGCGCTCCTGGCACTGCTGGGGCGTCGGGCGCCCGAGCTGCGGCACCTCCGGCGGTGGCTCGGGCCGATCATGCAGGAGCTGGACCTCCCTCGCCCGCTGGTGGCGGGATGGTTCGCGGCCAGCTCGGCGGGATGCCTGTTCGGGTCCACCGAGTCCGATGCCGAGCCGACCTACCGCTACGTCGAAGTCGGGCTCGAATCCTGAGCTGCGAAGCTCCGGGAAGGAGCGGAGTTTCGGGGATGCGGGTGTGGATTCACATGTCCACATTGTGTGGACGGAGACGGTAGTACGCGCGGCCGGTGAGGGTTAGCAATCCACATCTCCGGCGCGGTCGAAGCGACGTAACCCGAATAAAATCAGGCACTTGCGAGATTCTCGCGGGTGCCTATTTTAGTTGGACGCGCTTGGAAGGAAACGTGCTGAGACCCCGAGTCACAGTGGCGGCCGGCCGGGCGGGTTTGAGCGGGATATCGGTGGAGAGGGCCGACGCAACCAAGGGCTCAGGCTCTCGTTGATCCCGGTGATCACCCCGGCTCAAACAGGTGAAGCCAGTCGCGTGCTTCATCCGCTCCGATCTTGCGCCTCGGAGTGCAGTGCGAACGGTCGGTCCGCGACCCGATCTGACTCGCAGCGCTCGAATGGACGAACCAGGTGGGATGGCCATCCGGCCTGGGGATCGAAGCCAAGGCCTCACCGCGCCCTCCCGAGCGGCGTATCAGCCAACCGGTGGCAGGTGGGAGAAGAACGGCGGCAGCAATGCCCCGACCTCGGGTAGTCCATGCGTGGGACGGCCGTCTAGCCACGACTAGGCGGCCGTTCCGTTTTGTACCCCCAGCTCCTCCCCGCCGCTCGCCCCCCAATCGCTCATCCCCCGGTACGCCCGCCGGCGATCGATCTGCCATAAGCCCTGCGCGCTGACGAGCGCCTGGCCGGTGAAGTTGTCCGGATCGGCGATGGCACCGGCCATGCTGGCGCTCTTGGCACTCGCGTTGTCGGCGAAGTGCAGCACTTCCGCCTCGAGGGTGAGCGGCGGAACCGCGGCCCCGAACTCCTGTCGGCCGTGGTGCGAGGCAATGAGATGATGAAGGATCGTGAGCTCGCGCTCGCTGCACGGCGCCGATCCGGCCTCCGCGACCCGGCGGTCGAGCATTAGCATCCCGAGGGTCACGTGGCCGAGCAGGGCACCGCGCTCGCTCGTCTCGAACGCCCCGCGCCAGCGAGTACGCGTCGAGCTTCCCGATGTCGTGGAGCATGGCGCGCCGGCGAGCACCAGGTCGGTGTCCGCGCGGCACACCTTCGCGATGGCGCGCCCGATGGTCGCCACCTCGCACGTGTGCCGCAGCAACCCTCCCAGCTCGGCATGGTGGCCGGAGGTGCTCGCCGGACATTGCTCGAACCGGCGGCGGAACTCGGGGTCGGCGAAACACAGGTCGAGCGTGCGGCGAAGGCGCGGTCCGCGGATCTCGCTGCGCCGGCGATCGAGCGCGTCCCAGTACGGTCCGACGTCCGCGACCGAGGGCAGCAGCACTCGCCAGTCCACCGTGTCGTCGGGGAGGACCCGGATCGAGCCGACCTTGAGCTGGCGCCGGCCGTTGTACACGCCGACCTCGGCCACGACCTCCGCCACCGCCCCGCGCTCGAGCCCGGCGATCCGCGGACGGTCCTCCGCCCAGAACGGCGCCGTGGGGAGCCGGCCGTGGCGATTGCCGAGCGTGAGCGTCGTGAAACCGCCGCGGGCCGACTCGCGGTGCTCGACCGCCACGACCAGCAGAGCGTGCTCCACGCGGTCGCCCACGGCCAGCCGCGCCAGGTCGGGCGGGTCGGCCCTCCAGATCGAATGGTGCGTCACCGAGGCTCCGGCTGTCTCGCGTCGAGAATCGGCTGTAGCTTGGAGGTCATGACCCCGATGCATCTGTTGGTGCTCGAGCGCGATCCCACCCGCCGCGAAGCGCTGCTGGGGGCGTTGCGCTCGGGGGGGCACCACGTGGTGGCGGCGCCGGACTCGGCGGCCGCGGCGGCTGGCCATTGGCCTGCCCGGCTTCGACGCGCTGCTGCTGGACCTCGGACTGCCGGACCTCGACCTGGTCCGACTGCGTGAGGTGCTCGCGCCGAGCGACCAGGCCGCGCCGGACTCGCTCGAGGCCGCGGAGCGCCGGCACATCGCGCTGACGCTTCGCCACACCGGCGGCAACAAGCGTCAGGCGGCGCACCTGCTCGGCATCTCCCGATCGACCCTGCTCCACAAGGTGCGGAAGTACGGTCTGGCCACCGCGATGCTGTTCGCCCTGGCGGTGACGGCGCTCGCCGGGCCGCCGTCCGCCGGCGCTCAGGCGGTGGCGCCTGTTCCGCCGGGTCGTGGTGAAGGCGGGCAGCCTGTCGTTCGACGGCCATGCTACGGCGGGGGACTTCGTCGGCACCACGACCGCCGTGACCGGCGAGATGACCGGCGGCGACAGCGTCGGCGCCGTGCGCGGGTGGGTGGAGGCGCAGGTGAAGTCGCTCGTGACCGGCAATGGCCGGCGCGATCGCGATCTCAACAAGTCGATGGAATCCGACAAGTATCCGACCCTCCGATTCGACCTGCGCGCCGTGCAGGCCGGAACGGGCACACCCGACAGCGTTCCGGTGACGCTGGGGGGAACGCTGGCGATTCACGGCGTGACGCAGGACGTGTCACTTCCCGGCTACGTGCGACGCGACGGCGATCAGCTCCGCGTGCGTACGGACTTTCCGCTCGACCTGAAGACCTACAAGATCGGCGGGCTCTCGAAGATGCTCGGCATGCTCAAGATGGACGAGCACATCGAGGTGCACGTGGACCTGACGTTCGCGCCGGCGCTCTAAGCGCGCGACCCCTCCTCGAAGGTGCCGTCATCCTCCGAGCCTGCCGAGGGGCCGCGCGTGTCACGGCACGATGCGCACGCGCCCGAGGCGGGAGACCACGACGGTGCGGCTCGTGGCGCCGCGGCTCAGGCGAAACGAGGCGTTGGACACGCCCACCGAGATGCCGACCGGCGAAAAGGTGATGACGCGTGCCGGGCCCGCGAGGCTGACGCCCGCGGCGGCGGGGCCGGCCGCGCGCCACGTGTCCGCCGCGGCGCCGCGGGGACGGATGGACAGCGCCCCGGGGCTGATGGTGAGTTCCACCATGCGGCTCTGGAGAATGGCGCTGATCCGCGCCCGCCGATGGGCGGACACGATCTCGACGGACGCGCGGTTGACGGCGAGCCCGTCGGTGAAGCCCCGCACCCGGGGCTCGGCAATGGCCGTGAGGGTCCCGATAATGACCAGCACGAGGACCAGTTCGATGAGGGTGGCACCGCGTCGCATGGGGCCAGGATAGGGGCTCGCCGGCTGATTCCGGCACCCGATTCCCGCGCGTCACTGCCGGAAGTTGCGTGCACTTGCCTGCGGGCTTCGGGTGGGCGATACTAGCTGCCTACCCCCGACACTTTTTCGGAAGGACGCGCCCTGTTCACGCCGCAGCAACTCTTCGGTGAGGCTGAGCCTTCTGCAGATGTTTTGACCCACGCTCCCTTTCTGGAACGCGCGCGGGCGGAACATGAGCGCGAGCGAGAGGCCTCCGCCCGGCTCGCGCTCGGAGCGTACCTGGTGTCGCGTTTAGTCGATCGACTGCTCGAACGCGACAGCGACAATGTCGCGCAGGATGGGCTGCTCTGGCAGCTCGATGCCGTCCGCCGCCATCTGCGTGAACTGCCGCCTGATTCTCCCGAAAGCGCGCATCTGCACGGCATCGCCGACGCGGTGCCCGTCGGACCTACGGCGTTCGCCAGCCTGCGTCTGAGCCTCACGGCGTACGCATACTTCCTGGAGCACGAAGGCCGGTTGGAGGAGTCGCTGGAGGTGCTGACGCTCGCCGTGCGGACGCACGGCAGCGAAGTGCCGGCCAGCGATTTCGCGGCCTCGGCGCTGTTCGCGGGACGACTCAACCGCCTGCTTGCGCGCTGGACCCAGGCCACGAGCTGTTACATGGCGGCCGAGTCGGCGGCGGAGCGCGCCGGCGACCGCGTTCTGGCGCTGCGGTCGCGCCTCGGCCGAAGCGCCGTCCTCCGCGGGGAGGGCAACCTTCCGCTCGCGCGCGCGATGGTAGAGGTGGTGATCGAGGCCGCGCGCGCCGCCGACCTGCGCGACGTCCAGGCCATGGCCCTCACCGATCTCGGCGCCCTCTACTCCCTCGAGGGCCTCCGGGTGGAATCCATCCAGGCCAGCTACGAGGCCTTCCAGCTCACCGAGGACGCGCTCCAGCGGATGCGGGTGCTCGGCGACCTCGGCATCGGGCTCAAGGAGCTCGGGGCGGCCGATGGCGCACGCGTGGCCTTCGAGCTCGTGGTCAACGCGCGCACCAGCTTCCTGGTCCGGACCAATGCGCTCCTCGAGCTCATGGAGCTCGAATCAAGCGTCGGTGACCGGATGGCCTTCGAGCGGCGGCGGGCGGAGGCGGAGAAGGCGCAGGGCCGCATGCCCCCGAGCATGCTCGCGGACTACCACTACAAGGCGGGCGTGGGGCTGGCGCGGTTCGGACAGATGAGCCGGGGCCGGCAGATGCTGACGGCGGGGATGGCGCTCGCCGAGACGCACCGGCTGAACGCGTGGTACTTCCGGTTCGAGCGCGTGCTGACCAACCTGGATGCCTGCGAGAGCCCGGCGGCCGAAGCCGCCACCGTGGCCGGACTCGGCGATCTGCCGGCGATCCGGGCGGTGGCGTTCGGGCTTCGTGAGTACGCTGCGACTGCGACCTAGTTGTTCGAGCCCTGGTGCTCGTCGAAGGCCGGGGTCACCGGGTCCGATGGGCCCGTGGCGTCGCTCCGGGTGCAGGCGGCCGAGGTCAGGGTGACGAGCGTGAGGGAGGCGATCGCGAACCACCTGGTGATTGTGCGGGACATGGGACTTCCTTTCAAATTGGTGTCTGGGGGAAGGGGCTGACGTCAATCTGGAAGGGACCTCAGGCGTGTTTTAGGCCTTTTTTGCGACAAAGAGGGGCCGATTTGCGACATCTTGTTCTCGCTGCCGTGCCCGCCGAGCGACTGTTCCGGCTCCGATCCCTGGATCCCGACCGGTTCACCTGGGAGGCGGCCAATACCTGGCCCGAAGCGGTCGACGCCATCAGGGCCCGTCCGGTGCAGATGGCCGTGGTCGACCCGCTCCTGGGCGGCAGCGTCCCGCGCACCCACGGTATCGGCCGTATCCGCCAGTTCTTCCCATCCCTGCCATTGCTGGTCTATACCGAGCTCGCCCCTGCGACGGCGGGTGTCCTCCTGGAGCTGGGCCGGGCGGGCATCCGCCGGGTCATCGTGCACCGGTTCGAGGACGCCCCGGGCTCGCTCGGGAGCGCCCTCCTGGCCGAGCTGGAGCACAGTGCGTCGCAGCAGGTGATCCAGGAGCTGGGGCAGATCCTTCGCGACCTCCCGCCGGAGCTGCGCCTGGCGCTCGCGGGCATGCTGCACGCTCCCGGTGAAGGCCCGACCGTCACCGCGCTCGCCGACCGGGCCCGACTCACGCGCCGCACCTGCGAACGCTGGTTCACCAAGGTGGGGCTGCCGTCGCCCCGGGTGGTGATGGTGCTGACCCGCCTGCTGTATGCCCACCGGCTCCTGCTCGACCCCGGCTACACCGTCGAGGACGTGGCGATCAAGCTGGGTTACAGCAAGACGAAAACGCTGCAGATGCACCTGCGGGCGGTCTTCGGCATGACCGCGGGGGAGCTGCGCGTGTCGCTCTCGACCGACGAGGCCATGGCCATCGTCACCAACCGCTACTTCAGCCCGGTCCGCCGGGCTGCCGCCTCGTGAAGCCGAGGCTGCTGATCGTCGATGACGAGCCGGCGCTCCGCCGGACGCTGGAACGGGTTCTGCGCGGGATGGGCTACGAGGTGGTGACCGCCGGCGATGCCTTGCTCGCGTACGAAGCGCTGGATGACACGGGCGTGGATCTCATCCTGCTCGACCTCCACCTGCCGCAGATGTCCGGGGACATGTTCTATCTGGCGCTGGTCCGGCGCTGGCCTCACCTGGCCGACCGCGTCGTCCTCATGACCGGCGACACCTACGCCGAGACCGACCACTGGCCCCACGACCTGCGCGCGTGCCCCATGCTGTTCAAGCCGTTCACGCTCGACATGCTGCGAAACACCGTCGTCGCCGCGCTCGAGCGCGGCACGCTCGGCGGCCGGCGTGCGGGGAACGGACCCGCATGACCATGACCGCAGGCATCCCGCTCGCCGCCCCGCCCGATCCGCTCGCGACCCTCCGAGAGTACCGCGCGCTCGCGCCCTGGGGTCTCCGCGATCTCACCGCTCTGGCCGCCGGCATCCTCGACGCCTCGGGCGTGGTGCCCGTCAACGCGGCTGCCCGCGCACGGCCGAGCGAGCGGACCATCCGGTTCTACGTCGCGCGCGGGCTGGTGAGCCCGCCCGACGGCCGCGGCACTGCCGCGGTGTACTCCTACCGCCATCTGCTCCAGATCCTCGCCATCAAGCTGCGCCAGATGGAGGGTGCCACGCTGGAGACGATGACGCGCGAGTTCGCGGGCCTGACGGGTGACCTGATCGAGCGCCGCGTGGCCGGAGTGCTCGGACCGGCCCTCCCGCGCCCGGAACGCCTGGCGCTGCTCCAGTCGCCGGGGACGGGCCGCGGGCGGGTCGGCCGCGCGCTGCTCGGATGGCTCGCGCCGGTCGAAGGCGCGGCCGGCACCGCCACCGCCTGCCGCCGGATCGCCGTCACGCCCGGGATCGACGTGCTGATCGACGAACAGCATCCAGTCCTCCGGCTCAACGGCGACGTGGATGCCATCGCGGAGGCGCTCCGCCAGGCGCTCGCGGGACTGGTGGCGCCCTAACCCCTTCAAGGACCGATCATGGTCACCCTGCTCATCCTCCTGGTCACCGTCGCCGTCGTCGTGCTCTGGATCATCGGCGCCTACAACGGCCTGATCGCGCTCAAGAACCAGGTCGCGAACGCGTGGAAGCAGATCGACGTGCAGCTCAAGCGGCGGCACGACCTGATCCCCAACCTGGTCAACACGGTGAAGGGCGCGATGGACTTCGAGCGCAACACGCTCGAGGCCGTGATCTCGGCGCGCAACAAGGCGGTCAGCGCGACCGGCGTGGCGCAGACGGCGAAGGCGGAAGGCGAGCTGACCCAGGCGCTCGGCCGCCTGTTCGCGCTGACGGAGGCCTATCCGGACCTCAAGGCCACGGGCAACGTCGCGCAGCTCCAGGAGGAGCTGACGAGCACCGAGAACAAGATCGGGTTCGCGCGTCAGCTCTACAACGACACCGCGACCCAGTACAACACCCGACAGGCCACCTTCCCCACGATGCTCGTGGCCGGCCTCGCCAAGGCCACGCCGGCGGAGCTGTGGGAGATCACGGACGACACGGAGCGCGCGGTGCCGAGCGTCGATCTGTCGTCCACCAAACCGGCGTCGTGAGCGCGGACGCCAACCTCTTCGCGCAGCAGGAATCCAACCGCCGCCGCTCCACCTGGCTCGTCATCGGCTTCATCGTCTTCTTCGCCTGGGTCGGGTTCGGCGGCGATCTGGCTTTCGGGCTCCTGACCGCCGACACCCCGCCCGGCGCCTACCACCACGTCATCCCCGTCATCGGCCTGTTCACCACCCTGGCCGCCGGCGGCATCTGCTGGTACTCGTGGCGCTACGGGCCGAGGCAGGTGCTGTGGTCCACCGGCGCCCGCGAGATCGTCGAGCCCGCGACGCCCGAGGAGCGCCAGCTGGTGAACGTGGTGGAGGAGATGGCCATCGCCTCGGGGCTCCCGCGGCCCCGTGTCTGGGTCGTCCCGGACGACGATCCCAACGCCTTCGCGACCGGGCGCGACGCCGCGACGGCGAGCATCGCGGTCACCCAGGGGCTGCTGCGCACGCTCTCACGGGACGAGCTGCAGGGCGTCGTGGCGCACGAGCTGGCGCACGTCCAGAATCTCGACATCCGGCTGATGACGCTGCTGGCGGGGATGGTCGGCGCGATCGCGCTGATGTCGGACGGGATGGGGCGGATGATGCGCGGCTCCCGGCACGTGCGCGGCGGGGGCGGCGGCGGGAGCCGGGGCAAGGGCGGCGGCAATCCGCTGGCGCTCGTGGTGCTGGTGCTCTGGCTGCTCACGCTGGTGGTGGCGCCGGTCGTCTCCCGCCTGCTCGCGATGGCGGTGAGCCGCAAGCGGGAGTATCTGGCCGACGCCACCGGCGCGCAGTTCACCCGCAATCCCCTGGCGCTGGCGTCGGCGCTCGAGAAGCTCGAGGCGGCCTCGTCGCCCACCCGCGCGATCACGCGCGGGGCGGCGCACCTCTGCATCGTCGATCCAGCGCCCGGCTTCCTCTCGGCGCGCGAAGGCTTCGTCGCCGACGCGCTCGCCTCGCATCCGCCGATCCGGCAGCGGATCGCCCGGCTGCAGGGGATGGGCTACCTGCAGCCCGCCGCCGCCGCGCCGTCGGCGATCCCGCCGGCGTAGCCCCCGTCAACTCACCGCTGGGTGTCGTCCAGGAACACGAGCGCCTGTCGACGGGATACCACGGCCTCCAGCGCCTCGTGGATCTCGGGGTCGATGGCCGTGCCGACCAGGTCGCGCATCCGCTCCACAGCCTCCTCGGGCGACATTTTTTCCTGGTACGGCCGGGAGGTGGTGAGCGCGTCGAAGATCTCCACCGCGCCGATGATCCGCGCCCCGAGCGGAATGGCCTCGCCGGCCAGGCGATCGGGGTAGCCGAAGCCGTCCCACCGCTCGTGGTGGCTCCGGACGTAGGTGATCACGTCCCGCAGGTGCACCAGGGGCGCCAGGATCTGCGATCCGACCAGCACGTGCTGCTTGACGTGCTCGTACTCCTCGTCGCTCAGTGGCCCCTGCTTGTTGAGGATCTCTTCCCGGATCCCGATCTTGCCGATGTCGTGCAGCCGGCCGGCGGTGCGCACCACCTCGATCTCCTCGTCGGACCGGCCCAGGTGTGCGGCGACGCCCGCCGACAGGTCGGCCACCCGGGCGGAATGCCCGCGCAGGTAGGGATCCTTGGCCTCGAGTGCATTCACCAGCGCCTCGAGCGTGGCGACCGAAAGCCGCTCCTGGGCTTCCTGGTCGTGCCGGCGCTCGGCCGCGCGGTGCGCGACCTCTTCCTTGAGCCGATGGGTGACCTGCTGTCCCTCGATGATGCTGTGCCGCTTCTCGAGCGCACGGGTGATGGCGCGGCCGAGGTGGACCAGGTCGATCGGCTTGAGCAGGTAGTCGAGCGCGCCCCGCTGCATGCAGAGCGCGGCGGCCGTGGCGTCGTTCACGGCGGTGAGCATCAGTATTGCGGCGGCGGGCTCGAGCTCCAGGATCCGGGGCACGAGGTCGATGCCGTTGGTGCCCGGCAGGTTCACGTCGAGGAGAATGCCGGTGATCTTCTGCCGCTGGAGGAGGGTGAGTGCCTCCTCGCCGGTGGCGGCGACCAGGACCTCGTAGCCCTGAAGGACGAGAAATTTCAGGACGGCGTTGCGGATGGCTTCCTCGTCGTCCACGACGAGGAGCCTGACGGGATCAGCCGCTGGGGCCACTCAGACACCTCCACCAGGCAGGCAGACCTGGGTGGCGCGCCGCCGCCTCAGGGGAAGCGGAGGCTCTGGACGCTCAGGGTACCGTGAAGGTAGGAGGCGGAGAAGACAGGGTCAATCACCCGACGAATTCGACGGCGACTCGCTCGGGGATGAGCCCGGCCGCATGCCCGCGATCGAGCAGCGCCTGCACGGCGGCGCGGCCGCGCGGGCCGTAGTCGACGGTCCACTCGTTCACGTACATCCCGACGAAGGTATTGGTCCGCTCGTCGCCGATGCCGCGGTTGAACTGCTTGGCGTGCGCGAGCGCCGGCGCGCGGTGCTCCAGCGCGTAGACGATGCTGGCCCGGAGATCCCGGGCGATCTGGTCGATGACCGCGCGGCCGAGATCCCGGCGTACGGCGTTGCCGCCGAGCGGGAGGGGCAGGCCGGTGTCCTCCATCCACCAGGCGCCCAGGTCGGCCCACAGGTGGAGGCCGGTGTCGGCGTAGGTGAGCTGGCCCTCGTGGATGAGCAGGCCCACGTCGACGTCGCCGCGGTGCACCGCGTCCTCGATCTGGTCGAACGGGATCACGACCTCGAGGACGTCGGGCTGGAAGAGCTTGAGCGCCAGATACGCGGTCGTGAGCTTGCCCGGCACGCCCACGCGGAGGCCGCGGAGCGCGGCGCGGGGGTCGGCCGGCCGGGGCCGGGTGGCCACCAGGCGGGGCCCGTAGCCGTCGCCCATGGAAGAGCCCGAGCCGAGCAGCGCGTAGTCGCGCGCGAGATACGCGTAGGCGTGAATCGAGACCGCCGTCACCTCGAGCTCCGCCGCGCGGGCCCGCTGGTTGAGCGATTCGATGTCCGACAGCTCGTGGACGTAGCGCAGGTCGCCGGTGTCGATCTTGCCTTCCGCCAGCGCGTAGAACATGAAGGCATCGTCGGAATCGGGGCTGTGGGCAACACGGATGGTGCGAGTCATGGCGTGACGCTCTCGGCCTGCTGTTTGAAGTCCTCGATGGCCGGCTCGTGCTCCCGGTATTCGATCCGGTTCGCTCCGCGCTCGGCTTGGTAGTGCGACAGGAACTCGCGGCCCGCGCGACGGGCCACGGCCGTGTCGCCCGTGAGCCCGGCGGCCGTGCCGCGCACGATGTACCCGAACAGGTGACCGGGCGACCGGGCCAGGAGGGTGTCCGCCAGCGCGAGCGCGCCGGGCAGGTCGCCGACCTGGAGCCGGAGCACCGCGGCGTGGTAGCGCGCGTCGGCGTTCACCGAATCGAGCTGGGCGTAGGCGCCGAGCGCCATCGGCGTGAAGCGCTCGACCTGCGCGCTGTCGCCCCGCTCGGCGGCCTGCATCACGCGGTTGAACAACCGATCGAACCGCTCGCGCGGCGTCATCCGGCTGATGTCGGGCGCCGGGCCGGGTGGGCTGCCCGCCCCTCCGCTGAACGGTCCATCCACCGGAGCCGCACCGCCACGCCCATCCCCCGCGCCGGTATTGGCCATGTCGGGGGTCACGGGAGCGGGAGCATCGCGCACGACCTTGAGCAGGATGGCCGCCAGGAGCAGGACGCAGAGCCCCGCGGCCACGATCCAGGCCGTCCGCTCGCGTTGCGGCAGCGCGGCACGGGCCGTGCCGGCCCGCGGGTCGGCGGGGCGACCACACCGATGGCAGAACCGGGCCTGCGCCGAGAGCTCGGCCCGGCAGCCGGCGCAGGCGCGCGCCACGAGGCTCGCGCCGCAGGCGCTGCAGAAGTTGCCCGAGGCCGGGCCGCCGCAGGCCGGACAGGTCGAGGAAGAGGCGGTCATCGCGGCAGAAGCGTACACCGGCGCGGGGGTCTGGAAAAGGACGCCCAGGGCCTTACCCCGCGACCATTCCCGGGATTTCTTTCAGCGGGCATCGGCCGCCCTTCCCACGACACTTCCCCCGCACGGAGACAGGCAGACATGGCGCACGCCAAGCAGCGGTCGAGCGGGTCGGTCGAGCGGCCCAGCCTCGACAACTTCCCGACCGACCTGAGCGGAGCCAAGAAGGAGGACCTGCTCGAGGTGTCGAAGCGCTTCGGCGTCGATTTCATCCGGCTGCAGTTCACCGACATCATGGGCATCAACAAGAACGTGGAGGTGCCGCGCAGCCAGTTTCCCAAGGCGCTCGACGGGGAGATCATGTTCGACGGGTCCTCGATCGAGGGGTTCGTGCGGATCGAGGAGTCGGACATGCTCCTCAAGCCCGATCTCGCGACCTTCCGGATCCTGCCCTACGACGACGAGGGCGGCCGGGTGGCGCGCCTCCTGTGCGACATCTACACGCCCGACGAGGAGCCCTTCGCCGGCTGTCCCCGGCTGACCCTCAAGCGCCAGCTCGCCCGGGCCAAGAAGCTCGGGTTCGCGATGATGGCGGGGTGCGAGGCCGAGTTTTTCCTCTTCGAGAAGACCCCCGACGGCTCGTCCACCACGACCACGCACGATTCGGCGTCCTACTTCGACCTGGGCCCGCTCGACAAGGGCGAGGAGATCCGGCGGGTCATCGTGGAGCAGCTGGTCGAGATGGGGTTCGAGGTCGAGGCCGCGCACCACGAGGTGGCGCAGGGACAGCACGAGATCGACTTCAAGTACGCCGACGCGCTGGTCACGGCCGACAACCTCACGACGTTCAAGTTCGTGGTCCGGAACGTCGCCAACCGCTACGGCTACATCGCCTCCTTCATGCCGAAGCCGATCCAGGGGATCAACGGCAGCGGCATGCACACGCACCAGTCGCTCTTCCGGGGCAAGGAGAACGCGTTCTACGACGCCAAGGCCGAGTACCAGCTCTCCCGGGTGGCGCTGAGCTACATCGAAGGGCTGCTGCAGCATGCGCGCGGGTTCTGCGCGATCACCAATCCGCTGATCAACAGCTACAAGCGCCTGGTGCCGGGGTACGAGGCGCCGAGCAACGTGGCGTGGTCGACCCGCAACCGCTCGCCGCTGGTCCGGATTCCGGACCGCCGCGGTCTCGGCACGCGCTGCGAGCTTCGGATGCCGGACCCGGCCTGCAACCCGTACCTCGCGCTCACCGTCCAGCTCGCGGCCGGCCTCGACGGCGTCGAGCGCAAGCTCGAAGCCCGCGAGCCCGTCCACCGCAACGTGTTCACGATGAGCTTTCGGGACCGGCGGAAGTACCGGATCGACGAGTTGCCGCGGGACCTGCACGAGGCGCTGGAGCTGTTCGAGAAGGACGACGTGGTGAAGGAGGCCCTGGGCGAGCACCTGACGGAGCGGTTCCTCGAGGCGAAGCGGAACGAGGTGCTGCAGTACAACCTGCAGGTGAGCCAGTGGGAGATCGACACGTATCTGGGCAGATATTGAGAGCGGTCGGCGGTGGAAGTTGGACCCCCCTTCGCGCTCTGCGCTCAGGATGACTCGCGCGCTGGCCTATGGTCTAGGGCCAGACCCTAACGCGCGCTCGTCAGCTCCAGCGTGACCCGGCCGAACGGCAACGGGATCTCCAACTCCACCGGCAACCGCCGCGCGTCGTCGGTCATGGTGACGTTCATCAGCAGGTCGCGGGAGGTGATCTCCAGGTTGAACGCCGGCACGGTCCGCCCATCCGGGAGCTGCCACTCGCTTCGGCCGACGACCCGGACCCGAATCGGGTTGTACCCCGTCTTGAAGTACCGCGGGATCTGGTAGGTGGCGCCCACCGTGAGCGGGACCGTCCGCAGATAGTAGAGGAACGCGAGCTCGTCGAGCGGCTTGGTCGGCGCGGCCCAGTCCCGGGGCACTCCCTCCTGCCGATAGCGGCTCGAGTCGCCGACGATCTGGAACTGCGACTCGTCCACGCTGGTGCCCTGGTAGACCCGGCGATGAAAGCGCAGGGAGGTGAACCCCCGGGTGCCGACGTAGGACGTGAGGTCCGCGCCCACCCGGATGCCCATCGGCCGTCCCTCGCCGCCGGCGGCGAACACGAACGCCTCCGCGCCGCGCTCGCGGGTCATCGGGTTGACCGTCATGTGCGCGGTGCCGATCGGGAGCGGACCGAGTTTGGCGTCGTATTCCAGGGTCTCCCCCACCGCGAACGGATAGGGAGCGGCCAGGCGGGCGAGCAGCGCGGCGTGGGCGAGCAGCATGGTGAGTGGCATGGTCGATCCGTCGAGGGTATCTGGTGGACGATAATCGGTGAGAGGCGAACGCGACAACCATGCCATCCTCGACGCCCGCCGCGTACCTGCTCGATCTCGACGGCACCCTGTATACCGGCGCGGCCGCCATTGCCGGCGCAGCCGAGGCGCTTATCCGCCTGCGGGGCCGACGGATGCCGTTCCGGCTCGTCACCAATACCACCAGCCGCTCGCGCCGCATGCTCGTCGACCGGCTCGCGGGCTACGGGCTCGTTGTGTCCCCCCAGGAGATCGTCACCGCCACCCTCGCCGGGGTCGAGCTGGTCCGGAGGGGCGGCTATGCCACGGTGGCCCCGTTCGTTCCGGAGGGTGCCCTCGAAGACATGGACGGGCTGACCTTGTGCGGCGGCACGTCGGGCCGGCCCCGCGCGGCCGCGGACGTGGTCGTCCTCGGGGACCTGGGTGAGCGCTGGACGTTCGCCCTGCTCCAGGAGGCGTTCGAGCACCTCATGGCCGGCGCCGCCCTCGTCGCTCTCTCCCGCGACCGATACTTCCACCAGGGGGACCGGCTGGCGCTGGATGCCGGCCCGTTCGTGGCGGCGCTGGAATATGCGTCCGGCACCGCTGCCACCGTGGCGGGCAAGCCGAGCGCCGGCTTCTTCGACGCCGCGGTGCGAAGCCTCGGGCTGGCCGCCGACCGTTCGGTCGCGATGGTGGGGGACGACCTCTGGAGCGACGTCGAGGGCGCCCAGCGGGCGGGCCTCCAGGGCTGGCTGGTCCGGACCGGCAAGTTCCGCGAGGACGTGCTCGAGGCCAGCGGGATCACCCCCGACCGCATCCTCACCAGCGTGGCGGACCTGTCCTGATCGCGGTGGTATCTTTCCCACCCCCGTGATCTGGAGTGCGTTTGCGGTTCCGGCACCTCCTGCCGCTGTTCATTCTGCTCGTTCCGCTCGGCCTCGCTGGCCAGACGCCGGCCGATTCGGCGCCGTCCGGCGGGCCACCGCCGGGCGGCGACACGCTCCGGGGCGTGGTGCTCGATCGCCGCGACATCTTCGATCCCGACGAGCGGGGCTGGGTCGCGCGGCTGGGGAACGCGCTCCATTTCCAGACCCGCGCGGCCACGATCCGCCGGGAGCTGCTGTTCCGGCCGGGCGAGCCGTTCGATTCCGCGCGGGTCGCCGAGTCCGAGCGAAACCTGCGGTCGCTGGGCATCTTCCGGCGCGTTGTCATCGACTCGGTGCGGACCGATTCGGGGCTCGTGGCCCGGGTCCTCACCAAGGACGGCTGGAGCACCCAGGCCGATTGGCGCTTCCGGAGCACCGGGGGCGAGGTCGCCTTCACCATCGGCCTGGTCGAGAACAACCTGCTCGGGACGGCCTCCTCCGCCGCGGTTCGCTACCGCAAGACTCCTGACCGCACCTCCGTCACGCTCGCCTTCCGCCGGCCCCGGCTCTTCGCCGGCGCCGTCGGCCTGGCGGCGGTGTACGAGGATCGCTCGGACGGCCGGGTGGAGGGCATCGCGCTCGAGCAGCCGTTCTACTCGCTCACCTCCCAGCGCGGGTTCCGGCTGGAGGCGGAGGACCGCGACGAGCGCGTGCTCCAGTTCTTCGACGGCGCCGACGAGGCGCGCGATACCCTCTCCCATCGCTACTCGCTGGTGCGCGGCTCGGCGGCCTGGGCGCTCCGCGCGTCATCCGAAGGGTACCTGCGGCTGGGCCTGCAGGCGCAGGTGCGGCGCGAGGACTTCCGGCCGGAGGGATCGCCCGCGGCGTTCGAGAAGACCGTCACGGGCGCGGTCGGTCCGTACCTGACGTGGAGCCGCACCCGGTTCCTGGTGACCAAAGGGTATGCCGGGTTCGCGCGCGAGGAGGACGTGGATCTTGGGCTCACCGTGCGCGCGGGCGTGCTGGTGGCGCCCGAGGTGTTCGGCTACGAGCGCGACGGCGTCGCCCCACTCGTGTCGGCCCGGCTGGGCGTCAAGGTTCCCGGCGGCTTTGGCTACCTGGAGGGCCTGGCCGGCGGCCTGTACGACGCGGCCGGACTCGACAGCGGCTCGGTGCAGCTGGCCGCCACCGCGGTGCTGCAACCAGGTCCCGACCAGGTCGGCATCCTGCACATCGAGGGCGGCTGGCTGAAGGATCCGATTCCGGGGGGCGAGTTCGATCTCGGGCTGGGCACCGGCCCGCGGGCCTTCCGGAGCCATGCCTTCACCGGCAACCGGTCCTACTTCGGCACCGCCGAATACCGGGTCACCGTGGTCGACGACTTCCTGGGGATGGTCGGTCTCGGCGTCGCGGGGTTCGTCGATCACGGCGGCGCGTGGTACGCCGGCGAGCGACGGCGCACCGGGTGGGACGCCGGCGTCGGCCTCCGCCTCGGCGCCAGCCGATCCACCGACACCGACGCCCTCCGGTTCGACTTCGCGCGCCGGTTCGGGAACGACGCGCAGCGGGCCGGCTGGGTGGTGACGGTCGGGAAGGGGTTCGTCTTCTCGCCTCTGGGACGGCGCCCGTTATGATTGGGCGTCCTCCACCGGGCTCCCCATGACCGAATCCGCCGCTCCCACGAAGCCCCGCCGACGGTGGCTCATCCTGCTGGGCCTCCTGCTCATCCCGCTGCTGCTCTTCACGCTGTACGTGGGACTGGCGTTCTCGTGGAGCTACTCGGAGGGGGAGCGGGCGGGCATCCTGCAGAAGTTCAGCCGACGGGGCTGGGTCTGCAAGACGTACGAGGGCGAGCTGGCCATGTCCATCGTCCCGGGCGTCACGCCGACGATCTGGGAGTTCAGCGTCCGGAACGAGGCGGTCGTACCCCGCCTCAGCGCCGCCCTCGGCAAGCGCGTCGTGCTGCACTACAGGGAGCACCCGGGCATCCCGACGACGTGCTTCGGCCACACCCCTTATTTCGTGGACAGCGTCAGCGTGAGGCCGTAGCCGGCGCTACAGCTGCCGGCCCAGGAGCACCGCGGCGACGATCACCGCCAGGATCAGCAGCACCAGATTCAGGACGGTGATGCCCCGGCGGCCGCTCAGCCTACCGTGTTCGTGATCCATACCCCACCTCGCTTGGCGCGCATCAGGTATCGTGCATCCCACTCCGACCAAGGATGCAGTGTGATCGATGTGGCCGTCATTCTCAACCCCGCGTCGGGTTCAGCCTCCGGCGACGCGACGCCCGAGCGGATCGTCGAGCTCTTCGCCGCCCTGGGACGCACGGCCACGATCCTGGCCGCCGAGCCCGGCCGCTCCCTCGCCGACCAGGCGCGCGCGGCCGCCGACGCGGGATGCCGCCTGGCCGTCGCGGCCGGCGGTGATGGCACGGTCAACGCCGTCGCCACCGCGATCCTGGGGCGCAACATCCCCCTCGGCGTGCTCCCGTTGGGGACACTCAACCACTTCGCCAAGGACCTCGGCCTGCCACTCGAGCTCGCGGACGCCGTGCGGATCGCCGCGCAGGGCGCGGTGCGGCAGGTGGACGTGGGCCAGGTGAGCGGCAGGGTCTTTCTCAACAACTCGAGCATCGGCGTGTATCCCCGGATCGTCGAACTCCGCCGCCGCCGGGAAACCACCGGCGCGGGTAAGTGGCTCACGGCCCTCTGGGCGTCGCTGGTGGTGCTGCGGCGCCGGCCGTTCATGGGAGTCCGAATCCGCACCGCCGACGAGACGGTGGTCCGGCTCACGCCGTTCGTGTTCGTGGGCAACAACGAATACCGCATGGTGGGCCTTCAGGCCGCCTCGCGCGAGTCGCTCACGGACGGGCGGCTGGCTCTGTACGTGATGCACGCGCCCCGGCGGCGGAGCCTGCTCGGGCTCGCGGGGCGGGTTCTGTGGCGAGGGGTGGACCGCGTGCGCGAGCTGGAGCTGTTTCTGGTCGAAGAGGCCACGGTCGAGACCCGTCGCTCGCGGCTGCAGGTGTCGCTGGACGGCGAGGTGGTCATCCTGTCCTCTCCACTCGAGTACCGGATTCTTCCGCGTGCCCTGGCCGTCATGACGGGATGATCCCCCGGCCGCCTGCCGGGACCCCTTCGGTCCGACGACGAGGGGCGCGGCTTGCCTTAGCCTGTCCACCCGGGCATTTTCATCCCACTATCCGTTGTCCTTCCGCCGCTGACCCGGCACGCTCCGCCTGCGACAACTCTCCGTGGCACGGTCACCCAGGTTTCTGGTGATGACCCGACGCACAGAGGCTCTGCTTCCCCTGCTGGAGAATTCAGCATGCGTCGGCTGCGTATAGGCATTTTGGACCTGGTCACAAAGAGCCCCAAGCCGTCCCTGTACGGTCGGCTCATGAACGCCAATCTGGCGAGCATCATGCCCCAGGTGATCGGCGTCTGGTGCGAGCAGGAGGGTCACGATGTGACCCTCGTCTGCTACACCGGGATCGAGGATCTGCTCGAAGAGCTTCCGAGCGACCTCGACGTCCTCTTCATCGGGGCGTTCACGCAGTCGGCGCAGCTGGCGTACGCGTTGAGCAACCTGTACCGGCAGAAGGGCGCCGTCACCGTGCTCGGCGGCCCGCACGCGCGCTGCTATCCCGAGGATTCCCGCAAGTACTTCGATTACGTGCTCGGCTTCACCGATCGCAGCGTCGTGGCCGACATGCTGCGCGACTGCCAGCCCAACCGGCCGATGGGCGTGCACATGAGCTCAGCCTCGCAGCCGGTCGACCTGCCGACGCTGCGCGAGCGCTGGAAGTTCGCGGCGGCCACGATCGCCAAGGCGCCCACGATCAAGATCGTGCCGATGATCGGCAGCCTGGGCTGTCCGTACACCTGCAGCTTCTGCATCGACTCCACGGTCGACTACCAGCCGCTCGGGTTCGACGACCTGCGCGACGATCTCGCCTTCCTGCTCACCAAGATCAAGAATCCGATCGTCGGCTGGCACGACCCGAACTTCGGCGTCCGGTTCGACGACTACATGGAGGCGGTCGAGGCGGCGGTGCCGCAGGGGCGGATGCGGCACATCGCGGAGAGCAGCCTGTCGCTCCTGGCCGAGCCGCACCTCAAGCGGCTGCAGAAGAACGGGTTTCAGGCGATCCTGCCCGGCATCGAGTCGTGGTACGACCTGGGGAACAAGTCGAAGACCCGCCGGACCGGGCATGGACAAGGTGAAGCAGGTCGCGGATCACGTGAACATGATCCTGCGCTACATCCCCTACATCCAGACCAACTTCGTGCTCGGTCTCGACGGCGACATGGGCCCCGAGCCGTTCGAGCTGACCAAGACGCTTCATCGACCTGGCGCCCGGCGCCTTCCCCGCCTACTCGCTGCTGTCGGCCTTCGGCCGGGCGGCGCCGATGAACCTCGACTACCAGCGCGACGGCCGCGTGCTGCCGTTCCCGTTCCACTTCCTGAACAACAACCACGCCATGAACGTCCGGCCCAAGAACTACGGCTGGCCGGAGTTCTACGACGGGCTCATCGACGTGACGAGCTACTCGTTCTCCTGGCGGGCCATCGGGCGGCGCGTTCCGGCCACGCCCGACGGCGATCCCCAAGTGGATGAACGTGGTGCGGGCGATGTCGTCGGAGGGATGGGGGCGCATCGAGTATCACACCAAGATCCGCAAGCTGCTCGACACCGACCGGTCGGTCCGGGCCTACCTGGACGGCGAGACCGACCGTGCTGCCGGAGTTCTACCACAACCGGATCCGGCACGACCTCGGCCCGATGTACCAGTACCTGCCGGAGGGCGCGATCTACCACGATCCGACGGCGTATCTCGGCTCGGTGGCCGAAGAGCCGGCGCTCGCGCCGGTGGCGCTCCGGAGCCGGCGCGCGGGCTGAGCGCGCGGGGGATCGGCAAGGCGCGGTGCACGCGCCCATCCGCCCGTCACCCTGAGCGCAGCGAAGGGGGCATGCTTCAAGGCATGCCCCCTTCGCTGCGCTCAGGGCGACCGGGACGCAGCAGCCCGCCCCCGGCCGCCTCAGCCGTCCGCCAACCGCGTCCGCATGTTGATCCACGAGCCCACCCGCTTCTGCCCGCCGCGAAACTCGAAGTGCTCTTCCGAGATCAGGCGCTCGCCCTGGGGCGTCGCCGGCGCGGTGAGGTGCCAGAGCAGCAGCTGCTGGCCGATGGCCGAGGCGGGCATCCAGACCCCGGGCTGGACGCCAGGGTAGATGGAGGCGTACTCGGGTTTGAGCCGGGCCTCGCGGATGGTACTTTGCACGCGTTTCCTCCAACGTGGTGTTTCATGGACGACGCGGCCGCAGAAACGCTCTGCAAGCGCGCCATGGTGGAGCTGGTCTTCCTCCTGGCGCACCAACGGCACCCCAAGACGCGACAGCGTCGCGACTGGTCGCTGCTCCGGAGCCTCGTGCGCGACGGGCTCGCGGTGGGGCCGCGCGCGGACCAGCTGCAGGACGGGCCATGGCACATCGGCCAGCGGCCGCTCCGCCGGCCGGGGCGGAACGGGATGCGTTTCGTGCCGCTGGTGACGCGCGGCGGCACCGAGATCATGATGCCGACTCCCGAGGAGGCCGAGAACCTGGTGGCGTTCCTCAACTGGTGCGGCATGCCGGAGTTCGGGGATCGCTGACACGGGAGAAATCCCGTGGGCCGAAGATGCTGCTGGAAGGGACTGGGGGGAAGGGGCGCGGCCGCGACGCCCTCCCTGGCCGCCGGCAGGAGCTCCTTCCGGCCAGCGGCCCTCCCCAACGCTAGGCACATGATCCTCAGCCAGACCGACTTCCCGTCCTCCCCCCCTCCACCTCGATCGTAAGCCCTCCTTCGTCGTTCAATTCCGTGGCTTGGCGAGGATTCAGCCCTCGAATTCGACCGCAAGAATCGGAGTGTGGGCCTGCCCGGGCCGCGCTAGACTGGCTCACACGATGGCACCCGAGCACGGAGGGCTCATGACCCGATCGACCAGGCAGGCACAGCTCGCGGCGGAGACCACCGCCGATCCGCGGTGGGCGGCCGTCGTCGCCCGCGACACCGCGAGCGAGGGGGCCTTCGTGTACTCGGTCAGGACCACCGGCGTGTACTGCCGGCCATCCTGTCCCGCACGCCCGGCACGCCCGGAGAACGTGCAGTTCCACGCCACGGGCGCCGATGCGGTCGCGGCCGGCTTCCGGCCCTGCAAGCGCTGCACGCCCGAGCTGCCGTCCCTCGTGGAACGGCACGCCGCGGCGGTGACGCGGGCCTGCCGCCGGATCGAGGCCGCACCGGAGCCGCCGAGCCTGGGGCAGCTCGCCGCCGAGGCGGGCGTGAGCCCCTTCCATTTTCACCGCGTGTTCCGGTCGGTCACCGGCCTGACCCCGCGGGCATACGCGATCGCGCACCGGGGCCACCGGGTGCGCCGGGAGCTCGAAAGGAGTCGCACCGTGACGCAGGCCATCTACGAGGCCGGCTACAGCTCGAACAGCCGTTTCTACGCCGAGGCGGACGACATGCTCGGCATGTCACCCACCATCTATCGCGCCGGCGGCGCGACGATCGAGATCCGGTTCGCCATCGGGGAGTGCTCGCTGGGCACGATCCTCGTCGCCCGGAGCGACCGAGGCGTCTGCGCCATCCAGCTGGGCGACGACCCCGAGGCGCTGGTGCGCGACTTCCAGGCATGCTTCCCCAACGCCGAGCTGATCGGCGGGGATGCCGAATTCGAGAGCTTGGTGGCGAGGGTCGTGAAATTCGTGGAGGCGCCCGGTCTCGGCCTGGAGCTTCCACTCGACGTGCAGGGCACCGCCTTTCAGCACCGCGTCTGGCAGGCGCTGCGGGAAATCCCCGCCGGCCGGACCGCGACCTACAAGGAGATCGCCGGCCGGATCGGCGCGCCGGGCGCGGTGCGCGCGGTCGCAGGGGCGTGCGCCGCGAACCCGCTGGCGCTGGCGATCCCATGCCACCGCGTGGTGCGGACCGATGGGTCGCTGTCGGGCTACCGCTGGGGCGTCGAGCGGAAACGAGCGCTGCTCGAGCGGGAGGCACGGCCATGAGCGTCGCGGTGCTGGAGGACCGCGCTTCGATCCTGGCCGCGCTTTCGACGGTGGCGGCCGCCCTGGCACGGGTCGGGAATCTGGATGCGGATCGGCTTTCATCGGACCTCGACGCCCACGGGTGCGCGGTGATAGAGGGCCTGCTGGCCCCCGAGACCTGTGACGCGCTCGCGGCGCTCTACCCGGACGATGGGCGGTTCCGGAGCCGGGTCGTCATGGCGCGACACGGCTTCGGGCGCGGTGAGTACAAGTATTTCAGTTATCCGCTGCCGGTGCTCGTCGCGGAGCTCCGCACGGCGCTCTATACCCGCCTGGCGCCGGTGGCCAACCGCTGGAACGAGGCGATGGGCCTCGGCGTGCGGTATCCGGCGGGGCACGGCGACTTCCTGGCCCGGTGTCACGCGGCGGGCCAGCGGAAGCCGACGCCGTTGCTGCTGCAGTACGATCCGGGCGACTTCAACTGCCTGCACCAGGATCTCTACGGCGAGCACGTGTTCCCGATCCAGGTCGCAGTCCTGTTGTCGGAGCCGGGCCGGGACTTCAGCGGCGGCGAGTTCGTCCTCACCGAGCAGCGTCCGCGGATGCAGTCACGGGTGGAGGTGGTACCGCTCCGGCAGGGAGACGCGGTCGCGTTTGCCGTGCATCATCGGCCAGTACGAGGGACCCGGGGCGTCTACCGGGTGAACATGCGGCACGGGGTGAGCCGCATCCGCTCGGGACGGCGTCACACGGCCGGGATCATCTTTCATGATGCGGAATGACGGATGGGTGCGCCGCGCGGGGCTGATCGCCGGCATGTTGGCGTTGGTTGCAGGACCCGCTGCGGCGTTGCAGCGGGGGGACCCCCCCGCCGTGCCGGCGGAGGCGGAGATCCGGGGAGCGCTCAGGACATTCTATTTCAGCCTGGCGCACCACGACTGGGAACGTCTCACCGCCGGGATCCTGCCGGCGAAGGTCGTCGCCCATCATCCGGCGCCGGGGGAAATCGTCGCCGCCTCCCGGTCAGGTGCGTGCGCGAGGCCATGCTCGCCGACGAGGGCGGGCGATGTCGAGGACTCAGAGATCTTGATCCTTGATGGCTGGGCGGCGGCGGCGGTAGGCGCGGACGATTTCCGCCTTATCGACTTCGACGGTCGCTGGTGGATCGCGTACATCGATCTCGCGAACGAATCGGACGTGGTTCAGCTCGCACAATAGCGAGGGTAATGCCCCCAGAATGCGCCGCCGAGAAAGGCAGCCGCGGCGCGTTCGGCTAAGTCCATACGGCGCAACCGACTCGACGTGATTGCGGAACTCCTTGTCCCACATTACGTTTGCTGTCCCCGGCGCCGTAGCCAAGTGGTAAGGCAGAGGTCTGCAAAACCTCCATCATCGGTTCGATTCCGATCGGCGCCTCTCCATCCCGGCCGCTCCGCACCCGCCTGAAGCTCCCCAGCGGGTCGCGGCGCCCGTCGTCATTCGAAAATCCCTGCCCCATCGCACGCGGTTGCCAGGACAGGCGGATTTCTCCGCCTGCCCGTCCCCGTTACGCGGTCGCCGTCGCTGGCGCCGGACGGCGGGTGAGGAGATTCACCACTCCGCCCACCACGCCGATGAGGAGCGCCGCCGCCTTGAGCGCGGGGGTCCAGCTGTGCTCGATCGACAGCGCCGCGTCGAGCGAGAACGGGCCGGGGCCGGTCAGCGCGAGCGCGACGGCGGCGGTGGCGTACAGCAGGGGCACCTCGATGCCGTTGGCTGTGGCGAAGACCCCATTCTTCCAGTGCACGCTGATGGCGGCCACGATCATGAGCGACAGCAGCAGCGCGGGTCCCACCGGACCGAGCAGGCCCAGCGCGATCAGGATCCCGCTGCCCACCTCGCTGAGGGCGGCGGTGATGACGAACAGGCGGCCGGGACGGAAGCCCAGGCCCTCGAAGTACCCGGCGGTGCCGGCAATCCCGTAGCCGCCGAACCATCCCAACAGCTTCTGGGTGCCGTGCCCCACCATGAGCGCTCCGAGGATCAGGCGCGCGAGCAGGAGGCCGGTACCGAGGGTGACAGCGTCAGGGATATAGGTTGTAGACATACAAAGCCTCGCGTCAGAATGAGTTGGCCGCCAACTATCAGTGATAACACATATGTTATAACACACATTTAGCGGAAAAGGTTCACAATACCGCCCGGATGTCCGCCAGCCCGTCGATGACGTGCTGCAGCCGGCCGGCGTCCAGCTGGGCGAAGCGCTCCCGCTCGAGCGCTTCCAGCTCGGGGGTCGTCTCCTCCAGGAGCCGGAGCCCCTTGGCCGTGATCCTGGCCGTGACGTGCCGGCGATCGGCGTCATCCCGCTCCCGGCGGAGCAGCTGCATCTCCTCCATGCGGGCCAGCAGGCGCGACACGTCGGGGACCTTCGAGACCAGGCGCTCCGCGATCTCGCGTCCGCACAGCCCCGTGGGACCCGCGCCTCGCAGGATGCGCAGCACGTTGTACTGGAGCGAGGTAATCCCGAAGGGACGCAGCGCTTCGTTCAGGCGGTGCTCGAGGAGCGCCGCGGTGCGCAGGACGCTCAAGAGCGCCTCGCTGCTTCGCCGCGGGAACGGCTTGGTCTGCTTGATCTCGGCCTGCAGTCGGGAAGGCATGACCAGAGATTACATGTCATAACATGTATTGTCAAGCCCCGGGGATCCGAAACCCCCGCGTCCGAGCGCCCGTACCGTCTCCATCGGCCGTCCTCCGTTCGGTCCCAGCCCGCCACCCTTGCCGAGCCCGGTCCATGCGCGATGCCATCCGCCGCGACGTCGCCTACGCCCTTCGCGGCCTGCGCCGCGCGCCCGCCTTCACCCTGATCGTCGTGCTCACCCTCGGCGCCGGACTCGGCGCCGCGACGACCATCTTCAGCGTGGTCAACGGCGTCCTGCTCCGCCCACTGCCGTACCGCGAGCCCGAGCGGCTCGTCATGATCTGGAACGAGTTCGGCCAGGGGGCCCAGTCGCTGCCCGCGACCTCCGCCACCGACTACCTCGATTACGCGCGCGAGACGACCCTGTTCGAGGGCTTTGCGGCGGGGACCGGCGGCTCGGAAGTCGGTGCGACAGGCGTGCTCACCGGCGAGGGCGCCTCGGAGCGGGTCGAGCTCACGCCCATTTCCGCCAATCTGCTGCCGCTGCTTGGTGTCCAGCCGATGCTGGGCCGCACCTTCACCGAGGCGGAGGAGGCGCTCCAGGGGCCCAAGGTCGCGATCCTCACCTACGGGCTCTGGCGCCGGCGCTACGGCGGCGACCGGGAGATTATCGGCAAGACCATCCAGGTCGACGCCGTGTCGCACACCGTCGTGGGTGTCCTCCCGGCCGACTTCCGGCTCTTTCTCCCGCCCGAAGTCTACGCCATCCGCGAGGGCGACCTCTACATGCCGCTGCAGATCGACCGGGCCAACCTCCCGCCCCGCAACCTCACCACCCTCACGGTCTTCGGCCGGATCAAGCCGGGCGTGACCCTGGCGCAGGCGCAGGGCGAAATGGACCGCGTGGCCGCCAGGTTCCGCGCCGCCTATCCCGAGCACAAGATGTCGCAGGTGCGGATCCGCGCCGTGCCGCTGCACCACGACGTGGTGAAGGGCGTCGAGCCGACCCTCGTAGTCCTGCTCGCCGCGGTGGGGCTCCTGGTGCTGATCGCCTGCGCCAACGTGGCGAACCTGCTTCTGGCCCGCGCCACCGTGCGCGAGCGCGAGCTCGCGATTCGACAGGCGCTGGGCGCCGGCCGCGGGCAGATCGTCCGGCAGTTGCTCACCGAGAGCCTGCTCCTCGCGGCGATGGCCGGCGCGCTCGGCATCGCTCTCACCTACGCCGGGCTCGCCGCGCTCGCGCGCCTGGCGCCGGCCACGCTTCCGCGCCTCGCCGACGTCCGGGTCGACTGGACCGTGGCGGCGTTCACGGTGCTGCTGTGCGTCGCCACGGCGGTGCTCTTCGGACTCGCGCCCGCGCTCCACGCCGCCGAGCCGGGCGGCAGCGAGGTGCTGCGGAGCGGCGGGCGCGTGGCTAATGCCGGGCGGCAGGGGAAGATCCGGAACGCGCTCATCGCGGCGGAGATCGCGCTGTCGCTGGTGCTCCTCGTGGGCGGCGGGCTGCTGGTGCGGAGCTTCCTGGCGCTTCAGCGCGTCCGCCCGGGCTTCGAGCCCGCGGGCGTGCTCACCTTCCAGGTCTCGCTGCCGCTCGGCGCCTACCAGGAGGGGAGCAAGCGCAAGCAGTTCTACGAGGAGCTCGAGCGCCGGCTGATCGCGCTGCCCGGCGTGAAATCGGCCGCGCGCACCAACCAGCTTCCCCTCACCGGCAGCGGGGCGCTCCAGCCCTACGCGTACGACGAGGAGACCGCCCGCAACTTCGAGAGCGTCACCGCCGAGGCGCGCTGGGTGTCTCCCGAGTACTTCACCACGCTCGGCACGCGGCTTCTGGCAGGCCGGCCGTTCACCGTGGACGACAAGGCCTTCGGCCCCACCCGCACCATCATCGTCGACGACCGCCTGGCCAAACGGGTCTGGGGCGACCAGAGCCCCATCGGGAAGCCGCTCCAGCTCGAGCCGACGGGCACGCCCAACATGAACGCCACGGTCGTGGGCGTAGTGGAGGCCACCCGGATGCTGGGGCTCAACGGCTACGGCCTGCCCGCCATCTACAGCCCGTATGCGCCGTGGCTGAGTGCGTCCTACGTGGTGCGCACCGCCGGGGATCCGACCTCGCTCATTTCCTCCGTGCGCCGCGAGATGACCGCGATGGACCCGAGTCTGCCCCTGTCCGACATCCGGCCGATGCAGAGCTACGTGGCGGACGCGCTCGCCGGTCCGCGGCTCAGCCTGCTGCTCATGCAGGCGGTCGGCGGGCTGGCGCTGCTGCTTGCCACGATCGGGATCTACGGCGTGATCTCCTACAGCGTGAACCAGCGCCAGCGGGAGTTCGGCGTGCGGATCGCGCTGGGCGAGACGCCGCACCGGCTCACCCGCGCCGTGGTGCTCCAGGGCGCGCGGCTGGTCGGCGTGAGCATCGCGGTCGGGCTGGTGGGCGCCCTCGCGGCGACGCGCCTCCTCTCGGGGCTCCTCTACGGCGTGCGCCCGGGCGACCCGTTGACGTTCGCGAGCGTCTCGCTCGCGCTGACCGCGGTGGCGCTGGCCGCCTGTTACGTGCCTGCAAGGCGAGCCTCGCGGGCGGATCCGCTCAGCATCCTTCGGAACGACTGAGCGCGGGAGCCCAGCCATGAGTCTCGCCGTCCTCCTGCTCCTCCAGGTCGCCACCGCCCAGCCGCGCACCGGGCATGACGTCGTGGCGCGCATGCACGACCACTGGCAGGGCAAGTGGTTCCGGACCCTCACCTTCGTTCAACGCACCACGTTTCCGGACGGCCGGACCGAGACCTGGTACGAAACGGTCGAGAATCCGGGGCGGCTGCGGATCGACTTCGGTCCGGTCGACAGTATGAACACCGCCATCATGCGGGATGACTCGGTCTTCCAGTTCAAGCGCGGCCGGCCGGCGGGCGGCCACCCGTATCCGAACATGCTCGGTGCCGTGCTGTCGGACGTCTACGGACAGCCCGTGGCGGAGACGGTGCGGCAGCTCGAACGGGAGGGCGTGGACCTGGGGAAGGTCCGGGCGGATACGCTGCGCGGGCAACGGGTGTGGGTCGTCGGTGCCGCGGCCGGCGATTCCACGTCTCCGCAGATCTGGGTCGACCAGCAGCGCCTCCTGCTCGTCCGTGTCCATGAAGCCGGCCCCGGCGGCGCAGTCGTGGTCGGCGACGTGCTGCGCCGGGCGCCAGGTGCCATCCCGGTGGAAATCGAGCTGGTCTTCCGGGAGAACGGGAAGGAGATCCAGCGCGAGGCGTACACCCAGCTCACCTTCGATCCCCGGCTGGATCCGTGGGTGTTCGCGACCGGCGAATGGAAGCGCCCGACCTGGATCCCGAAATGACCGGGCCCCGGCATTTGTCTGGGCCGTTCCCTCTCACCTCGTGATCTGAAGCGACCGTCGCGCAGCGTCGTCCCACCGGGGCCGCGCCTCCTCCTCCGCCACCGCCTGGACCAGCCACCCGCCCAGGCGCGCGATCCGTGCCGCAAATTCCGCTTCAATGGTGCCAGCCTCGTCGCTCGCGTGGTGATAGTGCTCGTCCGGGCCGCTGCTCGAGAGAAAGATGCTGGGCACTCCGCGCCGCGCGAACCAGATCTGGTCGGAGTGGGCGAAGTAATCGCGGTCGGGCCACTGATCGTCCACGACGGTGAGGCCGAGGTCGGCGTGGGCCCGCGCCACGGCCCGCACGGTCCGTCCCAGCGTCGAGTAGGGACTCCCGACCGCCGACACCGTGTCGGCCTGCCAGCTCCGGCCGATGCCGTCGAGGTTGACGTCGGCGACGATCGCACCGATCGGCACCGGCGGCTGTCGGGTGAAGTGCTCGCTGCCGCAGATGCAGATCTCCTCCGCCGTCGGCGTGAAGAAGATGACCGACCGCCTGGGCCGCTGGCGCAGGCGCCCGAAGGCATGGGCGGTCTCGAGCACGGCGGCCACGCCTGAAGCGTTGTCGTCGGCCCCGTTGTAGATGCTGTCGCCCCGATCGGCCGGGAGGCGGAGCCCGAGGTGGTCGAGGTGCGCGCTCAGGACGACGTACTCGTTCCGAAGCAGCGGATCCCGCCCCGGCAGCACCCCGACGACGTAGGGAACGAGAACGGTATCGGTGCGCTCGGGGATCACCAGCGAGATTTTCCCGGCCGCCGACGGATCCGGGGCGAGCCGGAGCGCCGCTGCCGCGCTCACGAGCGCCGCCGGCACGCCGTTGGACGCGTGATCCATCTCGGCGGTTATCGTCGCGACGGAAGGCACGGCCTGGGCCGGGTCGAGAATCAGCACTAGGCCGGCCGCGCCGGCGCGCCGGGCGGCAAAGACCGCCGCGTGCGCGGGGCCCCGCCATTCGCCCGGCGGCAGGTGCAGCATCGGAATCCGGCCGCGAATGGCGGCCGTGTCGAGCAGGTCGCGCACCGCGACCAGCGGGCCGGTGACCCACGGCTTTCCGGCGCGCATCACCCCGAAGTCGTCTCCGTAGGCGAGCCGCTTGCCGCCGGTCCCGGCGACCGCGAGCTCGATTCCGCTCGGGACCATGTGGGTCGTCACGAGTGGCCACTCGATCACCAGGCTGCCACCCGCGAGCGGCTGCACGCCCGCCCGGCGAAGCTCCGCCGCGACGTAGGCCGCGGCCGCGTCGAGTCCGCGGGACGGTGTGGCGCGCCCGAGCAGCGAGTCGTGGGCCAGCACCCCGATGTGCCGCGCGATGCCCGCGCCGGTGATGCTCGCCATGCCGCTCCCGGCGGCGGCCTGCGCCAGCACCACGGGACGCTCAGCCATCCCCGCGGCCAGCAACAGAACCCCGGCGACGCGAACGATGGCGCCCTTGGCAGCGCGAAGGTCGTTCGGCCTGGCGGTGCGGTCGCGGCCACTCATGACCGAAGCTCCTTTTCCCAGGCGCGGAACGCCACCTCGTAATAGTCGTCGGAGAAGCGGACCCACTCGCCCAGGGCGGCCGGGGGACGCCACTCGCGCGCGGCCTCCGAGGCCGGCACGCCCCGGGTGACTGCCGACCGCGCTCCCGCTTCAATGCTCTCGAGCAAGACGAGAAAGGCGCGGAGCTCCGGCGCCCGCGCCGCTGAGCCATGCCCCGGGACCCACAGCGTGGCCGGCTCGGCGGCCAGCCGCCGGACGTGTGGGGTCTGCCGGCTGGGGATGGCGTCCACGAAGTTGGGGAACAGACCGTTCCACACGAGGTCGCCGCACCAGACGACGCGCGGGTCGAGCACCTCGACCGTCAGGTCGCTCGGCGTGTGCCCCTCGCGCGGATCGATCCGCACGCGGCGGCCGCCCAGATCGAGCTCGGTCGGTCCGAGCGCGGGCACGAGCGTGGTCGGCAGGACGGCCTCGGCGCGACGCTGGCGCAGCAGGTCGCGGGTGACTGCCGTGCCGAGGATCTCGACCTTGGCGCCCCCCGCGCCGTACCCGCCGAGCCCCGCCGAGTGGTCGCCGTGGCAGTGGGTCACGACCGCGTGCGATGGCCACCGGCCCGTGAGACGTTTCGCCTCTTCCGCGAGCCAGCGCGCCCCCTCGACGCTGGCGAAGCCTTCGATCGCCAGAACGCCCTGCGTGCCGGCAACGAGGCCTCCGTTGGAGAACGTGCGCATCGCGCCGCTCGCGTGGTCCCCGGCGAGGGGCGTGGAGATCAGCATCCAGACACCGTCGGCCACGCGCTCCAGCCGACCCCACGGCTCGCGCCGCACCGTGATCCCGCGCGGGTCCGCCGCGAACAGGCGGCGCGTGCCCGCGCTCGCGCCCGCCAGCGCACCCACGACGTACGCCCCGCACCCGAGTGCCGCGCCGACGGTCGTACCCAGGAAGGCCCGGCGATCCACGGCGGTCATGGCCGCGCCGCCGTCGCGCCGGCGGACGAGGTCTTCGTGCCGGGAGCCTTGTCGCGGTCGAACTTGGTGCTCACCGCGCGGAGGGTGGGATAGAACTGCACGAACACGTTGTCGTCGGCGGCGTTCTGCACGTGGCAGGACTGGCACGCCTGCCGCGGCATCGCGACGGCGCGGGAGCCCTTGGCACCCTTGCCGAAGTTGAAGTACGCCCAGCTGCCCGGAAAGCGCTCGGTGTCCTTGAGGGAGAACTCGACCGCGACGAATTCGTCCTCGAAGAAGCCCTGCTTGCTCGGATGCACCTTCTGTCCGGGCTCGTAGAGAGTCATCGCCATCATGGTCTTCTCGCGGAACTTGCCCGTGCGCACGTAGTGCTCGTAGGCCGAGGGTTCGATGTACACGTTGTGGAACATGCCGGCCACCTTGCCGGCCGCGGCGTCGGCCCCGCTGGGCTGCGAGTACCCGAGCCCGATCGACGCGCCGGCCAGCACCCAGCGCTCGAAGCCGTCGGGGCGGATCAACGAATCGCCGGCGTAGCGGGGCACCGTGTCGCCTGCCGCCCGCACCGAGAGGCGCGGCTCCGGGGGGCCGGTCCGTTGCGCCAGGGTGGCCGCCACCGCCACGGCTGCCGCCGCCAGCGCGATGCCTACCGTCTTCACTGCGCTCATGCTGCCTCCACGCCTCCGCCCCTGCGGGCGATGCAGAATTTTTTGCACCCGAGGTCAAACGAGAGGCGCTCGGCGGTGCGGCCGGCGCCTCGAGGAAACGCGACTTCTTAGCGGTGCTGCTGCAGGGCGTCGAGCGCCCAGACGGCGGTCAGCCGCACTTCGTGATCGGGATCGCGCGTCGCGGCGACGAGAGCCGCCACGGCGCGCTCATCGCCGAGCATGCCGAGCATGTGGGCCGCGCTCTCGCGCAGTTGGGGGACGGAGTCGGCGAGCGCGCCCACCAGGCCGTCCACCGCCGCCAGATCCTTCGAGGCACCGAGGGCGTGGACGAGCGCGTCGCGCGCCTCGACGTCGGGCTCCCGCGCGAGTGCCGCGAGCAGCGGAGTGACCGAGGGCCGGCTGCCGATCGTCTCGAGCGCCCACGCCGCCGAGGACCGGACCTCGGCGGTGGAGTCCGCGAGCGCCGATTCGAGCGCCGTCCTGCGGCCGCGGCTCTCGAAGCGGGTCAGGGCCGTGACCGCCATGACGCGGGTGTGCCGGTCGGGGTCGGAGCGCATGAGGCGCGCGAGGGCGGCGGCGGATGCGTCGCCCCGGATCTCGCGCAGGGCCACGGTCATCACCGAGCGCACGCCGTGCTCGGGATCGGTGGCGAGCGGCACCAGGGCCGGCACCGCTCGGGGGTCCTTCAGGTCGCCGAGGGCGAGGACGGCCATCTCGCGGACGTGGGCATCGGCGTCCTGGAGTGCGGCCACGAGCGGCTCGAGCGCGGCGCGGTCGCCGAGCTTTCCCAGGCCCCACGCGGCCAGGCCACGGGTCGCGGGATCCGGGTCGCGCAGTCGTTCGACCAGGGCGACGCGCGCGCCGCTCGACCCGCGCACCGCGAGCGACCAGACCGCCTCACGCCGGACCAGCGGATCCGCTGCGTCGAGCCGCTCCACCAGCTCGGCCTCCCGCGGCCCGAGGCTCCAGGGGTGCAGCGCGGCGGTGGGGACGCCCACCAGCATGGCGATGCCGGCCACGGCCAGCAGCGTGCGCCGCCCGGCGGGGCGGTGGTCGAGACCGACGTCCAGGATCGCGCGCATCCGCTCGGGCAGCGTGGCGGCGGCGGCCACGGCAAGGGCCCCGCGGTTGGGTGCGGCGCCCGCGACGAACGCGCGGGCGATGTCGAGCAGCTGCTGCGCGTAGTCGATGGGTCCGGTGCCGAGCGCGAGCACCCGGTCGTCGCAGGCCTGCTCCTGCTCCAGCCGCGCACGGTGCGCGGCGCGCCACGCGAAGGGGTTGGGCCAGTGGATCGCGCAGGCGAGCTCGATCAGCAGATGTCCCGCGTAGTCGCCGCGCCGGATATGGGCGAGCTCGTGCCGGAGCACGACGCGCTGCCGCTCCGCGTCCCAGCGCCGAGCGCCGGCCGGCAGCAGCACGACGGGGCGACGAATGCCCCAGCTGATGGGCAGGGCCAGCTCGCGGCTGATCGCGAGGCGCACCGGCTGCCGGATGCCGAGGTCGGCGGCCACTTCCCGCGCGAGGTCGGCCAGCGCCCCCCGCCGGGGCGTCGTGGCCCGCCCGGTTACCAGGGCGATCCGGCGGACGTCCCGCGCGAGCCGGCCGAGCACGAACAGCGCGCCGGCGAGCCAGAGGCCCAACATCCAGGGCGCCGCGCGGCGCGCGAGCGGCCGCACGATTCCGCCGAGGTTCGCGGGGGCGGAGCGCATCGAGGACATCGGTCCGGGACGATCGCCCATCGAGGATCGGCTGGGCGCGGTCATGCCCGACACGGGCGACTGCATCGCCGAGCGCGGGGCGGCCAGGCGCGGGCCGTCGTTCGGCATGGTGCTCATGCCGACGTGGTCGCCCGCGTGCGAACCGCCTCCCATCCGTGACGCCGGGCTCTCCATCCAGCCGATCGCGGGCGGCTCGAGCACGGGCAGCGCGAGGGTCAGGGCGGGGAGTAGGGTGAGGCCGGCGAAGGCCGCCGCCCAGACGGCGTAGCGGCCAGCGGCCGAGCGCCGCCGCAGGAGCCTGGCACCGGCAAAGGCCACGGCCAGGACCAGGGCGCCGCGGACCAGGGTGCCGCCGAGCAGGTCGAGCAGATCGAAGGGACTCATGGGCGCTGCTCCCGCTTGGCCGCCTCGACCCAGGCGGCGAGCTCGTTCAACTCGTCCGTCGACAGCTGGGTCGAGGGCGAGTCGAGGAGGGTCAGCACGGCCTTCGAGGGCGACCCTCGAAAGAAGGTGCGGACCAGGTGACGAAGGGCGGATTCCCGCACCGCTTCGGCGGGCACCGTGGGGCTGTACACGTAGCGGTTGCCCTCCCGGCGGTGCCGGATGGCGCCCTTCCGTTCGAGGATGCCCAGCGTCACCCGGACCGAGTTGTAGGCCGGCCGATCGGGCAGGTGGTCGACGACCTCGGCCGCCCCGGCTTCGCCGAGTCGGTAGAGGACGTCCATGATCTGCCGCTCGCGACGGCTGAGCTGGTTCTGCAGGGGTTGGGTCATAGGCCTGGATGCAAACTTTTTTACACTACGGGCGGGCCGTGCCGGAGGTTTCGGTCGGTGTGCGAGGGCGCAACGTCAGCGAAGGTCGGCCAGGGCCGCGGTCGCGGCGAAAAAGCCGCCCATGCCATGCACCCCGCCACCGGGCGGTGTGGACGCCGAGCAGAGGTACAGGCCGCGAAGGGGGGTGCGGTACGGAGTCGGCCGGGCGGCGGGCCGCGCGAACACCTGACGCAGGTCCATCCGGCCGCCGTTGATGTCCCCGCCGATCAGGTTGGCGTTCCGGCGCTCGAAGTCGGCGGGCCGCAGCACGCTTCGCGCGAGGATGCGCTCGCGGAATCCGGGCGCGAACCGCTCGACCTGGCGCTCGATCCGCTCAGTGGCATCGAGGGTCGAGCCGTTAGGGACGTGGCAGTAGGCCCATGCCGTGTGCCGGCCCTCGGGGGCGCGGCTCGGATCGAAGAGCGTGGGCTGCACGAAGAGGACGAACGGGCGGGCGTGCAGGTCTCCCCGCTCGTGCGCGGCCTCGGACGCGACGATTTCCTCGAGCGGGCCGCCGAGGTGCACGGTCGCGGCGCGCAGGCACTCAGGTGCGGTCCAGGGCACCGGGCCGTCGAGCGCCCAGTCGAGCTTGAAGGCCGCGGCGCCGTACCGGTAGCGCTCGAGGGTGCGGCGGTACCGCGCGGGCA
The DNA here is from genome assembly GCA_963840215.1 of uncultured Gemmatimonadales bacterium. Lineage (GTDB taxonomy): Bacteria > Gemmatimonadota > Gemmatimonadetes > Gemmatimonadales > GWC2-71-9 > CAVVWJ01. The sequence continues at coordinate 700,991 of CAWIYG010000002.1, read as the reverse complement.
GGCGGTCGCCCGCCAGCCTGGCGACCTGATGCGGGCCGAGATCGAGGATCACGACCCGGGCGGCGCCAAGCTCGTCCAGGTGCTCGACCGGCGCGCCCGCCTGCACTTCTCCGCCCAGCGAGCGGAAATGCCCTACGAGCGCGTCGGCGAGCCGCTGGGATCCGCCGCGCGCGATCGGCCAGCCGACCGCGTGGCCGGCCACCGACAGCAGCAGGCCGAAGGCGGCCGTGCCCCACGCGTCGAGCGCCAGGAACGAATGCGCGGCGTTGCCGGCGAAGAGCGCCTGCGCGTGGGTGCCGCGCAGTCGCCGCACCACGCTCGTCGCCGGCCGGAGCGCCTGCAGACCGAACCGGGCCATCAGGACGGGGTGCCGCGGCGGGCGGAGCGGTGGCGCCAGCACGTCGCCGGCCAGCTCGGCCCACGTCGAGACGAACGGGCCGTGCATGCGCCGCCAGTCGTCGCCGCCGGCGCCGAGTCCGCGCGCGGTGGCGTCCAGCGATCGCTCGAGGATGGCCGCGGTGCCGTCGTCCAGCGGGTGCGCGAGCGGCGCCGGTGGCTGCACCCACTCGAGCCCGTGCGCCGACAGGGGGAGCGAGCGGAAGAAGGGCGAGGAGACCGCGAGCGGATGTACCGCGGAGCAGAGGTCGTGGGTGAAGCCGGGGAGGGTGAGCTCCGCCGACCGAAGTCCGCCGCCGACGGTCGGCTGCCCCTCGCGAAGCACCGTCTTGAGGCCGGCCTCCGCGAGCACAATGGCGGCGGCGAGGCCGTTGGGTCCGGACCCTACGACGATGGCGTCAGGCGGCATGCGCAAAGATAGCCCGAGCCGGAGCGAGTCGGACGCCGGCAGGCTGCAGGAGGGAAGATGCCGGAGGGGGCTAGTTCAGCCCTGAGGTGGAGCCACGCGGAACGAGTGGCTATCGCGCGCGGGATGGGTGCGCAGCACCGCTGCCACCTTGTCCATCAGCTCGGACCGCGTGAACGGCTTCGCCAGGAAGAAGACACCGGCATGGTCCAGGCCTTCGCGCACGAGGATCTCCGCCGGATGGGCGGACATGAAGAGGACCCGCACGTTTGGCCATTCCTCGTGGATCACGCGCACGAGATCGACGCCGCTGACGTCGGGCATGACGACATCGATCATGGCCAGGTCGATCGGCTGGCGGGACGTGGCGAGCACCTCCAGCGCCTCGGCTGCCGACCCGGCCTCGAAGACTCGGTAGCCTGCCTCGGACAGCAGGTGGAACGCGGCCTTCCGCACCACACCCACGTCATCGACGACGAGGATGGTGGTCGCGCCGGCCAGGGGAGTAGACGGGGTCTGATCAGTGGTCACTGAGACGCGCCTGCCGAGGAAACGACTCGCCGAACGAATTTCGGCACCGACTTCGGGACTGTACGCTAGAGTACAGACCGCCGTCTGTGCGCTGTATCACACCATGTCCCGTCATGTGGAAAACCCACTGAAACCGGCCGTGTCCGGAACCCGTCCCACACACACCACCGGCCTCCAGCCATCGGCCCCACCATGATCCAGGACGCCCCATGAAGGCTCGTGCCCTTCGCCTGCTGGTCCTTGCTGCGCTCGCCCCGATCCCAGCCGCCGACGCCGCCACCACCGTCCCGGCCACCCTGGCGTACAGTATCGACCTCAACCGCCGGGCGGACGATCTGTTCCACGTGACGCTGCGGGTCAGCGGGCTCCGGCCCGAGAACGCGATCTACCAGTTCGCGGCGACGGCACCCGGCACCTACCAGGTCATGAACATCGGCCGGTACGTGAAATCGTTCGAGGCCTATGACGCGAAGGGCATCCGGGTGCCGGCCGAGCAGGTCTCGGTCAACCAGTGGCGCCTGAGCGCCCCGGCGCGGGTCCGCACCATCCGCTACACGGTGACCGAGACCTGGGACAGCCCGCTGGACCACCCGATCTACAAGATGTGCGGGACGTCCATCGAGGCGGATCACGTGCTCATCAACCCGCACGCGGTGATCGGCTACCCCGAAGGGCTGCAGGCGGCGCCGGTGCGGCTCCGGCTGGCCTATCCCGCGGCGTGGAAGCTTGGCACCGCGCTTCACCGCGGTCCCGACGGCGTTTTCGTGGCCGACAGCTACGATCAGCTGGTCGACTCCCCCATCCTGCTCGGCCGGCTCTCGAAGGCCAGGGTGGTGGTGACGGGCGTGCCGATCGAGGTCTACGCCTACTCGGCGACCGACAAGATCAAGGCGAGCCAGCTGCTGGGTGCGATGAGCGGCATGCTGGCGGCCGCCGGCCGGTTCCTGGGCAAGCTTCCGGTGGACCGCTACACCTTCCTCTATCACTTCGCCGAGCAGTCAGCGGGCGCGTGGGAGCATTCCTTCAGCTCGGAGTACGTGCTGCAGGAGAGCGAGTTCTCGGACTCGGTCGGCGGACGGGTGACCGACATCGCCGCGCACGAGTTCTTTCACATCGTGACCCCGCTCAACATCCACAGCGAGATCATCGAGCACTTCAACTTCGTGACGCCGGTGCCGTCCCGGCACCTGTGGCTCTACGAGGGCACCACCGAGTGGGCGGCCCACGCCATGCAGCTGCGTGCGGGCCTCAAGTCGCCGGACGACTATCTCCAGACCCAGATCCGGAAGATGCAGATCGACCGGCAGGCGTACGACAGCACCTACAGCCTGCAGGAGCTCGCGCTCACGTCGTACAGTGACTCCGGCCAGAAGCAATACGCCAACATCTACATGCGCGGGGCGCTCACGGCCGGCCTGCTGGACATCCGGTTGCTCGAGCTGTCGTATGGGGAGCGAGGACTGCAGGACCTGGTCACCGAGCTGACCCATCGGTTCGGCAAGCGGCGGGCGTTTCCCGACTCGACGTTCGTCGATACGATCGTCGCGATGACCGCCCCCGAGGTCCGGGACTTCTTCGACCGCTACGTGTGGGACTCGCAGCACCTGCCCATCAAGGAGTACTACGCCAAGCTCGGCATCACGCTGGTCGAGGACGAGAAGGGCCAGCCGGTCCGGTTCGAGATCGATCCCAATCCCACCGACCAGCAGCGCCTGCTGCGCGAGGCCTGGCTGGGCCGGAAGCCGGGCGGCGCCACCTAGGAGTAGTAGCGCCGCAGGTGCGCCGCCACCCCGTCGAGATCGGGGAACAGCCGGCGCTCGTCGACGCTCACCAGGTCCAGCTGGTCGCGGATGCGACTGGCTTCCGTGGCCGGGATGACCAGCTTCGTGAGCGCGTCGCCCAGGTCGTGGTGCTCGAGAAACCGGTCGAACGGCTGGCGCTTGTCGGAGCACAGCGTGAACGTCGCCGACTGGGCCACGATCCGCGCGTCGAGCGACGGCGGCTCGATCATGCAGGCGAACGGCCGGACGTCGCCCTTCATCGCGAAGAGCATGGACGGCGTGAACGGCCGGGCCTCCCCCAGAATCCCCTCGAGATCCTGCGTCAGCAGCGCGAGGTCGGGCAGCTGGAACCGGCGATGGACGGCCTTCCAGTCGAGCCGCCACACCGCCCGGTCGGTGGTCACCGCCGGATCCACGGTGGCGAAGTGCGCGGCCACGAGCGGCGAGTAGGTCCAGTCGAGGAGCCGCGTGGGCAGGCCGTGGTGCTGCGCCGCGATCAGCACTTCCCAGTCGTTCAGCGGCGGGCTCGGGAAGTATGGGCGTGAATAGCGGATGAAGCTCCGGAGGATGTACTCCTCGAGATCGGCCTTGGCGTGCGGCCGGCCGGCGCCGCCGAGCTTGTCCAGGCTGGTGAACAGCGGCGACCCGGCATCGGGGGCGCCGCGATAGACGCCGGTGCTCCGCCGCCGGCCCGAGGTGGGATCCGGCTCCGGCGTGGTCTGGGCGATCAGGTCGCTCAGTGAGTGGACGACGACTTCGCGAATCGGCATGCCGGGATATGAAGTGCATCTCGGGGATCGCGCAAGGCCGCATCGGGGATCGCGCCGGGCCGATGCGCCGGGTGATCTTTCGCCATGCCGTCGCTCGATCTCACCCTGCTCGCGGCCCGCCTTCCGCCGCGCCCCCTCACGCGGTTCGCGCCGAGCCCCACGGGATATCTCCACCTGGGCCACGTGGCCAATGCGGCCTGGGTGTGGGGACTCGCGCGCGCACTCGGTGGGCGGGTGCTGTTGCGGCTCGAGGACCACGACCGCGGCCGGTGCCGGCCAACCTACGAGACGGCGCTGCTCGACGATCTCGACTGGCTGGGGCTGGTCCCCGACATCGGTGCCGTGGAAGCGTTCCGCGCCGGGCCTTCGCCCTTTCGCCAGAGCGACGCGGGCGGAGAGTACGAGGCCGCGCTCGCGCGCCTGTCGGCGGCGGGCGCCGTGTTCGCCTGTGACTGCTCTCGGCGCGACCAGGCTCGCGCCGCCGGTGACGTCTTCAATGAGGAGACGGCCTACTCCGGTCGCTGCCGGAGCCGCGGCCTCGCGCCGGGCCCCGGCAGGGGACTGCGGCTTCGGCTGGAGCAGGGCGTGGAGCGGTTCGACGACGCCAGGCTGGGCCCGCGCGAGCAGGTCCCGGCGGCGCAGTGCGGGGATCTCCTGCTCCTGGACCGGTTGGGCCAGTGGACCTACCAGTTCGCGGTGGCCGTGGACGACCTCCGCCACGGCGTGGACCTGGTAGTGCGGGGGGAGGATCTGGTCGACTCGACGGGCCGCCAGCTGGTGCTCGGCCGCCTGCTCGGGCGAGCGGTTCCGCCCGTCTTCCTCCACCATCCGCTGATTCGGAAGCCCGGTGGGGAGAAGCTGAGCAAGTCGAGCGGCGACACGGGCATCCGCGAGCTCCGTGCGGCGGGCTTCGCCCCCTCGACGGTGCTGGGGCGGGCGGCGTTTCTGACGGGGCTGCAGCGCTCGGACGCACCGCTGGCGACGGCCGATCTGGCCAAGCTGTTCCGCGGCGGTTAGCATCCGAAAAGCGGACCACGGAGGCAGGGCGGTCACGGAGGCAGTGGAGTGCTGACAACATGACGCATCCCAATTGGCGGTCGACCACCCTCAAGACCCTGCTCTGTGCCCTCTGCGTCGCGGTGGTGCAATCCACCTCGACCGCCCAGGCCCAGGCACTCCCCCGCGTGATCATCGAGACCGACCTGGGCAACATCGAGGTCGAGATCGACACCGTGCATGCCCCGAAGACCGCCGCGAACTTCCTCCGCTATGTCGATCTCGGCTTCTATCGCTTCGGCCGCTTCCATCGCACCGTGCGGGCGGACAACCAGCCCGACAGCAAGGTGAAGATCGCGGTGGTGCAGGCCGGACTCGACTCCATGCGGGTCAAGGACTTTCCGCCCATCACGCTGGAGCGCACGAGCGCCACCAAGCTGCTGCACAAGGACGGTGCGATCTCGATGGCGCGCGACGGCCCGAACACCGCCACCTCCGATTTCTTCATCTGCGTCGGGGACCAGCCGGCGCTCGACTTCGGCGGCAAGCGGAACCCCGACGGGCAGGGCTTCGCGACCTTCGGGCGGGTGATGCTGGGGATGGATGTGGTCCGGAAGATCAACGCCGCGCCGGCCAAGGGTCAGGCCCTCGAGCCGGCGGTGCGGATCCTGAACATCGTGCGGAAGACGGGCTGACGGCGGGCTACGGTCCGGTCGTGCCCTTGAAGATCCCCTCCCTCACTCGACTGGCCTTGGCCGGCGCGCCCGGGTCGACCTCGAGCCGACTCTCCATTCGCGCGATCAGCCGGATCTTGCCGTTGAGCGTGAGCTTCTGGCCGTCGCGCTCGACCTGAATCGGCAGCGGCTGCCCGTCCTCCTTGCCGAACCGAGCCCGGAACTTGGGGCCGAAGTCCTCATCCGTGATGGCGATGTCGCCCAGGGCGATGAGCACGTCGCCGCTCCGGACGCCCGCCTCCGCGCCGGCGCTCCCGGGCTGCACCTGCCGGACGATCACCCTGCCGGTCGAATCGAGCCCCGACGCCAGGCCGATGCGGGGCTCCCTGATCGTGTCGGTCGCCATCCGGAGCCCCGCGAGCGGAAGGATCTCGGCCCAGGGATAGGGCTCGCGGCCGTCGACGTACCGCGCGGCGAAGTCGGTGAAGCTCTTGCCCCCGGCCGCGGCGGTGACCGCGCGCCACCACTCGGTGCCGGTGAAGCCGCGCCCGGCCTTGTAGGTGGAGCGGTAGAGCGCCCGCATCACGTGGTCCAGCGACTGCCGGTTGTCACTGGCGTCGCGGATCAGCACGTCGAGCATGAAGCCTGCGAGCGAGCCCTTCGGATAGTAGAGGTAGCCGCTGCCGTCGGTCGGGTGGATCCAGGTGGAGAGCGAGGCATCCTCCAGGGCCGTCGGCGGTGCGTCGGCCACCTTCGCGATCTTGTCGGCGGTCTGACCCAGGAACTGCTCGGGGGTGATGACGCCGCCGCGAATGAGGGCCAGGTCCGCGTAGTAGTCGGTGATTCCCTCGCTCACCCAGAGCCAGACGGTCGGCTCGGTGCGGTCGTAGAGGTACGGTACCATGTCCGACGGGCGCAGCCGCTTCACGTTCCAGGCGTGGAAGATCTCGTGGGCCGTGATCGACGTGAGGATCGGGCTGCCGATGGCCTGGGGCGTGTAGATGCCGACGTGGGAGTTGGTGTGCTCGAGCGCGCTCAGGCCGCCGAAGCTCGAGTCGAAGAGCATCATGATCGTGTAGTGCTGCCACGGGGTCTCCTGGAACACCGCCGACTCGACCGGCAGCACCTTGGCGATGTCCCCCCACATCTGCGCCCGCGCCGGGCCGGCGAGCGCGCCGGCGGGGTAGGTGGCGAGACGGGTCCACACCCCGCCGACCTGCATGCTGTCGTAATCCATCCGGCCGACCAGGAACGGCTTGTCCACGAGGTCGTGATAGTTCGCCTCGCGATACGTCCGGGCCTGCTGCGGCACGCCCTGCATCCCGGTGGCGACTAGCCACGACGGCTCGGTCCGGATGGTGAGCGTCGCGGGAAAGTCGGGGCTCCGGCCCTCGGGATAGGGCAGGACGTTGGTGCCGTTGAAGAGGGCGAAGTCCGGCCGGGCCCACGCCATGGCGTTGTCGAGCGAGTCGGCCAGGAAATCGAACCGGACGCTGAGCGACTTGGCGCCAGCCGGCTGGATCCGCCAGGTGTCGTAGTCGAGCTTGTCCCACACCAGCGACCGGGTGCCGGCGGTGGGCGTGAAGTTGCTGACCCAGCGCGCGAACCAGGTCATCTCGTAGGCCCCGGGCGTCCAGGCCGGCAGCGACAGCAGGACCGGCCCCGAGCCCGCGACGTCGAACGTCATCGCCACCTTGAGCGTGCGCGTCTCTGCCGTGGTGGAGTCGAACGTGATCTCGTAGCGGAGGTTGGTGAGCGGCGCGGACTGCGCGGCCGGGGGTGCCTTCTGCGCCGCCACACGCCCCGCGGGCAGGGCGACCAGCAGCAGCGCCGCCAGTAGTGATCGGACTCGGGGTTGCGGGCAGAGCCCGGCGCGGGACGTGTCCATTCGGAGCATGGTGACCGATCGGGCTGGGGTGTTCACCACAGAGGCACGGAGGAGGCGACGACCAGAATCGCTGTAGCCTCGGTGCCCCTCGGTGCCTGTGTGGTGATTGACGAAAGAAAACATCCAGGTCGACCGGCTCGGGAGGACCGATCAGGTCACGAGTCGGCGCGCGCGGCGGAGACCGCGGCATGGGACGGCTGAAGCCCGCCGGCCGGCATCTCCTCGCCGAGCTCGCCTTCCCAGCGCGCCATCACGGCAGTGGCCAGGCAGTTGCCGACCAGGTTGACCATCGTGCGCGCCATGTCCATCAGCTCATCGACCCCCAGGATCACCGCCACGCCCTCGAGCGGCAGGCCGAAGGCGGTCAGGGTGCCCGAGAGGACCACGAGCGACGCCCGCGGCACGGCGGCGATGCCTTTGCTGGTGATGAGCAGCGTGAGCATCATCAGCAGCTGTTGGCCGATCGTCAGCTCCACGCCGGCCGCCTGCGCCACGAAGATCGACGCGACGCCAAGGTAGAGGGTGGACCCGTCGAGGTTGAACGAGTAGCCGGTGGGCATGACGAAGGCGACGATCCGCCGCGGCACCCCGAACTCGGTCATGCGCTGCATCGCGAGCGGCAGGGCGGCGTCCGACGACGTGGTGGTGAAGGCGATGATCGCGGGATCCTTGACCGCGCGGATGAAGCGGCGGATCGGCACGCGCGCGATGAGCGCCGCCGGAACCAGGGCCACGAGCGCGAACACCACCAGCGCGCCGTAAAGCGTGAGCACCAGCAGCCCGAGGTTCTTGAGCACCTGGATCCCGCTGTGGCTCACGGTCACCGCCATCGCGGCGCCGATGCCGATCGGCGCGTACCGCATCACGATCCCCACGAACTTGTACATCACCTCCGCCAGCCCCTCGCAGAAGCCGAGCATCGCCTCCTTGGGCTTGCCGCGCACCTGCGTCAGCCCGATCGCGAAGAGGGTGGCCCAGAAGACCACCTGCAGCACCTCGTTGTCGGCCGCGGCCTCGAAGAAGCTCCGGGGGACGACGTGCTCGAGGAACCCGCCGAAGGTGGTCGGCGCGGCCTTCGGAATGGCGGCGTTGGGATCGGGCGCGGGGAGGATGACGCCCACGCCCGGGCGGGTGATGTTGACGGCGATGAGCCCGATCGCCAGCGCCACGGTCGTCATCAGCCAGAAGTAGCCGATCGACTTGACGGCGAGCCGTCCGAGACGCTTCAAGTCGTCGCCGTGGCCGGCGATGCCGATGACCAGGGTGCCGAAGATGATCGGCACGATCACCGACTTGATCATCCGGAGGAAGACGTTGGAGAGCGGCTTGAGCGAGGCGGCGAAGTCGGGCGCCACCCAGCCGATCAGGATGCCGGCCCCCATCCCGATGAAGATCCACCAGGTGAGCGAGATACTCCGCAGGGCGCGCAGCATCAGCGGCCCACCAGGGCTCCGGCCTTGGCCTCGATTCCCGCCAGCAGCGAGCCGTGCGACGCGGCGAACTTCGCCACGCCGTCGGTCTCGAGATCGCGGGTGATCGCGGCCAGGTCGATGCCGAGGCCGGCCAATGCCTTGAGCTGGGCGGGGGCGGCCGCCATGCCGTCCCGGATCCGGACGGCCGGACGGCCGTGGTCGCGGTACGCCGCGAAGGTCTCGGGCGGGAGAGTGTTGACGGTGCGCGGCGCCACCAGCGCCTCGACGTAGTGCACGTCAGCGTAGGCGGGATCCTTGGTGCTGGTCGAGGCCCAGAGGGGCCGCTGCGGCCGCGCCGCCCGCCCGGGCCAGCCGCTCCCAGCGCGGCGTGCCGAGCGACGACTCGAACAGCCGATAGGCCGTGCACGCGTTGGCGATGGCGATCCGGCCGCGCAGACCGTGCGGGTCGCCCAGCCGGTCGAGCAGCGGGTCCACCTTGCCGTCCACCCGGCTCACGAAGAAGCTCGCTACCGAGGCGATCGGTCCGAGCGCCTTCCCGGCCGCCTCCCGGCGCTCCAGTCCCTCGAGGAAGGCCTCGATCACCTCGCCGTAGCGCTCCACCGAGAACAGCAGCGTCACGTTCACGCTGATGCCGGCCGCGATGCAGTGCGCGATCGCCGGCAGGCCTGCCGCGGTGCCGGGAATCTTGATCATCGCGTTCGGGCGGTCGAGCGCGGCCCAGAGACGCTCCGCCTCGTGGATGGTGGCGGCCGTGTCATGCGCCAGTGTGGGCGACACCTCGAGCGAGACCTGGCCGTCCGACCCGCCACTCGTCCGGTGCACGCCGGCGAACGCGTCGCACGCGGCCCGGACGTCCGCCACGGCCAGGTGCTCGAAGATCTCCGGGCCGCTCCGGCCGGCGTCGGTGAGCCTCCGGATCTCCTCGTCGTAGAGCCGGCTGCCCGCGATGGCCTTCTCGAAGATGGTCGGGTTCGAGGTCATGCCCCGGAGCCCGTCCTCCGAGATGAGGCGCGCCAGCTCTCCGGTCGTGACCAGGTCGCGGGTGATGTAGTCGTACCAGGGGCTCTGCCCGAGCTCGCCGAGGCGGACCAGCGGATTGACCTCGGCCCTGCGCTTCGTCGTCATGCGGATCCCTCGCTGCGGCCCGGTGCGTGGCGTTGCGCGAGCAGCTGGCGTACCATCGCCGCCGCCCGGTCGGGCGTGAATTTGAATTCCTCGAACAGCCGATCGCCCGGCGCGGAGGCGCCGAATCCCTGCATCGCGAGCATGGCCCCGTCGGTCGTGACCCAGCGCTCCCATCCGAACGGGGACGCCGCCTCGATCGACAGTCGCACGCGCACGCCCGGCGGCAGCACCTCGTCGCGGTAGGCCTGCGGCTCGGCCGCGAACAGCTCCCAGGACGGCATCGAGACCACCCGCACCTTCACCCGGTCGGCCTGGAGCAGCCGGGCCGCGGCCAGGGCCACGTGCACCTCGGAGCCGGTGGCGATGAGGATGGCCTGCGGGACGCCGCCCGGCGGATCGAGCAGGACGTACGCCCCGCGGGCGGTTCCCGCGGCGGGCCCGAGCGCGCCGCGGTCGAGCACGGGCAGCTTCTGCCGGGAGAGCACCAGCATCGTGGGCCCGTCGCGCCGCGCCAGCGCGGTCCGCCACGCCTCGACCGTCTCGGTGCCGTCGGCCGGGCGGAGCACCACCAGGTTGGGTATCGCGCGCAGCATCGCGAGGTGCTCGATCGGCTGGTGGGTCGGTCCGTCCTCGCCCACGCCGATCGAATCGTGAGTGCCGATGTAGATGATCGGCAGGCCCATGATCGCCGCGAGCCGGATGGCGGGCTTCATGTAGTCGGAGAAGACCAGGAAGGTGCTGCCGAAGGCGCGGAGCCCGCCGTGCGCGGCGATGCCGTTGAGGCACGCGGCCATGCCGTGCTCCCGGACCCCCCAGTGGAAGGTCCGGCCGCTGCTGGTGGCACTGAACGCGCCGCCCTGCTTGAGGGTCGTCCCCGTGCTGCCGCCCAGGTCGGCGGAGCCGCCCAGCAGGTTCGGCACCGCCGCCGCGATCGCCTGGAGTGCCTGGCCCGAGGCCTGGCGGGTGGCGAGCGGCCCGCTCTCGGGCCCGAGCACGGGCAGCCCCGCATCCCAGCCGTCGGGCAACTCGCCTGAGAGCCACTGGCCCAGCTCGCGCGCGGCGTCCGGATCGTCCGCCGCGTAGGCGGCGAGCCGGGTGCGCCAGTCCGCCTCGAGCGCCGCGCCCCGCGGAACCGCTGACCGCCAGTGGTCGAGTGCGTCCTCGGGGACGAAGAACCGGGGCTCGTCCGGCCAGCCCATGATGGCCTTGGTGCGCCGGACCTCCTCGGCGCCGAGCGGCTCGCCGTGGGCCTTCGAGCTGTTGCGCTTGGTCGGTGCGGGGTCGGCGATGTAGGTGCGAAGGGCCACCAGGGTCGGCCGCACGGTCTCGGCCCGCGCCGCCTCCAGCGCGTCGGCGATGGCGGTGAGGTCGTTGCCGTCGCCCACGCGGACGACGTGCCAGCCGTAGGCCTCGAACCGGCGCGGCACGTCCTCGCTGAAGGAGAGCGCCGTGTCGCCGTCGATCGTGATGTGATTGTCGTCGTAGATCACCGTCAGCTTGCCGAGCCGGAGGTGGCCGGCGATCGACGCCGCCTCGCTCGCCACGCCTTCCATGAGGTCGCCGTCGCTCGCGAACACCCAGGTGCGGTGGTCGACGATCCGATGGCCCGGCCGGTTGAAGTGCTCGGCGAGGAACCGCTCGGCGATCGCCATCCCGACGGCGTTCCCCACGCCCTGCCCCAACGGCCCCGTGGTCGTCTCGATCCCCGGCGTGTGGCCCCGCTCAGGGTGGCCCGGCGTCGCCGAGCCCCACTGACGGAACGCGCGCAGGTCGTCGAGCGACACTCCGTACCCGGCCAGGTGGAGGAGGGCGTACTGGAGCATGGAGGCGTGGCCACAGGAGAGGACGAAACGGTCGCGGTCGGGCCAGTCGGGGTTGGTGGGATTGTGCCGGAGGAACCGGTGCCAGAGCACGTACGCCGCGGGTGCCAACGCCATGGGAGTGCCCGGATGGCCGGACTGGGCCGCCTCCACCGCGTCCATGGCGAGGGCCCGGATGGCATTGATGCTTCGCCAGGCGAGGGCGTCCGCGGGCGGTTCCGACGCGGACGCCCCCATGCCCGGAGCGGCGGCGGAATCCTCGGCGCGCGCGCCGCGGGTACGAGTGCTCTCTGCAGACAGAACGGACTCCTTTCGCGCGCGGGCCGGCGCAGGCGACGAGCGGAGGTGTTGCGTGCGCGGAAGATAATCGGCCGGTACGAGCCCGGGCAGCCGCGGATCATCCCCCGCCGCGCACGGGACAATCCTCCGACCGCCGCCTGTCGCTCCGCCCGGGCGGCCCATACCTTAGGATTCGCCGATGCCATCCGCCGCCACCGCCGTGTCCCGACCCGACCGCACCTACGAGATCCACGAAGTGGCCTCGCTGACCGGCTTGGCGCCCGCCCGGCTCCGGGCCTGGGAGCGCCGCTACGAGGTCGTGCGGCCGCAGCGCATGCCCAATGGGTACCGCGCATACACGGCCGACCAGGTCGCCCTGCTCCGGGCCTACGCGCGGCTGATCGACGGAGGCGAGCGGATCGGGGATCTCGCCGGCCGCCCGCGCGACGACGTGCTGGCACAGGCCGAGACGCGCGCGCTGGATGATTCGCCGCATGCCGCCCTGCTCGAGGCGGTTCGGACCTTCGACCGCGAGCGGCTCGAGGGCCTGGTGGCCCAGCAGCTCGCCCTCCGCGGCCTCCGGTCGTTCGCGGCGGAGGTGGTCCTCCCGCTGGCCCAGGCGGTGGGCGATCTCTGGGCCCTCGGCAAGGTCCCCATCGCCGCCGAGCACCTCGCCAGCGAGGTGGTCCTCCACGCGCTCAAGGGTGGTCTCCGCATGTCGCGCGGCACCGGTCCGCTGCTGGTCGGCGGCTGCCTGTCCGGCGAGCGGCACGAGTGGGGCTTCCTGGCCACGCTCGCGATGCTGCAGGAAGACGGCTGGCGGATCCAGTACCTCGGCGCCGACCTTCCCGTGGACGAGGTGATCCAGGCGGCGTGGCAGCTCAGCCCCCGGGGCGTGGCGTTCAGCGGCAGCGACCCGGCGATCGTGCGCGCCAGCCTGCCCGCCCTCGCGGCCGCGCCCGTCAAGCTGCCGCCCCGGACACTCGCGGCCATCGGCGGCCGCGGGGTCGAGCCCCATGCCCGCGTCCTCCGCGGCTACGGCTTCAGGATCGGGGTGGACGCCTTCGCCAACGCCGCGCGTTGATCTCGCTGCCGTCCGTCCGCCGGGCGGACGCCGGAATTCTCGACGGCGTCGCCCACGCGGGTTATGATGTCTTTCGGGCGCCGGGAACCGCGCGTCCGCCCCGCTCCACCCTGTCCTGGGCCCGGTCCGCGTCGCGCCGGCCACCGGAGGCGCCACCGTGATCGGCAGACTGCTGGGCCGCCGTCCGATTCTCTCGGAGCGGGAGCAGGACCTTCGGAGCCGCGAGCAGGAGTTGCTCGAGCGCCTCGCGACCGCGCTGGCGCGCTTCGGCGGCGACATCGATCCCGAGGACCTCCGCCGCTTCCGTGAGGCACGGGACCAGCTCACCGGACTCTTCCTGCTCGTCGTCGCCGGCGAGTTCAACGCCGGCAAATCGAGCTTCATCAACGCCCTGCTCGGCGAGCGCGTGCTCCCCGAGGGGGTCACCCCCACCACCGACCGGATCAACCTCCTCCGCTACGGGCCCGAGGTCACCGAGCAGCATCTCGAGGCCTACCTGCTCGAGCGCACGTACCCCGCCGAGCTGCTGCGCGAGATCACCATCGTCGACACGCCCGGGACCAACGCCATCATCCGCCGGCACGAGGAGCTCACCCGCGACTTCATTCCCCGCGCCGATCTCGTGCTCTTCGTCACCAGCGCCGACCGGCCGTTCACCGAGAGCGAGCGCGGCTTTCTCGAGCAGATCCGCGAGTGGGGCAAGAAGATCGTGTTCGTGGTGAACAAGATCGACATCCTCGCCCGACCCGAGGAGCGGCAGCAGGTTCTCGACTTCGTCCGCGAGCATGCCCACGCGCTCCTGGCCGAGTCGCCCCGGCTGTTCCCGGTGTCCGCCCGGGACGCGCTGACGGCCAGGGCGGACGGGTCGGCCGACGGATGGCGCGCGAGCGGCTTCGACGAGATCGACACCTACCTGGTGCGGACGCTCAACCAGGAGGAGCGGATCCGGCTCAAGCTCCTCAATCCGCTCAACGTGGGGCTCCGGCTTGCGGCCAAGTACAAGGACGTGGCGTTCGAGCGGCTCAAGCTGCTGGCGGGAGACATCGAGACCATCCAGAGCATCGACCGGCAGCTCGCGCTGGCGCACGACGAGATGCTGCGCGACGTCGAGCCGCGCCTGGCCCGGCTCGACGTGCTGCTCGCGGACATGGAACGGCGGGGCATGCGGTTCTTCGAGGAGACCATCCGGATCGGGCGCATCCGGAGCCTGATGGACAGCGAGGGCGTCCGCCGGGCCTTCGAGCGGGACGTCATCGGCGAGACCGCGGCCCAAATCGACGCCGAGACCGGCCGCGTCATCGACTGGATCGTCGAGCGCAACCTCAAGGCCTGGCAGGACGTGAGCGGATACATCGACCGCCGGCAGATCGCCCGTCATCGCGAGGGCATGGTCGGCGAGGTCGGCACCAGCTTCACGTACAACCGCCAGGCCCTGCTGGACTCGATCGGCCGGGTGACGCGCGAGGTGATCGGCAGCTACGACCGCGAGGCCGAAGCGCAGGCGATCGCCAACGACGTGCAGGGCACCTTCGCGACCACCGCGCTCGCCCAGGTCGGCGCGCTGGGCCTGGGCACGCTCGTGGTCACGCTGCTCACCGGCGCGGTCGCCGACGTGACGGGGCTGCTCCTGGCTACGACGCTGGCGGTGAGCGGGTTCTACCTGATTCCGCGCCGCCGGCGCCAGGCGCAGCACGAGTTCAGCCGGCGGATCGACGAGCTGCGCCAGCGCCTGCGCGACGGGCTCACCCGCCAGGTGCACCTGGAGATCGGCCAGTCGGCCGACCGGATCAACGAGGCCGTCGCGCCCTACCGCCGGTTCGTTCAGAGCACGCAGCAGGAGCTCACCGACGCGCGCGGCGCGCTCGTGGCCACCGAGGACTCGCTGCTCCGGCTCCGGACCGAGATCGAGCGGACCTGAGACTACTCCGGGCTCCGGGACCACACCTCGTAGGCAGGCGGGCGCGGGACCTCCACCCGGTTGCGCACGCCATCGAGCACGGCCGCGTAGCGCCTGGCGATCTCCCGGCGCGAGTACGCTTCGACCGCTTCGGTCGGCTCGCCCAGCGGACCCTTCGGCCCGCTCGCGAGCCTGACAACCCGCGCCCCGATCCCCGCCGCGTCGTTCCGATCCACCAGGTGCGCCAGCGGCATCTCCTTCAGGAAGCGGCGGATCGCGCGGCCCTGGTCCACCAGGGCGAGAATCGGCCGCGACGCCCGCAGGTACTGCAGTCCCTTCGAGGGAAACACCTCGCCGAACTCTTCGAGCAGCAGCAGGTCGGCGCCGAGCATGTAGCCGATCGCCTCGCGCTGCGAGACCTGAGGCACCTGGTGCACCGTCACCCCGTCGGGCGGGGCCGCGAGGTCGGCGGCCGCGCCGTGGTCGACGGCGCCGATCTGCCAGACGTGCAAGTCGACCGCGCAGGTCCGGCCGCTCGCGCAGGGCCAGCGACAGCCCTTCCCAGAGCGGACGCGGTGAGCGCCGGAGCCGGCCGGTGTGCACGATGGAAAACGCCGGGAGATCGGCCGGCACCGTGCCGCGGAAGTCGTCCTCGTCATAGCCGTTCGGAATGACGTACATCGGCGGCCGGTCCAGGACGGCGACCCGCGAGAAGGCGTAGTCCACGATGTGGGCGTCGACCGCCACGACCGCGGCGGCGTCCCGGATCATACGCGCCTCGAGCCGGCGCTCGAGCTCGGCCAGCGGCGCGGGCCGACGGGGCGCGTAGTGATAGTTGGTCCAGGAATCACGGAAGTCGGCAACGTACGGTATGCGAAGGCGCGCGGCGATCGTGTGCGCGATGAGGATCGCAGTCGGCGGGAACGAGGTGCCGACTACCACGTCCCAGCGCGCGGTGCGGGCGCGCCGGGTCGCCGCCCGCACCGCGAAGGGATACCAGAGGGCCTGGGAGTCGGGGATCACCCACGCCTTCGGGTGAAACACGCCCCGCCTCGCCGTCGAGGCGCCGCCGCCGCTCCCGCGTGCGCCGGGCGCCGGTGCCCGGCCGTAGAACGCCGAGAACTCGGGGGCCCGCGAGCGGATCACCTCGGTGCCGGCCACCTGGGAGAGCAGCGTCGGATCCTCGGTCAAACCAACCGTGGCCCGGGCGCCGGTCAACACCGTGGGGCGCCATCCGAATTCGGGCAGATATTTCACCAGCTTCATCGCCCGCTCGACCGACACGTGGCTCGTCGGCGGGAAGTTGCGGGTCACGATGAGCACGTCCCGCATGCGCCTAGACCGTCCTCTCGCGGGAGGCCGTGCCGTCGAACCTGCGGATCAGCTCCTGGGCGATCGCGTCGACGTCGAACTCCTGCTCGACGCGCCGCCTGCCCGCCTGCGCCAGCTCGGCCCGGAGGGTCGCCGAGGTGAGGACGCGGGCCAGCGCCTCCTCGAGGGCGTCGACGTCGCGGGGCGGGACCAGCACCCCCGCGCCGTGCTCGAGCAGCTCGTGGACGCCTCCGACGGCAGTGGCGACGACGGGCACGCCGTACGCCATCGCCTCGACCAGCGCTACACTCAGGCCTTCGTGAAAGCTCGGCAGCACGACGCAGTCCACCCGGCGCTCGCGGTACATCCTGAGCAGCTCGGCGTGGGGCACGGTGTCCAGCATCCGGATGCGATCACCGACCCCGAGCTCGTCGATCCGGCGCTCGACGGCGTCCCGCTCGGGGCCGTCGCCCGCCAGCCAGAGCTCGAATCCGATGCCGCGGGCCGCCAGCCGTGCCACCGCCTCCAGCAGGTGGCCGTGGCCCTTCACGGGCACGAGGCGCGCGGGGCACAGCAGAATCGGGTCCGCGCGGGACGGCACGCCGTCGGTGGGAGCCGGCGGCAGCGCCACCCCCATGTGCACCACGACCGCGCGCTCGAGGGCGTCGGGCGACAGCATCGGGCGCGCGGTCTCCAGCATCTCCCGGGCGATGAACCGACCGAAGCGCGCCGAGCGCAGCTTCTCGGTGAGCAGGTTGTTGAGCAGCACGTCGTAGCGGTGCGCGGTGAAGCTCCAGGGGATGCCGCTGCCCGCGCTCGCGCCCATGGCGAGGGTCGCGGTGAGGTGGGCCCAGTGAGCGTGGATGTGGTCGGCCCTCCAGTCACGGGCGATCCGCGCGAGCCACAGGCCCTGCGCGGTGGCGACCGCGTTGGAGTACGCCCGGCGGCGGGGCCGCGTCCGCCGAAGGGACCAGAAGGCCCGGACGGTTCGCCCCGGCGCGCGGACCAGCGCGACCGCGACGGCGGCCAGGATCGTGCCCACTCCCGGCAGCGCGCGCGTCCGCGAGAGCAGCGCGCCGACGTTGTCGTGCACCACCGGCTCGCGGGACAGGCGCGGCACGATCAGGATCTCGTGGCCGGCCGCCAGCAGGGCCTCGACCTCGGGCACGACGAAGGTCTCGCCCGTGCCGAAGGGGAGGCGCTGCGTCACGTAGACGATCCTCACGGCGCGGCGGTCTCGACGGACGTGTCACGGCTCAGGCGAAACAGGCGCGCGGCGGCTTCCGACCGGAGCACGACCACGTAATAGACGGCGATCCCGAGGATGCCGGCGGCGATCACCAGCCGTTCGTTGCCGGCGTACTGCGCCGCCGCCGCCGGGAGCAGGCAGACGGCGGCGAGCGCGGTCAGCCGCGCCGCCGGGTCGAGCAGCCGCCCGATCGAGCTGTGCCCCGCGCGCATGAAGCGCGCGATGGACGCCAGCGAGATGACGACGCCGCTCGCCGACAGGAGGATGACCGCCAGCATGGGCGAGCCGCGGCGGGTCCCGATGAGCAGCGCGCCGAGGCGCAGCGCGAATTCGAACGCGGTGAACGCCAGAGCCGACCCCTGCCACTCGCGGACGCTCAGGAGGCCGCCCAGCGGGCTGCTGACGAGCCAGACCACGAACCACGGCGCCAATGCTTGGGCGTAGCGGCCAGCCTGTTCCCACTGGCTGCCCATCACTGTCGCGAAGAGCTGCGGGCCGCCGAGCCCGACGGCGGCGAAGACCGGCAGGCCACAGGCGAAGAGGGCCAGCGCGGTGCCCTCCGTGAGCCGCCGGAGCCGCTCCGGCTCCCGCGACAGGGACGACGCCCGTGCCAGGAACACCTGGCCCACCGCCTGGGCCACCAGCATGGTCGGGAGCACCAGCATCTTGTAACTGAGGGCGTAGAAACCGGCCGCGGCCGCGCCGAAGCTGGCGGAGAACATGAGGGACGGCAGCTGCAGGCTGCCGACGTTGAGCAGGCCGGACCAGGTGGTCAGGAGCGGAAACCGCCGATAGCGCGTGGCCGCGGCGGCGAGGCTGGCCCGCGTCACCTGCGCGAACGGACGGTCGCGCGAGGCGAGCAGGGCGAGGCCGCCACCGCCCGCCACCCGTCCGATGACGTCGCCGATGAGCAGGCCGGGCGCGCCCAGCTTGAGGAGCCCGAGTCCGACCTGGGAGACCACCTGGCCGGCGCCCTGAGTCAGCTTCGTGCGCGCGATGCGACCGAATGCACGGCGCCGGATCGCCCAGTACGAGAGCGCCTGATACGTCCCCGCGCCCAGCAGGCCCACGGGCAGCAGCCACAGATACGGCCGCAGCCGCTCGGCGTTCGCGCTCGCGACGAACGCGTCGCCGGCCAGCCAGACCAGGAGCGCCACCAGGATCACCATGCCGGCGAGCACGAACAGCGTCAGCGCAAGCAACGACCCGGCGACGTCCTCGTCCTCGGGCAACGGGATGGCCGCTTCGTAGCGGAGGGAGGCCAGCACCAGCAGGACGGTGAGCGTGGAGGAGTAGACCGCGAGGGTACCGTAGTCGGTGGGGGTGTAGAGCCGGGTGAGGACCGGCGTCGCGAGCACCAGGATGACCTGGGCGATCGCGGTGCCGGAAGCCAGCGTCAGCACGTGGCGCGCAAAGGCGCCGCCGGGCGCACCCTGCCAGCGGAAAGAGGTCGATGCCGGTGGCCGTGCCGCAGGCTGGGCCGTCGGCTCAGGCATGGCGTCCGGGTCGACAGGTGGTATCGGCACTGCAACAGGATACAGCCGGGAGGGCAGGGGGGTCGTGATGGCTGTCACCCGGGGTGTCGCTCGGCCCGCGGGTGGGCCAGATTGAAAGGATGGACCCCGAACTCGAGCAGGAGACCGCGGGACGATGGGAACGGGCCCGTCGCTCACCGGGGCGTCGCCCCTGGCTGGGCGTGGTGTTCGCCGTCGTCGTCCTGCCGATCCTGATCGGCGCCGGCGTGGTCCTGATCGCCGGCCGCGGGGTGGCCTTCGAAGCCATCCGCCGGCTCACGGCCCGCAAGTTTCCGGACGTCCAGTGGATCGACCAGGCCGAGCTGGCCCGCTGGCGCGAAGACCCCGGCCGTACGCCTCCGCTCGTGCTCGATGCCCGGACCCCGGCGGAATACGCCGTCAGTCACCTGCGGGACGCCGTACCGGTGGACCCCGCCCGGCCCAGCCTGCGCCCACTCGCCGGCCGGGCGAAGAATGACCCGCTCGTCGTCTACGGCTCCGTGGGCTACCGCAGCGCCCGGCTCGCGCATTGGCTGGCCGGCCAGGGCTACACCAACGTGAGGAACCTGTCCGGCAGCATCTTCCAGTGGGCCAACGAGGATCGCCCGGTGTTCCGGGACGGCCGGCCCACCTCGGAAGTGCACCCGTACGACCGCCGGTGGGGCCTGTTGCTCGAGTCCCGGTTCCGGGCGGCGGTCCCGGACGTCGAGACCCCCTTCGCGGCACCCTGACCTGGCGTCAGGAGATGGCCGGGCCCGACCGCCCGTCCAAGGCGTCGTCCTCCTCCCCGCTCCGATTCCAGATGTCCGCCGTGAGCTTCCACGCCCCGTCGGGCTGCCGTTTGAGGCACATCACGTATTTGCCGGAATCCGCCGGCTCCTCGTCGGTGGCCGGCAAGTGGTACCGCCCAATCAGGTAGCCGAGGTTGCCTTCGACCTCGACCGTAAGGGTGGTGACCTCGAGCCCCTCGTCGGTGCCCTGGCGCCAGAACTCCCCGATCGCCGCCCGGCCCCGGACGGGCTCGTGGTCGGGCGGAAGAAGAACGGCGTCATCGGCGTACAGGGAGGCGAGACCGTCGGCGTCACCCCGGTTCGAGGCCTCCACGTAGCGCTGCACCGCGGCTTCGATGGCCCGCCGGGCTCCGGGCTGGCTGGTCCCCGCAGGAGCGCTGCAGCCGCCCAGGAGGGCCAGGCCAAGAGCTAGAAGGGGCCATTTGACGGCCCAAGCTGTCATTCTGGCGCTAAACTTGCTAGATTCCGAGGTCGTTCCCCGGTGGTCTGCCTGGCAGGCCATCATGTTTAACCTCTACTTGGATCCTTGTGGCTCGCAGATCACGTAACCGAAGCGCCGTTTCCACCACCAGTTTTCGCCGCTCACCCGGCCGCTCCATGCAGTCCCACCGCGATTGGCTCCTCGACCTCCATGGTTCGGTGTGTGCCTATTGCGGGACCGAGACGCACCCCGAGATCATCACGCTGGACCACGTTCGTCCCCGCCGTGGGCAGACCGCCTACGATCGTCCGGACAATCTGGTCCTGGCCTGCAGGGAGTGCAACGCGGCCAAGGCAGATACCCCGCTCGTCGCCTTTCTGATGCAGAAGCGCGCCCGCGGCGTCTATCTCCTGCACTATGGTGAGCACCTTTCGGAGCCGCTCAAGGAGCTGGCCCGACAGGCGTCCGAACGGCCGATGCTGCCGAAGGACTGATTCGCAGGCGGGATGGAGACGAGGAGGGGCGGCCGAGGACGGCCGCCCTTTTTTACGTCCGGCCCCGGGAAGCGCGGCAGGTCACAGACGGCCGGGCGGTCTCGCTGATACCATTGGTGTGTCACGCGCCAGGACCGCTTACTCACCGGGAGGTCGACGATGGCCCGACTCAGGGAATCCAGCATCCGAAACGACGTCATCAAGGGCGCACTCGCCGGAGCCGTGGCCACCTGGGTGATGGGCAAGGTGACCGGTGCGATGTACGGGCGGGAAGACCGTTGGGTCCGGCGGGCGGAGGACGACGTCCGAGGAGGAAAGACCTCCTATGGCGTCGCCGCCGAGAAGGCTGCCCGGCTCGCCGGCACCTCGCTCGACAATGACCAGCGGGAGCAGCTCGGCTCGGCCATCCACTGGGCGCTGGGGATCGGGGCGGGAGCGGCCTACGCGGTGCTGCGCCGGCGGTTCCAGGCGTTCGGCCGGACGGCGGGGCTGGGCTTCGGGACGGCGTTCTGGGCGCTGCTCGACGAGGGAGTGGTGCCGGCGCTCGGCCTGACGCCGGGGCCGCGCGCGTTTCCGTGGCAGACCCACGCGCGTGGATTCGCCGGCCACCTCACCTTCGGGACGGTGACCGACGGAACCCTGCGGCTGCTCGACGCGGTCGCCTGACCCGCGCGATCAGCCCCTCCCCTCGCCTGCCAGGACCATCGTCAGCAGAAACGGCGGGCGCACCGCGGCGTCCAGCGCCTCCCGGATGATGCGGCCCTGCTCGGCGGCGTGCGCCGCGGGATAGCCTTCGGCGGGACTCGCGCGCTCCGGCCGGCCCACATAGCCGACGTGGAGCCCGCCCGTGGCGAGCTCCTGCAGCTTGGGCGCGAGGTAGGTCCAGGCGCCCATGTTCCGCGGCTCCTCCTGGACCCAGACGATCTCCTCCAGCTGCGCGTAGCGCGCCAGAACCGCGCGCGCCTCGACCCACGGGAACGAATAGAGCTGCTCCATCCGCACCAGCGCCGGCCGGCCGGTCGTCAGCTTTTCCGCCTCCGTCAGCAGATCGTAGTAGACCTTGCCGGTGCAGAGCACGACGCGCCGGATGTCGCCCGCGTGCTCGGCGGCCCAGGGGTCGTCCAGGATCGGATGCCAGCGCCCGCCGGCCAGCTCCTCGAGCCGGGAACTGGCCTGGGGCAGCCGCAGGAGGCTCTTCGGCGTCATCACGATCAGCGGCCGCTGGCGGTTGCGGCGCGCCTGGCGGCGGAGGAGGTGGTAGTACTGCGCCGGCGTCGTCGGGTTGGCGACCCGGATGTTGCCTTCCGCCGCAAGCTGCAGGAAGCGCTCGAGCCGGGCGCTCGAGTGCTCGGGGCCCTGGCCCTCGTAGCCGTGCGGCAGGAGCAGGGTAAGCCGCGTCGTCAGCCCCCACTTCGACAGCCCCGCGCTCATGAACTGGTCGACGATGACCTGGGCGCCGTTGATGAAGTCGCCGAACTGCGCCTCCCACAGCACCAGCGCCTCGGGCGCCGCCGCGCTGTAGCCGTACTCGAAGCCCAGCGTGGCGAGCTCGCTCAGCGGGCTGTTGTGCAGCTCGAGCGGCGCAAGCGCGCCGGGCAGCCGCTGCATCGGCGTGAGCCGCTCGCCGGTGGCGGCATCGTGCAGCACCAGATGGCGCTGGCTGAAGGTGCCGCGCTCGGTGTCCTGCCCGGTGAGCCGGATCGGCACACCCTCGGTGAGGAGCGAGGCGAGCGCCAGCGCCTCGGCGTGAGCCCAGTCGATGCCGCCGTCCGGTCCCAGGGCGGCGCGGCGGCGCTCGAGCTGCTTGCGGAGCTTGGGGTGCACCGTGAAGCCCTCGGGCCAGCTCAGCAGCTGCTCGTTGAGAGCGACGAGGAACTCGCTCGCGAGCGCGGTGTCCACCTCGAGCCCGGGACCCCCCGCCTTGTGCTGTGACTCGGACGGCGCCCCTCGGCTCATGCTCGCCTTGAACCCCTGCTGGATGTCCAGCAGCCGCTGGTAGGCCTCGGACGCCTGGGTATCGGCCTCCGCCTGCGTCACGACGCCGGCGGCGGCCAGCGCCCGCGCGTACAGCTCGCGCGTCGTGGGCAGCGCCTTGATCCGCTCGTACATCATCGGCTGAGTGTATGCCGGCTCGTCGCCCTCGTTGTGCCCGAAGCGCCGGTAGCCGACCAGGTCGATCAGCACGTCCTGGTGGAAGCGGTCCCGGTACGCCATCGACAGCCGCACCGCGCTGAGGCAGGCCTCGGCGTCGTCCCCGTTCACGTGGATGATCGGGATGTCGAAGCCCTTGGCCAGGTCGGACGCGTAGCGGGTGGAGCGCGCATCGTCCATGTCGGTGGTGAAGCCAACCTGGTTGTTGGTGATGATGTGGAGCGTCCCGCCGGTCCGGTACCCCTTGAGTGCACCCAGGTTGAGGGTCTCGGCCACCACCCCCTGGCCGGCGAAGGCGGCATCGCCATGAATGGCGACCGGCAGCGCCGCCGTGGGGTCGTGATGCGCATCGCGCCCGCGACGCTGGGTCTGCTTGGCCCGGGCCCGGCCGTCCACCACCGGCGCCACGAACTCGAGATGGCTGGGGTTGGGCGACAGGGTGACGGTGATCGACTTGTTCTTGCCCGTCCGGTAGGCCCCCTCGGCGCCGTGGTGGTACTTCACGTCGCCCGTGCCGCCCTCGGGCGTGAGCTGGCCCGCCTCGACGTGACGACCGCCCTCGAACTCCGCGAAGATCGTCTCGTACGGCCGCCCGACGGTGTGGGCCAGCACGTTGAGCCGCCCGCGATGCGCCATGCCGATCACCACGTCCCGGGCACCGCTCTCGGCCGCGCGCTCGATGGTGAGGTCGAGCATCGGCACCAGCATGTCGACGCCCTCGATCGAGAACCGCTTCTGGCCGAGGTAGGCCTTGTGGAGGAACTTCTCGAGCGTCTCGACCTCGGTCAGGCGCCGCAGCAGCTTGCGCTGCTCGTCGGGGGTCATCGGTTGGCGGTAGGCGCCGCTCTCGATCTTCTCGCGGAGCCAGACCCGCTCCTCGTGGGTCGAGATGTGCTCGATCTCGTAGGCCATCGTGCCGCAGTAGGTGGTCTGGAGATAGGGCAGCGACTCGGCCAGCGTCCGGCCGGGCACGGCGATGCGGAGCACCTTCGACGGGATCGCGGCCATCACCTCGGGGGTGAGGCCGAGCGGCCCGGGGTTCAAGGCCGGATCGCCGATCGGCGGCGTGCCCAGGGGATCGAGGTGTGCGGCCAGGTGGCCGTGCATGCGAAAGGCCTTGACCAGCGCCATCGCCGCCGCCACGTGGTAGAGCATCTCCGGCGCGACCGGGCCGGCGCCGTCCTGGCCGGGCTGCGTGGCGGCCGTCGGGCGCGCGATCCGGTACTCGGCCTGCCCGAGCCCGAGGCTCTCGGCGATGAGCTCGTAGAAGCCCTGGTCGCCCTGGAGCAGGTGGTCCAGCGTGGCGAGAAACGCGCCCGACTCCGCGCCCTGGATGACGCGGTGGTCGTAGGTGCTCGTCACCGTCATGACCTTGCTGAGCCCGAACTCCCGCAGCCGCTCCTCCGGCACTCCCGAGAATTCGACCGGGTAGCCGATCGCGCCGACGGCGATGATGCTTCCCTGGCCGGCCATGAGCCGCGGGACAGAGGCGACGGTCCCGAGCCCGCCGGGATTGGTCAGCGACATCGTGGCGCCGGCGAAGTCGTCGGGCATGAGACGGTTGGTGCGCGCCTTCTCGACCAGCGCCTCGTAGGCGGCGTGGAACGCGGCGAAGTCCATCGTGTCGGCGCGCTTGATCACGGGCACGACGAGCCCCCGGCTGCCGTCCTTCCGCTGGACATCCACCGCCAGGCCGAGCGCGAGACCCTCGGGTGCCACCCGGTAGGGAGCGCCGTCCTGCACCGCGAGCGTGTGGCTCATCACCGGATGCTGCCTGGTGGCGTGCACCAGGGCATAGGCGATGAGGTGGGTGAAGGAGATCTTGCCTGTCTTGCCGGCGCTCTGGAGGCCCTGGTTGAGCCCGCGCCGCTTCTCCTCCAGCACGCCGACTGGCAGCACGCGAAAGGTCGTCGCCGTGGGCACGGCCAGGCTCTCGTTCATGTTGGCGACGAGCTTGGCGGCGGGGCCCTTGATGGCGGAGGCGCCGGGCGGGAGCAGGGCGGGCGTCGTGGAGTGGGCGGCGGAGGGCGCGGGTGTCGACGGCACGGCGGCCGTCGGAGCCGGCGACAGCGCGGCCGCCACGGCGGGCCGGGGCGCTGCGGCGCCGTTGCCATCCGGCCGCTCGCCCACGATGCCGCTCTCGAACAACCGGCGCCACTCGGGACCCACGGCCGCGGGGTCCCGGAGAAACTCCTCGTACATGACCTGGGCAAAGCCGGCGTTGGCCGTTTCAAACACGTTCGGATCCACGACGTTCACCATCCCGACGGGTGAGGGCACGACGCAGGGAGCCGGCGCGGCCGGCGCCTCCGGAGTGGGATCGCGAAAGATAACTGCCTGGCAGGGGCTTGGGAGGACGTGGGGGGCGGCGTCCATGGGCCGGGGAGCTGGACGTCTTTCATAGGGACATCGCGGTTCGGACCGGGCTTGCGGAAGCCGGCGGAGGGCGTAAGGTCAGGAGTCGGTATTCAGCTGGTCCACTCAAGGGAGCGTGACATGCATACACGGAACGGTCGCCGCGGATGGGTCCTGGGGGTCGCGGTCGCGCTGCTCGCCGCAGCGTGCGGCGCCGGCGAAGAGAACGGTCCCGAGACCCGCCCGGTCATCGCCAAGACGGCCACCAAGAGCGGCGACGTGCAGACCGGCATAGTCGGCGAGCCGCTGCCCGACGATCTCCGAGTGGTGGTCACCCGAGATGGAGCGCCTGCTCCGGGCATCACGGTCACCTGGTCCACCGCCAGCGGCAGCCTCGACCCCACCAGCAGCGAAACGGACGCCGACGGGGTGAGCAGCAGCACCTGGACCCTCGGTACCACGCTCGGCAACGTGGCAGCCGCGGCCAGCGTCCCCAACGCGACCGGCTCCCCCGAGACCTTCGCGGCCACCGCGATCGCCGGCACACCGACGGGGTCGATCGTCCAGGTGCTGACGGATGGCAGCGGCAACCGGTTCTCGCCGACGAATATCACGATCCTGGTCGGTACGACCGTGACCTGGGTCTGGGGCACCAACGCGACCGGCCACAACATCCGTCCGGACGTCAACGGCGGGGAGCCCACCGGATTCGAGGACCTGCGCTCCGCGCCCTCCACGTATCAGTACACGTTCAACACGGTAGGCACCTTCGACTACTACTGCTCGGCGCACGGCGGGCCCAACGGCGTCGGCATGTCGGGCATCGTCACCGTGGTGAGCCAGCAGCCCTGACGCGTGGGCGGGCGGGTGAGAGGCTCACCCGCCCGCGAACGCCACGTACTTCGCCGCCTCCTCCTCCACCCGGGCCTCGTCCCAGCCCCGTTCCCGCGCCATCAGCTCCGCCACCCGCCGCGCCGCCGACACGCCCCGATCCGCCGTCTCGTAATAGAGGTGGATCCGCCGCACCATCACGTCCTCGACCGTCTGCGCCATCTCCCGGCGCACCGCATGCACCACCTCGGCCTCGACCGACGGATGGGGCGGCACCAGCCGGCGCAGCAGCCGGCGCTCACCGGCGCCGAGGTTGTAGATGCCGGCCGCCTCGGTGCCGTAGTGGCGAAGCAGGTGGTCGACGCTGTCGGGCGTGACGCCCAGCTCGAGGCCACGCTCGCGGAACTGCGCCAGGTCGGCCGCCTCGCCGCCGGGAAGCGGATCCTCGTCGGTCCGGGGCGAGTCGGTCCTCGCCCGCCCGTCCCGGTGCCGAAGCTCTCGGGCGGCGCGGTCCACGACCTCGGCCGCCATCGCGCGATAGGTGGTGAGCTTGCCGCCGACGACGGTGATCATCCCGCCCGAGCCATAGACGATGGCGTGCTCCCGCGAGCGGCTGGAGGCCGCCTTGTGGTCGCGGTCGGCCAGCAGCGGGCGGAGCCCGGCCCAGGAGGCGCGCACGTCCTCGACGCCCAGCCGCGCGTTGGGAAACCGCGCGTTGGCCGAACGGAGCAGATAGACCATGTCGTCGGCGGACACGGTGAGCTGGTCCGGCAACTCGGCGGTGTCGGTGTCGGTGGTGCCGATGTAGGAGAGCTGGCCCCAGGGCAGGATGAAGAGCACCCGGCCGTCGATCGGGCTGGTGAACACGATCGCCGCGCGGTGATCGAGGCGGCTCCGGTCCACGACGATGTGGACGCCCTTGGTGGGCTGGAGCAGCGGCGCGGCGCCGGAGTCCTCCAGCACCCGGACCTTATCGGCCCAGGGGCCGGTGGCGTTGACCACGACGCTGGCGCGGAGCGTCCCGCGGGCGCCGGTGAGCCGGTCCTCGAGGTGCGCGCCGACCACCCGGCCCGCGGTGCGCTCGAGCGCCCGAACCGCGGTATAGTTCGCGACCAGGGCGCCGTGGTGCACCGCCGAGCGGACCGTGGCGAGCGTCAGCCGGGCGTCGTCGCACTGGGCATCGAAGAACCGGGCGCCGCCCACGAGCCCGCGCTCCCGCAGCATGGGCTCGGCCTCGAGCAGGGCGCGCTTGCCCAGCATGCGGTGCGTCTTCACATTGCGGAACAGCGCCAGCGCGTCGTACAGCCACATGCCGGCGGCCAGCCGCCAGAGCGGGATCCGGTCCCCGCGGTGCACCGGGAAGATGAAGGGCAGCGGCCAGACCAGGTGGGGCGCGATGCGGAGCAGGATCCGACGCTCCCGGTTGGCCTCGAGCACCAGCTTCAGGTCGCCGGTCTCGAGGTAGCGGAGGCCACCGTGCACCAGCCGGCTCGACCGCGAGCTCGTACCCGCGCCGAAGTCCTGCTGCTCGACGAGCACCGTGCGCAATCCGCGCATCGCCGCGTCGCGGGCCACGCCGGCGCCGGTGATGCCGCCCCCGACGACGAGCAGGTCGGCCGGTTCGGCCGTGAGCTGCTCGAGCGTGGCCCGCACCGAGGATCGACTGCCGTGACCCTGCCCCCCCTGGCCCGGATGCCCCGACCCAGCACCTGGTTTCTCTGGCACGCTCATCGGATCCACGCGGGCATGCGGGTGCTCGACCTGGCGTGTGGCGAGGGACGGCATAGCGTCGCGGCGGCGAAGCTCGGCGCGCAGGTGACCGGCGTCGACCGGGATGAGACCCGGCTGGCGACCGCGCGCGAGCTGGCCGAGACGCAGGAGCTGAGCGTCGACTGGCGGGTCGTCGACCTCGAGGGCTCGTGGCCCGACCTGGGTGATTTTGATGCGGTTCTGGTCTTCAATTATCTTGACCGTGCGCGGATGCCCGAGGTCCACACGCTCGTGGCTCCCGGCGGATTGCTGATCATGGAATCATTTCTGACCGGCCAGCGCGAGCTCGGCTGGGGACCTACCTCGGACGATCACCTGTTGCGCCCGGGCGAGCTGGCCCGGCTCGCGGCGCCGCTGCGGATCCTGCACGGGCGCGAGGTGCTCGAGCCGGTCGACGCCGAACGCTGGCGCGCGATCGCGAGCGTGGTGGCCTGTCGCGAGTGAAAAGTACAGCCACGTCGTCTGAGACGCTTCTCCCACTTCATCGATAGGTCGACATGCACGACTCCCGGCTCGGGCGGCGGGTGGCCATCGTGGCCGGCCTCCGGACACCGTTCGCCAAGAGCGGCACGGTCTTTCGGGATGTCTCCGCGGTGGCTCTGGCGCGCCATGTCGCGCGCGAGCTGCTGGTCCGGAGCGAGCTCGACGGACGCGAGGTCGACGAGGTGGTGTTCGGGCAGGTGGTGCCCTCCGTGCGGGTGCCCAACGTCGCCCGCGAGGTGAGCCTCCTGCCGCAGCTCCTGCCGAGCGTGCCCGCGTACTCGCTCAACCGGGCCTGCGCGTCGGCCGCGCAGGCGATCACGAATGCCGCCGACCAGATCGCCCTGGGCCACGCGGACGTGGTGCTCGCGGGCGGCGTCGAGTCGCTCTCCGACATCCCGGTGCTCCACTCGCGGCGCTTCAGTCAGATCCTGGTCGAGGCGGGCAAGGCCAAGAGCGTCGGGGGACGGCTGGCGGCCCTGGCCCGGGCGCGCCCCCGCGACCTGGTGCCCGTGACCCCGGCCGTGGCCGAGCCGTCGACCGGCGAGACGATGGGCCAGTCCGCCGAGAAGATGGCCAAGGAGAACGGGATCACCCGCGAGGCGCAGGACCAGCTGGCGCTGCAGAGTCACGTGCGCGCCGCCGCCGCCACCGCCGACGGCCGTCTCACCGCGGAGATCGCGCCCTGGTTTGGCGGCCGCGGCATGGACGAGATCATCGCCGGGGACAACGGTATCCGGCCGGACAGCTCGCTCGAGGCGCTGGCGCAGCTCCGCCCGGTCTTCGACCGCCGCCACGGCTCGGTCACGGCCGGCAACGCGTCGCCCCTCACCGACGGCGCGGCCGCCGTGCTGCTCATGGCCGAGGAGAAGGCCGTCGCGCTAGGGTATGAGCCGCTCGCCTACCTCCGGAGCTACGCGGTCGCCGCGGTGGACCCGGGCTGGCAGCTCCTGATGGGCCCGGTCTACGCCGTGCCGCGCGCGCTCGAGCGCGCGGGCCTCGCCTGGGACGATCTCGGGCTGGTCGAGATCCACGAGGCCTTCGCCGCCCAGGTGCTCAGCAACGTCCAGGCGTGGGCCTCGCCGTCGTGGGCCGAGCGGCTCGGCTTGCCGGGGCCGGTGGGCGAGGTGGACTGGGAGCGGACCAATGTCATGGGGGGCTCGATCGCGATCGGCCATCCCTTCGGGGCGACCGGCGCCCGGCTCGTGACCACGCTCGCGAACGAGATGCGGCGGCGCGACGTCCAGTTCGGCCTGATCTCGATCTGCGCGCAGGGCGGCATGGGTTCGGCCCTCGTGCTGGAGCGCGACTGATGTCCGCGCTCACCACCGTCGTGGAGGACGGCGTCGCGGTCGTGACGTTCGACCTCCCGGGCGAGCCGGTCAACAAGCTCAGCGGCGCGGTCAAGGTCGAGTTCGAGGCGCTTCTCATCCGGCTCCGCGACGACGAGGGCATCCGGGCCGCCGTGCTGATCTCGGGGAAGCGGGACAACTTCATCGCCGGAGCCGACATCGAGGAGTTCAGCGCGCTCACCACCGAGAGCGCGGCCGAGCGGTTGAGCTTCGAGGGCCAGGAGATGGTGAACCGGGTCGAGACGCTGTCGAAGCCGGTCGTCGCGGCGATCCACGGTGCCTGCCTCGGCGCCGGACTCGAGCTCGCGCTCGCCTGCCACTACCGCGTCGCCACCGATCATCCCAAGACCCAGCTCGGCCTTCCGGAGGTGCAGCTGGGCCTCATCCCCGGCGCCGGCGGCTGCCAGCGGCTGCCCAGGCTCATCGGCGCGCGCGCGGCCCTCGACATGATCCTGACCGGCAAGAGCGAGCGCGGCGCGAAGGCCCTGCGCCTGGGTCTGGTGGACGAGCTGGTCCCATCCAGCATCCTCCGGGCGACCGCGGTGGCCGCGGCCGGCCGCCTGGTGCGCGACGGGCTGCCGCGGCGGGCGCCCAAAGGCGGCGTGCAGGGGCTGCTGCTCGACCGCACGGCCACCGGCCGCCGCCTGGTGTACCGCGCGGCGGAGAAGCAGGTCCTGGCCAAGTCCGGCGGCCACTACCCGGCGCCGCTGCGGGCGCTCGACGCGGTGCGGGTCGGCCTGGAGCAGGGCATCACGGCGGGGCTGGCGGCGGAGCACCGCGCCTTCGGCGAGCTCGCCGTGGGCGACGTCTCCCGCAAGCTGGTCCAGGTCTTCTTCGCGACCAACGCACTCAAGAGGGACGACGGCATTCCGCCCGGCATCGCGGTGCCGCGGCAGATCCGCCGGCTGGGCGTGGTGGGCGCGGGCTTCATGGGCGCGGGGATCGCGGGCACCGCGGTGGCCAACGTCGAGGTGGATACCCGGCTCAAGGACGCGGACCTGGGCCGCGTCGGGAAGGGCCTCAAGTCGGCCACTGGCATTCTCGACGAGCGGCTCAAGCGCCGCCGGCTCACGCGGCCGCAGTTCGACCGCCTCAGCGCCCTGGTCTCGGGCGGCGACGACTACCGCGGCTTCGGGCGCGCCGATCTCGTGATCGAGGCGGTCTTCGAGGACCTCGAGCTGAAGCGGCGGGTGCTCGCCGAGGTGGAGGCGGTGGTCCGGCCCGAGACCATCTTCGCGAGCAACACCTCGACCATTCCCATCCGCGATATCGCCGCTCACGCCGAGCGGCCCGAGCGGGTGCTCGGCATGCACTTCTTCTCACCGGTCGAGAAGATGCCGCTGCTCGAGGTCATCCCGACCGACGACACCGCACCCGAGGCCATCGTGACGGCGGTCCGGTTCGGCCGCCGCATGGGCAAGACGGTGATCGTCGTCGCCGACCACCCGGGCTTCTGGGTGAACCGCATCCTGTCGCCCTACCTCAACGAGGCGGCCATCCTGCTGTCGGAGGGCGTGCCGGTCGAAGTGATCGACCGGACCATGACGGCCTGGGGCTTCCCTGTCGGGCCGGTGGCCCTGCTCGACGAGGTGGGCCTGGACGTGGCGCAGAAGGCCGGCGGCGTGATGCACGCGGCCTTCGGCGACCGGCTGCAGCCGCCGGAGACCCTCGCGCGACTCCTGGCCGACGGGCGGCTCGGCCGGAAGAACGGCCGCGGGTTCTACCGCTATCACGACGGCCACAAGGCGGGCGTCGACGATTCCATCTACGGTGTGCTCGGTCATCGCCCCGTGGAGGACACCGACGCCGGCGTGGTCGAGCGGCGCCTAATCCACGCCATGCTCAACGAGGCCGCCATGGCGCTCGATGAGGGCGCGGTCCGGAGCGCGCGCGACGGGGACATGGGCGCCCTCTTCGGCATTGGATTCCCCGCCTTCCGCGGTGGCCCTCTCCGGACCATCGACGACTACACCGCGACGCGGGTGCTGGAGACGCTGCGCGACCTGGAGGACGTCCACGGGGCGCGATTTGCTCCCGCCGTCAGCCTCGTCGAGGCGGTCACGCACGGGACCCGCTACTACCCTGCCTGAGCCCCACCGCGCCGGAGCGCGACGGATGATCGTGCAGCTCCTGGCGGTGCTTGCGGTGGCGTACCTCGCCTTCCTGCTGCTGCTGCGCCTGTCGGAGAGCCGCCTGCTGTACGTCCCGGGCGCCGCGCGAACGCTGACCCCGCCGCCGGCCGCCTTCGGACTGGCGCCGGAGCGGGTCGAGATCCCGGCCGGCGACGGCGTGACGCTCGTGGCGTGGATCATTCGTGCGCCCGGGGCGGCGGGCGCCGGACGCTGGCTGCTGATCTGTCACGGCAACGCGGGAAATCTCTCCGACGCCGGCCGGCCGGCCCACTACGCGGGGCTTCGGGCGCTCGGCCTCAACCTGCTCGCCTTCGACTACCGGGGATACGGCGAGAGTGGAGGCACCCCGACAGAGCCGGGGATCTATCGTGACGCCGAAGCGGCGTACGGCTACCTGCGGCAGACGCTCGGCGTGTCGTCGGACCGGATCGTGCTGTTCGGGCACTCGCTGGGCTCGGCGGTGGCGGTGGAGCTGGCCACGCGGGCGCCCGCCGCCGGGATCGTGCTCGATGGCGCGCTCGTCTCGGTGACGGCACGGGCGCAGGAGGTGTACCCCTACGTCCCGGTCCGCTGGGTCGCCCGGAGCCGCTACGCGTCGATCGAGAAGATCGGCCGGGTGTTCATGCCGAAGCTGTTCCTGCACGCACGCGAGGACGACGTAGTGCCGATCGCCCACGGGCGGCGGCTCTACGAGGCGGCGGCGCCGCCCAAGGAGTTCGTTGCGCTCGCCGGCGGGCACGGCGATGCGTTCGAGGCCGACTCGGCGGTCTACTTCGGCGCCATCGCCCGCTTCCTGGCGTCGCTGCCCGAGGCCGACCCGGCCGCGCCGTGAGCCCGTCCAGGTGGCGCCGAACCCGGACGGCTGGCAATCCGTAGGGAGAGGACGCGCAGCGTCCTCTCTCACCCGGAGCCCCGTCATGCGAATCCGCCGCACCGTTCGAGGAATCCTCCTGCTTCCGATTCTGCTCCTGCCCCTTCGCGCACTGGCCGCCCAGACCGAGGCGCCGCCGCCGCCACCGCCCAAGGACGCCTGTGCCGGCGCCGAGCACCACCAGTTCGATTTCTGGATCGGCACCTGGGACGTGACGCTGCCCGACGGCAAGCGGGCCGGCGCCAACCGGATCGAGCCCATCCTCAACGGGTGCGTCCTGCGGGAGAGCTGGGATGGCGCGGGCGGGGGCCATGGCACGAGCTACAATGCCTACGACGGCCCCCGCGGGCTCTGGCACCAGACCTGGGTGGACGACGGCGGTTCCGTGCTCGTGCTGGAGGGCAAGTTCGCCGGCGGGAAGATGGTCCTCGAGGGTCGGAACAGCGACCCGGCCGGCCGGCCGCTGCGCCAGCGCATCACCTGGCAGGAGACCGCTCCGGGACGGGTGCGACAGCACTGGGAGACGTCCAAGGACGACGGCGCGACCTGGACCACGGCCTTCGACGGGCGGTACGTGAAGCGCTGAGGGTCGGCTTGTGCATCGGACACCGTCCGGTTCCCTTCAAGGGATACCGCTCCGTACGTTGGTCCGAGGCCCGAACCCGAGCCGGTCGTGTCCGACATCACCACCCGTCTGCGCAAAGCCCTGGGCGATCGCTACCTGATCGAAGACGAGATCGGCCGGGGCGGCGCGGCCACGGTGTACCTGGCCGAAGATCTCAAGCACGCGCGCAAGGTGGCGATCAAGGTGCTCCGGCCGGACACCCAGGCCGGGTACGAGCCGCAGCGGTTCCTTCGCGAGATCCGGATCGCCGCCCGCCTGGCCCACCCGCAGATCCTGCCCCTCCACGACTCGGGCGAGTGGAAGGGTTTGCTCTGGTTCGTGATGCCCTACGCCGGGTGCGAGACCCTCCGCGACCGGCTGGAGCGCGACGGACCGCTGCCGGTCGACGTGGCACTCCGCATCACGCGGGCCGTCGCCGGTGCGCTGGGATATGCGCACCGGCTCAACGTGATTCACCGCGACATCAAGCCCGAGAACATCCTGCTGCAGGAGGGCGAGCCGGTCATCGCCGATTTCGGCGTGGCCACCGCCATCTCGGCCGCCGGGGTGGACAACGTCTACGTCACCGACCACGGCTTCGCGGTCGGCACGCCGGCATACATGAGTCCCGAGCAGGCCAGCGCCGAGAGCGGGGTCGACGGGCGCACCGATCAGTACAGCCTCGCGTGCGTGCTCTACGAGATGCTGGCCGGGGCACCGCCGTTCGCGGGGACCGGCGTCCGCGCGACGATGGCCCGGCACGCCATCGAGACACCGGCCCCGGTCCGCTCCCACCGGCCCACGGTGCCGGTGGCCGTCGAGCGGGCGCTCGAGCGCGCGCTGGCGAAGTCCCCCGAGGACCGCTTCGCCGCCATGGCCGATTTCGTGGCCGCCCTGGTGGACCCGACGCTGGACGTCCCCTCGGCGGTGCTCCGGCCAGGCGATGCCCGCGCGATCGCCGTGCTGCCGTTCGTGAACGCGAGCCCCGATTCGGAGAACGAGTACCTCAGCGACGGCATCACCGACGAGCTGATCACCGCGCTCACGAAGGTGGAAGGGCTGCAGGTGGCGTCCCGCACGTCGGTCTTCGCGCTCAAGGGCGCGCGCGAGGACGTGCGCGTGCTCGGCGCCCGGCTCGACGTGAGCGCCATCCTGGAGGGCTCGGTCCGCCGGGCCGGCCAGCGGCTCCGGATCACCGCGCAGCTCACCAGCGTGCGCGACGGGCGGACGCTGTGGTCGGAGCGCTACGACCGCGAGCTGGCCGACGTCTTCGCCATTCAGGACGAGATCGCGCGGACGATCGTCGATACCCTGCGAACCACGCTGCTCCAGGACCTCGGCGACCCGACCCCCATGCGCTACACGGCCAACCTGAAGGCCTATCAGCTCTACCTCAAGGGCCGCTACTCGTGGAACCGCCGCACGCCGGCGGCCATCGCCGAGGGCATCCGGTACTTCGAGGCCGCCATCGCCGAAGACGAGGGCTACGCGCTGGCGTACACCGGCCTCGCCGACTCGTACGCGCTGCAGCTCGACTATCGGGGCACGCCGGTGCAGGAGGGGCTCGAGCGCGCCCGCGCCGAAGCGCAGCACGCGCTGGCGCTCGACGAGACCCTGGCGGAGGCGCACACGTCGCTCGCCTGGGTCACGTTCATCTACGACTGGGACTGGCCGCTCGCCGGCCGCCACTTCCGCCGGGC
This sequence comes from uncultured Gemmatimonadales bacterium, assembly GCA_963840215.1. GTDB lineage: Bacteria > Gemmatimonadota > Gemmatimonadetes > Gemmatimonadales > GWC2-71-9 > CAVVWJ01. The sequence goes on along the minus strand of CAWIYG010000002.1, from coordinate 665,885 downwards.
CATCGAGCTCAACCCCCGCTACTCGGTGGCGCGGCAGTGGCACAGCTGGTTCCAGGTGGCGATGGGGCACACCGACCTGGCGATCGCGGAAGGGCAGCAGGCGATCGCGCTCGACCCGGCGTCGGTGTCGATCCGGCGGAGCCTGGGCTGGCTGTACTACTATGCGCGGCAGCCCGACCAGGCGTTCGAGCAGCTGCGCCGCGCGGTGGCGATGAACCCCACCGCGGAGGAGAATCACCGCCTGCTCGGCCTCACCTACCTCCACGTGGGCCAGTGGGACGAGGCGGCGGCGGCGTTCCGCGAGGCGCGGGCGATCTCCGAGAGCCCGGCGCTCGCCGAGGCGGGCCTCGGCGCGGTCGCGGCGGCGCGCGGCCGGACCGAGGAGGCGCGCACCATACTGGCCGATCTCGAGGCCCGGCGGCGCGAGACCTACGTGTCACCGGTCGCGCTGGTGATGATGTATGCCGCCCTCGGCGATGCCGACCGCGCCTTCGAGTGGCTCGACCGCGCCTTCGAGGAGCGGCGGGGATGGCTCGCCTACCTCAACGTCGAGCCCATGCTGGACGGGCTCCGGAGAGACCCGAGGTTCCGGCGGCTGGTCGAGCGCATGCGGCTGGCGTAGCCCAGGCGGCGGCGGCACGTGTAGGTTGCGGGATGCACCCGATCGTCAGCGATGCCGACCTCGATTCGCTCCTCGCCGCCCCGCTCGCCGTGCTCTATAAGCACAGTCCGATCTGCCCGACGAGCGACCTGGCCTACGAGGAGATGCTCGCCTTCCGCCGCCAGTGGGCCGTGCCGGTCTACATGGTCGACGTCATCCACCACCGGCCGCTGTCCCGCGCCCTCGCCGAGCGGACCGGCGTACGGCACGCCTCGCCCCAGGCGATCATCCTGCGGGATGGCGTGGCCGCCTGGCACGGGTCGCACTACGACATCCAGGCCGACGCGCTGGCACGGGTGGTGGACCATCTTGGGGGAACCGCGGTCCCGCACGGCGGATAGCTGGCGAACTACCGGGTCCGCGCGGCTCGCCGGAACGCCGACGGCGACAATCCTGTCTCCCGGCGGAAGACGTTGGAGAAGTGGCTCTGGTCGGCGAAGCCCGCGGCCAGCGCGATCTCCGCGAGTGGCGCGTCGCTCTCGGCCAGCTCGCGCGCCGCGCGGGCCACCCGGAGCCACCGAAGATAGGTGCCCACGCTGCAGCCGTAGGCCTTTCGGAACCCGCGGGCGAGCGTCACCGGGTGGACCCCCACCGCCGTCGCCAGCTCGCTCAGGCTCCCGACCTGTCCGGGATCGTGGAGGTAGGTCCGCGCATCGGTGAGCCAGTGCGGCAGGGTCCCGGTGAGACGGAGCTCCCGTCCGCGCGCGGCTCCCGCGAGCAGCTCCAGCAGCAGGCCTTCGATCGCGAGCGGCGCCGCGGTGTCCCGGCGGCGCAGCTCGCCGGCGACCCGCCAGGCCAGCACCGCCAGCCCTTCGTCCCGGAAGCTCCCGCGCTCCGCCAGCACTGCCGCGTAGGCCCCCAGACTCTCGACACGCGACGCGTCCGCCTCGACCAAAAGGCCATGGGTGTCCTCGCGGCCGAACTGGTTCCAGTGGGGCTCGGCGGCAGGCGTGATCTTGAGGGTGCCGGGGACGCATTCGAGGGTAGCGCTCGCGAAGCTCTCGGTGAAGCCACCGGAGTAGACGAAGCACAGGGTAGGACCCTGGTGCGTGTGCCAAGGCAGGGCGCTCCCTGCCGGGTGACGCCCTTCCCGCAGTGTAAATCCGCCGACTGTCGTCGTTTCGTTCCTCCTTGCGCCGTCGCCACGTGCCCGGCCCCATCTGCAAGATGCGGAGGCGGCTCCGCGCGCACAAATCCGTTCCGACCCTTCAAGACCCCCGACTCCAACCCGGGTATGAATGAATCCTCGGCTTTGGCTCGGATCCTGGCTTCGGGAGGATGATATGCGTGGACGGTGGTGGCTTGCGGGGCTGGGTCTGGCTTCCGTCGTAGGTGCCTGCGGCGGCGGGTCGGACTCCCCCAGCGAACCCACGGGCGGCGGCGGTGGCAACGCCGTGACAGTCGGCAACGACTTCTATTCTCCGGCGACCCTCAGCGTTCCGCTGAATACGACCGTGACCTGGACGTGGGCGGACGGCTCGACGCTGCACAGCGTCACGTTCAACGACGGCGGACCCAGTGCGCCGCAGCAGACCTCGGGCACGTTCCAGCGGGCGTTTTCGGCCGCCGGCACGTTCACGTACTTCTGCACTGTCCATGGCGCGTCCGTCATGAGCGGCTCGGTGACGGTGGCCTCCGGCTCGTCGGGAGGCGGTGGCGGCGGCGGAGGTGGCGGAGGTGGCGGAGGAGGCTCCGGCGGCTATTGAGACGCCTCGACCTCCGTCGCAGCGGAGCGGTCCGGCTCAGTCCGCCACGTGGCGGAGCAGCCGGACTACCGCCCGCTCGTCGTCGGTGAGCCCGGCGGCCGACGCGTTCGCGGGCGAGCCGCCGTTCTTCAAGGCCGCGTGCAGCGTGCCGGCCTGGTAGGTCTCCAGCACGGCGGGATGCACGTAGTACTTCCGGCACACCGCACGGGTGTTGTTGAGGCGCTCGGCGACCTGGTCGATCGCCTTGAGGATCGCGGATTTGGCCTCGCGCTCGCTGGGAGCGGGGCCCACCGCTTCGAGCGCCGCGACCGCCTGCAGCGTGCCGGCCCAGGTCCGGAAATCCTTCGCGGTGAACTCCTCGCCCGTCAGCTCCCGCAGATACTCGTTGACGTCGCCCGACCCGATGGCCACCCGGTTGCCGTCATCGTCCAGGTACTGGAACAGGTCGGCGCCGGGCACGGCCTGACACCGCGCGACGATCCGGGCGAGCCGCCGGTCGCTGAGCGAGACGCGGTGGGTCTTCCCGCTCTTACCCCGGAACTCGAACCGCAGCTTGGCGCCCGAAATCTCCACGTGGCGGTCCTGGAGCGTGGTCAAGCCGAACGACTGGTTGGTTCGCGCGTACTCGTCGTTGCCCACCCGAATCCCGGTGCACTCGAGTAGCCGCACGACCGTCGCCAGCACCTTCTCCTTGGGCAACCCCGGCTTCGCCAGGTCCTCCTCCACCCGGAGGCGCACCCGCGGCAGCGCCTCGCTGAAGGCCAGCATCCGGCCGAACTTCGTCTCGTCCCGCACCTCCCGCCACTTCGGGTGGTAGCGGTACTGCTTCCGGCCGCGCGCGTCGCGCCCGGTGGCCTGGATGTGGCCGTTGGGGAGGGGAGAGATCCAGACGTCGGTGTAGGCCGGCGGAATCGCGAGACGGCGGATCCGCTCCAGCGTCGCCTTGTCGCGCACGGCTCGTCCGTCGGCGGCGACGTAGCTGAAGCCGCGCCCCGCGCCGCGGCGCCGGATCCCTGGCGTGGCATCGCTCACATACCTGAGACCGGCGGCCTGGGCCGAACCCTGGGGATCGGTCGTCGGTTGCGGCGTGCGACGGCGCTTGGGCATCGACGGCGGGTTTCCAGGTTCGTGTGGCGTGAGATTCTCCCCCAACATTGTTCGCGGCGGCCGCCTGGACCGTGGGGCGGGACACAAACGGCCGCCTCCGAATGGGAGGCGGCGGCATAACGTGACGTAAGTCACGGGGTTGTATAAACATTCAGCGCCGCGACGGCCTCTACTCTCCGCCGCCCGCACCGGCTAGCTTCGGAGCGGTTTTCCCGGGCGGCCGCGGCCGTCTGCCCAGCTACCGACAAGGTGTCACCGTGATCATGCGACAGGGCCTGCTCTGGCTCTCCGAGCGGCAGGGCGTGTTCAACTTCGTGCGTAGCAATGGGCTGGCTCGGAGGTTCGCCTCGCGGTTCGTGGCGGGCGAGTCGATCGATCAAGGCGTCGAGGCGGCCCGGGAGCTGAGCCGGCGGGGAATCACCGCCTCCCTCGACCTCCTCGGCGAGAGCGTCTCGGCCGAGGCGGAAGCGGTGGCCGCGCGCGACCAGTACCTCCGGATGCTCGACCGGATGGCGGCCAGTGGCGCCGAGGTCAACGTGTCGGTCAAGCTCACGCAAATGGGCCTCGATATCGCCGAGGAGCTGTGCCTCGCCAACATGACAACCATCCTGGGCAAGGCCGCCGCCCTGCACGGGTTCGTGCGCCTCGACATGGAGAGCTCGGCATACACGCAGCGCACGCTGGATTTCTTCCGGACCCGGCTGTTCGAGCGCTTCGGTGCCCACTGCGGCGTCGTGATCCAATCGATGCTCCGGCGCTCCGAGCAGGACGTCGAGGATTTGATCGCGATGAAGGCCCGGGTGCGGCTCTGCAAGGGCGCCTATCTGGAGCCGCCGGCGGTGGCGTTTCCCGAGAAGGCCGACGTGGACAAGAACTACGTGCGCCTGATGGAGCGGTTGCTGACCGCCGGCACCTACCCCGGCCTCGCCACCCACGACGAGGCGATCATCGCGCACGCGCGCGACTTCACCCGGCGCCAGGGGATCGGCACCGAGCGGTTCGAGTTTCAGATGCTCTATGGCGTGCGGCGCGATCTCCAGGAGCGGCTGCGCCAGGCGGGCTTCCGGCTCCGGATCTACATCCCCTTCGGTACGCAGTGGTATCCTTATCTCATGCGGCGGCTGGCGGAGCGACCCGCCAACATCGCCTTTTTCCTCGGCAACATGGTGCGGGAGGCTGTACCGGGACGGTGAGCGAACTGACGCTGGGCGGCTACATGGCCAAGCACGAGCGGGCAGCGGCCTTCGGGGGCAGCGACGGCCATGCCTACTCGGTGGCCATCTACGTCGACGACGAGCCGGATGTGCGCGGCCTCCACGGGGCCGCGCTGCTCTTTGTGCGCTGGTCGCCCGGGGGCGAGCGGCCCGTCGGCCACGTCGAGACCGAGATCCTGGCGTGGGGCCGCACCGAGGCCGAAGCCGAGGAGCGCCTGAAAGCGCTCTCGCTGTACGACGTCAAGGCCGCGCTCGATGAGTCGATCGCCCGCGCGCCCGCGGAGTGGTGACCGCGCTGCTCGGCACCGTGCTGGAGCGCGACGGGTCGGTCTATCGCGTGGCGACGGACGGCGGGGAGATCCGCGCCGTGCTCGCCGGGAAGGCCAAGCGCGACACCACCCGCGTCGTCGTCGGCGACCGCGTGCGCCTGGAACCCGATCCGGAGGCGGCGCTCCACGCCATCGTCGGCGTCGAGCCCCGGACGGCGCTGCTCGAGCGGCGCGTGCCCGAGGGCCGCGGCGCCCGGCCGGTCGCCGCCAACGTGGACCAGGTCTTCGTGGTCACCGCCTCCCTCGATCCCGCCCCGATTCCCCAGCTCATCGATCGGCTGCTCGTCGTGGCCGAAGCCAACGAAATTTCCGCCGCGGTGGTCGTCAACAAGGTCGACCTCGACCCCGGCACCGCCCTCATCGACCGTTTTCGGAAGGCCGGCTACGCGGTCTACGCGACGAGCACGAAGACCGGCGAGGGGATCGCCGAGATCGCCGCGGCGCTGGCCGGGCGGATCTCGGTGGTGACCGGTCCCTCCGGCGCCGGCAAATCCAGCCTGCTCAATCACGTGCAGCCTGGCCTCAAGCTCCGCATCGGGGAGATCAGCGCCAAGGTCCGGCGCGGCAAGCATACCACCGTCTCGGCGGTCATGCTGCCGCTGGACGCGGGCGGCTACCTGGTGGATACGCCGGGGTTCAGCGAGGTGGGACTCTGGGGCATCGATTCGGCCGAGCTCGATACCTGCTTCCCGGAGTTCCGGCCGGTGCTGGGCGACTGCCGGTACACCGACTGCCGGCACCATACCGAGCCGGGCTGCCGCGTGCGGGAGGCGGTGGAGGGAGGCGCGGTGGCCCGCGACCGGTGGGAGAGCTATCTGGTGCTGCTGGGGGAGCTGGAGGGCGCGCCGAAGGAGTGGGAGTAATCGCCTACCGCTCGTCTGCCTACCCATCCGCTTGGTCGACCGACCGCCTGTCCGCCTGACCACCCGACCGCCTGTCCGCCTGACCGCCCGACCGCCTGTCCGCCCGACCGCCCTTTTTCTTCCAGCGATCCCGGTCCCGCGTCTCCACCTTTGCATCATCCGGTCGAACGCGTACTGAAGATCGATCCCCTCGCGGTTGGCCATGCAGACCAACACGAACAGGATGTCCGCCATCTCCATCGCGAGGTCGCCCTCGGCCTCGTCCTGCTTCTTGGTCTTCTGCCCGAAGCGGTGATTCACCTCGCGCGCGAGCTCGCCGACCTCCTCGGTGAGCCGGGCGAGATTGGTGAGCGGGTGGAAGTAGCCCTCCTCGTACTGGCCGATCCAGGCGTCCACCCGGCGCTGCGCGTCGCCGAGGGACATCCTGAGCCGGGCGCCCGCCACGGGCTCGGCCAGGGGCAGCGGCGCCCCGGCCTTCCGAGCGCGCGGATGATCGCCCGCATGAACTGGGGCAGATCGGCCGGCGTTCGCGAGGAGATCAGGTTGCCGTCCACGACGACCGGGCTGTCCTCCCAGACCATGCCGGCGTTGACCAGGTCGTCCCGGATCGCGCCGACGCTGGTGCCCCGCTTGTTGCGCACGATCCCGGCGGAGATCGGCACCCAGCCGGCGTGGCAGATGAAGGCGACCGGCTTGTCGGCCTCGTAGATCTCGCGGGTCAGCTGGAGCAGCTTCTTCGACCGGCGCATGATGTCCGGCGCGTAGCCGCCGGGGATCACCAGGCCGTCGAAGCCGTCGGCGCTGAGATCCTCGACGTCGGCGTCGACGGTGAGCGGGTAGCCCCGCTTGCCCTGGTAGGTCGCTCCCCGGTGCCGGCCACCACCGTGCGGGCGCCCTCCTCTTCGAGGCGGATCTTGGGGTACCAGAGCTCGAGGTCTTCGTAGAGGGGACCGGCGAAGAACAGCACGGTCGTGCCTTGCAGTCTCATGGCGTGCTCGTGCGGTCGGAAGATCCTGGCCGGGGCGGGGTGCCCCGGCCGCTCCGCTAAGTATAGCGGTGGATCCTCAGTAGCTCGACCAGGTGTCGGTCCAGCCGTTCTTGACCCGCTGCAGCGAGCCGATGTGGTTGAGCGCGTTGGCGATATTGCACGAGTGATACTGGAAGGTCTTATTGCCGTTGCCCACCGCCTCCTGGGCCACGTTAGTGCCGGTCTTGACGTTGAGCCCGGTGATGACCGCGCCCAAGACCGTGTTGTTGCCGTTCGACGTGAGGGTGCCGCCCACCAGAATGATGCCGTCGAACTTGTAGCTGCCGCTCAGCGTGAGGTCGCCGGTGACGATCAGGATCCCCTTGCCGTCGGTCGAGCCGCCGGTGAGCGACAGGTTGCCGTTCGCCATGATCACCGGCCAGCCGTTCATCTGGGTGGCGTTGGGCCAGCTGTTCGTCGGGATCGTGTAGTCGGGCGGGACCGACGTCCCGGCCTTGATGCCCGCCCAGTCGATGTGCACCGAGTCCTTCGCCGTGCCGGTCGGCCCCGGCGTGCCGAGGTACTTCGGCGTGTTGTCCGGGTTGCCGTTGATGGGGTTGCTGTGGCCGGTGAACGTGCCGTTCGGCACGCCGACGCCGGGAATGGCGGGCTTGCCGGTGCCCACGCAGGCGTCGTTGCCGTCGAGCGCGCCCGAGTTGCCGTTCTTGTCCAGGCCCGACAGGCTGGTGAACGCCGCGTCGATATCGAAGGTGGCCGGCGTCCACACGGCGTACTGCGCCACCGTGCGCTGGGCGATCGGAATGCGGGATCCGTAGCGCACGGCCGTCGTGTTGGTGCCGCGGGACGTGACCACGAAGGTGGCCGGGATGGTGCCCGAGGAGTCGCGCAGGCGGCGGAGGGAGATCAGCGCGGTTCCGCCCGGCAGGCTCGTAATCGTGGTGTCCTTGCTGGCCGGCGGCATGCCGATCACGGTCGAGAAGTACTGCTCGAGGCCCGACTGCGCCACGGCGAACGCGTCGAGCTGGGCCTGGTGGTCGCTCGAGACCTGGCGGTCAGCCGAGGCCCGGTTGGTCGTCACCACGACCGACACGCCGAGAATCGCCACCACCATCACGACGAGCGGCAGCGTCACGCCTCGGCGGTTCATTCCTCGCGGGGTCATCATCGCGGGTCTCGTCATCAGTCGGTCCGGTTGGTGAAGTAGATCGAGGTGGACAGTTGCGTGACCTTAGGGGTGCTGCTGCCGCGCGGCGCGCGCTCGCTCTGACCGTCGAGCACGAGCTGGAGTCCGCGGATCGTGGACAGCGTCGGCACCGCGGCCTGCGGGGCGCTCGAGTTGACCACGTAGAAGTTGACGCGGGCCGTGGCCGCGAACGGCGTCGCCAGCTCCTCGGTCGCGCCGGTCGTCACCAGCGTCCGCCAGAGGCCGGTCCGGCCCGGGAGGACGGTCGAGGCCTTGAACTCGTACCGCACGCGGCGGTAGAGGAAGAACACGCTGCCGATCGGCGGCACCGGTGAGACCGTCCCGGCCACGTTGACGATGGTCCCCGCCGGCGACCCGTTGATCGAGGGCAGGGTGGTCACGCCGGCGCCGGTGCAGTTGGCCGCCGTTCCCGGTGTCGTCGGCGAGACGCCGGTCGTCACGTAGTGATAGACGCCGGTCGCGTCGCGCCAGGCGAACCCGGAAAAGCCGGGCCCCGCAAACATCGCGGAGTCGACCGGGAGCAGGCTCAGGGTGGTGACAGTGGAGCCATTGCTCGAGCACATGACCCCGAACGCGTAGGGAACCCGCAGCGTGATGTCCTGGCCGCCTGACGCTGCGGCCTCGACCCCGCCCGCCGCCTCGACGTTGCGCAGATCCGAATACAGCCGGTTGAGGCTGCTTCGGGCGACGCCCCGCGAGGTGCGCCACGCCTCCTGCTGGTCCATGAAGCGACCCTGGCTCCGCAGGAGATCGACGAGGCCGCCGGCCACGATCCCCAGCACGACCATCGACACCATCAGCTCGATGAGCGTGAAGCCGCGGCGTACGAGAGGAGTAGGCATCAGTTATTGAGGGGCTGGCCGTTGTTGGACTTGGTGCGCACCACGATCGACGTGTCCGGGTGCAGGAGCGTATTGCCCGACGGCGTCACGACCACGATCACCTGCCGGACCTTGGACGAGACGTTGTTCACCGTCGTGCAGCGGGTATGCGGGAATGGGGGCGTCGAGACCGTGACGCAGGTGGTCCCGGCGGCCAGCGAGTCGTAGGGAATGGCATCGAGGCGGCTCATCTCGGTGCTGATCGCGGCCGTCCGGTAGACGGCGTTGGCGCTCGCCCGGGCGGTCTTGGCCGCGTGGAACATGGCCTTCCCGAGCACCACCGAGGCGAAGGACAGCAGGACGAGGGACACCACGACCTCCACCAGCGCGAAGCCGGCGGTGGCCCCGGATCGAGCCGCAGCACGTGACGTCATGGGAGGATCCTCACCTGGCCCGCGGTGGTCATCGTGATCTGCCGGCTCCACCCGCCGGACGCGATCGTGACGGTCAGTGGCGCAGACGCGATGCCGGACGGGAAGACGTCGATCACGGCGTTCGTGGCGCTCGACGCGTTGGCGAAGGTGATCGTCCCGACGCCGTAATCACTGCTGGCGAGGCTCCGCCGTACCCTCACGGTGCCGCCGGTCCGGTCCGCCAGCGTGTACGCGCGGCTGCCGCAGGTGCAGCTGATCCGGATCGGTTTCCGCTGTCGCGCGGCCAGTGAGAGGGCCGATTCCAGGTCCGCCGCGATCGTGGAGGTGGTGCGATCGATCCGGATGTGCCGGATGATGTGCCCGACCCGGGGGAGGCTCATCGCAGTGAGCAACCCGAAGACGGTGAGAGTGAGCGCTAGCTCCACCATGGTGAAGCCGCGGCGCTCATGGGCTCGGGACGGGCGACCAGAAAGGCGACGGTGAGTCATGCCTCGATACTCTTGCAGAATCCATTCCCCGCGCGGAGATTCTGCGATCCGCCGTCGGGACACGGTGTTCGCGTGGTGTCCCCAGGTCGGGTCATGGCACTTACGCGGCAGAATGCGATGGGCGTACCTTCGCGGTCGCTGCAGTTGCTGGTCGTGGGCTGCAGACGCCTGCGCGGTCCACACTCCATTCCGCTGACTTTCGGAGTCCACCATGCGCTCCCGGGACCGCATTCTCGCCAACCTCGAAGCGCTCTATCGGGAGTCCTACGATCGGGCCAAGGAGTCCGGCGACGGGGGACGCATGATCGATCTGGACAGCGCCTACATGCGGGACCAGCTCATGCTCGAGATCCTGCTCGACATCCGGGACCTGTTCTCCGTGGCGCCCGCGGCCTCCGGGGGCAGCGCGCTCGAGAAGCTCGAAGCCATCCGTCGGCTCACCAAGCTCCGCTAAGGCTTTCCATAGTACTGTCTCCGCCAGGTGCTCCCCATCCTCGCGATCGCCGGTTCCCTCGCCTGTGGGGCGGCACCTCCAGCCAAGCCAGCGAATCTCATTGTGTACGGCCGGATCTGGACCGGCGAGTCGGCCGCGCCCTGGGCGGCAGGCCTGGCAGTCTCGGGCGACACCGTGGTCGCGGTGGGCGACAGCGCGAGCGTCGCGCGATATGCCGGCGCCGGTACCCGGGTGATGGCCAACGGGGCGGCGATGGTCGTCCCCGGCTTCATGGACGGCCATCTGCACTTGACCGACGGGGGCTTCCAGCTCGCCAGCGTAGACCTCCGGACCGCCAACACGCCCGAAGTTCATCGCGCGGCTCCAGGCGTTCGCCTCGGAGCGCCGCCCCGGCGAGTGGATCCTCGGCGCAACTGGGACCACGAGCGCTGGCCCGGAGCGCCGCTGCCGCGCCGGGACTGGATCGACTCGGTCACGCCGAACAATCCGGTGTTCGTGTACCGGCTGGACGGCCACATGGGACTCGCCAACAGCGCGGCGCTCCGCGCGGCCGGGCTCTCGCTGGCCACGCGCGACATCGCCGGTGGCGTCATCGTGCGCGGTCGGCGGAGCGGGGAGCCGACCGGCGTCCTCGAGGACATGGCGATGGGCCCCGTGGAGCGCGCGGTCCCGCGCCCACCGACGCGCGCGCGGCACTCTACTTTCCGCTCGAGACATGGCGCACCGTCGCGGACACCGTGAAGGCGCTCGGCCGGGGCGACGACTGGGTGTGGATCGGCGGCGTCAAAGGCTACGTCGACGGGTCGCTTGGCTCGACCACCGCGCTGTTCTACGCGCCCTACAATGACGACCCCACCACGGCGGGTGTGCTCGTCACGCCCGAGGATTCCCTCCGCGCCTGGGTCGGCGCCGCGGACTCGGCCGGGCTTCAGGTGGCGGTGCACGCCATCGGCGAGCGCGCCAACGGCCTCATCCTCGACATCTACGACAGCGTGGCCCGGGCGCACGGGCCGCGCGATCGCCGCTTTCGCATCGAGCACGCGCAGCACCTGCGGGCCCGGGATATCGACCGCATCGCGCGGAACGGTGTCGTCGCCTCGATGCAGCCGTACCACGCGATCGACGATGGCCGGTGGGCGGAAAAGCGGATCGGTCCCGAGCGGATCAAGACGACCTACGCCTTCCGCTCGCTGCTGGACCGCAAGGACCATCTCGCCTTCGGGTCCGACTGGACCGTGGCGCCGATCGACCCGCTGCTCGGGATCTACGCCGCGGTGACCCGTCGGACGCTCGACGGCAAGCATCCGGACGGGTGGGTGCCGGGGGAAAAGATCTCGGTGGAGGAGGCACTGCGGGCGTACACCAGCGGGGACGCGTACGGCGTCTTCGCCGAGCGCAAGCGCGGCCGGCTTGCGCCCGGCTACAAGGCCGATCTGGTGCTGCTGGACCAGGACCTGACGCGCATCCCGCCCGAGGCGATCGAGCGGGCGGCGGTTCGAGCGACGGTGGTGGGGGGGGCGTGTCGTATACGAGGCCAAATAGGGTAGGGAGCGACAGGAGTGCGTCGAAAACGCCATCGAGATGTCGCATTTCCGAACACTCTCCGGTTCAGCCGCGCGCCTGCCATACCCCGCAGTACGGTGTCACCTTTCTAGTGGCTTGACCCGCCTCCGCGCGCGCCACATGTTCGACGCGTCCCCTCATCACATGCGAATCACTCGGTTGGCCCGGAGGCTGCCTCGGTGACGTACGCCGCGCCGCACGAGACCGCGCGCCAGGTGCCGTCCGTGCTCCGCTCGCGCCTGTGCGGGATCGCGCTGGTCTGCAGCTCGCTGCTTGCCGGCGTGCCCGGGCTGGCCGCGCAGACCGCTGCCGCCGCCCTGGCCGCGCAGGCCATCCCCGTCGCCCCGGCGTACGAGACCCGGTTCGCCGAGGTGATGGCCCTCGGTCCCGTCCACGACGGCGTCGCCGACGTGAGCAACCTCGTGCTCCAGCGCGACCTCGCGCGATTCACCCTCAAGAGCGGCAAGCTCTACCTCCTGTCCCCGATCGGCGGACGCACCGTGGGCGCGGTCTTCCGCGGCAGCGGGGTGTTCTCCTTCGCTCCCGCCTCCCGCATCGAGCAGCACCGGCTGGCCCGCTATGAGAACAAGACCGCGCTCGAGTCGCCGTTCACCGATCTCCTGCTGCTGTTCGCCGACACGACCATGGCCGAGCTCCGCGGCCTCACGTTTCGCGCCGAGCAGGCGCCCGGCGACGTGCGCGAGCGGGTGCGCGACGGCCTCAAGTACCTGAGCGACGAGGAGTCGAAGACCTTCGACCCCGACCTCATGGGCACGCTGCTCAACGGCGACACCACCGATCTCTTCTACGCCCACATCCGGCGGCAGGGCGCGGAGCCGCTGATGTTCACGCTCAACCCGCACGAGGTGGAGGCCGTCAGCCTCAGCGGCAAGGCCTCACGCTGGTGGGCGGAGGACCGCGAGGTGCTGTCGCAGTTCCCGCGCCTGGGCCGGCCCCGGGACGCGCAGCTCACCGGCGAGCGCATCGATCCCGCGGAGATCCGCCGCTACGTCATGACCGTGGACCTGCCGCAGAGCGGCATCGGCGAGATCGCCTTCGCGGCGACCGCCAAGGTCGAGATCACGGCCCGCAGCGCGGTCGGTCCCTGGATCGCGTTCGAGCTGTTCGACAAGCTGAAGGTCGATTCGGCGCGCTGGGACGGCGGCGAGGCGGCCACGGTCTTCAAGGGCAAGGACAGCCGGTACGTCTGGGTCCGGCTGTCCACCCGCATGCAGCCGGGCGAGGTCCGCACTCTCGCCCTCGCCTATCACGGCGACCTGATCGAGCGGACGATCGACTTCTTCCGCATCAGGACCTCCGTGGCGTGGTATCCGCTTTCCCTCGAGGGCCGGGCGCTGGCCACGTTCGACCTCACGTTCAACACGCCGGACAGCTACCTGCTCGCCAGCGTCGGCGAGCGGGTCGACTCCAGCCGGGCCGGCAAGATCGTCACCACGCGATGGGTCACGCCTCAGCCGATCCGCAACGCGTCGTTCAACCTTGGCCTGTTCAAGGATTACACCGTCGCCGAGGCGGGTATTCCGCCGGTGACCGTGATGATCTCGGAGGAGGCCCACAAGAAGCTGCTGCGGCAATACAGCATCGCGCAGCAGTCGAAGATGCGGGAGACGGTCGGGGGCGATGTCACCCGGAGCCTCCAGTTCTTTCAGAACGTCTACGGACCGACGGACATCAAGCACTTCTACGCCACCGAGATCCCCGAATACCACGGTGAGGCGTTTCCCGGGATGCTGCATCTCTCCTGGGTGACCTTCCAGAAGACCGACGACCAGGGCGGCGACGAGGTCTTCCGGGCGCACGAGGTCGCGCACCAGTGGTGGGGCATCGGTGTGGACTACCTCACGTACCACGACCGCTGGCTGAGCGAGGGCTTCGCGGAGTTCTCGGGGCTCTGGTACATGCAGACCGCCCGCCGCAGCAACGACAAGTATTTCGGCATCCTGCGCCAGTACCGGTCGTCCATCTTCCTCCGCAAGGATGTGCCCGGCCCGATTTCGCTGGGTCACCGGGTCCAGTCCTCCCGCGACGCGGATGTGGACGACTACAGCACGATCGTCTACAAGAAGGGCGCCTGGGTGGTGCACATGCTGCGCATGCTGATGCTCGATCTCAAGACGATGAACGAGGACCGCTTCACCGAGACCATGCAGGACTTCTACCGGACCTACCAGGGGAAGCGGGCGTCCACGGCGGACTTCCGCCGGGTGGTCGAGCAGCATGCCGGAGCCGACATGGGCTGGTTCTTCGATCAGTGGGTCTACGGCACGGCGCTGCCGACGTATCGCGTCGCGTATCGGACGGACCGGCGCGAGGACGGGCAGTACCGCGTACGGCTGCAGGTCGAGCAGGAGGGAGTGCCCGAGGGCTTCCTCATGTATGTGCCGGTGTCCGTGGACCTGGGCAAGGACCGGGTGGCCCGGGTGCGCGTCAAGGTGACGGGCGCCCGCTCCGACATCGAGCTCCCGCCCATGCCGGCGGAGCCCAAGGCGGTGCGGTTCAACGATCTCGAGGGCGTGCTGGCGGAGGTGAAGTCGGGCGACTGGAAGAACTGACTCCCCCGGACGCCGGTCGCGGGGCTATCTTTCGCCTCGTTTGAGGCAGCCCGCGACCGCGACCCCTCTCCCCCGAGTGCGATGGCAACACGTACCTCCACCCGCGCCCGAGCGTCCGCCAAGCTGGAGAAGGCGGACCTGCTCGACCTCTACCGGACCATGCTCCTGTCGCGGCGGATCGACGACAAGGAGATCCAGCTCAAGCGGCAGAACAAGATCTTCTTCCAGATCTCGGGCGCCGGCCACGAAGCCGTGCTGACCGCGGCCGGCCTGGTGCTCCGCGCCCGCCTACGACTGGTTCTACCCCTACTACCGCGACCGCGCGCTCTGCCTCGGCCTCGGCATGACGGCGACCGAGATGCTCCTCTCCGCCGTCGGCGCGGCCGACGACCCGAATTCGGGCGGCCGCCAGATGCCGAGCCACTGGGGCCACAAGGAGCTCAACATCGTCTCCGCGTCGTCGCCCGACCGGCACGCAGTTCCTGCAGGCCGTCGGGTGCGGCCGAAGCCTGGCTCCGCGCCGAAGCTGCTGCGGCATCACCGAGGGAGCTCTGCACGGCGACGAGGTCGTGCTCGTCACGACCGGCGACGGCACGACCAGCGAGGGCGAGTTCTGGGAGTCGCTGAACACCGCGTCGAACCTCAAGCTGCCGGTCGTCTACCTCGTCGAGGACAACGGCTACGCCATCTCGGTCCCGGTCGAAGTGAACACGCGCCGGCGGCATCGATCTCGAAGCTCGTCACGGTCGTTCCCGGACCTCTTCATCCAGGAAGTCGACGGCTGCGATCTCCTCGCCACCTACGAAGTCGATGCACCAAGGCGGTCGACTACGCCCGCGCGCGGAAGGGACCGGCGCTCGTCCACGCGAAGGTCATCCGCCCCTACTCGCACTCGCTGTCCGACGACGAGGTCCTGTACCGGCCGCCCGCCGAGCGCGAGGCCGACGCGGCGCGCGACCCGCTCAACCGAGTTCCCCAAGTGGCTGCTGGACGAGGGCCATCGCCACCGAGGCCGAGCTCGATCAGATCGAGAACGAGGTCGACGCCGAGGTCCTCGCGGCGACCGACGATGCGCTCGCCCAGCCGCAGCCGGCCACCGAGCACGGTCTACTACTACGTCTACTCGCCCGACGTCGATCCGACGAGCGAGCAGTTCGACACCGAGGACGATCCCGCAGTTCTCGCGGGCGACCGACGACGATGGTCGACCTGCTCAACGCCTGCATGAAGGACGAGATGCGCCGCGACCCGCGCATCCTCGTCTTCGGCGAGGACGTCGCCGACTGTCTGCCGCGAGGAGCACCTCGGCAGAGGTCAAGGGCAAGGGCGGCGTCTTCAAGGTGACGTGGGGGCTGCAGAAGGAGTTCGGCGGCGACGCGCGTCTACAACTCGCCGCTCGCCGAGGCGAACATCGTCGGCCGCGCGATCGGGCTCGCGCACGCGCGGGCTTCAAGCCGGTCGTCGAGATCCAGTTCTTCGACTACATCTGGCCGGCGTACATGCAGCTGCGCGACGAGCTGGCGACGATGCGCTGGCGGTCGAACAACGCGTTCGCCGTCGCCGGTGGTCGTGCGCACCACGTACGGCGGCTACATCCGCGGCGCGATCTACCACTCGCAGACCGGCGCGTCGCTCTTCACGCACTGCCCCGGCCTGCGCGTCGTCTGCCCCTCCACGGCGCTCGACGCGAACGGCCTGCTGCGCACCGCGATCCGCTGCGAGGACCCGGTGATCTTCCTCGAGCACAAGCACCTCTACCGCCAGACGTACAACAAGGCGCCGTACCCGGGCCCGAACTTCATGATCCCGTTCGGCAAGGCCAAGGTCGTGCGCGAAGGGACGGACGTCACGGTCGTGACCTACGGCGCGACGGTGCAGCGCGCGACTGTGCGGCGGCCAAGCGGGCCGAGGAGGAGCACGGGATCGAGCGCCGAGGTGATCGACCTCCGCACGCTCTCGCCGTGGGACCGGGAGACCATCGGGCGAGTCGGTGAAGAAGACCAACCGCGTCATCGTGGCCTACGAGGATTCGCTGTCGTGGGGCTACGGCGCCGAGATCGCGGCGCGCATCGCCGACGACTGCTTCGCTTGGCTCGACGCGCCGGTGAAGCGCGTCGCCTCGACCGACACGTTCGTCGGCTACGCGCCCGAGCTCGAGGACGCGATCCTGCCGCAGGTGGACGACCTGCACGAGGCGATCATCGAGATCGCCGCCTACTAGGCCAGGGCCGTCATCTCCGCGGCTCGGGGATGACGGGGCTCGCTCTACACGTAGCTCCGCGCCAGCATCGCCGCCGTCGACTCGTCCAGCAGCTCCGCCCCGCGCACCTCGTCGAACAGCGCCAACAGGTCGTCCACCCGGAGCCGGCGCTTCCGGATCCCGCTGAAGTCGTGCACCACCCGGCCCCGGTGCATCATCAGCACCCGGTCGCCCAGCCGCGCCGCCTGGGGCAGCGAGTGCGTCACCATCAGCGTCGTCAGGCGCCGCCGGCTCACGATTTCCTGCGTCATGCGCAGCACCTGCTCGGCGCTCCTCGGGTCGAGCGCCGCGGTGTGCTCGTCGAGCAGCAGGAGCTGGGGCCATTCCATCGTCGCCATGAGCAGGGTCAGGGCCTGGCGCTGGCCGCCGGACAGGAGCCCCATGGGCGTGTCCAGCCGGTCCTCGAGCCCGGTGCCGAGCTGCTCGATCTGCTCCACGATCTCCCGGCGCCGCTGGCGGCTGAGCGCGGGTCCGAGGCCGCCCTGCCGGGTGCGCCGTGCGGCCAGCGCGAGGTTCTCCGCCACTGTCATGGCCGGGGCGGTGCCGCTGAACGGATTCTGGAACACCCGGCCGATGAGCGTGGCCCGGCGGTGCTCCGGCCAGGTGGTGATGTCCTGGCCGTCGAGGTGGATGGTCCCTCGGTTGGGCGTGAACGATCCGGCGACCGCGTTGAGCAGCGTGGACTTGCCCGAGCCGTTGGTGCCGAGCACGATCACGAAGGCGCCGCGCTCCACCATGAGGTCGATGGACTCGAGGGCCCGCGTCTCGTCAGGCGAGCCGGTATGGAACGTGTGGTCCAGGCCCCGGATCTCGAGCGCGTGATCAGCCATGGGCTTCGCCGGGGACGGCGTCCCGCCGGAGCCGGCGGCGGACCGCGGCCGGCACCACGAGGGCCAGGAAGACGAATACCGCCGTCACCAGCTTGAGCGCGTTCGGGTCGAGGCCGGCGCGGAGGGCGCCGGCGATGAGAAGCCGGAACAGCACCGCGCCCAGCACCACCGCGACGAGCCGCGCTGCCATGCCCTGACGGCCGCCGGCCAGGGTCTCGCCCACGATCACGCTCGCGAGGCCGGTCACGATCATTCCCAGCCCCATCTGAATGTTGGCGAACCCCTGGTACTCGGCGAACAGCGCGCCGGCGAGGCCGATGAGGCCATTCGCCATCACCAGCCCCACGACGATCATCCCGTCCACCGACACGCCCAGCGCGCGGGCCATCTGCGGGCTGTCGCCTGTCGCCCGGATCGCGAGCCCCAGATTGGTGCCGAAGAAGCGCGCGAGCAGCGCGGTGACCACCGCCACCACGACCACCATCAGCGCCAGCGCCGCCAGGTTGCGGGCGCTGACCGGCGTGCCGAGCAGGGTGATGGCGTCGGCGTTCGGGACCAGCCGGGTGAACAGTCCCTCGGCACGGGTGATCAGCGTGGGCACCGCTGCGACCGAGCGGTCGCCTCCCCGCATGATGTAGAGATTGCCCGAGTAGAGCGCGGTGGTCGTGAGGATGCCGGCGAGGAGCGCGTTGATGCCGAACCGGGTATGCACGAGGCCCGTGACGAGACCGGCCGCCATCCCGGCGCCCGCGCCCGCCGCGGTGGCCGGCAGCGGCGGCCAGCCATGCGCCAGCAGCGACGCCGCGGTGGCGGCCCCGACGCCGAACGAGCCGTCCGTGGTGACGTCGAGCATGCCGAACACCCGGTACGTGATGAACACGCCCAGCGCCAGCAGGGAGAGCAGGAGTCCGATGGTGAGCGCCCCGATCAGGAGGTTCATGCCGCGCTCACCGAGGTCACCCTCGCCGTCCAGCAGAGGCCGCGCAGCAGGGCGTTCACGCCCGCGCTCTCCCGGCCCCGGTCGTCGAACACCAGGTGGCCCACGGACCGGAGCGGTTGGGTCTCGAGGAGCTTCCCCACGAGGGCGCGCAGGGCCACCGCCCGCTGCGGGACCGGCCGGTAGGGAAACACCATCGCGTGGAAGTGGCCCACTACGTCGCGCGCCGGGCCGAGCGGCCGAAGGAAGCCGGCCAGGGCCGCGGGCGCCTGTCGCGCGACGATCCCGGCGATGATCACCGCGCGCCGCGCCTGGGTGCGCTCCGGCGAGAACGCCAGCCACTCGCGCATGACGCCCGCGTCCAGCGCACCCGGGACATTCGTGCCGCTGGCGGGGGAGCGCCGGAGCCGGCGTGGTCACCAGCTCGGCGGCTTCCGCGGCAATGACCATACCCGCCATGCTCTCGCTCGAGGTCGCCAGCGCCACGCCCGCCAGCTCAGCGAGCGGCACGGTGCTCGCGCCCGGCTGGGTCCGGAACCGGATGAGGTTGCCGAAGGTGCCATCGAGACCAGTCCGCTTCCCAACACCGCGGAGGGCGTCGTGCCGGGCGGCAGCGCTCAGATAGTCGGGGACGAGCGCACCGTCGGTCGGGAGGTATGCGACAGTCCCGGTCACGCCGATGAGCTCCCCGAACCGCGGCCGAGTCTCCTCCAAGCTCTCCCCGATGGCGCCGATCCCGAGGCCGAACGCGCCCGGCGTGAACGCGATGGTCCGGCAGTCCTCCACCCGCTGGCCGGCGGCGAAGCCGTCGGGCCGGCCCACCACGCGGCAGGCCAGCTCTCCGGCGAGGTGACGCAGCGAGATCTCGTACTGGCCGGCGGGGCCCGTGGCGGCCGGCACATGCCAGGCGTCGCCGGTGAACTCGCTCGCCGGACGCGCCATGAGCGCGGAAGGGCGGCCGGCGCCGCCGGCAACGCGCTCGTCGCCCGGCAGGAGGAGCAGCTGGTCGACGAGGCCGGCGGCGGTGAGGGCTTGGAGAACGACGGGAGACGGCGAGGCGACACGGAGCTCGCCGCGGAGGAGACTGAAGTCGCGGTAGCGCTGGGTGAGGACCTGCACGCCGGGTGTGCTGATGTAGTCCACCTGGGCCATGTCCAGGATGACCGAGCGCAGGCCGTCCCGGAGGAGTTCGTCCAGCGTGTCGGCGAGATGGCGGGACCACTCGCCGTCCAGCCTGCCGGTCAGGCGCACGAGGGCACTGCTGCCCACGTGCGCGGTGACCGATTTTCATTTGCCGGTAGTGGCCCCCGGGCTGACCTGCTCCTTGGTGGTCTGGAGGCGGAAGAACGGAATCGCCCCCGGGCTCTCGCCCTTGAGGATGCGGCCGATCATCTTGCCCGCCTCGACCCCGCCCTCCTGGAAGTCCGGATACAACGCCGCCGTGGCACCCTTCAGGATCTCGAACGGCGAGGGCGAGAACACCGGGACCTTCCGCTCGCGCGCCACCTGGATGATGCTCTCGAACGCGCCGTGGGCCGCGTTGCCGTAGATCTCGATCGCGTCCACCTTCTTGCCGACGAGCGCGGACGCGGCCTCGGTCCCTTCGCTCACGTTGTTGATCGGCACCGCTTCCACCGCCAGGCCCGCCTTCTTGGCGGCCGTGGTCATCTTGTCCTTGAGTCCGACGGAGAGCGGCTCGCCGGGGCTGAACAGGATGCCCACCCGGCGGGCCTTGGGCACCACCCGCTTGATGAGCTCGACCCGCTTGGTCTGCTCCGGGTCGCCGAACCCCGGCGAGTAGACGCCCGTGATGTTGGCGAGATGGTTCGAGTCGCTGGTGCCGGCGCCGGCCGCGAACGGGTCGGACAGGATGTTGAAGACGATCGGCACCGTCTTGACCCGCTGAACCGCCGCCTGCAGGGTCTCGTCCTGCAGCGTCACGATCACCTTGGCTTTGGCGTCCATCGCCGCGTCGATCAGGCTGGGCAGCGTCGCGAGGTCGCCCTGGGCGCTCGAGACCTTGAACTCGTAGTCGCGTCCCTGCTCCAGCTCGGACTCCTGCAGGCCGACCTTGAGCGCGTCCTCGCTCCACTCGGAGCCGATCCAGTCCGCGGCACGGATGATGGCGATGACCGGCACCGCTCCGCCGGCCGCGGCGCCCGCCGCCGCGCCCTCCGCGGGCTTGCCCGCATCGCCGGTCTTGCCGCAGGCGGCGGCGAGCAGCGCGGCCAGTGCCCATGCGGTTCGACCTCTCATCGGCCAGCGCTGGAACCTCGGGTGACCACGCATGCGGCTCCTCCACGGAGAAAAAATGATCGCCCCACAATAGGATTGCCTCCCCCGGAGGAGAGGCACGGTCGCTCGGCCGATACAATACACCGAACCCGAGCCCCCGGAAAGACGTCGCGCCTAGGGCCGCATCGCCTCGCGGATCTCGCCGGCGGCGGCAATGGCGTTGTCGACGTCCCGCGAGAGCGCCTTGGCCTGCTGCGTGGCCTGGGTCAGGTCGCCGAGCACCGCGGCCACGCCGGCCGAGCGCAGCCGCAGCAGGTCGAACCGCACGTTCTGCATGGCCAGCACGCAGGACTCCAGGTGGCTCGCCACCTGTCCCTTGCGGCTGCGCAGGTCGAGGATCGTCTGCTTCTGGCGCTCGAGCAGGTTGAGCCGGCGGGCCCGCTCGGGATCGTCGGGCTCCTTGGCCAGCGCGGCGATGCGCTCGTCGATCTGTCCCAGCCCCTGGGTGTCCATGTTGCTGTCCATGGCGTGCAGCGTGCGCGCCACGTCGGTCGCGCGCTCGTACAGTCCGTTGACGGTCTGTTGGACCTCGGGGAGTAGCTTCCGCTCCGAGGGCGGCAGGCGGTCGAGGAGCTTGAGGATGGCCTGGCGGTCGCTCTGCACCTGCCGGATGGCGTCCACGTGACCGCCGAACTCGTCGGCCCTCGGCGGCGGAAGCTGCCGGGCCAGGCGCGTGGTGCCCTTCACGAGCGTGGTCTCGACGGCATCGTGGGCCGGCGGACGGCTCAGCACGTCCCGCCAGCTGTAGCCCGACTGCCAGAGCTGCGCGTAGTTCCGGAACACCCCGATGCCCATGCCGAACATCGGGAACAGGAACCACGGGTCGCCGATGCCGGTGGCGATGTTGATGCCGAGACACCCGAGCGAGACGGCCGCCCAGCTCGCGAACTGGCCGCGCACCTTCTGGACGATCCGGGGCTCGCCCGTGTCCGGCATCTGATCCTTCTCGGGCCGCCGCTCGCGGTAGTCGCGCCGGCGGACGTCGCGCGGATCCCGCGGCGCGGGCAGCGGCCGCGGCCCGAGTCCCGGCCGGGCGATCCAGTCCTCGCCGGCTCCCGGTGGCCGCCGGCTGGCGGGGCCGCGCGCCCGTGAGCGGGCGCGGCTCCGCCTTCGCGTCGAACCGCTGCCCCTTGAAGGAGGTGCCGGTGGGCCGGTAGCCGGACACCGTGCGGCTCTCGAGCGAGCGACGCAGGGCATCGGCGCTGGGCCAGCGGTTCTCGGGGTCCTTCTCGAGGCACCGGCTCACCGCCAGCGCCAGGTCCTCCGGCACGTCGGGGCGGCGCGCCCGGATGTCGGGGGCGGGCTCCGTGATCTGCTTCATCAGGATGCCGGCGACGGTCGGCGCGTTGAACGGCAGCTCGCCCGTGAGCATCTGGAAGGCCACGACGCCCAGGCTGTAGACGTCGGAGCGGCCGTCGATCTCCCGCTCGCCGGCGGCCTGCTCGGGGCTCATGAAGGCCGGTGTGCCGATGGCCACGCCGGCGCCGGTGAGCGTGGCGCCCGAGGTCGAGCCAGGGCCTTGGCGATGCCGAAGTCGGTGACCATGACCCGGCCGCGCGAGCCCTCGAGCAGGATGTTGTCGGGCTTGATGTCGCGATGGATGATCGAGAGCGCGTGGGCGGCGCTGAGCGCGTCGGCGGTCTCCCCCATGATCCGCCGGGCCTCGTCCACCGGGAGCTTGCCGCGGCGACGGATCCGGCCGGCGACCGACTCGCCGTCGACATACCCCATGACGAAGTAGACCAGCCCCTGTCCCTCGCCGACCGTGTGGATCGGGCACGATGTGGGGGTGGGACAGCTTGGCGGCGGTCTGCGCCTCGCGGGTGAACCGCTCCCGGATGTCTTTCTGGAAGGCGAGCTCGGGCGGGAGGACCTTGATCGCCACGCGCCGCTGCAGCCGCTCGTCCCGGGCCCGGTAGACGACGCCCATCCCGCCGCGGCCGACCTCGCCCTCGATGGTGTAGGCGTCCCCCAGCGCCTCGGCGAGCCGGGCCGGTAGCGGCCTATCGGCCGAGTCGGTCATGGGCGGTGGCACCTCTGGGGACGGGCAAGAGGAGAGAGGAAGTGCGCAGCGCGTTGGGACGGCCGAACATGGCCCACAATCTGTACCGTGCCCCTCCCAGCGGCAACTGAAAGGGCAGGACGTGTCTTGACTCGTTGCCACGCGGGACGACAACGAACGTCGGCTGACACCTGGGCCGACCTCGCGCTCGCTCCCGTCAATATGGCAGCGTTCACTCGGATTTCCGGCCTGCCCTGCCGCCCCGGCGCTGGCCAGGAAACCGACCGCGGCATAAGTTGTTATGTGGCAAGCCCGGAGAATGGCGGCACGGTGGCACGCTCGGTGCAAACCTGCACCCCGATCTCTCGTGGGTCTGTCATCCTCCCCGCTCGTACGGGGATCTGGAAGGAGCAGTACTCTACATGTCCGAACGTCTGACACTTGCCCGTTCTCCCTCTGCGCGAAGTCGTCCTGTTCCCCGGCGTGACCGCGCCGATCGGAGCCGGCCGGCCGGCCACGCTGCGCGCCATCGAGGCCGCCCTGGCCACGCCGGAGCGGCTCGTGTTCGCGGTGTCTCAACGGCAGAACGTGGAAAACGTGACCGCGGACGTGCTCTACACCATCGGCACGATCGCCCGGATCGGACAGCTCCAGCGCGGGCTGTCCGGGCATGCAGCTGCTGCTGCACGGCGAGCAGCGCGGCATCGCCATCCATTACACCGACAAGGAGGGGTACCTCCAGGCCGTCGTGCGCGAGGCCGAGGAGATGCTCCCCATCAACGATGAAGACCCGGCCTTCGTGGCCCTGCACCGCGAGGCGCGGGCCCGGGCGGCGGAGCTGGGACAGAAGTCCGGCCTGCCGGACGAGGTGGTGCAGCAGGTGCTGGCCGGCGTGAACGAGGCCGGCCGGTTCGCCGACCTGGTCGCCGGCTATATCGACATCACGCCTCCCCAGCGGCAGGCCCTGCTCGAGACGCTCAGCGTCGAGGAGCGGCTCCGGCGGGTGCTGGTCCACGTGCAGCGCCAGATCGGCGTGCTCGACGCCCAGGAGGACATCAAGTCCCAGGTCCAGGAGGAGCTGGGCGAGCGGCAGCGCGAGATGTTCCTCCGCGAGCAGCTCAAGACCATCCAGCGCGAGCTGGGCGAGGGCGACGAGCGGGACGACCTGCAGGAGCTCCGCGAGAAGCTCGAAGCGCTCGACCTTCCGGCGGAAGCCCGGAAGGAAGTCGACCGCGAGCTGGGCCGGCTGAGCCGGATCGGGCGGGAGTCGATGGAGAGCCAGGTCATCCGCACGTTCCTGGAGAACGTCGCGGAGCTGCCGTGGAGCGTGCGGAGCAAGGAGCACCTCGAGCTGGCCGAGGCGCAGCGGATCCTCGACGAGGACCACTACGCCCTCGGCGACGTGAAGGACCGCGTGCTCGAGTTCCTCGCCGTGCGCCAGCTGCGGATGCAGCAGGACGCCGCCGAGCCAGGCGGCCGAGGACGTCGCCTCCGCCGACCGGAAGGCGGCGGAGGTGGCGCAGGGCGAGTCTACGGACACGCCGCAGGCCACCGCCACCGTGCCCGCGCCGAATACGGCCGTCAAGGGCAACGACGACGACCGGGCGCGCGGGCCCGATCCTGCTGTTCGTCGGCCCGCCCGGCGTCGGCAAGACGTCGGTCGCCAAGAGCATCGCCCGCGCGATGGGGCGGAAGTACGTCCGCATCTCGCTCGGCGGCGCGCGCGACGAGGCCGACATCCGCGGCCACCGGCGCACCTACGTCGGAGCCATGCCGGGCCGCATCATCCAGGGCATGAAGCAGGCGGGCACCAAGAACCCGGTCTTCCTGCTCGACGAGGTGGACAAGCTGGGCGTCTCGTTCCAGGGCGACCCGGCGAGCGCGCTGCTCGAGGTGCTCGACCCGGCCCAGAACGACTCGTTCGTGGACCACTATCTCGGCGTGCCGTTCGACCTGAGCGAGGTGCTCTTCATCGCGACGGCGAACTTCATCCAGAACATCCCCGGGCCGCTGCTCGACCGGATGGAGGTGGTGGATTTCGCGGGGTACACCGAGCGCGAGAAGCAGGAGATCGCGCGGAAGTACCTCATCCCGCGGCAGTTCACGGAGAACGGCGTGAGCACTGCCCGCATGACGATCACCGACGAGGCGCTGGCGGAGGTGATCACCAGCTACACGCGGGAGTCCGGCGTGCGGCAGCTCGAGCGCGAGATCGGTCGGTTGGCCCGGAAGGTCGCGCGGAAGCTCGCGTCGGGTGAGGTCGGACCGGTCACGGTGGACAAGGACATGGTCGACGACCTGCTCGGCCGTCCCAAGGTCCACCCGGAGAAGATGGCGCGGCACGACGAGGTGGGCGTCGCCACGGGGATGTACTACACCCCGACCGGCGGCGACATCATGTTCGTCGAGGCATCCACGATGCGCGGCAAGGGCGAGCTGGTCCTCACCGGCCAGCTGGGCGACGTCATGAAGGAGTCGGCCCGGGCCGCCTGGACCTACGCCCGGTCGCACGCGGCAGGGCTCCAGATCGCCGACGAGATGTTCGACCGCGACATCCACATCCACGTGCCGGCCGGCGCCATCCCCAAGGATGGTCCGTCGGCGGGTGTCACGATGGCCTCGGCCGTCGTGAGCACGCTGTCGGGGCGGCCCGTCCGCCACGACATCGCGATGACGGGCGAGATCACGCTGCGCGGGCGGGTGCTCCCGATCGGCGGGGTGAAGGAGAAGGTCCTGGGCGCCGTCCGGGCGGGCATCACCCGGATCATCGTGCCCAAGGACAACGAGCCCGACCTCGTCGATCTGCCCCAGGAAGTCCGGGACAAGATCGAGGTGCACCTGGTCTCGGAGCTGGGCGAGGTCCTCGCGCTCACGCTCCGGGGCGCCACGTTCCGCGAGGGTCGCCTGCTGTTCGGCGACGAGAAGAATCCGCGGGACGTGATGCCGCTGTCGACGGTGTTCCGGCACTAAGGCTCTCGATTCGTCGCTGAGTCGGCCTGAACGAAGCGAAGGGGGCATGCCCAAAGGCATGCCCCCTTCGCGTTGCTCAGGGTGACTCGGGCGCGGCGGGTCTAGGCGCGGTGGGCGCCACCTGGCGTCCTCGTCATTTCTCGTCCTTCTCACGCCGCATCGATCGGACCGCCCCGTGCACCAGCTCCCCGGCGCTCTCCCCGTCGGCGGGGAAGCAGGCCCACCCCACGCTCACGTGCAGCGGGATGATGATCCCCTCCGCGGTGGTGGCCGATTGCTCGCCGAGCCCACGGCGCAGCTTGCTCGCCACGACCGCCGCCCCTTCGGCCGGCACCCCCCGCAGCACCATCCCGAATTCCTCGCCTCCGAAGCGCCCGATGAGGTCGCTCGCGCGCACGTTCGAGCGAAACACGTTGGCCACATGGCGGAGCACCTGGTCGCCCACCAGCTGGCCGAAGCGCTCGTTGACCTCGTGGAAGCGGTCGAGATCGAAGACCAGGAGCGACAGGGGCCCGCCGTGCCGCCGGCCGTAGTCGACCGCGTAGTCCAGCTCGGCCAGCAGCGTCACCTGATTGAGCAGGCCGGTCAGCGGATCGCGGATGAGCAGCTCGCGCAGGCGGCGCCCCCGCTCGGCGCGCACGACGACGGTCTGGAGCAGCAGCTCGGGATCGGTCGGCGTGGCCAGGAAGTCGTCCGCGCCCGCCTGGAGTGCCGCCACGCGCTCGGGCACGTTCTCCTGGCCGGCGAAGACGATCGGCATCATGCGGAACCTCGGGTCGCCGCGAATGATCCGCGCGACGGTGGCCGCGTCCCCGTCGGGCAGGTGGGTGGCGAGCAGAACGAGGTCGGGCACTTCCCGCTCGAGCAACTCCTGCACGGCCTGCGCGAGCGCGCAGCGGACGACGCGGATGCTGGCCCCTTCGAGCCACTCGGTCTTGGCCGCGGCCCGCTCCGCGTCATGGTCGACCAGCAGCACGGTGGAGGGCGGGGGCCCGACCTTCGCCAGGGCCCTGGCGTACCGGGGGATGTCCTCCGCCATCCGCTCGACGGCGATGACGGCGTCGACGCCCGACGCGATCGCCCGGAGCCGGTCCACCGCGCGGAGCGTCTCGACCAGCACGACCGCCCGCGGCCGCACCGTGTGGGCCGTCCAGACGGATGCCACGGCGGAGGGATCGCCCTCGCCCGCCGCGGCGGCGATGACCAGGAGATCGGGACGCTCGGCCGCCGGGACCGCAGCCGGGTCGTCGCGCCGGCTCGCGATGCGCACCTCGTAGCCCTCGGCCCGCAGGGCGGTCACCAGGCGGTCGACCTCCGGGGAGGGCGGCAGGATGACCGTGGCGCGGAGCTGCGACCCCGCCGGCCGTGCGGGACCGCCCAGCTTGGCCTGGGCCTGACGGAACAGGGTCGCCAGGCGCTCGACGGCATCATCCAGCCGGGGCGCCTCGCCCGGGGCCGGCTTCGTCGCCATCCATTGCTCCATCTCGCGGGCGACGATGCTGATTTCCGGGAAGCCGTACGAGCCGCCGGAGCCGGCCAGGCGATGAAAGCGCAGCTTGAGGGCGGCAGCCGCCTCGGGCCGAAGCGCGCGGAACGCGGCGATCTCCGTGCGGAGCTCGTCGAGCCGGTCGGGAAACTCCGCCAGATACTCGTGCTGCAGCTCCCGTAGTGCGTCGTCCAGCGAGTCGGTCATGGGCCGTGGCGGAAGCGTTCGAGCGCGAGGCGGGCGCCGGCCACGAAGGCGGGTGCGGTGCTCCAGTGACCGCGCACGTCGGCGCCCTGTCGGGTGGCGAGGATCGCGCTCCGGTCGTCGACGACGCTGATGATCGGCATCCCCGGCCAGGGCTGCGTCCCGCTCACCACCTCCACCACCGCGAAGCCCAGGTCCACGGGCGCGGTGGCGCAGAGCATGAGGGGGATGCCCGCCGAATATGGCCGCCGGAGCGCGGGTGCCAGCAGCGGGAAGGCGTCGGCCGGCGCCAGCAGGGCGACCGACGCGGTGGCGCGGGCGACGTCGTGGGTGACGAGCTGCAGGATCGCACGGCCGGATGCGATCTCGACCAGGGTGGGCGTGGTGGGGACGCTGACCGAGTCGAGATCGTTGCTCAGCCGCTCGAGTGCCTGGCCGTGGTCCGTCGAGATCCGGGCGATCAGCGCCGCCGGCGTCTCCGGCCGGTAGCGCTTCGGCCGGCCGCCCTCGACCCGGGCCGCTCCCTTGGTGACCAGCCCTTCGAGGGCGCTGTACGCGTTGGCGCGCGCGAGCCCTGCCGACCGGGCAATGGCGTACCCGGTGCCGGGCCCTGCGGTCAACAGGACTTCGTAGACCAGGCTCTCGGTGGGCGTGAAGCCGAAGTGGGTGAGATCGAGCCGAGACATGATTAGTAGTTTGCTGTACTACGTCGGTGCCCGCAATGGGCAGGCACCCTGGAGCTCAATCGTATTCGATAGGCCAGCCCAGCAGCTTCGCGATGAGCGCCAGCCGGAATGTGACATCCACCTCCCGGCCTTCGGTCGTCTTGGCGTCCGCGAGCAGTGGGTAGTAGTGGTAGGTGATCTTGTTGAGCGCCTTCGGCTGGGACCGCAGGTTCTTGGGCCGCCAGACGCCATGGTCGTCGGTGTCCTTGAGCAGGCGCCCCAGCGCCTTCGAGGCGACCGGAGCCCAGGGCAGGGCCCCCATCCGCGCCATCAGCTCGATGTAGTGCAGAGCGAGCGGCAGGTCCGTCGGCTGGCCCTTGGCGTCGGCCTCGATGGGATCGCCCAGGAGCAGATGCTGCGGCCGAACCGTGCGCTTCCCGACCTGGATGACGAACGTCTTCTTGGGCGCCGGTTGCGCCAGATAGTGCCCCAGACGCTCGGTGAAGCCGGCGCGCTCGCGCTGGAGGTTCGGCATGAACGAGAGCATCGCCACGGAGTACCAGCTCGGCGGGTGCGCCTCGGGGTGCAGGACGATCTGCTTTCCGGCCTTCAGGAACGGCTTCTCCGCCAGCGGGCTGCGGAGAAACTGCGAGATGGCGTTGGCGATCTTGTGCCCGGCGCCGCGGAGCCGCGGATCGTCGGCGTACCCGGCCTCCGCCAGCGCCGCCGAGGCGGCTTCGCGCATGATGCCCCGCGCCCACGCCTCGGCCTCGACGTCGGACTTCACCATCTTCTGGAACTCGAACATCAACGCCGGATCCTCGTCCCGGCTGAGGAGCCGGAACAGGACCCGGTCGCCCAGCTTGAACGGGCGGCTGGCGCGAGGCCAGCCGAGCTGGAGCAGTCGGCGGTACTGGGGGATCGTGCCGACGTCCTTGATGCCCTGGGCGGCGGAGACGGCCAGGCCGAGCAGGTTGGCGCCCCAGATTCCGGTGTCCTTCTGCTTCTTGATCACGCCGGCCGCGACTTTCGACTCGACGACCGCCAGCTGGGCGGCGTCGATCACCTCGGGGGTAGCGTACCCGGGCGGGGCCAGCTCGGTGTAGGTGCGGTACCGGATCGATGGCCCGGCATTTTCGAGCAGCCAGGTGAGCGGAATCCGGTGCTGGTTGGGCAGTTCCAGAAACGCTCCTGGGGAGGGAGGCAGGGCGTAAACGGCCGGGAAGATAGGCGGGGTGGCTCACCTGCGGTAGGGTGGCGGCGCATAACTTCCGCCGCCCGAAGGGCTACGGAGTCCTGGAGGCCCTCCTGGCCTGTCCGGCCTCGCGGAATTCAGAGGTGGGGCTCCATACGGGCTGAACGGGGGCGTTCCCAACAAGCACCGCTGTCCTGACAATGACGCGAAGCTGTTGCATAGCACCGTCATAGGAGAACCAGGGCAGCAGCTCGTCGCTGGGCTGGTGATACCGCTTCTCTGTGTACAACTCCTTCTGCTCCTTGCCCCATCCGGCGGGCCGCCCCACGAAGTCCGACCCGCTCTCCAGGCTCGTGCCAGGCACCCCGACCCGCGCCAGAGAAAAGTGATCGGACCGGAAATAGGCCCCCCGGATCAGGGCCTCCTCGTTGGGCGTCACGCGGAGCCCCTCGGCTGCGGCGGCCTGGCCGATCGCCTTGCCCAGCGACGACTGCTCCAGGCCGAGCGCGGAGAAGTCCCGGGTCCGGCCGTAGAGGTTGAGCACGTCGACGTTCAGGATGGCCGCCATGTCGCGAAGGGGAAACGGCGGCGTGGTCGCCAACGCCTGTGACCCGATGAGCCCCGCTTCTTCGGCGGCAAACCCGACGAAGACCAGCGACCGCTGCGTGCGGACGCCGCTCCGCACGAAGGCCTCGGCCGTGGCCAGGACCCCCGCCGTCCCGGAGGCGTTGTCCTCGGCGCCGTTGTAGATCGAGTCGCCGTCGACCGGGGTGGCGATGCCGAAGTGGTCGTAGTGGCCGCCAATCAGCACCGCCTCGCGCGCCAACGCGCCTCTTCCGGGCCACCGGCCCATGACGTTTTCGGTCTCGGAGCGCTCGATCGTGCTCCGGACCGTGGCGTCGAGCTGGAGCGTGAGCGGCACCGGTCGAAAGCCCCGTCGGGCTGCTGCCGCCGTGAGCGCGGCCAGATCCTGGCCGCCCTGCTGAAACAGGCGCGCCGCGACCTCCTGCTGCAGCCAGCCGGCCACGATCAGGGACGCCGGCGGCGTCTCCAGCCTCACCTGCGACCCCACCCACCCCGACAGCACCGTGGTCCAGGGGTAGGTCGCGGTCTCGGTGGTGTGGACGACGAGGATGCCCGCCGCGCCCTGCCGCCGGGCCTCCTCGATCTTGTAGGTCCACCGGCCGTAGTAGGTGAGGATCTTGCCCCGGAAAATGGTCGAATCCTGCAGGCCGGGGTCATTGACCAGCACGACGACGATCTTGCCCTTGGCGTCCAGGCCCTCGTAGTCGTTCCACCCGAGTTCGGGTGCGACGATCCCGTACCCCGCGAAGACGACGTCACCGCGCACCTGCACGAGCGAGTCGTTCCGCATGGACCACATCACGAAGTCGTTCTTCCAGGTCAGCGGGGCGGCGGCGCCGGTCGCCGTCAGCGTGGGCTCCGGCGTCAGAGAGATGATGGGCACGCGCTGAAAGTAGGTGCCGCTGTCGCCCGCGGGCTCGAGGCCGAGTCGCTCGAACTGGGTGGCGATGTACAGGGCCGCGGTCTTGCCGCCGCGCGTGCCCGGCTTCCGGCCCTCGAGCGCGTCGTCGGCGAGGAACTCGAGGTGGGCCCGCAGGACGCGGGCGTCGAGGGCGCGGGCGGCGCGGGTGGCCGGCGAGGCGGCCGTCGTCTGAGCGGCAAGCGGGGCGGTCCATGCCGACGCGAGCACTAGGAAGGCGATCGATGCGCGCATTGGGGTCCTGTCGATGGGTGTCGGGGCAATCTAGAGGGGCCAACCGGGCGCGTCAGAGCCGGAGCCGCTTGAACACCGCCTCCGGCAGGCTCGTGATCACCAGCATGATGGGACGCCAGAACCACGGCACGTAGACCACGGCCCGGCGCGCCTCGATCGCCCGGTGCACGGACCGGCCGACGCGACGCGCGCTCGCGAAGAGCGCGTTCTTGGGGAGGGCGGCGGTCATCGGGGTGTCAACGAAACCCGGCTTGATCGTGACGACGGCTACGCCGGCGCGATGCAGCCGGTTCCGGAGACCCTGGAGGAAACGATCGAGGCCGCCCTTGGCCGCGCCATAGACGTAGTTGCTCTGCCGTCCGCGGTCGCCGGCCACCGAAGAGATCACGGCGATGCAGCCGGCCCCGGCCGCCTCGAAGCGGTTCGCGAGCGGTGTGAGCAGCGCGACCACCGAGCCGAAATTCACGTCGAGGGCGCGGAGGGCCTCGGACACGCTGGCCTCGGCGCGAGCCTGGTCGGGCAGCACGCCGTGGGCGACGAGCGCCACATCGAGCCCGCCGAACGAGGCCCACGCCGCCTCGACGACCTCCTCGCAGCGGGCATGGTCGGTCGCGTCGAGCACCGCCGTCTCGACGGCCGCGGCGCCGCGCACGCCGAGGTCGGCGGCGACGGCGGCGAGGCGGTCGGGGTGGCGCGCCGCGAGGAACAGCCGCGCGCCGCGCGCCGCGTACACGCGCGCGGTCTCGACGGCGATCGCCGAGGTGGCGCCGACGATGAGGACTCGGGGTGCGTCAGGCGGCATGCACCCGGCGCCAGAACGAGGAGGAGAAGTTGGGATCCTGGTGCGGGCGAAAGCGCTCGACCGAGGGGAAGAAGGCCCGGAAGCTCTCCGGACTCATCCGGGCGTCCTTTGCCGGATAGACCGCCCCTCCCGCCGACCGCACCACGGCGTCGAGCTCGTCGAGCAGCGCGAAGGTGCCGGATCCCCGAACCGCGAAATCCACGGCCAGCGTGATTCCCTCCCGGGGAAACGAGAGCATGCCCGGCGAGCGCACCGACCCGAAGCGCTTCAGGACCGCGAGCGAGGCCGGTTCTCCCGAGCCCGCGATCCGCTCGAGGATGGTGCGGATCGGTCCGCCTCCAGGGGCGTCGGGCACCACGCACTGATACTGCACGAATCCGCGCGGCCCGTACAGACGGCTCCATGCGCCGATGCCGTCGAGCGGGAAGAAGAACGGCGCGTACGGCACGACCGTGCGATCGCGCGCCTTCCACTGCCGGCGGTAGTACGCCTCGTTGAAGAGCCCGAGCGTCACGCGGTTGAGCAGCCCGCCCGGAGCGTCGACGGGGACCGTGAAGCGGGCGGGCGCGAGCGGTGACGGCACCGGCCCATCGTATGCCACGTGGTCGCCGCGCATGTAGATCCCCCGGCCCAACCGCGTGCCGCGCGCCAGGCAGTCGACCCAGGCGACGGTGTACTCGAACGACTGGTCGTCCGCAGCGAGCTCGAAGAACTCGTCCAGCCCCCCGAAACGGATGCGCTCGAGCGCGATGCCGGGGCCGGGGACGCGGGCCAGCCGGATCTCCGCCCAGGTGATGAGCCCGGTGAGGCCGAGGCCGCCGACGGTCGCCTGAAACAGGAGGTCGGCCGGGCCGCAGACCACCCGCTCGCCGCTGGACCGCAGCAGCTCGAGCCGCGTCACGTGGCAGCCGAAGGTGCCGGCGCGGTGGTGATTCTTGCCGTGAATGTCGTTCGCGATCGCGCCCCCCACGGACACCCACCGGGTGCCCGGCAGCACCGGCAGAAACCAGCCGCGGGGCACCACCAGGGCCAGGATCTCGGCCAGCGTCACGCCCGCCTCGCAGCGGAGCAGCCCCGCGTCGGCATCGAAGGCGATCAGGCGGTCGAGACCGCGCACGTCCAGCAGGACGCCCCCCTCATTGAGGCAGCTGTCGCCATAGCTCCGACCCCACGCGTACGGCAGCACCGGGCCGCGGGTGCCGTCGAGCGGTGGGATGTCCGAGCGCCACACCACGGGCAGCACGGCCGCCGCCGGCGCCGACGGGTAGCGGCCCCATGAGCGGTAGCGGCGATTCGCGTGCACGCGCGCCGCCGTCGGGCTGCTCACAGCGCGAGGTACAGTACGAGGCCCACCAGCGCGCCCAGCACGTAGCTCACCGGATCGCGAACCGTGGCGACGATGGGGTCGTCGTGGATCCGGCCGCGGTGTGCCAGCAGCCACATCCGGCTGGTCCAGAAGAGCAGCAGCGGACAGACGAGCCAGAGCAGAAGCGGGGCCCGGTAGAGCGCGACGACCTGCTCGCTGTTGATGTACAGCGCGAGCACCAGGACGGACAGGTAGCCGCTCGCCCCGCCCATCGACCCCAGCCACTCCCGGTCGCCGCGGAGATAGCCGCGCCGGCGCACCTGCTCGGTGGCCGCGCCTTCCATCGCGCTCACCTCGGTGAAGCGCTTGAGAAACGCCAGGCTCAGGAACAGGAACATCGAGAACGCGAGCAGCCAGGTCGAGAAGCGCACCTGGGCCGCCGCGATGCCCGCCAGCACGCGCAGGGTGTAGAGCGCCGCGAGCAGCAGCACATCCACGACGGCGAAGCGCTTGAGGAGGAGGGAGTAGGCGGTCGTCAGCACGACGTAGACCGCGAGCAGAGTGACGAAGCCGGCCGGCAGCACGGCGAAGCTCGATCCGAACGCGAGCCCGAGGAGCAGGGGCACCAGCACCATGCCGGTGGCGGGGCTCAGCGCGCCCGCGGCGAACGGCCGGAAGCGCTTGGTCGGATGGCGCCGGTCGGCCTCGAGATCGAGCAGGTCGTTGAGGATGTACGCGCTCGACGCCGCGCAGCAGAAGGCCAGGAAGGCCGTCGCCGACTTCGCCAGCGTCTCCGCGGCGAACAGCTTGTGGTCCAGGACCACCGGCACGAACACGAGCAGGTTCTTGACCCACTGGTGCACCCGCAGCGCGCGCACGATCGCGGCCATTCTGGCCGCAAGGGCAGGCTTGGCGAGCTCGGCCGACGTCATCGGCGATCCCTTCGTGTGGTCGGTTCAGGCACGGGGCATGGCCGACAGGCGGAAGCCCGCGGCGGCGGCGGGAAGATCGGTCCGCCGCCCCAGATCGCGCAGCACTGCCCCCGCGGTCTCGAGGCCCGACCCGAGCGCGGTACCGGTCGAGACGATCGACGGAAACGTGCGGTAGTTTCCGCCGAAATACACGTTGTCCCACGAGGCGCTCCGAATGGGCGGATTGCGGAAGCCGCGCCCGAACACCGGCGAGTACATCGGCACTCTCGCCACGTGGGTCCAGAAGGGCTCGAGGTCGAAGCCGAACACGGCCCGGAAATCATCCCGATAGCGTGCCAGGAGCTCTCCGTCGGGCACATGGAACAGCGGCCGGTCGCGGCCGCGCAGATGGGTGACGAAGTTGACGCAGCTGTCGCCCGGCCGTCCGATCGTCGGGTTGAGCGAGCTCAGCAGGAAGATGCCGCATGCCGTCCTGTCGAGCGAGGCCAGGTTGATCCAGTAGGTGCGCGCGTCCACCGGCTGGCGGGTGGCGCAGACGACCGAGATCAGCGCGGAGTAGTGGATCCTGTCGAGCTCCGCCGTCCGGTCACCGGGGAGCAGCCGGAGATACACCTCCGTAGGAACCGTGCTGACGAAGACGTCTCCACCCAAGCGCTCGCCGGTGCCGAGCTCGGCCTGCCGCACGCGGCCACCGTCCGTGACCAGCCGGGTGACGGTGGTGTTCAGGCGCACCTTGACGCCCGCATCGGCCAGGAGGCGCGCCATCCCGTCGCAGAGAACCTTGGTCCAGTTGGCGTCCGGAATGTACCCCAGCGGCGCCGAGCCTTCCCGGAAGTGGAGCCGGGCTCCCAGCCAGGCGCCGCTCACCTCGGCGCAGGGCAGCTCGAACTTGAGCCGCGTGAGCCGCTCGAACAGCGCCTCGCGCGTGCCCGCGCCCGCGTAGGCGTCCACCAGCTCCGCCGCGCTCCGGTCCTGCCAGTCCGACCAGTCGCGCTTGTTGAACGCCTTGAGCATGAGCCGCACGAAGCCGGCCTTGTCCCGCAGCGACATCGGAAACGCCAGGAAGCCGCTCGGCGACCCGAGATCGTAGGCTCGGCCGCCGAGATGAAAGAGCATCCGGATGCGGCGCCACCGGACGTCCGGCAGGGCGCCGATGAGGTCGAGAAAGTACAGCAGGACGCGGTCGCGGTGCAGGATGTGGTGATAGCCGAGCGGGTAGAAATATCCCTCGCGTTCGAAGCTGCCCGCGAGTCCCCCGAGCGCGGGTCCCCGCTCGACCACGGTAATGTCGGTGAGGCCCGCCCGCGCGAGCGCGTACGCGGTCGCCACGCCCGAGAGCCCGCCGCCGAGCACCACCGTCGCCTGGTTCGTCATCCGGCGAGACGATCCGCCCGCCCGAGGGTTGTCGACATCGCTGACCTCCTCTTACGTTTGGCTGCTCGCACCCATCCCATTGAGGCCGCACTTATGAACCGCCCGGCGTGGCCGGTCCTGCTCGTGCTCGTCCTGGCGGGACTCGGCTTTCGGGTCGCGTCGGCCTTGCGACCCGGCCTGTGGGGTGACGAAGTCTTCTCCCTGGCCATGGCGACCGGTCACAGCCTGGAGCATCCGGCGGCGTCGGCCCAGCCATCGCTTGGCGATTTCATCGAACCGCGCCAGGCGCAGTTCCCGCAGGTATTCCAGCGCTACGCCGAGCACGATGACCCGCCTGCCGGTGCCGGACGGGTCATCCGGGCCGTGCTCTTGTCGGACACGAGCCCGCCGCTCTACTACCTGCTCCTGAACGGATGGACCCGGCTGTTCGGCACGGGCGACGCCGCCTTGCGCCTGTTCTCCGTCCTGTGCGGCGGACTCACGCTCCCGCTGCTCTGGATCCTGGGACGTGAAGTCGGCCCACCTCGGCTGGCGGCCTCCGCCTGCCTGTTGTTCTCCTTCTCTCAGGTCGCAATCTACAACTCGGCCGAAGGCCGAATGTACGCTCTGCTCTGGATCTTCGGCGCCGGCCTGGCATGGCTGAGCCTTCGTCTCTCGCGTGGGCCCGGCGACCTCCCGACCGCGATCGCCTGGGTGCTCGCCGGGACCGCGGGGCTGCTCACCCATTACTTCTTCGCGTTCGGGTGGCTCGCCTGTCTGACGTGGCTCGTGTTCGTCGCGCGCCGGCGCGCACCCGCGCGCGTGGCCGTGCTCGCCTGTGTCACGCTCCTGCTCGTGCTGCCATGGTACGCGCTGGTGCCGGCGAGCCTGCGGGCATGGCGGGTCACGGCGGGCTGGCAGAACGGCAGCCTCGAATGGCCATCGGCCCTGGCCCATCCCTTCCTGCTGGCGGCGAGCCTGCTGTCCGGCACAAGCCCGCTCGGCGGCTGGCGCTGGGCCGACCATTTTGCGCTCGGCCTGTTTGCAGCGGTGGCGATCTGGATCGTCCGCCGGTCCTCCGTGCGCCGGCTGTTCGGCCGCCGCCGGCTCCTGCTGTGGCTCTGGCTGGCGGCATCCTGTCTCGGGCCGCTGGTCTTCGATGTCCTGCGCCACACGTTCACGAGCGAGATCGACCGCTACGTCGTGCCTGCACTGCCGGCCGCGATGCTGCTGGCCGCCCTGCTGCTGAGCCGGCTCCCTCCGAAGCTCCACGCCGTGGGCCTGAGCGCGCTCCTCCTGGCGTGGCTCCCCGGCGCGTTGGCCTTGACCAGGGGTGACCCGCGATCATGGGAGCCGTATCGCAAGGCTGGCGCACGCCTCATGTCGTGGGCCCAGCCCGGCGATATCGTGGTGGTCCACTCGGTTCCTCCCGGTGTGGTCGGATTGGCGCGGTACGTGAAGCGCGACATTCCCCTGGTCTCCTGGGTCGAGGGACTCGGCCTCCGCCGGTCGGGCGACATGCCATCGCTGATGGCCGGCCATCGCCGCGTCGCGCTCGCCAAGATCCACGACATGCGTGTCCCATCACCGGCGGAAGCGTGGCTTCGGGAGCACGCTCGGCTGATTCGGCGGGACCTCTTCGACAAGTCCGGCGCCTCGGTGCTGTACTTCGAGCCGCTGAATGGATCCACGTTCCCTGCCGACCCACTCCCCGCTCATCGCTAGGGCAAGGCGTGCCCCCCCGGCTCGACCGGGTAGAAACGGAAGAGCTCCTGCCCCGACACGTACATGTCGTTGGCGCTCTCGGGCAGATCGGCGTTGAAATAGTACCGCAGGACATGGCCCATCACGTTCACCAGCGTCACCGGCTCGCGGAACAGGCTGTCGCCGCCCGCCGGCAGGTGGAACGCGCCGAAGGCACCAAAGCGCTCGCGGATGAACGCGGGGGGGACGCGCTCGGGGTGTCCGTAGAAGCCCAGGTCTGAAAACCCCGAGCCGTGATCGCCGACGACGAGAATCACGGGCGGCGTCGAGGACCGCTGGACCAGGCCGGTCACGGCGTCGAGCAGGAGCCCGTCCACGCAGCGCACCTGGCCGATGTAATCGGCTCGTTGCTCGGGCGTGTCCTTCTGCATATCGTCGGCGATGGGATGCGCGAGGGGTCGGCACTGCGCATCCAGCAGGTAGGGTGCATGCGGCAACAGGAGGTGCACGAACGTGAACGTGGGGGCGGGGTCTGCCGGCACTCTACGCAACCCCTCGATGGAGCGGAAGATCTGCTCCGCCACGGGAGTGGGCTCGCGCTCGGGCTTGACCACCAGGTGCAGGAGGGTCGAGGCCAGCACGGCCCGCCGGAGCTCCGTGCGGCGAACGACATCCGCGAACGACGACCCGCTCTCCGCGTCGAAGGTCTCATCCGCCAGGGGACTGTCCTTCGTCGCGCCCCACCAGGCCGACGGGAAGAGCACGTACTTGTACCCGTGCTCCTTCAGGAAGCGGGTGACGCGGTTGTGCTTGACGAGGTAGGTCGGCAGCGTATGGTCGCTACTCGTCAGGCCCGCGTCGTCGGTCAGGCGGGTCATGTGTGCGGCATTGAGCAGCGAGGCCACCGAGAGGTACGTCTGCACGTAGTTGCTGCGCACGTCCCGCGGCACCAGGAAGCCGAGCGCGCGAAGGCTGTCCTGGAACGGCGAGACGTCGTACTGGAACATCTCGGTGAGCACGCCTGCGTTGGCGTGGCCGTCCGCTACGATCAGGTAGATGTCCCGCGGCGGCGTGTTCCGGCCGGGGGACGGGCTGCGGACGACTCGAATGGGCCGGGCGAGCGAGTCCACCAGCGCGCTTCGTGCCACCGCGCGCGGCGCGCGTGCCTGCGCCGTCAGCAGCTTGACCACGAGCAGCGCCAGCAGCACGAGCCCGAACCGGACCAGGAACGCGGTCACGACCCGCAGCCTCTCGTACGACAGGCGCAGGAGCCAGCCGCAGGCGACGAGCGCTCCGATCACGACGACCGGAGCGAGAACCCGCTGACGAGCCAGGAGGGGTGCGACGCTCGCAAGGGCGCTCCGCAGGGGCCCGTAGTAGAAGCACACGAGGACCCCGACGCTGGTCAGCGCGGCCGCCAGCGGCAGCGCACGGTCCGATCGGTCGAAGGCGCGGACGCCCGCCAGCACGACCAGCCCGGCGAGCCAGGTGGCGAGGCCCACCGCGGCCAGGATCCCGAGCAGGTCGGGCAGGCGGTACTGTCCGGGGTTGTGGGCCGCGATGCCGAGGACGAGCGCGCCCGCCAGGAGCGGCGGGGCAGCGAGGGCGAGCCGATCACGTGTCACCGGGCCGACGCATCCCCCGGGTCTCCGCCACCGTTCTCGGAGGAGCTTGGCACACCGGGCCGGCCGGCCGGCTCCCATGCCCTGAAGGGACCCACACCACCGTCATGCAGCTGCTGCAGACCGAGCACCATCAGCGGCTCGTCCCAGTGCAGCATGAACCCATGGTGGCGCCGCGCGAGCAGCGTGGACGAGGCGCCAGCCGCCAGATCGCGCTCGAACGCTTCCATCCCACTCCCAAACCAGGCGCGGCGCTTGAGGCCTTCGCGGGTATTGAGGGGGAACAACAGCGCCAGCAGGATCGCCAGCGCCGCGGGCCCCGCGCGACGCATCCGCTCGGTGCCGAACAGCAGCAGGGCGAAGTACGCGGCGCACATGCCAGGCGCGGCCAGGAGGACGTAGCGGGTCGGCATCCGGCCGGTCTCGGCCGCCCGGCCGGCGCGGCCCCAGCCCACCGCCACCGTCAGTACGATGACCGCCGCGAAGAACGCGACCAGACCGAGGAATCGGAGGCGGTCGCCGGCGTCCCGCCTCGGTGCGGCACTGAGGGCGTGCAGACCCGCCACCACCACGACGCACGCGATCGCGCCGAAGACCAGCCAGGACTTGGCGGCGGCCGGCCCAAGCCCCAGCGCCAGGAACTTGCCGGACGTCTCGAGCGTCGCGCCGAGGCCGGAGCTGACCGGGTTCCACGGTGACTTCTCGTACCCCACGAAATACACGGCGCAGAGCAGGATCGCGAGACCCGCGGCTCCGGCTGCCAGGGCGCTCACCGGCCAGGAGTCTGGCGTCCGTCCACGGCGCCGTACCCACGCCGCGTACGCGAACCAGGCGGCGAGCGGCGGCGCGAACACCAGGCCGTTGGCCCCGGACAGCGGCAGACCGACCAGCATCAGTGCCCCCGCGATGGCGACGCCGGGCGTGGCGAGCGAGGGCCGCGCGACGATGACCAGGAGGAGGCCGCCGGCGAGCACGGTGGGCAGGACGAACTGAATCTGCCATCCCCAGACGAGGTTGTCCCAGTTGCCGAGCTGCAGGAGGAGCAACGGAAAGAACGCGTCCGCGACGCTCGTGCGCCCGTGGCGCAGCCCCCGGGCCACCAGGATCATGGCCGCCGCCAGGGCGCCGAGCGCGAGGGTGTCGAACACCATGGTCGACCGGAAGTCGCTGGTGGCGCGAAGCAGCGTCAGGTTGACCAGTCGGGGCAATGGAAGTCGATGTTCGCTGTTCTGGCTCCAGAGCCAGCGCGGGAGGTCGGGCTCGTGGCCGGTCATCGCGGCGACCATCAGCCAGTCTTCTTCGAACGGAACGTTCCGGCCGTCCCGCGCG
The DNA here is from genome assembly GCA_963840215.1 of uncultured Gemmatimonadales bacterium. Classification (GTDB taxonomy): domain Bacteria; phylum Gemmatimonadota; class Gemmatimonadetes; order Gemmatimonadales; family GWC2-71-9; genus CAVVWJ01. The sequence goes on along the minus strand of CAWIYG010000002.1, from coordinate 625,850 downwards.
ATGAACACCAGAATGCTCGCGAGGGTCGCTCCCCAGACCAGCCATACCACCACGGCGGGCGACACCCGCACACGTCGGGACGGGGCGTGGACTCGGGCGTCGTCGATTGCCGGGGTCGTCATTGCGGTCCTGGCTCCCACAGGGCCACCCGCGGCATGCGCCAGCGGAGCACCAGGTTTGCGTAGGGCGGTCCGGGCGTCCAGCCAGGCTGCCGATCGACCTCCAGCAGCGCGCACGCCGGGAGACGCCGCTCGAGTGCGCGGGACGCATTCTCCACGAACACATGGTTGAGGCGAAGGTGCACGTCGTGCATCCGCGCGAATGCGGTGATCGGATGGGACCAGGTGTCCTCGGTGGCGGCGAGGGCGATGTCGTGGCATCCCAGGCGGGCCAGGTCCACGGCAGCCCGCCGGTAGGGAGCCTCGAGGTCCGGCTGGTTCACGAGGTACTGTCGCTCCCGCGGGACGGTAAGGATGCTCGCCATGTGCCAGCGCGGCAGCGTGAGGAGCGGCCGCATCTCGCTGGCCAGGAGCCATGGCAGCGACCCCAGCCACAGGAGGAGACCGACGCCCATGGCCAGGCGGGCGGGCATTGCGCGCTCGAGTGTCACCGCTACCAGCGGAGCGGCCAGGATGAACAGCGGCGTGTGGAGGCGCCCGTGCCAATGCTGCCACTTGAGCACCCAGCAGAACAGCACCGCGCCGGCCAGCACGGCGAGGCCATAGCACCGCGACACCCGTGGCTGGGGCCTCAGCACGAGCAGTCCTCCGGTCGCGAGGACGAGCAGAAAGTGCAGGAAGTTGCCCGTGCGACCCTCGTACGTGCTCATGGGCCACACGCGATACCGCGTATCCTCCCACCAGGTCGTCCGCGGATCCTGAGGGTTCAAGCCCAGCGCCTCATGGGCACGCACCACCACCAGGGTGAGGCCGTCGTTCCAGAGGCCCAACGGCGTGCCGAGGTGCACCGTCGAGTTGCGGACGAGATTCGACGTCAACGTGGCAAGCCCATGGGTTTCGTTGCCGTACTCCGCCGCCGTGCCGGGTGGGCCCAGCGGATGTCCGAAGACACGGAGGTTTCTCGCGTAGAGCGGCAGGCAGAGCAGCAGCGCGACGGCGGCGACCGTCGCGGTCTCGGTCAGCGCCCGGCGCATGCCTCCGGAACGGGCACGTTGTACGAGCCACCAGACACCGAAGGGAGCGCAGATGACGTAGGCCGTGCTCTTCGTCGCCAGCGCCAGCCCTACCGCGGCGCCGCCGAGGAGGACGTCGCTCCACGCCCGTTGCCGGGGATCATCGAGCGTAAACGCCGCGAACGTGAGCGCCCAGAACGCCAGCGGGAGATCGACCTGGGTGGAGCTCGCCTCGAGGACTGCCATGGGAAGCGACGCGATGACGAGCACCGAGAGGCCGGCCCCCGCGCGACCGGCTCCGAGCTGGCGGGCGATCCCGTACCCCATGACGAGGCACCCCGCGAAGGCGAACCAGGGCACCAGCGCCGACAGCCGATCCGAGCCTCCCGAGAGCAGGCGGACGTGCAGGATCGCGAACTCCGTCCACGGGGGCATGAAGAGCTGTCGGGTCGTGCTGGTCGCGTAGGAGGCGATGCTCCCCCGCTGCATCCACTGATCGATCCGGGCAAGGTGATAGATCAGGCCTTCGGTGCTGTTGGGGGCCGCGACCACCGCGACAGCCAGCGTTGCCGCCAGGGTGATGCCGACCGGTATCACGACCGCCCAGGGCGCCGGTACCGCCTCGGCCGGCACCACGGGGACGCGGGCTCGCCGAAGCAGCAGGGCGAGGACGGTGCAGACCACCCCCCAGCCGCCCGCCACGCCGATCGGCGTGAGCAGGTGCACGGGTGACAGGAGCTCGGTCATGGCGAGCAGCGTCGCTCCCCACACCACCGCGCTCCGCCGGAACGCCTCCAGGCGGCCATACCCGTGCCGGTACGTTCGATACAGCAACCAGCCCGCGAGCAGCGGCAGGAGGACCATTCAGCTTGCCCGCGCGCGCGGGAGGGAGAAGCCGGCTTCTTCCGGCGTGCGAACCGCCATGAAGAGCAGGAACAGCGCGCTCGGCCACAGCTGGAGGAGCAGCCGGTCGAGCGAGCTGTTCAGGAGCCGGGGAAGGTCGTACGCCAAGGCGACGAACACGACGTAGTGGACGGCGAGCATCAGCACCAGCACGGCGGCGGCCATCCTCACCCAGACGCGGTCGGCCTCCCGGCGTCCGATGCCCATGGCCAGCAGGTAGGCGAGCAGCAGCCAGGTCGCGCTCCCGAACCCGTTGTAGCCGAACGCCCCGAGGTGTGTGACGAACTCCCGCAGCGTGAGGTAATAGCGCCCTGGATCGGTGATCCAGCCGATGGTGCGCTCGATGCCGAGTGTCGCCAGCAGGTCGTTTCGCGGCGCGAGCCGGAGCTTGAAGCTCGCCGCGACGAGCAGCATCGGGAGGAAGCCCAGAGCGAGCCCGGTGAGGCGACGGCGTGCCGTCGGCCACCCGCCGAGCCACCCCGAAACGAGGATGCCCGCGACCAGCGCCGGCACGAACGTGACCCCTTCGTTCTTCGTCCACATGGCGAAACCTGCCGCGATTCCCGCGAGCACGGCGAACCGCCGCGTGGCCTCGCCGTACCGCCCGTCGAACGCCAGGCAGACGAAGGTGGCGAGAAAGTAGAGGCCGATCGGGACGTCGCCGTAGAACGAGGCGCCGTGAACGATGAAGAACGGGGTGCTCAGCAGGACCAGGCCGGCCACCAGCCCCTGGCTCGCGCTCCGCAGGGCGGCGAGCGCGGCCACCAGGAGGGCGACCGTGCCGAAGGTGAAGGCGGCCGCCACCAGGGCGGGGCTCCCCAGCGTCTCGCTGCCCGCATACAGCCAGCCGCGCGCGACGAGCGACTGCACCATGAGCGGATAGTCCGGGTGGGACCAGGGGATCAGGTTCGAGAAGGCGGCCCGCCAGGCGTCCCCGCCCCGGAAGATCATGCGGGCGCGGAGGTCCCAGTTCATCCACGCATCCCACTCGCCATGGGGGTGCTGTCGCACGATGCCCAGGAAGGCCGCGCCCGCCGCCGCCAGCGCGAGTCCGGCCGCGCCGAGAAGCAGTTTGGAAGGTGGGCTGGAGTTCATCGTGAGCGCGAGAACCGTGGCAGGCTTCGGTGCCCATATCGCGCGCACCAGCGCGAGGGCGCCCGCGAGCACGAGCAGGCATGACTCCGCGACGGGGAAACCCCGCGACGGACCGAACGCGAGCATCCAGAGGTAGAGCAGGACGGACGACAGCCCGAGCCCGAAGGCCACGCCGAGCGCCACGCCCAGCGGCCACGTCCACGGAGCCCCGGTGCCGCGCCAGGCCCGTCGGATCAGCAGGACCCCGGCGGCGGCCGAGACGAGCAGCGAGAGCCACAGTCCCGGGGTCATCGCGACCGCCGGTACAGCACGAGGCCGTCGCCGAAGTCCCGCGCGATCCTGAATCCCACCGGCGTCGAAGGCGCCGGCCCCGGATCGAAGTTGCCGACGACGAAGTCGGGCTCGGTGCTCTCGATCAGCACTACGGGCGCCAGCGCATACTGGGCGAGCAGGTAGCGCTTGAAGTGGAGGAGCGAGCTCGCGTCCCGCTCGGCGCCGGTGCGGCTCGGCGGATCGGGGTGACCGAGGTACCCGACCACGCCATGGGCCGGGAGTGCCGCTCGAAGTTCCTGAAAACGCCGCTCGTAGGTCGAGATTTCATCCGGACCCGATCGTCCCGCCGCGGCCTGCTTGACCCAGGCGGCGCCCGAGACGAGCGCGTAGAGCAGCACCAGCGCGACTCCGACGCGCGTGCGGTTGACGAGCCACGATCCGCTGCGGTGCTCGGGGGCGGGAGCGCTCATGTGTCGCGCATGCCCTGCGCCGTCTGCCGGACGGCGCGCTGCGGCGATCCCCCGCCGGCGCCCGCACGCTGCTCCCGCATCGCGCCGAACGCGCCGTACCAGTACAGGTAGTCGATCGCCATGGTGTAGTACTTGTCGAGGCGCCGCAGCTCCCGGCGCTCCAGCCGCTCGACCGTCCCCACTACCCACGCCGGTACCCGATCCGTCACACGGCTCAGCCGAAGGAGCAGCCCGCGCAGCGCCCGCCAGCGCCACGGCCACTGGTGGTACTCCGAGAGCTTGATGCGGTCCACGACCTCGGGATGCTTGGCGGCGAACAACACGGCCGTCCGGCCCCGGGCGATCCCGTCACGCGCGAATGCCGCGAAGGTCTTCTCGTAGTGCTGGTGGGCCAGGGCCTCCGCGCTGTAGGTCAGCTCGATCCCCGCGCCCTGCAGGCGCAGCGCGAGCTCGTAGTCCTCGTGCCCGTACACCCGGAAGGTCTCGTCGAACCCGCCAGCCGCGAGGAACGCGTCGCGGGTGGCGGAGAAGTTCCCGGTATAGGTGTCGCGGAAGCGGAGGCGGTAGCCCGGCTGGGCCATCCGTGCGAGACGCGAACGAAACCCGTCGGCCATGTAGCGCACGAACGGCGGCGAATCCTCGGACACCACGATCGGCGCCGCACCGACGACGCCTCGCCGCGCCGCGCCGGCATGGGCCGCCGCATGCGCCGCGAGAAACCCGGGCGACACCTCCATATCGTCGTCGAGCAGGACGACGACGGCACCGGAGGCGGCGCGGATGCCGGCATTGCAGGCGCCCGCGCGGCCCCGATTGGGCCCCTCGAGCGCCGCCACGGCGAAGCCCGCGCCGAAGGCGCGGACCGCGTCCGCCGTACCGTCGGTGGAGCCGTCGACCGAGACGATGACCTCGAAGGCGTCGGCCGGGAACGTCTGGCGCGCGAACGACGCCAGGAGGCGCAGCACGGAATCCCGGCGCTGGTAGGTGGGGACCACGACGGTGACCCGGGTCCCGACGCTCACTGCTGCACCGGGCGGATCACTCGCCTGGCCATGCCCTTGAGGACGTGCCGCACGCCGTCGGGCAGCGCCCGGGCGGTCCGCAGCCGCCAGGCGAAGTCGACCAAGCTCTCGTGCCCGTAGACCGATACGCGATGCAGCGCGAGCAGGTCGTCGCCAGGCTCGGAGAGTCCCGGGCTCGTGGAGCAGGCCGTGATGTAGCCGGCGTCGGCGGCGGCCTGCCGCACGTCGCCGTCGAACGATCCGAACGGGTAGGCGAGGTGCACGATCGGTCGGTCCAGCTCCCGCTCGAGCCGGCCGCGCGATTCGACCAGCTCCGTCCGGCGCTGCGCCGGGCCGACCTCGGCGAGACGCGGGTGCGTCAGCGTATGGGCGCCGCACTGGAAACCGGCCGCCGCCAGTCGGCGGGCAGTGTCCCACGACATGACGGGGAGCTCGATCCCCAGATCGGCGCGGAGCCACCGGCTCGTCTCCCCCATGAGCCCGGCCACCAGGTAGAACACCGCCGTGAACCGGTGCCGGCGCAGTACGGGCACCGCATGGTCCACCGATCCCTGCAGCCCGTCGTCGAACGTGATGACGACGGGGCGCTTCGGCAGCGGCCCCTGACCCTGCCGCGCCCGCACCAGCGCGTCCATGTCGATCGGATGGTAGCCGAAGGTCGCCAGCCAGCCCATCTGGCGGGCGAACGCGCGCGGCGTCACCGTGTATCGCCGGAAGGCCGGAAGCGGCCGGGGCGTCACCTCGTGATACATGAGCACCGGGATGCGCGCGCCGTTCACGGCCCCGCGCCGTGCTTCACGGCCCGCACCGTAATCAGCACCTCGTAGTCCGGATCGTGGTAGTCCAGCTCCGCCGGCCGGAGGTCGCGCGTGCTCAGTCCCTGCAGGAAGCCCGTGGCAGCGAGCACGTTCCCGTGGCTCTCGACCTCCACGCTCCCGCCCGCAAACTCGGCCTCGAACAGCTTTCGGGCGGCGAGCGAGGTGAACCGCCAGTAGTCGCCCCAGCGGTCCATGTCGTAGCGGACGATCTGACTGATCCCCGGCACCGTGGCGAGCACCACGCCGCCCGGCCGGAGAATGCGGTGAAGGGTCCGGACGGCCGCAGGCACGTCGAGCATGAACGGGAGCACCTGGGTCAGCACGATGCAGTCGAAGGTGTTGCCGGGTACGTGATCGGCGCAGGTGAGGTCGGCGACGACCGTGGCCTTCGGGTTGTCGGGTGTGGGGTGCAGCACGTCGACGCGGGTGATGGCGTCCCCGCCGAATTTCCGGGTGTAGGCGTCGTCCCGTACCTCGAGGACATGGCCGGCGAAGTCGCGGGCGTGCCGTTCGAGGAAGCGTTCGATATAATAGCGGTCGACCGGAAGGCCACCCCGATCCCAGCCGAACTTCCGGCTGACCGGGCTGAGCCGGCGGAGGCTACCGAAGCGCACCGGCTGCGTCCCCGGCGAGCCGCCCAGTCCCGGCACGCGAGCCCCGACCCACGACCGCAGGCCAAGCGGCAGCGTCGATCTCGCGAGGCCCCGGACCTTTGCCACGGCCCGGGCCCCGAGGCTGAACGGTCGAAGCTCCGCGCGCACTGTTTCCCAGACCGGGCCGCTCCCTATCCTCTGATCCTGGAGATACCGGCGAAACCACTTCAGGAAGTAATGCCGGGCGATCTCGCGGCCACCGGTGGCCTTGGAAATCGCATAGCAGGACTCGGGGTGCTGGCGATAGCGATCCCAGGTCTCTCCGGACACGAAGGCCGGTGCCCGGAGGAGCATCTTCGAGAAGAAGCCCTGATCCTCGTACACCATGTTGACGCCGACAAAGTGCGCCTCGAACCCGCCGACGCTCACGGCGGTGGCGCGTCGCACGAGCACGTCGGAGGGACAGGGGGTCGGGGCGGCCCGCTGCAGGAACGGCAGCAGCAGCTCGGGTGGGTCGTAGATCCGGTCGACCGGCAGCTTGAGGTCGATGACGTAGTCGCGCGCGCGGTCCTCGGCTTGCCCCGTCCATCCGAACCAGTAGAGTGGCGCGCCGAAGAGCAGGCCCGCGGCCGGATGCGCCTCGAGGATCTCGACCTGACGTGCGAGCTTTCCGGGCAGCCACACGTCGTCGGCATCGAGGAGGGCGAGGTACTCGCCCCGGGCATGCTGCAGCCCGAGATTCCGGGACGCGCTCATCCCGAGGTTGCGGTGGCCCGGGTGCTCCAGGTAGCGGACGCGCTGTGGATCCCGTTCGGCGTACCCACGCGCGAGCTCAGTGCTGCGGTCACGGGAGCCGTCATCTACCAGCAGGAGCTCCCAGTGTGGGTACGTTTGTCCGATCACGCTCTGGATGGCCTCATCCAGAAAGCGCTCACCGTTCAGGAAGATCGCGACGACCGACACCAGTGGCGGATTCATCCGTCTCCGTCGCGTGACGTATGCTTGTGGGCGGCTGATGGGGATCGAAGAGCGGCTCGCAACGTGCAGGAAACATACCATCTTCCTCATCGCGCCGGGCCCTCGGGCAGCGCCCACGACGCTCCGGGAGTGACGACGTTATGTATCTCTCACCCAATAGGTTAGCCGTGCAGGCTCCGGCGCGGAACTTCCAGCCCCTGCCCCTGCCGACGGCGGTACTCGCGAGTTGCTCTGGAGCAGGACGATTGCCGCGGGTTCGAGTGGGCGCCGCCGCGTGAGCCAGGGGACGATCTGGTCGTCGAGCACGCCGCTCCGGCACATGCCGCAGCTGGACGGGCTGCGTGCCTTCGCCGTGGCCATGGTTCTGTGCTACCATTTCTACCGGCCGATCCGCTCGTACGTGCACCTGGGTGGCATCGGAGTGCGCGTGTTTTTCGTGCTGAGCGGCTTCCTCATCACCGGGATCCTGCTCAGGACCCGGCTGGAGATGGACGGGCGCGGGGGACATCGCGGCCACGCGCTCGGACGCTTCTACATCCGCCGCATGCTGCGAATCTTTCCGCTGTTCTATTTCGTGCTCGCGATCGCATGGATCGGAAAGGTGGCGGGTGTCCGCCCGGCCCTCGGCTGGCACGCGGCGTATCTCTCGAACGTGTACTTCTTCCTCGAGAACTCGGCGCACCCCGGCCGGTGGGGTGGCCAGGTGAGCCATCTCTGGTCGCTCGCGGTGGAGGAGCAGTTCTATCTGCTGTGGCCGTGGGTCATCCTCTTCGCCAGGCGACGCTGGCTCCCAGGCATCGCCCTGGCCCTCGCGGCCCTGGGTCCCGTGTTCCGTTTCGTCGTCACCCGGCTCACCGGTAACGATATCACGCCCGTGCTGCTGCCGGGCTGCATCGACTCCCTCGCCCTGGGTGCCTACCTGGCCATGAGCGTGCTGCCCGAGTTCAAGGACCACCCGCTGGTGCGTCCGGTCGGGCCGGCCGTGCTCGGGGCAGGGGCGGCGCTGTTCGCCGCCTGCCTGGCCTCCGAGCACTTCGGCGGGTTCGAGGGCTTCCGCATGGTGTCGTTCGATCTCGCCATCGCCATCTTGGGGTTGTGGCTGGTGGCGCGCGCCTCGCGCGGGATGGGGGGGATCGCGGGCAAGGTGCTGGAGTGGGCGCCGCTCCGCTACCTCGGCACGATCAGCTACGGGATCTATGTCTACCACCTGCTCATGCCGGCGCTGCTGCCGAAGGTGACGCGTCGTCTCGGCCTTCCCGACCTGCTCGCGCCGCTGGGCGACCAGACCCTGCCGTTCCTGCTCTTCTACACGTGTGTCACGGTCGTGGTCGCCGCGCTCTCGTGGCACTTGTTCGAGGCGCCGATCAACCGGCTGAAGGATCGATTTGAGTACCGCTAGCCGCATCCTCATCGTCGCGCCGGTGCCGACCCATCCGAGCGCTACCGGCGCCAGCGCCCGGGTGCGCGCCATGGCGGTGGCGCTGGAGTCGCTCGACCACGACGTGCACTTCCTGCACCTCCAGCAGGGTCTGCGCGCCGACGACGGCGCCATGCGCGCCTATTGGGGAGAGCGGCTTCGGGAGTTCAGGAGCCTCTCGCCGAGAGGCTTCGTGGGCCGCGCGCGCCGCAAGCTGGTGCGGGTCACGGGAAAGGTCTTCCACCTCAATCTGCCCGTGGACAGCTACTTCGATCCCGAGGCGGCGGCCTATCTCAAGCGCGTGCTCGAGCGCGGCGGCTTCGACGTGGTGATCCTCTCGTACGTGTTCTACTCCAAGCTCCTCGACGTGGTGCCGGCCGGCGTGCGCACGCTGATCGACACGCATGACGTCTTCTCCGACCGCTTTCGGCTCTACCGTGCACACGGCCAGGCCAACGAGTTCTTTTCGACCAGCCGCGCCGAGGAAGCGAAGGCGCTCGACCGCGCCGACATCGTGCTGGCGATCCAGGAGTCGGATGCGAAGCATTTCCGCTCCCTCACGTCCCGGCCGGTCGCGGTGGTCGGGCACCTGGCGCCCGTGAATCCTGCGGACGCCGGCGTCGCCGCCGCCGATCCTGCGCCCGCCGTGCTGTTCGTCGGCGGACCGATGGGCATCAACGTACACGGCGTCAGCTGGTTCATCGAGCAGGTGCTGCCGGCCGTGCGGCGGCACGTGCCCGAGGCCGAGCTGTGGCTCGCCGGCGGGATCGGGGAGCGGATCCCGGAAGCCCCGGGGGTTCGCCGGCTCGGCTTCGTGGACTCGCTCGACGAGGTCTATCGGCAGGCCGCGGTCGTGGTCAACCTGCAGCAGTTCGGCACCGGTCTGAGCATCAAGTCCATCGAGGCGTTGCGGCACGCGCGTCCGCTGGTCTCTACCATCTCCGGGGCTCGCGGCCTCGAGGACGGAGCGGGCCTCGCCTTCCGGCAGGCGGCGTCGGCCGAGGAATTCGGCGACCAGCTCGTGGCGTTGCTCCGAACCCCGGCGGAGGCCGCGGCGCTGGCGGCCCGCGGGTTCGCGTACGCGCGCGCCTACTACGAGCGGAACCTGGAGGTGCTGGGCGAACTGGTCCGCTCAGGCACCCCGTCCGGCGCCGGACGACCGGGAGCCGCGAGCCGTTGAGCCGCCGAGTCCTGCACTACGTCGACAGCGAGCTGTTCGGCGGGAGCGAGGAGGCGGCCCTGCATCTGATGGCCTCGCTGGACCGCGGGCGCTGGGAGCCCGTGCTGCTGCATCATTCGGATCCCGGTGTCTCACGCCTGGTGGACGCCGCGCGCGGGGCCGGCATCCGGACGCAGGCAGTCGCGCGGGTGATGCCGGGTCAACGACTGGCCGGCGTGTGGCGGCTCCGGCGCGCGATCCGCGCCGAGCGTCCCGCGGTCTTCCACGCGCACCTAAGCTGGCCGTTCGCGTGCAAGCACGGCGTCATGGCCGCGTGGCTTGCCCGCGTGCCGGCCATGGTGGGTACCGCCCAGCTCTTCCTCCCGCCTGACGGCACCCGGCAGCCACGTCTCATGCTGCGGTCGCTCCGCCGGATCCTCGCCGTGTCCGAGGAGGTGCGGCGCCGCTACGAGCAGGAGCTGCACGTGCCGGCCGGCCGGGTCACGGTCGTGCGCAATGCGATCCGGGTGCCTCCGCGCGGTCAGCCCGCCGATCCGCTGTCTCGCGCGGCCCTGATCCGCGGGCGCCCGGACTATGTGGTGCTCACGGCGGCGCGCCTGCATCCCCAGAAGGGGCATGCGTACCTGCTCGCGGCCGCCGCCTTGGTCCCCGACGCCACCTTCGTGCTCGCGGGCGACGGTCCGCTGCGCGCGGAGCTCGAGGCCCAGGCCCGCGAGTTGGGCGTGGCCGACCGCGTCCTCTTCCTGGGGGAGCGTGCCGACATTCCCGAGCTGCTCGCCGCGTCCGACCTGGTCGTGCTGCCATCGCTGTTCGAGGGCCTGCCGGTCTCGGTGCTCGAGGCCATGGCGGCGGAGCGTCCCATCATCGCCACGGCCATCGGCGGCACCGACGAGGCCGTCACCCACGAGCGCTCGGGGCTGCTCGTCCCGCCGCGAAATCCCGAGGCGCTGGCGTCGGCCATCCGCCGCCTCCGCTCGGACCCCGACCTCGCGCGTCGGCTCGCCAAGGCCGGGCGCGAGCGGGTCGAGCGCGAGTTCTCCTCCGCGGTCACCGCCGGGCAGGTGATGGAGATCTACGATCAGGTGACCGCCGAAGCCGGTGGCCGCGATGGATGAGGCGCGGGAGGAAGCCCGCAACGCGCGGCTTCGTCGGGCCGACTGGCGGTTCCTGCTTCCCTCGCCCCGGCCGCAGCGGGTGCTGTGCCGCGCCGGGGGCGTTCTGACCCAGGCGGTCGCAAGCATCGCGCAGGAGATCATCACCGAGAGCGCGGGTGGCGACTGCGACCTTGCGGTGGGCGAAAACCCCGGCCAGGACACGCTCGCGGCCTTTCACGCGGCACTCCGGCCCGGCGGTGCCTGCTATATCGAGTGGAGCGGCGCGCTGGGCGGCGTGTCCGGTGCCACCCGCGCCCTGCTCGCCGCGGGCTTCGACGAGGTGACCTGCTATCGACGGTGGCCCGCGACGGACGAGGCGCCACTCTTTTGGGTTCCGGTGGACGCGCCCGGCGCGGCGGCACATGTGCGGGCGCGAGGTCGGCTTCGGGGGGGACGTGTGCGGCGGCTCATTGCCACCGCGCAGGCGGGGGCGCGCGCACTCCTGCGCGGTCGCCTCGGGGGTGCGATCTCGGTGGTCGCGCGCCGCAGCGGCACGGTGGAACCCGGTCCAGCGGCCTGGCTGCGCGAGCGATGGCCGGGTTGGAACCTCGGGCCCACGCCCGACCAGGTCTCGCTCCTCCTCGCGACCGGCGGACCGCGCAGCGTGAGCAAGGTGGTGCTCCTTGCGTTCGCCGAGCCGAGCCCACGGCCCGTGCTCGTGGTGAAGGCACCGCGCGTGGAGGAATCGGTGGCCAGCATCCGCCGCGAGAGCCACGTCCTGGAGTGCCTCGAACGGCGCGGCACGAGGGGCGTTCCGCGACCGCTCGGCCTGCGCGAGGTCGCCGGCGTGCCGCTGCTCGGCGAGACGGCGCTCGTGGGCCGACCGCTCGACACCGTGCTTGCACGGGGCAGCTTCGAGCCCTGGTCGGTCACGGTCGCCGACTGGCTGGTGGCGCTCGGACGCGGCGGAACAGCTCGACCGGCCTCCTATTGGCGCGAGGCGATCGTGGAGCCCGCCCTGGGCCGGTTCGTCGACGCGTTCGGGCCTGTGGTGGATCGAGGCCTGCTCCGGGAGAGCGAAGCCATCGTGCGGGCCATCGGTGACCTGCCGGCAGTTCCCGAGCAGCGCGACTTCGGCCCGTGGAACGTGCTCGTGACGCCGTCGGGCGAGCTGGCGGTGCTGGACTGGGAATCCGCGGAGGTGGAAGGCCTGCCTGCCCTCGATCTGCTCTACTATCTCGCCTACGCGTCGTTCCACGTGGACCGGTCGCGGGACCGCGGCAGCCGCATCGCCTCCTTCCGCCGGTCGCTCGCGCCCTCCTCGCCCACGGGTGTGGTGCGTCACGCCGTTCTGGGCCGATACCTCGAGGCCCTGCGCCTCGACCCGGCCCAGCTCGCTCCCCTGCGTGTCCTGGTTTGGCTGATCCATGCCCAGTCCGATGTCCGGCACGCGACCGCGGATGCCGGTGGCACGCCGTCCGCGGAGCGCCTCGAACGCAGCTTGTTTCTGGGACTGTGGACCGAGGAAGTGCGCCGCCTGGCCTGAGGCGACGCGTGGATCAGTCGGCTTCGAGGACCTCGAGCCCGCAGGTGACGATGCCGTTGTCGGTGGGTGACATGCCGAGCCCGGGCTGCTGGATCGCCACCACCTCCAGTTCGCACCCGGTCGGTACGTAGTCGTAGACCACGCCCAGCGGCCCGGCGATCCAGAAGCCCATCTGGTAGACGCCGGGGTTCAGGTGCAGCTCGGGAATCCGAAGCGTCAGCCGATGGGTGCCGGGCTCGAGCCGGATCGTCCGCCCGATGGCCACGGTGTCCGCGTTCACCAGCTTGGTGCCCTGCAGGTCGTAGACGGTCACGGCCAGGCTCGGGATCACGCAGGGCGCGGAGACCTGTACGGCGAGGGCCACCGTGAGCGGTGCGTCGGGGTGCGCCTGCCCCCCGGCGGCAGTCGACTCGCTCCACTGGCGGGCCCGGACCACCTTGGCGACACCGGAGCCGGACCGCTCGACACCGGAGAGATCGACCCACGCGCCGGCCGACGTCGCCGTGTTGGCGCGGGACAGATACTGCGCCACGATCTCGGGGGTCGGGCCCGCGGCCACAAGCCGGCCACGCTCAAGCAGGAAGGCCCGGGCGCAGAGCCGCTGGACGGCGTCCATGTTGTGGCTCACGAACAGGACGGTACGGCCCTCCCCGCTCGCGACGTTCTTCATCCGGCCCAGGCAGCGCTTCTGGAACTCGGCGTCCCCCACGGCGAGGACCTCATCCACGATCAGGACGTCGGGCTCCAGGTGGGCGGCCACCGCGAAGGCGAGCCGCACCTGCATACCGCTGGAGTATCGCTTGACCGGCGTGTCCAGGAACGGCCCGATGTCGGCGAACGCGACGATCTCGTCGAACTTCCGGTCGATCTCCGCCTTGCGCATGCCGAGCACGGCACCGCTCATGTAGACGTTCTCGCGACCCGTGAGCTCGGAATGGAAGCCGGTGCCGGCCTCGAGCAGCGATCCCACCCGGCCCACGATCTCGGCCCACCCCTCGGTGGGCGAGACGATGCGCGAGAGGATCTTGAGCAGCGTGCTCTTGCCGGCCCCGTTGCCGCCGATGATGCCGACCACTTCGCCGCGCACGACCTCGAGCGACACCTCGCGCAGCGCCCAGACCTCGGGGACCCTGGCGGCGGCCGGACGGAACGGGCTGCGCGCCAGGTCCACCAGGTCTTCGCGGAGCGTGCGTGCGCCGCGCGCATGCCCGATGCGGTACTGCTTGCCCAGCCGCTCGACCCGGATCACCGGTCGACTCATGGCCAGCGCCTAGACCACATCGGCGAACGACTGCTCCATTCGCCGGAAGACGAACAGTCCCGCGAAGAACAGCGCCGCGATCGCGACGACGGAGGCCGCGAGCGCCGCGCCGGGGAACGGCGCTGCCGGCGCGATCATCCACCGGAACCCATCCACCACGCCGGCCATGGGATTGAGGCCATACACCGCCCGCCAGCGCTCCGGCACCAGGGTGCTGGAGTACGCTACCGGCGTCACGAACAGCCAGATCTGCACCAGAAAGGGGATCACGTAGCGCACGTCCCGATAGCGCACGTTGAACGCGGCCAGCCAGAGTCCGGGCGCGAACGCGGCGGCCGCCGCCAGCAGCACGAAGACGGGAGCCGCGAAGAGGCGCACCGTCGGCTCGATCCCGAACCAGAGCAGCACGCCGATCAGCATCACGAACGAGATCGCGAAATCCACGAGGCCCGCGAGCACGGCGGCCAGGGGGAGGAGCAGCCGCGGGAAGTACACCTTCGTGAGCAACTGCTGCTGATCCACCAGGCTGTTGCCGGCCTGCGTCAGCGCGTTGGCGAAGTAGATCCAGGGCACCAGCGCGGCGAGCGCGAACACCTGGTATGGGAGCCCGTCCGAGCCGAGCCTCGCCAGCCGTCCGAAGATCACGGTGAAGACCGCCATGGTGAGCAACGGCTGGAGCACGGCCCACGCGGCGCCCAGAAGCGTCTGCTTGTAGCGCAGCTTCAGGTTCCGGAGCACCAGGAAGTACAGCAGTTCGTGCGTGCCGACGAACTCCCGCAGATCGAGCGGCGCCCAGCCTTTCGGCGGGCGAATCGTGATCACGGGCGCCGACGGGGCGTGCGGCATGCGGCCAAGATAATCCGGCGCCGGGGTCATTCCCATCGGACCGCGACGTTTGCGGCCGCGAAGAAGACCTCGCCGCCCGCGGGCGCGAAGAACAGCAGCTCGGCGCTCGAGCGCCGGAAGGTCTCGCGGCCGATCAGCCGGGCGTGCGCCCGGAGCCACGGCTCGACCGGATCCGCGGCGCCGAGCGCGTGGACGGTGAGCAGCGCTGCCCGGCGACGGCCCCGCAGGACGCGCTCGAGGTCCGCAGGGACGCGTCGGGTGCCCAGCTGCGTCACCCAGGCCGCGACCGGAACGTCGCCCCTCAGGTAACGGGTCAGGCCGACAATGCCCGAAGGGATCGAGCGGACCAGCACGACGTCTCCGGGTCCTGCCCACGCATCGAGTCTGGCCGCGAGTACCGGGTACGGCTGCCCCGGCCGCGGGACCGGAGCGTTCGCCGTCTTCCACAGCGCCGGCAGCCAGGCCAGCAGCAGCAGGCCCAGCAGGCCGGCGTGCGCTCGAGGAGGTAGCCGGCTCAAGGCATGCGCCGCGAGGAGCAACGCCGCGGGCAGGCCGGCGAGCGCGTAGCGCGGGATGGCCGAGGTCGTGGTCTGGCGCACGAGATCGAACACGAGGGGACCCGCACAGGCGGCCAGGAGCGAGCCCCAGAGCAGGAGGGCATGCCGGGAGAACAGCGCCCGCGCCGACCCGGCACGGACCAGTCCGACGATCGTGGCCGCGGCGATGGCGACGGCGATGCGATCGGCCCCCTGCCACCGGCCGAGATCGTTGCCCCCGGCCAGCAGCCCGGCCGCCAGGGTAAACGGCCGCGTCAAGGCGCCGGGCCAGTCGAGCGCGCCGCCAAGCCAGTCGCCGCTCACGCGCCAGCGGGCGATGCTGTCCGGCACCTGCGCGTACCACGGGAGCACCGCGAGCACGGTCGCACCGGTGAGCAGAAGGACGCGCCGCCGGGCCTGCGGCGCCGCCATCCCCAGCCAGGCGACGCAGGCGAGCCAGATGAACGCGAAGAAATAGTGCGTGAGCAGCCCCACTACCCCGGCCAGCACCCACAGCGCGGCCCCGAGCGGGCGCCGGTCCTCGGCCAGCCGCGGGGTCAGCCACGTCAGTGCCAGGGCCAGACACCAGACCTGCGAGTACATCCGGCCCTCGACGGAGTAGTAGAACGCGACCGGCGAGAAGGCGAACAGGAGACAGGCTGACCACCCCGCGCGTGCACCGCCCAGCTCCCGTCCCACCAGCCAGAGGAGCGGCAGCGACAGCACCGCCCACCCGAACGAGAACATGCGCAACGCCGCGTCCGACGTTCCCAACGCACGGGTCCAGGCGTTCAGGGCGAGATAGTAGAGCGGCGGGCTCGTGTCGGAGCGCAGGACCGCGCGAACCACCTCCCGTGGGCCCGCCGCGGGCCGCTCCACTTCGGCATAGCGGCGAAACCTGCCAGCCGGCACCACCCCGAGGGGCTGGACGAAGTCACCCCACGTCGAATCGGCGTGCGCGGCCGGATGCTCGAGGCTGTGTCCGGTAGCCATCGCGAGCGAGAAGATCTCGTCGGCCCAGAGCCCGGGGCGCGTGGCCGCGCGCAGGCGAAGCCCCGCGGCGGCGAGCAGGAGAAGCAGGAGCGCGAGCACCGGCCACCGCGACCGGCCCGGGATCACGCAGCGTCCTGAGGCCGGCTCATCGACATGGCGGAGATGAACAGCGAGGAGAACAGCGTACTGCACCCGATGATGACGAGCGTCGCGGCGAACGACACCCACTCGGGATGGGGCAGCGGCAGCAGGTCGGAGCGGAGCCACTCGACGATCACGGCGACCAGGATGGCGCCACCGCCGAGCATGAGGCCGGCGCCGAGCAGCAGCCCGGTTTCCAACTTGAAGTGCGAGTAGAACGCGGCCAGCGCGCGATTGTCCCGGTCGAAACGGCGGCTCCACGAGTAGGTCTTCGCGTGCAGGCCGAGGCTCAGGATCTCGAACCCGACCACGCTGAAGATGGTCGCGAAGACCGCGGTCACCCCCGCCGCCGGCCGCCCGCCGAAGCGCACCAGCCCGAGGAGCACCGCCAGGTGGATGGCCAGGCCGAGCACGAGCAGCGTCGCGCCCGGGGCCACGAAGAGCTGGTTGGGCGAGTACAGCAGCATCATGCGCAGGCTGCGCCATCCGTCGCGAAAGGTGCGCAGCTTGGATTCCCCGATGCGCGGCGCGAGGACGATCGGGATCTCGTGGACCTTGAGGCCGGCGAGGCCGGCGTTGATGGCAAGCTCGAGATTGAATTCCATCCCCGGACTCACCGGCCGGATGCGCTCGTACGTCTCGCGCGAGAAGGCGCGGAATCCGCAATAGACGTCGGTGTAGCGGGTGCCGAACAGCAGGTTGAGGATCCGGGTCAGCGCCGGGTTGCCGAAGTAGCGGTGCAGCGCCGTGATGTGCGCGTCGCCGCCGCCGAGGTAGCGGCTGCCGGTGACGAACTGGTGCCCGCCCTCGAGCGCGCCGACGAACTGGGGGATCATCGTGAAGTCGTAGGTGTCGTCGGCGTCGCCCATGACGAGGTATCGGCCGCGCGCGCTCGCGAAACCCTTGAGATAGGCGTTGCCGTAGCCGCGGAGCGGCTGGTGCACCACCCGCGCTCCCATCCGTTCGGCGATCGCGACGGAGTCGTCGGTCGAGCCGTTGTCGCACACGACGATCTCGCCGTCCATGCCGGCCTTGGCGAACGTCGCCTCGATCTTCTCGATGCAGGGGCCGAGCGCCGCCTCCTCGTTGAGGACCGGCATGACCACGCTGACCAGCGGTGCCGCGCTCATTCCCACCGCGGCCGCGCCTCGGCCGCCTCCGGCCCGAATCGCATCCAGCGGACGCCGCCGGCTACGAGTCCGGCCGAGTAGGCCACGCGGGCGGCCAGGACCGCCGGCGACATCAGCAGCGGCTCGAGCATGCCCACGCGCGCCCAGCACCACAGGATGTAGGCCGTGGTGCCGAGCGCCAACGGAAGACTCGCCGCCACCAGCACGGCCGGATAGCGATAGACCCACGCGAAGCGGGCGGCGCCGGTCGGGGCCTTGCTCTCGATGGCGCTGTAGCCCCAGCGGTAGTTCCGGCGGAGCAGGTTGCGGAACCCGGGCCGGTTGTAGTGATAGACGATCGCCGCAGGGTCGAACCGGATGACGCCGCCGTTGCGCCGCACTTCCGCCTGCCAGACGAGTTCCTCGTGCGCGTAGGCGATCGGCTGCTGCTCGGTGAAGCCCAGGGTGCGCTCGAAATCGGCGCGGCGCACGCTGAGGTTGCCGGGCGGGTGGTTGGGTACCTCGCCGCCCGGCCGGCCCGAATGGACGTGGTACCAGCCGCAGTAGTAGTCGCAGCGGGCCATGGGGGAGAGGCCGGCGGGCAGGTCGAGCGAGCCGCCGACCACGGCCGCGCCGGCGGCGTGACCCGCGAGCACCCGCTCCATCCAGCCGGGAGCGGGCATGCAGTCGGCGTCCAGGAAGACCAGCGGATCGCCGGTGGCGACTCGGGCGCCCCGGTTCCGCGCCACCGCGGGATTGCCGCCACCCGCGCGGCTCCCGAGCTCCAGGACGCGGGCTCCCGCCGCCCGCGCCACCGTCACCGTGTCGTCGGTCGATCCGTCGTCGACCAGCACGACCTCGACGTCCCAGCCCGCCGGCGCCTGCTGCCGGATGGCGGTGATCAGCCGGGCGATCGTCCGGCTCTCGTTGCGAGCCGGGATGATGACCGAGACCGTTCGTTCGGGTGAGACCGCGCGCCGCTCAGCTTCTGGCGACACCGGCATGCCGCTCCACCTCCGCATAGAGGGCCTCGACCGAGCCGACGAACCGGCTCCAGCCGAGGTGGACCTGCGCATAGCGGCGCGCGGCCGTGCCCAGCCGCTGCGCCCGCTCGGGGTCCGCCAGGACCGAGAGGATCCCCTCGGCGAGCGCGTCGGTCCGCGGCGCCACCAGGACGGCGCGGTCCTCCGCCAGCACCGTCCGATGCGTCGGAATGTCCGTCGCGACGATCGGACGGCCGGCGGCGAGGTAGTCGAACACCTTGAGCGGGAGGTTGCCGCCGTAGGCGCGCGGGGAGACCAGGACATCGGCCATTGCGAGGTAGGAGGCCATGGTCTCGCGCGGCTGCCGCTCCACGATCTTGAGCGCGCCCGACGTCACCAGCGCGTCGGCGTGCTCGTGGGCGACGAGGCCGTTCGCCCGATCCGCCCCGACCAGGACGAAAGTCACGTCCGGGACCCGCGCGCGCACGGCGGGAATGGCCGCGATCAGGTCCGGCAGTCCCTGGTACGCCTCGAAGGAGCCGCTGTAGAGCACGACCGGCCCGGTGCCCGACAGGCCCAGCTCGTGGCGCAGGCTCTGCACTCCCACCGGCGTCGAGTCGGTCGGTGCGCTGGGGAAGTGCCACTCCCGCACGGGCACCTGGGGCACCATGCGCTTGACGCGGACGGCGAGCCCCGCGCTCGTCACCACCAGCGTCGAGCGACGCAGCAGCCAGGACTCCATCGCGTCCAGCGCGCGGCCGGTCGCCCGAAGGCCCAGGGGATCGAGCCAGGCCAGCTGCTCCGCGAGGCTCGACTGCATGTCGTACAGGAGCGGGATGCCGTGGCGGCGGGCGAGCAGCGCGGCCGGAAAGGCGGCTTCCTCCACCGCGTGGATGCAGCTATAGCGACCGGGGACGATGACGCGCCGCAGCGCCCACGTCAGCGGAACGTCGAGGATAACCTTGCGGAGGGAGAGACCGATCGGCACGCGGCGGAAGCCGAACGGATTGGCCGACCGGAAGATGCTCAGGCCGGGCAGATCGACGTCGTTTCCGATCGGGAACGTCAGGACGTCGACGGTCCGTCCGAGCTCGCTCAGCGCCTGGAGCACCTGGCGAACGGCGATCGGGGTTCCGCGGTCCTCGTAGAACGGCTGCGGGGCCACGACCAAAATGCGGCGAGCGGGAAGTTCCGCCACGCCGCGATCGGCCAGGGCTGCCGCCGAGCCCACCGGGGTGGCAGCGGACGCCGCGAAGGGGCTTCCAGACGACAGGCGTTCACCGCTCTGAGTCACTCCAGACTCCAGAACTACCTAAGTGTCCGATTGGCAGCCGTTTACAGCCTACGCCCCACCCCGAGCGAGGCGTCGGTACGGCGGCTACGGTCAATATAGGACAGGGTGTCGTGAATGCAGCGTGATCCAGGACCACGGCAGAGCAAGATCCTTGCCCGTGACCGGTGTTCAGGAGCCCTGAATATGGATTAAATAGTCGAGGAGGGGCAGAGGTCGGCCAGGACGCAGTCGGCGCAGCGCGGGCGGCGAGCGATGCAGACCTGGCGGCCGTGAAAGATCAGGAGATGGGAGAGCAGCGTCCAATGATCCCTGGGAAAGAGCGGCATCAGGTCCTGCTCGATCCGGCCCGCGTCCTCGTGTCGGGTGAGGCCAAGCAGCCGGCTCAGGCGAGTGACGTGGGTATCGACCGTGATCCCGTCGTTGACGCCGTAGGCGTTGCCAAGGATGACGTTGGCGGTCTTGCGGCCCACGCCCGGCAGCGTGAGCAGCTCCTCCATGGTCCGCGGCACGACGCCACCGTGGTCGGCAACGAGCGCCTGCGCCATGCCGATCAGGCTCCTCGTCTTGTTCCGGAAAAAGCCGGTCGACTTGATGATCGCCTCGACCTCGGCCGGCTTCGCCCGCGCCAGGGTCTCCGCCGTCGGGTAGCGCGCGAACAGCGTCGGGGTGACCAGGTTGACGCGGGCGTCGGTGCACTGGGCGGATAGAATGGTCGCGCACAGCAGCTCGAACGCGTCGCGATGCTGGAGTGCGCACTGGGCATCCGGGTAGGCGGCCAGGAGACGCGTCAGGATCTCCGGGGCCCGCGCGGGCGCGTCGCGCGTCCGGCGGGCGCGGGGTGCGCGCTTCGGTGCGGCGCGGCTCACCGTCTGCCGGCTGCCCGGCGTCGGGCGTGAGCCAAGAACCGGTCGGCCGGCAGCGCGTTGAGAATGTGCGTCGGACCGAGCCACGCCTTCCTGGCCATGTTCACGCCGTACTCCACGTTGGCGATGCCGGCCGCGTTGTGGGCGTCGGCGCCGATCGAGATCGCGGCCCCCCCCTCGCGTGCGCGCCGGGCGAGCCGCCAGTCGAGGTCCAGCCGGTGCGGGTCGGCGTTGATCTCGAGGGCCACGCCCGTGGCGGCCGCCTTCTCGACCACGGCGTCGAGATCGAGGCCGTAGGGGTCGCGCGAGAGCAGCAGGCGGCCGGTCGGGTGCCCGATGATGGTGAGACAGGGATTGTCCATCGCCGCCAGCATTCGCGCCGTCATCTCGGCGGCGGTCATGTTGAACCGGCTGTGGACCGACGCGATGACGAAATCGAGCTGGGCGAGTACGGCGTCGTCGAAATCGATGCGGCCGTCCTGGAGGATGTCGGCCTCGACGCCCTTGAGCACCCGGATGCCCTGCAGCCGGGCGTTCACCTCGTCGATCTCGTCCGCCTGGCGGGCGAGGTCGTCGGGGCGGAGCCCGCCGGCGTAGGCCGCCGCCTGGCTGTGGTCGGTGATCCCGAGGTACTCGTAGCCCGTCGGCCCGGCAGGCGAGCGCCAGCTCCTCGACCGTGTTCGAGCCGTCCGAGTAGCGCGTGTGGCAGTGGAGAAAGCCGCGCAGGTCGCCGCGCTCCAGCAGGCGGGGCAGGGTGTGGCGCTGCTGCGGCCTCGATCTCGCCGTCGCCCTCGCGCAGCTCGGGCGGAATGCAGTCGAGTCCGAGCGCGGCGTAGAATGCGGTCTCGTCGGGCGTGGGCACGAACGCGCTCCCGCGCCAGAGCGCGGCGCCGCTCAGCGCCAGGTCGCGCGACGCCGCATGCGCGGCCAGCTGCCCGCAGGTGCCCCTCGCTGCCGGTGGCCTGCACCAGCACCGCGCCGGTGTTCACCGGCGTCGTGACCACGATCTGCGCGCTCGCCCCGCCGGCGAAGCGGAGGGTGAGCCGGCGATCGTCCTGCCCCGCGAACTCGTGCACGCCCGGCAGCAGGCTCAGGCGCTTGAAGAGCTCGCCGGGCGGCACGTCCGCGACGATGACCAGCACCAGGTCGCGCACGACCTCCGCGCGGCGGCGCACGTCGCCGGCCACGACGGCCTGGAGCACGCCGGGCATCCGCTCGAGCGCGGCGCGCAGTCCTTCGGCCTCGTCGGCGGCGTGGTGCGACAGCCGGAACGCGCTCGCCTGCCGGAGGAACGCGATGCCCTTGAGGATGTTCTCGGAGGTCTTGGGGCCGAAGCGCGGCAGGCGCGCGAGCCGGCCGTCGAGCGCGGCGGCCTCGAGCTCCGGCAGGGAGTCGATGTCGAGCACCTCGTGGATCTGCCGGATCTTGGCGACGCCGAGGCCCTGGATGGAGAGCATCTCGACCAGGCCGGGCGGAATCTGCTCGCGCAGCTCCTCGAGCAGGCTGGCCCGGCCGGTAGTGACGATCTCGGAGACGATCTGCAGCGTCGCCGGGCCGACGCCCTTGGTCGAGGCGAGGCTCCCGTCGTCGATCCCGTCGCGCAGGTCACCCGGGAAGCCACCTACGGCCCGCGCCGCGGTACGGAAGGCCCGGATGCGGAACGGGTTCTCGCCCTTGAGCTCGAGGAAGGCGGCGATCTGCTCGAGGACCTGGGCGACGGCCTTCTTGTCCATGAAGCTGCGGACCGCGTCCGTCATCCGGGCGCCGCCGAGAGCTCGCTGGCGAGCGCGCGGGCGCGCCAGCCGAGCTCGAGCAGCTCCTCGGCGCCCACCAGCGAGAAGAGGCCTGCCGCCTCGCCGCCCGCGAGCACGGGGGAGAAGAGCGGCGTGCCGTCGGGCCGCTCGAGCCCCAGCGGCCGGGGGCCGGCCGTCTCCACCGCGCTGAAGCCCTCCCGGTCGGGCCGGAGCCCGAAGATGCCGAGCACCCGGAGCTCGCCGTTCGCCGGGTGGACGAAGCAGCCGTCCATCGGCTCGGCGGCCTCGTCGTCGATGACTCGCGCCCACACCTGCCGGTCCAGCAGCTGGGCGTAGAACGCGCGCGGCGGCTCGTCGAGGGCGGGCGAGACGGGGGCGGGCGGCGCCAGGAGGGCGGTGAGGCGGTCGGCCGAGATTGGGAGGGTGAGCGCGCCCGAGTTCCACAGGAGGTAGGCGTGGTGCGCCAGGGCGACCAGCTGGTCCATGCCCTCGCCGATCCCCTCCTCCGGCCGCAGGTCATGCAGGAGCGACACTACCTCGGGGACCATCAGGAAGGCGTCGCGGTCGGTGGGCTCGTGGCCGTCCCGCTCCAGCGCGGCACGTACCAGGGGAAAGACGGTCTCCGCGGAGTGCGCGAAGACCAGGTCGAACGGGGTGGGTCGGGCCATCCCGGAAGATAGCAGGTCAGAGGAAGCCGCCGACCAGCGCCCGGAAGGCCTCGAAGGCCTCCACGTAGGGCACGTGGCCGCAGCGTGGCAGCGGGTGAAACGCCGCGCCGATCAACCCCGCCGCCGTCCGGGCGGCTTCGATCGGGATCGCATCTTCCTCGCCGTGCAGCACCAGCGCCGGGGTGCCCTGGAGCTCGGGGAGCCGCGGCCTGAGGTCGTAGTCTCCGAGACTCTGCCAGACCTCCTGCTGGGTACGGCCAGTGACTCGGAACGGCGTCAGCTCCCGGGCCCGCGCGGGATCGAAGAAGTACGGCGCCACCGACAGCTCGAAGATCCGCTGGTTGAAGGCGGCGGGATCCCGCTCCCGGAGCCCGCTCTCGCGGAGTTGCCGCCGGGCTTCCTGGAATGCGGGATCGAGGTTCCGGCTGCCGAACACGCTCTCGAATTGCTCGCGCGCCGCCCGCCACGCCGGCGCCGGCGAGACCAGGGCCAGCCGTCCGACCCGGCCGGGATGCGACAGCGCGTACAGCAGGGCCAGCAACCCGCCCCACGAGTAGCCTGCGAGCGTCAGGCGCTCGAGTCCCCACGCCTGCCGGAGAGCCTCGAGGTCGGCGACGTGTTCGGTCCAGCCGACCGGGACGTCGCGGGCGACCGGCGAGCGGCCACCGCCCCGCTGGTCGTAGTAGATCAGCTCCCGGCCGTCGGCGAGGGCGTCGAAGCCGGGCAGCAGGTAATCGTGGTGCGCGCCGGGACCGCCGTGCAGCACCACGGCAGGCGGCCCGGCGCCTACGCGACGCACGAAGAGCTCGACGCCCCGTACCGCCACCATCGCTTCGCGCGCGCCGCCGGACTCAGGCATACGCGGCCAGCGCGGCGCGGACCGCGTTGGTCTGAATGGTCACGACGTCCTCCAGCTCACGGGCGTACCCGCCGGCCATCGCCACGACGGCCGGCAGTCCGCGGCGTCGGAAGGCCGCGCACGCCCGGCGGTCGCGCTCGAGGAGGCCGGCGATGCTCAGGCCCAGGCGGCCGAAGCGGTCGTGCATGTACGGATCGGCGCCGGCCAGGTAGAACACCAGCTCGGGCCGCGCGGCGTCGAGCACCGGCCCGAGGTGGGTGTCGAGCGCGGCCAGGTAGGCCGCGTCGTCGCAGCCGTCGGGCAGCTCCACGTCCAGCGCGCTCCGCTCCTTGCGGAAGGGGTAGTTGCGCGCCCCGTGCATCGAGAAGGTGAAGACGTCCTGGTCGGCGGCGAAGATGTGCGCGGTGCCATTGCCCTGGTGCACGTCCAGGTCCACGACCGCGACCCGCGTGAGGCGACCCTCGCGCTGGAGCACCCGGATCGCGATCGCCACGTCGTTGAAGACGCAAAAGCCTTCACCCCGATCCGCAAACGCGTGGTGCGTGCCGCCGGCGAGATTGATGCCGAGCCCGCCGTCCAGGGCGTCACGCGCCGCCTCGAGGGTGCCCTGCACGGTGCGGAGCGACCGCTCTCTCAGGTGCGGGCTCCACGGAAGGCCGAGGCGCCGCACCTCGGCCGGCGCCAGCGTGCCGGTGAGCACCGCGTCGGCATAGCGCGGCGTGTGCACCAGCTCGACCGCCCAGCGGTCGACCCGGTCGGGCTCCTCGACGGCGCCGGCCGGCAGCAGGCCCCGGGCGATGCACTCGTCGCGGATCCGGGCGTACTTGGCGATGGGAAACCGGTGGCCGTCCGGCAGCGGAATGGTGTATCGGGCGGACGACCACGCGCGCATGACTGGAGTCCGCGCGGGTCAGAGCAGGACGGCGAGGGCGTCCGCCACCTTCCGGACCGCCGCCTCCTCGTCGGGCGTGAAGGGGTCGGGAACGTCGCTGTCGATGTCGATCTGGCCGAGGATCGTGCCGCCGCGCCGGATCAGCACCACCAGCTCGGAGCGCGTCCAGGTGTTGCAGGCGATGTAGTTCGTGATCGCACGCACGTCCGGGACGTTCTGGTCCGCGCCGGTGGCGACGGCCGTGCCGCAGACGCCCTGGCCGACCGCGATGCGGGTGTGCTCCGTCTCCCGCCCGGCGTAGGCCTCGAGCACCAGCTCGTCGCCGTGGAGCATGTACATGTACACCGAAGTGTAGGGCGCGCCGGCGCCGCGGATCTTCTCCGCCGCCAGCCCGAGGAGCTCCACCCGGCCGGTGTCGCGGGCGAACGCGCCGCGGAGCGCGGCGATGACGCGATCGGCGTCGAGGGCCGGCATCGCTCAGCCGCCCCGGGAGCCGAGGGTGGCGCGGAGCGTGGTGAGGTCGTTGCCGCGCTTCACCACGATCTCCACCGTGTCGCCGGGGTGGTGGCTCCGGAGGGCGTCGGTCATGGCCTGCAGGTCGGGCACGTTCATGTCGCCGATCCTCGTGATGATGTCGTCCCCGCGGAGCCCGGCCTTCTCGGCGGGGCTCCCGGCCCGAACCCCGAGCAGGCGCACGCCGCCGGGGCTGTCGGTCATGTCGGGCACGGTGCCCAGATACGCGCCGTACCCCTGGGTGGCGGGCGCCGGTGTGGCCGGGTCCCCGCTGGCCGGTGTGCGCACCGTGGCCGTGACCGGCGTGAGCGGACCGGACCGGTTGGCGAGCGCGGTCACGAGGCCGGTCACGAAGTCGGCCACCTGGCCGAATCCCTCGACGTTGATCTTCTGCCAGTCGTCGGTGGTGCGGTGGTAGTCCTCGTGCAGGTCCGTGAAAAAGTGCAGCACCGGGCGGCCGGCGGCGTAGAACGAGCTCTGGTCGCTCGGGCCGTAGCCATCGCCCTGGGCGTGGAGATCCAGCCCCGCGTGCCAGTTGAGCGAATCGAGCAGCGGCGCAAATTCCTTGGCCGTGCGGGAGCCGTAGACGATGAGCCGCTTCTGCCGCAGCCGGCCGACCATGTCGAGGTTGATCATCGCCAGGGTCGTCGAGAGCGGATAGATCGGCTGCTTGACGTAGTGCGCCGATCCCAGCAGGCCGAGCTCCTCGCCGCTGAAGGCGATGAAGACCACCGTCCGGGCCGGCGGGTCGAGGGCCAGCCGCTCGGCGATCTCGAGCAGCATGGCGGCGCCCGACGCGTTGTCGTCGGCGCCGTTGTGGACCTGGCCGGTGCTGTCCGGGTCCAGGCTGCCGAACCCGCCGAGCCCGAGGTGGTCATAGTGCGCGCCGACGATCAGCGCCTCGTTCCGCAGGATCGGGTCGCGGCCGGGCAGGAGGCCGATCACATTGCTGCCCTTGAGCCCGGCCACGTGCGCGTGTTGCGCCACCGGGGCGTCGCGCGCGATCGTGAAGGTCTGGAACCAGCCGCCCGCCGCCGGCTGCAGCCCGACCGCCTGGAACCGGCGGGCGAGGTAGGCCGCCGCCGTGTCGGCGCCCGGGCTGCCGGTCAGCCGGCCGCCCAGCCGGCCGTCGCTCAGGAACTTGATGTCGTCGAGCGGGAGCACCGGTGGCGTGACCGGGCGCGACACTTCGCGCTGGGCGGTGCCCATCTGCTGGGCGGCCAGCGGGATGACGGGAGCGAGCGCCAGCAGAGCGAGCGCGACGGGAAGGGCACGTGCGGGCATACGGTCGAAAGCTACCACGCCGCTCAGCGCGGCACGAAGTCGGTGTCGGGGGTGAGACGGCGCACGAAGGCGGCGAGCAGGCGGGCCGTCCGGTCCAGGTCCTCGAGCGCGATCATCTCGTTGGGGCTGTGCATGTACCGGTTGGGAACGGACACCAGCGCCGTCGCCACGCCCCGGTGGGCGTTGAAGATGGCCTCGGCGTCGGTGTGCGTGTCCCGCGAGGCGGCCTCGATGGTGTAGGGAATCTGCTCCGCTTCCGCCGCCTCGGCCAGGCGCTCGAAGACGATCTCGCTCACCGACGCGCCGCGCGCGAGCACCGGGCCCCCGCCGAGCCGGTAGTCGCCGTGCCGCCGCTTGTCGATCCCGGGGTAGTCGGTCGCGTGCGTCACGTCGATCACGATCGCCACGTCGGGCTCGAGCAGGGCCGCCGACGAGCGCGCGCCGCCGCCGGTGGCGGCGATCTCCTCGCGCGTGGTCGCGACGGCGGTGACCGTCGCGCCCGCCGCCGGACGGCCCGACGCCAGCAGCCGCAGGGCCTCGAGCACGACGAAGGCGCCGATCCGGTTGTCGATGCAGCGGCTCACGAGTCGGCCGTTGGGGAACTCGAGCACGCCGGCCGCGAGCACGCCGGGGTCGCCGATCCGGAGCTGCCCCTCGGCCTCGGCACGGCTGGCGGCGCCCACGTCGATCCAGAGATCCTCGACCTTCGAGACCTTTTCCCGGTCGTCCTTGTCCATGAGGTGGATCGCCTTCTTGCCGACGACGCCCAGGACCGGCCCCTGGCGACCCAGCAGGCGCACCCGCTGGCCGACGAAGACCTGCGGGTCCCACCCGCCGATCGTATCGAAGCTGACGAACCCGTCGTCGTCGATGTGGCTCACCATCACGCCGATCTCGTCGATGTGGCCGGCGAACATGACGCTCGGCGGCCCGCCGTCGAGCGTCGCGAACGAGTTGCCGGCCACGTCCGCCCGCACGTTCGTGGCGAAGCGCTGGGCCTCCGCGCGCCACACCCGAGCGGGGGCGGCCTCGAACGCGGAGGGTCCGGGGGTGTCCAACAGCGACCTGAGAAAGGCGAGCGATTCGGGCGTCATCAACCGGGTCTGGGTGGGGGACCGCCAAAGGTCGCGGCCATGCGTCCGGATGTCTACCCCTGGCGGGCCGCCAGATCCAGCTCCAGGAACGCCGTTCCGGGCACGGGGTTGTGGCGGTAGGGCGCGATCGGGCGGAACCCCAGCGCCTGGTAGAGCGTCTGCGCCGCCTGCATCGGCTCCAAGGTGTCGAGCCGCATGCGGCGGTAGCCTGCCGCCCTGGCTTCGCTCACCGCCGCCTCGGCGAGGCGGCGCCCGAGCCCGGTGCCGCGATACGGCGGCCGGACGTAGAGGCGCTTCATCTCGCAGACGTCCGGCTCGAGCGGCCGCACGCCCACGCACCCCGCCGCGGCCTGGCCGCTCCGGGCCAGGAGCAGCCGGCCGGTCGGGGGCGCATAGGCGCCCGGCAACCCCGCCAGCTCCGCGGCGAACCCCTGGAAGGCGAGATCGACGCCGAGCGACCGGGCGTACTCCTCGAACAGCGTGCGGACGTCGCTCAGCAGCCGCTCGTCCGCCGCCGGGACGATCGTGACGGTCACGGGGCCGGTCGCCATGGCACGAGGCCGCTGCGCTCCACCCCGCGCATCGCCGCCTGCAGCCGCTCGGCGCCGTCCACGATCCGCGGGCCGGGCCGGGAGCTGTAGGCGTTGCCATCGAGCACCCAGACCGGAGCGGATGCGAGCAGCGCGCCGGCCGCGGGGTCGCGGAGCGCGTCGAGCTCGGCCGTTGCCCGGGTGACGCCGAAGCCGCACAGCATCACCACGATGAGGTCGGGGCGGCGCTCCGCCGCGGCGGCCCAGGTGGTCACCGCCGAATGGGCGCCCGGCTCCGCGCCCACGTCCCGGCCGCCGGCGGCCGCCACCAGGTCCGGCACCCAGTGGCCGGCCAGATAGACCGGCTCCAGCCACTCGATGCAGAGCACGCCGGGCGCTACCGCCGGGGCCCCGCGCCGGAGCCGCGCGAGTCGGCTTCGGAGTCCGGCAATCAGCTCGTCACCCTCCGGCTCGAGATCGAGCGCCCGTGCGACCGCGAGGATGTCGGCCATTACTCCGTCCACCGTCCGCCCCGTGAGCGCGAGCACGCGAGGCGCCGGATCGAGCGCCGCGGCCAGGGAGTGCACCGCGCCGTCCGCCACGGCACACACCTCGCAGAGGTCCTGGGTGATGATCAGGTCCGGTGCC
The DNA here is from genome assembly GCA_963840215.1 of uncultured Gemmatimonadales bacterium. GTDB lineage: Bacteria > Gemmatimonadota > Gemmatimonadetes > Gemmatimonadales > GWC2-71-9 > CAVVWJ01. Next base: position 597,061 of record CAWIYG010000002.1, on the reverse strand, counting down.
AGGCGCCGCAGCGCGTCGGCCTCGACCGCGATCACGGCCCGGCCCGCCTCCCGGAGGCGCCGGACCTCCGCGTCGATGGCCGCGCCCGGGAGGTTCGGGTCGAGCGGCGTGGATGTCACCCGCGGCAGGTGCGGGACCGAGGCGGGAAAGTCGCACTCGTGCGAGACGGCGACCAGCGATCCGGCGCCGCCCAGCGCCGCGACGATCTCAGTCGCGCCCGGCAGCAGGGTGACGACCCGCATCAGCGCTCGGTGAGTCGGCGGGGGCGGTAGTTGGCGAAGAGCAGCAGGCCGATGAAGGGGGCGAGCAGGGTCCGGAAGTCATGGGTCAGCGTGTAGATCACCAGGCCGAGCAGCGTGGGAGCCTCGACCATGGCCCAGCTGACCAGCACCCGCCCGAGGTTGGCCGACCACCAGTCGTCTTCCGAGGCGCCGCGGGCGGGCGCGGGCAGCCGCCCGGTGCGGAAGGCGGCGGCGCCGAACAGCGTGGCGCTCACCAGCGTGAGCGCCAGGTACAGCACGCGCCGGTCGGGCAGCGCCGCCGCCGGGATCGAGCGATCCTGAATGACGAAGGCCACTGCGCCGAACATGAGGATGCCGAAGACCAGGGCGCCGTGAATGATGCGGGCGCTGATCGAGGGTGAGATGGCATCGGCCCGCGCCATCCCTCAGCGTCCCGCGACCCGGTAGAGCGCCCCCGCCAGCAGCCCGAACACCGCCAGCGCGACGAGGTCATTCCCCGCGGCGGCGCCGAGGGCCGCCTGCAGCCCCGTGACGTGCGCGAGGTAGTCGGCCGCCGGCACCTGGGCCGCTTCGGCCCGTCGCACCAGCGCGGCCGCCATGCCGGCGATCGCCACGCCGGCGAGGGCGCCGCCGGCGATGAGACCGCTCGAGAAGAGCACGCCCGGACCCGACTCGACCTCCGCGATCGACCGCGCCGCTGCCGCGGGCCCGCCGCTCGACCAGCCATCGCACCACCCCGCCGGCGAACATGGCCGCCGAGGTCGAGATCGGCAGGTAGACGCCGACCGCGATCGGCAGGGACTGCAGGCCCATGAGCTCGATCGCGATGGTGAGGAACACGCCGATCAGGACCAGCCCCCAGGGCAGCTTCTGGGTCAGGATGCCGTCGGTGACCAGCGCCATGATCGTGGCCTTGGGCGAGTCGAGCTTGGTGATCGGCTTCCCGTCGATCTCCCGGATCCGGCCGCCGATGCCCGGGTCGACCAGGTACGCCACCTCGTGCGACCGCCGGGTCGATCAGGTACTTGCCCGGCTGCACGCCCTCGGTCGGAAGGTTCACCCGGACGACTTCCCATTCCCGGCCGTCGTGCTGCATCCGCTCGCCGAGCGTGGTGACCGAGCGGTCGGCCGCTCCGGGCGCCGCGGCTTCGAGGGTGACACCGGGGTGCGGCTCGGGGACGATGTTCGTGTAGGTGGTGTTGAGCAGCGTGAGGGTCCAGCCGATGGCGAGCGCCGACGTCACCGCGCCGACCATGATGGCGATCTGCTGTCGGCGCGGCGTGGCGCCGACGAGAAAGCCGGTCTTGAGATCCTGGCTGGTGGCGCCGGCGTTGCTCGCGGCCACGGCGATCACGCCCGCGATGGAGATCGCGCCGACCCGATGGTCCACCCCGGTCCAGCCGATGAGCAGGAAGATCGCCGTCGTGCCGATGAGGGCGGCGATGGTCATGCCCGAGACCGGATTGGCGCTGACTCCGATCTCACCGGTGATGCGCGAGGACACCACCACGAAGAAGAAGCCGAAGACGACGATCAGGAGGGCGCCGAGCAGGTTGACCGCGAGCTGCGGCAGCACGGTGAGCAGCAGCGCCAGCGCCGACGGCGCCGACCAGCGTCACCCAGATCGGGAAGGTCGAGGTCGGTGCGGAGCCGCGCAGCCGTGTCGCCCAGGCTCCCGCGCAGATCCTGGAAGCCCGAGCGGAACGCGCCCAGCGATCGTCGGCAGCGCGCGGATGCAGCGCGATGATGCCGGCCGAGGCCACGGCGCCGGCGCCGATGTAGAACACGAAGTTGGCCCGCACCTCGCCCGGGCTCATGTCGGCGATGAGCTTGGTCTCGGCGAAGATCGGCTTGGTGAGGCCGCTGCCGAACAGCTTGATGGCCGGGATGAGCACCAGGTACGCGAGGCAGCCGCCGGAGAAGAGATAGCCGGCGATGCGCGGCCCGATGATGTAGCCCACCCCGAGCAGCTCGGGCGAGACCTCGGCGGAGATGGAGGCGCCCTTGTAGCCGCTGGACACCCAGCCCGGATACTCCTTCCAGGCCTTGAGTCCCGACATCAGGAACTTGTAGGTGAACGCGAGGCCGAAGGCCTGGAACAGCCGCCGGGCCTGCAGGCCGCCCTTCTCGCCCGCCACCAGCACCTCCGCGCAGGCGGTGCCCTCCGGGTAGGTGAGGTTGCCGTGCTCCTTCACGATGAGCGCCCGGCGGAGCGGGATCATCAGCAGGATGCCCATCACGCCGCCCACCACCGCCACGATCGCCACCTTGCCCACGCTGAGGTCGTACCCCATGAGCAGGATCGCCGGCAGGGTGAAGACGATCCCCGCCGCGATCGACTCGCCGGCGGAGCCGGTGGTCTGCACGATGTTGTTCTCGAGGATCGTCGAGCGCCCCAGCGTCCGGAAGAACGCCACCGAGAGCACCGCGATCGGGATCGAGGCCGAGACGGTGAGGCCGATCTTGAGCGCCAGGTACACGCTCGACGCGGCGAACACGAGGCCGAGCAGCGCGCCGAGGACGACCGCGCGGATGGTCAGCTCGGCGGGGGATTGCTCGGGCGGAACGAACGGCGTGAAGACGGGCGCCCCGGAGGAGCCGTCGGATCTGGGTCTGGGTCGCCATGTGTTTCCGTCGAGAGGGGGAGTGAGGCGCTGCCTCAAGCTACCGAGGGGCCAGAGACGTCCAGCGCCGTCGGGTGCCGGGCGCATGCCGGACCGGTGACTGCAATCACCGCGCGGTTCCGGCGGCAAGCTTACCTCGGTGTCGGTGCGAAACCGACGGGCTTTCCGACTCGACAATGGTAGCGCGGTTCCGGGACCGGCGATCCGCGCGATAGTCCCGAACGCCGGCGCGCATTCCGGCTCCAATCCAGGGGAGGCGCGTCATGCTGTGGACGGTCTTCGTGTCCTGTTGGTGCTGTGGCTGCTTGGCATGGTCTCGTCGTACACGATGGGCGGCTTCATCCACGTGCTGCTGGTCGTCGCACTCGTCGTCCGCTGATCCAGCTGATCCAGGGACGAAGAGTCGTATGAAGCCGGCGGTGTCGTCGGCATTCTCCTGATCATTCTCGGCATCGCCGGGCCTCGCGTTCGGCGGCTTCTCCTTTACCCACAAGGAGAAGGTGATCGATCTCGGCCCGATCCAGGCGAGGCCGACAAGAAGGAATCGCTGCCGGTCCGCCGCTCCTCGGCGCGCTGGCCATCGTCGGCGGCGTGGTCCTGTTGGCGCCACGACGCCCGGCGGACGCTGACCGCTCCGGTCGCCGTACCTGGTTCCTGGCACCACGAAGGCGGCATGCGTCAACGCTGCCCCCTTCGTCATGTGGGGCACTCGGGGGGTGGCCACTCGCAACCGCCGAAACCGGCTGAGCGTCCGCGGCGTTTGCTGATCGACGGGGCCTCCTGTCGCCGTCTCGCTGAGGACGCTGGCGCGAGGCCATGGAATGAGGCGAAGTGCCCACTGCCCCGACCCGAGCGCCGAACGTGGGAGAACCCGGTCCGTCCCGGATGGACCGCCGGGAGCGCGCCCACTCACGCTGGCGGGCGAGGCCACCGCTTCGCGCGCCGCCTCGTCGCCCGCGACGAGCAGGCGCTGGTCGAGCTCATCGAGGTCGCCAGTCCATGGCTCCTGGGCGTCACCCAGGGCATGCTGAGCGACTCCGAGGAGGCGCGGGAGGTGGTTCTCGAGACCTTTGCCGCGGCCTGGGACCGGGTCGATCGCCTGGGCGACGAGCACGATGCCCTGCTGCCGTGGCTCCTGCGGATCGCCCGCAATCGCGCAATCGACCGGCTCCGCCGCCGCCGCCGGTTCCGGCTCAAGCTGGCGCGCGCGGAGGCCTTGGCGAGCTGCCGCCGGACCGCGTGCACGCGGTCGAGGTCGACGAGGCGGCCCAGCCGGGGTGGCACGTGCACGAGTCGGTGCATGCGGCGCTCGAGGCCCTGCCGCCGGAGCAGCGGGAGGCGGTGCGGCTGGCCTATTTCCAGCGGCCTTACCCACTCCGAGATCGCCCGGCAGCTCGCCATCCCCATGGGCACGGTGAAGACCCGGCTCCGCCTGGCCTTCGACAAGCTTCGCACGTCCCTGGCGCCGATCAAGGATTGGATCGCATGACCGCCCACGCCTGGTACATCGAAAACCGCTCGGCGTTCGTCGTCCGAAGCCTGGAGTCCGGGGAGGAGCGGACCTTTCGCGATCACCTCATCCGCTGCGACGAGTGCACGCGCGAAGTGGCGCGACTCGAGCGCGAGCTGGGATGGCTGCCGATGGGCGTCGCCCCGGTGGCACCTCCTCCCGGACTCGCCCGGCAGATGGCGGCCGAGATCCTCGACCGGCCGAGCCGGTGGCGGCGGTATCTGCCCCTGGCGGTGGCCGCCGGCCTCGCGCTCGTCTCGCTGGGCGTGTCGATGAGCGCCCGGAGCGATGGTCGCGAGCTGCGCGAACGGCTCGCCTCCCGCGAGAGCCGGCTGGCGGCACTGGAGGACACCCTGTCGGTCCTCCGCCGCGCCAACATGGTGCTGCAGACGCAGATCTCGATGAACGGCCACGAGCAGGGCGGCCTGCTCATCTTTCAGGACGCCGTCTCGCACCGCTGGTGCGTCATCGTCCACGGCCTCCCGCCCGCCCCTCCAGGCAGCAAGTACCAGTTCTGGTTCATCACCGAGACCGGCATGGTACGGTCGGTCGAGGTCACCGCGGACACCCGGCGCCCGGCCTTCATGACCCTGCCGATGCCGGGCGTGGCTGCGCCCGTCATGGGCGCCGCGCTGACGATGGAGCCGATGGTGAATGGGTCGAACGAGCCGAAGGGAGTGACGCTGGCGCACGTGACGTTCTAGCGGCGAGGGGGCCTGGCAACCCTGCATCCACTCGAGGCGGCCTGCGCCGCCGCCTCAACCGACCGGTGTCAGCGCGACGAAGCCGCGGAGTCGGGCCGGGCGGTGACCGGTGCCGGGGCGAGCGCGGCCTCGGGCTCGGCCTCGGCGTCATCCGCCAGATCGGCCTCCGATGAATCGGTCGGCGCTCCCGCGGTCCACCAGGCTGGTGTGCCCGTCACCTCGCCGCCGAGCTGCACCAGCGGCTCGGGCAGGGTGTCCGTCGGGATGACGACGCCGTTGGCGCCGAGCTCGCGGAACAGCTTCCACTGGGCCTGGCGGGCGGCCCAGGGCCGGCCGCCGTTGTACATCAGCGCGACCAGCAGCGTGCCCTCCGGCCGGCCGAGGTAGCCGACCACCGTCGACACCCGGCCGAGTGTACCGGTCTTGGCCCGTACCACCCCGACGCCAGGAAAGCCGCTGTTCAGCCGATGCAGCGTGCCGCTGCCGTTGGCCGGGAGCAGCATGGGGAAGTTTCGGCCGGCGGGCGTCGTCGGGAACTTCGCCAGATAGGTGACGAAGGTGTGGGGGGTGACCCGGTCGTCGTAGGAGAGCCCGCTGCCGTCGACCAGATAGACGCCGTCGCTGGAGCCCACCACCTGGCGCACGTGGTCGGTGAGCAGGGCCGGGGCGCGATCACGGCCGCCGGCCCACTGGAGCAGCAGCTCCGCCCCGAGGTTGAGGCTGCGGCGGTTGATCTCGCTCGCGAGCGAGTCGAGCGACGGCGAGGATACTTCGGCGAGGACTTGCGGCCCGCCGGTGGGCGGCGCCCCGATGAACGGCGACGGATTCCACACGATCCCGGCGCGCCTGAGCGCGCTGCCCCAGACCGCGCTCAGCACCGCGCGCGGATCGCGCGTCACGGCCGTGAGCCGCCGCGGCGTGGCGCGGACCCCGATCGTTCCGGTGACGACCCAACCGCCCCCGGCCCGCGGCCGGAGCGCCAGGCGCGAGCGCCGGCCCGACCGGGTGGTGGCCGTGACGGTGACCATCGAGCCGATGCCGTCCGGCGCCGTCTCGATGACCCGAACCCGCTGGCCCACCCGCTTGCCCGGCTGGACCGTGATCCAGACGATGTTTTCGTGGAGCGTGAGCGGGCCGACGAGCGGGGCGAAGATGCGGCCCTGGTGCCGCGCGGACCAGGCGGCGGGGTAGACCGCGTTGGCGGGACCGTTCGAGCTCTGGAGCTGGAGCGGACCGGTGAGCCTTCGGACCCCGCCGCCGGCGAGCTGCATCGCGAGGTCATAGAGCGTCGGACCCGAGCCCTCGGCGCGCTCGAGCGAGGGGTCGCCGTTCATTTCGATCGCCCAGCTCCCCACCCATTCGCCGCTCGCGGGCGCGAGCGACCCGACGCCGACCACCCGGGTAGCCCGGCGCGCGGTACCGCCCAGGACGCTGCGGGCGTAGCCGGTGGTGAACAGCTTGACGGTAGACGCCGGCATGAGCGGCAGGTCGGGACTGACGCTCCAGAGCAGCGTTCCCGACTGGTCGGCCACGGCGATGCCCCATTCGCCCGGAGCCGACCGGAGGGAGCGCTGGTACCACGAGTCCAGCCGCTCGGTGAGCCACTGGGCTTCGGTCTGCGCCAGGAGTGGGGCCGCCGACAGCGAGAGGCAGGTCGCCAACAGCAGGGGTACGAGACGGCGGTGTAAAGACAAAAGGGGCACGGCGTTACCAGACAAAGAGGAGCGTCGGGAGCGAGCGGCCAGTAGTATGACGGGGCGCCGCGGCGTGTGTCAAGAGCATAAACCTCTGCTCATCATCGCTTTACGTTTGATGTGCCGCCTAGGATTCCAGGCTGGCAATTCTGACCGGCTGGAAATGTAAGCGCAAATCCCGGGCCCGGGATTGGACCGTGGTGATGCCCACTTTGCGGGTTCCGGCACGGCCGGCCGACGCCAGCGTGGCGGCCAGGCCGCAGCGCGACCGCCCCTTCCGACCTCCCGCCACGGCGAAGGGGGCATGACCGGAATCATGCCCCCTTGGCTGCGCCCGGGGTGACCCATCGGGGGTACGCCGACCCTGGCCCTACTTGAGCAACCCCTTGGCGATCGTCTGCAGCTGCATGTTGCTGGTCCCCTCGTAGATCGTCCCGATCTTCGCGTCGCGGTAGAACTTCTCCGCCGGGTACTCCTTCGAGTACCCGTATCCCCCGAACAGCTCGAGACAGCTCGAGGTGATCCGCTCGGCGACCTGCGAGCTGAAGAGCTTGGCCATCGCCGCCTGCTGGGCGAAGGGCTGGCCCGCGTCCTTCAGACGCGCGGCGTTGTACACCATGAGGCGCGCGGCCTCCAGGTCGGTGGCCATCTGGGCCAGCTGGAACTGGACGCCCTGGAACTCCGCGATCGCCTTGCCGAACTGCTGGCGCTCCTTCACGTAGGCCGTGGCCGCCTCGAGCGCGCCCGTGGCGACGCCGATCATCTGCGCGCCGATGCCGATCCGGCCCTCGTTGAGCGTCTCGATGGCGATCTTGTAGCCCTGGCCGACCGGCCCGAGCACGTTCGCCTCCGGCACCACGCACTGCTCCAGGATGAGCTCGGTGGTGCTCGACGCCCGGATGCCCAGCTTGTTCTCCTTCTTGCCGACGGAGAAGCCGGGGAAGCTCGCGCTCGACGATGAACGCCGTGATTCCCTTGTATCCCTTCGAGGGGTCGACGTTGGCGAAGACGATGAAGACTCCGGCCTCGGCGCCGTTGGTGATCCAGAACTTCCGGCCGGTGAGCTCCCAGTCGTCGCCCGTCCGCTCCGCGCGCGTGGCGAGGGCGAACGCGTCGCTTCCGCTGCCCGGCTCGGAGAGCGCGAACGCGCCCAGCAGGTCCGGTGGTGAGGCGGGGGAAGTAGCGGGCGCTGCTGCTCGTCGCTGCCCCACCGGAGGAGGGCGTTGTTCGACCAGGGTGTTGTGGACGTCCACGTAGATCGCCGCGGACGCGTCGACCCGCGCCAGCTCCTCGATGGCCAGCACCGCCATGAAGATGCTGCCGCCGGCGCCGCCGTACTGCTCCGGGACCTCGATGCCCATGAGTCCCAGCTCGAAGAACTTCGGGATCAGGTCCGGCGCGGAACTGCGCCGCCTCGTCCATCGCCGTGAACGTGAGGCCGCACCTCGGTCTCCGCGAATTCGCGGACCGCGTCCCGGAACATGCTCTCTTCTTCGGACAGGGTGGTCAGGGCAGGCGCGGCGGCTGCGGAGGTCCTGCATGGCGGGCTCGGCTCCGGAGATGGACGGCAGCGTACGTCAGGTGGGGGAGTATATCCCGGACTCGCGACCGGTTCAATCGGCGCGGCCTCGAGCACTTCGAGCGCCACCGGCACCCGACCGAGCGGCGCGGAGACCTGCACGCCCTGCACGCGTCGGCCACGGCGGCGAGCATCTCGCGCGAGATGCGCACGCCCTCGGCCAATGCCTCCTCCTTGCCGCCGGCGCTCGCGCTGCCGCATCCGCTCGAGCGATGGCATCCGGCACCGTACACGCCGGGCACCTCGTTGGCCAGGAACTCGGCGTTCCGCAGCGAGACCAGCGGCCAGATGCCGGCGACGATCGGAATGCGGAATCCCTCCGACCCGGCGGAGAAACCGCTCGAGCTGCTCCAGGTCGAAGACCGGCTGGGTGATGGCGTACTCGGCGCCGGCCTCGACCTTCCAGGCGAAGCGCTTGAGCTCCCGCTCGAGATCGGGGGCGGCGGGGTTCACGCCGACGCCGATGACGAACCGCGTCGGCTGGCCGATCGGGTTGCCGCCGGGATCGAGGCCGCGGTTGAGCCGGCTGACCAGATTGGTGAGCCCGATGCTGTCGATGTCGAAGACCGCGGTGGCCTCGGGGTAGGGCCCCATCTTCGGCGGGTCGCCGGTGATGATCAGCAGGTTGCGGATGCCCGCCGCCGCCGCGCCGAGCAGGTCGGACAGCATGCCGAGCAGGTTGCGGTCGCGGCAGGCGTAGTGCACCACGGCCTCGAGCCCCACCTCGCGCTCGATCATGAGCGCCGAGAGCAGCGCGCCCATGCGGCTCTGCGCGCGGGGTCCGTCGGGCACGTTGACCGCGTCGACGCCGGCCGCCTTGAGCTGCCGCACCTGCTCGAACATCGGCCCCGGATCGACGCCCTTGGGCGGGACGATCTCGACCGTCGTGATGAACCGTCCCTCGGCCAGCTTGGCGCCGAGCCGCGAGCGCTCCGCCAGCGGCACCGGATCGATGGCCACCGCCGGCGCGGCGCGCGTGGCAGCGTGCCCGTGTCGAGGCGTGCCGAGGCGACACGCTCTGGACGAAGCCCACGATCGCGCGGATGTGATCGGGCGTCGTGCCGCAGCACCCGCCCACGAACCGCGCGCCCGCCTCCACCATGCGCCGCGCGTAGCTCGCCATGTACTCGGGCGACGCCATGTACATCTTGCGGTCGCCCACCTCGCGCGGCAGCCCGGCGTTCGGCTGCGCCGAGATCGGGATCGCTCACCGACCCGCGCCAGCTTCTCGACCGCCTCGAGCACGCCGTGCGGACCCACCGAGCAGTTGACGCCGATGACGTCCGCGCCCATCGCCGCCGAGCTCCGGCCCGAAGACCGCGGGGTCGGTGCCGTAGTGGGTCTTGCCGTCGGTGCCCACGGTCATCTGGGCGATGATCGGGCAGGTCGCAGCTGCCCCCGGACGGCCTGCAGCGCCGGCCCCCAGCTCGGCCACGTCGCTGAACGTCTCGAGGATGAAGCCGTCGACCCCGCCGTCGAGCAGCCCGCTGGACCTGGCGCTGGATACATCGCGCAGGCCTCGGCCAGCGAGAGCTCGCCGAACGGCTCGAGCCGGACGCCGAGCGGGCCGATGCGCGCCGAGCACGGCCGCGCGCGTCGCCGGCCGCCTCGCGCGCCAGCCGCGGCCGCCGCGGCGTTGATCCGCTCGGTCTCGCCCGCGAGGCCGTACGTGGCCAGCTTGAGCGGGTTGGCGCCGAAGGTGTTGGTCTCGAGCACCTCGGCGCCGGCTCGCACGTACTCGCGGTGGATGTCGCCGCACGAGGTCGGGCTGCCGGAGGTTCAGCTCGTCGTAGCAGACGTTGACGAACACGCCGCGGCCGTAGAGCACGGTGCCCATGGCGCCGTCGACCACGTGGACGCGGCCGTCGGCGAGCAGGTCGCGGAGAGTGGGCACGCTAGCGCTCGTAGTTGAGGTTGGGGGCGAGCCAGCGCTCCATCGCGGGCACGTCGATGCCCTTCCGGCCGGCGTAGTCCTCGACCTGGTCGCGCTCGATCTTGCCGACGCCGAAGTACTGCGACTCCGGGCGCCAGAAGTACCAGCCGCTCACCGCCGCGGCGGGCAGCATCGCGAAGCTCTCCGTCAGCGTGATCCCCGCGTTCGGTCTCGGCCCGCAGCAGGTCGAACAGCGTGCGCTTCTCGGTGTGGTCGGGGCAGGCCGGATAGCCCGGGCGCCGGGCGGATGCCCTGGTACTGCTCGCGGATCAGCGTCGGCGTTGTCGAGCGCCTCGTCCGGCGCGTAGCCCCAGTATTCCCGGCGCACCCGCTCGTGCAGCCGCTCGGCGAACGCCTCCGCCAGCCGGTCGGCCAGCGCCTTCGCCAGGATGGCGTTGTAGTCGTCGTGGGCCGCCTCGAACGCCGCCGCCAGCTCGTCGAGGCCGAGGCCCGTCGTCACGGCGAAGGCGCCGACGTAGTCCGGGACGCCGGTCGACCGCGGGCGCCACGAAGTCGGCGAGCGCGAGGTTGGGCCGGCCCGGCGGCTTGAGCATCTGCTGGCGCAGGGTGTGGATGACGGCCAGCGGCTCGGTGCGCGTCGTCGTCGGCGTAGAGCTCGATGTCGTCGCCGACCGCGTTGGCCCGGAACAGACGCCGAGCACGCCGCGGGCGCGGAACAGCCGCTCCCGCACGATCCGGTCGAGCAGCGCCTGCGCGTCGCGGAAGAGGCTCGTCGCCGCCGGGCCGACCCGGGGGTCGCTCAGGATGGCGGGATAGTGGCCGGCCAGCTCCCAGGTCTGGAAGAACGGCGTCCAGTCGATCCGCGGCACCAGCTCGCCGAGCGGGTAGTCGTCGAGCACGATGAGCCCGGTCGAGCACGGCACCGGCGGCGTAGTGGCGTGCCAGTCGATCGCCAGGCGGTTGCGCCGGGCGTCTGCGAGCGGCTGGCGCCGCTCCTCGGCGCCGGTGCTTGCTGCGCTGCTCGCGGACGTCGCGGTACTCCTCGCGCGTCTCGGCCACGAAGCCGTCGCGGAGGGTATCGCTCAGCAGGTTGCCGGCGACGCCCACCGCCCGCGAGGCGTCCAGCACGTGCACGGTCGGGCCGTGGTAGTGCGGCTCGATCTTGACCGCGGTGTGCACGCGCGACGTCGTGGCGCCGCCGATCAGCAGCGGGATCGTGAAGCCCTCGCGCTCCATCTCGCTCGGCGACGAACGACATCTCCTCGAGCGACGGGGTGATGAGCCCGCTCAGCCCGATGATGTCGACGCGCTCGCGCCGCGCCGTCTCGAGGATCTTGGCGCACGGCACCATCACGCCGAGGTCGATGACCTCGTAGTTGTTGCACTGCAGCACGACGCCGACGATGTTCTTGCCGATGTCGTGGACGTCGCCCTTCACGGTGGCCAGCAGCACCCGGCCGTTGGTCTGGGCTGCCGCCGACGTGTCGCGCTCCGCCTCGATGTACGGGATCAGGTGGGCGACCGCCTTCTTCATCACCCGGGCGCTCTTCACCACCTGCGGCAGGAACATCTTCCCGGCGCCGAACAGGTCGCCCACGACGTTCATGCCGGCCATCAGCGGGCCCTCGATCACCTGGATCGGGCGCTCGACCAGGTGCCGGGCCTCCTCGGTGTCCTCCACGATGAAGTCGGCGATGCCCTCGACCAGCGCGTGCGCCAGCCGCTCGTGCACCGGCGCGCTGCGCCAGGACAGGTCGGCGGCCTGGCCGCGCGAGCTGGCCCTTCACCTGATCGGCGACCGCCAGCAGCCGGTCGGTGGCGTCGGGCCGCCGGTTGAGCACCACGTCCTCCACCCGCTCGAGCAGGTCGGCGGGGATGTCGGCAGTAGATCGGGAGCTGGCCCGCGTTCACGATCCCCATGTCCATCCCCGCCTCGATGGCGTGGTAGAGGAACACGGCGTGGATCGCCTCGCGCACCGGATCGTTGCCGCGGAAGGAGAAGGAGACGTTGCTCACGCCGCCGCTCACGAGCACGTGCGGCAGCTCCGCCTTGATCCGGCGGGTGGCCTCGATGTAGTCCACGCGCGTAGTTGCTGTGCTCCTCGATCCCGGTGGCGATGGCGAAGATGTTCGGATCGAAGATGATGTCCTCGGGCGGGAAGCCGACCTGCTCGGTCAGGATCCGGTAGCAGCGGGTGCAGATCTCGACCTTGCGCTCGGCGCGTGTCCGCCTGGCCCTGCTCGTCGAACGCCATGACGATCACGGCCGCGCCGTAGCGGCGGACCAGCGTGGCCTGCCGGATGAACTCCTCCTCGCCCTCCTTGAGGCTGATCGAGTTCACCACGCCCTTGCCCTGGACGCACTTGAGCCCCGCCTCGATCACCGACCACTTGGACGAGTCGATGCACCACCGGCACCCGGCTGATGTCCGGGCTCGGAGGCGATGAGCTGGAGGAACTTCACCATGGCCGCCTGGGAGTCGAGCATCCCCTCGTCCATGTTGACGTCGATCATCTGCGCGCCGCTCTCCACCTGCTGGCGCGCGATCTCGAGGCCCGCCTCGTAGTCCCCGGCCGAGAATCAGCCGGGCGAACTTGCGCGAGCCGGTGACGTTGGTCCGCTCGCCGACGTTGACGAAGATGCTGTCCGGGCCGATGGTCAGCGGCTCGAGTCCGCTCAGCCGGCACACCCGGCTCGCGGCGTGGGCCGCTGCCGCGGCGCCAGGCCGCGCACCGCGTCGGCGATCGCCCGGATGTGCGCCGGGGTGGTGCCGCAGCAGCCGCCCACGAAGTTGACCAGCCCGTGCTCGGCGAACTCCCGGAGCACGCCGGCCATGTACTCGGGCGTCTCGTCGTACTGCCCGAATTCGTTCGGCAGGCCCGGCGTTGGGATGGGCGCTCACGAACACCGGCGCCACCCGCGACAGCTCCTGCACGTACTGGCGCAGCGCCTGCGCCCCCAGCGCGCAGTTGAGGCCCACGCTGAGCGGCCGGGCGTGCGCCACCGAGTTCCAGAACGCCTCGGTGGTCTGCCCCGAGAGCGTCCGGCCGCTCGCGTCGGTGATCGTGCCCGAGATCATCACCGGGAGCCGCGAAGCCGGCCTGCGTCGAACAGCGCCTCGACCGCGAAGAGCGCCGCCTTGGCATTGAGCGTGTCGAAGATGGTCTCGATCAGCAGGAGGTCGGCGCCGCCGTCGAGCAGCCCGCGGGCGCCCTCGGTGTACGTGGCGACCAGCGCGTCGAAGGTCACGTTCCGGAACCCGGGATCGTTCACGTCGGGCGACAGCGACGCGGTCCGGTTGGTGGGCCCCAGGACGCCGGCCACGAACCGCGGCGCGTCGGGCGTCCGCCGCTCGAACTCGTCGGCGGCCTCACGGGCCAGCCGGGCCGCGGCGTGGTTCAGCTCGTAGACCAGCGCCTCCATCCCGTAGTCGGCCAGCGACATCGCGTTCGAGTTGAAGGAGTTGGTCTCGATGATGTCGGCGCCGGCCTCGAGGTAGGCCGAGTGGATGGCCCGGATGATCGCCGGCTGCGTGAGCGTGAGGAGGTCGCTGTGCCCGCGGAGGTCCCGGGGCCAGTCGGCGAAGCGCTCGCCGCGGTAGTCCCGCTCGCCCAGGCCGTAGGTCTGGATCATGGTCCCCATGGCGCCATCGAGCACGAGGATGCGCCGGGCGAGCAGCGGCTCGAGCAGGGCGAGACGCGCCTCCCGGGTGAGGCCGGCGGCGGCGGGGGCGGTGGGCAGGGACTGATCGACCAGCACGGGCTCTCCCGGGATGAAAAAGCCCCTGAAGGCCAAAACGCCTCAGGGGACGCGTTTTAGCGATTGTTTAACGTGGCCGCAAGCAGCGCAAATCGCCACGAATCGGTTGTCCAACTCCCGAAACCTAAACCGGAGCCCCCGACCTGGCCATGCCTCAGCTGAGCAGGCGCCGGCCCGCCCGCAGTCGGGTCGATCAGAGCGACGAGAGCACGAACCCGCGCAGGAGGCTCAGCAGCAGCCAGGCCACCAGGGGGCTGAAGTCGATCATGCCGACCGGGGGCAGGATGCGCCGGATGGGCTCGATGATCCAGTTGGTCAGCGCCAACGCGAGGCGCATCCAGGGCCGGTACGGCGAGACCCCGAACCACGAGGCGATGACGCGCACGAAGAGCGCGATCATGAGCACGCTGAACAGGGTGCTCACGGCAAAGCGGATCCAGGCCCGGGGCCCGGCGGACGAGAGATACCCGAGTGTGCCGACGAATCCCGCCAGCCAGTGCACCAGCGTCAGCAGCAATAGGCCGCCGGCGATGACCAGCCCCACCAGCCAGAGCGGCGCGTCCTGCGGGCTGCCGCCGGAGCGCACGATCCGGCGCTCGAGCGGCAGCAGCACCGGATCGCTCGCGCGGCGGACGAAGCGCGGCCACGCCCCGAACGGCGTGATGCGCCGGCTGCGGACGGCCCAGTGCGTGAGGCCCACGGCGGTGGCATAGACCAGGGCGACGACGACCAGGGTGCGGGCGACCAGATCGATGGTGGGAAAGACCATGAGGTCGGGGCTCAGCGGGCGGGCGAATCGCCGATGCGCATGGGGCGCTGGGCGCCCGAGCTGGTGGTGCACATGAGGGTGAAGCTGCCGGCGTTGAGGGTCGCTTCCTCGAGGATCTGGCTGTCGCCGCGGCAGGAGGTGATCTCGCGGGCCTCCGCGCGCCGGAAGGCCACGGTCACGACCGGCTCGCGCTCGAGGTTGACCAGGCGGCGGACGGTGGTGGCGGTCAGGCTGTCGATGCCCATCTGGCGGAACGTGGACGCGGGCCGTCCGCGGTGCGAGCCGCGGTAGTCGATGGCGCGGTCCACCAGGTCGAAGACCTCGCGGCCGAGCAGCTCGGCCTCCTGGCGGTCGCGGGGCAGGGCGGGGCGGGACTCTCCCTGCGTGGGACGGGCCGCCTCCTTGGCGCCGCACGCCGCCAGCAGGACCAGCGCGAGCACGGCTCCGGCGGCGGCCTGCCCCATCAATCCATCGCGAATTCGCGGTTGAACACGACTTCGAAGCTGAAGGTCTTGGCCCGGCTCCGGGTCTCCATGATCTCGGCGATCCGCTTCAGCCGGCCCGGGATGCCCATGATCTTCTCCTGGGCCATGCGGCCGATCTCGTTGAGCCCCTGGATGCTCTCGATCTTCCAGTAGCGGATCTGTTCCTGCACGATGCGCAGGTAGTCCCGCGGCCCGTAGATGCCGGCCCGCCGGATCACCTCGGCCAGCTCCTTGAACCCGGGCATCGTCACGCCGGGCATGTCGATGGCCGGCAGGATGAAGGCCGCGGAGTGGAGCGCCGCATTGGGATCGCGCTCCAGGATGAGATCGAAGACGCTCCGGTAGAACGCGTAGTGCCGGGCCTCGTCCTTGGCGACGTGGCTCAGCACCTCGGCCAGGCGGGGCTCGTACTCGCCCACGATCCGGCCGGTCTCGCCGTGCGAGAACTGGGTGGCCCGCTCCTGCACGGTAGTGTAGGCGAAGACCCGGTACGGATCCCGATCCCACTCCGGGTGAAAGCCGGCCCGAAGGTACTCGAACTGCATCTCCTCGATCTTGCGCTGGTCGAACAGGCGGGTGTCGCGGGCGTAGTCGTGAAGCACCTGGCCGTGCCGGTCCTCTTCCGCGGTCCACAGGTTGTTCCACGCGCGCCAGTGACTCTCGTCGCCCAGATAGACGGCGAGCAACCGGTGGAAGTGGGGCAGCCCTTCCTCCGTCAGCATGTTGAGCGCGAGCGCCGCCCGGATCGGATCCGGGATGCCGTCAGCCTGCTCGCGCAGATTGCGCGTGAACTCGTCCGGGCAGGTCTCGGGCGCCGGCCCCAGGATATCCGAGGGGAACCAGAGATCCCGCTTGCGCTCGTGGGACTCCATCAGTTCCCGGACCGGCTCCTCGAGGTCCCTGAGCACTTCGATTTTCAAGGCCAGTTCGCGCGCCGGATCGGTGGCGATGCCCATGTGTTCCCTTTTACAACGGTGAGACCACCCTGAACAACAGAAGGACCAGCCACGAAACATACAGTGGCTGGTCCTACCTACGCCATCGAGCCGGTACCCGGGGGCCGGGAGCTAGTGGGCGTCGCCGCCCAGCTGCTTCTCCATCAGAGACCAGGGACGGTGGCCGATGTAGTCCTCGCGATGGAAGATACGTCGCCAGCCCAGGGCGGCCAGCAGGCCCTCCGAGCGCTGATCGTCGGTCCAGAACTCGGCCACGTGACCGCCGGCCTCGGCGGCCCGCTCCTCGAAGGCGGCCATCAGCCGGTGGGCGTGGCCCCGATGCCGCTCCTGCGGCAGGACCACCACGTCCACCAGGTGGGCCACCCCGCCCCGGAGCCAGTACCGCAGGCCCCCGATCCAGTCGCCGATCTCGTTGCTGAGAATGAGGTAATGCTCGTCGAGCGCCCCCACGGAGCCGGTCGTCGCGTCCTCCTGCTCGAGGAGCTCCGAGAACCAGGCCGAGAAATCCTCGTCCTGTCCCATCTCTCGAATCGTCAACTCGCTCATGGACCGCCTGCCTTCCGGGGGTGATACGTTCTTACATTGCAACACTAATGCCAGCCCGGGTGTTCCTCTGTGAAGACTGTCACGGATGCCCGGTCCCCGGGGGTCTAGCGTCAAGGCGAAGGAGGCAGGATGGACCAGGCATCCTCGAGCAAGGCCGGCACGGCGGACGGGCCCGGGCAGCCGCCCACCGGCGTCGTGGCCTGCGCCTTCTGTTCCACGCTCAACCGCATCGACCTGACGAAATTGTCCCAGCGGCCGAAGTGCGCGAGCTGCCAGCGGCCCATCCTGCTCGACCGCCCGGTCAAGGCCACCGCGGCCAGCTACGACAAGATGCTGACCGGGACGACGGTGCCGGTGCTGGTGGACTTCTACGCCGACTGGTGTGGCCCCTGCCACCAGATGGCGCCCACGCTCGACGAGTTTGCCAAGCAGCGAGCCGGACGGGTGCTGGTCCTCAAGCTCGACACCGACGCCGATCCCACCATCGCCGGCCGCTACGGCATCCGCGGCATCCCGACCCTGATCGCGTTCGACAGCGGCCGGGAGCGGGCCAGGCATGTCGGCGTGGCCGACCTCAAGGCGCTCGAGACCCTCACCGGCACCGCCTGAGTCCTCAGCGCCACCCTACGGCCACCGCCACGGCGATGGTGACGGCCGCGAGCGCCACCAGCGCGCCGACCACCGGCACGACGAACCGGAGCCAGTCCTCGTAGCGCACGCCGCTCGCCGCGAGCATCGCCATCAGCGCGCCGTTGGTGGGGGTCAACAGCTCGCAGAGGCCCGCGCCGTACTGGTAGGCCAGCACCGTTACCTGGCGCGAGAGGCCGATGAGGTCGGACAGGGGGACGAGCAGCGGCATCGTCAGGACCGCCTGGCCGCTGGTGCTGGGCACCGGGAGGTGCACCAGCGCCTGCACTCCCATCATGCCCAGGGCCGCGAGAGTCGTCGGCAGCGCCGCCACGGGAGCGAACAGTCCGTGGACAATCGTGTCCACCACGTGCCCTTGATCGAGGACAACGTAGATGGCGCGCGCGAATCCGATGAGAAGCGCCGCGAAGGCCATCGAGCGGAACCCCTCGACGTAGCCATCCGCGGTGCCGCCGACCCCCAGCCTTCCGATCAGCCCCGCCGCGACGCCCATCAGGAAAAACACCGCGCCCAGCTGGTCGAAGTCCCAGCCGTATTTCGTGACCCCCACGACGAAGACCACGAACGCCAGCAGGACGATGCCCAGGATCGCCGCCTGCCGGCCCCCGGCCACCGCGATCCCGCCCGCCTCGGCGGCCTCCGGCGGGACGCGAGAGGTCCGCGCGTAGCGCATGGTCCCCCCGATCCAGATGATCCACGCGACGGCCAGCGCCATCGAGCGCAATTCCCACCCGCTCAGCAGCGGCAAATCCGCCACCTTCTGGGCGATGCCGACCTGGAACGGGTTGATCGGACTGAACGAGGCGCCGACGGCCGACGCCCCGAGACTGATCGCCACGGCGACCAGGGCGTTGAAGCCCAGCCGCCGCACCAGCAACAGCAGCACCGGCACGAACGCGATGAGCTCCTCCTGCATCTGGATCAGGATGCCGCCCCACGCGAAGGCGAACCCCACGATCGGGATGACCCAGAGCCCCCGGCCGGCCAGCCGCTGCGCCAGCCAGTTGACCAGCTGGGCCAGCGCGCCGGTCCGCTCCACCACCGCGAACGCCCCGCCGACGAGGAACACGTAGAAGATGATCGACGCCGCGTCGACCATGCCCTTGGGGATGGCCACCAGGGCCTCGAACGGACCCACCGGGCTCGCCGGCACCGCGTGGTAGGTCCCAGCCACCACCACCTCGCGCTGCGCGACCGCGTCCTCGCGCCGGTCGTATTCGCCCGGCGGCAGCACCCAGGTGAGGATGGCCGCGAGCAGGACGCAGAAGACGAGCAGGATGAGCGGGTGGGGAAACCGCAGCCGGGCGGCGGTCACAGGGTTCGGCACGTGCGGCTCACCGGCTGGACCCGGGAGCAGGCGATCCGGTCGTTCATCGATCCCGTGATCGGACCGCAGGCGGCGGTCTGGGCTTCGCGGGAGGCGTCCTCCTCGGACGCACCCGATGCGGTGGCGGAGCCGGGCTGGCCCCCGAATTCGACCGCCACGGCGCACTCGACCCGCTGGCTCGAAAGGGTGGACCACAGCAGGAAGGCGACGAAGCCCAGGAGCACGAGGAGGGTGGCGTTTCGGGCGCGAGGGCTCATGCGAGGAGGAACCTCCAGCGGCGGTGCGCTGTTCACCAGGACGTACCCCCGGCCGGACGGCCGCTGTCCTGGGGAGGGACGCGAATGGAATGTCGAGAGGTCATTGACCGAGTCTGGGAATATCTGGACGGCGAGCTTGGCGCGGAAGAGGCCGCGGCGGTTCACAGTCACCTCGGTGAATGCCCCACCTGCCCTCCTCGCTGCCGCTGCGACCGCGCGTTCCTGCTCGTGATCGTCCGTGCGCTCACCTCGCCATGCCCGGCCCCCGAGGGCCTCTCCGCCGCCATCCGCGCCCGCCTCGCCGCTCTGGGCCAGTCCCGTTAGAATTGCCGCACCCGCTGCTCCGGAGTGTGCTCGCATGGGCAGGTCCGCCCGCTCGCTGCTGATCGCCGCCATGGCGGTGGGGCTCGTGTCGGCCCTGGGCTGCGGGGTGGGCACCGGCGAGGAGCGCCGTCCCGTCGTGGTGCTCTCCGCTGCGGCGCGGGATTCGATGAATGCCGCCTTCGCCCGGAGCAACGAGCACTGGAACGAGCTGGCCGATCTCAACACGATGGAGCGGATGCTCGGCACCATTCGGCCGACCCAACGTGAGTACCTCGGGTGTCTGCAGGGCGTGGCGCGGGGCGAGGCCGTGCGCATAGACGGCTGGGTCCCGGCCCGCGACATGAAGCAGCTCCAGCTGGCGGTGGCAGGGAACTGCGACTCCGTCCCCAGGCTGGTCGGCACCTGGCACACGCACCCGTTCCGGGCCGATCTCCAGAACCTGCCCGTGAAGGAGCGGCGGTTGTCGCCGCAGGATCTCGAGACCTTCGGCGGCTCACGCCTCCGGGTCACGCTGGTGATGTGGGACCGTGATTCGGTGGATGCGGCGCTGCGGATGGGGTCCGGTGAGGTGGCGCACCCTGTGCCGGTCGTGGTTCGGTAGCCAGCGCTTCAGCCGGCCGGCTCACTCCCGCGGTCCGGCATCGCAACCGAGGCCGCGATCCACCGGAGGTACTCCCCGTCGCCGTCGACGATGGGCACGGCGACGATTTCCGGCGTCTCGTAGGGATGCAGCTCGCGGAGCCGGGCCGCGAGACCGGGCACTCGGGCCAGCGTCGTCTTCAGATGGCAGTACCACTCCGTGGCCGCTTCGACCTTCCCCAGCCACCAGTACGTGCTCTCCACCGGACCAGTGACCTGCGCGCAGGCCGCCCACCGCTCCCCGACGAGCGTGGCCCCGACCCGGCGGGCGACGTCGGCGTCGGGCAGGGTCGTGGTGACCTGGCAACACCCCGGCGCAGTTGTCATGGCGGCCGCTCCGGTATATTGAGGCGAGCGCCTCCGCCGGCCGCTACTTGGCGGCGGGAGCTCCCGGGGTCGAGAGGCCGGCCGTTTCCGAGCCGCGCTTTCCGTCCTCGATCGGCGGTACTCCGATGCGCCACCCGCTCTTGAAACTGATCGTCAGCCGGCGTCCCTGGGGATCGGCCCCGATGGTCGCGACGTCGGGCAGGGTCTTGGCGTACGCCATCGCGGCGTCGGCCTGCTTGGCCAGCGCCTCCGGCGTGTCTCCCTGGGCGGCCTTGCCGTACTCGCGGGCAATCGCCACCGCCTCGGCCTGCTCCTTGCCGTACCGGGCGAACTGATCCGGCGGCACGAGGCCGTCCTGGTCGGTCATGTGGGACTCGTACTGGTAGCTGCGGCACGAGACGAGCGTCAGCAGCACGAGGCAGGACCCGAAGCGTCGATGCATCTGCTTCCCCTGATCTGAGATTCCCGAACGAAGCACGACCGAAGGTAACTAATCCCCGGGGCGACGTGCCACGTCCGGGGGCGACGCGGAGGTTCGGGCATGCTTCGTACTGCATTTTGCGTCTGGCTGGGAGGGTTCTCGCTCGGGGCGCCGATCGCGCTCGGCGCGCAGACCCTTGATTCGTTGCCCGAGGTTCGCGCGGCGGATGCCCCGGCGCCGGCGCACACCATCCGCTGGTGGCACGGAGCGGTGGCGGTCGGCGGCCTCTCGGTGCTGATGCTGCTCGACCAACCCGCGCAGCGGTTCGCACAGAACAACGACGGCCACGGCGCCGCCAACGTGGCCGGCATCGTCCGTCACTTCGGCCAGCCCGAGGTCTACGGCACCGTGACGGTGGGACTGCTGGCCGCCGGCTTGGCCACGGGGCAGCCGAAGCTCACGCGAGCCGGGGGACACTTGGCCGCCTCGCTCGCTCTCGCCGGGCTCACGGCCAACGTCGGAAAGCTCGCGCTGGGCCGCCCGCGGCCGGAGCAGAGTCTCGACGCAGACGGCTACGTGCCGTTCTCCGGCCAGGTGGCGATGCCGTCGGGGCACTCGGCCATGGCCTTTGCGTTCGCCACCTCGCTGGCCGACGACATCCATCGGCCGTGGGCCACCGTCGGGCTCTACGGCATGGCGAGCGCCGTCGCCTGGTCCCGTGTCAACGACAATCGCCACTGGCTGACCGACGTCGCGGCCGGCGCGCTGGTCGGGATCACGTCGGCCAAGCTCGCGTCCGGCCGGTGGCGGATCTTCGGCGTGAAGGCGCCCTCGATCGTCGCCGGCCCGACGGGCGCCGGGCTGGGGTGGTCGGGGCAGTTCTGAAGCCGGCCTGACGACCGGGTGCCGGACCCGAAGGCCCCGGACTCCGCCGCAATCCGGTTATTTTCCGGCTCACCCGAGCCTGGACGCCCCGATGAGCGGTCTCGCCAACATTCCCCATCCCCACAACGAACCGGTCCTGAGCTACGCCCCCGGCAGTCCGGAGCGCGCGGCCCTAAAGGGCGCGCTGTCCGTGGTCGGGGGCGAGCGGCCGGACATCCCGGCGGTCGTCGGCGGCAAGGAGATCCGGAGCGGGGCCACCCAGGACGTGGTGAGTCCGCACTGCCACGCGCGGGTCCTGGCCACGCTGCACCAGGCGGATGGCGCGACCATCGACGCGGCGGTGCAGTCGGCCGTGGAGGCGCAGCGGGACTGGGGTCGGTGGCGGTTCGAGGACCGGGCGGCGGTCTTCCTCCGGGCGGCGGACATGCTCGCCACGACGGTCCGGCAGCGGGTCAATGCGGCCACCATGCTCGGCCAGAGCAAGACCGCCTTCCAGGCCGAGATCGACAGTGCCTGCGAGCTGATCGACTTCCTGCGCTTCAACGTCCACTACGCCGAGCGGATCTACCGGGAGCAGCCCGACTCGGCGCCGGGCGCCTGGAACCGGATGGATCACCGGCCGCTCGAAGGCTTCGTGTACGCCATCACGCCGTTCAACTTCACGGCCATCGGCGGCAACCTGCCGACGGCCCCGGCACTGATGGGCAACGCCGTCGTCTGGAAGCCGGCGCACACGGCCGCGCTCAGCAACTGGCACATCTACAAGCTGCTCGACGAGGCCGGCCTGCCGCCCGGCGTGATCAACTTCCTGCCGGGCGATCCGATCGAGGTGAGCCGCCGGCTGCTCTCGAGCCCCGATTTCGCCGGCATTCACTTCACCGGCTCGACGACCGTCTTCCGGAGCCTGTGGAAGACCATCGGCGACAACCTCGAGCGCTATCGCACGTACCCGCGCATCGTCGGCGAGACCGGCGGCAAGGACTTCATCGTCGCCCACGCGAGCGCCGACGCCGAGGCGCTGGCGGTGGCGATGGTGCGCGGCGCGTACGAGTACCAGGGGCAGAAGTGCAGCGCCGCCTCGCGGGCGTACATCCCCGACACGCTCTGGCCCGCCGTGCGCGACCGGGTCGTGGCGATGATCGAGGACATCCGCATGGGCGACGTGGCCGACTTCCGCAATTTCATGGGGGCGGTCATCGACCGGCGCGCGTTCACCCGAATCCGCGAGCACATCGAGCAGGCGCGTCAGGCCCCCGGCGTCCGCGTGGTGGCGGGCGGCGGGACCGACGACAGCGTCGGATTCTTCGTGCAGCCGACGCTGCTCCAGGCCGATGACCCCGCCTACCGCACGATGTGCGAGGAGATCTTCGGGCCGGTGCTCACGGTGCACGTCTACCCGGCCGCCAAGTGGAGCGAGACGCTCGCCCTGGTGGACCGCACGAGCCCGTACGCCCTCACCGGCGCCGTGTTCTCGCGCGACCGCGCCGCGCTCCAGGAGGCGGACCGGGCGCTCCGCCAGGCGGCGGGCAACTTCTACGTCAACGACAAGCCGACGGGGGCGGTGGTGGGACAGCAGCCGTTCGGCGGCGCGCGGGCGAGCGGCACCAACGACAAGGCGGGGTCGGTTCTCAACCTGCTCCGCTGGGTCTCGCCGCGGAGCATCAAGGAGACGCTCGTGCCACCGAAGGACTATCGCTACCCGTTCATGGCGGAGGCGTAGTCATCTTCCGGGCGACCCTCGCCGCGTGCGCCCTCCTCGGGTGGGCGGGCGCGGCCGCCGCGCAGGCCCCCGCCGACTTCCGCTACACCTCCGACCAATGGCGCTGCGTCTCGCTCCAGGAGCGCTCGCGCGCGGTGCTCGAGGCCGAGACCGGCCTCCGGCGCCGGCGGGAGACGCTGTCGCGCGACGGCCTCTGGCAGGTGCGTGGCCGGCCCGCGCCCGCGGGGATCGCCATCGAGGCGTGGTACGACTCGCTCGCGCTCTCGCGGCAGAGCCCGGAAGGGACGCTCGCGCCGGACACCGAGGGCCTGCTCGGCGGCCGCTACCGGGGAACGCTCGCCCCGTCGGGACGCTATGTGGTCGCGGCACGCCCGTTCGTGCCGGATGAAGTGGGCGAGGTCTCCGACCTCGGCGCGGCAATGGAGGAACTCCTGCCGCCGCTCCCGCCGTCGGCGCTCGCGGTCGGCGAACGGTGGAGCGACACGGCGGGGCTGGAGCTGCGGCGGCTCCCCGACAGCGCGGCGGGTGCGCGAACGGTGCGGCGGCTCGCCCTGCGCTCGCGCGCCGAGACCGACCGCGCGACCGTCCGCGGCGATACGTCGGCGATCGCGGCGCGGCAGGTGACGGTGGAGGAAGGTCAGGTGGACTGGGACGAGGTGGAGGGGTTTCTCCGACGGACGCGGCACATCGTGGTCGAGACGTCGGTGCCGGTGGGTGGACCGGTGCGGGCCCCGCTGCGGTCGCGGCTGGAGCAGGACGTCGTGGTGGAGCGCGTGGCACCCGCCCTCATGAGGACGACGGTCTCGGCGCTCGCGTGCGAATGAAGCGCTGCTCCGGATCGAACGCGGCCGCCGTGACGCCGAACGCCACCACGGCGGCCGCGGCCAGCACCATGAGGCCCGTCCCCACCGAAAACTCCGTCGGCTGGCCGAACGCATGCCGCATTAGGTCGACCTGGTAGGTGACCGGGTTCACCCGCGCCAGCATCCGGAGCGCTGCCGGCATTCCCTCCGTCGGATAGAGCGCCCCGCTCACGAAGAGCAGGGGAAACAGCACCACGTTGATCACGCCCGCGAAGTTTTCCACCGAGCGCAGTCGGGCGGCCACGAGCAGACCGAGCAGGGCGCTCACCGCCGAGCCGAGCACGAGCACGGCACCGGCGGCGGCGAATGAGGCCGCGGAGAGCGGTACCACGAGCGGTGCGCAGGCCAGCACGATGCCGCCCTGCAGCACTCCCACGGCCGTGGCCGCGATCGCTCGACCCGCCAGGACGGCCGGGACCCCGGCCGGGCTCGCGAGCATCAACCGCAGCATGCCGAACTCCCGGTCGTAGACCGTCCCGATGGCGGTGAGCATGGCCCCGAACAGGGCCGCCATGACGACGATGCCAGGCAGGACGAACGCCTGGTACGGCAGGCCACCCTCCAGCCGGGCAATGGCGTTGTAGCCCGTCCCCACGAGCAGCAGCCACATGAACGGCCGGGCGATACCACCCAGCAGGCGGCTCGTCTGCCGCGTGGTGCGGACCAGGTCGCGCGCCACGATCCCGACGATCGCGCTCCACGCACTCACGCCGCGCCCTCCCGCGTGTGGGCGAAGTACGCGTCCTCGAGGGTCGCCGCCCTGATGGCGAGCCGATCGATGCCAGGCGCGCTCGTCGCCAGCTCGATGACCGACTCCCGCTCGCCCCGGAGGCCGACCCGGAATCCGCGGTCGGTCTGGAGCACCGTCTCCGTGGCGCCCAGGCCGCGGATCGCCCGCGCCAGCCGCTCGGCGCCGGGGCCCTCGATCTCGGCGACCTCGGCGCCGACCGACGCGCGGAGTGCGGCCGGCGTTCCATCGGCCACCGCGCGCCCGCCCGCCAGCAGCACCACCCGGTCGGCCGGCTCCGCCTCGGCCAGGTAGTGGGTGGAAAACAGGATCGTGGTGCCGCGCTCGCGGCGCTCGGCGCCGAGGATGGTCCAGACCAGCTCGCGGTGCTCGGGGTCGAGTCCGACGGTGGGCTCGTCCAGAATGAGCAGCTCGGGCCGGTGCAAGGTCGCGCGGGCGATGTCCACGAGTCGGCGCCATCCGGCCGAGAGCTGGCGCGCCGGCTGCGCCGCGCGGGGCCCGAGGCCGGCCCGCTCGATGCCCGCCGCCACCGCGGACCGCAGCTCCCGCCCGCCGAGCCCGGCGAGGCGGGCGGCGAAGCGAAGGTTCTCCTCGACCGTCAGGAGGCCGTCCACGCTGGTCTCCTGGAAGACCAGGCCGATGCGCCGCCGGACGGCGCGGCGATCGCGCACGACGTCGTAACCGAAGATCGTGGCGCTGCCCCGGCTCGGCCCGAGCAGGGTGGCGAGCAGCAACATGGCCGTCGTCTTGCCCGCGCCGTTGGGGCCCAGCAGCCCGACAAGCGCGCCGACCGGGACCTCCAGGGTCAACGCGTCGAGGGCCCGGACGCCGTCGTAGTCGCGCCCGAGCCCCGAGGTGACGATCGCCGGCGACGCGTTCAACGCGGCTCGACGGCGAAGTCGCGGTAGGCGTAGGCGCCGGCGTGCTCGTGCAGCGCCTCGTCGATCACGTGGCGGTGGGGACTCAGGGTGCAGACCGGGTCGGCGTTGGCCGCGTCGCCAGTGAGCGCGAGCGCCTGGCAGCGGCAGCCGCCGAAGTCCACCGCTTTGCGGGGGCAGCTGCGGCACGGCTCTTTCATCCACGCGTCGCCACGATAGGCCTGGAAGGCGGACGACTCGTGCCAGATCCAGTGGATCGAGTGGTCCTGCACGCTCGGCAGCTCGAGCGAGGGAATGGCGTAGGCGCCGTGACACGGCAGCGCCTTCCCGTCGGGCGACACCACGATGTAATAGCGTCCCCATCCGCCGTAGCAGGCCTTGGGCAGTTCCTCGAAGTAGTCGGGCAGCACGAAGGTGATCTGCATCTGCCCCTTGTACCGCTGAATTCGGTCCTGAGCGATCTCCTTGGCCGCCAGCACCTGCTCCCGCCGGGGCATGAGCGTCGCGCGGTTCTTGAGCCCCCAGCCGTAGTACTGGGTGTTGGCGAGCTCCAGGCGGTCGGCGCCCCAGCCTGCGGCCAGGTCGATGATCTGGCCGATCCGGTCGAGATTGGCGCGGTGGAGCACCACGTTGATCGAGAAGGCGAAGCCCAGCTCCTTCACGAGCGCGATGGCCGCCTGCTTCTGCTTGACCGAGCTCACGCCCGCGATCCGCTCCGCCGTCTCGGCGTCGGCGTCCTGCACGGACACCTGAATATGCTCGAGTCCGGCCGTCCGCAGCGCTTCGGCCCGCTTGCGGGTGAGGCCGAGGCCGGAGGTGACGAGGGTGGTGTAGAGGCCGAGCCGGCGGGCGTGCGTGGCGAGCTCCTCCAGGTCCTTCCGGATGAGCGGCTCGCCGCCGGACAGGCCGAGCTGCAGCACGCCCAGCTCGCGCGCCTGGGTGAAAACCCGCTTCCAGTCCTCGGTGCCGATCTCCTGCTCGGCGCGGAGCAGATCGAGCGGATTGGAGCAGTACGGGCAGTGGAGCGGACAGCGGTGCGTGAGCTCCGCGAGCAGGGTGGTTGGACGTTCGGTGGTCATTGGATCAGCTCTCTCTCCGCCAGGTGCGACAGATAGTCGGTCACATCCGCGGTGACGTCGGTGTGGTAGCGCTCGCCGAGGACCGCGGCGATCTCGGCCACGGTGCGGGTGCCGTCCACCAGCTCGAGGATCTCGCGACCGGTGTCGTTGAGCAACACGGCGCCCTCGGGGTACAGCAGCACGGGCCGCTGCCGGGCGGGATCGTAGTCCAGCCGGGCCAGCCGCCAGATCCGCGGCACCGAGTCGAGCGGGATCGCCACGCTCACTCCTCGCGGTACGCGTTGTGAATGGTGTCGATCATCGCCCACAGCATCTCCAGCTTGAACGCCAGCGCCTCGAACACCTTCAGCTGCCGCTCGGGCGTCGTGGCCCAGGTGCGCACGATCCGGAGGCCGTGGCTCACGTCCCGCGGGGCCTGCACCAGCCGGCTCTTGAAGTAGTCGAGGCCCTCGGGTGGGATCCACGGGTAGTGCCGGGGGAACGCCTCGATCCGTTGCTGGTGAATCTTGGGCGCGAAGAGCTCGGTGAGCGAAGAGGCGCAGGCCTCCTGCCACGGCTTGCTCTTGCAGAACGTGACGTAGGACTCGCAGATCAGCCGCACCGCCGGCAGGACGTGCCGCTCGTCCTCCATCTCCTCGCGCGGCACCCCGAGCACAATGCCCAGCCGGATCCAGAGCTCGATCCCTCCGGTCCCCGGCGCCGTGCCGTCGTGGTCGATGATCCGGCCGATCCACTCGCGCCGCACCTCGGGGTCCGGACAGTTCGAGAGGATGGCGGCGTCCTTCCGCGGCACGACGCGCTGATACGCCAGCCGATTCGCGACCCAGCCCTGGAACTGCCGCTGGCTGAGCTTCCCCTCGTACATGAGCTGGTGAAACGGATGCTGCACGTAGTAGGACCCGTGGAACGCGCGCAGGGCCTCCTCCAGCTGCGCGGGCGCGAGCGCGCGCTCGAGACCGGGAATCGGGGGCCGAGGGGGCGTGGCCAGCTGCGAGGCGGCGAAGGTGGTCGTCATGGCCGGGCTCAGAGAGTGAATCGCATGCCGTCGACACCGATCTGGAAACCGGCCAGCTCGACCTGCGCCCGCTCGGGCGCATCCTCGATCAACATGGGATTGGTGTTGTTGACGTGGGTGTACACCCGGGTGTTCCGCAGACGCCCCAGCCGAACCAGGCTGCCGTCGGCCCCGGAGACCGGGAGATGGTCCATCTGCCGCGCGGTGCGCTCGCCGATGCCGAGGCCGATCAGCTCGTCGTCGGTCCAGAAGGTCCCGTCGAAGAGCACCAGATCGGCGGTGCCCAGCCGTGCGAGCAGCGCGTCGTCGAGGTCGCCGCAGCCGGGGACGAACGCGCACGAGCCGCCGGTCCGCCCGTCCTCGACGACGAGGCCCACCGTGTGCCCCGGCCGCTCCTCGCGGGCGAATCGGGGCGGCCCCGCCGGCACGGGAAAGCACGTCACCCGGAGGCCGCTTGCCGTTCCGTCGCGGTAGCAGAGTCCGAGCGGCCGGTCCGGCACGAGCTCGCTGAAGGTGACGTCCGCGAAAGCGCGCGTGACCGGGAGGAGCCGGGAATCCTCCTCGAGCACCTGCCGCACCGCATCGGTGGCGACGACCTGAAGCCGCCGGGCCTCGCGCAGCAACACGATACCAAGCGTGTGGTCGAGCTCCGCGTCGGTCAAGACGATCCCCTCCACGGGCACGTGCCGCGTGCTGGCGGGCGGCGCGATGTCGAGGCGACCCAGCTGGCCGTGGACGTCCGGAGACGCGTTGAGCAGGAACCAGCGCGCGCCATCGGCGCTCACCGCCGCCGAGGACTGGCTCCGCGGGACGGCGCGGCGCGGGTCCGAGCGCGCCACCCGGCACGAGGGACACCAGCAGTTCCACTGGGGAAAGCCACCACCGGCGGCGGTGCCGAGGAGGACGATGTGCATGGGGAAACGGCGGGTGGTAGGAAAGACTGAGGGGCCCGCTTGCGCGAGCCCCTCAGATCAGTCTTTCGCCTTACAGGGTCGCGACGTACGCGGTGACTTCCATCGTGACGGCGACGACCTCGGCCTCGGGCTTGGTCCACTTCATGTGTTGGTCCTCCCAGGGTTGTTGAACGGGGCCATGCGGGCCCGACGGACGATTGGGTCTTTCCACCCAGTCGGATCGTTGGCGGACCCGACGACGCCCGCTCAAATGCAGACCGTGTGCCGCAATGATTGCAGTGAGGGTACAAGCATGTAGGTGTAGCGTTGACAGTGTGTTACGGCGCCAACGGTCGGCGAATGGCAGGTGGGTCGGACGTGGGGGATTTGACCCGATTGGGTGATCTCACCCTATGCCGGCCTCCTCCTGCCGCCTCATGGGATCCCGTGCTTCTTGAGACGATACCGCAGGGTATCCCGGCTGATCCCCAGCCGCTGGGCGGCTCGGGTCTGGTTGCCGTCGCACTCCCGGAGCGCCTGCTCGATGAGCGTTCGCTCCCACTGGTCGAGCAGCATGCCGGGCGGAGGAAATCCGGGGTACGCACCGGGCGCTACGGCCGTCGGGACCGAGCTCGCACCGAGGCTGGTCGACGGTAGTAACTGAGGCGATGCCGTCTGCCCCGCCTCCGCCGACGGCGTGCCAAGCGACAGATGCTCGACGTCGAGCGTCGTTCCCCGGCTCCAGAGCACGGCGCGCTCGATGACGTGGCTCAGCTCGCGCACGTTGCCCGGCCACGGGTAGTCCGCGAGCAGAGCCCGGGCGCGGGCGTCGATCTGGCGCACCTCTTTCCCGTACTTGGCGTTGAACCGCTCGAGGTAGTGTTGCGCCAGCAGCAGGATGTCGGGGCCTCGCTCGCGCAGCGGCGGCAGGTGCAGGATGATGACCGCCAGCCGAAAGTAGAGGTCGCGACGAAAGGTCTCGCGCTGGGCGTCGCGCTCGAGGTCGCGGTTGGTGGCGGCCAGGATTCGCACGTCGATCCGGCGGTCCCGGGTGCCGCCGACGCGCCGGATGGTCCGCTCCTCCACGGCCTTGAGCAGCTTGCCCTGGAGCGAGAGCTCGATGTCGCCCACCTCGTCGAGGAACAGGAACCCGCCGTCGGCGGCCTCGAAGAGGCCCATCCGCGACTCCTTCGCGTCCGTGAACGCCCCGCGCTCGTGGCCGAAGAGCTCGGCCTCCATCAGCGTAGCGGGGAGCGCCGTGCAGTTCACCTCGATGAACGGCTTGGCGCCGCGCGGACTCGAGCCGTGGATGGTGCGCGCCACCAGGCCCTTGCCGGTGCCGGTCTCGCCGATGATGAGCACCGGCGGCGTCTCGTCGAGCCCCGCGATCTGCCGGGCCTGGTCGAGCACCTCCCGGATGGAGGCGGACTCGCCGATGACCCCGGCCAGCGGGGTCTCGCGCGCGGCGTCCCGGCGGCGGTAGTAGGACAGCTCCTGCCGGAGCTGCGAGTGCTCCCGCGCGCGGTCGGCGAGGAGCTTCAGCTCCTCGAGGTCGACCGGCTTCTTGAGGTAGTCGAACGCGCCGAGCTTCACGGCCTCGACCGCGCCCTCGATGGTGCCATGGGCCGTCATGATGATCACGGGAATGGCCGCGTCGAACTCACGGATCCGCCGGAGCAGCTCGATGCCGTCCATGCCGGGGAGCCGCACGTCGGTGAAGACGACATCGGGGCGCATGGTCTCGAGCAGCCGGAGCGCCTGCTCCGCGTCGCCCGCCACCTCGGCCTCGTAGCCCGATTCGGCCAGGAAGGCCTTGATGGCGCGGGCGAGCGTACGCTCGTCGTCGACGATGAGGACGGTGGATCCGCTCATGTCGCCCGCTCGGTGGGGAGGCGGAGGCGCACGGTCGTGCCCTCGCCCGGGCGGCTGGCGATCTCCAGCAGGCCGCCGTTCTGCTCGATGTAGCGCTTGGCGATGGCGAGGCCGAGCCCGGTGCCTTCCTGCCGGGTCGTGAAGAACGGCTCGCAGACGGAGGGCAGGACCTGCGCGGGGATGCCGCCGCCGGTGTCGCTGACCTCGAGCACGACCATCGACGGGCCGTCGCCGTTGGCGACGAACGCCCCGATCCGAAGCCGCCCGCCGGCAGGCATCGCGTCGAGGGCGTTCGAGACGATCTCCAGGATGGCCTGCTCGAGCTGCACCGGATCGACCCGGACCGACGGCAGGCCGGCCGGTACCGCCATTTCGAGATCGACGCGCTGCTCCCGCATCGGCGTGGCGACCGCGGGCAGCAGCTCGTCCAGGATCCGCGGCAGGCTCTCCGAGACGGGGTGGAATGGCGCTGGGCGGCTGAAGCTGAGCAGGTGGCTGATGCGGCGATCGAGGCGATCGACCTCCTCGATGATCGCGTCGAGGTGCTCGGCGGCGGTGGGGGAGGTGGGGTGCCGACGCACGAGCTGGGCGGCCGCCCGGAGGCTCGCGAGCGGATTCCGGAGCCCGTGCGCCACCGCCGCCGACATCTCGCCGATCGAGGCGAGCTTGCCCGCCTGCACCAGCTGCTCGCGGGAGGTCCGAAGCTGCGCGGTCATCGCGGCGAGCGCGCGGGCGAGGTCGCCGATCTCGTCGCGCGAGGTGGCCTGGATCGGGTGGTCGAGATCGCCGCCGCCGACGACGGCCATGGCCTCGGTGAGCTGTCGGATCGGTCGGGACAGGCTCCGGGAGATGACCCAGCTCGCCAGCAGCCCCGCCGCCAGCGCGAGCCCGATGATGGCCAGCAGCGTCCGGCCCTCGTCGGCGAGAATCTCCTCCAGCCGGCCGAACGCGCCCCGCACGCTCGACTCCCGGGCCCGGCGGTAGATCTCCCGATTCATCTGCGTGAGGGCGGGCTGGAGACGGCCCCGCAGCTCGCGCTGCGCGATCCGGTAGGCGTCCTCGCGGCGGCCGGCGTCTTCCAGCCGGAAGATGGTGTCGGCGACGGCGACGATCTGGCGCTGGATGCCCAGGACGCCGTCGGCCAGGGTGCTCTCCGCGGGCTTGAGCTCGGCGCGCCAGCGGTCCTGCCAGTAGTTCACCACCTGCCCCGTCAGCTGGAACTCCTGCCGGGCGGTCGGATCCAGACCGCTCAGGTCGCGCCAGATGAGCTCGGTCTGGTCGAACATGGCCGTCTCGAGCTCGGCGTACGTGCGGGTGCGCGCCATGCTCTCGCCGAGCGCCGTGAGGGCACGACGCTCGAGGGCATTGCTCCGAATGGCCTCCGCGCCGACCAGCAGGGCGGGGAGGACCATGAGGGAGAAGCCGAAGAGCAGTTTGCGCTGGAAGGTCACGGAGGAAACATACGCCGGAACCGGAAATGGAAAGGGCGTACCCGAAAGTCCGCCCGACCGCCACGGGGCTAGTGCGCGGCGGTCTTTCCCCGGACGCGGCCCGTCCGAAACAGCAGCAGGAGGGGGAGCGCCGCCGCGAAGGTGACACCCATGACCAGAAACACCTTCTCGAAGGCGACCATCGAGGCCTGTTGCCGGAGCGTGGCCTCGAGCAGCGCGTGCGCCTGCTGGCGCGCGGCCGGCAGCGAGCCGGCGGAGCCGAGCAGGTAGGCGGTCGTGCGCTCCAGCCACGAGGTCGCCGCCGGGCTCGCCGCCGAGAGGTGCGGCAGCAGGGCCTCGCGGCTCTGCTCGGTGAACCGCGTCAGCAGCGTGGCGGTGAGGGCGATCCCGAGACTGCCGCCGAGCTGGCGGGAGAGGTTGAAGAGGCCCGTCCCCTGGGCGAGCTGCGTCGGCCGCAAGTCGGCGACCGCGGCGCCGGTGAGCGGCACGAAGATGAAGCCGAGGCCGACGCCGCGCAGGATCATGGGCCAGAGGAGATCCTGCGTGCCGATCTCCGTGGTCAGCCGCGAGTGCAGACCCATCGACCAGAGAAAGAGCAGGACCCCGATGGTGATCAGGACGCGCGCGTCCACCCGCGGGCTCAGTCGGCCCATGGCGGCCATGGTGAGCGCGCTCGCGAGGGCGCCTGGAAGAATCACCCGCCCGGTGTCCCACGCGGAGTAGCCGAGCAGGTTCTGCAGGAACACGGGGAGCGCGAACACGCTGGCGTAGAGAGCGAAGCCCAGGACCACCGCGAAGACCACACCGACGGCGAGCTGCCGATTGCGGAGGATGCGCAGGTCGACGATCGGGTTGCTGGTGCGGAGCTCGTGCCACACGAACGCCACCAACCCCACGGCGGCCGCGATCGCTTCGGCGATGATCTCCGCGCGATGGCGGCGTCGACTCCCTGGCCCTGGCCCAGCGCGATGGCCTGGAGGAGCGTGAGCGGGCCTGCGGGTACCACGGGCTGCTGGGCGCCGGCGCGTCCCGCGATCAGGAGCGTGAGGACGAGCAAGGGGCGGACGGTTCGCATGGCGCGGCCTCAGACCACTTCCACGGGGCGCGAGAGCACGCCGTGGAGATAGAGGTCCAGGAGCCCTTCAAGCGCCTGCGCGTCGCCCAGTCCTTGGGGATCGAACCGGGGGTAGAAGCACTGTGCATGGGCGGTATGGACGAGGAGCGACGTCAGGCCGCGGGCGGCAAACGCATGCGAGGTGGAGCGGAACTCGCCGGTGACCACTCCGCGCTCGAGCACCTGCTCGATCAGCCGGCGGGCGCGCAGGATCACCTCGTCGAAGTAGAACCGGGCCAACTCGGGGAACTGCATCAGCTCGGCCTGCACGACGCGGGCAATGCGGGTCATGCGCTCCTCGCGCATCCGGACGTACATGCGCCGGACCAGCTCGATGAGGAGGGCGCGCGCCGAGCCCTCGTGCGTGCGGACGAGCGCCTCGCCTTCGGCGAGACAGGCCACGATCTTCGCGCGGACCATCTCACGGAACAGCGCTTCCTTGGAGTCGTAGTAGAGGTAGACGGTGCCCTTGCTCACGCCTGCCACGCGGGCGACGTCGTCGATCTTGGCGCGGGCGAAGCCGGACTCGCCGAATACGACGAGGGCGGCGTCGAGGATCTCGTCCGGGCGCGCTTCCGGCCGCCGCTGCCAGCGGGGCGGGGAGGCGAGGATCGAATCGTCGGCGGGCATCAGCGCTCCTGGCTCCAGTAAATAACTGACTGGTCAGTAATATGACCGGGCCGCCGCCACCGTCCAGCCCAGCCGCCCCGGGCCCGATCTCCCGCTTCTCTTGCTCGTCTTCGCGGAAGTCCCTAGTTTGCAGCAACCTACCCGCGGAGGACCGGCGATGTCGGATGCCTTTCTCAGCTCCGACGACTTCGACGAACAAGCCCATCAACTCTACAACGAAGGCCGGTACGATGAAGCGCTGCTGATCCTCAAGGAAGGCATCACCCTCTACCCACATGCCGTCGAGCTCCACATCGGGATGGCCTACGCCCATCTGGCCCGGGAGGAATACGCCTGGGGGCGAAGGAGCTTCGAGCAGGCGTTGGGCCTGGATCCCGACCACGAGGACGGCCTGGCCGGCCTCGGCGAGACGCTGCTCAAGCTGGGGGATCGCCCCGGAGCCATGCGCGTCTTCGAGCGCATCCTGCAGCTCGGCTTCCAGGACGACCATGAGCTGATGCTGCAGGTGGGCCGCGCCCTGTTCCGCGAGGGTCACATCCCGCCGGCGCACCGGTTCTTCGATCTGGCCGCCTCCGCGCACCCCGACTCGCCCGACGCCGCGGCCTGCCTGGGCTACGCCTCGCACCGGCTGGGCAACGACGCGGGCTCGCTCTACTGGCTCCGCCGGGCGCTGGAGCTCGACGCCTCCTACAGCGAGGCGCGGATCTATCTCGCCAACCTGCTCTACGATCGCGGCGAGACCGAGGCTGCACTGCACCAGCTCGAGCGCACCCAGCCCGAGGATCACTTCGACGAGCTCGGCATCTGGCGGCACATCGAGCTCAAGAAGACCGTCTACCGGCTGCCGGACGAGGATCCCGAGCTCGGCCCCTGGCTCACCCGGTTGGGAGAGGTCGCCGGCGAGCCTGATGCGATCGACATGCTGCTCGCCGAAGTCGAGGCCCAGCAGGCCGACGGCGGCGTCCGGGATCCGCACCAGCTGGAGCTGTTCGGCACGCTGCTGAGCGAGCTGCACGCGATGCAGAAGAAGCCGGGGCAGTCCGACGCGCACCTGGTCGTCACCCTGGCGGGCCAGGCCATTCGGGGCAGCTGGGAGGAGATCCTGATCCAAATGAAGGCGGCCGATCGCGACTGGTCCACCGGCTCGCTGACCGACTTCATGGCCAGCTTAGCGCGGCGGGGGCAGGCCGAAACCGGCGTCGTCATCCCCACCACGGATGCGGAGGCCTTCATTCGCGGCAGCGCCGAGGCCGGCGTGCTGCGGATCGTGCAGTAGCGGGGATGACGGCGCGTAGTCCGGAGCGGTCGCCGGCCCGCTGGACGGCCGGCGTCCGCCGGGAGGTCCTGCCCAACGGACTCACGCTGCTGGTGCAGGAAGACCGCTCCGCGCCGGTGGTGGCGGTCGTGACGCACGTGAAAGCCGGGTTCTTCGACGAGCCCGACCACTGGGCCGGCATCTCCCACGTGCTCGAGCACATGTTCTTCAAGGGCACGGCGCGCCGCGGCGTCGGCGCGATCGCGCGCGAGACCAAGAGCGCGGGCGGCTACCTCAACGCCAGCACGACGTACGACCACACCTCCTACTTCACCGTCCTTCCCGCCTCCAATCTCGCCGAAGCGCTCGACATCCAGGCCGACGCGCTCCGCCACTCCGCCATCGACGACGGCGAGCTGGCGCGCGAGCTCCAGGTCATCATCCAGGAAGCCAAGCGCAAGCTCGACTCGCCGTCGTCCGTGGCGTACGAGACCCTGCACGAGGTCATGTTCGACCACCACCGGATCCGACGGTGGCGCATCGGCCACGAGGCCCAGCTCGCCGGCTTCACCCGCGCCGACGTGCACGGGTATTACGCCTCGCGCTACGTGCCCGACCGCATCATCGTGTCCATCGTGGGCGCGGTCGAGCCCGAGCAGGCGCTGGCGCTCGCGCGCGAGACCTACGGCGACTGGCCGGCCGCCAGCGGCGCGGTGGATCGGTCCCCCGAGGAGCCGGAGCGCCGCGAGGTGCGGGCGCGCACGCTCCGCGGCGACGTGAGCCAGGCGGAGCTGTCGCTCGGGTGGCGCGCCGCCCCGCCGCTGTCGCCGGACGCCCCGGCGCTGGACCTGGCGGCGGCTGTGCTGGGCGCGGGCCGCGGGAGCTGGCTCTATCGTGGCCTCCGCGAGCCGGGACTGGTCACCTGGATCGCCGCGAACTACTACGCGCCGACCGAGCTGGGCCTGTTCGGAATCGCGGCCGAGCTCGCGCCCGAGCGGGTGCCCGCGGCGCTCGACGCCGTCGCCGCATCGGTGGCGCGGCTGTCGCTGCTCGGGCCGCCGCCCGACGAGCTCGAGCGGGCGCGCACGCTGCTGCGCGCGCGCTGGGCCCGCCGCCTGGAGTCCATGGAGGGCCGCGCCGCCGCGCTGGCCGCCGCCGAAGCGCTCGACGAGTACGGCTTCCTCGACCGGGAATTCGAGGCGCTCGCCGCGGTCCGGCCCGAGGACGTGCGCGCCGCCGCGACCCGCTACCTGCAGCCCGACACCGTCTCCGCCGTGCTCTACCTGCCGGAGGACGAGGGCACCGAGCTCACCGCCGATGGGCTGGGCCGCGCCTTCGCCGTCACCGAGCTGCGGCAGCCCGCCCCCGGGCCCGCGGGACGGCCGCCCCGCGCGCGCTCCGCCGCGATCCGCCGGCCCGCGCGGCGCGAGGCCGAGGTGGTGCACACCAGTCTCCCCGGTGCCGACCTGCTGGTCCGGCGGAAGGCCGGCGTGCCGCTGGTGCATCTCGGCATCTACGTCCCGCGGGTCGACCTCGATCCTCCGGCGCAGGCCGGTCTCGGCGCGCTCACGGTCCGGAGCGCGGCACGCGCCGCGGGCGACCTCGACGGCGGGGCGCTGGCCTTCGCGTTTGAGCGCCTGGGTGGCACGCTGAGCCCGATCGCCGCGTCCGACTGGCTCGGATTCGGCACCACGGTCCTGACCGAGCACCTGGCTCCCGCCGCCGCGCTGCTCGACCTGTTGCACACGTCGCCGAGGCTCGAGGAGGGCGATGTGGCCCGCGAGTGCGGCCTGATGCTGGCCGAGGCGCAGCAGGTGGCGGACGACATGTTCCGGTATCCGTTCCAGCTCGCCTTCGCGGCGGCATTCGGTGACGAAGGGTACGGGCTTCCGGTCGCGGGGCTGCCGCACACGCTGCCCGCGATCACGGCCGCCGACACCCGCGCCTGGCACGCGCGCGCACTGCGTGGCGTCCGTCCGGTGATCATCGCCGTGGGCGACGTGGAGCCCGAAGAGGCCTCCGCGATCCTGGCGGGCGAGTTCGGCGGCGCCGAGCCGCGCGCGCCGAGCGGCGCGCTCCCGGCGCTGGACTGGGTGGCGGGCGAGGGCGGCGAGACACCGGCACGGGTGGTGACGCGGGAGAAGGCGCAGGCCGCCATCGCCATGGTGTTCCCGGGGTTTGCGCGCCGGCACCCGGACCGCGCGACGGTGCAGGTCTGGGCCGCGGTGGCGAGCGGCCTCGGCGGCCGGCTGTTCGAGGCTCTGCGGGACCGAAGGTCCCTCGCCTACACGGTCGTGGCGTCGGCGTGGCTCAAGGCGCGCGCCGGCGCCGTCGTGACCTACATCGCCACCTCGCCCGAGCGCGAGGACGAGGCGCGCGAGGAGATGCTGCGCGAGCTGGACCGGTTCACCCGGGAGCCGGTGAGCGAGGGCGAGCTGCGCCAGGCGGTGAATTACCTCGCCGGGCAGGCGGAGGTGAGCCGGCAGTCCGGAAGCGCGGTGGCCAACGAGATTCTGGAGGCGTGGGTGGCGGGTGCCGGGCTCGGCGACCTCACCGATCCGGCCGCTGCGTTTCGCGCCGTTACCGCGGGCGACGTGCTGCGGGTGGCGCAGGCCTCGCTGGACGCCGGACGGCGAGTCGAAGGGGTGGTGCGCGGGACCGGCGCGGCGCGGTCGCCCGTCACGGGGCTCGCCGCCCCGCGTCTCTCGAGAGCCCCCGGCTGATCACCTCCACGCCCCGCCGCACGTCCACCGGCGCGCGGGCGACCACGGACACGAAGCAGAGTCCTTCATCGGGAATGGTGTGGAGCACGATGTGGCCCTCGCGGCAGAGCAGCGCCACCGCGACGCCGCCCGGGCTCTCGCGCACGAGCGGCGGCCCGAGCGGAGGCATCCCGACGGCGCCCGCGGCCGCGACCACGATGGCGGACAGGCCGCCGCCGTCGGCCAGGCGCGCGCCGCTGATGCCGGTGAGCTCGTGCACGTGCGAGTTGAATGCGGCGTCCACGCGGGCGGGCCCGGCGGTCAGACGCGTGGAGGGAAGGCCGACACGGCGTCCCGGTACCCTTCGGGCACCCCGACGTCGAAGAAGGCCGCGCGGCTGATCACGCCGGCGAGCGCGTCGCGCCGCGCGAGACGCTGGAGCACGGGCACGTCGTCGAGCTCCACGCCCGCGGGCAGACCTCGCCCGACATCCTCGAATTCATCGAGCGCTCCGCTTGGGAACGCCATCCGACCGATCGGCGTCATCGCGGCGGCCTCGCCCTCCGTTTCGAAGCGCCCCGTGCCCTTGTCCGCCACCGCCGTCACCCGAAGCTCGCCGTCCGCCGTCCCGCGGACGGTGGCCCGGCCCGTCGGTCCCTTGGCGTGGCCGTCCTCGCGCAGGATCTCGGCGAGCAGGACGGTCGCGAGTCTGGAGGCGCGGAAGCTCGCGGCCACGGCCGCGCTGGGGTTGGGACCCTGGAACAGATTGTCGGGCAGGAGCGCGAGGAACGGCGATCCGGCGAGCTGGTCGCGCGCGCGGAGCAGCGCGTCGCCGAGGCCGCGAGGATGATCCTGGGGCACGAACTCGAGCTCGAGCGGCCCCTCGTAGGCACGGGCGGCGGCTTCGAGCAGCGGCTTGTGGGGGTTGGTGATGATGATGGCTCGGAGGAGGCCCGCGTCGGCGGCTTCGTCCAGCGTCCAGTAGAGAATCGGGCGGAGCCCTACCGGCAGGATTTCCTTGGGCAGCCAGCGGGTGATCGGGTGGAGCCGCGTGCCGCGACCGCCACAGGGGATGACCGCGGTGTCCAGCGTCATGCGAGTATCTTGCACGCCATGCCGTCCGAACCTAGTCCGCGCCCGGAGGGGGAGCAAGGCCGCGACGGGTGGACCACCGCGGACCTGTTGAGCGCGGTGCGCATCCCGCTCGCGATCGCGTTTCCGTTCGTGTCCAACGACGCGCGCCTGGTGCTCCTGGCCGCCGCCGCCGGGAGCGACCTGCTCGACGGCCAGCTCGCGCGCCGGTTCGGCAGCTCCAAGCTCGGCGCGGTCATCGATCCCGTCGCCGACAAGCTGTTCATGGCGTCCGCCTTCGGCGTGGTGGCGGTGAGCGGGCGGCTCGAGTGGTACGAGATCCTCGGCGTGCTGCTTCGGGATCTGGTCGCGACCATCGCCTTCGCCGTCACCTATTTCTCCCGGCGCCCGCGCGCCATTCCGGCGCGGGCGGGAGGCAAGGCGGTGACGGTGGCCCAGGTGTTGACCCTGGTGGCCTTCCTGGCCGAGTCGCCCCATCTCCGGCCGCTGGCGTGGGCGACGACGGCGATCGCCATTTACGCCATCTGGGACTACTACCGCGTGGCACCCGCCGCCGAGCGGCGGCTGGGGGAGGCACCGAACCGTGACGGCCCAGGCGAAGCGGGTGACGCTCACCTGGGAGGGCAAGCTCGTCTTCCGGGGCGGCGAGCCGGGCGGCCCAATCGCCACGATCGACGGCGACAATGCCGCCGCGCCGGGACCGATGCTGACGCTGCTGCTGGCCGCTGCGTCGTGCAGTGCCTCGGACGTCGTGCTCCTCCTGGAGAAGATGCGGGTCAC
Source organism: uncultured Gemmatimonadales bacterium (assembly GCA_963840215.1). GTDB lineage: Bacteria > Gemmatimonadota > Gemmatimonadetes > Gemmatimonadales > GWC2-71-9 > CAVVWJ01. The sequence goes on along the minus strand of CAWIYG010000002.1, from coordinate 557,378 downwards.
GCTCACGCATTTCCGGGTCGAGGCGAGCGGCGAGCGGCGGGAGACGGAGCCGCGGCGCTACACGGCCATGCACCTGGAGTATCATCTCCGGGGCGACGGGCTCGACGAGGCCAAGGCCCGGCGCGCGATCGAGCTGTCGATCACCAAGTACTGCTCGGTGATCCACTCGCTCGCGCCGGACATCCGGCTCACGCATGGGCTCACGCTGGACTAGCTGGGCGGCCGCGGCACGCGCCCTCGGGGCGCTGCTCGCGGCGGCCACGGCCGGATCGCCGGCAACGGCGCAACAGGTCATCGAGCTCGGGATCACGGGGATTGCCACCGCGTCGGACCCGGCGCTGGTGGTGGCCGGCGGGTACGGTGCGATCCGGACCTCGCAACGGACACGGATCTCGGTTGCCGCGGGCGCGGGCGTGAGCGACGGTGACGCCGCCTGGCGCGGGGAACTGCTGGCGTACTTTCTCCTCAATCCGACGCGGCGCCGAGGGGCGGGAGTCTACGGGGCGGGCGGGGTGGCGGTGGTGGGAGGGCCGGTGGACCAGGGCTATCTCGTGCTGGCGCTCGGCCTCGAGGCGCGGCCGGGCGGGCGGGCGGGCTGGTTCGTCGAGGCGGGTGTTGGCGGTGGCGCGAGGCTGGCGGCGGGCTTCCGCTGGCGACGCTGGCCGCCGGACGCGGGGTCCTGAACGCAGATCGCCCCGGTGCAGCGCTGCACCGGGGCGACGGCATGACCCGACCAGATTCGGCTTACGCCGCGCCGGTCTCGACGGCCTCGGCCTTTCGCTGAACCGGCTGAGAGAACCGCTCGCCCAGCTGGCGGAGCTGAGCCAGCTCCTCCTCGGACAGGTCCTCGTAGCGATCGGCCAGGTAGAGCATGGTGTCGTCGAACCAGTCCTTCTGGTGCTCCGGCAGCGCATCGATGACGCCGCACCGGAGAATGTGACTGAACATCTCGTCACGGGCCTGGGCAAAAGCCACGGGCTCGGGGTCACGCTGGGGCTTCTTCTTGTTCATGCACCTTCCTTTGGGCGTCGAACCTGCTTGAGTTTGCGGTCTTTACCGCGCCGGAATCTAACCGGTTGCACCATTTGGTGCAAACCCTCCCTTTTTCCCCGGTGCAGGGGTCCCCTGATTATGTTTATCGGCAGCATTTACATGAACTTGACCGAGGGAGCCGCCGCCCCTCGAGGTGGCCATGCCAGAGCACGACGAAGTGTATGATGACGCGCGCGCCGACCGGCTCGCGGAGATGCTGCGCGCCCTGGCGGAGCGCATCCGCCAATTGGACAAGAACGGCCAGCTGCTCGGCGGGGTTCCGGAGCTGCTCCGGCTGATGGGCGATGCCCGCAGCGAGATGTTCCACTACGAGGTTCGCGTCACCTACGACACCCCCGAAGTCGCCGAGAGCCGTCGGATCGTAGACGAGGCCCAGCGGCAGGATCAGTTTCACCCGGACGAACCGGAGGACGACGAACCATGGCGGCATCGCCCGTCGGAATGAGCCGCTTCTACGCGATCCTGGGGGCCGTAGCCGTCGTCGGCATCGGCCTGCTCGGCTACCAGCTCTCCAAGCCGGCCACGGTCAGCATCCCGGCGAACGTGACCATCCAGCCGCAGGACACCGCGGGCTTTCGAGGGTACCTGAAGGGAGCGGAGAACGCTCCGGTCGAGATCACCGAGTACGCCGACTACCAGTGCCCGTTCTGTCAGACCTTCGCCACGCTGCAGATGCCGACGATCGAAGAGCGGCTGATCAAGACCGGCCGGCTGCGCTGGCGCTACCGCGACTTTCCCCTCCAGCAGCACCAGTATGCGCCGCGTCGCCGCCCATTCCGCGGCCTGCGCCGACGAGCAGGGCAAGTACTGGGACCAGCACGAGCACATCTACGAGGGGCAGGCCGAGTGGTCGGTGTCGCGGGACGCGGCGGACATCTTCCGCCGCTACGCCCGCGAGGCCGGGGCCTCGACGTCGCGACAGTACGACGCCTGCATGGCCGCCGGGAAGTACGCCGGCCGCATCCAGGCCGGCTATGAGGAAGGCGCGAAAGCGGGCGTGAGCTCGACGCCGACGCTGCTGGTGGGCGGCCGGCTGTACCAGGGCCGCTTCGATTCGGACGCCATCACTCGACTGGTCGATTCGCTCGCGCCGCGCGCTGCCAGCGCGAAATGATCTACCGCATGGGCGCGGCGCTCCTGAGTCTCGTGGGCGTGTTCGTGTCGGCATATCTCTACCTGTACAAGATCGGCCGCATCGGTACGCTGGCCTGCGGCACGGGCGGCTGCGAGACGGTCCAGACCAGCGTCGTGGAGCCGGTTCCTGGGCGTCGACGTCGCGCTGATCGGCCTCGTCGGGTACGGCCTGCTGTTCTGCGTCGGCCTGATGGCGCTGCGACCCGCGCTGGCCGGGGAGCGGTGGCCGGCCGCGCTGCTCGCCGGACTCGCCGGCGGGGGCGTGCTGTTCACGGTCTACCTCACCTACCTCGAGCTGTTCGTTATCCACGCCATCTGCCGCTGGTGCGTTGGCTCGGCTTTCATCATCCTGTCGATTCGTCCTGGCCCTCCTCGCGCTACGGCGGGCGCCGGAGCCGCAGGCCGGCTGAGGTGTCCGATCCGGCAAAGGCGCCGCCCGTCGGCCGGGCGCTGGCGACCCTCTCGCTCGGGGCGCTGGGCGTGGTGTACGGCGACATCGGCACCAGCCCGCTGTACGCACTGAAGGAGTGCTTCATGGGGTCCCCACGGCTTTCCGGTCGACGAGCCCAACGTGCTGGGCATCCTCTCGCTCATCTTCTGGTCGCTCAACTTCGTCGTCACCTTCAAGTACCTCACGATGGTCATGCGCGCCGACAACCGGGGCGAGGGCGGCATTCTCGCGCTGCTCGCGCTGGCGCGGCCCAAGGGAGACGCCGCGCGGCCTCGGACGGGTGCTGGTGGCCGCGCGGCCTGTTCGGCTCGGCGCTGCTCTATGGCGACGGCATCATCACGCCCGCGATCTCGGTGCTCGGCGCGGTCGAAGGCCTCAGCATCGCCACGCCGGCGCTCGAGCACCTGCGTCGTTCCGATCGCGTTCGTCATCATCCTCGGCTTGTTCGCCTTGCAGCGGCGCGGGACGGCCGGCGTGGGCGCGGTGTTCGGCCCGGTCACCCTGATCTGGTTCATCTGCCATCGCGGCGCTCGGCATCACGGGCATCGCCCACCAGCCGTCGGTGCTGCGGGCGCTCAACCCGTGGTACGCGGTCGACTTCTTCCTCCGGCGAAGGGCTGGCACCGGATCTGATGGTGCTGGCGGCGATCATCCTGGTCGTCACCGGCGGCGAGGCGCTGTACGCCGACATGGGCCACTTCGGGCGGCGGCCGATCCGGCTCGCCTGGTTCGTGGTGGTGCTGCCCGCGCTGGTCCTCAACTACTTCGGCCAGGGCGCGCTCCTGCTGGCACGATCCTTCCGCGGCCCGCAACCCGTTCTACTCGCTGGTGCCGGGGTGGGCGCTCTATCCGATGGTGGCGCTGGCGACCGCGGCCGCGGTCGTCGCGTCCCAGGCGCTCATCTCCGGCGCCTTCTCGCTGACCCGCCAGGCGGTGCAGCTCGGCTACTGTCCCCGGGTCAACATCGTGCACACCTCGAAGACCGAGATCGGCCAGATCTACATCCCCGCCGTGAACAACCTGCTGATGGTGGCGTGCCTCGGCCTGGTCGTCACGTTCGGCTCGGCGGACCGCCTGGCCGCGCACCTATGGTGTGGCCCTGTCGGGCACCATGACCATGACGAGCATCCTGTTCGCCGTGGTGGCGCGGGAGCGGTGGGGCTGGAGCACGTGGAAGGTGGCGTCGGTGACGGCGCTCTTCCTGGCGGTGGACCTGGCCTTCGTCGGCGCCAACCTGCTCAAGATCCCGCACGGCGGCTGGTTCCCCCTGGTCGTGGCCGCGCTGGTGTTCATCCTGATGTCGACCTGGAAGAAGGGGCGGGTGCGGCTGGCCGCGCTGGTGCGCGAGAACACCCTGCCGATGGACCTCTTCCTCGAGGACATCCGCCGCCGGCAGCCGCACCGGGTGCGCGGCGCGGCGGTCTTCCTCACCTCGGACATCACCGGGGCGCCGCCCGTGCTGCTCCATCACCTCAAGCACAACCAGGTGCTGCACGAGAAGGTGATGCTGATGTCGATCGTCACGCAGGAGATCCCCCAGGTCGCCGAGGCCGACCGGGTCCGGTGCCAGGAGCTGGGCGAGGGCTTCTACCAGGTGGTCGCCCACTACGGCTTCATGGAGACGCCGGACGTGCCGGCGATCCTCCGGGCGCTCGGGGATACCGGCAGCGACGGCAAGCCGGTGGCAGTCGCGCTCACCAGCACCACGTTCTACCTGGGCCGTGAGACGTTGATCGCCGTCGACGGCAAGCGCCGGGCGCAGGCCGCCGCGTCGACGGTCGGCCGGATGGCGCGCTGGCGCAAGAAGCTGTTCATTGTGATGACCAGGAACGCGCAGTCCGCCACCGCGTACTTCAACCTTCCGCCCAACCGGGTCGTCGAGCTGGGCGCCCAGATTCAGTTCTAGCTCATGACAACGGCCCCGGACGCCGGCGCGGTCGAGGCGCCGGAGTCACCCGTGCCCGGAACCGCAGGAGGGCGGCAGGCACTTGCCGCCACCGCGCTGGCCGCGCTGGGCGTGGTCTACGGCGACATCGGTACCAGCCCGCTCTACGCCCTCAAGGAATGCTTCGCACCGGAGTACGGGCTCGCCCCCAGCGCGGCGAACGTGCTGGGCGTCCTGTCGCTCATCTTCTGGTCGCTCAACTTCGTGGTGTCGCTCAAGTACCTGACCTTCATCATGCGAGGCCGACAACCGCGGCGAGGGCGGCATCATGGCGCTGCTCGCCCTGTTGAGGCCGCGCCGCCATCGCCTCGTCGCGCGCCCCCTGCTCGCCGGGCTCGGCCTGTTCGGCGCGGCGCTGCTGTACGGCGACGGCGTCATCACCCCGGCCATCTCGGTGCTCGGCGCGGTCGAGGGCATCGCGATCGCGGCGCCGCAGTTCCCGCCGTGGGTGGTGCCCATCGTCTCCAGCGTCATTCTCGTGGCGCTCTTCATGTTCCAGCGGCGCGGCACGGCCAGGGTGGGAGCGGTGTTCGGACGGGTCATGGTAGTGTGGTTCGGGTCGATCGCGGTGCTGGGGGTGAGCGGCATCCTGCGCCATCCAGAAGTGCTGGCCGCCGTCAATCCCTGGCACGCGGTTGATTTCTTCCTGCGCGACGGCCTGCGCGGCTTCCTGGTGCTGGGCGCGGTCGTGCTGGTTGTGACCGGCGGCGAGGCGCTCTACGCCGACATGGGTCACTTCGGCAAGCGCCCCATCCGGCTCGCCTGGTTCGCCGTGGTGTTGCCGGCGCTGATCCTCAACTACTTCGGGCAGGGCGCCCTCCTGCTCGATCGACCGGCGGCCGCCGTCAATCCGTTCTACTCGCTCGTGCCCGCCTGGGCGCTCTACCCCATGGTCGCCCTCGCTACGGCCGCCGCGGTGGTGGCATCGCAGGCGCTGATCTCGGGCGCATTTTCCCTGACCAGGCAGGCGGTGCAGCTCGGCTACTGTCCCCGGGTGACGATCCGGCACACCTCCCAGACCGAGATCGGCCAGATCTATCTCCCGGGCATCAACCGCCTCCTGGGCGTAGCCTGCGTCCTGCTGGTGCTCACCTTCCGGTCGTCGGGGAATCTGGCGGCCGCCTACGGCATCGCGGTCACCGGGACGATGGCGATCACGACGCTCCTCTTCTGCGCCGTCGCGCGCGACCGCTGGCACTGGCCGCGCTGGCGGATTCTCGCCGTCGGCGGCCTGTTCCTGTTCGTGGACCTGGCGTTCCTCGGGGCCAACCTCGTCAAGATCCCGCGGGGCGGCTGGTTCCCGATCGTGGTGGCGTTCGGCGTCTACCTGCTGATGACGACCTGGAAACGGGGCCGGCAGATCGTCGCCACCACCCTCCGCGAGAGCGCGCTGCCGATCGACCTGTTTCTCAGCGACATCGCCCGGCGCCAGCCGACCCGGGTGCCCGGATCGGCCGTCTTCATGACCTCGGACCCGACCGGCGTTCCGGTCGTCCTGCTGCACCATCTCAAGCACAACAAGGTGCTGCACCAGACCGTCGTCATCATGTCGATCGAGGGGGACGAGATCCCCCAGGTCCGGGCCGAGGAGCGGGCCGTGGTGGAGGTGCTGGGCGACGGGTTCTACACGATCGTGGGGCGCTACGGCTTCATGGAGACGCCCGACGTGCCGGCGCTGCTGGCGTCGGCCGAGCGCCAGGGGCTGCGCGCCCGGCCGACCGAGACCAGCTTCTACCTGGGGCGCGAGACGCTGCTGCCCACCGGGCCGTCCAGCATGGCCGGCTGGCGCAAGCTCCTGTTCATCGTGATGGCGCGGAACGCCCAGTCCGCCACCGCCTTCTTCAACCTGCCGCCCAACCGGGTGCTCGAGCTCGGCGCGCAAATTCAGGTGTAGGATGCGCGCGACTCTTACCTCGCCGCCCCTTTTGCAGTAGAATCTCGCGGTCTGCGACGCAAGCGGTCGCACTCAGGCGTTGCGACCCATCTGTAAGTGACCAACTGACATCGGCTTGGTGCCACTGGCACCAGACTCGCCTTTCTCGAGGGCGCAGCCGCAACGTAGCCTGCGGCGAGGCGTCGATTCTCTCGATAAGAGCACACCCGGAGCGATCCGGGGCCGCAAAACTAGAGGTCTCACCAGCTGGCGGTGAGATAGCTCGGTGCCGAAGGAGGATGGATGAGGACCCCGCAGGAGGTGGAACGTGGCCTGGCCGCGCCGGAGACGCTCGGTCTGGAGACACGTGTCGCGATCCGCCAGGCGGCGGAGCAGCTGCTCGAGGCGATGCCCGAAGGCTCCGGCCGGCTGGTCATCGACCTCACCCACACACGGGAGGTCGATTCCGCGGGACTGGGCGCGCTGATGCTGATCCAGCGCCTGGCCGCCGAGCGGCGTCTGGCGGTGGTGCTCCGCAATCCGAGCGAGGAGATCCGCTTCCTCCTCACCATCACCAAGCTCTACGACCTGTTCGTGGTCGATACGACGTACGACTGAGCGAGCGCCCCGTCGCAGGACGGGGCGCTTCTGCTATGGACGCGACCCCCGGAAGGGGTTAGTGTACCCCGCGGGCTCCCATCCCATTCAGCGAGTGCCGGTCGGCACCGGGTCGCGGGGTACGTCGCATGACCGAGGCAAAGCGCCGCCGGCGTGTCCTGATCGTCGAGGATGAGCCCGCGCTGCGACTCAGCTATCAGCGGGCGTTCCAGCCGAGATACGATCTGGTGTTCGCGTCCACGGGCGCGGAGGCGCTGGAACAGCTCGAGCTGCAGCGCCCCGACGTCGCGGTGCTGGACATGCGCCTGCCCGACACCGACGGGGTGGAGCTGCTCCGGCGCATCCGCGTGAGCCAGCCCGACCTGCCGGTGATCATCACGACGGCCTACATGAGCATCGAGCCCCAGCTCAAGGTCCTGAATCTCCCCCACTCCGGCTACATCGTCAAACCCTTCCGCCTCGACGAGCTCGGCGCCCGCATCGATGCCGTCTCGTGACGGCGAGGCCCTGCTCGCCGCCCGCGGCCTGCGTCGCTCTTTCGGCCGCCTTCGGGTCCTACACGACATCGACCTGACCCTCGCCCCGGGCGAGGTGTTGGCCGTCGCGGGACCGAACGGGGCAGGCAAGAGCACGCTGCTCCGGATCCTGGCGGGTCTCATGCGCGCGTCGGCGGGCGAGGTGCACGTGCTCGGCCGGCCGCTGACCCCCGGCGCGGCTCAGGCCCGCCGGGCGATCGGCCTCCTGTCGCATCAATCCCTGCTCTACGACGATCTGACGCTGGCGGAGAACCTGACCTTCGTCGCCCGGCTCTATGGCCTCGCGCGACCGGGGGAAGTGGCCCGCGCCGCGCTCGAGGCGGCAGGGCTGGCCGCGCGGGCGGACGACTCGCCGCGCCGCCTGAGCCGCGGCCTGCTGCAGCGGGCCGCGATCGCCCGAGCGCTGCTGCACGCGCCGAGGGTCCTCCTGCTCGACGAGCCGTTCACCGCGCTCGACGCCGGCTCGGCCGACCGCCTGCGCGAGATGCTCGAGGCGCGTCGCGCCGAGGGCCTCGGGCTCGTCATCGTGACCCACCATCTGGCCGAGGTGTGGGAGGTGGCGACCCGGATCGCCGTGCTGGTCGAGGGCCGCTGGGTGAGCGACGCGCCAAAGGCCGGCCCGCTCGACGGGTTCCTGCCTCGCTACCGGGAGTGGATCGGTGCCTGAGGCGCTCCGCATGGCCTTCGCGATCGCCGGGAAGGACATCCGGGCCGAGCTCCGGAGCCGGACGGCCCTGCTGTCGGCGGTGGTGTTCGCCGCGCTGGTGCTGGTGGTGTTCAACTTCGCGCGCGATCCGACCGCGCTCTCGGCGACGGACCTCGCGCCCAGCGTGCTCTGGGTGACGTTCGCGCTGGCGGCGATGGTGGCGCTCAACCGCGCGTTCACCATCGAGCGCGAGCACGGCGCGCTCGACGGCCTGCTGCTGGCGCCGGTGCCGCGGGAGGCGCTCTTCGCCGGCAAGCTGCTGGCCAACCTCGCGTTCGTGGGGACGGTGGAGGCGGTGACGCTGCCGCTCTTCGTGCTGTTCTTCAACGTGGACCTGGCCGCGGCGCTGCCGGGCATCATCGGCGTGACCGTGCTCGCGACGATCGGGTTCGTCTCGGTCGGCACGATCTTCAGCGCGATGGCCGTGCGCACCCGTTTCGCCGAGCTGATGCTGCCGGTGCTGCTGCTCCCGTTCATGGTGCCGCCGCTGATCGGCGCGGTCCAAGTGACCGCGCGCCTGCTCGCGGGCCGTCCATTGAGCGAGATGCTGGGATGGCTTAGACTCCTTGCCCTCTATGACATCGTCTTCGTGACGCTCTGCACCCTGGCCTTCAGCGCCGTGGTGGACGAATGACGGCGGACGCCGCGCTCGCCACGGCTCGCCGAGGTCTCGTCATCAGCCTCGGTGGCCCTCGCCGGCCTGGTGCTGGTCTACGTCCTGGCGCTGGGGTACACGCCGGTCGAGGCGCGGCAGGGCCTGGCGCAGAAGATCTTCTACCTGCACGTGCCGGCGGCGTGGAGCGCGCTGATCGCGTTCACGCTGGTGGGAGTCACGAGCGGCCTCTACCTCTGGCTGCACGACCCGCGGCTCGACCGGTTCGCCGCCTCCTCCGCCGAGGTGGGCGTCGCGTTCAGCGCGGTCATGCTGACCACCGGGCCGATCTGGGCCAAGCCGATCTGGGGCACCTGGTGGACCTGGGACGCGCGGCTCACCCTGACCTTGTTCCTGTTCTTCCTTTTCATCGGCTACCTGGCGCTCCGGGCCTCGGTGCACGATCCAGCCGAGCGGGCGCGGTTCAGCGCGGTGGTGGGCATCCTCGGCATGCTGCTGGTCCCCTTCATCCACCTCAGCGTGTATCTGTTCCGCACCCTGCACCCGCAGCCGGTGGTGCTGAAGCCGAGCGCGCCGTCGCTGCCGCCCGAGATGCTGCGGACGCTGCTGATCTCGACGGCGGTGTTCACGGTGCTGTATGTGGGGCTGGTGACGCTGCGGTACGGGCTGGCGCTGGCGGAGGATGCGCGGGAGGAGGCGGCCGATGCCGTCTGATACGCCCCAGAACGCGCAATACATGATCGCGGCGTACGTCGTGACGTCGGTGATTCTGGTGGGCTACCTGGCCTCGCTCTGGGCGAGGATGAAAAGGGCGGTCCGGGCGGTCGGGCGGTCAGGCGGTCGGTAACAGCACACCGATCGGTGAGCGCGACGCTCACCGCTGACCGCCTGACCGCCTGACCGCCTGACCGCCTGACCGCCTGACCGCCTGACCGCCTGACCGCCTGACCGCCCGACCGCCTGCCTACTCCGTCCGTTGCCGCTTCGGCAGCAGCACGTGCTCCCACAGCAGCGCCGCGACGATCGCTCCCAGGATCGGGCCCACCCAATACACCCCATGTGCCACCCACTGGCCCGCCACCAGCGCCGGCCCGAAGGCGCGTGCCGGATTCATCGCCGCGCCCGTGAGCGGCCCGCCGACCAGGATGTCGAACAGCAGCACCAGCCCGACGCCGAACCCGCCGACCTTGGGCGCCTCCGAGTTCACGCAGGTGCCGAACACCGCCGACACCAGGAAGAACGTGAGGATGGCCTCGAGCGCGATGGCCTGCGAGAGCTGGATGTTGCCGGCGATGGCCGGCGTGCCGAGCGCGATCGGGCGGGTGACGCCAAGCGGGAAGATCGCCTTGACCGCCAGCGCGCCGAGGACCGCGCCGGCCAGCTGGGCGATGATGTAGGCGATGGCTGTCTGCCCGGTGGTCCGGCGGGCCACGAGCAGCCCGATCGTGACGGCGGGGTTCAGGTGGCCGCCCGAGATCGACATGGTGGCGGTGATCATGACCGAGAGGACGACCGCGTGCGCGATCGCGACGCCCAGAACTCCAAAGGCGGCGTCGGGGAAGTACTTGCTCGCGACCGATCCGACGCCGATGAAGATCAGCGCGAACGTGCCGAGGGCTTCAGCGAGCGAGCGGCGAAGCAGCGAAGGCATCAGCCATCCTTTGTGGTGTCGACCGAGGGGGAGGGACGGCGGCGAATCTAGGCGTCCGCCCGTCGAAACACCAGCGCCGCGTTGATCCCCCCGAACCCGAACGAGTTGCTCAGCAACACGTCGGGCGCGAGATCGCGTCCGTCGCCCGTCACCAAGGGCGAGATCGCAGGCGGGATCGGGCGTCTCCAGGTTCACGGTTGGCGGCAGCCATCCGTGGCGGGACGCGAGCGCGCAGATGGCGGCCTCGATGGCGCCGCTCGCCCCCAGCGCGTGGCCGTAGTAGCCCTTGGTGCCGCTCAGAGGCACCCGGTCGGCGTGCTCGCCGAAGACCTGGCGGATGGCGCTGGTCTCGGTGGGGTCGTTGAGCGGCGTCGAGGAGCCGTGGGCATTGATGTAGCCGACCTCGCCGGCGTTGACGTGCGCCTCGGCCAGGGCGTTCCGCATGGCCCGGGCGGCCTGGCGTGCCGTCGGGGCGGGGCGCGGTCATATGATGCGCGTCGTTGGTGAGGCCGAAGCCGCAGAGCTCGGCGTAGACCGGCGCCCCGCGGGCCAGTGCCCGGCTCCGCTCCTCGAGCACCAGCACCGCCGCGCCTTCGGCCATGACGAAGCCGTCCCGGCCCGCGTCGAACGGGCGGCTGGCGTGCGCCGGATCGTCGTTGCGGGTGGACATGGCCCGGATGATCGCGAAGGCGCCGAAGCAGAGCGGCGCCAGCGGGGCCTCGGCGCCGCCGGCGAGCATGATGTCGGCATCGCCCCTGACGATGGCCCGGAAGCCGTCGCCGATGGCGATCGCGCCCGACGCGCAACTCATCCCGTTGGTGGAGTTGGGTCCCGTGCAGCCGAACTCGATCGCGATGTTGCAGCTGGCCGCGCCGGCGAAGACGGTGAGGGCCAGTGCCGGGTCGACCGCGCGCGGGCCCTCGGTGAGGAAGGCGTGGTAGTTGCGCTCCCCGTGCGCCACCCCACCAAGGGCGGTGCCCATCATCGCGCCGACCCGGTCGGGGTCCTCGCGCGCGAGGTCGAGCTCGGCGTCGCCGAGCGCCATGCGGGTGGCGGCGATGGTGAACTGGGAGTACCGGTCCAGCCGGCGCGCCCGGCGCTCCTCGATGTGGTCGCCGGGCACGAAGTCCGGCACCTCGCCCGCGATGCGCGACTTGAACGCCGTCGGATCGAACCGCGTGATGCAGCGGACGGCCGACGTCCGCCGCCGGAGCCCCGCCCACAGGCCGTCGACCCCCAGCCCGATCGGGGTGACCGCCCCGATGCCCGTGATGACCACCCGCCTCGCGTCGCTCATGTGACTCCTGCCTCCACCGCCCGCCGGATGCCCGCCAGCGTCCGCGACGCGATCCCATGGATGAACACCGGGCCGATGACCCACGTCGCCGCGGGGCCGCCGATCAGGGGCCAGCGCGGCCCAGTCCAGTCGTGCACGATCGTCACGTCGGTGCCGCCGTCCGCCGGCTCGATCCGCCAGACCACGTCCATCCCGGCGGTGATGCCACGGACATGCCGGTAGTGGACGGCGGGCGCCGCCCGGTCCACCCACATCTCCGAGACCCACCAGGTGGGATAGTTGAGCGGGCCGAACGGCCGCCACGCCGCCATCTCGACCAGGCCGCCGTCGCCGCGGCGCTCGAGCTTCCGCACCCAGCGGTAGTGCGGCAGCCAGGCCGGCCAGCGCTCGACGTCGACCGCGGCGGCGAGCACCCGGTCGGCCGGAGCGTGGATCCGGGTCTGGTCGACGGTCCGCATCAGCCGGCCGCCGGCCGCCAGGTGGCCACCAGCCGGTAGCCCGGGCGGCGCTCCACCAGGCCGCGGACGCCGGCGGCCGCGAGCAGGGCGCGCAGCCGGGCCGGCGTGTAGCCCCGGCGGAGGGAGGTGATCCCGTCCGCGACGGTGACGGGGTCGAAGCGGAGCGCGCGCGCGCCGACCCAGAAGACCAGCGGGCCGAGCGACCCGCGGCGGAGGTCGGCGACGATCACCGCCCGGCGGGCCAGCCGGTCGCACGCCCGGAACAGCCGTACCGCCGACTCGTCGGCCAGGTGGTGCGCGACCTGGCTCACCAGCACGACATCGACCGACTTCTCCCGGAACGGCGGCGACCCCGCGCAGCCCACCACGCACGGCACCCCGCCGTCGTGCGTGAGCCGCGCGGCCACCGGGCTCCGCTCGAGCCCCACGGTCACCAGCCGCACGCCGCGGCGCGCCGCCCAGCGCGCGGCGGCCTGCGGCAGATCGCCGAGCCCGGTGCCGAGATCGGCCAGCGTGAGGGTGGCGCCGCGATCGACCCCCGCGAGCGCGCGCGCCAGCCCGTGGCGCACGGCCGCGGCGCCGCCGAACCACCGGTTCGACCGCGCGATGTTGCGGAGCGATTCCGCAACCATGGCGGGATCGGCCGCGGGATCGTCCAGCAGCTCGATGCCGACCGGACTGGGGGCGAGCGGGGGCGCGGTGGTCACGAGAGCGCGGCGTAGCCGCCGCGATAGTACAGCAGCGGGTGGCCGTCGCGGGTGTCGCCCCCGATGACCCGGCCGACGATGATGGTGTGGTCGCCGCCGGGATACACGGCGAAGCGCTCGCACTCGATGTGGGCGAGCGCGCCGTCCAGGAAGATCTGGCCCTCCGGCCCCGCGTGATAGCCGATGCCGTCGAATCGGTCGTCGTGCGGGTCGGCGAAGCGGCGCGACAGCTCCTCCTGGCTGCTCTCCAGGATGTTCACGACGAATTCGGGCGCGGCCACGATCAGGTCGTGCAGGTCAGCCGCGTGATCGACGCAGACCGATACCAGCGGGGGCTCGAGCGAGACCGAGGCCAGGCTGCTCGCGGTCATCCCGGCAGGCTGGCCCGCCGGGTCCCGCACCGTGAGCACGGTGACCCCGGTCGCGAAGCGGCCGAGCAGCTGGCGGAAGCGGGCGGGGTCGACGGCGGACGGGCTCAGAGGAGCATCCTCGCGAGGAAGACGGGATTGAGCACCCGGCGCGCGGGCACGAAGTCGCCGGTCACGCCGATGAGGGTGTCGGCCATGCCGGCGCGCCGGCCGAGCCGCTCGACGGCGCGGTCGAAGAGCGCGGGAAACAGCATGCCATAGCCGATCAGCCGCTCGACCGCCCACTTCCCCGCGAACGTCCGGCGCCGGGCGCCGCGGTAGCCGGCCAGGCCGGCGGCGGTGACGGGCCCGCGCCGCTCGAGCGCGGGCGCCGCGGCGGCGGCCAGGAGCTCGGCGCCGCGGAGCGCGCTGTAGATCCCCTCGCCGGTGAACGGGTCGAAGAAGTCGGCTGCGTCACCGACCAGCGCGGCGCCGTCGGCGGTCACCCGGCCCGACCAGGCCGCGAACGGTCCGGTGGCCAGCACCCGCCGTGCGAGCGTGCCGGCCGCGACCCGCTCGGCCACTCCCGGGAAGGCGCGCAGGGTCTCCAGGAAGAAGGCCTCCGCGCGGCCCCGTGCCTCGCCTCCGCGGCCGGCCGGCACCACGAGGGCCACGTTGGTGCGTCCCGAGCCGATCGGATTGAGCCCCACGTAACCTCGGGCGCCGACGTGCATCTCGGCCGAGTCGCCCATGCCGGCCACGCCGTCGACATGGGCCACGAACGCGAGCCGGCGTGGCCGGCCGAACCGGCGCGGTCCGAGCCGCCGGGCCACGAGCGAGCGGAGCCCGTCGGCGCCGACGGTGAGCCTCGCCCGGAGCGCACGGCGCTGCCCGTTCGCCTCGCGGACGACAGCGCCCGCCACACCGCCGCGGTCGTACAGCAGCGCCTCGACCACGGTGCGCTCCAACACCGTGGCCCCCGCGGCGCGGGCCGCGCGGACCAGGGTGTCGTCGAGCAGACGGCGGGAAATCGAAAGCCCGGTGGCGCGGAAGGGCGCCACCTCGGCGCCGGCGAATTGCCCATGGAGCCGGCTCCCGCGCGCGGCGGTCACGCGGGTGCCGCGGAGCGCGGCAGCGCCCGCGGCCTCGAGCTCGGAGACCACGCCCAGGCCGTCGAGCAGCCGGACCGCCTCGGGGCTCATGTATTCGGAGCAGGCCTTGTCGCGGGGAAAGGCGGCGCGGTCGACGGCCGTCACGCTCCAGCCCGCTCGCGCGAGGTGGGCGGACAGGGCGCTGCCGGCCGGCCCGGCCCCGACCACGAGCACGTCGATCGCAGGAGCCGGCTCAGGCGAGGCGCTGATACTCGAAGCCATCGAGCACGAGGCGGTCGGGGTCGAGCGCGGCAAAGGAGAAATCGAAGGTCACGGTGCCGCCGCCGGCGAAGGTGATGGCGACCTCGCCGCCGTTGGTGGCCCAGCTGCAGTCGCGCACGGTGGTGCGGGGGAAGCCTTCGGCGAGCGACTCGGTGACCAGCGTCTGCCGGCAGGTCCCCGCGGCGTCGAAGTGCCAGGTGGTCGTCCAGGTCTGCAGGTCGCCCGGGACCTCGATCACGACGACCGCGCGCCAGTCGCCGACGAGCGCCGTCGTGTTGGCGCCGCCGTTCGCGCCCGAATTGTTGCCGCCGCCGGGCGGCAGCCCCGTTCGGGGCGCCGTCGGGTCGCCATTACACCCGGCCAGCCCCAGGATCAGCGGGACCAGCAGAGCCAGGCCGCACCCGCGAGCACGGCGCCCAAGGCCGTCGCGCCGAGGTTCACTCCATCGTTGTCCAGCCATGGCATTCCTCCCACCCGGACCGTGCGGGCCCCACAGCGGTGCACCGGCCACTCGCTGGCGACGTCGCACGCGGGGCAGCGAAAGCGTCCCTGCCAGCGGGCTCCCAGGACGGAGTCCGTGACCATCCCAGCGAAACCTACCAGCGTTCCGGCCGGCAGCAGCCCGGCGCCGCCGCCGGCGGCGACCCCGGCCGCGGCCACGAGCAATGCCCCGGCGGCCGCGCCGAGGCAGCCGACGGCGGTCATCCCCCCGCTGGTTCCCCGCGGCATCTCGGCCCCGACGAGCAGCCGCCGCGGCGGCGTGCGGCTCCACCCGCCGATGCCGGTGGCCCAGGTGTCGGCCGCCGCCGCGGCGAGGCTGCCGGTCACGAGCCAGAGTCCGAGCCCCGGGTCGTAGAGCCCGAGCAGCGCTCCGATGCGCGGCCGGGCCGCCGTTGGCGACGACCTGGCGGGCGTCGCGCCGCTCATCCTTCGGGTCGAGGCCGACGGGTGCGGGCGTCAACCGACCGATCGCAGTGCTGGAGACGAAAAAGGCGGCCAGGACCGCGCCGCCCGCCCACCCCGTGCCCGCCAGCACCGCGATGCCGATCGCCCAGGCGGCCACCGCGCCGGGGCCGGTCAGGCTCCGGACCGCCCAGGCCAGCAGCGCGAGCGCCCCGGCGGCGAGTGCGGCCACCGGGAGGGCGACCGGCGTCAGCCCTGCTCCATCTCGCGGCCGAGCTGCAGCTCGATGCGGCGCGCGAAGCTCGCTCGGGCAGCCGGAGCGCCGAGCCCGCAGCTCGAGCATTGCGAGGAAGCTCTGCTCGAACCGGGCGTGGCCCAGACAGGGGCGGCAGTGCTCGAGGTGGGCCCGCATCTCCTCGGCCAGCTCGGGCGTCAGCTCGTGCTTGAGGTAGTCCTGGAGCCGGGCGACCGCCTCCCGGCAGTCGAGCTTCTCACTCATGCGGCGCCTCCCGCGGCGGGATGTATGCCGGTCTCCACGGCGTACTCGTAGAGCGACTGCCTGCAGCAGCCGGCGGGCCCGGAAGAGGCGCGACTTGACGGTGCCGACCGGCACCTTGAGCGCCTCGGCGATCTCGCCGTAGCGGCAGGCCTTCCATGTCGCTCAGCACGAGCACCTCACGGAAATCCGG
Organism: uncultured Gemmatimonadales bacterium; assembly: GCA_963840215.1. Classification (GTDB taxonomy): domain Bacteria; phylum Gemmatimonadota; class Gemmatimonadetes; order Gemmatimonadales; family GWC2-71-9; genus CAVVWJ01. The sequence continues at coordinate 541,024 of CAWIYG010000002.1, read as the reverse complement.
CGGCAGGGCGTCGATGGCCTCGAGCACCTTCTCGTCCACGATCTTCGAGAAGAAGGCGCCTTCGGGGTCGACGTCCTCCACCGCCCGGTAGATCGCGTGCGGCTCGATGGCCTCGAGGTCCGTGGCCACGGGCTCGAGCTTCCGGCGGCGGTAGTCGTTGATGAAGGTGTTGCGGAGGATCGTGAGCAGCCAGCCCTTGGCGTTGGTCCCCGGGCGGTACTGCTGCCAGGCGCGGTAGGCCTTGAGCATGGTGTCCTGGACCAGGTCTTCGGCCTGGGTCGGATCGCCGGTGAGCCGGAGCGCCACGCGGTAGAGCGCGTCGAGATGCGGAAGCGCCTCGGCGTCGAACGGGCGCCCGGTGGTGGTAGGCTCGGCCATGGAAAGAAGTGCTAATGGACCGCGCTAGACTTCCGGGCGCATCACGACTCCCGTGCCGTACGTCCTGCCCGCCGTTCCCGCGCTCCTCCCGCTCAGCCTGCTCGAGGCGATCCGCAATCTCGACACCCCGGTCGAGGACGGTCTCGACGAGCTCGCCGAGGAGATCGTCGTGCGCCGCCTGGGCCTGAGCCCGACCGTGGCCGCCCAGATCCAGCGCTATCGCGCGACCGCCGAGCGCGACGGGACGGTCGAGCTGGACGAGGTGGTGTCGCGTGATCCGGCTGGTGGGGCGCCGGCCGGACGCGCCGCTGGTGTTCGCCGACGCCGGCCGCCGGGCGGCGCGCTACGCGGCCCGCTCGCGCGCCCGCTCGGCGCGGACGCTGGCGCGGGTGTCGCCCGCGGGCCTTGCGCGGCGGATCGCGCTCCGGGCGGCGGCCCGCCTGGCCCGGCAGGATCTTCGACGGCGAGCTCCGCTCGCCGGCCGCAGGGCACCGAGGTCCGGATGACCGACCCGCTCTCGATCCTGGCGATGCCCGACGGGGCCGCCTGCGCCTTCTACGGCTCGGCCTACGGCGAGCTGCTCCGCTGTCTCACCGCGTTCGAGGGCGCCATGCTGCACGAGCGCTGCCGCGCGCGCGGCGACGAGGCCTGCGTGTGGCGGACCGCCGCGGCCGAGGTCTACGAGTGATCCCCGACCCGGCCGCGCTCAGCGAGGCGCTGGCCGCGGCCGGCGTCGACGGCTGGCTGCTGTTCGACTTCCACGGCCTCAACCCGGTGGCGACGCGGGTGCTCGAGCTCACCGGGCCTCAACACCCGCCGGCTGTTCGTGCTGCTCCCACGCGACGGCGAGCCGGTCGCGGTGGCGCACCGGATCGAGCTGGCAGCGGTGGCAGGGCTTCCCGGGGCGGGTGCTGCCCTACGCCGCGGTGGGAGGAGCTGCACGCGGCGCTGGGCCTGGTGGTCCGCGGCGAAGCGGCTGGCGATGGAGATCTCGCCGGAGGACGCGGTGCCCTATCTCGACCGGGTGCCCGTCCGGCGTCGTCGAGCTGCTGCGGCGGCTCGGCGCCACCATCGTGCCCTCCGGCGCGCTGGTGACCCGCTTCGCCGCCGCGGTGGACCGGCCGAGAGGCCGCCGACCACCGCGCGGCGGCCGAAGATCCTGGCCGCGGTGGCGCGGGACGAGCTGGCCGCGCGCGGTGCGGCGAGGCCGGCGGGGACTCGACCGAGTCGGCGCTGCAGGCGCGGGTGGTCGCGGCGGTGGAGGCGCGCGGGCTGGTCTTCGATACGCCTCCCGATCGTCGGGCTTCGGCCCCAACTCGGCCAACCCGCACTACGAGCCGCACGCCGGGCGAGGACGCCACGCTCCGGGCGGGCGAGGTCGTCCTGCTCGACCTCTGGGCCGGCCGGAGCCGCGACGACGGTCTTCGCCGACCAGACCTGGATGGGGTTCGCGGGGAGCCGGCCGCCGGAGCGCGGTGGCGCGGGTGTGGGAGACGGTGCGCGCAGGCGCGGGACGCGGCGGTGGCCGCGGTGCAGACGGCGGCGGCGGAGCGGCCGGCCGATCGCGGGCTTCGAGGCCGACCGCGCGGCGCGGGCGGTGGTCGAGGCGCGCCGGCTATCGGCGACTGCGCTTCGTGCATCGGACCGGACACTCGATCGACCGCGACCTCCACGGCTCGGGTCCGCACCTGGACGACTACGAGACCCACGACGACCGGCTCCTGGTGCCGGGCGTGGGTTTCTCGGTGGAACCGGGCGATCTATCTGCCGGGGGAGTTCGGGGTGCGGAGCGAGGTGAACATGTACTGGGACGAGCGGCGGGCCCGAGGTCACGCCGCGGGTGCCGCAGACGCGCCTGATCGTGCCGGGGGCGTAGCCGGGCTGGAAGGCCGGCGAGCACCGGCCCCTTCCCAAACGCGGCTCCGCAGATTAAAATCGCGTCCGTCTCATTTCCCGTGCTCACATCGAACCACCGCGTCACATCGAACCATCGCGTCGTCGCCGCTCCGCCTGTGCGTGCGCGCCGTGTCGCCCGCATCCACCGCGCTGCCACGCGACTGGCCGCGTCGCCGAGACGGGCCGCTGGTGTTTCAATAGGCAACTTGCTCCGGTTTCAGAGAGTTACATCGGCCGTGTGAGATGGTGTGCCAGGCCGTGACGTTTGCTTGACACGAGATTTTAGTCGCTTCATATTAGTCGGCGCCGACCGGGCCGCGGTCGTCGCACGCGCCATCCTCATCGATGACGCGTCCCCATCTTCATTGCAGGTGTGCATCCCACAGCAGTCGCATTCCCAAGTAGGCCACAGGGCCCAGGGGAGCGTGTGCGCTCTCCGCTCCAAGTCGGCAGTAATCGCAGGTTCACGCCTTTGGAGGACGTATCCATGAAGCATTGCCGTGTCAGCGCCTTCGCACGCGTTGCGCGAGTCATCGCGTCGCGGCAGTCGCGCTGGTCGCTAGGAGCCGGCTCGCTCCTCGCCCAGGGCTCGACTGGTAAATCGAAGGCAGGGTGCGGGACCAAGCGGGCGCACCCATTGCGAACGCCCAGGTGTTCGTGGTGGGGACGGCGTTCAACGCGCTCACCAACCCCCAGGGCTACTACTTCATCAACAACGTCCCCGCCGGCACGCTGTCCGTGCGCGCCGCCTTCATCGGCTACAAGTCGACCCAGGTCGAAGGCGTGAAGGTGCTCGCCGGCCAGACGATCACGGTGGACGTCCAGCTGGAGCAGACGGCGGTCGAGATCACCGGAGATCACGGTCGTCAGCCAGACCCAGCCGCTGGTGCCGCGTGACGAGGTCACGACCAAGCAGCGGATGGACGGCCAGTTCGCCGACAACCTCCCGGTCGACCGGATCAACGAGGTCCTTCGACTTCAGCCGGGCGTGACGGCGGACAACAACGGAACCTCTCGATCCGCGGCGGCCGCAACAACGAAGCGGCCACCTACGTCGACGGCGTCCCGGTCCAGGCCGGCTATCGCGGCGACCGGTACGTAGGCTCGGCGGGCACCACCCTCAGTATCGCCACCAACTCCTTCGAAGAAGCGTCGGTCACCACCGGATCCTCCTCGGCCGAATTCGGCAACGCCAAGTCCGGCATCATCAACATCGTCACCAAGACCGGCGGCAACGAGTACAACGGGTCGCTCTCGGTTCAGAGCGACGAGCCGTTCGGCACCAACCACTCGACCGGGTTCAACCGGCTCGAGGGCAGCTTCAGCGGCCCGCTGGCGGGCCGCCTGACCTTCGCTCTGAGCGGCGCGCTCGAGGGCCAGAAGGCGCTGGAAGAGGGCTTCGGCAGCGCTGAGGTCCCGATCTTCCTGCAGGCGGGCGTGGACACGGTCGTGAACCAGCTCAGCGTGCTGGACGACGCCGCGACCGCGGCCGACGAGAGCCTCACCGCCGACACCACGGCGGTCCGGGTCTACAACTACGCGATCTCGCGCGGCAAGTGCGATGCCTTCGCGGATGCCGGCGCCGACGGCCTGGCCAGCGGCGATGCCCGCACCCAGGAGAGCGTCACTAACATCCGGAACAACTACGGGTTCGACTGCAACGGCGTGCGGCTGCCGGCCACGGCGCGGACCCTGTACCAGGCGTCGGGCAAGCTCAACTACACGTACGGCACCGGCTCGCGAGTGTCCCTGAGCCTGGCCACCAGCCGGAACCACGGCCACACGTTCCCGTTCACCATCCGCTACATCAACAACCTCGCGCTGCCCTCGTCGCTCCAGGGCTTCAACGCGCGGAGCTACTTCACCACGCTGAGCTGGACCCAGAACCTGAGCAAGAGCGCTGAGCGGGCGCTGGCCCTCGACGTGGCGCTGTCGTACCAGCAGGACCGCCGGATCGACAGCCCGCTCACGACCGAGAGCGATCTGGAGACCCGCGATCCGTTCGGCGGCTTCATCATCAAGCCGATGCACTTCATCTTCGACTTCGACAACTTCCCGGTCGATGAGCAGCTGATCAACAACGTCCGCCGGAACGATGGCCGGATCACCCCGGTCGACGTCGACAACGGCAGCGCGTACAACCTGGTCGACGACGTCCGCAACAACGCGTACGGCCTCTACGGCCAGTACGCCAACTTCGTCAACACGCAGGGTGGCGACACCTGGTCGTTCGGCGAGAGCGGCGGCCCGTCCAACGGCACCACCAACGCGCGGCTGAGCCTGTACAAGGAGAACCGGTACATCGCCAAGGCCAAGATCGACTGGCAGGCGGACCGGTACAACCGCCTCAACATCGGCGGCGAATTCACCCGGTACGGGATCGACAACTACTCCTTCTCGTTCACGTCCAAGTTCTTCTCGGACGCCTACATCGAGAAGCCGATCCGGTGGAACGCCTACGTGGAAGACCGGCTCGACCTGGGCGACGTGGTCCTGGTCGGCGGCCTGCGCTACGACTACTACGACACCCGTGCCTCGCGGCCGTTCGCGACCGACACGGCGGGCAACACCTACGCCTTCCCGCGGGTCTCGAGCCTCCCGGGCTTCGACCAGAACAACCCGACCTCGCTGTACGTCCGGGACAAGAGCCACAACTACCTGAGCCCGCACGTCCAGGTCTCGTTCCCGGTGACCGACCGGACCAACTTCCGGCTGTCGTACGCGCACCAGGTGCAGACCCCGGACTTCGCGCTGCTGCTCGGCGGCATCAACACCGACCTGGGCAACACCAACACCAACCAGGTCTACGGGTCGCGACCTCGACTTCGGCAAGACGATCACCTTCGAGTTCGGCATCCGGCACGCGTTCAGCGACGACATGGTGCTCGACGTCGCCGCGTACAACAAGGACATCATCTCGGACCCGGCCGCCCGGCTGGTCACGCTGTTCGACCCGGCCCAGCGCCGCGACACCGACTTCCGCTTCCTCACCAACCTCGACTTCGGCAACGTCCGCGGCATGGACGTGCGGCTCGACCGCCGGTTCGGCAACTTCTTCAACGGCACGGTCAGCTACTCGTACCAGCAGGCCAAGAACACCGGCTCCGACCCGTTCACCTACACGCAGTACGGGTCGCGCATCGTGAACCAGGTCGGCGGCAACAACGGCGCGCAGCCGCCCCCACAGGGCATCCTGCCGACCGACAACAGCCGTCCGCACACGCTGGCCAGCGCGTTCTCGGTCACCTTCCCGGGCGACTTCCGCCAGGGCTCGGCGCTCGGCACCGTGCTGAAGAACGTGAGCGTCTTCACGACCTTCCGGTACACCAGCGGCACCGCCGTACAGCAAGTGCGGCGCGGAGAGCAACGAAGAGCAGAGCATCCAGTCGATCGAGAACTGCAACGCCCTGTTCCCCGAAGGCCTCAACACCCAGCGACTTCCGGCCTTCAAGGAGCTCAACGCCAAGCTCACCAAGAGCTTCGGCCTGGGCGGCCTGGACGTGACCGGCTATCTCGACGTCCGCAACCTGCTCAACTTCAAGAACGTCATCCAGGTCTTCGCGGTGAACGGTGACGTGCGGAACGACGAAGAGCGCGCCCAGAATCTGCAGGCCGACCTCGACGACCTGGCGTCCGAGCGGGATGCCAACGGCGATCTCGGTGCCGCCGGCCCCGATGGCGCGATCGATCTGACCTTCGCCCACGAGACCTGCAACAACTGGGTCAGCAGCAAGAACGACCCGGCCGCCGCCAACTGCATCTACCTGATCCGGGCGGAAGAGCGCTACGGCAACGGCGACCACGTCTACACGATCGAAGAGCAGACCCGGGCCATCAATGCCCTGTACGACGTGGGTCGCGGCACGCAGGAGAACTACGGCGCTCCGCGCCGCGCCCGCCTGGGCTTCGAGATCAACTTCTGATTTGACCACCCCGAGCACGCTGCCGTCCGGCCGAACCTGGCCGGACGGCGGCGAGCGAGGGGGCTGTGTTTCTCTCTAAGGAGGACGGGATGCGTTTCTCGCGTTGTCAGCGCGTGTTCGTGCGAGCGGTCATCGCGGCTCTGGCGCTCGGTGCCACCGCGGCATCGACCGCGGTGGCCAAGCCGAAGCCGTCGAAGCCCGGCGGGTTCCGGCTCTTCTCCAGCGCCATCACCCTGCTGGTGACCAACCGGGTCCAGTGCCGCGTCGCTTCCGACGGCCAAATCTGCGCCACCGGATCCAGCACGGTCGGCGGCGGCATCTGGCCCCGCGGCTCGGCGGACCAGTACGTCTTCGGCTCGGGCATCAACATCGGCGGCATCATCGAGGCGGGCGACCGCTCGGTGAACGGGTTCGCCGGTGATACCGCGGGCGCCTTCTTCAACAACACCGCCGGCGGCAACAACGGCGAGGAAGTACGCCCGGTCTTCAGCACCGCCGACGCGGCCGACGCGGCCAACTGGCCCGACGAGGCCCGCGTGCCGTGCACCGCCGCCGTCACGACCGGTCCGTGCGTCGACCTGGCGCTCGGGACCGATCCCCAGGGCGAGCTGTTCGATCCCGCCCTTCAAGGCGCCATCGCCGCCTCGCAGGGCGACCTCTGGTTGCTCTCCTGGGAAGGCAACCCGGCCCGGCTCGAGAGCCGCGCCCACCCGCTCGGCATCCTGGTCGAGACCCGGGCCATCGGCTGGAACTTCCCGACCGGCAACGAAGACATCCTCTACTTCCTGTACACCTTCTACAACATCACCAGCACCGACCCGGCCGACTACGCCGCCATCCGGCCGTCGCTGCGGGCCATCCTGCTCGAGAAGGCCGCCGACTTCCAGGCGCTGAACACCGCCCGGTTCGGCATCAACCTGCCGGCCGGCGGGTACACGATCAACGACTTCTACGCCGCGTACGTGGCGGACATGGACGTCGCGGTCGCCAGCGCCAACTACGCCAGCGTGAACGTGCCGTTCCAGATGGGCTACACCTACGAGCACACGTTCAGCGAGGCCGGCGCGCGGGCCATCGGCTGGACGTTCGACCCCGCCATCTTCGGCTCGGCCCCGTTCTTCAATGGCCCGGGCTTCGTGGGCGTGAAGTACCTCGGCAGCCCGAACGATCCGGTGACCAACCTGCCGGTCGGCCTTACGCTGTTCGGCACGTTCTCGAACTCCACCGGCTCGGTGCAAGACCCGAACGACGAGAAGCAGCTCTACCGCTTTCTCACCGGCGGCCTGCTGCCGACCGACGGCGCCTGCTCGCTCCCCAACCCGCTCGCGTCGAAGATCTGCTACGTCAACATCGGCAGCGCGGCCGACATGCGGTTCTTCCAGTCGTCGGGCCCGATCGACCTGCCGCCCGGCGGCTCCGGCACCATCACGGTGGCCTACATCTTCGCCGCGCCGGTCTCGATTCCCGGCTGCCCCGGCGCCGCCTGTGACGTCAAGCCCGCCAACAGCACCGCCGACCTCGACATCCTCGGCGACCCGGTGCGGATGAACAACGGCGTCAACGACATCGATATCGTGACCGGCTACCTCGGGTTCAACAACGGGGGTCCGACCGACACCGACCCGACCACGGTCAGCCAGGAAGAGTTCGTCGCCGTGCCGGGCTCGCTGCTCGACAAGGCCAAGGTCGCGCAGTCGATTTTCAACACCAAGTTCCTGCTGCCGTTCGCCCCGGAGCGCCCGGAGTTCTTCCTGGTACCGGGCAACAACCAGGTCACGGTACTATGGGCCCGATCGGCGACGGAGACGACGCCTGATCCGTTCTTCCAGATCGCCAGCCAGCCGACCATCAACGGCAACCCCAACGCGCTCTACGATCCGAACTTCCGCGGCCTGGACGTCGAGGGCTACCGGGTGTATCGCGGCCGGGTGGACAACCCGACCGAACTGCAGATGATCGCGCAGTTCGACTATGCGCCATCGGCCGACGGCAAGGGCATCTTCACCGACTTCCGCTCGCTGGTGAATCCGGTGGAAACCTGCGCGCCGGAGCTCGGGGTGGCCATCGATTGCCCCGTGGTGTTCTCCACTCCGTTGCCGGGCTCCCCGTACGTCGGCTCGGTGGACGTCGACCTGGTCGGTGCGGTCACGCAGGTCAAGACGGGTGGCCGCGTGCTCCTGGCCGACGGCAAGGCGCAGATCCTTCCGCTCGCCATCGACACCGCGTTCTCCGACATCGCCCAGGGCCGCCTCGCCCAGGGCGTGACCACGAACCTGGTCAACAACGGCGTGCCGTTCCTCTTCATCGACCGGAGCGTCCGCAACAGCCTGCGCTACTTCTACTCGGTCGTCGCGTTCGACGTGAACTCGCTGGTCTCGGGCAATTCCAGCCTCGAGTCCTCGCGAACCACGAAGGCCGTGACGCCGGTGCCGGCCGCCGCGAACCAGCAGACGGCCAGCAGCCTCGTGAACCACGTGATCGGGCGCGGCGTGGCGATGGACACCATCATCACCGGTCCGCCGTCGCTCGACCCGGCCACCGGTAAGTTCAGCGGGCCCGCGCAGCCGACCGACGGCGGCGGGATCGGCTTCGTCGGCGAGTTCGCGGCCTCGGTCATCCAGCCGAGCCAGGCGGGCGCGCTGAGCATGCGGCTCGACAGCCTGCACATGGGCGTGTTCGGCGGCATCGGCGCGGTGTTCGGTGTCGTCAGCGGCGCCACGGTGCCGGTCGAATACTTCGTGACGCTGGCGAACGGCGTGGACAGCTTCAAGATCATGATCCCGCACGTGCCGCTGAATTTCGCGGGCGGAGGCGCCAACGGCGCGGCCGCCATCAGTGAGGGCATCGACTCGAGCTCGGCGTTCTTCGAGGCGCTGACCGTCGATCCGGCCACCGCGTCCCGGTTCGAGGGGAGCCCGCCGTTCAAGCTCCAGGGCCAGGCCACGATCCAGACGCCGCCAGGCCAGTACAACGGCGGGTGGGGCGTTGGAAGTCGGTTCGGCGACTTCGGCACTGCCACCTCGTCCATCTACAACGGCTCCCGGTGGTTCGACGGCCCCTCGCCGACCGCCAACGAGACGGTGGACAATCCGAACCTGAACAACTGCGTCGGCGCCCCCGGCGGGAGCGGCGCGTTGCTGACGGCAGCGGAATGCGGCGCGGCGCTCACGAACTTCAACAACGCGGGCGGCCTGACCGGGGTCGCCACCATCAACCAGTCGCTGGCCTACATCGGCCACAACGGCCAGTGGCGCAATCTGGACTGGGTGCTGCCAACCGTTCGCCGCGCGGCCGACTTCAATGTGTACTGGGGCGCCGGCGGCCTGGTGGACTCGGTCATCGACGTCACCCACAACGTCGTCGTGCCGTTCCAGCCCTACATGGGCGGCGGGTGGGGCATCCTGAACACGGCGGCCGGATCGGACGTCGACACCCGCGCGGCGGTTGGCACCGCCGCGGACATCGGCTGCGTCGAGCCGATGGCCACCGGATCGGTCTCGGTAGAGACGGGCCTCCGGATCGCCTGCCCGAGCGCGCCGGTGGCGCTCAGCAACACCGCCGCGCTTGGCGCGGTGGCGTTCTTCCGGAACCTCCCGGAAGCGGCGACCAACCCCGCCGACGCGAACCCGGGCTTCATCTTCTACCTGGCCGGCGATGTCTTCACCATGGCCATGGCGGCGCTGCCGGCCGCCAACACGGTGTGGGCGCTCCGGTCCTATGCGGGCGAGATCGTCGGCGGGCCGGGCGCGTACACCTTCACGCCTTCACCGGTTCGCCCGTTCAACGCCGTCGGCGTCACCTCGGCGCTCGAGTTCGGCGTCACCAGCGTCGTTGCCCAGGCCCAGAACAGCGACCTCCGCAACGTGCACACGGTGCCCGACCCGTACTACGTGAAGAGCGCGTACGAGGCGAGCACCGACCAGAAGATCCTGAAGTTCGTGGGGCTGCCGCAGGATGCGATCATCCGGATCTACTCGGCGAGCGGCGTCCTGGTCCGCATGCTCGAGCACCACGGCGGCCAGTATGCCTCCACCAGCGCGTCCCAGGGGAGTGAGATGAACTGGGACCTCCGCAACCGGAACAACCAGGTTGTCGCCAGTGGGGTGTACTTCTATCACGTCGAAGCCGGCGACGCCCGCAGGGTGGGCCGCTTCACGGTCGTCAACTTCGCCCAGTAGGCCTTCGACGGGGGCGGGCTTGCGGGCCCGCCCCAACCTTCAGGAGATCGACATCTATGAGGAAGCTCACTGCACCTGGGTGGCTGCTCGCCTTCGGACTGATGAACGCGGTGCCGGCCGCGCTGGCGGCGCAGAACGAAACCGGGCAGCCGCTCGGACAGGAAGACAACACGGCCTACGGCACCACCTCGGCCGAATTCCTGCTCCTCGGCGCGGGCGCCCGGGGCACGGCGCTCGGCGGCTCGTTCGCCGCCATTGCGACGGACATCAGCGCGCTCTACTACAACCCCGCCGGCGCCGCCCTCATCGAGCGGGCCGGATTGATGGTCGGCACGTACGACTACGTCGCCGAGACCCGGTACTCGTGGGGCGGCGTGGCCTTTCCGATCTCGGGCGGGTCGCGCACGATCGGCTTCCAGGTCGGCACGTTCGGGTTCAAGGACCAGCCGATCTACACGGAAGACCAGCCGAACGGCACCGGGGGCACCTACTCGGTCAACCAGACCTTCATCGGCGCCACCTTCGCCCAGAACTTCTCGGACCGCTTCTCGGCGGGCCTGACGGCGAAGTACGTCGACGACCGGCTGGGCACGGTCAACGGCAGTGCCTTCGCCGTGGACTTCGGCACCAACTTCCACGCGTCGCTCAACAACCATCCGGTCAAGTTCTCGTTCGTGCTCGCCAATCTCGGGTCCAGCCTGACCTATTCCGGCACGGGATTGCAGGGCGCCGTGCAGCGCGAGCCGCTGCCCGGTGAGGACGAGGTGCCGACGCTGCCGCAGCAGGCCAACCTGCTGACCAAGGACTTCCCGCTGCCCACGACCTTCCGGGTCGGGCTGGCGTACGACGTCCTCACCGGCGACAACAACCGCCTCACGGTGCTCGGCGACTTCAGCCAGCCGAACAACAACTCGCCGGGCTTCGCCTTCGGCAGCGAGTGGCAGTCGCAGAAGATCGGCGGGTCCAACTTCGGGTTCGCGCTCCGGGGCAGCTACAGCTACACCGGCGCCAACGATCTCGCCCCGGCCACCTCCACGACCGCGCTGAGCGACGAAGAGAACCTGCAGGGTCTCGCCTTCGGCGGGGGCCTCCAGTACGGCGGGAATGGGAGCGGATTCGGGCTCAGCCTCGACTACGCATACAAGTACCTCGGTGTCCTTGGGCCGACCAACTTCTTCAGCTTCTCGCTGGGGTGGTAGCGGTCTGTCCGTCGCCTTGACGCAGGTGTAGCTGACATATGATCGCAGTCCGGTTGACGGCCCTCCTGGCCATGACGGCGTTCGCGAACCTGGGGCAGACACCAGGATCCGACGCGGGCCTCATCCTCCGTGCGGTGCGGTCGTACCGCGCGGAGCAGGGCCGTACCGAAGTGAACGCGTTCGTGCAGGTGCCCTATCAGGTGCTCGAGCCCACCGGGGAAGGCAATACCGGGTCGCTGAGCTATCGGGTCGGCGTGAAGGTCACCGACTCCACGGGGCTCACCCTGCTGCAGCAGTCGTGGCAGAACCACACCCCGGCCGCCGTCCGCAGCCCGACGGCGTTCGCGGTGGAGATGGTGCGGTTCAGCCTGGCCCCGGGCCGATACACCCTCGAGGTCGACGTCGAGGACTCGGTCTCGGGACGGAAGGTGGCGTCGTCGGTGCCGCTGGAGGGATACCGCGTGGCGCCCACGGCGTCCGATCTGCTGCTCTCTCCGCAGATCCGGCCGGTGACGGCCGGGGACACGGTGCCGAGGCCCGCCGAGCTTCGGTGGGGCCGGATGCTGGTGACGGCGGCGGCGCGGCTGGAGCTGACACCGCTGCGCTCCACGGCGTTCTATCTCCTCGAGGCGTACTCCGCCGAGGAAGCCACCGGAACGCTGACGATGAAGGTGGTGGACTCGTCCGGAAAGGCGCTGACGACCACCACGGGGACGCCGGTGACGGTCTCCGCCGGCGGCGGCGTTCTCAAGGGGCAGCTGGACCTGAATGGCCTGCCGCCGGGCCGGTACACGATGTCGGCCTCCCTGCAGCTGGCCGGGCAGACGGTCGAGCGGTCCGCGAGCTTCGCGATGGCGGGCCTCGACGAAACGCTCGAGAAGGACGTCGCCCGGCGCGAGGCCAACAAGGGAACGGACGAAGGTTACTTCGACGCGATGGACGAGCGGGCGCTCAACGCGGCCAAGGACCCGCTCCAGCTGATCTCGGAGTCGGGTGAGCTGTCCAAGTACAGCAAGGACCTGAGCCTTCGCGCCAAGCGACGGTTCCTGACCGAGTTCTGGCAGAAGCGCGACGGGACGCCGGGCACCCCGGTCAACGAGACCCGGCAGCGGTTCTACGAGGCGGTCGCCTACGCGGACAAGACGTACGGCGAAAAGGGCCGGGCGGCAGTCCCCGGCTGGAAGACCGACCGTGGCCGGGTCTACGTGCGGAACGGTGCGCCGGAAGAGCTGCTGCAGCGGCCGCAGGCCGGCCGGTCACCGCCGTACGAGGTCTGGCGGTTCCGGAGCCCGAAGGATCGGTACTACGTCTTCCTGGACCGGGCCGATGGCCTGGGGCAGTTCCAGTTGATCTACTCGAATGACGTCAAGGAGCTTGGCCAGCCCAACTGGCGAGAGCTCCTGCACAAGGAGGAAGCCATCGAGGACATCGGCCGCTTCCTCGGCATCGAGCTCCGATCTGGCGGGATACAGGACAGGTTCTGAGTGTGACATTGCTTCTACTACACTGCCCTTTGAACGAGGTGCGAGGTATGAATCGCTTGACATCTGGTATGGTTCCATTGTTCGCCCTCCTGCTGGTGGCCGGCTGCAGCAGCGACCCGACCGATGACCTGCGGAACGGCATCTCGCAGATCGGCGCGTCGCCGTCGCAGGTCGTGCTGCAGCTGGGCGAAACGCAAACAGTGGATGTCAGCGCGGTCGACGACCAGGGCAACCGGATCACGACCGCCTATGAGGTGACGAACCCCGGCACCGGCATCTCGATCAGGCGCGACTCGACGTTCCTGCCGATCTTCATCGACGACACCACGCTCAGCGTGCCGCCCGAGGCACCGGTGTTCCGCTACATCGTCACCGCCGACGCCTATACGACGACCAGCTTCACGGTCTCGGCGGGCGGCGTCGATGTCGTGGTCCCGGTCCACGTCGTCGCGGAGAACGTGATCGAGGCCGAGATCAGCGACACGACTCCGGACCTGAACCAGGTCGTGACCATCACGGCGCCGGCGGGCATTACCTTCTCGCCCACCAGCACCGTGACCCTGGCCGATCCCACCGCGGTGCAGCCGGCCGATATCGTGGTTGCCGGGGACGGAAGCAGCCTCACGTTCCTGCCGCCGCCGAACGTGACGAGTGCGCAGCTGGTGATCTCGGACGTCGTTTCGGCTGGGGCCCCCGGCGTCCTGTTTGCGCCATCCACGACGGCCCGGATCACGACGCCCGGCCTGACGGTGTTCGACGGGACGGTGTCCAACCTGGCGCCGGCGCTGGGCGAGCCCATCGACATTACCTTGACCGGTGCGACGATCGACCCCGCGACCACCACATTCGCGATCGGCGCTGCGCCAGCGACCCTCGTGGGGGCCACGGCCACGACCGCGTCCATCATTCCGGGTCCGGGCTCGGTCGGACTCATCATCATCAATGGCGTTGTGGTCGACACGCTGCCACAGTTCGCGCTCTCGCTGACGAACCCGATCCTCGATACGGTGTCGGTGCCCTCGGTGGCGCTCCCGATCGCGGGTACTGACGACATCAATACCGCGCCAGCCGTCGCCCCCCCGGGCGACTTCCCGAGCGTGACGTTCGACTCGTCGAGCTTCACCGGCGCCGATATTACCGGCGACGGCGGCGTCGGCGCGCAGTACTACAAGTTCACGGTTGCGGCGACCGATACCATCACGATCAGCTCCACGTCCGACACCGGTGGACCCGACTTGGACCTCATCGTCTGTGGCGATGTGGCTTGCAACACCGCTCCGCTCGTCGCCGCCAGCGCGGCCCATGACGAGATCGGGACGGCGGAATTCCTGCCGGGCACCTACTGGATCGCGGTGGTGAACTTTGACGGTGGGGCATCGAACTGGATCAACCTGACGCTTGCGCCAGGCGTAATTGAGCCATAGCCGCAGGTAGTTGCTCTTCTGCCGGAAAAAACGAGCCCCCACCGGAAGCGGTGGGGGCTCGTCTTTCGTGAGGAAGGCGATGGCAAAGACCACCTGTGTGGTACCTAGGCCTCGCCGTTAGTCGAACCTCCTTAGGTGTGAACGAAGGGGCCCCGCCGGGAGTCTCCCCCGCGAGGGCCCTTCGTTTGCCCTCATAGCCTGACCGCTCAGCGCCACCCCTAGGACAGGGGCTCTTCCTCCCCGTCGCCGGCCACCGCCACCATGCCATCTCGAAACTGCCGCTGGTACAGTCGGGCGTAGAGGCCGCCGACCGCCAGCAGCTCCTCGTGCGTGCCCTCCTCCACGATCCGCCCGTGATCCACCACCACCAGCCGGTCGGCCCGCTGCACCGTGCTGAGGCGATGCGCGATGATGAGCGTCGTCCGCCCTACCAGCAGCTTGGTCAACGCGTCCTCGATCAGCCGCTCGCTCTCGGTGTCCAGGCTGCTCGTGGCCTCGTCCAGGATCAGCACGGCGGGGTCCTTGAGGATCGCCCGCGCGATCGCCACCCGCTGGCGCTGACCCCCGGAGAGCTTGATGCCACGCTCGCCGACCATGCTGTCGTAGCCCTGCGGCAGGCGCTCGATGAACTCGTGCGCGTGCGCCGCCCGCGCGGCGGCCTCGACGTCCGCCTCGGACGCCTTGGGGCGGGCGTAGGCGATGTTCTCCCGGATGGTCCCGCTGAAGAGCGCCGGCTCCTGCGGCACCACGCCGACGGCGCCGCGCAGGTCGGCCAGGCGGAGCGACCGGATGTCGATGCCGTCGAGCGTGATCCGGCCGGCGATCCACGTCCCAGAACCGCGGCAGCAGCGATACCAGCGTGGTCTTGCCGCCGCCCGAGGGCCCCACCAGCGCCACCGTCTCGCCGGGCGCCACGGTCAGCGTGACGTCGTCCAGCGTCCACGACAGCGACGGGTCAGCCTGGTAGCGGAAGCGCACGCCCTCGAACGCGACCCGGCCCTTCACCGGGGTCGCCAGCGGCACCGGCGTCGGCGGGTCGTCGACGGCGGGCTTCATCTCGAGGATCTCGAACACCCGCTCGGCTGCGCCGACCGCCTCCTGGTACGAGCTGAAGGACGTGGCCAGCGCGCCGATCGAGGCCGCGATCGTGATGGTATACAGCAGGAAGCCGACCAGCGCGCCCGCCGTGAGCCGGCCGTCGAGCACCAGCAGGCCGCCCTGCCAGAGCACGAACACGATCGCGGCGAAGGTCGAGAAGGTCAGCATGCCGAAGAAGACGCCGCGCACCCTCGCGCGCTGCAGCGCCAGCCGCACGCTCGCCGAGATCCGCTCGCCGTAGCGCGCGCGCTCGGCGCGCTCCTGCACGAAGCTCTGCACCGTGCGGATCTGCGAGAACGCCTCCTCCGCCACCGCGCTCGCCTCGGCCACCCGGTCCTGCACACCGGTCGTGATGCGCCGGAGCCGCCGCCCGAAGATGAGCGCCGTGCCGACCACCACCGGCGCCACGAGCAGCGCGGTCAGCGTGAGCCGCGGCTGCAGCCAGGTGAGCAGCACGATGCCGCCGACCAGGGCCAGCACCTGGCGGCAGAACTCGGAGATCTGGTGGCTCAGCACGCTCTGGAGCAGGCCGATGTCGACGGTCAGCCGGCTGGTGAGCTCGCCGGTGCGCCGGTCCGCGAAGAACCCGGGCGCCATCTCCAGCAGGCGGCTGAACAGGTCCCGCCGGAGCCCGGCCACCGCCTGCTCGCCGGCCGCGCTCAGGAGGTAGGCCT
Organism: uncultured Gemmatimonadales bacterium; assembly: GCA_963840215.1. Taxonomy (GTDB): domain Bacteria; phylum Gemmatimonadota; class Gemmatimonadetes; order Gemmatimonadales; family GWC2-71-9; genus CAVVWJ01. Next base: position 524,770 of record CAWIYG010000002.1, on the reverse strand, counting down.
GGATGTAGTTGAGCACCGCCTGCAGGGAGAACAGGCCCACGAGGCCGAGCGCGATGCGGTCGAGCAGCGCGCGGTCCCGGTTCACGAACGCGGCGTCCAGGAGGTACCGGACCGCCATCGGGAAGGCGAGGCTCGCCATGCTGCTCAGCACCAGCGCGGCCGTGGCGCCGACCAGCAGCCCGCGATAGGGCCGGATGCGCGGCCAGAGGCGGACCAGGCGGCCGGGCTTCGGGATGCCGCGCGGGCGGTCGGCGGGGTCAGTCATGGGCGACGGCGAGGGAAGTCAGGGCGTGACGCCCGGCGTCACGGGTGCACGTGCGCCGCCGCCGGCATGGCCAACGCTTCGGCGGGCCGGCCCAGGATGATCACCTGGCCGGCCGGAGCGGAACGCTGCCAGGGGAGGGCGCGGTCGATGCCCATCGCCACGAACAGCAGCGCCAGGTACAGCAGCGAGTAGCGGTACATCTGCCACGCGACCGGCGTGACCGAGCGCTCGCGGAGGAGCCGGATGCAGTACCAGAGGAGCCGCGCACCGAGCAGGGCTGCCGCGACGCCGTAGAACAGCCCCAGCGCGCCGAAGAGCGTCGGCATGATCGTCAGCGGGAGCAGCATCAGCGTGTACACCATCATCTCGTACTTGGTGCGGGCTTCGCCCCGGACCACCGGCATCATCGGGATCCCGGCCCGGGCATAGTCCGCCTGCTTGATCAGCGCCAGCGCCCAGAAATGCGGCGGCGTCCAGTAGAAGATGATGGCGAAGAGGTAGATCGCGGCCAGGTCGAGCCGGCCGGTCATGGCCGCCCAGCCGACCAGCGGCGGAAAGGCGCCGGCGGCGCCGCCGATCACGATGTTCTGCGGGCTCGTCCGCTTGAGCCAGATGGTGTAGATGAAGACGTAGAAGAGCAGCCCGCCCAGCGCCAGCCAGGCGCTCAGCGCGTTCACCTGATACCAGAACACCGCGAAGGCCGCCAGCCCGAGCGTGACCCCGAAGGCCAGCCCGAACCCGGCCGAGATCCGGCCGGAGGCGATCGGCCGGAGCTGCGTGCGCGCCATCCGGGTGTCGATGTCCCGGTCGAACCACATGTTGATGGCATTGGCCCCGCCGGCCATCAGGTAGCCCCCGACCAGCACCCAGAAGATCTGGCTCCAGGTCGGGAGGCCGGCCGGGGTGATGAACATCGGCGCGATGGTCGTGACCAGCAGCAGCGAGATGATCCGCGGCTTGGTGAGCGTGACGAGGTCGGCCGCGAAGGAGGGACGCCGCGGCGCGGCCTCGTCCTCGACGGCTTCGGGGGTCGCGGCCGGCGTCCGGCCGGCGCGGAACACCAGCAGGACCAGCGCCGCCCAGACCAGGGTGCCCATCAGCAGGTGCATCGCGCGGAGCGCCGGCGGAAGCAGCTGGAGCACCATGGCCGCGGCGACCCGATCTGGGCCACGGTCGCGGCGAGCACCAGCGCCGCCGCGCGCCGGAGCGGCTGTCCGGCGGCATCGCTCCGGCGGCTCACCTGGCGCACCAGCACCAGCGTCAGGCCGAGAAAGGCAAAGGCGAGCACCCGGTGCGCCCAGTGCAGGGCCGCCAGGGACGACGCCGGCGGCAGCACGCCGCCGTTGCAGAGGGGGAAGCCGAGGCAGAGGAGCCCCGCGTGGAAGTTGGCGACCTGGGCGCCGAAGAGGATCACCACGAACCCGAAGGCGGCGGTCCCCAGGGCCAGGCCTCGGCTCCGCCGATCCAGCGGGACCGGAGCCTCCTCGGGACCGCCGGCCCGGAGCGCCACCACCATCAGAGTGGCGAGCAACAGCATGGCGTTGGCGAGGTGGGTGATGATGACCCAGGGCGGGAGCGCCAGCTTCACCGTGACCGCACCCAGGAGCACCTGCACCACCAGGAGCGCCGCCGCGAGCAGGGCCGGGTTCCGGAGCGCCGGCTCCCGCCGGTGCCGCCGCCAGGCCACCAGCGCCACGGCGAAGACCAGCAGGCTCACGAGCGCCGCGACCCAGCGGTGGCCGATCTCGATCAGGGTCGGCAGATCCAGCGGTGGGAACCACTCGCCGTCGCAGCGGGGCCAGTGATCGCCGCACCCCATGCCCGAGCCCGTGATCCGGACGACCCCGCCGAGCACGATCAGGCCCAGGGCCAGCGCGCTGCCGGTCCAGGCGAGCCGGCGCAGGAGGCGCGCCCGGTCTGGGGTCGATGACGTCATATCGCGGGGAAAGAATGCGACCGGCAGAGCCTTGTCAAGGCTATATTTAGGTCATGTCCGTCCAACGCGATGCATGGGGGGAACGCCTCCCCCGGCACCTCGGCCTCGGAGTGCCGTGGCGGTGCTGGTGGGCTCCACGATCGGCAGCGGCATCTTCCGCGTTCCGGCCGGCGTCGCCGAACGGCTGCAGGAGCCGGGACCGGTGCTGCTCGCCTGGGTCGTGGGCGGCCTGGTCGCGCTGTTCGGCGCGCTCACCTACGCCGAGCTCGCCGCGGCGATGCCGGGTCGGGCGGCGTCTTCGCCTATATCCTGGAAGGCTTCGGCCCGCTGCCCGCCTTCCTCTTCGGCTGGTCCGAGCTCACGGTCATCCGCGCCTCCGCCCTCGGCGCCATCGCGACCATCTTCGCCGAGTACCTCGGCTACTTCATCCACCTCGACCCGGCGCAGGTGCGCTAGTGTGGCCGCCGCGGCCATTCTGGCCGTGGGCGCGCTCAACTATGTCGGCGTCAGCAGCGCGGCGGTGTGATGAACCTGACCACGGTCGCCAAGTACGGCGCGCTGGCGGCGCTGGCCCTGCTCGCCTTCACGGCGGCAGCGGCGGGGCATCGGCCACTTCACGCCGGCCTGGCGGGGCGGGCTCGACTGTCGCTGATCGGCACCGCGCTGATCGCCATCATGTGGACCTACGACGGCTGGGCCGACCTGTCCTTCATGGGCGGCGAGGTCAAGAACCCCGGCCGGACCCTGCCGCTGGCGCTGATCATGGGCACGGCGGCGATCGTGCTCGTCTACCTGCTGCTCAACGTCGCCTACATCTACCTGGTGCCGTCTGCCGGAGATGGCGCAGGCCAAGCTGATCGCCGCCACCGCGGCGGACCGGATCCCGCTGTTCGCCGGCAAAGGCGGGGCCGTGATCTCGCGGCATCGTGATGCTGTCCTGCTTCGGCGCGCTCAACGGCTCCATGATGACGGGCCCGCGGATCTTCTTCGCCATGGCCGACCGCGGCCTCTTCTTCCGGGCCATCGCCCGGGTCTCGCCCCGCTTCCAGAGCCCGTCGGTGGCCATCTGGCTCGCCACCGCGCTCGGCGTGGTCTACGTCCTCTTCAACGACTTCCAGCAGCTGGCCGACAAGTTCATCCTCGGCATCTGGCCGTTCTACGCGCTGGCGGTGGCGGCGGTCTTCGTCCTGCGCCGAACCCGCCCCGACATGCCGCGTCCCTACCGCACGTGGGGCTATCCGGTCGTCCCGATCCTCTTTCTGCTGGCGTCGGTGGCGATGGTGGTGAACGCGCTCTGGACCGATCCGGTCAACACCGGGGATCACCTTCGGGATCATCCTGATGGGTATGCCGGTGTACTTCGCGTGGCGGCGGTGGAGCGGAAAGGGTGTGGAGGCGGTCTAGCCCAGCGCCCGCACCTCGATCGCCAGATCCGCCGCCCGCACGCTGTGCGTCAGCGCCCCGATCGACACGAAGTCCGCCCCCGCCTCCGCGTACGCCCGCACGTTCTCGAGCGTGATCCCGCCGGTCGCCTCGATCTCGATCCCCGGCTGCATCGCCCGCGCGCGGGCCGCCCAGGATCGCGACCGTCGCCGGCGTCTGGTTGTCGACCAGCAGCCGGGTGGCGCCGGCGGCGCAGGCCTGCTCGAGCTGCTCCTGGCGACTCGACCTCCACGTACAGCGCCGTCAGGCCGCGGCGCCGCGCCTCGTCCAGCGCGTCGGCCAACGTGCGCCCGCTCCGGACCGCGCCTGCCAGTGGTTGTCCTTCACCATCACCTCGTGGCCCAGGTCCTCCCGGTGCCGGGCGCCGCCGCCGGCCAGGACGGCGGCGATGTCGAGCGCCCGGAGCCCGGGAGCGGTCTTCCGGGTGTGGAGGATGCGGCAGCGGGTCCCCGCGACGGCGTCCACGTAGGCCCGGGTGACCGTCGCGATGCCCGAGGCGCGCTGCAGAAGGTTGAGCAGCGGCCGCTCGGCGCGGAGGATGCGCGCGAGCTCGCCGTAGAGTATCCCGACGGCCGCGTCCGGCCGGACCTCGCGCCCGTCGGGCGTCCGCCAGTCCACCCGGCACTCGCAGGCCCGCGCCACGGCGTCGGCATAGGCGGCGCCGGCCAGCACGCCGCCGCTCCGATACTCGATGACGCCTTGCGCCTGGAGGCCTGCCGGGACCGTGACGGCCGTGTGACGTCGGTCGGGCCGTCCTCGGCGAGCGCGGCGGCGGCGATCCGCGCCGGGTCGTCGCTCACTTCCCGAGCGCGACCATGCGGTCGATCGCGCCGCGCGCGCGCGCCGGCGATCTCGGGCGGGACCGTGATGTGGTAGCGGTCGTGGACCAGCGAGTCGCGCACGCTCGCGAGCGTGATCGTCTTCATGAACGCGCACACCGCCTCGGGGTCGGCCGCGATGAACTGCTTCTCCGGCGCCATCTGCCGCATGCGGTGCATGATCCCGGTCTCGGTCGCGACGATGAACTGCGTGGCCGGCCGCTCCGTCACCGCGCGGATCATCCCCTCGGTCGAGGCGATGTGCAGCCCCTCCGGCCGGATGTCGCCCCGGCCCATCTCGTAGATGAGCTGGCCCGCGCAGCCGCACTCGGGATGCACCAGCACCTCGGCGTCCGGATACGCGCTCGCGCGCCGCGTTCGAGCGTCTCCGCTCGGATACCCTTGTGCACGTGGCACTCGCCCATCCACACCTCGACCCGGCGGTCGGGCCGCATCCGCCGCACGTGGGCGCCGAGAAAGAAATCGGGCAGGAAGAGGATGCCCCTGTCCGCGGGGATGGCGTCGATCACGTCGAGCACGTTGCCGCTGGTGCAGCAGTAGTCGAGCTCCGCCTTCACCTCCGCGGTGGTGTTGACGTAGCCCACCGCGATGTAGCCGGGAAACTCCGCCTTCCAGCGCCGGACGTCCTCGGCCGTGATGGTGGCGGCGAGCGAGCAGCCGGCCCGGAGGTCGGGCAGCAGCACCCGCTTCTGGGGCGACAGGATCGCCGCCGTCTCGGCCATGAAGTGCACGCCGGCGAAGATGATCACCTCGGCCGGCGTCTTCGCCGCCTGCCGGGAGAGGCCGAGCGAGTCGCCGACGAAGTCGGCGACGTCCTGCACCTCGGGCCGCTGGTAGTTGTGGGCGATCACGACCGCGTTCCGCTGCCGCGCCAGCTCGCGGATCTCGGCCTGCAGCGCGGCGATCTGTTCGGGCGTCTCGTCGAGCCGCTCGATGACGGGCGAGGCGTCGGAGCGTCATGCGGTCTCCCGTTTGAACGCGGCGGGCGGATAGTCGAGCCGGCGGTGGCCGCCCCGGCTCTCGCGGCGGCGGCGCGCGGCCTGGGTGATGAGCCGCGCGACGAGCAGCTGGTTCTCCGTGCGCCAGGCACCCGCCGGCGTGGCGCCGGCGAGCGCGTCCAGGGTCTGCTCGGCGTGGAGCAGCGACGACTCGGTGCGCTGCACGCCCACGTGGGCGGTCATGGTCTCCCGCATCCGGTGCCGGATCTCGCTCGCAGGTCTCGTCGGCGCCGGTGTCGGGCAGCGCCGGGCTCGGGCGCGGGCGGCGGTGCGGCGGTCGCGGCGGCGTCGCTCCGCGCGGCTACGACCGAGCGTCCGGCCCGATCGGCGAACACCAGACCCTCGAGCAGCGAGTTGGACGCCAGCCGGTTGGCGCCGTGGACGCCGGTCGAGGCGACTTCGCCCACGGCCCAGAGTCCCGGCATGCTGGCCCGCCCCTCGAGGTCGGTCTGGATGCCGCCCATGGCGTAGTGCAGCGCCGGGGCCACCGGCAGGAGGTCGCGTCGCGGCGTCGAGGCCGTGTCGCGCCAGCATGGCGGTGATGCCGGGGAACCGCGCCGGAAAGTCGGCGATCGCGCGGGCGTCGAGCCAGGCGCCGCCCGCGGCGTCCGCCGCCGCGACCGCGCGGGCCACGATGTCGCGCGGCGCGAGCTCGCCGCGCGGATCGGCGTCGAGGGCGAACCGGCGGCCTTCGCGATCCACCAGCAGCGCGCCGGCGCCGCGCACCGCCTCGGAGATGAGCGGCGCCGGGTTGACGCCCGGGCAGCTTGAGGGCCGTGGGATGGAACTGCAGGAACTCGAGATCGCGCAGCGTGGCCCCGGTGCGGTGCGCCAGCGCCCAGCCGTCGGCCGTGGCGACCTTGGGATTGGTCGTGACCGCGTAGAGCTGGCCGACGCCGCCGGTCGCGAGCACGACCGCGGCCGCGTGGATCGGGTAGCTCGCGCCGCCCCGCGGGCAGCGCCATCACGCCGGCGATCCGCTCCGCATCGCCCAGCAGGCCGTGACCTCGGTGTGCTCCAGCAGCTCGATCTGCGGATGCTGGCGGACCACCTGCGCCAGGCAGCCGATGAGCGCGGCGCCGGTCCGGTCGCCGCCGGCGTGGATGATGCGGGCGCGCGTGTGCGCCGCCTCGAGCCCGAAGCGGAGCCGCCCGTCGCTGCCGCGATCGAAGCGCGCGCCCAGCGCGAGCAGCTCGTAAATCCTGTCCGGACCTTCGCTTGTGAGGATTCTGACGGCTTCGGGGTCGGCCAGGCCGTCGCTGGCGGCGAGGGTGTCGGCGGCGTGCTGGCTCGGGCTGTCGCCGGGGCCGAGGGCCACGGCGATGCCCCCCTGCGCCCAGGCGCTGGCGCTGTCGGCGAGCGTTTCCTTGGTGACCACGATCGCCGCCTGTCCCTCGGAAGCGAGCCGCCAAGCCGTCCAGAGGCCGGCGATGCCCGGTACCGACGATCACGGGGCGGAGTGGTCATACGCTGGAATATACCCCGCTCCCGCGCGCTACGTCCTGACTCGGGCCAGCAGTACCAGCCCCGCGAGCGAGGAACACCACGTTCGGCAGCCACGCGGCCAGCGTCGGGTCGATCACGCCCGCCCGCGCCGACCGCTTTCATGATCTGGGTGACAAGCAGGAAGATGATCGTGGTGCCCAGGCTGATCGCGACGCCGACCGCGGCGCCGGCACGCGGGGCCGTGCACCGCCAGCGGGGCCCCGAACAGCGCGATGATGAGGCAGGTGGCGGGGAGCGCGAGCTTGAGCGCCTGCTCCACGATCAGCTTGTTGGCGTCGTTGCCCGACCGTCTGAGGGCGTCGATGTACCGGCCCAGCTCCGCGTAGCGCATCTCGTCCGGAGCCTTGGGCTCCGCCAGCAGGTCCGCCGGCGACTGGCTCAGCGCCTTGAGCCGCATGCGTGCGGAAGGCGAACGCCGCCTGGGCGTTGGGGCCGGCGATCACCCGGCTGGTGCCGCTGCTCAAGTGCCAGCGCCGGGTCGTGTCGTTCCAGCTGGCGCTGTCGGCCGTGATGATGAGGCCCGGATACTGGGCCCCGTTCCCCTGCCGCTCGAACAGCAGCTGCTTGAGCTGCCGGGTCCCCACATCCAGCGACCGGATCGTGTAGACCCAGCCCGCGTCCGCCGCGATAGACGAAGTTGTACCGCGAGCGGGTCGGGCGGGACTGCTTGGCCTTCTGGATCTCGGCTGGCGGGCAGTCGCCCCCGGCGCCACCTCGCCGACCACGAAGGCCAGCCCGGTGGCGAGCACCGCGGCGACGAAAATCGGGGTCACCAGCCGGTGGAAGCTCATCCCGCCGGCCTTGGCCGCCGTGAGCTCCGAGTGGCGCCCCATCGACCCGACCGTGAACACGGTGGCGAACAGCACCGCCGCCGGCATCACGATGAAGGCGTTCTCCGGGATCGAGTAGACGTAGCTCACCACGATCTCGCGCATGGTGAGGCCGCGGTCGAGCAGGCGGTTGAGCGTGTCGGTGAGGTTGATGAGGATCGACACGAGCGGAAAGCCGAGCGCGGTCAGGACGAAGATCCTGAGCCAGCTCCCGAAGACGTACCGGTCGAGGGTACGGATGCCGATCACGCCGGCTCACTCGGCACGGCCGGTGCCCCCCGGAGCCGCCGGAACAGGTGGCGGATGCCGTCCAACACCTCCTGGAAGTCGCCGCCGCGGGTCGAGCCGGACTCCCGGCTCACCCGGACCAGGCCGATGAGCCCGATGACGGTGAGGAAGATGTTGGGCGCCCACATGGCCACCCACGGCGAGACGAACCCTCGGTCGGCCAGGCTCTCGCCCGCGGTGAGCCCGACGTAGTGCACCGAGAAGACCAGCAGCCCGCCGCCGATGACCAGCCCGATGCCGCCGCGGGGGAACCGCAGCGCCATGACGATGCCGATGATCACGAACGAGATGCAGGCCATGCTGATCGACCACTTCTTGTGGACCTCGACCAGGAACCGGTCCGCCCGCCGGTCGGCGTCCTTGGCGCGGTCGACGGCCGTGGCCACCTGGGCCCAGTTCGAGAGCCGGACGCGGCCGGCGGCGGCGGGCCTGGGGTAGGTGAGCGCGGGTGGTGCCTTGGCGGGTCCCAGCCGGCGCCCTTCACGGGAGCCTGCCGCACGGGGAAGGGGGGCCGCTTCGTCTTCGGGGCGGGCGCCTGCGCCTGCGCCGGCTCCTGGGCGGGCGCCTGGACCGTCGCGCCCTGCCGGCTGGTGATCGGTCCGGCCCCTGACTGTGCGCGGTTTGCCTCCTCGGCCGTCCTCGGAGAGATCGCGCTCTGCACCGCTCGATCCAGCCGCAATACGCCGGCGGCAGGGTCTCGGTCGAGTCGGGCGGGAGGACGCCCATCGCCGGCAGGGCCAGCAGGGACCGCAGGTCGCCTACGAGCAGCTCCTCGCGGTCCTGGGCCGCCTCCCGCTGGTCGACGCGCGCCTCCTGGATGACCGTCATCATCTCGCAGGTGCTCATCTCCCGGTCGCCCCGGACCGTCTCGTGGCTGTTCCGCACCAGCTCGTCGAACACGTTCTTCACCCGGATGTCGTTGACCTTGTAGTAGGTCAGCTGAAAGGCGTCGGGTCGGCGGGCCGGTACTGGTGGATGATCCCGTCGTACAGCCGGAGGCTCAGGTCGGTCTGCCCCTCCGCGTAGGCCATCTGGCCGCTGTCGGCGTAGATGATCCGCCGGCTGGTCTCGCCTCCGACATCGTAGATGGTCACGTCCCGGAGCCGGCCGGTGGCGGCGTCGATGCGGCCGGCCCGGAGGAAGTACTGGGAGGGCGGGACCTCGTTGATCACCTGCTCCCGGAGCTCGAAGGTGGGCTTCTTACGGCCGATGTCGATCAGGAGGCCCCGCAGCCGGGCGTTGCTCCGTGGCAGCACCTGGTCCACGAAGACGAAATTGAAGGCCGACATGAAGACGCCCCAGGCCAGGACCGGCGCCAGGATCTGGTAGACGCTGATTCCGCTGGCCCGCATGGCGGTGATCTCGTTGTCGGCGGCCAGGTGGCTGAAGGCGTAGAGCACCGCCAGCAGCACCGCCATCGGCAGCGTCATGGCGATGATGAACGGCAGGCTCAGCGCGAAGACCTCGCCGATGACACCGCCAGGGCAGCCCCTTGCCCGACCAGCGCGCCGAACTTCTTGGCGATCTGGCTCAGAAGCATCAGGCTGGTGAGCGCCCCCAGCGCGAAGATGAAGGGCGCCGCCAACTGGCGGAGGAGATAGCGACTGAGCAGGCGCACGACGGGCTAACTCATCGAAGTTGTAAGGAGTTGTTGGACTGATTATATTGGGTCGATCCCTCTTCCTCAAGCCATGCCGTGATCCTCTAGAGTGACACGTTTCCTGGTCGCCCTGGGCTGCCTCCTCTGGCTGCCCCGGCTGCTCTACGCGCAGGCGGATTCGACGGAGCTCGGGCTCCGGCTCCGCTTCGAACATCCCCCGCTCGCGCTCCAGCCGCCCGCCGCCCTTCGCGCCCCCTGGATGGGCGGGGCCAGGGTCGCGCCGGCCGCCAGGCTGGCGGTGTTCGACAGCACGGTCACGGCGGCGCTCGCCGCGGACCGGGCCGACCGCCTCGTCGGCCTACGGCTCCGCAACATCTACGGGATCGTCGAGCCACCGCCCGGGGAGCTCGGCGAGGCCCAGCCCCGCCGGCGCAACCTGCTCGGCCTTCCGACCAAGTATGCCGACCTGACCCTCGATGGCCAGGCCCGGCTGGAGATCCGGACCGACCGCGTCCGCGAGGAGCGCTGTACCCCCGCGCTGTCGATCGACCCGAACTCCGGCTGCCGGGGCAGCTTCAAGGCCCCGAGCCTCGACAACCAGGTCAACATCCGCTCGACCGGCCTGCTGGGTCAGCGGGTCCACGTGAACGTCGACTTCGACACCGAGCGGGACTACTCCAGCAACAACAACGTCCAGATCTACTACGAGGGGCTGCAGGACGAGATCGTCCGGCGGATCGAGGTCGGCACGGTCACCTTCCAGCCGCCGGCCTCGCGCTTCATTACCGCCGCCGTCCCCGCCAACAACTTCGGCGTCAACGCCACCTTCGAGGTCGGGCCGGTGCAGCTCCAGACGCTGGCCGCCACCCAGAAGGGCAGCGTGGTCGCGGAGCGGACCTATACCGTCGGGGCGACCACCAGCCAGCCGCAGGACCGGCAGGTGCGCGACCTCGACTTCGAGAGCGGGCCGGTTCTTCTGGGTCGTGGATCCCGACAGCCTGCCCGGCTATCCGGCGCTCGACATCCTCAAGCTCGCGCCCGAGGCGCTCTCGCCCACCTACCGGCCCAGCCAGGTGCGGATCTACCGCTACCGCGCGGCCAGCAGCAAGAACGGCGTCAACCCGAACCTCGGCGGCATCACGGCGCTCGCGCGGCGGAGCGACAGTCCCCAGCAGTTCGGCCCGGTCCGGTGGGAGCTGCTGATCCAGGGCACGGACTACTACCTCGACGCGTCCGGGCTCTGGATCACCCTCGGCACCAAGCTGGACCAGAACGACTATCTGGCCGTGAGCTACCGGACCACGGCCGACAACGTGATCGGCACCTTTCCCGACGCGGACCGCGGCACCGTCAGCGTGGGCGGCTCCCCCAGGCCCTGGACACCCTCGAGCTGATCGTCCAGCCGCAGCAGGGCCCGGCCGTTGCCGACCTTCCGCCACGAGATGCGGCAGATCTACCGGGTGGCCGGCGCCGACCTGGACGCCGCCTCGCTCCAGGTCGGCCTCTCGCTCAACCGCTCCGAGCGGCCCTCTTCCGGGCGCCGCGCAGACCTACCTCGCAGCAGCTCGGGCTCGCGGTCCCCGAGCGACGCCGTCGTCTTCGACCGGGTACAACCGGCTCTTCCCGCGGCAGCAGGATCCCGAGGCCGCCCAGGTCGTCCGCGAGTCGTACCTCGTCTTCCCCCACCTGCGGCCGTTCGCCGACGCCACCCGGCTGACGCCCGCCGAGGCGCTCCGATTCGCTCTACCGGACGCCGCTGTTCCTGCTGCTCTCGCAGGGGCCGCCGGCCAAGTTCGCCGTCCGGCTGCAGTACGACGCCACCGGTGGCGGCGACCGCTCGACGCTCAGCCTCAACACCCTGCAGCTGCGGGAGAACAGCGAGCAGCTCTTCGTGGGCGGGCGCAAGCTGGAGCGCGGGGTGGACTACTCCATCAACTACGACGTCGGGCAGGTCACCTTTCTGGCCCCGGACGCCCTGTTCGGGGCCAGCACCGCGCAGGTCACCGCCCGCTTCGAGGAGCGGGGGCTCTTCGCCGTCGCGCCGACCACGATCCTGGGCATGTCCACCCGGTACTCGCTGGGCGAGCGTGGCGCAATCAACCTGATCGGCATCTACCAGCGCGAGCAGAGCGCCTTCAACCGGCCGCCGCTGGGCTTCGAGGCCTCCGCCAACCTGATCGGCGGGATCAACACCGAGCTGCACTTCAAGCCGAACTGGCTCACCGGCTTCGTCAACAAGCTGGTGACCCAGGCGTCCACCGCGCCGTCGCTGTTCGACGTCAATGCCGAGTTCGCCGTCACCAAGCCCGATCCCAACCGGTCCGGCGAGGCGTACCTCGAGGAGTTCGAGGGCGAGGCCGGCATCGCCGTCTCCCTGCGCGAGACCCAGTGGGAGTTCGGCAGCCGGCCCCAGCAGCCGGTCGGCCTGGAGGACATCGGGTTCGCCGCCGGGTTCGACCGGGACGATGCCGTGGCGCTCACCTGGCAGAACCTGGTGCCCGGCCCCGACGGCCAGGCGCTCGAGCGCCGGCCCGCAGGACATCGACACCCTCATCCGGCTCGTGGGGCGCGGCGAGCAGCCGGAGACCATCATGTACCTCACGCTGCACGCCGACACCGCCGGCGGCATCGTGCAGCGCAACAACGACTCGCGCTGGTCGCTCCCGCAGCGCGACTTCCGGCCGCGCTGGCGCTCGATCGTGACGGCGCTGAGCCCCACGGGCGTCGACCTCAGCCAACGACGACTTCCTCGAGTTCTGGGTGTTCCATCCGGCGGGCGATTCGGTCAGCCTGGCGGGCACGCGACTGGTGTTCGACCTGGGCACGGTCAGCGAGGACGCGCTCGCGATCGCGCCCGACACCTTCGCCGTGAGCGGAGCCGACACGCTCTTCACCGGCCGCCAGTACGTGGGCGAGGGCGAGCTCGACACCGAGCGCACCGATATCGGCATCTTCAACGCCGCGACCGACGACGTCGGCATTCTGGGCGACCGGCCGGCCACGATCGAGGAAGCGGGCCTCGGGCCGGTCGAGGAGCTGCCCCTCTGCATCCGGACGCTCAGCAACACGGTGCCGCTCTTTCCCTGGGGCGACCTGAGCGCGCGCTGCACCAACGGCAACGGCGTGCTCGACACCGAGGACCTGAACGGCGACACCGGCCTCGATCTCACCGGCACGAACGAGAACGTCTTCCGCTACATCGTGGATCTCGCGACCGGCACCGGCTTCGTGCGGAACGGCGTCGCGGACGCGCGGGGCACCTGGAAGCTGTATCGCATCCCGATCCGCCAGCCCAGCGCCGTGCTCAACACGCCGACCCTGCGGCTGGCGCAACACCTCCGGATCACCTTCGCGGCGCCGCCCGACGCGGGCGCCCCGGACATCGTCGCCCGGATGGCGATGGCGCGGCTCCGGTTCGTGGGCTCGCCGTGGACCCGCCGGTCGGAGACCCCGATCCTGGGGCTCACCGGCGCGATCGGGGAGGCGCACGGCGAGATCGGGACCTCGGTCGTCTCCACCGAGAACCGGACCGACCTCGGCTACGAGTCGCCCCCGGGCGTGCTCGAGTCGTCCAATCGCCGCGGCGGCGACCGCGAATCGCAGGGCACCCAGATCAACGAGAAGTCGCTTCGCATCCTCGCCACCGACCTGCGGCTGGGCGAGCGGGCCGAGGCGTATCTCCGGTTCCCGGCGGGCGCGCAGAACCTGCTGACCTATCGCACGCTCAAGGTGTGGATGCGCGGCCGGGGGCCGGGCTGGGAGGAGGGCGACCTGCAGGCCTTCCTCAAGCTCGGCAGCGACGACGACAACTTCTATCTCTTCCGGGCGGGCGCGCACTCGACCACCTGGGAGCCCGAGTTCGTCATCGATCTCGAGGTGCTGCGACGACTCCGGGCCGAGGTGGAGAGCCGGTGGCTTCGCGGCGAGCAGCCCTCGGGGGCGGCCGAGTGCGGCACCGGGGACACCGGAGCCTTCGTCGCCTGCGAGGGGCCGTATCTCGTCCACGTGCGCGATCCCGGGATCAACCCCCCCAACCTCGCGGCCGTGCAGGAGGTCTCCGCCGGCATCTTCCGGGTCGGCCAGGCCGTCACGACGGACCAGGTCGAGCTCTGGGTGGACGACGTGCGGCTGGACGATCCGCTCTCGGCTACCGGCACCGCTGCCGCGGTGGATGCCCGGCTGACGGCGTCGGACGTGGGCGCGCGTCCAGGTCGCCTACGTGCGGCAGAACGGGCAGTTCCGCCAGATCAACCAGGACCCCTCGTATCGCGGCACCAACGTGCTGCAGCTCGGGGGCAACCTCCGGGTGGACCGGTTCCTGCCGACGTCGCTGGGCCTCGCGATGCCGCTGACCGTGAGCTACGCCAGGACCTCGATCAATCCCGAGCTCCTCACCGGCACCGACATCCGCGGCGACGCGCTGTCCGGACTCCGGAAGCCGGACTCCCGGAGCGCGACCGTGACGCTCGCCATTCGCCGGAGCGTGCCCGGGAAGAGCTGGATCACCAAGGGCTTCGTGGACCCCCTGGCGGCGGCGGCGAGCTTCACCACGGGCCGGGCGCTGACCGAGCTGAGCGAGGCGAAGGCCAAGACCTATGCGGTCAACCTGACGTACCAGCTGATCATGCGGCGGAAGGGGTTTCGCCTGCCGCTGGGTGGGATCACGAAGGTGCTGCCGGGCTTCATACGTCGTGGGGAAGTCGGCAAAAGCCTCGAGCGCGCCGACCTGAGCCTCGCGCCCACGCGGATCCGCCTGGCCAGCGGGCTCAACCGGGACGAGTCCAACTCCACGGCGTTCCGTCTGCCGGTCGAGGGCGCCGACGCCGCGTTCCAGCCGACGCTCGCGCTCAACCATCTCTGGCGCAACTCCGCTGGCCTCACCTGGCAGCCGCTCGGCATGCTCAACCTGAGCGGCGATCTCACCAGCACGCGCGATCTCCGGGTATATCCGGACAGCTCGCCGATCGGGCGGCTCGCCTATAGCGAGCGGCGCTTCCTGCTCGGCGTGCCGGTGGGCGTCGAGCGCGATCGCTCGCTGGTCACGGCGATCGCGCTGGCCCCGGGCCTGGCGACGTGGCTCCGGCCGCGCTTCCTGACGACCAGCACCTTCGTCCTCAGCCGGACGCTCTCCAGCCGCGACCCGGTCCGGGCCGACGGCGACAGCGGCGCCTTCATCCTGCCGCAGACCCTGAACAACGCCCGGACCAACGAGCTGGGCGCCGCGGTCGACGTGGCCCGCGGCCTCCGGATCATCGCGGGCGACAGCAGCGGCCTGGGCAAGGCGCTCCAGCGCGTGCGGCCGGTGGACATGAGCACCCGGCTCACGCGCACGTCGACCTACGATCTCACGGCCTTCGATCCGAGCGTCAAATACCAGTTGGGGCTCGGCGGACTCGAGAGCTTCCTCAACCAGGAGGGCGCGGACGCGCGGGGAGTCTCGGAAGCCCGGGTGGCCACGATCGCGAGCGGCGCGGACCTGCCCCACGGCATCACGTTCACCATCTCCCACTCGCTCACCCGGACCACCCGGCTCCAGCGGGTGGGCGAGGGCTTCAGCGAGACCGAGATCAAGCAGCGCGAGTGGCCGGTGGGCAACGTGCGCTGGAGCCAGACCTTCCGCGCCGGCCCCTTCACCCTGGTCGCCGTCGGCGCGGGACTCCGCCGCCGGGAGGGCAGCTCCGTCCAGGTGAATCGCAGCGGCCCGCCCGCGCTGACCAGCCTCTCGTCGCGGTCGATCACGCCCGACGTGCAGTTCGGGTTCCGGAACGGCATGTCCGTGACGCTCGGGCTCAACATGCTGGATCAGGACAACCTCTCGAACGGCAACGAGACCCGGCTCGACCAGAACGACGTCACCGGCTCCTTCAACTACGCCTTCCGGCTGCCGCAATCCGTGAGCCGGGCGCGGAAGCAGGTGCGGAGCTCGCTGTCCTATCTGCAGACCGCCGCGAAGACCTGTCTCGAGCAGGGCACGACGACCGACTGCACCCCGATCTCCGACGTGCGGCGCCGCGAGCTGCGCGGTGGCCTCGACACCGACCTGCTGCAGACGCTGAGCGGCGGTCTCCAGCTCGGCTACACGGTCAACGATGCGCGGCACATCAGCCGGCGCACGTCGCAGATCTCGATCATCGCCTCGTTCCAGCTCTCGCTCTTCGCTGGGGACTACCGCTGACCGCGCGTTGACTTTGCTCCCCGGTCGGGATTTCATCCTGCCCATGCGCCGCCTCGCCCTGCTCGCCGCCGTGCTGCTCGCCGCCTGCCGTGACACGACGCCCCGCGCCCGGGAGTTCGATGGCGCGTCGGCCTTCCGCTACATCGAGACCCAGGTCGGCTTCGGGCCCCGGATCCCGGGGACGGAGGCGCACCGGCAGGCCGCCGCCTGGCTCGACGGGTTGCTCCGGCAGCGGGCCGACACCGTCGTGGTGCAATCGTGGACTCACGTGACGGCGGCGGGCGACTCGCTGCCGCTGACCAACTTCGTGGCCCGCTACCGGCCGGCGGCCACGAAGCGGCTGTTGTTTCTGGCGCACTGGGACAGCCGTCCGACCGCCGACGGCCCCACCTCGCCCGACTCCACCGTGCCCGTGCCCGGCGCCAACGACGGCGGCTCGGGCGTGGCGGTGCTCCTCGGGGTGGCCGACGTGCTGAAGCGCGCGCCGCCGGCGATCGGCGTGGACCTGCTGTTCGTCGACGGCGAGGACTACGGCGACTTCACCGCGACGCCCAAGGACGTGCTGATCGGCTCGCGCTACTACGCGGCGCATCCCGTGGCCGGGCCGCAGCCGCTCTACGCCGTGCTGTTCGACCTCGTGGCTGACAAGGACCTGCAGATCTTCGAAGAGGGAAACTCGCTGGTCGGCGCGCCGGAAGTGGTCGAGCTGGTGTGGAACACCGCGAAGGACCTGGGCTATGCGGGAACGTTCGTGGCGACGCCGAAGCACACCCTGATCGACGATCATCTCGAGCTGCAGAAGGTCGGCATCCGCGCGATCGACGTGGTGGACTTCGACTACCCCTCGTGGCACACGAAGGACGACACCATCGACAAGGTGAGTGCCGCGAGCCTGCGGATCGTGGGAGACCTGGCGGTGGCGCTCGTCCGGAGGGAGAGCGAGTAGGGCCGCACCCGCGCGTCACGCGCCGGACGGACACCTTGAGTTTTTTCTTCCCTTCCCACGCCATTCCGATCCCCACCCGCCGCCGTCCGGGCGCTACCATCCCCACATGTCCGCCGCGGAGCGCCGTGCGCTGATCCTGCTGCTGTCGCTGGGGCTCGTCGGCCAGGGCGTCCGCTGGTGGCTCACGCGGCCGGACCAGGCCCCCGGCGAGGTCCAGCTTCTCGCCGCGCTGCCGCCCCGCTCACCCGCGGCCCACCGGGACAGCCTCCTCGCCCTCTCGCGTCCGCTCGGCCCGGACGACCGGATCGATGCCGATCGGGCCACGGCCGCCGAGCTGGCCCGGCTCCCCCGGGTGGGTCTCGCACTGGCCAAGCGGATCGTGGCGGATCGCGAGGCCCGGGGGCCTTTCGGGGGTCCCCAGGGACTCGACCGGGTGCCGGGCGTGGGTCCCGGGCTCCTGGCGGCCATGGGCCCGCACCTTGCCTTCTCGGCGCCCTCACCGGCGTCCCTCCCCCTGGCGATAACCCCAACCGAGCCCAGCGCTCCGGTGGAGCGCTCGGACCCCGGACCGGTGGACTTGAACCTGGCGGACGCGGCCTCGCTGGACGCCCTGCCGGGGGTTGGCCCCGCCCGGGCCCGGGCCATCGTCGCGTACCGGCAGGCCAACGGCCCGTTCCATGCTGTGCAAGAATTGTCTCGGGTGCCCGGAATCGGTCCGGCCGCCCTGGCTCGATTGCAGGACCGAGTGCGGGTAGGGAGCCGGTGAGCCCTCCGCTACGCGGTCCGCGTCGATCCTCCGACTACCCACAGACCAGGACCTCACGCGACCATGGCGACCGCAGCGGCCGGCGGCAACGACCGGCTCGGCGACACCCTTCTGCGCGACGGCCTTCTCTCACGCGAGCAGCTGAACCAGGCGCTCGTGGAGCAGAAGGCCTCGAAGCAGCGGCTGGGGTTCGTCCTGGTCAAGCTCGGCCTGGTCCCCGAGCTGGAGATCACTAAGGTCCTCGCGCGCCAGTTCCGGATGCCGGCCGTGGATCTCTCGCGCTTCGAGGTGGACCCCAAGATCCTGAAGCTCGTCCCGGGCGACGTGGCCGCGAAGGGCGTGGTGCTGCCGCTCAAGCGCGAGGGCCGCACGCTTACCGTCGCCATGGCCGATCCCAGCGACATGGGGCTGCTCGAGGACCTCAAGTTCATCACCCGGTTCGATCTCTTTCCCGTCATCGCCGGCGAGTTCACGCTCCGGGCGCTGATCGAGAAGCACTACCAGTCGGGCAACAACCAGCAGGAGCTCGAGAGCCTCCTCAAGGACATGGAGGCCGCGGGCGAGGACCTCGAGGTCGTCGAGGAGCGGGAGGAGGAGACCGTCACCCAGGCGCAGCTCGAGGATGCGCCGGTGGTGAAGCTGATCAACGGGCTCCTGATCGAGGCGGTCAAGCGGGGCGCCAGCGACATCCACATCGAGCCGTTCGAGCACGAGATCCGGGTGCGCTACCGCATCGACGGCGCGCTGCTCGAGATCATGCGGCCGCCGCTCAAGATGAAGGCCGCGCTCACCTCGCGCATCAAGATTCTCTCCCAGCTCAACATCGCCGAGCGCCGCGTGCCGCAGGACGGCCGGCTCAAGCTCAAGATGGGCAACCGGGTCATCGATTTCCGCGTCTCGACCCTGCCGGTGCTCTTCGGCGAGAAGATCGTGATGCGAATTCTCGACAAGGGCAACCTGACGCTCGACCTGACCAAGTTCGGCTTCGAGCTGAAGGCGGAAAAGGACCTCATGAAGGCCATCCTGAACCCGTACGGCATGGTGCTGGTCACCGGCCCCACGGGCTCGGGCAAGACCACGACGCTCTACTCCGCGCTCTCGCGGGTCAACACGCCGGAAGTGAACATCATGACGGCGGAGGACCCGGTCGAGTACAACCTGATGGGCATCAACCAGGTGCTGGTGCGGACCGAGATCGGGCTCACCTTCGCCGCGGCCCTCAAGGCGTTCCTCCGGCAGGACCCGAACATCATCATGATCGGCGAGATCCGGGACCTGGAGACGGGCGGCATCGCCATCAAGGCCGCGCTCACGGGCCACCTGGTCCTCTCGACCCTGCATACCAACGACGCGGCCAGCACGATCACCCGTATGATCGACATGGGGATCGAGGCCTTCAACGTGGCCAGCGCCGTCAACCTCGTGGTGGCACAGCGATTGGTACGGCGGATCTGCAAGGAGTGCAAAGGTCCGCACCAGTACCTGGATGAACAGTTGTCGTCCCTGGGCACAGATCTTGAGAAACTGCGCGGCATACCGTTCATGAAGGGCACCGGCTGCGATACCTGCAGCGGCACCGGCTACAAAGGCCGAGCCGGCCTCTACGAGGTCATGGCCCTCTCACCCGAGCTCCGCCGCATGATCCTCCGCGGCGCGTCCGTCACCGAAATGCAGGAGCAGGCAGTGGAGAGGGCATGCTCACCCTCCGGATGGACGGCATGAAGAAGATCGAGCGCGGTGTGACCACCCTCGAAGAAGTAGTCAAGGAGACGGCCGGATGAGCTTCAATCTGCGTGCGCTGCTCGAGGAGATGATCGAGAAGGAGGCCTCCGACCTGCACATCACCGCGGGCGAGCGGCCTAAGTTGCGCGTCGACGGCGACATCACCGACAGCTCGGTGACCGAGGTCCTCACCCCCAAGGACACGCTCCAGCTCGCCTACTCGGTCCTCACGGAGAACCAGAAGAAGCGGTTCGAGACCGAGGACGAGCTCGACTTCTCCTTCGGAATTCAGAACCTAGCCCGCTTCCGCGGCAACTGCTTCAAGCAGCGCGGCTGTGTCTCCATGGTAATCCGCATGATTCCGTTCAATGTGCGGACCTTCCAGGAGTTGGGCCTCCCCCCGGTCATCGCCAGGCTGGCCGAACGGCCGCGCGGCCTGATCCTGGTGACCGGCCCGACGGGCTCCGGCAAGAGCACGACGCTGGCCGCGATGATCGACAAGATCAACAAGGAGCGGAAGGGGCACATCATCACGGTCGAAGACCCGATCGAGTTCATCCACCGTCACCAGAGCTGCATCGTCAACCAGCGCGAGGTCGGCACCGACACCAAGTGCTTCCAGAGCGCGCTCAAGTACGCGCTGCGTGAAGATCCCGACGTGATCCTGGTCGGCGAAATGCGCGACCTGGAGACGATCGCCGCGGCGCTGACCATCGCCGAGACCGGCCACCTCGCGTTCGCCACGCTGCACACCAACTCGGCGGCGGAGTCGATCAACCGCATCATCGACGTCTTCCCGTCGAACCAGCAGTCGCAGGTGCGGGCGCAGCTCGCGTTCGTGCTCGAGGGCGTCGTCACCCAGACGCTGCTGCCCAAGGCGCGGGGCCGCGGCCGGGTCATGGCGTGCGAGATCCTGGTGGCCACGCCCGCCATCCGCGCGCTCATCCGCGACGACAAGATTCACCAGATCTACTCGGCGATGCAGTGCGGGCAAGAAGTACGGCATGCAGACGATGAACGACGCGCTGTACCAGCTCTACACCAACCGCGAAGTGGTCCAGGAGGAGTGCGAGCGGGTGTCGTCGGAGCCGAAGGAGTTCCTGCGGATGATCGGCAGTCACCCCGCTGGAGGAGCAGGAGATCGCCACCACCAACGGAACGCAGCGCCCCGCTGCGAACCGCCGCTAAACGGAGAATCCTCGCGATGCCGATGTTCGAGTACACCGCGCGCGAGCCGCAACGGGCAGATCCAGAAGGGCCAGCTCGACGTCGCCAACAAGGATGACGTCAGCGCCTAGCTGCGGAAGAACCGCCTGATCCTGGTGAACATCGCGGGAGGCGCCCAAGCAGATCAAGTTCAGCATGGGCGGGCCGCGCGTGAAGACGCGCGACATCGTCATCTTCACGCGCCAGTTCTCGACGATGATCAACGCCGGTCTGCCGCTGGTGCAGTCGCTCGAACATCCTGGCGACGCAGACCGAGAACAAGACGCTCGCAGAAGTCACCAAGGCGGTGGTATTCGACGTCGAGAGCGGCAACACCCTCGCCGACGCCTTCTCCAAGCATCCCAAGGCGTTCATCGGCCCTCTACGTGAACATGGTCGCCGCCGGCGAGGCCGGCGGTATTCTCGACACCATCCTGCTGCGCCTGGCCACGTTCCTGGAAAAGAACGACGCGCTCGTCCGCAAGGTGAAGGGCGCCATGATCTACCCGGGCGTCATCATCTCGGTGGCGGCGATCGCCATCTGCATCCTGCTCATCTTCGTCATCCCGACGTTCCAGAACATGTTCGCCTCGGCGAACCTCGAGCTGCCGCTCCCGACCCGCGTCGTCATCGCGATGTCGGACTTCCTCATCGGCTACTGGTGGGCGATCCTCGGCCTGGTCGCGGCGGGCTTCTTCGGCATCAAGGCCTACTACGCGACGCCCCGGGCCGCCTCCAGATCGACGCGCCTGATGCTCAAGGCGCCGGTGCTGGGCGACGTGATCCGGAAGTCGGCGGTCTCGCGCTTCACCCGCACGCTCGGCACGCTGATCAGCTCGGGCGTCAGCATCCTCGAGGGCCTCGAGATCACCGCCAAGACCGCCGGCAACCGGGTGGTGCACGACGCCATCATGGAGTCGCGCCAGTCCATCGCCGGCGGCGAAACCATCGCGGCCCCGCTGGAGAAGTCGAAGGTGTTTCCGCCGATGGTCATCTCGATGATCGCCGTCGGCGAGCAGACCGGCGGCCTGGACGAGATGCTGACCAAGATCGCCGACTTCTACGACGAAGAAGTGGACGTGGCGGTGAGCGCGCTCCTGAGCCTCATGGAGCCGGCGATGATCGTCTTCCTCGGCGTGATCGTCGGCGGCATGGTGGTCGCGATGTACCTGCCGATCTTCGACATGATGAACGCGGTGCAGTAGGCCTCGCCGCAGCCCCTCGGGTTGAGCAGTACATTGCCGCAGTATTGACACTTAGTTTGCCATAGCATTGAATTACAACCTGCAGCGGACCTCCACCTCGGTGTGGGGGTCCGCTGTTTGTCGTTCCCACCGGCCTTGAAATGCCTCATGGAGCAGGGCACCTTTGCACATCCAGCAAAGGCATGCGCACATGGCATTTCCGCCAATAGCGGAATTGGACACCCGGGAATTCCCGTGGAATGGACCGCAGTCCTCGACTCGCACCCTCTGGTCATCCACCCTGAAGCCCTCCCCGGATACGCCTGGCTTCAATTGCCTGACCGCATCCGCCAAGTCCATCGTCAATGCTTGGAGTTCTGGTACGACCCGCCCGGCTGCGCGCTCACCGACGAGGAGCTTGACCTGTTGCGCAGGATCGCGGCGGCGGAAGCTCCGGTCATGTTCCAGGCCGAAGGCAGGACCGTCCCGGCGCACCTAGCCTTCGATCATCGGGTTGATGTGCTGAGGGATCTCAGGAAGGCGGGCTGGATAGTGCTCGAGGTATGGGTCGCGGAGCCGGGTAACCGTGGGCACGCACGCCGGCGCTACTCGGCAGCTCAAGCCTACTGCACGGAGTCGGGACGCGAAGCTTTGGAGATGATTGGCACCCCGTGAGAGAGGTCGAGCCGCTGCATTGCCGGCAGTACAATCAACTCGGTTACCACTACGCGCATGACATCAACCGATCCTCAGCCTGCCCCGTCCGCGCCTGATGCGCTCGCCCGTGGCAGCCACTCGGTACCGGAAGCCTACCTGAAAGGTTGGGCGGTCGAGCCGGGCAAGGTGTGGTGCTACCGGCTTCTAGTTCCGCATGACAACTATCCCGTCTGGGAGCTGCGGTCGACCGCTAGCCTGACGCGGTACACGGACCTCTACACGTCCTCCTACTGGGGCATTGAGTCCGACCGTTTTGAGATCTGGCTAAACGAGGAAATTGAGCAGCCTGCCGTTGAACCCCTGGCCAAGGTGCGAGCGGATGCCTCTCTCAACGCGGACGACTGGAAGCGACTGGCGCGTTATGTCGCAGCACTCGATGTGCGCACACCGGCAAGCTATCTCGAGCAAAAGGATCGCTGGACTACACAGGTGCCGATCACATTGAAGCAAACCATGACCAATCTGGGGTCCGGTCTCCGGGCGGACACCAAGCGAGGCAAGCCACCGACACGACTCCCGGTCACAGCCGAAGCCTTTCCAATCAAGGTCACCTTAGGCCCCGCAGAGGGCGGCAAGGTGCCGGTCCGGGCCGAAGTGGTCATGGGGCGGGAGATGTGGCTCTGGAGCCAGCGTCATGTGCTTACTGATACCGCCAAAGTACTGGCCGAGCATCAGTGGGTAATACTGAAGCCACATCCGGGCTCAGCCTGGTTTACGAGCGACCACCCGATGCTTCGACTCAACTTCCACACCGCCGAAAATTACAGCTTCCTCGGCGGCTGGGGGAGCCGCGGGACGGAGCTTATCGTCCCACTCAGTCCCCAGCATCTGATGTACACGAGGATCGGCTACAAATGGGGCAAGGACCCTGTTCTGTCGCCGGAGCATACACTTCAGTTTCAGCGACTTCTCGCAGAGCGGGCTCACCGCTGGATTATCGCAGCCGGCAATCCGAAGCGCGCTGAGATATTTCGACCGCGGCGCGTGGACTTGGACGCATTCCGAACGGAGAAAGATGCCTGGAAGCTGTGGCATGACCGCAATCGCGAGGTTGAGCGGGGGTCGGCCATCGACGTTAGCGAGGGCCGAGATGGCTGAGCACTGATCGGGTGGCGGCTGAGTGCTTCTGGAAGCGGGTTAGCGTGGCTCGCCAACGCCGATGGTGCAGTCCAAGCCTGCGCCCGCGTTTGCCGTTTTCACGTCCTAGGGGTCACACAGCCACCAAAGAAGACGGGCCAGCCGTCTTCTGAACGGTCTGGCCCGTTACGCGCATTGTTAGGTCCGCGGACTAATTCATTGCTACAAGGCCAGCGAGCCGTTTGAATTTCGAATCGAACATGGTGTACACGCTCGGTGTCTTCTCACCAATGGCGGCGTAGTTCTTGGTCCCAATCTTTATTACATACGCTTTCGTGACGCGCCGTGGATCACTCGTTGTCAGCGTCGCGTTGATCGCCGTGACCGCTTTGGTGCAAGTCTGAGAGTCCGAGACCAGGGTGATCGCCCCGGTGGGCTTATACGGGATTCCCTGGCTTACTAGGGTTGCCGAATCGGTCCACGTCACAATCTGTTTGACCATTCGAATGTGCATGGCGGTTGTATCGGCATTTGTTTGGCACGAACTCTGGGCCACGGTCCCGGAAGCAAGGCTCATGAAGACCGTAACGGTAACCAGTAGTGACTGCATGAAGTTGCACATGTGCACTCCGGAATGGATTTGGGCTACGAGATCGGATCGCAAGAGTCAGACCGCTTCCATAGAAGCCGCGCCTGCAAGGTGGGTCCGAACCCTTCAATGATGTAAATGTTGCTCTTGTCAACAAGTAGATGCGGAAGACCTGAGGCCGCATTGTAGTCGGCCGCGCTTGGCCCAGGAGCCGCAAAGTGGGGTGACTGTCCTGCGGCTGGTGGGGGGGCGCTGGCAAGGTCAGCACAGTTCGAGTGCGGAATAGTGTTCGGATCATACGGCAATGGATCGGAGGGCTTCGGCTCGAAGGGGTGTGAATGCCAAGCCATGATTGGGATGGTTCCAGGTGGCAATCCTTGAAGGGCAAAGTCGAAGCTGCACGGTGAGTCCGTCGGCTTTACCGGAAGTAGTGTATCCAGAATGGACCCATCGGGCATGAGTGTCGAGCCCCCCCGCGCTCTCTACGATTCCATGGGTTTCCACTTGCAGGGGCGCTGTCTAGCACCATTTGGAGCCCCTTTCTTACGCGGTCGTCATTGATTACGGAGTCTCCGGGCTGCGGCTCAGGCACGAGACACGGCACGACGCTGACGCGGATCTTGAGGGTATAGGGTTTTACGAGGCCCTGCACGTTGCTCAGGGTCAGCACAAACGTTCCGGAATGTACGACTGGGATCGCACAGTCAATGGGCCAGAAGACATTGTAACCATGTGGGAAGCAACCTTCGTGAGATTGCGCGGTGCCGGTCACATCGTCATAGAAAATGGCATCGCTAAGCCAGAAGTAGGTCCATGATCCGTTGGCATCAGTCAACGGAGTCCATCGGACGTGCAGCCCGAGGGTGGCCGCGCCGCCGGGTGTAGAGGGCGCGAGACGGTTTGCGTCAGCTGTCAGCGTGAGGATGACAGCCTGCCCGCCTGCGGCGACGCCACCTGTAACGCTCACCGAGACCGGAGCAATGATGAACTGCGGGCCCAGGGCTATTGGAATCGTTGTCTCGTCCTCTGGCCCAACACGGTCATTGCTGCAGGCACTCGCGCCAAATCCGACGAGCAGTCCTATCAGCAGACGGGCGCTTGTCGCACGTTTACGAATGATGAGCCCCTCGATATCGAAAAGGTGAAGGGTCCCGCGCGGAGATGTTACAGGGGGGGTGCGCCAATGTACGAGGGACTAAACGGCGGGGTAGGGCCCAGAATGCGACAACTAGGGGCTCAAATGCGACATTATCCACACGGTTCGGGTACGGGCGCCAGGGATAGGCTCGGTGTGCTGTGGGGCGATGAAGATCAACTTGATCCCGGCGGCCACCAGCACGTGTAGGTCCCGCACCGTTGTGCTTGCCCGCTGTGCGCCTTGCCCGAACCCGGCCCAGGCTTCAGATTAGCTACCACCTTTCCAGCCAAGTTCGTCCACTAAGTACCCGACGACAACTCTCGCACCAGATCGCTTTCTCCTCATGCAAGGAGCGAGGTATTCGTTACTTCATACCCCTTGTCGCCGGCTTTTGGCTCACAGCCTGTGCGGCGCTGTTCAGCACGAAGGAGAAGGTCTTCGATTTACGGTCGGACCCCGACAGCGCTGACATCTACCTGGCTGGGGGGCGACTCGGCACCACTCCAGCGAAGATCAAACTAAGCAACCTGAAGGAGTACAACTTCGTTTTCAAGAAGCTGGGCTTCAAGGAGACCAGCTGCACCCTCTCCAAGGGAACTGATTTTGGCTGGATCATAGGGAACGTCTTTAGTTGGGGACTGGTCGGGATCATCGTCGACGCAGCCACCGGCAGCTGGAGTCAGACCAGAGGCAAGGGGTGCACGGCACAGTTCGAGGCGCTTCCTGCCCCGCTGATGGCGATACCCGCTGAAGCCCCAGCACCCCAAGTCGCGGACGCTTCCCGGACCACCGATCAAGCGTCTACGCCTGCTCCCCTACCAACAGCTGTACCTGCAGCGGCACCCGCTTCGCCACCCGTCGTGGGCTACACGCAATTGCCGACCGGAACCAACTACGTCGGCGACAACCGGATTAAGCGCTACTACCCGCTCGGGTGCGCCGCGCAGCACTCGATTCCACCAGACCATCAGGTGTTCTTTCAGACAGCGAGCGGCGCGGTGCAGGACGGGTTCGTTCCGAGCGGCGACTGCTAGCTTTACTACCACCACCTAGTGCCTGGCTTCACCAACCGCAGGACGTTCGGCGCGCTCAACCACGGCTCACCGCGCGGGCTAGGAGATTGTCATGAACCGCAAAGCGCTCTTTATCGGCGCGTTGGTCCTATTTGTAGTGATCGGACTGGCACAGCAGGATAAGGCTGCACAGTCCAGTGAGACAGACGACAACAATGGCCCCGGCAACCGCAACCCCGTCGGCACCAGTCCCCACCAAGAGCATCAGAGTGGGACGGGCGATCTTACACCACCGTCGAAGGCATTCCGGCATGCGTCGACCACACGCGCTACGCCGAGTTTATGGGCTCCTTCCGGTCGAAGGAGAACGATCCGCTGACCGAGATGGTCAACAACGGTGAGTGCGTGTTGCTGAAAGGGGGCCAGCAAGTGATCCCCGTAGAACATGCCGGCTCGATGTGGGACGGCCAGCGGCTAGTGAAGGTGCGGTTCAAGGGAACGCGCCAGACGGCAGTGCTCGGTAGCCAAGTTCGCCCTGGCCGAGCTGCAATGATGCCAAATGCACGAGCGCCTGCTCTGGTCCTCGTTGATATTGGCTGGTAGCTTAGCGTACTCACCCTCGAAGAATCTCACGTGGCGGATCTCCGCGAACAGCTAGACGAAGCACTCGTTGGACTGTACCATGTCGACCGCGAGCTGGGCCGTGGGGGCATGGCCACGCGTCTTTTTAGCCCACGATGTCAAGCACGACCGCAAAGTTGCGCTCAAGGTGCTGCACCGCGAACTGGCGGCTCCGCTCGGGCCAGAGCGGTTTCAGCGTGAGATCCGCACGACCGCGCGCCTTCAGCATCCCCACATCCTGCCGGTGCTGGATTCGGGAGAGGCCGCTGGGCAACTCTGGTACACGATGCCGTTTGTGGAGGGCGAGAGCCTCCGCGACCGCCTCGTTCGGGAGCGCCAACTCCCCCTCCAAGACGCTGCTACACACTCGCCCACGAAGTGGCCGACGCGTTGGGGTACGCCCACGGCCAAGGCGTAGTGCATCGGGACATAAAGCCCGAAAACATCATGCTGACTGGTGGGCACGCGCTGGTAGCTGATTTCGGGATCGCCCGCGCCGTGCAGGCCACAGGGGGGAATCAGCTGACGGAGACGGGCATGTCGGTCGGTACGCCCGCCTATATGAGCCCCGAGCAGAGTCTGGCCGACCCTGGCCTGGACGCCCGGTCCGACATCTACAGCCTTGGCTGCGTGCTCTATGAGATGCTGGCAGGTGAGGCTCCTTACACGGGCACCTCGGCACAGGCTATCGTTGCCAAGCGGCTCCACGAACCCGTGCCCCACGTCCGCAGCGTTCGGGAGACCATCCCCCTCGGCTTGGACCAGGCACTGGAGCGAGCGCTGGCCAAGATGCCGGCGGACCGGTTCGCCACTGCGGCAGCATTCGCCCAAGCCCTGCACTCAGCGGGCCAGGGCCTGTCCGCAGGCACCGTGGTGTCTGAAGCAAGGCGTCCCGCACGACGCCCCCTAGCAGTGGCGCTAGTCGGTCTCGGCGCCACCGTTTTGGTAGCCGTCGGTGCGTTTCTGTGGGTCCCGAACAACGAACCGTGTATCTGTGGCGGCAGTTGAAGCAGATGGGTCCAACCGCCTTGCTGTCATTCCCTTCGACAACTTGGGCGACTCCGCGGACGCCTACTTCGCCGATGGACTCGCTGGCGAGCTTCGAGGCAGGTTGGCGGCGGTGCCGCACCTTCAGGTGATCGGGACGGCGAGTTCCAACACTTACCGCCAGAGCGCCAAACGGCCCGCGGAGATGGCGCAAGAGCTGGGTGTCCGGTATGTCCTAGTCGGCCAGGTACAGTGGGACCGACGGGCGCCGGGCGGGTGGATGGCTCCCGGGTTCGCCCCGAGCTGGTCGATGGACGAACAGGACTCACGACGTGGGGCGAGGCGTTCGATGGGACGACTGCGGACCTCTTTCAGGTTCAGGCAGATATTGCGAATCGGGTCGCGACGGCTCTCGGTGTGACACTTACAACGTCTGGAAAGCGAGAGACGCTCGCGCGGGAAAAGACTACAACCCCTGAAGCGTTCGACGCGTATTTGCGCGCGAAGGCTGCGTTGGATGAGGCTTCCACAACGGCAGCCTGGGGGCTAAGTCGCCAGATTCGTGAGAGCGCACACGAGGCTCTCGCGCGTGATTCCGGGTTCGCTCCCGCCTGGGCGCTATTGTCGGCGGCATATGGCTTCGAGTGTGGCGGCGAAACCAACTGCCCAACGGGGGATAGCGCCAAGAGCGCGGCGGAGCGAGCGATTCAACTCGCACCGCACCTCCCGGACGGGTACCGCGCGCTTTCTAGGTTCTACTCCGTAATCGCCTCCTATCTAACGCGCTCGCTCAAGGCAGCCGAAGATGGATTGCGGGAGGTGCCAAATGACCCTGACCTGCTCGGAACGGCGGCATGGGAACTCGGAACCTTGGGCGAATGGAGGAAGGCGCTGAAGATGGCCGTGCGGGCTGAGGCACTTGACCCTCGGTCAGCTGTGGCACTCCACACCCACGCCCGACTGCTAGCGTATCTCCGGCGATTTGATGAATTGGAGCCGCTTATATCGTCGAGGACTCGCCGTCGATCCTCGCAATGTGCACTTCGTGGCTTGGCAGATGATCGCCTCCCTGGCGAAGGGTGATTCAGTGGGTGCCCGCGTCGCGTTCTAGCAGGGTAGCCCCAGTTTGGACCTCACCACGCTGACCACGAGCCTTACTGCCTATTTCTGGGACCTCCTGATCTGGGTGATGCCCCAGCGAGCGCGAGCAGTTCTTCTGGCGACTCCCGCTTCCGACGATCCAGGCGAGCGCATGGGGTGGGCCGTGGGCCGAAGTACCGTCTACCGGCTGCAAGGCGACACCGCAGGAGCCCGTCAGTACGCGGATTCAGCCCTTGCAGCATTCGACATGGCATTCCCCTCCGGCGGTGGGGATCGACCCGGCCTACGTGGGATGCGGCCAAGCTCCTCGCGGATGCTGGCCGCTCGCCGGCCGCCTTATCCGAACTGGTGTTGGCGGCTCGCCCGTGGGCGCATCCAGATGCCATGTTCGAGGCGACGAACGAGGACATGATGAATTTCCAAAAAAATAGGATCGGCAAGGTTGATGATGCCCTAAACCTTTGGGAAGGGCTGCTTCACAAGGCGTACTGGCTCACGCCTGCGTGGATGCGTATCGCGCCAGAGTTCGCTCCGCTTCGGGGCAACCCGCGCTTCGAGCGGCTGGTGAGCGGTTCGTGACGGCTGGACCGTCCTGGAAAGTGTGGGTCGCGGAACCAGGTAACTGCGGGCATCCTCGCTGGCGCTACTCGGCAGCCACTGCCCCATCACGAATCGACTGGTGGCCCCCATCTGCTTCCAGTACCTCTGCATCGCTGCCGGAGTTCGTCGCCTCACGGCGGTCCGCTTGACGGCGGCAGTTGTCCGCGCATCTTTGCGGGATGGACAAGGATGAGCGACCGGATCAAGAGCCTGAGCCGAGGGCCGAGGTGCCTATCGCTCCGGCACCGAAAGGCCGGCAGTCCCTGTCGCGAGTCCGTCGAGAGCTGAGCGATGAGGAATTCGCCACACCGGCTGTGGTAAGGATGATGATTGAGGATCTTGAACGACTCGAGCGAGAGGTCGCTGACCTAAAGGATTATCGCGCTCAGTATCATTCGGCCGACAAACGGGCCGACATACTCGCCGAGAAGGCCAAGAGATCTCTCGCTGACGATCTGGTCTTCGGCGTAGGTCTTGCCATCGGATCTGCCGCTCTCGGATATGCACCGGCGCTTTGGGATCACCAGCCATCCGGAACCATCGCCCTAGTGTTCGGCAGCGCGTTGATCTTGGGCTGCATCGGATTCAAGGCAATACGTCGATGAGACTTCTATTTCGATCCATCGCAGATCGCGGCGACCTCGACAACGAGCGAATAATCTTCAAGGCATCTGCGAACACCGATGTCGGCCGCTACGCGATTTTTCGGACCAGCCGCAACGAGGACTCAGCTACCGTCGACGTGAAGCAGACTTTCTGGTTCGTCGATAAGCCAGTAAAGGCGGGAGACTTGGTAGTTGTATATACCAAGGAAGGCGTTCCGACAGAAAAAGCACTCGCAAGCGGGACAGCGCACTTTTTCTACTGGGGTCGCAAGACCCCTCTGTGGGCAAAGGACGATGTCGCTGGAGTTCTGGTGGAAGCGCCACAGTGGGAGACGTTTTTGCCTGACCGTATGGTGGGAGCTAGTCGCAAGGGCGAAGTGTAAGCCGTTCGGGTTGAGGATGCCGCTATTAGGAAGACGGCAGCAGTTGTTGCAGCGCCCGCGTGTATTCATCATGCACTCAGTCGGTGTCATCCTTCCGAGCACTAAACTGCCTGTTGTACATCTACCGAGAGCATCCGTCCAGCACGTGCTTTGATCAAAGGAGGACGCGTTGCTATGGCGGGACGCTCCGGGGGGTACGTATACCGTTGTGGCGACTGTGGCCATGTTTACGCTTCCCCGGAGGAAATCCTCGGCGGTTGCCCCAATGGTCACACCGGCGTCGCGACGGACGATCCGAACTATGGCGTATCCCGTCCAGAGGAAGTCACTGTTTACCCAACTATCCCAGGCTGGGAGGTAGAAAAGGAACTTGGGGCAGGGGGTCAGGCCATAACGTATCTCGCCCACAGGCGTGGCGATCCTGACTCACGGGCTGTCATAAAGGTTCTCAAACCTTGGAGCCCCGGCAGCAAGAGTAAGACCGAGTTTGACCAACGTCACCGGTTCAAACAGGAGGTAGTCACACAGGCGCACTTGTACGATGCCAAATGCCCACGTGTGGTTCCGGTGCTCGAGTCCGGCCTGGACACCGATGCGTCAGGTCAGCCGTGGTATGCGATGCCGTTCTACTCAGTCGGCTCGATGTGCGTCCGCGACTCAACTGGCGAAGTTGTGAGATGGGCAGAGGGCGGAGAGAACGGATATCGTGGCAAACTGGACCGGGTGCTTGAAATCGGGATTGCCCTCGCGGAAACGCTGGAGTGGATGCACGGGCATGAGCCTCAAACCGTTCACCGCGACGTGCACACTTCAAATGTCTTCTTTGAGATCGAAGGAGGCGAGCCGATTCTCGGTGATTTCGGCATTGTTCATGTGCACGATGGTGGTAAGGCCGACGTGACGGGTGGCATGGAGGCGCTTGGCCCTTGGAGGTGCCGGCCCCCAGAACTTCAGCCTGGGAGTGAGAACGCGCGGCTTCCGGCTACAGATGTATACCAATTGGGGTCTCTGATGTATGAGGCGCTCAGCGGGGGAATCAGCATTCCGTTGCCCGAGCGGATTGACGGAACCTTCACGCACGAATCGCCCGACTACACTTTGACGCAATTTTCCGATGATCCCCGAGTACCTCTACTGTCAACACTCCTCCGTAGGGCACTTGCCAGCAACCATCTCCACCGAATAACTGCCGGCGAGATGTTGCAGACCCTGCGGGCAATTCGGAGCTGGACTGCCGAGACGTCGCTACCACCGCTCGTTTCGGCCGAGACGGCCTTTCTTCAAGAAGCTGAAAAGGCGCGCCAGACGAGCCCTGTCTTCCATGCCAAGCACATTCCGACTCTACTTTTCAAGGTCGGCGAGGGAGCGATTGATCGTCTCCTTGGTCGCTACAAGACCTTCATGCGCGTGACTGGGGGAGATGTCAACAGGGCACGGATGAACATCGAAGTCAGAGACTGGGAATTCTGCGGGGTCGTGAACTTCAACACATTGCAAGCTCGCGACCCCATTAAACACTTACTCGAAACATACCCCGGGTTTTACTGGGTGCGCGCGCTGATGAAGGTGTTCTTTGAACCTGATCCGAAAGTCGAACAGGCCTCATGGGTGCTGTTGGGACGTTCAGCCGACAACCAGGAAGTGATTCTTACCATAGACGGGAGCCTTGGTCTGACTGAGGTCTCCAGGACGTTTGCAGGCGACCCCCTACATCTGGAGATGTACTTCAAGACCCTCGTAAGTGAGGCCGAACGTATCAGTGCCGCGGCACTAGAGGTCGTCAGGCTCCATCGAGAGTCGCGTCGGGGATGATCGGAGACTAACCACGCGTGACCACCCCAGATTAGGTAATCACCTACTTCGTGCGCTCGGTACTCAGGGTAGTTTCAGGACCTGCCCCCACTGTTGTTCCACTCTCCTTGCTGACGCAGCTTCCGTAGCGCCATGGAACTCGTTTTTGCGGTATTGCCTGTCGTACTCGCATTCGTGGCGGAGCGCTACGTGAGCCCGAGGGCGTGGCCGTGGGTAGTCACATGTTGCGTGCTCGTGACGCTAATGGCGCTTGTCGTATCTCAATCCATACAGGGGCCACTCTTGGCGATGCCCAAAGCAGGTGCGGCGGTGCTGGTACTGATCGCTGGGGGAATCATCCTTGGCGGGACGTACTACTGGGCCCGCACCTGGGAAGAAAACAAAGCGACGCACGCGCTGGCCGAGAAGGTGAACCGGTTGGCGCTGGCCGCTGCCTATGAAGTGGACGTTGTTCCCGACAGTGTTCCATTCCCGCATTTCCAAGTTCTGGAATTGGGGCCATCGTCGGCTGGCGTTTATGGCATGAATCGACCTATCCCCGGTGGTGTGTGGCTAGAGTGCGTCATCCAGAATGTT
This sequence comes from uncultured Gemmatimonadales bacterium, assembly GCA_963840215.1. GTDB lineage: Bacteria > Gemmatimonadota > Gemmatimonadetes > Gemmatimonadales > GWC2-71-9 > CAVVWJ01. Next base: position 491,847 of record CAWIYG010000002.1, on the reverse strand, counting down.
GGGGATGCTCGCTTGGAGGACATTCTCCTGACCTATCGCGTGGAACAAGGTGGGAGGCCGAAAGGGGATACACACTTCCCGATTCAGGGATTGTCCGTGAACGAGAAATACACTTTCTACATCGTGAACACCGACTCTGTGAGGCAGCGCGTGGTGTTTCCCGAGCGGGCGACCGCGCGCATCTACAACGAGAGTGAGCGTGTGGAAATCAAGCTGAGACGTGCCCAGGAGAGCGGCCTGTATGACCCCTCCCACGACCTTGCCGGCGGACACTGGAAGTGAGGCTACACACCGCGGAGACGACGAATTGAGCGCTGCCCCGTTCCCCCGACGCCATAAGCATCGGACAGAAAAGGATATCGGAGGTCGGGGTGGCCTGTGTTGTTGTCTAGTCCGGCGAGCCTTGCAGCGTGGAGAGACGGCAAACTGTGAATCAACGGGCGACGTCTAAACCAGCAATCTAAGAATCAACGTCCAGGTAAGGTGGAGCTCAATCCGAGGCCGCAGCCCGACCTTCCGCGCCCTCGGCCGCCCGACAGGATCGGGACCGGCCGGGGGCGCGGTGTTTGTCAGGCGGGGCCGCCGGCGCCGGGGAGGACCCGGATCCTGATGTCGCGGTACGCGACCCGGTCGCCGTGGTCCTGCAGCGCGATGTGCCCCGAGGCCGCCCGCCCGAATCCGGGCCACTCCTTGAACTTGCTGGCCGCGACCCGGGCCTCCCAGTCGGGGCTGCCGAGCTCGTACGCCACCACCCTGGTGCCGTTGAGCCAGTGCTCGACGTGGCTGCCGCGGACCACGATCCGGACCGCGTTCCAGGCACCGGCGGGCTTCACCACGCCCGCCGGCGCCGGATACAGGCCATACACCGCCCCCGCGGCGGTGAGCCGCGACCGGTTATCCTGGTGCCGCGCGTCGTCGAGTACCTGCATCTCGGGTCCGGTCTGGTACGTCTCCGCGGCGTCCTCGGTGACCCGGTACATGATGCCGCTGTTGCCGCCTTCGCCGACCATCCATTGGAGCGTCAGCTCGAAATCCTGGAACTCCTCCCGCGTGATCATGTCGCCGGCCGGCCCGACCCGGGTGAGGGCCCCGTCCACGACCTGCCATCCGGCCGGAACCCGGTCGCTCCTGAATCCGCGCCAGGCATCGAGTGAGCGGCCGTCGAACAGGGTGCGCCACCCGTCTCCGACTGGTGCGTGCGCCCTGGAATCGGATCTCATCGGCGGCGCCTCCGCGGACGACGGCTGTTCACGCGCGCACCCGGCGAGAGCGACGAGGAGCGGCAGCCACCGCCAGGAGCGTCCCCAGCCGGCCGGGCTGGTGCGCAACGGACGAATCATTCTCCAGAATAGTCGGCAGAGCGGCGCCGCAGCGAGGTCGGGGTCGCGCGCCACCGGGCGGGAGGTGAAATTGCCGGGACCCGGCCGGCGATGCTGCGCGCCGCGTCCGCTCCACCGCTCGGAGGTCCCTCGCCGTGGACATCGCCCGTCCCTCCCTCCTCCGCGCCCTCCGCCACCGCAACTACCGCCTCTTCTTCGCCGGACAGAGCCTGTCCCTCGTCGGCACCTGGATCACCCGCATCGCCACGGCCTGGCTGGTCTACCGGCTCACCGGATCCGCGCTGCTGCTCGGCATCGTGGGGTTCTGCGGCCAGATCCCCACCCTCTTCCTCGCGCCGGTCGCCGGCGTGTTCGTCGACCGCTGGGACCGGCATCGCGTGCTGGTCGTGACCCAGGTGCTGTCGATGCTCCAGTCCCTCGCCCTGGCGGTGCTGGCACTGGCCGGCATCATCACGGTGCCCCAGGTGCTCGGGCTGCAGATCTTTCAGGGTGTGATCAACGCCTTCGACACGCCGGCCCGGCAGGCGTTCGTGGTCTCGATGATCGAGGACCGGGCCGATCTCCCCAACGCCATCGCGCTCAACTCGTCGATGGTGAACGCGAGTCGAATCCTCGGGCCGTCGATCGGCGGGGTGGTGATCGCGGCGGTGGGGGAGGGATGGTGCTTTCTGCTGGACGCGATCTCCTACCTCGCGGTGATCGCGTCGCTGGTCGCGATGCGCCTGCCGCCGCGGACCCGCGCCGTCGTCGAGACGCGGGTGCTCGAGGAGCTGCGCGCGGGGTTCCGGTATGTCACCCGGTTCGCGCCGATCGGGACGGTCCTGCTGCTGCTGGCGCTGGTGAGCACTATGGGGATGCCCTACACCGTGCTCATGCCCGCGGTCGTCGCCAAGCAACTGCATGGCGGTCCGCACACCCTCGGCCTTCTCATGGGCGCCTCGGGCGTGGGCGCGCTCGCCGGCGCCTTCTATCTCGCGTCGCGGTGCACCGTGGTTGGCCTGGGGCGGGTGATCGCGATCGCCGTGGCGGTGTTCGGCTGCGGGCTCGTGGCGTTCTCGCTCTCGCGGAGCCTCTGGCTGTCGCTGCTCCTGCTGCCGGTGGTCGGGGCGGGGTTCATGGTCTCGCTGGCCGCCGCCAACACGATCGTCCAGACGCTCACGGAGGAGCACCTGCGGGGACGGGTGATGTCGTTCTACACGATGGCCTTCCTCGGCACGGCGCCGCTGGGAAGCCTCCTGGCGGGCGTGCTGGCCGACCGGATCGGGGAGTCCGCCACCATCGCGGCCGGCGGCGCCGCGTGCGTGCTGGGCGCCGTCTGGTTTGCCGGCCGGCTGCCCCGGCTGCGCGAGCTCGTGCGGCCCATTTACGTGGCGCGGGGCATCCTCGGCGCGCCGACGCCGGCCGTGGGCACGGAGGTCGACTAGCTCCGACGCCGTCGCGCGGCTCAGAACGGAAACAGGATCCCCTTGTCCTTGAGCTTCTCGAATCGCGCGGCCGAAAACGTGAAGAGCTGCGCCGGCCGGCTCGCTCCCTCGCGCGCCCACTCCTTGAGGGGTCGGAGGATTTCGAGCAGCTCCATCTTCCGGCGGAAGTTCCGCTTGTCGAGGGGGCGGCCGAGGATGGCCTCGTAGACCTGCTGCAGCTGGGTGAGCGTGAACTTCTTGGGCAGCAGCTGGAAGCCGACGGTCGTGTACTCGAGCTTGTTGCGGAGCCGCTCGAGCGCGTACTCGAGGATCCGGCCGTGGTCGAAGGCGAGGGCCGGATGGTCATCGACGTGCCACCAGCGGGCGGCCGAGGCATCGCTTCCGGCCGAGAGCGGCGACCGGTCCGCGGCCACGAGCGCGTAATAAGTCACGCTGATCACCCGGCCGCGGGGGTCCCGGTCGGGGTCGCCGAAGGTATAGAGCTGCTCCAGGTAGACGTCCCGCACGCCGGTCTCCTCGCGGAGCTCGCGGAGCGCGGCGTCTGCGAGGGATTCGTCCGGCAGGATGAATCCGCCGGGGAGGGCCCACCGGCCCTCGAACGGCGGGATCGCGCGCTCGATCAGCAGCGCGTGCAGCGCGCTCTCGCGGATGGTGAAGATGACCAGGTCGACCGCCACCCGCACGTCCTGCTTCACGCTACGCCGCCTTCCTGGTCACGAGCACGGCGCGTTGCGCCGCCGCGCGTATGTGCGCGACCGCTCCGCTCGAGAAGTGAAGGAAATCGCTCTCCATGCCGTCGCGGAAGATCACGCCGCCCGACGGCATCTGCGACTCGAGCACCAGCTCGTGCCCCGGCTCGAGCAGGCCGGCCACGATGTCGGCCGAGGAGTGCCGGCTCACGAACGGCTCCCGCACCGCGTACAGCAGTCTGGCGTCCTCCCAGCCCAGGCGGAAGCCTTCGCCGGGTCGGCCGCCGCCGAACGCCGTCACGCCGCTCGCCATGTTGAAGACGCTCGACATCCACCCGGTCGATCCGGCACCGGTCGAGACCAGCACGCCGCTCGACGACTGGGATTCCTCCCGGTCCGCCACGCGGATCCGGTAGCGCGCGGAGACGTGGGTCTGCGCGCCGATGAACAGGTCGTTGAAGGCGAGCAGCCGCTGGCCGTCGCCGAGCACCGCCTCGGCCAGGGTGATGCCGCGGGTGGCGGCTCGGCCGGCCAGGACGCCCGCCACGGCCGCCCGGGCCTCGTCCGGTCCGAACGGCAGCAGTATGCCGTCGATGCGCTCGGGGTCGGGGTTGACGCCGACGATCGGCTGCGTGCCGGCGTAGGTCGCGGTGTTCGCGACCAGGCCGTCCGGACCGAGCGTCACGATCAGGTCGCCGGCGTCGAAATGGTAGGTCGGCACCAGCGCCCGGTCGAGGAGCTGCCGCGGCAGACCCAGGTCCAGCTCGCGTCGCAGCCGGTCGAGCGCCCGGTGATAGGCGTCGTGCTCCCGCTCGTACTCCCCGAAGTCCCCGCCGGCATGCTCGAGGACGAACCGCGCCTGGCCGCGGGTGTTGAAGCGCTCGATCAGCTCCTCCAGGCGCGTGCGGCGGGTCACGACGACGAGTTTCTCGTACATGGCGGCGCGTCAGCGGCTCCCCGCGCCGCCCCCGGCGCCGATCAGCGACCGGAGGAGGTCGGGTGTCACGTTGAGCTCGCCGATCTTGGCCGCGTTCTCCGCCAGCTCGCGGAACGCGAGCGCGATCATGAGCCGGGGATCGCCGCCGCCGGGCTGGATCGCCATGAGCGTCCGCCAGTCCACGCCGCGGAGCGGGTCGAGCGTGGCGCGGAGGGCGTAGGCCCGGGCGTCGGCGTCCTCGCGCTCGTTGGCGCTCCGGCGCTCGATCAGCGCGGTGCGCCGTTCCTCGACGGCGATGTCCGCGCCGATCTGGGCCTCCCGGATCTGTCGCTGCTTGGCCTGGACGGCGAGCTCGGTGTTGAGCTCGCTCTCCTTGATCAGCCGCTCCTGCTCCACGGCGGCGTTCCGGCGGGCATAGATCGCCTCGTCCGACTCGCGCTGGAGCCCTTCGCGCGCCTCCGCCTCCAGGGCGCGGCCGATCTCCGGCGTCGGCTTGATCGACAGGATCGACAGGCCGAGGATCTCGAGCCCGAGCATGGTGACGGACTCGGCGGCGCGGGCGGCGACGAGGACTTCGCGCAGGATCGCGTCGGAGCCGACGAGCACGTCCCGGAGCGTCCGCTGCTGCACCGCCGCGCGGGCCAGGATCTGGAGCGTCTCCACCAGCCGCTCCGGCACCTTCTCGGGATCGTCCGAGTGATACGTGCCGTTCGGGCGGATGCTGAAGTCGAGCAGCGCCGCCAGCCGGCGCGGGTCGGCCACGCGATACGTGAGCTGGCCCTGGAGGGTGACGGCCTGGAAGTCCCCGGTGATCTCATTGAACACGAACGGGACGCCGCGGCTGGCGAGCGGCACGGCCACGATGGTGGACGGCGGCAGGAGGTAGAAGAAGCTGAGGCCGGGCCCTTCCCGGCGCAGGCGGCCGCTCTGGTAGTGCAGGACGTAGGTGGTGGGGGCGGCCTTCATGTAGGCGAGCATAGGCTCCTCTCTTAGTGTTCCGGTGACACTATAATAGGTGTCTATGGCACACTAAGTCAAGAGCCGACCCCGCCAGGGGCTATTTCGGGCTGTCCCGCATCCGCGGCTCAGGGGCGATCACGCCCGCGACCAGCAGGCCGGCCACCAGTGCCATCGCCGTCAGCAGCATGCTGAATGCCGTCTCGATGCCGGCCACCGCCTCCCGCTCCAACAGCGAGGTGAGGCTCCGGAACCCGACGCTGCCCGGCACCAGCAGTAGGATCCCGGGGACGAGCACCACCGCCGCCGGCCGGTGCCTCAGGCGCTCGTAGAGGCTGCTCGCCAGCGCCACCGCCAGCGCGCCCGCGAAGGTGCCGAGCTCCACGCCCAGCGTGGCGGCACCGAGGCGGCCGCCCAGGACGCCGATCGCGCCGGCCGCCACGATCCAGGCGGCGTCGCTGGGCTCGGCGCGCAGAATGACGACGAAGCAGAGCGGCGCGGCGATCAGGGCGACCAGACTCGCCCAGGCGGGCAGCAGGGCGGGGTCCGCGATCGCGGGCACCCCGAACGCCGCCGCGCCGAGCCGGTTGCCGAGCGCCACGCCGAACGCGATGCCGAGGAAGGTGATGAAGGTCCCGCTCAGGCGAGCCGTGCCCGACGCGAGGTGCCGGGTGGCGAGCTCGGCCATTGCGGTCGTGAGGGTGAGGCCGGGCATCAGCACGATCAGTCCCGCGATCGTCGCGACCAGGACGGACAGCGGCCCCGCGAGGTGCGCGAGGGCGACGGCCGCCACGCTCACCACGAACGCGGCGAGCGGCTCGAACACCCGTCCGAGTCGCGGCTGGCCCGCGCCGACCTGCGCGAACAGGCCGAGGCCCAGGCCGAGCAGCCCGGCGACGAGCACCTCGCGGCCGCCGCCGCCGAGGAACTGGCAGGTCGCGGCGGACACCACGCCGTAGGCGAGGGTCGTGAGTGCCGGGCCGTAGGGCGAGGGCGTGGCCGCGACGCGGCCGATGGCGGCCGTCCCATCCTCCGGCGTGGTCCGCCCCTGCGCAACGTCCATGGCCAGCTGCTCGAGCGCCACGAGCTTGCCGAGATTGACCTCGCCCGGCTCGACCCGGAGCATGTGGGTGCGCTGGCGGACGATCGGCCCGAACGAGGCCAGGATGGAGGTGGGCGTCGAGAAGAACTGGTAGCCGGCGAGGCCGAGCCGGCCGGAGGTGGTGCCCAGGACGTCCTCGAGCCGCTGGGCGGAGTAGCCGTAGGTGTGCAGCGCGCGGCCGAGCTGGAGGACGAAGCCCACGGCGGCGGGGTCGGACTCGGCCCGGCGGCGTTCCAGGGCTGGCTCAAGGGGGTCGGGCACGATGGCTCCGGCTGGAGGCGCTGAAGAATAGTGTGGTGGGATGCCCGGGGCCGCACCGGCGTGTAGATTGTCGATTCTCCACCCTACCTGACCGCCCGGCCCTCGCAAGGATCGGTTCGATGTCCCATCGGCGGTTGCTCGCGATGACGATCGCCCTGGTGCTCCTCCTCGCCCGGACGCGGCCGGCGGGCGCGCAGCAACTCACCTGGAACAACGGCCTCACCTTCTACCTCGACAACACCGAGTTCTTCAACCCCTACCGCACCGGCGAGACCCTCCTCGGCGGACAGATCCTGAGCTTTCTCTCCGCCGCGCTCGGTCCCCGCACCGAGGTCATCGCCGGCTTTCACGGCAATCACCAGAGCGGCGACTCCGATTTCTTCGATCCCTTCAAGCCCATCCTCGGCTTCCGCTTCCGCACCGAGCACTCGCTCGGCGTGGTCGGCACGCTCGTCACCGAGGACCGGCACGGCTACCTGGAGCCGCTCGAGAGCACCCTGCTCGACATCCTCCGGCCGGTCGAGTACGGCGTCCAGTGGCGCGAGCGGCGGCCGGCGGGTGGCGGCGAGGTGTTTCTCAACTGGCAGCGGCTCAACACCTCGCGGGGCAGGGAGGTGTTCGATTACGGCCTGCTGCTCCACGCCAATCCGACCGCGTGGCTCCGCCTCGAGCTGCAGGGCCACGGCCTGCACCACGGCGGCCAGCTCCACAGTGCGGGCGAGCGCGTCGCGAACAACCAGGTGCTGGCCCTCGGCGGCCAGATTCGCGGACGCCTGCCGGTCGTTGGCCGGAGCTCGTTCAGCGCCTTCCAGCTGCTCAGCCACGGCGACATCGACAGCCTCCCGGCCGGGCGGCCCGACCACGGCCATGGGACCTATCTGCGGGCGGCCATCAGCCCCGGAGGGTGGGTCGAGCTGTTCGCGATTCAGTGGTGGGGGCAGGACTTCGTGTCCAACGAGGGCGACGGCAACTACAACTCGCAGGGCTCCAACCCGGACTTCTACCATCCATACCGGAAGTACCAGGAGATCGGCCTCGCGCGCCGGACGCCGATCGAATCGGGCCTCACGCTCGACACCGAGCTCCGGTTTCATCGGATCGACGATCTGCGGAGCATCGCGATCGGCACGTCGCCGTGGGAGTACTCCTACCGCATGATCGTGCGCGCGCCGTTCAGCATGCGGCTCGGCCGGCCGAAGGAGGGAGATTCGGCCAGCGGAGACGCGAGCCCGTCCAACTAAGGAGTCACCCTGAGCGCGGCGAAGGGACATGTCTCGAGTCTCGAGGCATGTCCCCTTCGCTGCGCTCAGGGTGACTCACTCCCGCGCAACCGCACCCGACGCGCCTAGCCCGTTGGTTCCCGCCGTTCCCGCCGTTCCCGCCGTTCCCGCCGCCGTTCCCGCCGTTCCCGCCCGTTCCCGCCGTTCCCGCCCGTTCCCGCCGGTACTCACCCGACCCCCGAACTGGCCCCGGAATTGCCAATATCCCGGTGGTTCCGCATCCCACCGTCCCTGGCACCCCCGAACTGGAGGACTCATGTCGGCTAACCGACTGGCAATTCTGACGCTCGCCGTGCTCGCAGGCTGCGGCGGCGACCGCGCCGCAAGCATGGCGGCCGACAGCCTGAGCCGCGATCTGCAACGGCTCCCGGTCGATTCGTCGGCCATCCTGAGCGACCAGGCCGCGGCCACGCCGGTCCCGCCGCCCGCCCCCGTGGCGGCCAAGCCGAAGCCGAAGCCGGCGGCGCCGAAGCCCGCGCCCAAGCCGAAGCCGGCCCCGGCGCCCGCTCCGCTGGCGCTGGCCGCGGGCAGCGTGCTCTCCACGACGGTCGATCGCGAGATCACCTCCAAGATCGACAAGCCCGGCGCCACCGTCAGCGGCACCGTCGCGAGCGACGTCACGGACGCCTCGGGCCGCGTGGTGATCCCGGCCGGCTCCAAGGTGACGATGACCATCACCGAGATCCACGAGTCCGAGAACAAGGGCGACAAGACCGGCAAGCTGACGCTCACGCCGACGTCGGTCGAGATCGCCGGCGTGTCGCATGCGATCGACGGCTCGGCCGTGGCGCTCGAGCGCACGCTGCGCGACCGCAAGACCAACGCGGGCGACGTGGCCAAGGTCGGCGCCGGGACGGCCATCGGCGCCGTGGCGGGCCGCGTGATCGGCGGCAGCACCAAGGGCGCGGTCATCGGCGGCATCATCGGCGGCGCGGTCGGCACGCAGCGCGCGATCGAGACCCAGGACCGGGACGTCGTGGTGCCGGCCAACTCGCGCGTCGACGTGACGCTCGGCGGGACGTTCACGCGCTAGCTGCCACCTGAACGCAACGAAGGGGGCATGCCTCGAGGCATGCCCCCTTCGCTGCGTGTGACCCTCCTCACCGACCCGGGCCGCCCCGCGCCGCTACGTGCATGGCCACCGTGCCGGGGGATATACTGGAACCATGTCGCGAGCATTCGTCGATGAAGACGCCGGCGGCCAGGATGCCGCCCGGTACACCCTCCCCGAACGGGCCGACCCCGCCTACGACCTGGCGGCGGCGCGGGCGCTCCTCCGCGGGGCCGATCTGGGTGACACCGTCGGCGCCGAGGCCGCCACCGGCTACTACTGGGGCGATCCGGCGCTGTTCCCCCACGTCCAGCGCCTGCTGGCCGAGGCGCGGGAAGACCGGGACGACCGCCTGGAGCAGCTCGCCGAACGATTTCTCCGCGGCCCCGTGCGGCCGCGGCCGACCTAGCCTGGAGGCCCCATGAAGGACCCCAACGACCGCCTGCCCGCCTCGGAGCTCGACGCCGCGCTGAATCCGCATCGCGCCGAAGAGCAGGCCCGCGCGCGCGAGCGCAACCTCGACGTGCTCGGTCAGCGGGGCGTCCGGCTGTTCGGCAACGAGACCGACGACGAGCTCGCCGACCTGTGGACGGCCGTCGACCGTTTCGAGGCCGTGGTGGAGGCCCGCGGCGGCGACACGCTCACCAACGCGCCCGACTCCGCCGAGCCCGACAATCCCGCCTTCGTGCTGCCGGAGCGGAAGGACCGCGAAGGCGTCGCGCCCTACGTCGGCCGGATCCTGGCGGCCGCAAGTCATCTGACCTACTTCGAGCGCGAGCCCGAGCCCGGCGCCTAGGCCCGCCGGAGCAGCCCGCTCCGGCGGTAGGGGAAGACGTCCACCACGTCGCCCTGAGCGAGTCGGCGCTGCACCCGCTGCCAGAACTCGATGTCGAGCAGGTCGCCGTGGGCCTCGAGGAAGGTGTCCCGCGCCTCGCCCGGCGGGACGAGAAAGGAGCGGAATTCCTCGGGGAACACGTCGTGGTCCCCGACGAAGAACCAGGGCTCCGCCGAGAACTCCTCCTCGATCGTGGTGGGCTCGGGAATCCGCCGGAACCGGCACTCCGACAGCAGGCAGAGCTCGTCGTAGTCGTAGCAGATCACCCGGCCGTTCCGCGTGACCCCGAAGTTCTTCAGCAGCATGTCCCCCGTGAAGATGTCGGCGGCGGCGAGGTCCTTGATCGCGTTGCCGTACTCGATCACCGCCTCGCGCGCGGCGCCCGGCTCGGCGTCGCGGAGGAACAGGTTGAGCGGGGTCACCCGCCGCTCGGTGTAGACGTGTCGCACGATGACCCGGTCGTCCTCCACCCGGACCGTCCCCGCCGCCACCGTCAGCAGGTACGCCAGCAGCTCGTCGGGAAAGCATCGGCGCGGGAACTCCAGGTGCTCGAACTCCTGGGCGTCGGCCAGGCGCCCCACCCGGTCGCGCACGAACACGAAGTGATACTTGTCCATGACGGCCCGGCGGGTGGTGTTCTTCGGAGCGCCGAAACTGTCCTTGATGATCTTGAACACCAGGCTGAAGGCCGGCAGCGTGAACACCGCCATGACCATGCCCTCGTCGCCCTCGGCGAAGTCGAAGCGCGCCTGCGGAAGCTCGAGGTAGGTCATCAGGTTCCGGTACAGCTCGGTCTTGCCGTGCTTGTTGTAGCCGATGGCGTTGTACAGCTCGTCGACGCGCTTGAGCGGCATGATCGAGCTCAGGAACTCGACCAGCTCGCGCGGCCGCGGGACGGCCACCCGGAAGTACGACCAGCTGAACCCGAAGACGATGCTCGCCTCGTTGGGCGAGAGCAGCGCGGCGTCTACCACGATGCCGCGCTCCGCCCGGAGCAAGGGGAGCACCAGCGGCAGGACGGCGCCGCCCCGCCCGACTCGCCCCACGAGGTAGGCTCCCTTGTTCCGGTAGAACACCGAGCGCACCACGTCGATCTCCACCGGGCCATTCCCCGGCAGCCGCCCCGCCGCCTCGGCGATCACGCGCCCGACGATGGACGCGTCGCGCCGGAGGGAGGCGTAGGGCACGGTCCACTCGAAGCGCTCGAGGATGCGGCGGATGACCTCGCCGTCCACCGTGTCCACCCGCTCGCGGTCGAACAGCGGCGGCCCGCCGAGATCCGCCGGCCCCGGGGACGGGTCGATGTACTCGATCGCGGCGTCCACGCCGACGGTGCTGAACACCCGCCGCGTCACGCTGTTGAAGAAGGTCTGCGCCAGCTCGGCGTCGGGCCGGCCCCGCGCGCCGAGGGCGTGGCGCGAGCGCATGGCCGCCCACAGGGTCCGCTCCATGACCGCGTCCTGCAGGATGTCGTGCACGTCGGCCACGGCGCCGTCGACGTGCGTGCGGTAGAGCGCCAGGCGCGCCGTGGCGTCGGCCTGGGCGCCCGCCCAGTCGCGCCGCTCGAACCGGTCGCGCGCGCGCCGGGTGATCTCCTCGAAGCCGTCGTGGTAGCGGTCGTAGGCCGCGTGGATGGCCGCCACCGCTCGGTTGCCGATCTCGGGGCACGCGGGCAGATTCAGCGTCGAATCACTGCCGATCGCATTCATCCCGATCCGTCCGAAGGAACCCGTGTCATGACAGTCTCCACCGTGGGCGATTCCATCACCATGCGGAACGGCCGGCTCGAGGTGCCGAGTCAGCCGGTGATCCCGTTCATCGAGGGCGACGGCACCGGGCCCGACATCTGGCGCGCCTCCCAGCACGTCTTCGACGCGGCCGTGCGCCGCGCCTACGGCGACAAGCGAAGCATCGTGTGGCGCGAGGTGCTCGCCGGCGAGAAGGCCAAGAGCCAGCTCAACAGCTGGCTGCCCGACGAGACCCTGAGCGCCATCGACCAGAACCTCGTCGCCATCAAGGGCCCGCTCACGACGCCGGTCGGCGGCGGCTTCCGCTCGCTCAACGTGGCGCTCCGCCAGAAGCTCGACCTGTATGCCTGCGTCCGCCCGGTGCGCTGGTTCGAGGGCGTGCCCTCGCCGGTCAAGGCGCCGCAGGACGTGGACATGGTGATCTTCCGCGAGAACACCGAGGACATCTACGCCGGGATCGAGTACAAGGCCGGGAGCGACGAGGCCCGCCGCGTCGTGGACTTTCTCCGCACCCAGATGGGTGCGCAGACCATCCGGTTCCCCGAGACGAGCGCCATCGGCATCAAGCCGATCTCGGAGGAGGGCTCCAAGCGGCTCATCCGGAGCGCGCTGGACTATGCCGTCGCCCGGAAGTCGCCCAGCGTGACGCTGGTGCACAAGGGCAACATCATGAAGTTCACCGAGGGCGGCTTCCGGGACTGGGGCTACGAGCTGGCCCGCCAGGAGTACGGCGCCGTCGAGCTCGACGGCGGCCCGTGGTGCCGGCTGCCGTCGGGCGTGGTGATCAAGGATGTCATCGCCGACGCCTTCCTGCAGCAGATCCTCACCCGGCCGCGCGACTACGGCGTCATCGCCACGATGAACCTCAACGGCGACTACATCTCCGACGCCCTCGCCGCCCAGGTGGGCGGGATCGGCATCGCCCCCGGCGCCAACATCAACTACCTGACCGGCCACGCCGTCTTCGAGGCCACCCACGGTACCGCGCCCAAGTACGCCGGCCAGGACAAGGTCAACCCCGGCTCGCTGATCCTCTCGGGCGAGATGATGTTCCGCTACCTCGGCTGGGACGAGGCGGCAGACCTGATCATCAGGTCGCTGGAGAAGACCATCGCCCAGCGGCGGGTCACCTACGATTTCGAGCGGCTGATGACCGGCGCCACCCTGCTCAAGACCAGCGAGTTCGGGAGCGCGATGGTCGAAAACATGGCCTAGGCGTCATCCCCGCCCCTTGAGCCGCTCGATCTCCCGGCGGTCGCGCTTGGTCGGCCGCCCCTTCTCGGGCGCGAACGCTGCGTGCAGCGTCTTGAGCTGGAGCGCCATCGCCTCCCGCGCCGCCAGGCTCTCCGGCCGCTCCTGGTACAATCCCGCCGCCACCGCTGCCGGCCCCCGGTGCGCCGAGAGCGCCTTCACCACCACCAGGTGCTCGTAGGGGCCGAGCCGCACCCGCACCTCGTCGCCCACCTGGAGCGGCCGGGCGCGCTTGGCCCGGTCGCCATTCACCTGCACCTTCCCGCCGCCGATCGCCTCCGCGGCCAGCGCGCGCGTCTTGAAGAAGCGCGCGGCCCAGAGCCACTTGTCCAGCCGGACCCGGCCGTCATCGCCGTCCTCGTCGCTCGCTCGCATTCCTGAATAGTACACGGCGCGGGACACCCTGGCGCAGGCGCGATAATTGCAGGCTGCGTCAGGCTTTCCCCCATTCGCGGACCTGCATGCTGCCACTGCCCCCAGTCTGGGTTGCGCTCGCCCTCACCCTCGGCCCGGTGCGGGCGCCGGTCGCCGTGCCGCGGAGCGCGTCGCTCGAGCCCCGCCGCGCGGATTCGCTCGTCGCCGATGCGACCACGGCGCTCGAGAACGGCCGCCCCTGGGAGGCGAGCCGCCTGATCGCCGTGGTGCTCTCGGATTCGACGCGCCGGACGCCCGACGCGGTGATGCTGGCCGCCACCGCGGCGAGCCGCTGGAACGGCTGGCCCGAGGTGACCCGCCTGCTCGACGGGCAGCGCTGGGTGGATTCGGCCTACGAGGGCCGCGGCCGCCTGCTGCTGGCCCGCGCCGCACTCGAGCAGGGGGCCGATTCGGCGGCGCTTCGCCACGTCCTGGCCGCGCCGAGCCCCAACACGGCCGCCGCGGATGGCGAGCGTCTCGTGCTTCTTGCCACGGCGCTCGACCGGCTGCACGCCAGGGACAGCGCCGCGGCGAGCTATCGCCGGGCAGCCGAGCGCTTCCCGTCCATCGCCGAATGGCTCCGGATAAAGGCGGCGGCGGTCACCGACGACAGCCTGGCCCGCGCCCGGCTCTACGCGCACGTGGCCGATCCGCTCGCGCGTGACCGGATCGGCTGGAGCGAGGCTGCTGCCCACACCGCGACCGGCGACCTCGTCGGCGCGTCCGCCCGCTACGCCGCGCTCGGCGCCCGCGCCACGGCGCTCCGCCTCCGGCTGGCATCGAGCCCCGACAGCGCGCGTCGGACGGCGGTGCGGCGGGACCTCACCGCGCTGGTGGCGGCCCGGCGGAGCCCCGGCGAGGTGCGGGACGCGATCGCGCTGCTCGACAGCGCCTTCGCTCCGCTCACGCCGGCCGAGGAGCTCGAGGTCGGCCGCGCGGCGGGGACGTCGGGCAGCCACACCCGCTCCGTGGTGGCGTTCGAGCGGGCGCTCGCCGCCGGGCTGGGCACGCCCGAGGACCGCTTTGCCTATGCCACGGCGCTCACCCGGCTCGGCCGGCATGCGGACGCGGCGCCGCAGTTCGCGCTCGTGCGTACCCCGCGCGCCCTCGCGGGCACGGCCGCCTACCAGCGCGCCCGGGCGCTGGTCCGCGCCGGCCAGGCCGCCCTCGGCCGCCCGGCGCTCGAGCGGGTGATTCTGCTCCACCCGCGGGACACGACCGCCGCCTCCTCCGCGCTCTTCCTCCTGGGCGATCTCGCCTCCGACGATCGCGAGGACGCGCGGGCCCGCGCCTTCTACCGCCGCGTGGTGAGCCGCTACCCGACCAGCCGCTTCGCGCCGACGGCCGCCTTCCGCGCGGGCACCATCGCGCTGCTCGCGGGCGACGCGGCCGGCGCGGCCGCCGAGTTCGACGGCCTGGTCGGGCGCTACCCGAGGAGCGATGAGGCGAGCGCCGCGACATACTGGGCCGGCCGCGCCTGGCACGCCGCCGGCGACACCGCCGCGGCCCGCGCCCGGTGGGAAACGCTCGCCGCCGGCGATCCCGGCTCCTACTACACCGGCCTCGCCTTTCAGCGCCTGGACCGGCCCAGCTGGGCGCCGTCCGCCGCCGCCGACAGCTTCGTCGCCATCCCCGGTGCCGACAGCGCGATGGCGCGCGCCAGGCTGCTCGCCCGCCTGGGCCTCGTGCCGGAGTCGCGCTGGGAATACGACCGGCTGCTCCGCCAGAGCGACACGTCGTCGGAGCGCCTGCTCGCGCTGGCCCACGCCTTCCGCCGCGATGGCCTGGCGGCGCAGGCCATCCAGCTCGCGCGCCGGGCGCTGGCCCTCGGTGCGCCGGCGGACGCCCGCACCTACCGCCTGCTCTATCCCGTCGTCTTGGAGGATGCGCTCCTGGCCGAGGCCCGCGACCACGGTCTCGACGCCGGGTTCGTGGCCGCGCTGATCCGCCAGGAATCCATGTTCAACCCCACGGCCACTTCGCCCGTGGGCGCGCGCGGACTCATGCAGGTCATGCCGGACCTCGGCGGCCGGCTGGCGCAGTCGCTGGCCTACCCCGTGTGGGACCCGGTGCTCCTCTACCAGCCGGACGTGAGTCTCCAGCTCGGCGCCTACCATCTGCAGGAGCTGTCCACGCGCTACGTCCAGACGGTTCACGTCCTCGCGGCGTACAACGCCGGCGCGAGCCGGGTCGAGCGCTGGTCGCAGCGGATCGGCGTCGACGATCCCGAGGTGTTCACCGAGCGCATCCCCTTCGCCGAAACCCGCGGCTACGTCCGCGCCATCCAGCGCAATCAGGACATCTACCGCAGCCTCTACGCGTGGGCCGCGCCCTGAGGCTGGCCCTCGGCCACGCAGTTTCTTAGCTTTTCCGGTGTTCCCACCACCAAGGCCGCTCCCGGTTGCTCGATTCCGCTCGCTCGCTGGACGCCCTCGACCGCATCGCTGAGGGCATCTTCGCCCTGGATGCCGAGGGGCGCATCTCGTACGCCAACCGTACGGCCCTCGAGCTCCTTCCGGCGCTGACCGGCGCGCGCGGTGACCTGATCGGCACCGTCGTCTGGGAGACCTCCGCCTCGTTCGCTCGAACCCCCACCGGCCAGGCGCTCGGGCGCGCCGTGCGCGAGGGTGTGCCCGTCGTCCACAGCGTGCGCCATCCCGTCCAGGGTGGCCTGATCGAGCTCCGCCTGTTCCCCACCGAGGACGGCGTGAGCGGACTCCTGCTCCGCGCCGGCCGTCCGCGCGCGTCCGACGTGCTCGACCGCGTGAGCGACCTGTACCTCGCGTGCGACGACGAGTGGCGGCTCACGCTCGTCAACGCCCGGGCCGCCGACTACCTGCGGATGCTCGGCCCCGAGCGCGGCGACCCCGTGGGCCGCTCGGTCTGGGACGTGATTCCGGGGCTCGCCGGGTCGCGCTTCCAGGCCGAGGCGTACCGCGCGATGGTCGAGCAGGCCGAGGTCGAGTTCGAGGGCTACTTCGCGCCGCTCAAGCGCTGGTTCTCGGTTCGGATCACGCCGACGGCCGAGGGCGTCATCGCCTGCGCTCGGGACGTCACCGGCTGGCGCCAGACGCGCCGGGTGCTCACCCGCGAGGCGGAGCGCCTGGCGGCCGTCATCGACACCCAGCAGGCGGTCGCAACCGCCGGCCCCGACCTCGGCGTCGTCATGCGGGTCGTGGCCGAGCGGCTGCAGGCGCTCACCTGGGCCGGGGCCGCCGGCATCTTCGTGCCCGACGTCGACGCCCTGGTGCTGTGCGAGGCCAGCGGCTCGGGCCGCGATCAGGTCGGGCTTCGCGTGGCGCTCGATACGTCGCTCGTCGGCCGGGCCTACGCCTCGGGCGAGGCGATCCGCTCCGACGATCTCACGCTCGAGCCCGATGCCGACCGCGCGGCCATCGAGGCCCTCGGCGCCCGCTCGGCCATCGTGGCGCCGCTCCGGACCGAGCAGCACGGGATCCAGGCAGTGGTGGCGGTGTGGTCCGCCCGGCCGCGGGCCTTCAACGAGCTCCACGCGCACACGATCCGTCTGCTCGCCGGCCTCCTGTCGACGGCGCTCGAGCGGGCGTCGGCCTTCGCCGCGAACCAGGTGCTGCTGGCGGAGCGCACCGCCGCGCTCGCGGCCATCCAGGCGGGCGAGGAGCGCTTCCGGACCCTGGTCGAGTCGATCGACGACGTCGTCTTCCGGCTCGATCGCGAGCAGCGCTGCGTCGACATCTTCGGCCGCTGGCTCGCGCGCGAGGGCTACCGGCCCGGCGATTTCCTCGGGAAGAGCACCTCGGAGATCGTGGGCCGGCGGGCGGGCGGCCCCCACGAGCGCGCCAACCTCCGCGCGCTCGCGGGCGAGACCGTCACCTACGAGTGGACCCGGGAGTCGCGCCGCGGCACCCGGCACATGCAGACCACCCTCTCGCCGCTCCGCGGCGCGCGGGGCGAGGTGGCGGGCATCGTGGGCGTCGGGCGCGACATCACCCAGCGCATCGAGGCGGAGCAGCAGTTCCGGCAGGCTCAGAAGATGGAGGCGGTGGGCCGCTTCGCCGGCGGCGTGGCGCACGACCTGAACAACATGATGATGATCATCCTCGGCTTCAGCGACTTCCTCCTGGGCGCGCTCGGGTCCGGGGACGAGCGCCGCGGAGACGCGGAGGAGATCCGGAAGGCCGCCGAGCGCGCCATGCATCTCACCCGGCAGCTGCTCAGCTTCGGACGCCAGCGGGTCGTCGCCCGAGAGGTCATGAGCCTCAACACGGTGGTAGAAGGGATGGAGCGGATGCTCCGGCCGCTGCTGGGCGAGGACATCACCCTCGTTACCGGCCTGGGTCTCGGACTGGGCGGCGTCGAGGCGGACTACGGCCAGATGGAGCAGGTGGTGATGAACCTGACCCTCAACGCCCGCGACGCCATGAAGCACGGCGGGCAGCTCACCATCGAGACGATGGACGTCGACTTTCCGGAGGGCTACGCCTACCGGCAGCTGGGCGTGGACATCCCGGCGGGGCCGTACGTGCTGCTGGTGGTGAGCGACACGGGGCAGGGCATGCCGCCGGAGGTCAAGTCGCACCTGTTCGAGCCGTTCTTCACCACCAAGCCGACCACCCTGAACACCGGTCTGGGCCTGGCCACGGTCTACGGCATCGTGGTGCAGAGCGGCGGCTACATCTGGGTGGACACCGCGCCGGACCAGGGCGCCAGCTTCAAGATCTGCCTGCCGCGCGTGCTGGCCGACGACGCCGAGGGGGAGGTGGCCGAGCGCAGGCCGGCGCCCGCGCGCGGCACCGAGACCGTCCTCCTGGTCGAAGACGAGGAGGCGGTCCGCCTGCTGGCGTCCCGCGTCCTGGCCGCCCAGGGCTACACCGTGCTCGAGGCCCGGAACGGACGGGAAGCGATGGCCGTGCTGGGCCGGCCCGACCACGGCATCGCCCTGGTCCTGACCGACGTCGTCATGCCCGACATGGGCGGGGTCGAGCTGGTCGAGCACCTCAACGCCAGCCATCCCGACATCCGGGTCGTCTACATGTCGGGCTACACCGAGGGCGACAAGCTCCAGCCGGACGTCCGCAGCTCCCCGCATCCCTTCCTGCAGAAGCCGTTCTCACCCGAGAGCCTGGCCGTGCGCATCCGCGAGGCCCTGGACCGCACGACGCGCTGAGGGCGTGGGGCGTCGGAGCCGCCCGCCTTCCCCGTCCTGAGACGGCCGTCACATCCCGCTACGATCCCGTGCGCCATTATCCAGCTCGGCCACCATCATCTCTGGAGGCGAGTCATGGAAAGCCGGGTCAAGCTCGCGGGGCATGCCGTCCATCCGATGCTCATCGTGTTTCCGCTGGGACTCTTGATTACCGCGGTGGTGTTCGACGTCATCTACCTCGTCACCGACGGGACGCGCTGGGCAGAAGTAGCCTACTACTTGGTGGGCGCCGGGGTCGTCGGCGGACTGGCCGCCGCCGTACCGGGCTGGATCGACTGGGTGGCGATCCCCAGCGGCACGCGGGCCAAGCGCGTGGGTCTCCTGCACGGCGTGGGTAACGTCGTCCTGCTGGTACTGTTCGCCCTGAGCTGGTTCCTGCGGCGCCCGAACCCCTCGCTGCCCCCACCGAGGCAATCGTGGCCGGTCTCGTGGGGATCGTTTTGGGGACGGCGACGGCGTGGCTGGGTGGGGAGCTGGTCAACCGCCTCGGCGTTGGGGTGGACGACGGAGCGAACCTGGACGCGCCGAGCTCGCTCTCGTCGCAGCCGGCGATGGCGCGGGCGCGGCCCGGGGACCGGCGGAGCTACCCGCAGCCGGCCTACGCCGGGGTGGATCGCCGGCTCTCCGGCGCGAGGCGCTGACGCGCCGACGCGAATCCTCCGCGCGTTCCTTCTCGCCGACGATCCCCGAAACGACGACCTCAGTGAAGGGTGAAACCATCATGACCGGCTCCACCGACAAGAACCTCAAGGACCTCTACGACCTCATCGACGGCATCGAGATCGCCATGTTCACCACCCGGCGCCCCGATGGCCATCTCGTCTCCCGCCCCATGGCCACCCAGACGCAGGCCCAGGGCACCGACCTCTGGTTCGTCACCGACCGCGAGTCGCACAAGCTCGACGAGCTCGAGGCCGATCCCCACGTCAACCTGGCCTACTACCGCGACCGCACCAAGGAATGGGTATCGGTCAGCGGCATCGCGCTCGTGAGCCAGGACCGCAAGGCCATCCACGAACTCTACCGGCCCGACTGGAAGATGTGGTTCGGCGACGAGGGCGGCGCCCGCGACGGCGGGCCCGACGATCCCCGCCTGGCGCTCATCCTGGTCGACGTCGAATCGGTGACCTACCTCAAGCAGGACAAGCCGCGGCCGGTCATTCTGTTCGAGCTGGTCAAGGGAATGGTGACGGGCAAGCGGCCCGACCTGGGCGAGGTAGCGGCAGGTGGACGAGGCGCGAGCTTCCCTAGTACCGGCGCTCCCACGGCCGGTAGCCGATCGCGCCGTTGAGCCAGCGGACCAGCGGCACCAGCGCCGCGAAGTCGCGCTCGAGCAGGGCCGGCAGCCGGGGGCCCGTGGCCTCGCGCTCGGTCAGCGGCCGGGTCGCGGTGAACGACCTGTACCGGAGCCACCGCTCGGCCGGGTGGCCTGCCGCGTACCCGCGCGGGAGCCGCGTCAGCATCGCCTCCCGGTCGAGCGCCTTGAACCGGCGGCGGAAGACCGGCGCCCGGACCACGGCGTCCATGCCGCCGGGGTCGTCGGCCAGCGCCTCGCGGATCTTGTCCAGCGCGGGCCGCGCCGGCATCCAGATCCCTCCGGCCACGAAGCACTCCCCATGGGCGAGCTGGAAGTAGAGGCCGGCGCCGGCGCCTTCGGCGTCCTGGCCCGCGCCGCGGCCGGCGTCGCCGTGGTAGAACTGGCAGGCGGCGTTGGTCTTGTACGGCGACTTGTCGGCGGAGAACCGGACGTCGCGGTGGATGCGGAAGATCGAGCGCCGGGGTCGCCCCCGATCTCGGGCGCGAGGCGCGCCAGCCGGACGTCCATCTCCTCGACCAGGCTCCGGAGCGGATCGCGCACCTCGGTCTCATACACGGCGCGGTGGCGCTCGAACCACTCGCGGGTGTTGTGGCGCGCCAGGCGGCGCAGGAATGCCAGCGCGGCTGGACGGAAGCCCTGGAACTCGGGTGTGGTCGCGGCGTGGGGGGTCGGGCGGGTCACCAGACGTTCCTTCTCGAGGCGGGGGAGCGCCTTGATCGCGAGCTCCCGGCGGAGCGCCGCGCCGCGGTCGGCGGCCGGTTCGACGTGGATCAGCCGCACCGGCCGGCGCGAGCGGGTGTAGGCCGCGCCCCGGCCGGCGTTGTGGGCCGCCTCCCGCCGTGCCGGATCGGTGGTGATCCCCGTGTACAGGGTGCCGTCGCCGCAGCGGGCGACGTAGACATGCCATGCCATATGCATTGTAATGATAGGCCCGCCTTTCTATCTTCGGCGCATCCCCCGTGCACCCGCCGAGTCCTGTAGGAGCCAATGCCTGATCGCCGCCGGGTCGGCCGAAGCACCTTGCCCGACCAGCGCACGCTTCTGTCCTGGCTCTTCGTCGGACGGCTCGTGCTCTCGGTGGGGATCCTGCTCGGCGCCGGTCTGGTCTGGACCGAGCGGCCCCAGGAGTCGTTCCTCGTCACCCTCGCCGTCGTCGTCGCCCTGCTGTTCACCGGCTACGGGGCGTGGCAGGTGTTCCTCAGGAACCGGCCGGCCGGCAACGGCTTCCTCATGGTGCAGGCGCTGGTGGACCTCGGCGTCATCACCACGATCGTCCACTTCGCGGGCCAGCCGCAGTCGGCCTTTCCCGCGCTGTACGTCCTCGCCGTGGCGGCCTATGCGCTGCTCATGCCGCCCAGCTGGGGGGCCGTCACCACGGTGGTCGCCTCGGGACTCTTCCTGGGCGACGCCTTCTGGACCCGGGCGGGCGCGCCGGACGCGGCCTTCTGGGCGCAGGTGGTGGTCTTCAACGTGGTCTTCGCGATCGTCGCGGTGCTGGGCCACCGCCTTCGCGAGGCGGGGATGGAGCAGGAGACCCTCGCCATCGAGCTCAAGCGGGTGCGGCTCGAGGCGGACGACATCCTGCGGAACATCCGGTCCGGGGTGCTGACCATCGACGGGCTCGGGCGGCTCGCCTTCATCAACCCGACGGGCCAGACCCTGCTCGACCTCGACGGCGAAGGACTGATCGGCATGCCGGTACTCGACCACCTCAAGACCCGCTCGGTTGAGCTCTGGGCGGCGGTGGTGGCCGGCATCCGGAACGGCCGGAAGATCAGCCGGGGCGAGGGCATGGTGACCCATCAGGGCGGGCGCATCTTCCCGATCGGCCTCAGCACCACCACGTTCCGTCAGGAGGCGCAGGAGGCGCCGTCGGTGACCGCCATCTTCACCGACATCTCCGACCTGAAGGAAGTGCAGGAGCTTCAGGCCCGCGCCGAGCGGCTGGAGTCGGTGGCGGCGCTGAGCGCGTCGCTGGCGCACGAGATCCGGAACCCGCTGGCTTCCATCCGGAGCTCGGTCGAGCAGCTCGCCCGCTCGAAGTTCGTGGACGAGGACGAGCGCTTCCTCGCCGGCCTCATCGTCCGCGAGAGCGACCGGCTGAGCCGGCTGCTGAGCGAGTTCCTCGACTTTGCCCGGGTCCGGGCGACCCAGCTCGTGCCGCTCGACCTGCACGCGGTGGTCGTGGCGGTGGTCCGGCTGATCCGGGCCCACCCCGACTGCCGGCCCGACGCGGAGCTCACGATCGAGGGCGGCCGCACCATCCTGGACGGCGACGAGGACCTGCTGCACCGGGTCATCGCGAACCTGGTCCTCAACGCCGTCCAGGCGGCCCGGGGGCCGATCCGGATCGCGATCAGCGTGGCGGCGGTGCAGGGGGCGGACATCCCGCACGGCACCAACCTCGACTCCGCGGTCCGGCTGCAGGTGCGGGACGACGGGCCGGGCATCCCCTCGGAGATCCGCGAGCGGCTGTTCGATCCGTTCGTCTCCGGGCGCCCTGGCGGCAGCGGGCTCGGACTCGCGATCGTGCAGCGGGCCGTGCAGGCGCACCGGGGCCTGGTCCTGGTGGAGTCGGGGCCGTCCGGAGGCACCACCTTCACAATCTTTCTGCCCGCCCGAATGATGGCGGAGGATGCCGCATGAGCAACAAGCCTTCGGTCCTGGTGGTCGACGACGAATCCGGCATTCTCGACACGCTCCGGATCCTGCTCCGGAACGAGGGGTTCGAGGTGACGACCGCCCAGGGCGGCAAGGCGGGGCTGGAGCAGATCCGGGCCGGCACGCACGACATCATCCTGTCCGACGTGCGCATGCCGCAGGTCTCCGGGCTCGACATCCTGACCGCCGCGCGGGAGCAGGACCCCATGACGCCGGTCATCCTGATGACGGCGCAGGCCTCGCTCCAGAGCGCCATCAGCGCGGTCAACTCGGGGGCCTTCTACTACATCCAGAAGCCGTTCAGCAACGACGAGCTGGTCGCCATCCTGCGCCGGGCGTGCGAGTTCCGCGCGGTCCGGGTGGAGAACAAGCAGCTCAAGCAGGAGATCCGGCGCCGCGACAAGAGCGCCGTCACCCGGCCCATCGGCAAGTCGAAGCGGTTCATGGAGCTGCTGAAGCTCGCCGAGCACGTGGCGCCGACCGACTCGACCGTGCTGATCCAGGGGGAGAGCGGCACCGGCAAGGAGGTCGTCGCCCGCTACGTGCACAACCTCTCCAGCCGGACGGAGGGGCCCTTCCTGTCCATCAATTGCGGCGCCCTGCCCGAGAACCTGCTCGAGAGCGAGCTTTTCGGGCACGTGAAGGGCAGCTTCACGGGCGCGGTCCGGGACAAGCAAGGCCTGTTCGCGGCGGCGCGGGGCGGGAGCTTCTTCCTCGACGAGGTCGGCGAGATGCCGCCGTCGCTGCAGGTCAAGCTCCTCCGCGTGCTCCAGGAGCGGGAGGCCATCCCGGTTGGTGCCACCGAGGCCATCCCGGTGGACGTCCGGATCATCGCGGCCACCAACCGCGATCTCGAGGAGGAGATCCGGCGCGGCAACTTCCGCTCGGACCTGTTCTATCGCCTCAACGTCATCGCGCTCAACCTGCCGCCGCTGCGCGAGCGCCGGGACGACCTGCTGCTCCTGATCGAGAACTTCCTCCAGAGCCTCGGCACCGAGGCGGGCACCGACCCCAAGGCACTCGCCTCCGAGGCGCTCGACGCGGTGATGGTGTACGAGTGGCCGGGCAATGTGCGGGAGCTGGAGAACGCGCTGGAGCACGCCACCGTGCTGAGCCGCGGCAACCTGATCGAGGCCGCCTCGCTGCCCGAGCGGATCACCAAGCGCCGGAAGGAGCCCCTCGTCGCCGAGCGGTCCTACCGGAATCCGACGCTGGAAGTGATCGAGCGGGCCTACATCATGTGGGTGCTCCAGGCCGAGGGCGGGAACAAGACCCGGGCGGCCGAGGTGCTGGGGATCGACCCGAGCACGCTGTACCGGAAGCTCAGCCGGTACGAGGAGCAGGTGGAGGTGAAGGCGTAGGAGGCGCGCAGCAAAGGGGGCATGATTCCGGCATGCCCCCTTCGCCCCGCTCCCGCTGACCCGCAGGCTCCTGCTCCACCCGCGTTTCCCCGTCCACTCCCGCACCTTCCCGATCCCTTCCTGCTGGACCGCCAACCCTACCTTCCGCATCGAACGGACGCGCAACGACTTGCGCATTGGCGGAACACCCGTTCGGCGCTCTTGCAAAATCCTGCTCCCGGTGGACCTCCGGAGCCTGCCGCAAGGATTTTCGTTCGCCTCCTAACAACTTCCGCTGGAACAGGTTGGGCCATGGACCCGGGGGGTGGCATGCACGTTGCCTTCCTCCCCGGCAGTCCGACGCCTACACCGTCACCCGTCGGCTCGGCCACGTCGCCGCTCACTCACCCGGAGGAAGTATGCAGAATCGCAAGGGCTTTACCCTGATCGAGCTGTTGATCGTGGTCGTCATCATTGGCATCCTGGCCGCGATCGCGATTCCGAAGTTCGCCAGCACCAAGGAGAAGGCGTACCTGGCCTCGATGAAGTCGGACCTGCGCAACCTGGTCACCTCGGAAGAGGCGTACTTCTCCGACAACCAGGTGTACCTGGCCGGTAGCGCGAGCAACCTGGCCGGCGCGGGCACCCCGCTGGATGCCACCACGAACTACGTGCCGTCGGCTGGCGTGACGGTCACCGTGGCGCTGAGCGGCAACGGCTGGAACGCCGAGGCGGCCCACACCGCCACCAGCAAGACCTGCGACATCTTCGCCGGCGACGGCGCCAGTGCGGTGGGCGTCGCGACGATCGAGGGCGAGCCGAAGTGCACGCCGTAACTCGCAGCAAGTTCTAAGGCACAAAGGGGCGGCGGTCTTCGGGTCGCCGCCCTTGTCTTAGGCCCCCGCAGGCGAACAGGCTCGGCAGGCGGCAGGTGGGGGCCCCCAGGACTGGCAGCAGACGAACTCAGACATCACCGGCAACGTTCGTGCACCTCAACGCTGGGCGAGTGCAGCGCACCACCCCGGAGATCAGCGAGATGAGAAACCGACACGGCTTCACCCTAATCGAGCTGCTCATCGTCGTGGTGATCATCGGCATCCTGTCGGCGATCGCGATCCCGAAGTTTGCCTCGACCAAGGAGCGTTCGTTCCTGGCCACGATGAAGAGCGACCTGCGGAACCTGGTCACCGCGCAGGAAGCCTATCTCGGCGACAACGGGGCCTACTACGGCGGCGCGATCCCCAACGCGGCCCTGCCGTACCAGCCCTCGAGCGGGACTACGGTCGCGATAGTCCTCGTCGCGGGCGGCGGCTGGTCGGCCACGGCCACCTACAGCGGTACGAGCAAGACCTGCGCGATCTTCTACGGCAACGTCCCCGCGGTCGCGCCGGCCACGGTGAACGGCGAGCCGAAGTGCGCGTGAGCGGACCCGGCGGCCGCGGCTGAGCGGATGACGCCGCCGCGCCGCTCGCTCCGCACCGAGCTCCTGGTCAGCCTCGGCTTCGTCACCTCGGCGGCGGTCCTGCTCGTCGGCCTCACCACGATGCTGCTTCTGGGCGGCGACGTGCGCGAGGCCTTCTGGCCGCTGGTGGCCCTGTGGATCGGCAGCACCGCGGTCTTCGTCTGCTTCGGCGCCTACGTGGTGCACCGGCTCGTGATCCGCCCGCTGCAGGTGCTCGCCGCCGAAGCCGACGTGCTCGCCGCGGGCGAGCTGCCCGCCGAGCCGGCGTCCTACGAGACCCGCGAGCTCGGCGCGCTGTCGGCCCGCTACCGCGGCATGGCCGAGGAGCTGCTCGACGTGGGGAGCCACGTCGTCCGGGTGGAGAAGCTGGCCGGGATCGGACGCCTCGCCGCCGGCGTGGCCCACGAGATCCGCAACCCGCTCGGCGCCCTCGGGACCTACGTCGAGGTCCTCCGGCAGCGGGGCAGCGACCGCGACATCACGGCCGAGATGCACGTCGCGATTGGCCGCGTCGACCGCATTGTGCAGGGATTGCTCGACTACGCCCGGCCGGAGCACCGCCCGGGTCAGGTGCGGGTCCAGGGGACGGGCCAGGCGGATCTCAACGGCGCGATCACCACCGCCGTCGAATTTCTGGAGCGCCAGGGGCTGCTCAAGGGCCGCAACCTCGCGCTCCACTTGGAGTCCGGACTGCCCTGCGTGCAGGGCGACCGGCACGGGCTCGAGCAGGTGGTCATCAATTTGCTTATGAACGCCTGCCAGGCCTCGGCCGGCGCGCTCGCGGTCGGCACGGCGCGGCGGGCCTTCGAGGCCGGACACCGGGACGGCGGACGCCAGGACGATGGGGCCTCGGCCGGCGTGACCGGCCGGCGACGGTGGGCCTCGCGCCCGCGGCGCCGGGATCTCGCGCCCGGGACAGCCGGGGCGATGCTCTACGTCGCGGACAACGGGCCGGGCGTGCCCGAGGCCGACCGGGAGCGGATCTTCGATCCGTTCTTCACGACGAAGCCGCCGGGCGAGGGCACCGGGCTGGGGCTCGCGATCGTGGCCCGGACGGTGTACGACGCCGGTGGGGTGGTGTGGGTCGACCGCGCGCGCGAAGGCGGCGCGGTGTTCAAAGTCTTCCTGCCTCTTGCGGGTGCGACCGATGCGCGTACTGATCGTTGACGATGACGCGGGACTTCGGCAGTCGCTGGCCCTCCTGCTCCAGGAGGCCGGCTACGACGTCGTGACCGAGGGCGATCCCGAGCAGGCCCTGGTACGGGCCACCGGCGGGACCTTCGACCTCGTGCTCTGCGACGTCCGGATGCCGAAGATGGACGGCGTGACGTTCCTCCGCCGCTACCGCGCCGACGGCGGTCAGGCCCTGATGATCATGATGAGCGCCTACGGCAGCGAGGACAGCGCCCTCGCCGCCATGCGCGAAGGGGCCTACGACTACCTCCACAAGCCGTTCCGCCCCGACGAAGTCACGATGACGCTCAAGAAGGCCGAGGAGCGCGAGAAGCTCCGCCGCGAGGTCGAGGTGCTCCGCACCAGCCTCGGCGCCGGCGCCGCGAGCGACCTCGTGGTGTGCGAGAGCCGCGCCATGCGCGACCTGCTCGACCTCGCCACCCGCGTCGCCCGCCACAACACCACCGTGCTCATCACCGGCGAGAGCGGCACCGGGAAGGAAGTGCTGGCCCGCGCCATCCACCGGATGAGCCCGCGGAACGATCAGGGCTTCACCGCCATCAACTGCGCCGCCATCCCCGAGCACCTGCTCGAGAGCGAGCTCTTCGGCCACGTGCGCGGGGCGTTCACCGGCGCCACCGCCGACCGGGCCGGCCTGTTCGAGCTGGCGCACGAGGGCACGCTGCTGCTGGACGAGATCGGCGATCTGCCGCTCGATCTCCAGGCCAAGCTCCTCCGGGTGCTCGAGGAGAGCGAGATCCGCCGGGTCGGCGGGCGCGAGTCGAAGAAGGTCGACGTCCGGGTGCTCGCGGCCACGGCCAAGCCGCTCGAGGCGGCGGTCGAGCGCGGCGAGTTCCGGGCCGACCTGTACTACCGGCTCAACGTGGTCCACCTGCACCTGCCGCCGCTCCGGGACCGGCCCGATGACGTGCCCGCGCTGCTGACCCACTTCGCGCGCCAGGCCGCCACCCGGCTGGGCCATCCCGTGAGCATCACGCCGTCGGCGCTCGACGCGCTCACGCACCACAGCTGGCCCGGCAACGTGCGCGAGCTCCGGAACGCCGTGGAGCGCGCGGCCGTGCTCGGCACCGGCGGGCCGCTCGAGCCGCGGGACTTCGCGCTGACGAACGGGAACGGGAACGGGAACGGCCGGTCGCACCACGGCGACGCGAACGGCGGGGCGCCCGCGGCGGGCGGCTCGCTCGAGCTCAAGGGCCAGGTCGAGGCGGTCGAGCGCCACGCCATCCAGCGCGCGCTCGAGGCCTCCGGCGGCAACCGCCGCCAGGCCGCGAGCCTCCTGGGCATCAGCCTCCGAACCCTCTTCTACAAGATGCGGCGGCTCCCCGTTCACTGAGCCGCACCGCGCAACGAACTGCGCTCGGTGCAACCGAGTGCACGGTCCGGCGCGGGTCTTCAAGTCGTAAGCTCTTCAACCACATCGTGATCGCCGGTGGTACGCGTCCTGCCATTACTGGGGCCGACGCGACCATTCACCGCGTTGCCACCACTACCCTGGAGAAGGCCCGTGTCCCGTCGGCATGGCTTCACCCTCATCGAGATGCTGATGGTCGTGGTCATCATCTCGCTGACCACGCTCATGGCCGTGCCGCGGTTCCGGGCGGCGGTGAACCGGAGCAACATGCTCAGCGCCCGGGCCAAGGTCATGGCCAGCTTCTCGGCGGCGCGCGCGGCCGCGGCGGGCTCGGGCCGGGTCACCACGATGCACGTGAGCGGCAACAGCGTGTGGGTCACCGCCACGCCGCGGCTCAAGACCAGCGGCTCGGGCATGGTCGACACCATCGTCCTGCCGAAGAACCTCTACACGCTGTACGGTATCACCGCTACGCCGACCGTCGGCACAGTGGTGCTCAACCAGACCGGCCTCGGCAGCAACGGCTCCGACATCGTGCTCAGTCATGGCAGCCTGGGCGATACCATCCGAATCAGCCAATATGGGCGGGTGCTCAAATGAGCGTGCGTACGCGGCGAGGGTTCACCCTCATCGAGGTCATGCTGTCCGTCGTCCTGTTGACGGTCGGCGTGATGGCCCTGGTCAGCTCTTCGGCGATGACGGCCCGGATGATCGGGCGCGGCAAGTCGTCCACGATGATCGGCCAGCGGAGCTCCACGCGCTTCGATTACCTCCGGCAGCTCGCGGCGAGCACGTCGCCGCCGTGCACGTCGGGGAACTTCGCGTCGGGCAGCAACAACCAGTACGGCATCCAGGAAACCTGGACCGTTAGCTCGCCGATCAACAGCAACACGCGCATGGTCGAGTTGGTGCTCCAGTACAAGGCGTCCGGCCGGACCGTGAGAGACACGGTCAAGACCTTCATCCTCTGCAAGTGACCATGACTACTCGACGCGGCTTCACCATGATCGAGCTGATGATGGGGCTCGTGCTCACCCTGCTGGTGGGCGCGGTCACCTACCAGCTGCTGGCCAACAATCAGCGGGTGTCGCGGGGACAAACGTCCCACGTGAGCCTCCAGGACAACGTGCGGTCCGGTGCCCTGATCGTGACCAACGAGCTCCGCGAGGTCGGGTTCGACGACATCTCGGCCACCGCGCAGGTCAAGCTGGGCGGGTTCCCGGCGGCCAACCGGACCGATCTCATCGCCACCACCTCGACCGCCGTGTCCTACTTCGCCATGCGTGGGCTGGCGTTCACCTGCAGCAAGGCGGGCGGCAAGATCGTCGTGCGGCAGTCGACGTACAGCGTGCTGCGGGCACCGGTCAGCACCGACAGTTTGCTCGTCTATGTCGAGAACGACCCGGCGACGGCGAGCGATGACGCCTGGGTGCATCTCGGGATCACCGGCGCCCCCGCGAACCAGAACTGCGATGACGGTGCGGCGGGCTGGGCGTTTACGGTGGGGTATCCCACGACGCCGTCGCCGGGCCTGACCTCCGGTGTGGTCCTGCCCAACATCGTGATCGGCGGTCCCGTGCGGCTGGCCGAGGTCATGCGGATGCAGCTGTACGTCAGCGGCGGGAAATCCTGGCTCGGCATGAAGTCGGTCAGCGCTAACTCCAACTGGGAGCCGGTCATCGGCCCGCTGGCCGACAGCACGGCCAGCCAGCAAGGGCTCAGGTTCGAGTACCTGAACAAGACCAACGCGACGACCGCTACCGCCAACGACGTCCGCTCGATCCGGGTGACCCTCAAGGGCGTCACCGACGAGCGGGTCCGTGGCAGCTCGGATGCCTCCGGCGCCATCGACACCATGAGCCTGGTCTCGACCGTCGCGCTCCGGAACACGCTGCGCCCGTAATGTCGACCTCATCTCAGGAGCTTCCGATGCGTACCTCCAGGCTCGCCACCGAGCGCGGCATGGCGCTCGCCGTGGCCATCTTCGCTCTCGTCGTGGTCGGCGCGCTCGTGGCCGGCGCGTTCTTCGCCGGCAACCTCGAGCAGGCCACCGGCCGGAACTCGGTCTACGCCGCGGAGGCCGCGGATGCGGCCGAAGCCGGTGCCGCCACCGTGCTGGCCGACTGGGACCAGTTCAACCTGAACACCATCGCCAGCGGCGAGACCGTCCCGCTGGCGCTGCCGCAGTCGCTCGGCGCGCGGGTGACCGTCACGCCGACCGTGACCCGCCTGAACGACGACCTCTTCTTGGTCAGGACGTTCGCCAAGCGGACCACCCCGGGCGGCAGCACGCTGGCGCAGCGCTCCGTCGCCACCGTGGCGCGGCTGAGCTATGTGACTGCAACCGCCAAGGCCGCCGTCACCGTCACCAAGCCGATCAAGTTCAACGGCAACTCGTTCAACGTCATCGGCAACGACTCCATGCCCGCGGGCTGGGCCGGCGAGACCGGGTGCCCCGCCAGCGGCAACCTGGCCGGCGTCCGGAGCGCCACCACCACGGGCGCGGCCAGCTCGGACAACGACAACCTGTTCGGCAACCCGCCGCAGGTCGCCAACGACCCGACGGTCACCACCGACTTCTTCAACATGTTCGGCGATGTCACCTTCGCCGACCTGGTCAAGAACGCCGACATCATCCTGCCCAACACCACGCCCTACAACGGCGCGGGGCCGTCGCTGACCGCGGGCTCGCCGCAGCGCTGCAACACGGCCGACCAGCTCAACTGGGGCGAGCCGCGCCGCTCGGGCGGCGGATTCGTCTCGCAGTGCGTCAACTACTTCCCGATCGTCTACGGCAGCGGCTCGCAGCTCAAGCTGGCGGCCGGCGGCCGTGGGCAGGGCCTCCTGCTGGTCGAGGGCGACCTCGAGATCGCGGGCGGATTCGAGTGGACCGGGCTCATCGTCGTCAAGGGCGGCCTCAAGATCAACGGCAACGGCAACAAGATCACCGGCGCCCTGCTGGCCCAGGACGTCGCGATCGACGACCAGAACAGCATCAGCGGCAACACGACCCTGCAGTTCTCCTCGTGCGCGCTGTCCAAGGCCATCAAGGGGTCGGCGTTCGCCGAGCCGTTGAGCTCACGGAGCTGGGTCCAGGTCTACTAGCGGGACCGTACCACCCCGCCGTAGCGAAGGGGGCATGCCTCCAGCATGCCCCCTTTCGCGTCCCCTGCAGGCCCTTGCAGCACCGGGTCAACCCCTGCACTCCCGCATCGCGAGAAACGCCTTGCGAAAGGGAAGGTGACCGGCTTCGGAGGCCCTGCGCTCCCCCGGTGACGCTCGCATTAAGACGCTCCAGCCCAACGACTTCCACAAGTGCAATTTGTGTGGCACATCGGTTGCCCACTGACGGTCGGAATACCCTCATGCCCCGGCGCCGGCAGCATGGCCGGAGCAAGCGCAGCAGGCCTGAGCCACCCCTCGACAAGCGGACATCTATGGGACTCTTCGGGCGCAATACGACGACGGTCGGCCTCGATATCGGCAGCGGCCTCATCAAGCTCGTCGCGATCTCGCACGCCTCGGGCGGGCCGGTCCTCACCAAGGTCGCGTTCACCTCCGTGGTGAACGACGCCATCGTCGAGGGCGAGATCATGGACCCGGCCATCGTCGCCGAAGCCATCAAGGGGCTCATGGCCTCCGCCGGGCTCAAGGGCAAGAAGGTCGTGGTCGCCGTCGGCGGCCGGGACGTGATCATCAAGAAGATCGCGATGGACCGGATGAAGGAGACCGAGGCCCGCGAGGTGATCCGCTGGGAGGCCGAGCAGCACGTGCCGTTCGACATGGACAACGTGGAGCTCGACTTCCAGATCCTCGATCCCGAAGCGGAAGGCCTGCAGATGAACGTGCTGCTCGTGGCGGCCAAGCGCGAGCTGGTCGAGCACAAGCTGGCGCTGCTCTCCGACGTCGGCCTCGAGGCCAGCGTCATCGACGTGGACGCGTTCGCCCTGCACAACGCCTTCGAGGTGAACTATCCCGAGGCCATGCGGGGCGTCGTCGGCCTGGTCAACATCGGCCACGAGACCACCAACATCAACATCCTTGACGAAGGCGTTCCGGTGCTCACTCGGGACATCCCGATCGGCACCCGGCGCTTCAAGGAAGATCTCCAGCGCGAGCGCGGCCTGTCGGCCGACGAGGCCGATGCGGTGCTCCAGGGCGCCGACTCCGGCAGCGAGGCGCTCGACCCGCTGCTCGAGTCGCGCGGCGAGGAGCTCGCGGTCGGCATCGAGCGCGCGGCGGCGTTCCTCCAGTCCTCCAGCCGGTCGTCCACCGGCCTCGGCCGGATCTTCACCACCGGTGGCGGCGCCCGCATCCCGCGGCTCAACAAAGTGCTCTCGGACCGGCTGCGCATCCCGGTCCAGCTGGCCAACCCGATCGAGAAGCTCCAGGTGGCCGACGGCGTCTTCGACCAGTTCCCGGTCGACGAGGTCGCGCCCCTGCTGATGCTCCCGATCGGCCTCGCGCTGCGCAGCGCCGCGTAACCCCGACCAGGACCGACGACCGATGATCACCGTCAATCTCCGCCCGGACCTCAAGCGCAAGCGCGTGCGGCGGCCCCTCACCGGGGCGCTCGATGGGGTGCGCGGCCTGGGCAGCAAGATCAAGGATCCCGTGCTGCTCGTGGCCGTCCTGAGCTGGGTATGCGTGCTCGGGTGGCTGGGCTACGTCACGCTCGGCACCACCCGCGAGCTGAGCGCGCTCACCCCGCAGCTCGAGCAGAGCCGGGCCGAGAACAAGCGCTTCAAGGCGTTCCTGGCGGAGAAGCGCCACCAGGAGATGATCCGTGACTCGCTGGTGGCGCAGATCAGCGTCATCCGCACCGTCGACGGCGCCCGCTACGTCTGGCCGCACCTGCTCGACGAGGTCACCCGCGCGCTGCCGGCTTACACCTGGCTGGTGGATCTGGGCCCCGCCGGCATCGGCGCCGCCCAGCGCACGCCGGGTGCGGCTCCCGCGCCGGCCAAGCCGGCCAAGCCGGGCACCAAGGCCGACAGCATGAAGGCCCGGAACGCGCCGCCGCCGCCCGTGATGTTCGAGGTGAACGGCCGCACGGTGGACATCCAGGCCTACACCCGCTTCCTCCGTCAGCTCGAGGCTTCACCCTGGATCACCGACGTGACGCCGGTCTCGGCGCAGACGGTGGTCGAGAAGGAGCGGCCGGTGACGGCGTTCACCATCCGGGCCACGTTCCGCCAGGCGGACTCGGCGTACATCCGGACCGTTCCCCTCAGTCAGTCGGTGAGGTAAGCGCGCCATGGCCTCTCTCGCTTCGAAGCAGTCGACGCCGATCCTCATGGTCGTGCTTGCCGGGATCGTCGGCTACATCGCCTACACCGGCAGTGTGGTGGATGTCGTCGGCGTGCAGGGCCTCCGCGCCCGGCAGGACCGGGTCGTCGCCACCCGGGACACCATCGCCCGGCTGGACGCGGCCACCGACAGCGCCAAGAAGGAGCTGGCGCGCGGCACGGTCGAGGACCTCCGCAAGCGGCTCGACACCTACCGCGGGAGCCTCGCGCTCCTCCGCCGGCTGGTGCCGGAGCGGAACGAGGTGCCCAACCTGCTCGACGACATCTCCAGCCGCAGCAAGATCCGCGGCGTGACGCTGTCGCAGGTGGTGCCGCTGCCCGTGGAGGCCGGGCCGTCGCCGTTCGACACCTACAAGTACAACATGTCCGTCATCGGGCACTACGACCAGATCGGCGAGTTCCTGGCCGACGTCGCGAGCCTGCAGCGGATCATCGTTCCCTACGATCTCAGCGTCACGCCGGCCAACGCGAACGCGGCCAAGGCGATGGACGATACGAGCGGCTCGCTGCTCGAGGCCAAGTTCCAGATCCGGACGTACGTGAAGTCTCCCAGCCCGGAGGGAGAGGCCAGTGGCACGTAACGCGCTGGTTCGGGGTCGCGCTGCTCGCCCTGACGACGGTCGGCCGCCTGCGGCGGGTGAGGCCGTCGAGGCCAAGGCCGCCCAGGCCGCCCAGGCGCAGCTCGCCATGGTGCGTGCGCGCACCGACAGCATCAAGCAGGCGCGGGAGGCCCGCATGGCCGCCGCGACTGCCGATACCACGACTGCCGATACCTCGGCCCGGAGCGAGTCGGCCGGCGCCCAGGCGTCGCTCGCCGCGACGACCCCGATGGCTCCGGCCGAGTCCGCGACGGTCGCGGTGAAGCCGTCGGCCGCCAAGCCGGTCGCCGGGAAGCCGGCCGCCGACTCCCTCGATCAGGACACGGAGGCGGCCCTGGCCGACTCGGTGCAGCGGGCCCGGGAGATCGACGTGCTGCGCGAGACGTTCGCCTACGCGGGCGGCACGCGCGATCCGTTCAACTCCCTGATCAACAAGGCGAACACCGGCCCCGAGATCGGCGACCTCGACCTCGTGGGCGTCTATCTGGACCTTCGGTCGCCGAGCAACAACATCGTCGTGCTGAGGGAGAAGGGCGCCAGCGGGAAGCGCCACAAGATGCGGGTGGGTGACCAGCTGGGCCGGTCGCGACTGACGCAGATCCGCGCCCGCGATGCAGTGTTCATGATCCAGGACTTCGGGTTCGATCGCCAGGAAACTCTCTCGCTGCGGAAGCAGGAGGTCGAGACGCCATGACCGGGTATGTATCGCTGGATGCTGGTTGCCGCCGCGGTCCCCTCGCTGCTGCTCGGGGCGAGCCTCTCGACCGCGACTTCCGCCTGGGCCGACGAGCCCGCCAGCGGAGAGGTGACCGCCGTGAGCCTGGCGCCCGCCGCCGGCAAGACCGAGATCGTCGTGAACGTGCGCGGCGCGGTCGAAGTCCGCGACTTCCTGCTGTCCTCGCCCGACCGGCTGGTGCTGGACGTGGTCGGCGCCAAGCTCGGCGGCACCACCGCCAGCCTGTACGACGGCGTGAAGCGGGGCGGGGTCGTCAACCTCCGCTACTCGCAGTTCCGGCCCGACATCGTCCGCATCGTGGTCGATCTCGAGGGCCCGCAGACCTACACGATCGACCGCTCCTCGGGCGCCATCCGCGTGAGCTTCGGCTCGGCGGACGGCTTCCAGGCCTGGTCGTCCACCGACGGGAGCACCACCCCGCCCTTCGCCGTGGTCGACGCCGACATCGCCGAGCCGGTCGATGCGGCGCCGGTCGCCGTCCCGGCGCGCGCTCGGAAGCCCGAGATGCGCATCGGAAGCACGGCCATGCTGACCCGGGCCGACGAGCCGCGCATCACCGTCACCTGGGACCGCGCCAGCATCGCCGACGTGGTCGCCGGTTTCGCGGCCTTCAGCGGCCGCACGATCATCCTCGGCAAGGACGTGAAGGGCGAAGTCAACGCCGAGATCAAGAATCAGCCCTGGCCGCAGGCCTTCCAGGCGATCCTCGCCACCCAGGGTCTCTCGGCCCAGGAGATGGCCGGCGGGATCATCCGGGTGGACGCGCCCTCGGCGCTCGCCGCGCTCGACTCGCTCGAGCCGCTGGAGACGAGCATCGTCCGGATCAACTACGCCCAGGCCAGCTCGCTCTCCAAGACGGTCGAGAGCATCCTGACCAAGAACCGCGGCCGGGTCGTGGCCGATACCGGCTCCAACGCGCTGATCGTGACCGACACCCGGAGCCGCATCGCCAACATCACCGACTTCGTGCGCGGCCTGGACATTCGCACCCCGCAGCTCTCGATCCAGGCGAAGATCATCTTCGTCGACCGGACCGACATCGAGCAGCTGGGCATCAAGTACGACCTCGGCAGCCGCAGCCAGTTCTTCAACAAGCTGGTTCAGCGGCCGGATCCGAGCGACCCGGGCGAGACCTTCGACAAGACCGTCAACGTGATCGACCTCGGCGGTAACTCGGTCGCGGCCATCGGCAACGCCAACGCCGACATCCCGGGCTCGGCGCTCGACCTGATCTACTCGACCAGCATCGGCGGCTTCGCGCTGACCACGTTCCTGAGCGCGCTCGAGCGGACCGAACTGGCCGACATCCAGGCCGAGCCGGTCATCTCGACGCTCGACAACCGTCAGGCCGACATCCTCGTGGGTGAGGAAACGCCGGTCCGCGTCATCGACGCGAACTCGAGCGCCAGCGGGACGGCGCGCGCCAACGTGCAGTTCAAGGAGACCGGTATCCGCCTCACGGTCACCCCGCATGTCACCAACAACCGCCAGGTCCTGATGCAGCTCCACACCGAGCGGTCGGCGATCCAGCCGCTCGCCGCGGCGGACCTCGGCTTCATCTTCCAGAAGCAGAAGGCCGACAACCAGCTCCTGGTCAACGACGGCGAGACGGCGGTCATCGGCGGCCTGACGGTCACCCAGGTCACCAAGACCCGGTCGGGCATCCCGCTCCTGGGGAGCCTGCCGATCATGGGCAAGCTGTTCAGCTTCACCAGCGAGACGGAAAACCGGCGTGACCTCATTATCTTGGTCACACCCCGGATCATCGACGACGGCGCCTCGGATCAGTAGCCGCCCCGCGCGGACCAGCCGAGCACCCCGACGGGAACGAGTCCGGCGCAAGCCGGGCTCGTTCGCTTTTCCCGCCGGGACCGAGGGCAGACGCGTGACCCTGAAATTCTCCACCGCGGGCGAATCGCACGGCAAGGCCCTCGTCGCCCTGGTCGAAGGGCTCCCCGCCGGGCTGCCGATCAGCGCCGACTGGGTCGACCGCGACCTCGTCCGCCGGATGCAGGGCTACGGCCGCGGCGCCCGGATGAAGATCGAGCGCGACCACATCGAGTGGCTCTCCGGCGTCCGCGCCGGCGAGACGCTCGGCAGCGCCCGTCGCCATGCTGATCCCCAACCGCGACTGGGGCAACTGGGAGGACGTGATGGCCGCACGAGGCCGCCGACGCCGGGCGAGCTGCGCCGCCGCCGCGTCACCCGCCCCCGGCCCGGCCACGCCGATCTCGCCGGCGTCCTCAAGTACGACCGGGTCGACGCCCGCGACATCCTCGAGCGCGCCAGCGCCCGCGAGACCACCGCCCGGGTGGCGGCCGGCGCCCTGGCCCGGCGGCTGCTCGACGAGTTCGGCGTCGAGATCGGGAGCCACGTCGTCTCGCTCGGCGGCGTCCTCGCCAGCCCGCCGGCCGAGCTGCCCGTCCCCCTCAACGACGCCGTCCGACCGCTCCGAGGTGCGCGTGCTCGACCCCGCGGTCGAGGCCGAGATCATCCGCCGCATCGACGCCGCCAAGAAGGCCGGCGACACCCTGGGCGGCGAGGTCGAGGTGGTGGCGCGCGGCGTGGTCGTCGGGCTCGGCAGCCACGTGAGCTGGGACCGGAAGCTCGACGGCCGGCTGGCCGGGATGCTGATGTCGATCCCCGCCGTGAAGGCGGTCGAGATCGGGCTCGGCGTCGAGGCCGCGCGCCGGCCCGGGCTCCCGCGGTGCACGATCCGATCGACCCGCCGCTCGACGGCCTGGCTCCCGGCCGGCCCGCGCCGGTCCCGCCGCTCGCCGGCGACCGCCGGGGCGGCTTCCGCCGGCCCACCAACAACGCCGGCGGGCTCGAGGGCGGCATCACCACCGGCGAGCCGCTGGTGCTCCGTGTCGCCATGAAGCCGATCTCCACCCTCATGTCGCCGCTGGCCACGGTCGACCTCGCCACCGGCCGCACGGCCAACGCCCAGAGCGAGCGCTCCGACGTCACCGCGGTGCCGGCGATGGGCGTCATCGCCGAAGCGCTGATCGCGCTCGTGCTCGCCGACGCCATGCTGGAGAAGTTCGGCGGCGACTCGCTGGCCGAGATGCGGCGGAATTTCGACGGGTACGTGGCGTCGCTCGGGGCGCGGTGGTCGGCGCTCCGAGAGCCGGCGGAGGGCTGACATGCAGCGCCATGTGTTGCTGGTGGGCCTTCCCGGCGTCGGGAAGAGCACGGTCGGCAAGCTCGTGGCCGAGGGGCTGGCGGCCCCGCTCCTGGACATCGACAGCATCCTGGTCCGGCAGATGGGAATGCCCGTGGAGCAGATCTTCGGCATGGTGGGGGAGTTCCGCTTCCGCTCCATGGAGCGCGACGCCGTCGCCACCGCCCAGGCCCGGGAGCCGGCCGTCATCATCCCCGGGGCCGGCTGGGCCGCCCAGACCGGCCAGATGGCGGAGGCCAAGGCCGCCTGCCTCATCATCTATCTGAAGTGCTCGGTCACCACCGCCGCCCGCCGGAGCCAGCAGGACGAGGTCCGGCCCCTCCTGGTGGGCGGCGATCCGACGGAGCGGGTGCGTGCGCTCCTGGCCGCCCGGGAACCGTTCTACAAGCTCGCTGATTATGAGGTGTCGGCGGACGTGAAGCCGGCCCCGGACGTGGCCAACGAGGTGATCCGGCTGGCTCGGGCCCACGGGGGGTGGTAGGGAGGGCGATCGGGCGGTCGGGCGGTCGGGCGGTCAGGCGGTCAGGCGGTCAGGCGGTCAGGCGGTCAAGGTGATCCGAATGCCCCCCGCTCGTCCTCCTGAGCGCAGCGAAGGAGCCGGAGTCCCCAGCATGGCTCCCGTATGTTGTTGAAGCCCAGCCACTTGAAAACAGCCGCCTTGCGAACCCCCCGCGGTGCGGATTTCTTGCAGCCACCGAAGTTGACCCGGCGATGACCCCAGCAGGCATAGTGGAATCCATGGCGACCAGACCGAAGCGATCGGCAAAAACCCCCTCCAAGCCCGGCCAGACCGCCGCGGCCGCCGCGACGCCGAAGGCCGGCGCCAAGGCGGCCAAATCGGTCAAGGCGGCGAGCACCCGCGCGGCCAAGCCGCGCGGCCGGGCCCGCGGCGAGGGGGTCGCGCTGGTCATCGTCGAGTCGCCCACCAAGGCCAAGACCATCGGCAAGTACCTCGGCGCCGGCTACGACGTGAAGGCCACCGTCGGCCACCTCCGGGACCTGCCCAGCGAGCTTGGCGTCGACGTCGAGCGGGACTTCGAGCCCAAGTACGTCACCATCAAGGGCAAGACCAAGACGCTGGCGGACCTCAAGAAGGCCGCCAAGACGGCGTCGACCATCTATCTGGCCACCGACCCTGACCGCGAGGGCGAGGCCATCGCCTGGCACGTGGCCGACCAGCTCGGCAGCGAGCGCGCCCGACCCACCGCGTGCTGTTCCACGAGATCACCAAGGACGCGATCCACGAGGCGATGCGACCACCCCGGCGATGATCGACGACCGCAAGGTCGAACGCCCAGCAGGCGCGCCGCATCCTCGACCGCCTGGTGGGCTACAAGGCCAGCCCGATCCTCTGGCGAGCATCAAGACCGGGCTCTCCGCCGGGCGGGTGCAGACCGTCGCGCTCCGGCTCATCGTCGAGCGCGAGCGCGAGATCCGCGCCTTCACGCCCCAGGAGTACTGGACCATCGAGGCGCTGCTCGCCAAGGACGGCCAGACCTTCGAGGCCGCGCTCGCACAAGGTGGACGGCCACAAGCCGCAGCTCCATTCGGCCGAGGACGCGCAGTCCGTGGTGGACGCGGTGCGGCAGATGCCGTTCGTGGTCTCCAAGGTCGAGAAGCGCGAACCGCCGCAAGAACCCCGGCGCGCCGTTCACCACCAGCACGCTGCAGCAGGAAGCCGCCAAGAAGCTCGGCTTCTGCTCGCGGCGCACCATGCGCGCGGCGCAGGACCTCTACGAGGGCATGCGACGTCGGGCGAGGACGGCCCGGTCGGCCTCATCACCTACATGCGGACCGACTCGGTCGCGCGTGTCGGACGCGGCCATCGCCTCGGCGCGGGACTTCATCGGCAGCAGCTACGCCAAGCCGTATCTTGCCGGCCACGCCGAACACCTACAGCTCGAAGAAGAACGCGCGCGTCAGGACGCCCACGAGGCCGTCCGCCCCACCGACGTCCGCCGCCGGCCCGAGCAGGTGCAGCCGTACCTCGAGCCCGACCAGTTCCAGCTCTACCAGCTCATCTGGCAGCGGTTCGTCGCCTCGCAGATGACGCCCGCGGTCTACGACATGACGATCGTGGACTTCGACCTCGGCCGGTACCTCTTCCGGGCCACCGGCTCGGTCCTCGTCTTCGACGGGTACCACGTGCTCTATATGGAAGGGCGCGAGAAGGAGGAGGGGAAGACGATGGACGACCTGCCGCCGATTCCGCCGCTCGCCGCAGGGCGACGCGGTCGAGGTCCGGGAGATCACCCCGTCGCAGCACTTCACCGAGCCGCCGCCCCGGTTCTCCGAGGCCAGCCTGGTGAAGGAGCTCGAGCGGCTCGGCATCGGCCGCCCGTCCACCTACAGCGCCATCATCTCGACCCTGAGCGCCCGGGAGTACGTGAAGGTCGACCAGCGGCGGTTCTTCCCGACCGAGCTCGGCGAGATGGTCGAGAAGATCATGGTCGGCAAGTTTCCCGAGATCTTCAACGTCGAGTTCACCTCCGGCATGGAGTCGGAGCTCGACCGGATCGAGGACGGGGAGCTGCTCTGGCAAGGCGTGCTCAAGGACTTCTACACGCCCTTCAGCAAGGCGCTCGAGGCGGTGGACCTGAACGCGCTCGTGGCCGACGCCCACGGGCTCAAGCCCGAGGACCTGGCCAAGGAGCGCTGCCCCAAGTGCGGCAGCGCGATCGAGCTCAAGACCGGGCGCTTCGGCCCCTACCTGGCCTGCGTCAAGTACAAGGACACCTGCGACTACGTGAAGTCGCTCCGCAAGGGCCGCGCACCCGATCGGCCGACCGACGAGAAGTGCCAGCTCTGCGGCTCGCCGATGGTCATCAAGACCGGCCGGTTCGGCGAGTTCCTGGCCTGCACCACGTATCCGGCCTGCAAGGGCACCCGCGCCATCTCGCTCGGCATCAAGTGCCCCAAGTGCCTCGAGGGCGACCTCGCCGAGCGCCGGACCAAGCGCGGCAAGTCGTTCTGGGGCTGCGTCCGCTACCCCGCGTGCGACTTCTCCACCTGGAACCGGCCGGTGCCCGACACCTGCGCCGAGTGCGGCTGGATCGGCATGGAGAAGAAGGTGAGCAAGGCGGAGGGCGAGACCCGCACCTGCCTCAAGTGCGGCAACAAGGTGGTCCTCGCCGAGCCCGAGGAGGTGGCGCTGGCGTGACCAGCGCCACCGTCGTCGGCGGCGGTCTCGCCGGCTCGGAGGCGGCCTGGGCCCTCGCGGAGCGCGGTGTCCGGGTGACGCTCTACGAGATGCGGCCGGCGGTGCCGACGCCGGCGCATCACACCGGCCGGCTGGCCGAGCTCGTCTGCAGCAACTCCTTCAAGTCCGTCGAAGTCACCAACGCCCACGGCCTCCTCAAGGCCGAGCTGCGGGCACTCGGGAGCCTGCTGCTGCCGTGCGCCGACCTGGCGCGCGTGCCCGGCGGCTCCGCGCTGGCGGTGGATCGCGAGATCTTCTCCCAGGCGGTGCACGACCGGGTCACCGCGCATCCCAACATCACGGTGGTGCACGAGGAGGCGGCCGGGCTCCCCTCGCCGGGCGTCGTGGCCACCGGGCCGCTCACCTCCGCCCGGCTCACCGAGGCCATCGTCGCGCGACTGGGCTCCGCGGCGCTCGCGTTCTACGACGCCATCGCGCCGGTCGTGTCGTCGGATTCGCTCGACCACGACCGGCTCTACGCGCTCTCGCGCTACGGCAAGGGCGAGGGCGACGACTACCTGAACGCCCCGATGGACGCCCCGGCCTACGAGCGCTTCCTCGACGCGCTGATCGAGGCCGACCAGCACCAGGGACACGACTTCGACCAGGTGCCGTACTTCGAGGGCTGCCTGCCCGTCGAGGAGATGGCGCGCCGCGGCCGGGAGACCCTGCGCTTCGGCCCCATGAAGCCGGTGGGCCTGCCCGATCCTCGCACCGGCCGCGAGCCGCATGCCGTGGTGCAGCTCCGGCGCGAGGACCGGGCGGGGCAGATGTGGAACCTGGTCGGCTTCCAGACCCGGCTCCGGATCCCGGAGCAGCAGCGGGTGTTCCGGCTCATCCCCGGCCTGGAGCAGGCCGAATATCTCCGCTTCGGCAGCATCCACCGGAACTCCTACCTCAACAGCCCGGCCAGCCTGGGCCCCGCCCTCACCGCGCGGGACGACGATGCGCTCTTCTTCGCCGGCCAGCTCACCGGCGTCGAGGGCTACACCGAGTCGCTCGGCACCGGGCTGCTCGCCGGCATCAACCTGGGGCGGCGGCTCGAGGGCCTCTCGGCCCTGGTCCCGCCGCCCACCACGATGCTCGGCGGCCTCTACCGCTACCTCCGCGAGGCGGACCCCAAGCACTTCCAGCCCATGAACGCCAACTTCGGGCTGCTCGAGCCGCTGCCGGGGAAGGTGAAGAAGGACCGCAAGAAGGAGCTGCTGGTCGAGCGGGCGCGGACGGAGTTCGGGCGGTTTCTGGAAGAGCTCCGGTGATGCGGTCGGGCTCGAATCCACCACAGAGGCAGAGAGGCCACCGAGCACAGCGGCCGAGAAACACCTTTTTGATACTGTCTCTGTCTGGCTCCGTGCCTCTGTGCCTCTGTGGTGAAGCCATCGCCCAACCGGGCAGACCATGACCGCCCGCCCCGAGGTCACCGAATACCTGACCCACCTCGACAAGGAGCGCGGCCAGTCTCCCCACACAGTGAAGGCCTACGGCCGCGACCTCGAAGCGTTCACCGAGTTCTGCGACCGCCACTACGCCGGCGCCTGGACCTGGGCGACGATCGACCGCCTCGGGATGCGCGGCTTCCTCGGCGACCTGCAGCGCCGCGGCCTCTCCAAGCGCTCGGCCGCGCGGGCGCTCTCGGCGGTGCGAAG
This sequence comes from uncultured Gemmatimonadales bacterium, assembly GCA_963840215.1. Lineage (GTDB taxonomy): Bacteria > Gemmatimonadota > Gemmatimonadetes > Gemmatimonadales > GWC2-71-9 > CAVVWJ01. Next base: position 449,374 of record CAWIYG010000002.1, on the reverse strand, counting down.
CCTGTACCGGTTCCTGCAGGAGAACCACGGGGTCGCCAACAACATCGCCCGCGCGGCGAAGGTGCCCAAGCTCGACAAGCGCCTGCCGACCTACATGGGCCGCGAGCAGACCCAGGCGCTGTTCGACTGGGCCGAGCTGCGCGCCCAGGACGACGACTTCGCCGCGACGCGCGACCTCGCCATCCTCGAGCTGTTCTACTCCACCGGGATCCGGCTCTCGGAGCTGAGCGGGATGAACCTCGCGGACCTCGACCTGCTGTCGGACCAGGCCAAGGTCCGCGGCAAGGGGCGGAAGGAGCGGATCGTCCCCGTCGGCTCGCGGGCGGTGCTCGCCCTCCGGCGCTATCTTAACCTCCGGGAGGCGCTGGTCGGCCGGACCGGCGGCGACCGGCGGGCGGTGTTCCTGAGCCGCCGCGGCGCCCGGCTGGCCCCGCGCGGCATCCAGCGGGCGGTCCACGTGATGTTCGACGCCGTCGGCGGCGACACCCTGCGGGTCCACTCGCTTCGCCACACCTTCGCCACGCACATGCTGGACGCGGGCGCCGACCTCCGCGCGGTGCAGGAGCTGCTGGGGCATGCGTCGCTGAGCACGACCCAGATCTACACCCACACCAGCGTCGAGCGGCTGAAGCAGGTGTACAACAAGGCGCATCCGCGGGCCTAGGGGAACCATGACATTTCACGGCACCACCATTCTGGCCGTCCGCAAGGACGGCCGCGTCGCCCTCGGGGGCGACGGCCAGGTGAGCATCGGCGACACCGTGATGAAGTCGCGGTCCACCAAGGTGCGCGCGCTCAAGGGCGGCAAGGTGCTGGCCGGCTTCGCCGGCTCGGTGGCCGACGCGCTGACGCTGTTCGAGAAGTTCGAGGAGAAGCTCGACCGCTACCCCGCGAACCTCCCCCGCGCCGCGGTGGAGCTGGCCAAGGACTGGCGGAGCGACCGGATCCTGCGCCGGCTCGAGGCGCTGCTGGTGGTCGCCGACCTCGACCACTGCTTCCTCCTGAGCGGCTCGGGCGAGCTGATCGAGCCCGACGACGGCGTCGTGGCGGTCGGCTCGGGCGGCAACTACGCGCTCGCCGCGGCCCGCGCGCTGCTCCCGATCGAGAGCTTCGGCGCCCGCGACATCACCGCAGCGCGCGCTCGAGATCGCCGCCGACATCTGCGTCTACACCAACCGGCACATCACCATTCTCGAGCTGCCGGCCGACAAGCTGCCATGACCGACACCGCGACCAGCCTCCCCCCGAGACCGCCGAGCCCGTGGCGCCGCTCCCCTGGCTGGAGGAGATGCCGCCCCGCCAGATCGTCGCCGAGCTCGACCGCTACATCGTCGGCCAGGAGGCCGCCAAGAAGGCGGTCGCCATCGCGGTCCGCAACCGCTGGCGCCGCGCCCAGGCGCCCGACGACATCCGGGACGAAATCACGCCTTACAACATCATCATGATCGGCCCCACCGGCGTCGGGAAGACCGAGATCGCCCGCCGGCTCGCCCGGCTGAGCGGCGCGCCGTTCATCAAGGTCGAGGCCTCCAAGTTCACCGAGGTGGGCTACGTCGGGCGCGACGTCGAGAGCATGGTCCGCGACCTGGTCGACTCGGCCATCAACATGGTGCGCACCGAGCGCGAGGACGAGGTCTACCCCCAGGCCGAGCAGCGCGCGGACGAGCGCCTGCTCGACCTGCTGCTGCCGCCGATCCCGCCGACGCCGTCCGAGAAGGCCGAGAAGGCGGACCGGGCGGGCGCCGTCGGTGTTCGTGGTCGGCGTCCACCGGGCAGGCCAAGGCCGAGCAGGCCTCCTCCGCCGAGGAGGAGCGGCGCCAGCGCTCGCGCGAGAAGCTCCGGGAGCTGCTGGCCGAGGGGCAGCTCGACGACCGCGAGGTCGAGATCGAGGTGACGCCGCAGAGCTTCCCGATGATGGACATGATGCAGCCGCCCCAGGGCCTCGAGGGCACCGACTTCAACTTCACCGAGATGCTGCAGGAGATGCTGCCCAAGCGCAACAAGCGCCGGACGGTGAAGGTGCCCGAGGCCCGCCGCATCCTGGTGGACGAAGAGCTCAAGAAGCTGGTGGACATGGACGACGTGGTGAACGAGGCGCTCGACCGGGTCGAGAACCACGGCATCATCTTCATCGACGAGATCGACAAGATCGCCGGCGAGCGGGGCGCGGCCGGCGGGCCCGACGTCTCGCGCGAGGGCGTGCAGCGGGACCTGCTGCCGATCGTCGAGGGCTCCACCGTGCAGACCCGCTACGGCTACGTCCGGACCGACCACATCCTCTTCATCGCGGCCGGCGCCTTCCACGTCTCCAAGCCGAGCGACCTGATCCCCGAGCTGCAGGGCCGCTTCCCGATCCGGGTCGAGCTCCAGCCGCTCACCGAGGCCGACTTCATCCGGATCATGACCGAGCCGGAGAACGCGCTCACCAAGCAGTACCAGGCGCTGGTGCGCCTCGGAGGGCGCCGAGCTCGAGTTCACCGCCGAGGGGATCGCCGAGATCGCCCGGGTGGCGTTCGTGGCCAACGACCGGATGGAGAACATCGGCGCCCGCCGGCTCCACACCGTGATGTCGGCGCTGATGGACGAGGTGCTGTTCGAGCTGCCGGACTACCAGAAGAAGATCGTCTTCGGCGCGGACGAGGTCCGGGAGCGGCTCAGCAAGATTGTGAATGATGACGATTTGCGGCGGTATATCCTGTAGCTCGACATCCCCCGAGGAAATCACGGGTTTTTCACGCTAGAGTCGATTCGGCTGCCCCCGGACAACCGTCCGGGACTGCCAGCGCTTGCACCTTCCGTCCCGAGGGCGAGATTGAAATAGCTCACCGATGAACCCGAGTCGTTTCGGCGAGCGGAAGCGAGGTTTCGCATGCCGCGACATGTCAGCGCGCCCTATACCGGCCGGTTGGTCGTTCGGTTAAGTCAGCCGGCGGTAGACCTCATTGCACAGCAGCCAGAGCTGCCTCTCGCCGACCACGAGAACCGGCTGCTTCAGCTCGCGGACGCGGTCGACGCGCTCCGCGACCTTCGGGACGTCCTCGCCGGTTACCCGAACCTCGTCTCCTTCGAAGCGATCGCCCCCTTCACGGCGGCGGACGTGCTCCGCCTGGAAGACCGGGCGCTTGACAGCCCGTTCCCCCACTCCACAGCCTCCGCGCCTATTACATCCTGGACGCTCGGGGGCGGCTGAACGCCCTGGAGGCGGCGGAGCTTCTGGCGGCCCTCCAGGGCGTCCGGTCGGTGGAAGTGGCCTACCGAGAAACCGACGTTCGGAACGCGGCCCCGCCGGTGACGCCGGGTGACGAGACCATCTACCCTGCTGGCGTTCAGCAGCATTTCGACGGATCAGGCTGGGGGATCAATGCCAACGTCCCCTCGGTCTGGGGGAAGTACGACGGGGCTGGAATAGGGTTCGCGGACCTCGAAGCCGGCTGGAACCTGAACCACACCGACCTGCCGCAGCCTCCGCCACCGGTCTACAACGTCAACGCGGCCGTAAGCTCGAGCCACGGCACGGCCGTCTTGGGGATCGTGGTCGGTCAGGACAACGGGAAGGGGATCGTCGGCATCGCTCCAGGGGCGACGCTCAAGAAGGTCCTGTCCCACATCCGGCCCGCCAAAGCACTCGGGGACATGGACGCCTGGGACATCGTCGGGGCGATCCTCGATGCGTTGTCGCCGGGGGTGCTGGTCCCAGGTGATGTCCTCCTGATCGAGATCGAGACCCTCGGCGGCGACGCGAACATTGGATACCCGATCGAGATTAGACCGCTCTGGTTCGATGCCATCAGGCTCGCCGTCGGCAACGGCATCGTCGTCATCGAGCCGGCCGGGAACGGTGACATCAAGCAGGCGGGGCGCGATCTCGATGCCTGGAACGGTGATTGGATGGGAATGCCCAGCGCCCAGCGCCTGAAGGCCGGCGACGCCCTATCCGATTCAGGTGCCATCATCGTCTCGGGATGTGCCCGGTTGATCGCGCCGGCCAACGCTCACCGGCACCTCGCCAATCTGAACTACGGGACGCGGGTAACCTGCTACGGCTGGGGCCAGCAAGTGTACACCGCTGGCGGAGACGGGCTGCTCCCACAGCCGCCACCGAGCACCGTCAACGACAAGTATACCAGTGATTTCCGCGCCACGAGTGCGGCCTCGGCCATCATCGCGGGGGCGGCGATCCTGGTGCAGGAGATGCACGAAAAGACTTTCACGCGGCGTCTCGCTCCAGCACAGATACGCCATCTCCTCGGGGACAAGTCCCTGGGCACCACGGTGGTGAACGCGGCCAACGCCCCGATCGGTGTAATGCCGGACCTGGCGAAGATCGCGCTGCAGCTGGGCGCGGTGCCCGACGTGTATATCCGGGATTCGGTAGGCGATGCCGGAGTCGTTCCCAACGTCAACGTCTTCGAAAGCCCGGACATCATTCTTCGGAGGACGGCGAGCCTCAATCTGGTTGGGGACTTCGGCGAGGGAAGCCCGACGGCCAACACAGTGTCCGCGAACGACCCCGCGATGGCGAATGCGGACAATCACATCTACGTGCGCATTCGGAACCGGAGCGCGGTGGACGCGACCGCCGTCACGGCCACGATCTACTGGAGCGAGGCGAGCGCGCTGGTCGCGCCCATTGACTGGCACTTGATCGGCCAGATCAACGCCGGGACGGTGCCAGGAGGTGGTGCGCTCCACGTCGCAGGTCCGTTCATCTGGCATCCGGCGCCCGGCCAGCTCCCCGCCACGGGCCACGGCTGTTTTGTGGTCGTCCTCGACCAGGCGCTGGATCCCCAGCCGCCTTCGCTCCCGGCGGCGGTGGGCACCAAGACCCTCGGGTGGACCGAGTTTCTCGCCTACGTCGGGAACAACAACAACGTGGCCTGGCGGAACTTCACGGTGCTGCAGGCGCTCCAGGCGATGAGCGCACCGCTTCCATTCTGCATCCCCGGCAGTTGGGACGAGCCCCGGGAGTTCGACCTGGAACTGGAGGCGGAGCTGCCCGACGGCGCTCTGCTCGCGTGGGAACTTCCTGATGCCCTGGCGGCCGCCGTGGAGCGAGCGAGCGGTGGCCACGTCCGGGCGCTCACCAACGCGGCATCGGGGAAGTGCTTCGAGCTGGCCGGAGCCGGCCGTGTCGCGGCGACCGGGGTGCGGCTGGAGCCGTTGGCCCGGCATCAGTGCCGGCTGCACGTGAAGCTGCCCAGGTGGGGAGGTGGGGCCGAGCACTATGTGGCCATCCGCCAGCTCTACGAGGGCACGTGCGTGGGGCAACTGACCTGGAATATCGTGGAGGGCGACATCGGATGACGACCCATTGGTGCTCGACGTGCCAGACGATATGGCCACTGTCCTGACCGATCACACCGAACGGCTGCGGTCGGCGCTTACCGGGCGCTACGTGCTCGGCCGGGAGCTCGGCCGGGGCGGCATGGCGCACGTGTACCTGGCCCACGACGTTCACCACGACAGGGACGTCGCCATCAAGGTCCTGCGGCCGGAGCTCGCCACCACCCTCGGCGCCGAGCGCTTCCTGCGCGAGATCCAGATCGAGGCGAAGCTGCAGCATCCGCACATCCTTCCGCTCCACGAGTCCGGCGCGGCGGGCGACATCCTCTACTACGTGATGCCCTACGTCGAGGGCGAGACGCTCAGGGATCGTCTCACGCGGGACCGTCAGCTGCCGATCGACGTGGCGCTCCGGATTACGCGAGAGGTCTGCGATGCCCTGAGCTACGCTCACAGCCAAGGAGTGGTGCACCGGGACATCAAGCCAGCGAACATCCTGCTCTCCCAGAATCACGCGATTGTGGCGGACTTCGGCATTGCCCGGGCGGTGTCCGCCGCCGGGGGAGAACAGCTCACCGAGAGCGGGCTCGCGGTCGGCACCCCGGAATACATGAGTCCGGAACAGGCCGGCGGCGACGTGTCCGTGGACGGCCGGAGCGACGTGTACGCGCTCGGCTGTGTCCTGTACGAGATGCTCGCCGGCGAGCCGCCGTTTCATGGTCGCACCGCTCAGGCGGTGCTCGCGCGCCACCGATTCGACTCTCCACCCTCCCTCCAGGTCGTCCGGCCTAACGTCTCGAACGCGGTGCAGGCCGCGATCGAGACCGCGCTCGCCAAGGTGGCGGCCGATCGGTTCGATACGGCCGACGATTTCCGCGCGGCCCTCGACGCAACCACCGCTCCTGTAGCGCACCGTTCTGCGGCGCCGGCGCGCGCCGCGTGGATCCGCCGGGGAGCGGCCGCCGCCCTGGCGGTGCTCGCGCTGGCTGGCGGCTGGCGCTGGATGCGGACGCTGCATGCGGGACTGGACCCGAACCGCGTGGTGGTCTTCCCTCTGCGCGAGACTGGCCTCACCGACAAGGGGGAAGGGGAGAACGTCGCGACCTACATCGGCTACGCGCTGGAGGGCACCCGACCCCTGAGCTGGCTGGAGGGCTGGGACTTCCTGGACGCGCAACAGCGCGCCGACGCGGGGCGCCTCACCGCCTCGATGGCCGGACAGATCAGCCGCGCTCGACGCGCGGGATACTACATCGATGGGTCTATCGTCAGCGGGCCGGAGACCGTGACGGTAGTCCTCCGTCTCCACGACGTGAATGGAGACTCCCTTCGCAAGACGGCCGGTGCCTCCGCGGCTGCCGGCGCGTCGCTGCCACAGCTGGCGCTTCGCGCCGTCGGAGAGCTGCTCCCATCCCTTCTGGCCCCCGGCCGCCGGGTGGACGTCTCGGCCCTCAGCGAGCGCAACCCCGCCGCGATCGCCAACTTCCTTCAAGGGGAGCGGGAATATCGCCGCATGCGCTTCGCGCGCGCTCTCGATTATTACCGGTCGGCTGTTCGAACGGACTCCGCCTTCGCGCTGGCGGCGCTCAAGGGAGCCGAAGCCGCCAATTGGCCGCAGGTGTCGACCGAAGACGAGCAGCTCATCAACCTGGCGCTCGAGCGGGAGGCGCTCCTCCCGTATCGGCATGCGCTGTTCGCCCGTGGGCTCAGGGACTACTTCGCCGGGTCGGCGGATTCCGCCGTCCGGCGGTTCCGACAGGCGATCGAGCTGGATTCGACCTGGAGTGAGGCCTGGATGGCGCTGGGCGAAGTCTATTTCCACCTGCTGCCACAGACGGCCCCGCTGGACTCACTGGCGGCGGCGGCGTTTGAACGGTCGCGACGCGCCGACTCGAGCTTTACGCCTCCGCTCTGGCACCTCGCGGAAATCGCACTTCGGCAGGGCGACCTCCCGGTCGCCGAGCGCCTCGTTGCCGAAGTGCGCCGGGCCGATCCAGACTCCGCCATGGGCAATCAGCTGACCCTGATGCTGCAGTGCGTGCGCGGCGGTCCGTCGGCGGTGCCTTGGGCCAACGCCACACGCAGCGGTGCCCAGGAGGTCCTGGCGGTCGGAAAGCTGCTGGCGGTGGGAGCCTCCAATCCCGGCTGTGCCCGTGCGGCGTTCCAGGCGATTCTCGCCGCCGATTCGACGCAGCCGGGTGAGCGCTGGGCGGCGCTGGTCGGACTTCAGAGCCTGTTGATCGCCATGAATCGCTCCAGCGAGGTGCCCCAGCTGCTCCAGTCCAAGGGTGCATCGGGCCTTCCCGGCCCCCTTCTCTTCCTGTTGGACGCGGCCGCGGGCGCGGGGCTCGAGCCCCAGGCCAGGGCCGCGGCTGAAGCGATGGGCGAGGGCTACACCCTCATGGACCCGCCGCGCCTGTGGTTGCTGGGACACTATGAGGCGCATCGCGGCAGGATGTCTCAGCTTAAGGCCATCGTCGTGGCGCTCGGCGCGAAGCGAGACTCATCCGCCACCCGAAGGGACTCGCTCCTGGCTCGCGCGCTCCAGGCCCGTCTCGCCATCGTGGCGGGAGACTCGGCCGGGGCGCTGGATCGGCTCCAGAACCTTCGCCCGACGGCTCCGAGCCGTGATCTCGAGTGGCAGCTGTGGGAGTCGCTGGGGGAGGAGCGGATGCTCCAGGGCGAGCTGCTGCTCGCTCGAGGAAGGTTCGCCGAGGCTGCGAGCGTGGCGGCGCAGATCGAATCGCCCCAACCCCTCATCTTTTTGCTCTACCTCCGTCGCAGTTTGTCCATTCGCCGACGAGCCGCCGAAGGCATGGGGGACGCCGCGTTGGCGGCAGCTTACAGTACGCGAGCGTCGCAGCTTGATGCGCGTTCTTCGTCCGTTCCCGAAGGCCCACACCAAAATAGCAGAGGAGGTGTCAGGTGAAGGACACAATGAAGAAGGTCAGCACCGTCACAACGCCGCCCGAATACAACCCGGTCCCCTGCCCAGGGGGAGGTCCCAAGTCACAATGCGATGCCCTGAACGTATGGGGCACGGCATGGGAAGCTTGGGGTGTGGAAGTCGTGGCCGAGCTGCGCCGTCTGGGAGGTGGCACGCCAGCGAACGTGTCTCCCCCCCCGCCGCCGCCGTTCAAGCCCTGAGGCCCGAGCCGCGCGCCGACCGCCGCCCGGCGCGCGCCAGCCGGCGGAGCTTTCCGAAGCCGTCACCGGCGGGTTGAAGGGCACCGATTCGGGCGAGAGGCTCAAGCGCGCGCTGGTCTACGCCGTGCTGGTCTACGCCGTGCTGGGTTTCTTTACGGTGGGCGTCATCGCCGCGGGCCAGCGGACCTGCCGACGATCGTGACCGCCGGAGCCGGCGTGTTTCTCGCCGGGTTCGGGGCCACGCTCGGGGTCGGCAAGAAGCAGCTGATTCGAGGGAGGCTCGAGTAGCGCGCCACCCCGTGCCCTGAATCCGGACGCCCCGGCCGGGTCAGAAGCGTCCCCCCATCTGGGAACCCTAACCTCGCAGCCACCGGAGCAGCTCCGCGGCGCTCGCGGGCCGCCGCTCCGGCGCCTTCGCCAGCGCCGCCGCCACTGCGACCTCGATCCGCTCAGGCAGGTCGGGCCGCACTGTCCGCATCAACGGCGGCCGGCTCATGAGTTGCCGCGCGATCACCGCCTGGGGCGTCGCCCCGCTGAAGGGCAGCTCCCCTGTCAGCATCTCGAACACGACGCAGCCCAGCGCATATACGTCGCAGGGGGAGCCGAGGTCCGGCTGTCCCATGGCCTGCTCCGGGCTCATGTACGCCGGGGTGCCGAGCACCAGCCCGCTTGAGGACAGCGGCTCCACGGCCGCCCGGTCGATCGCGCGCGCCAGCCCGAAATCGCACACCGTGGCCCGGTCGCCCTCCAGGAGCAGGTTCTCCGGCTTGATGTCCCGATGGAGGATGTTCTCCCCGTGGGCATGGTCGATCGCCGCGGCGACATCGGCGACGATCGAGAGCACGGCCGGCATCGGCAGCTGGCCCTCTCGCTCGAGCCGCGACCGCAGGTTCTCGCCCGGCACGTATGGCATCACCAGGTACAGCAACTGCCCGGCTTCGTCTGAATCGAGGATCGGGACGATGCGCGGATGGCGCAGCAGCGTGAGGATCTCGATCTCGCGATGGAATCGACTGGGTCCGAGCGCAATCGTCAGCTCCGGACGCAGCACCTTGATGGCGACCTCGCCTCCGGTCTCCAGGTGCTCGGCCAGGAACACCGTCGCCATGCTGCCGTGGCCGATCTCGCGGACGACGCGGTACCGGCCGGCGAGCGCCTCGCGGAGCGGCTGGAGGATCCGGCTCATGCCGCCGGCGGGGAGCGGATCGGCAGAGGACAATGGAGCATCCCGCTAACCTAAGGGCCGGCTGGTCGACCGATAGAGGCCGCAGGACGATGACTTGCGGCGGTGCATCGTGTAAGCCCCTCCCGCTACTCTGGTTGACGCCCTGCCCGAGGCGTATTGTTAGCGCATCATGAACCAGCTCGTAATCGCCGGAACCGTCCTGGGCGGCCGCTACGTCATCGACCGGGAGATCGGCCGCGGCGGGATGGCCAATGTCTTCGTCGCCCAGGACCTGCGGCAGCGGCGGCGGGTCGCGGTCAAGGTCCTGCGGCCCGACGTCGCCCTCGCGCTCGGATCCCAGCGGTTCCTCAGCGAGATCGAGATCGCCTCACGCCTGACCCATCCCCACATCCTGCCGGTTCACGACTCGGGCGAGGACGCCGGCGTCCTGTACTACGTCATGCCGTACGTCGAGGGCGAATCACTGCGGGACAAGCTCAACCGGGTCGGCCGGCTGCCGGTGGAGGAGGCGCTGGTGATCACCCGCGAGATCGCCGACGCGCTCGCCTACGCGCACGACCTCGACGTCGTCCACCGCGACATCAAGCCCGGCAACGTGCTGCTCCTGGCGGGCCACGCCGTCGTCGCCGACTTCGGCGTCGCCCGCGCGATCAGCGCCGCCGCGGACGAGCGGGTCACCAGCGCCGGGTTCATCGTCGGCACGCCGGTCTACATGAGCCCCGAGCAGGCGGCCGGCGAGACCCTCGACGGCCGCGCCGACATGTACGCGCTCGGCTGCGTGGCGTACGAGATGCTCACGGGGACACCGCCGTTCCTCGGCGAGACGCCGAGGGAGGTCTTCGCGCGGCATCGCTCCATGCGACCGCGCCCCCTGCGTGATCTCCGGCCCGAGGTGCCGGCTCCGGCCGCCGAGGCCATCGAGCGGGCGCTGGGCAAGCTGCCCGAGGACCGGTTTGCCGACGCCCGCGAGTTCGCGGCCGCGCTCCGGGCGCCCGTTCAGTGGGAGCCGGCGGCCCGTCCGTCCCGGAGGTTCGCGTTTGTCGCGCTTGCCGCCGCGCTCCTGGTGGCGGCGGCCCTGGGGCTTCGCGCGGTCCGCCGGTCCAGCGCCGACCTTTCGGTGCCACCCACAATTCTGGTCCTGCCGCTCGACGGCTACTCGCCCGCGGGGTCGGTCGGCGGCGCGGGCGCCGACGCCCGTTTCGCCGAGCTCATCGGCTGGATGCCCGGCCTGCGGGGCACGCGCGCCGATGGGCTCCCGCCGGGCGGCCGGCGGTGGACGGACATCCCGCTGCCGGAGCTCCTGGCCTGGGGACGGAAGCAGGGTGGCCGGTACCTGCTCGCCGGCGAGCTGACGCCGCATGGTGCCGGGCGGCGGTTGACCGTGGACCTCTTCGCTACTGCGACCGGCGAGCGCTTGAGCCACGCCGTGGACACGACGGCGGGCGCCGACGTCGGGCCGGCCGTCGGCCGGCTCGCGGCCGACGTGGTCCGCACCGTGGCCCGGCGCGAAGGCCTCGAGCTCGGCGCGGCCGGTGCCGTCCTTGCCAGCACCAACGTGATGCCGGCGGTCGGCCACATGATTCAGGCGCAGGAGAAGTTCTGGTCCAGCGATCTGTCCGGCGCCGCGTCCGAGCTCCACGCCGCGGTGGAGGCGGATTCGAGCTGCGGGCTGGCGTACCTGCGGCTCAGCGAGGCGGAGCGCTGGCAGCACGATTTTCCAGCCGCACTCGAGGCGGTGGAGGCCGGGCTCCGCCGCGCGGACCAGATGGCGCCGCGCTGGGCCCAGCTCCTCAAGGCGCAGCGCTACCTCGTGCTCGGCTTCGGCGACAGTGCCATCGCCACCTTCCAGAGCGCCGTGCTCGACGAGCGCGACGACGTCGACGGCTGGCTGGGCCTGGGCGAGGCGCTGGTCCACTACGCGGGCTTCAGCGGCGCGTCCACGCAGGACGCCCGGCCGGCCTTCGAGCGGCTGGCCGCGCTCGACAGCACCTTCGCGCCGATCTATTACCACCTGGTGGACCTCGCGGTGTACGCGGGCGACAGCCAGGCCGCGGCAAATTCCCTCCGCCGCGTCCTGCCGGACCATCCGTACCGGCCGAGCAAGGTCGCCGAGGTCCGGCTCCGGTTCGGCCCGCCGGGCGAGCGCGCGGCGGCGCTCGCGGCGCTCCGGTCGGCGGACCGTCAGGCGATCAGCGAGGCCGTGGTCGCCTGGGCGCACGGCGCGTTCGACCTGGGGCTGGCGGACACCGCCGCCGGCTTCCTCCTCGGCGCCGACCGTGTGCCCGACGACCGCCTGCGCGGCGCGGACTACCGGCTGGCGACCCGGGCGGCCATGGGCCGCTGGGCCGAGGGCTACGCGGCGTGGGACTCGGTCGCGCGGTCGGTCACCATCGATCCCTGGCTGGTGCAGGCGGTGCTGGCCGGGTTTCCGGCGCGCGACCGCGCAGACCCGATGTTCGAGTGGGCCCGCGCTCAGATGCGCGCCGGCCGCATGCCGGATTTCAAGCTCCAGCCGTGGGACGACCTGCGGCAGGGCTTCGAGGCGCTGGTCTATCGCGCCGTCGTCGAAGGCGACTCGGCCGAGACGGCCGACCTGCTCCGCCGGATCGACCGCGCGCCGCCGCCGCCCCCGTTCGAGCCGGCGGCGGAGGCGCTCCGCTGGTCGCTTCGGGCCCGGCTGGCCTTGCTGGCCCACGACACGACCGCGGCCGTCGCGGGGCTCCGGCGCGCGGTCGCGCGAATTCCCGAGACCCACACGGCCAACTTCCCGCTCACGGCGGCCGGCCCGCAGCGCTTCCTGCTGGCCCGGCTCCTGCTGGCCCGAGGCGACTCGGCGGGCGCGGAGCGCTGGCGCCGATCGTTCAGCGGCTCGTGGGCCGTCAGTGATCTCTTCTATCTCCCCGCGCTCGACTCGCTCGGCCCCCCACGCACCAGGAGTGCTCCATGACGACCCTCCAGCAGCAGCTCGGCATGATGGCGTCCGGCACCGACGGACACACACGCGGACTCACTCCGAAGCTCGACTCGGTGGGCACCGACCCCGACGAGCGCTTCTACATGCTGGCGACCTTCTGCTTCGACCTGTCGCGCAAGCTCAAGTACATCACGCTCGCGCTGCAGGACTACTACCGGGAGACGCCGCCGGAGTTCGCCAAGATGATCCGCGACCACGAGCGCTACATCAATCCGAAGCCGGACACGATCCCGTGGGAGGAGATGGCGCGGCGGGCCGAGCAGGTGATGAAGGAGCTGTACGCCGCGGTGCAGAAGACCGGATACACCGAGGCGCTCGACGAGCGGGCCGACATGGCGCCCAAATCGTCGGAGTGACGACGAGAGCGGGCGCGCGGGCCGGGGCTGGTGCCCCGTCCCGCGCCCGACTACAATTGCCCGACCTCGACACCCCGGCCTCCAGCCCCCGGCCTATGAAGCCCACGCGACACTTCCTCGCGATCCCCGATCTCACGCGCCCCGAGCTCCTCGCCCTCTTCGACCTCGCCGCCCGCATGAAGCGCGGGGAGTACCGGGACAAGCCGCTCGCCGGCAAGACCCTGGGGATGATCTTCGCCAAGAGCTCGACCCGCACCCGGGTGTCGTTCGAGGTCGGTGCCTTCCAGCTCGGCGGGCACGCGCTGTTCCTCTCCTCGCGCGACATCCAGCTCGGCCGCGGCGAGCCCATCCGCGACACCGCCCGCGTGCTCTCGCGCTACCTCGACGGCATCATGATCCGCACCTTCGATCACGCCGATGTCGAGGAGCTGGCGCGCTACGGCTCGATCCCCGTGATCAACGGGCTCACCGATCTGCTCCATCCCTGCCAGGTGCTGGCCGACCTCCTGACCGTGCGCGAGAGCCTCGGCGGCTGGGACGGCAGGGTCGTGGCCTGGATCGGCGACGGCAACAACATGGCCAACAGCTGGTGCAACGCCGCCGGCAGCCTCGGCTTCGAGCTCCGGCTCGCGTGCCCCGAGGGCTACCGGCCAAACGCCGAGATCCTCGCGCGGAACCAGGCCAAGGCCAAGATCCTCCTCACCGCCGACCCGCGCGAGGCCGCGCGCGGCGCGCACGTCGTCACCACCGACGTCTGGGCCTCGATGGGCCAGGAGGAGGAGCAGGAGGTCCGCGCGAAGGCGTTCCAGGGCTACATCGTCGACGGCGCCCTGATGCGGCTCGCCGACCCGTCGGCCATCTTCCTCCACTGCCTGCCCGCCCACCGCGGCGAGGAGGTGAGCGAGGACGTCCTCGAGGGGCCCCAGTCCCGCGTCTGGGACGAGGCCGAGAACCGTCTCCACGTCCAGAAAGCACTCATGGCCACACTGATGGGAGGCGCCGCATGACCGCGCCCGCCACGCTCCAGCGCACCGCCCTCTACGACCGCCACCGCGCCCTCGGCGCCAAGATGGTGCCGTTCGCCGGCTGGGAGATGCCGGTCCAGTATCCCACCGGCATCCTCGCCGAGCACCACGCGGTGCGGACCGGCGTCGGGATCTTCGACGTGTCCCACATGGGCGAGTTCGAGATCACCGGCCCCGACCGGAACGCGTTCGTCAACCGCGTCACCAGCAACGACGTCTCGCAGCTCGAGCCGGGCGGCGTGCAGTACAGCGCGCTGCTCACGCCCCAGGGGACCTTCGTCGACGACTGCACGGTCTACCGCTTCGACGACAAGCTGATGATCGTGGTCAACGCCTCCAACATCGCCCGCGCGTGGGAGCACATCGTGGGGCAGAAGGGCGGGATCAACGTCCGGCTCAAGGACATCTCGCCCGACGTCGGCCTCCTGGCGGTGCAGGGCCCCGGCGCCGAGGCGCTGCTCCAGCCGCTCGCCGGCATCGGTCTCAAGGACATCCGGTACTACCACTTCGACGTCGGCAAGATCGCCGGCGCGCAGTGCTTCGTCTCCCGCACCGGCTACACCGGCGAGGACGGCTTCGAGCTCTACTGCCGCGACCGCGACACCGTGGCCGTCTGGGACGCGATCACGGCCGCCGGCGCCGCGCCGATCGGGCTCGGCGCCCGCGACTCGCTCCGGCTCGAGATGGGCTACGCGCTCTACGGCAACGAGATCGACGACACCATCACGCCGCTCGAGGCCAACCTCGGCTGGATCGTCAAGCTCGAGAAGGGCGCGCCGTTCCTCGGCCAGGACACGCTCCGGGTCCAGAAGGCGCGCGGCGTCACCCGGCGGCTGGTGGGCTTCCGGCTCGAGGGCCGCGGCTTCCCGCGCCACGGGTACCCGGTGCACCACGAGGGCCGCGAGGCCGACGTCGTCCGGAGCGGGACGCTGAGCCCGTCGCTCGGCGTGGGGATCGGCACGACCTATCTCCCCGCCGCGGCCGCGCGGCCGGGCACGAAGTTCGAGGTCGAGTGCCGCGGCGAGCGGCTGCCGGCCGAGGTGGTGAAGCTGCCGTTCTGGACGAAGGGAAGCGTGAAGAAGTAGCGGCCATGCGCCTCGCCATCCTCACGGTCTCCGACGCCGGCGCCCGCGGCGAGCGGGCCGACGGCTCGGGCGACGCCATCGCCGCCTGGGCCGCCGAGCGCGGCTACCCGCTCGCCGGGCGGAGCCTGGTGCCCGACGAGACCGATCGCATCGCCGCGGCGCTCGCCGCCTGGGCCGACGGCGACGCCGCCGACCTGATCCTCACCACCGGCGGCACCGGCCTCACCGCCCGCGACGTCACCCCCGAAGCCACCCGCGCCGTGCTCGACAAGGAGGCGCCCGGCATCGCCGAGGCGCTCCGCATGGCGGTCTATCCCCGCTTCCCGCGCGCCGCGCTCTCGCGCGGGACCGCCGGCGTCCGCGGCCGGACCCTCATCGTCAACCTGCCCGGCAGCCCGGGCGGCGTCCGCGACGGGCTCGCGGTGCTGAACGACCTGGTCGAGCACGCGGTCGACCTCGTCCGGGGCGAACGCACCGGCCACGGCTGAGCTGCCGGCGCCCGGCTTGTGCCGCGGGCGTCGATTCCCCAGTTTGGGAGCGCTCGTCCACCACGCTCCAATGGAAACGACCGTGCTGGCGTTCGGAGGTTCCGTGCGCGTACTGCTGGGGATGGTCCTGCTCACGCTGGCGGCGGCGGCGCCGCTCGGCGCGCAGGGTCTCGAGGACCGGCTCACCGATCTGTTCATCTTCGGCACCGGCGACGAAGTGCTCGTGCTCGGCGGGTCCGCCGCGGCGGACAACCCGGCCATCCAGGTCCACGGCAACCACTTCGTGCCGTCGGCGGTGGGCGGGAACGCCACCATCATCTCGTTCCTCAGCAGCGCCATCAGCACCAACATCACCAACATCCCGTTCAGCTCCACGGGCGGCGGCGAGACCTTCCGGTTCGAGGGCGCGACGCCCGTGCGGACCTCCATCTCCGCCGGCCCGATCTACGCCGAGCGCGCCCAGACGCTGGGCCGGGGCCGGCTCTTCGCGGGGCTTGCGCGGAGCGGCCTCCACTACACGACGCTCCGCGGCATCCCGCTCGACGACGTGGCATTCACCTTCGCCCACTCGAACGTCGACTTCCCCGCCTGCGACGCGATCTTCGCCGGCGACTGCACCGTCTACGGCGTCCCCACCTTCGAGAACGAGACCATCGACTTCCGCCTGGACCTCGACGTGTCGGTGGACGTGACGGCGCTGCTCCTCACCTACGGCATCTCCGACCGGATCGACTTCGGCGTGGTGCTCCCGTTCGTGAGCACCGACCTCCGCGGCACGAGCACCGCGACCACTCGTCCCCTTCGGCACCGACGGGCCGCCGCCGCACTTCTTCTCGGGCACCGAGGAGAACCCCGTCCTCACCGCCAGCCGCTTCTCCGAGGGCTCCTCGTCCGGCCTCGGCGACGTCTCGGCGCGCGTCAAGATCAACCTGCGCGAGGCCACGCCGGTCTCGCTCGCCATCCTCGCCGAAGGCCGCTTCCCGACCGGCAGCGAGGAGGATCTGCGCGGCTCCGGCGCCGTGGCGCTCCGCGGCCTCGGCATCGTCTCGGCGCGGCTGGGGGAGTTCTCCCCCACGTGAACGTCGGCTACCTGTACCGCGGCCGCTTCGTCGACAACGACGCCTTCCTGCTCACCGCCGGGTTCGACCAGCTCCTGGCGCCGTGGGCCACGCTCGCCGGTGATCTCATCACCGAGTTCCAGGTCGGCACCAGCCGCCTCACCGTCCCCTCCGACGTCGTGCTCGAGGCGCCGTTCCGGCGCACGGTGCGCGCCTCGTCGATCCCGGAGCGGCGCGACGACATCGTCAACGCGTCGCTCGGCACCAAGCTCTCGCTGCCGCAGCGGGTGACCTTCCTGGCCAACGCGGTGTTCCCGCTGAACCGCGGGGGGATGCGGCCCGACGTCCTCTGGACGCTGGGCGCCGAATACACCTTCTGAGCGCGCCGGCCGCGGGCGGCGCTAGCGCAGCAGCTCGATCCGCCACCCGCGCGCGTCCCGCCGGAGCGTGGCGACGACGTTGACGCTGTCGCGCCGCGGCCGGCGCGTGCCCGGATCGGTGAACGCGTAGATCCCCGACAGGCTCGCCTCCCCCGTCTCGCCCTGCACGTCGAGCCGCGTCATCTGCAGCTTGACCTCGATGTCGTCCACCGCCTCGAAGAACCGCTGCCATTCCCTCGCCTGTTCGGGCCGCAGCCCCGGATACGCCTGCCGGATGGTCGCGATGTTCCGCGTCTCGACCGCCGCGGCGTACTCGTCGAACAGCGCCCGGATCCGCGGCGCCGGATCGGCCGGGGGCGCGGGCGCGGCGGGCGGCCGCGTCGCGGCGGCGGTGGGCGGCACGACTGGCGGCGGCGGCGCCGGCGGCGCGGCCTCCTCGGGAGCCTGCGCCGCGATCCGTGGCGTTCCCGCCGCGCCCCTCGCCGCGTCGCCCCACGCGGCGGCCGCCGCCGAGTACTCCACCGCCGCCTCCGCCGTGCGCTGGGCCGCCCGCAGCGTCTCGGCTCGCGC
Organism: uncultured Gemmatimonadales bacterium; assembly: GCA_963840215.1. GTDB lineage: Bacteria > Gemmatimonadota > Gemmatimonadetes > Gemmatimonadales > GWC2-71-9 > CAVVWJ01. The sequence goes on along the minus strand of CAWIYG010000002.1, from coordinate 431,822 downwards.
GAGCACCGAGTCGCCACGGGCGATCAGCTCCGGCGCCGCGGCCGCCTCCGTCGCCCGCCGCCGCGCCGCGCGCGCATCCCCGCGCAGCCGCGCCAGCAGCGCCCGGTCCTCGCGCCCCGCCACCCGCTCCGGTGCTGGCGCCGCAGGACGGGCCGCGGGCTTCGGCTCCGCAAGCGCGGGCGAGCTGTCAGCCGCAACCGGCGATCTACCCGCCGGCGCCCCCGCGCCCCCCGCCGCCGTCTCGGCCGCCTTGTTCGCCGCCGGCTCCCCCGTCCTCTGTCCGAGCGGCCCCGCCACCCAGATCCCCACCGCCACCGCCACCGCCGCTCCGAGCACGGGCACCAGCCACCGCGCCTTCCCGCCGGGCCGGCCCTCCGCGCGGAGCGCCACCGTCGGCGCGTGCATCGGGATCGTCCCGCCGCTCGGCGTCGTCAGCGTGTCGAGCGCCGCGATCAGGTCGCCCGCCGTCTGCGGCCGGTCGGCCGGATGCTTCTGGAGGCAGTGCATGACGAGCGCGGCGAGCGCGGGCGGGAGCCCCGGCCGGTGCATCGTCACCGGGTCGGGCAGCGCGGTGAGGTGCGCGCCCAGCAGTCCCTGCGGCGTGCGCGCGGTGAACGGCGTCTGCCCGGCCAGCATCTCGTACGCCATGATGCCGAACGCGTAGACGTCCACCCGGTGGTCCATGTTGGGATCCGCCGAGCACTGTTCGGGCGCCATGTAGGCCGGCGTGCCGAGCGTCACGCCCATCGTCGTGATCCCCGCCGTGCGGGACGGGCCGCCGGACGCGGCCGACGCCGAGAGCGCCTTGGCCACGCCGAAGTCGGTCACCACCGCCACCCGGTGGGTGAGCAGCACGTTGTCGGGCTTGATGTCGCGGTGCACCACGCCCTGCGCGTGGGCGTAGTCGAGCGCCGAGGCCACGTCGCGGAGCAGCCGGATCGCCTCGGGCACGGGCAGCTCGTGGTCGCGGAACAGCCGCGCCCGGAGCGACTCGCCGACCACGAACGGCATGGTGAAGTACGGCAGGCCCGCCGACTCGCCGGCGGTGAGGAGGGGCACGATGTGCGGGTGCTGCAGCTGGGCCGCGAGCTGGATCTCGCGCCGGAACCGGTCCACGCTCACGCCCGCCGCGAGCTCGGGCAGCAGGACCTTGACGACGACGTTTCGCCCCAGCGCCGTCTCGACCGCCAGGAAGACCCGCGACATCCCGCCGCCGCCGAGCTCGCGCTCGAGGCGGTAGGCGTCCCCCAGCGTCTGCTGGAGCTGATCCCGAAGCTCGGTGGACACGAAACTCGAGGGTTGAGAACGGTCGCAATCTAGCACGGCGGTGGCCCCCTCGTGCATCTTTGGGGCCCCAGCCACCCCAGGAGAGCGGCCATGTCCATCGGTGCGGGCTTCCTCGACCAGGTGAACCGCTCGTTCGACCGCGCCGCGGCCTTCACCCAGCACGACCCCACGCTGCTGGCCAACATCAAGGCGAGCAAGAACGTCTTCTACACCAGCTTCCCCATCAAGCGCGACGACGGCACCATCGAGGTCATGCACGCGTGGCGGGCCGAGCACAGCCACCACAAGCTCCCCTGCAAGGGCGGCATCCGCTACGCCCTCACCGTGGACGCCGAGGAGGTCCAGGCGCTCGCCGCGCTCATGACCTACAAGTGCGCGCTGGTGGACGTCCCGTTCGGCGGGGCCAAGGGCGGCATCCGGCTCGATCCCCGCACCTACTCGCCCGGCGAGCTGGAGCGGATCACCCGGCGCTACGTCTTCGAGCTGGTCCGGAAGAACTTCATCGGGCCCGGGCCTCGACGTCCCCGCGCCCGACGTCGGCACCGGCCCGCGCGAGATGGCCTGGATCGCCGACACCTACAGCCAGCTCCGTCCCGGCGAGGTCGACGCGCTCGGCTGCGTCACCGCCAAGCCGGTGAGCGCCGGCGGCATCCGCGGCCGGACCGAGGCCACGGGGCGGGGCGTGTTCTTCGGCACACGGGAGCTCTGCGGCGTCGCCGAGGACATGAAGGCGCTCGGCCTCACGACCGGCATCGAGGGGAAGCGGGTCGTGGTGCAGGGGCTCGGGAACGTCGGCTACTTCGCCGCCCGGTTCTTCCAGCAGGCCGGCGCCGTCCTGGTCGGCTTCGCCGAGGCCGAAGGCGCGATCGCCAACCCCAAGGGCCTCGACCTCGAGGCCGTGATGGCCCACCGGCGCGAGCGGAAGACGCTGCTCGGCTTCCCCGGCGCCACCGACCTGCCCGCCGGTGAGGCCGCGCTCGAGCTCGACTGCGATATCCTCATTCCGGCCGCGCTCGAGCGGCAGATCACCGCCGACAACGCGCCCCGCGTCCGCGCCAGGATCGTGGTCGAGGCCGCCAACGGCCCCACCACGCAGGAGGCCGACGAGATCCTCACCCGCCGCGGGGTGATGGTGATCCCCGACGCCTACATCAACGCCGGCGGCGTGACCGTCTCCTACTTCGAGTGGGTCAAGAACCTGGGCCACGTCCGCTTCGGCCGGATGCAGAAGCGGTTCGAGCAGGGCGCCTCCGCCAGGATGCTCGAGGCGGTCGAGGGCATGACCGGCCGGAAGTTCACGGCCGAGGAGATCGCCCGGGTGAGCCAGGGCGCGAGCGAGGAGGACCTGGTCAACTCCGGGCTCGAGGAGACCATGGTGACCTCCTACCACCCGATCCGGAAGGAGTGGAGGCAGCGCGGCGGCACGGTGGATCTCCGCACCGCCGCGATGATCGTGGCGATCGACAAGGTGGCGCTGAGCTACGCACAGCTGGGGATCTTTCCCTAGACGGTTGCGTGTCTTGAGATCGGCTTGATGTGTGGGTGCTACCCATGGAGCGGTCACCTCGCCAGGAGTCACCATGCCGCCCCTCGGTAGTGCTGGACGTCGCTTTGTCCCGGCCCTGTCGCTCGCCCTCATGCTGGCCGCTCTGGGCTGCCAGGAGGAGGCCCAGTCGCCCAGCGGAGCCGACCTCGGGCCGGCGCTCGCCATCAGGCCAGCCGATGGGCTGTCGTTCCGCGAGGTGAGCGCGGGCTTGTTCCACACCTGCGGCCTGACCGCGGGCCATCTGGTCTACTGCTGGGGAGGGAACGCCCGGGGTCAGCTCGGCGATGGCACGACAACCCAGCGCCTGACGCCGGTGGCGGTCGCGGGCGGGCTCCGGTTCCGCCAGGTGAGCTCGGGCGACGAGAATACCTGTGGCGTGACCATCGAGGACATCGCCTACTGCTGGGGCTGGAATATTGATGGCCGGCTCGGTGACGGCACGACGCTCGATCGCTCGACGCCGGTCCCGGTCGCTGGCGGACTTCGCTTCCGGCAGGTGGTCGCGGACGGGATCGCCTGCGGGCTGACCACGGGCGACGTGGCCTACTGTTGGGGGTCGAACAACGGCGGCCGGCTCGGCACCGGCGCGACGACCGGCAGCTTGACGCCAGTCGCGGTTGCCGGTGGGCTCCGATTCCGGCAGTTGAGCATGAACGCGGGCAGCGTGCACACCTGTGGTGTGACCACTGGCAAGCTGGCCTACTGCTGGGGGTTGAACTTTCAGGGCCAGCTGGGCGATGGCACTACGACCGGCCGCCCGACGCCGGTCGCGGTTGCCGGCGGACTCCGATTCCGCGAGCTGAGTCTGAGCGGCTTCCACACGTGCGGCGTGACCCTAGGGAATGTGGCGTATTGCTGGGGACAGAACTCCGAGGGCCAGCTCGGCGACGGCACCGTCCAGAACGTACAGCCGACGCCGGTCGCGGTCGTCGGCGGGCTCCGATTCCGCGAGGTCACGACCGGGAATTTTCACACTTGCGGCGTGGCTACGGGCAATGTCGCCTACTGCTGGGGAAACAATTTCAACTTCCAGCTTGGTAATGGCGGGTCGGGCGACGACGGCCGGACCCCAGGTGTGGTCGTCGGAGGGCTCCGGTTCCGGCAGCTGAGCGCGGGTGGCGACCACACCTGCGGCGTAGTCAGCGGCAACGTGGCCTATTGCTGGGGTGAGAATTCGAGCGGTGCACTCGGCGACGGCACGACCCAATCCACGCAGACGCCGGTCGCGGTCGTCGCTCCCGGCCCCTGAAGCCAACCTGGGCCCACCCGCGGGTGCTCGCCGCCGCCGGTACTACCACCGCCGCGCTGATCGTGGCGATCGACAAGGGTCGCGCTGAGCTACGCCCAGCTCGGGATCTTCCCCTAGCGCCGGATTTCTACGTTTCCCGCGACAGCCGCGCCAGCGCCTCACGCGCCTCGGCGGCATACGGCTGGAGGCCGGGATCCGCGTTCCGCCACATGCCGGCCACCCAGGCGAAGGCCCGCAGCGCCCGCTCGCGCTCGCCCAGCCGCTCCGCGGCGCGTCCGCGCAGCAGGCTCCAGAGAATCTCCGTCGGCACCGGAACGGCGCTCGTGCTCGGATGCTCGGCGCCGAGGATCCGCCATGCCTCCTGGTCGCGATGCGCCTCGACCAGGAGCTGCGCCAGCGTCACCTGGTCGAGATAGCACGCCGGACAGCCGTGCTCCGGCAGCCCGGCCAGCCCGCGGATCGCACCGGCGGTGTCGTCGCGGGCGAGGCTGAGGTACGCCGCGGCCGAGCGGGTCACGTAGCCCGCCTGCGGAAGCGCGGCCGACGCGGGCGCCGACCGCCCTAGCGAATCGGCGCGCGCCTGCGCCCGGCGCAGGGACACGGTGTCCCGCCGGGCCGCCCACCAGGGGAACGCGGCGACGAGCGCCGCGGACGTCACGGTGTCCCCCGCGAGCCGTTCGCCGAACTCTGCCGAGGCCGTCTCCGCCGGCACGCCGCCGAGGAGGGCGGCCTCGGCGAACAACGGCCCGGTCTCCGCGTCGGGCAGGGACGCGTAGCCGGCCTTCAGGTGGCCTCGACCCATGAGCGAGCGCGCCAGCCCGCGCGCGGCGCTGCGCGGCGTGTTGAGCGGAGGGTAGCTCAGCGGATGCCGGGCGATGTACCGCGCGACCCCGACGTCCAGCTCCGCGCTGTCGGGCAACCTGGACAGGGCGAGCCATGCGCTGAAGAGTCCCTGGTCCGAGATGCGCTGCAGGCGAGTGTCGAGGTCGGCCGCCGTGCCGGCCGAGTCGAGCAGCCGCTGCAGCAGGCGGGCGCCGTCGGCGTTCACGTCCACGGGAGTGAGCGCCAGGTACAGCCGCAGGTACCTCCGCACCGCGTCCGGTCCCACGCGCGCCGACAGCTCGATGGGATGGATGTATGCCGGGGCGAAGGCCGAGTCGAGGGCGATGACGCGGTCGAAGACCTCGAGCTGTCGCTCGTACGGGCGGCCGGCATACGGGCCGAGATGGTTGAGCGCTTCGCCCAGGGCGAACCACGCCTCGGCATCGTCGGGATAGCGGGCCGTGGCATGCTCGAGCGTGGTGAAGACCCGGCGGAGCCGGACACCCCAGCCGCTGTCGGCGTGGACGCCGAGCGAGCCGGCCTGAATCACCGACGCGAACAAGGAGTCGGCCGCGACCAGCAGGCTGTCGCGCGGCGAGAGGCCGTGATTGTGCGCACCAGCCCGGAGCGCGTAGGCGGTCGAGAGCGAGTCGGTCCCGGTGCGAAGCCAGCCGATGGCCGTGCTGGCGCGCCGGAGGGCGGGGGCGAACGTGCTGTCCATGGCGATGGCGCGCTCGTAGTAGCCCAGCGCCGAGTCCCACTCGGTCCGGCGGAGGTGCTGTTCGCCCTGCAGAAACGCCTTGAGCGCGGGCAGACTGGTCGAGCCGAAGCCGGCCAGCCGCACGGCGCCGATCGGGCGGGTCCGCCCCAGGCCCTCGAGCACCCGGATCGTCAGCGAATCGGCGGCGCGGTCCACCCGGTCGGCTTCGTCGGTCACCTCCCACTCGTCCACCGGCCTGCCGCGGGCGACATCATAGAGCGTGGCCCGGATCCGGACCGAATCCGGGCCCGCCCGGAGCACCGAGCCGTACAGCGCCAGGCCGGCGCCGGTGCGGCGCCCCAGCTCCGCGGCCGACTCCGGGTCGGCGCGGCCCTGCCACCGCCGGATCACCGTGGTCGGCGCCACGCTGCGCAGCGGCCCGGCCCCGTCGAGGTTCCGCGACAGCAGGTCGACCAGCCCCTCGCGCCAGAGCGCCAGCGCCGGATCGAGCACGTCGAACGGGGCGACGGCGACGAGCGATTGATCGGCCGCCGGCGCCGTGCGGGCGCGCCCGCGGAGCCACCCTACCGCGAGCCCCGCGGCGATCAGTGCCGCGGCGGTGCCGGCGATCCACCCGCGCCACGGCGGCTGCGCGGCGATCGCTACCGTCGGCGCCTCGGCGGGCAGCAGCCTGGCGGTGGTCCGCCCCGATGGCTCGAGCGCGGCCGCGAGCGCCGCCGCGAACGCGGCGCCGTCGGGAGGCCGGTCGGCCGGCGCGCGGGCGAGCGCGGTGCCCACCGCCCGCTCCAGCTCCGCGGTCACGGTGTCGCGCACCTGCGCGAGCGGACGCGGCGTCTCGGTCAGCCGTCGCGTGACGATCGCCTGCACCGTCGGCCCGGTGAACGGCGGCTCGCCCGCCAGCATCTCGTACAGCACGCAGCCGAGGCTGTAGAGGTCGCGAGCGCCCGTCGAGCTGCCGGTCGCCCGCCGCCTGCTCCGGGCTCATGTACGCCGGCGTGCCGACGACCAGGCCGGTCGCGGTCAGGCGGTCCGCCTCGTCGGCGTCGCCGAGCGCGCGGCCGATGCCGAAGTCGGCGACCAGCACCTCGCCGTCCTCGGTGAGGAGGATGTTCTCGGGCTTGATGTCGCGGTGCAGCACGCCGTGGCGATGCGCGTAGTCCAACGCCCGCGCGGCCTGCTGCGCGATCCGGACGGCCTCCTCGACCGGGAGCTGCCGGTCGCGCCGAAGCCGGCCGCGCAGGCTCTCGCCCTCGATGTAGGGCATCGTGAACCACAGCCGGCCGGCGGCGTCGCCCGAGTCGTGGACCGGCAGGAGGTGGGGATGCTGGAGCCGGGCGGCGAGCCGGATCTCCCGGAGGAAGCGCTCGGGGCCGAGCGTCGCCGCCAGCTCGGGATGGAGCACCTTGAGCGCGACCGGCCGCTCGTGCCGCAGGTCCTGGACGAGGTACACCGTGCCCATGCCGCCGCACCCGAGCTCGCGTTCGAACCGGTAGCGGTCGCGCAGGGCGTCGGCGAGCGGGGTCGGCGGGACGGTCACCTGGGATCGGATCGGGGGATGACCGAATCTGCGGAGGTGCGAAGCGGCACGCCAGTGGCGCTCACCACCCGTGCGGCCGCCCGTCCCGGAAGACCAGCCGTCCTTTGCACCCACGGGCGACGGAGGAGTATCGTTCGGGGCGGCATTCACCGGATTGGGATTTGGCATCGCTCTAGGCGCCGGTATAGGCACCGCGTTCGGCGCCGCGTTCGACAACGTCGCGCTTGGCGTCGCGATCGGCGTCGCCCTTGGGAGCATATTCGGTATCGTCTTCGGCTCCGCACGGTCGTCCAAGAACCGGTAGTCGCTCGCGCGCTCTTTGCCGAGATCGCGGCGTCGACCACTTGGCCGGCGTCGGTGGACTTTTCGGATCTCGACGGCAACCGGGTCACAGCACATGTTAAGCGCCCACATCATTCCGGTAGATCAAGGAGGGGCGGTATCCGTTCCTGAGTAGAACGGCCCCTCTTATCTCACAGGTCACGAGACGCCTTCCATGCCCGACGATAGTGGGCCGTCATCAACCTATCCTCGAGGCTACAGCGGTCTGGAGCGTCGCCGCGTCGATCGGCCGCCGTCGCCTTATCGGGTAATCGGACGCGCCCGCGTCTCGAGCCAACACGCCCTGCGGTATGAGGGCCTTCGATGGGGTCGGTGGTACGCGGTCGTGGCGCCGCCAGTGGGCCAGCTGGCAGCGCCGCTGCCCGGCCACATCCGGCTCGACGACTGCGGCCGGACGCGACAGGTAGTCGCGGCACTCTTCGACGTGGAGCTTCTGCCCACGAAAGACACGCCATGAAAACGCGGCGCCTGACGTCGCAAGTGCCGAGCTCATCTGAAGGATCACGCATCGCGGGCGGCGATACTGGAGGTCACCTATGAACTTGCGATTTCGTCTGCCGTGGGCGGCGCTTGCCGGTTTAAGCGCGCTGGTCAGCTGCTCCGACGCCTTCGACTCGGGTGAGGAGCGGGACCTTGAGCAGGCGCGAGCGCGGTGGACTGCGTCGGGTTTGCAAGATTATCAGGTAGAAGTGCGCCTGAGTTGCTTCTGTCAAGCCGCGCTACCGGCCTTCACCCTGCTCATGGTCCAGGGCGGTCAGGTGATTGCGGCTGACCCGCTCACACCAAGCCCTGGGTCCGCAGACATCCCGTTGGATGCGTGGCCTACCGTGCTGGAAGTATTTCAGTTGATCGAGAGCGCCTCGCATCAGTCGGACTACACGAAAATTGAGGCGCAGTACGATCCCACACTCGGATATCCGATCAAGCTCGAGCTCGGCTGCAAGGCGGACATACTCGATTGTGGCGCGCTGTTTGAGTTGCAAAATCTAATCCCCAGCGCTGACTGACCCGAATACCGCCGTGTCCGGCGTGCCAGCACCATCCATATCAGCCATCAGGCATATCCTCCAAGTCGGGCTCGGGCTGTCGCCTTCCCACGTGACCACTGCCGTCGAGCGCACGCTACCGTACATAGCCGGCTAGCACCTACACCACGTTGGGTTCGACGGCTACTTTGAGACATGCGCACCACATATACGGTCTCGGCTAACCCCGCTTCGATGTCGTCATGCGACTCCTGATCGTCGAGGACTCGGAGCTGATTCGGCAGATGACCCGTCTCGCCTTCCCCGCGAAGGAGAATGACCTGCAGGACGCCGCCAATGGCGTGGAGGCGCTGATGCACCTCTCACGCGCGCAGCAACCATTCGATGCCATCCTGCTGGACCTGCAGATGCCGGACATGAACGGTGTGGAGTTCCTGCGGGCCCTCCGTCAACGTCCCCAGCACCGCGACACACCCGTCGTCGTTGCAACCAGCGAGCGCGAGGACTCGCCGCTCCTGCAGGAGGTGAGCCGGATGGGCGTCGTGGCGATCGTCAAGAAGCCGTGGAAGCCGCAGGAGCTTGCCGCGGTGGTGGCGCAGGCGTGCGCGGGTCGGGGCCCGCCGATCGGGGGGTCTAGTCCTTGACCCAATCGGAATACGAGCTGCTGGTCCGCATCGAAGGAGGCGACAGCGTGCTCCGTCCGGACGACCCGGGACCCGGTGGCCGCGACGCGTTCCAGCCGACGATTGAGCTGCTCCTGAAGCTCCGGGCGCGGGGCTGGGTCCGGGTGCCGGACAGTGCGATCCCGCGTGATCCTGCGGACAAGGCGATGCAGGCCGGCCCCTGTGACCTGACCGCAGCCGGGCGGCGCGCACTCGAAGACGACCGCCGCATGGGGCCGCGGTCGTGAGGGACCAGCCGGGATACACCGGTCCGGAGTGGCGTCGCTTCGATCGCTCCATGCTGCTCTCGGATGCAGACGTCCGCCTGCTGGTCTTGGCCGAGCACGGCTACACGTATCGGCCCGCGGACGCCGCCGACGGCCTCTTCGATGTCCTGGTCGATAACCTCCGGTCGCTCCGGGATCGCGGCCTGCTGCGCCTGGACGAAGGGCGCATCATGAGGACGCAGCTAGGCGCGTACCTGATGGCGGGTCCGTGCGATCTCACCGAGGCGGGACACGGCGCCTTGGAACACGACCGGCGACTCGGGCCGCGGCCATGAGGATCTATGACTCGAGAGTTTAGTAATCCGCTCAGTCCGACCGGCATGCCACCGCTCCGGAAGGTGACGGCCAATGTCCTCACCGATCTGGGCTGGCTGCACGGCACCTTTCACCTGCCGCCCCATCAGAGCCTGGTTGACTTCCTGGCCCCCGGCGTCCAGGTCATCAAGTTCACCCGCGTCCAGCTGCCCCAGACCACCGACCTGATTCCCTTTGTCGCCTTGCGGCGCGAGGCGGTCGTCCTGATCGAACCGACGCTCGGGGACGATCTGGTGGAAACGGCCGGCAGCACCGGACGGACCTCGCCGCGCGACGTCATCTGCCTGCTGGCGGCCGGCCAGGTGCGTGGGACGCTCGAGGTGCTGGTCAACGTCCGGGTCTCGGACTTCCTGCGCCAGCAGGCGAGCTTGATTGTGCTGCGCCGGTGCGTCTTTGTGCCGTACGGCGAGCCCGAGAGCTCGCCGAAAACACGGCAGCTGGGGTGCGTGATCGTCAATCTGAGCGCCGCGATCGGCGTGGCAGAACAGGATTGGCCGGAGTAGGCCGGTCCGAAAGGACGAACCCAAAATGCCGGTCCGGACAGCGTGTGACTGATGCGCCGTATCGTGGGCCCGAGCGTCGTCAGCATGAGCGCCGTCAAACACCGGTGCAGGCGATCGGCCGCGCCCGCGTGCGGCCGGAGCATGCCCGTCATGCCCTATCCCTTGAGCCGGGGCGCTGGTACGAGCTGATCACGCCGCCGGGGCACATCCTGACACCGCCGCTCGAGGGATACGTGTGGATCAACCTGGATGGTCAGGCGCGGACCTTTCCCGCGCCATGGTTCGAGATCGAGCATGACTAAGCGCACTGCCCTGGGCACCGGTCACGTCGGGCGAGACCAGCGACGCCCGGAAGGAGTCGGCCGAACAGCAAGCGATCGCGCAGGAAAATGCGCGATTCGGTGCGAGAGTATGAACCACGGTTGGGTCGCTCTGGCCAACCGTAGCCACCGCTGAGCCAATCGAGATGGAGCAGCAAACGAACAGCAACGCGCCGGTCGGCATTCGGCAAACCCTCGTGGTAGACGACGAACCGGGCATCCGGACCGTGATCCGGCGCCTGCTTGCTCGTCAGGGCTATGTCGTGCATGAAGCCTATGATGGACTCCACGCGCTTGAGGTGGTGCGCGCCGACCCAGATGTGTTGGATCTGGTGGTCTCGGACCTGCGCATGCCGCGACTGAATGGGGTCGAGCTCGTGCAGCTGCTTGCCGTGGAGACCCCGGAGCTGCCCTTTGTGCTGATATCGGGCTATGCCGTCAGGGAGCTCGAGGAGTTCGGGATCGTCGCCCCCTGCGGCATGCTGGAGAAGCCCTTAGTGGAAGATGTGTTTCTGGCCGAGGTTCATCGGTGCCTCCGGCCGCGGGATTGACTGGAAGCGCTCGCCGATGCTCGCTCACCGAGAAGTCCGAATCCGACCCGCGTACGCGGCGCTGTACCCTGGGCTCCCGGTCAATGAGTGGATGCTGGCGCGACCGTTCGCGGAGGCGATCGCACAGCGCGCGAGTCACGCGCGCAGCCTCAGCATTCACCGCCGCACGCTGGAGCAGCAGCACTTCGAGTTTCGCGGGGGTGCGAGTGAGGTCCGATCCGCACGAGCCCGCGGTCGCCCCACGGACGCGCGAGGGAGCGAGTCCACCTGACGGCTCCGACTGCAGCCGCAGCAGCCTCGGAGACAAAGGACGCCTGAGTATGCCGAACTTTCGCCAGGTAGCTGCGATCTCTTACCTGATCAGACGATGGCGCCGCGGCGACCAGCAGATGGAGCTGGCCGAGTGGCTGGTGCGCCGGGGGGTGATCGTCCCGCGGGAGCTCACGGACGACGAGGCGGTGAAGATCGGTGCTGACGCAGCGGGGTTCCCGCCAACGGACCGCGCAGAGATCGCGCATTGCGTGCGCGAGGGCCTCGAGCGCATCGCGAAACGCGGGGCGCCATGAGGTTGGGGCCCTGAGGCGAGGCATCAAGCAGCGGCTTTGCACTCAAAGGCCCATTGTAGCCAAGGGCTGGAAGAGGAGAGGTGACCATCAAGGTGCCACTCGACGTTCGCCATGAGCACTGGACAGATTGCCGAGGTGGAAGAGCGATCTTGGGAAACCTCCACTGATGGACCAACTTCGACAGGGCGCTCGACGAGAGTGCCGTACGGAGTTATCAAGCAGCGCTGTCGCTTCGACCTAGGATGAAGCCCGTGGTGGGGTTGTGATCCGCCCGGTCACCACCCGTGCGGCCGCCCGTCCCGGAAGAACCCGCCCGTCGGCCCGTCGTCCGGCAGCATCGCCGCCCACACCACGCTCGCCGCCCCCTCGGCCACCGGCCGGGCGCCGATCTCCTCCATCCCCGGCGCCGTGGCGGTGAGGTTCGGGCACACCGCGTTCACCAGGATCCCGTCCTCGCGCAGCTCGAGCGCCAGCTTCACCGTGAGCGCGTTGAGCGCCGCCTTCGAGATCCCGTAGCTCGCGATCGGCGCGCCGGCCGCGAGCCCGAACCGCGGGTCGGCGTGCGACCCGCCGCCGCTCGACACGTTGACGATCCGGCCGTGCCGGCTCCGGCGGAGCAGGGGCAGGAGCGCCTGCGTCGTCCGCCACGCGCCGAACAGGTTGGTCTCCAGCACCGCGTGCGCCGCCCGCAGGTCGGCCGTGCCCGCGGTCTCGGTCCAGTCCGGCGGCTCGCCCGCGTTGTTGACCAGCACGTCGATCCGGCCGAGCGCCCAGCCGAGGTCGGCGGCGAGGGCGCGGGGGCTCGCGTCGTCGGCCACGTCGAGCGCCCGCGCGTGCACCCGGCCCGCGAGCCCCGCCAGCCCCTCGGCCGCCTCCTTGGCCCGCTCGAGCGCCCGCGCCGTGAGCACCACCGTCCACCCGCGCTCGGCGAGCTGCCGGCACACCTCGAGCCCGATGCCCGCGCGCGGCGCCGGTCACGAGCGCGATCGCCCCCGATTCGTCGGTCATCCCGTATTCTACCTACCCCGGGCAGGCCCGCGGGTTAGTTTCCCCCCATGGCAGCCCGCATCCTGATCACCATGGACGATCTCTCGACCGCCGTGCCGCTCAACGCGGCCTTCGAGGCGGCCGGCTACTCCACCGCCATGTTCTCCTCGCTCGACGACGTCCGCGGCACGCTCCGGCGCGACTCGCCCGAGCTGGTCATCCTCACCGGCGCCATCCACGAGCCCCACGCGCTCCAGCTCGCCGCCCTCGCGCGCGACGCGGAGATCAGCACCCTCGCCCTGCTCGAGCCCACCGACAGCGAGCGCGCCGAGCGGGTCGGCCGGCTGGGCGTGACCGAGACCATGATGAAGCCGGTGGCCCCCGACGAGGCCGTCGCCACCGCGCGCCGGCTGATCGAGCGCCGCGGGCTGCAGCAGCGCACCGGCATCATCGGCGAGAGCGCGCCGATCCAGGAGGTGCTGGTCAAGATCGAGCAGATGGCGCCGGTCTCCAGCACCGTGCTGATCCAGGGCGAGAGCGGCAGCGGCAAGGAGCTGGTGGCCAAGGCCATCCACGACCTCTCGCCCCGGCGCGGCCGGCCGTTCATCGCCGTCAACTGCGCGGCCCTGCCCGACACCCTGCTCGAGAGCGAGCTGTTCGGCCACGAGAAGGGGGCCTTCACCGGCGCCGCCGAGCGCCGGCTGGGCCGCTTCGAGCTGGCCGACACCGGGACCATCTTCCTCGACGAGATCGGCGAGATCCCGCCGTCCACCCAGGTGAAGCTGCTGCGGGTGCTCGAGAGCCGCACCTTCTTCCGGGTGGGCGGCACCCAGCCGATCAAGGTGGACGTCCGCGTGCTCGCCGCCACCAACCGCCCGCTCCGGGACGCGGTGGCCCTGGGCGAGTTCCGCGACGACCTCTACTACCGGCTCAACGTCCTCAACATCTATCTCCCTCCTCTCAGGGAGAGGAGGGAGGACATCCCGCTGCTGGTGCGGCGGTTCGTCCGCGAGCTGGCCCGCGAGCACGACCGCACCTTCCGCGGCATCGCCCCCGAGGCCATGGGGCGGCTGGTCACCGCGCCCTGGCCCGGCAACGTCCGCCAGCTCCGGAACCTGATCGAGAGCATGGTGGTGCTGGCCCCGGGCGCCGAGATCCGGGCGGCCGACATCCCGCCCGACATCTTCGACGGCCCGCCCGGGAGCCTCCTCCCGGTCCGCCTCGGCGGGGGCCTCCACGGGACCCGGGAGGTGGGCGGGCAGGAGCTGGAGTTCATCCTCCGGAGCCTGCTCGACCTCAAGCTCCAGGTGGAGGAGCTCCGCCGCCGGCTGGACGAGCACCCGCAGCGGGTCCAGGTGATCGAGCTGGCCGACCACGCGTCGGTGGCCGACGTCCTGACCGACGGCGACAACGGCGGCCGGGAGCCGGCCGAAGTGGTCTACCGGAGCGGGATGACCATGGAGGAGGTGGAAAAGGCCGCCATCGGGGCTGCCCTCAGGGAATACCGGGGCAACCGCCGCCGGGCGGCCGAGGTCCTGGGAATCGGGGAGCGGACCCTGTACCGGAAAATCAAAGCCTATCATCTGGAATGATTTAGCCCGGACTGCAAGAAAAGGATACAGCGGCTAAGTTTCGGTGTATCATTGTTTTGCACTTCGCGACCTATTGACAGTTAGTAAGTGGGCCGTCAAATTGCAGAGGTCCCACTCCCCGACCGGTCAGGTCATTTGAATTTCGTCATCGACGCCGAGCACTGTGTCGCTTGCCTGGCCTGCGTCCGGGTGTGCCCGACGGATGCGATTGCGGTGGCCGGCGACGAGAATCTCATGCTGCAGGTGGTGGACGAGGCCTGCATTCGCTGTGGGCAGTGTCTGCCGGCCTGTCCGCATGGGGCCGTCAAGGTAAACGGCGAGATCGGTCGGGCTCTTGCCATCGCGGCCGGCGGCGAGGGGGTGCTCATTCTGAGCCCCGAGTCGGTCGCCCATTTCTATCCGGCCTCCCCCGAGCAGCTGATCAACGCCTGCTACGAGGCCGGGTTCCGCGCCGTCACCCGCGGCGTCATCGGTGACGAACTCGTTGCCGCCGAATACCTTAAGCTGTGGGAAACGGAGCCGTGGGGCACCATGATCCGCTCCACCGACCCGGTGGTCGTGGAGACGGTCCGGACCCGGTTTCCCGAGTTGCTGCCGTATCTCGCGCCGGTCACCCTGCCGGCGGTGGCCGAGGCCCGATATCTGCGAGCGCAGCACGGGCCGGGGCTCAAGATCGCGTTCGCTGGAATCTGTCCGCCGGTCAACTGCTCCGATCTCGACGCGTCCATCACGTACGGCGATCTCGACCAGCTGTTCCGCATCCGCGGGGTGAGCGTGCTGGGTCAGGCCACCTGGTTCCAGCGGGTGCCCGAGGAGCGGCGGCGGCACCTGAGTGCCGCGGGCGGGCTGCCGCTGGCCCTGCTGGACGAGTCGCGGTACTCGAGCCGGCGGTTCCGGAAGATCCGGGGGCTGGACGCGCTGGCGGCGGTGGCGCGGGCGGTGGCGGTGGACCGGCTGGACCTGGGCTTCGTGGACATCCTGAGCACCGAGGGGCCGCTGGACCACCCCTTGAGCGGGCCCACGGAGGAGCTGTACTGGCGGCGCGAGCTGCTGGCCAGCACCGAGGCCCCGCGGAGCCGGCAGCCGGTGGTGGACGTCGGGGTGGTGGCGAGCATCGGGGCCAGCTTCGCCTTCAAGCCCCGGAGCCCGGTGCCCGACGCCGAGGCGGTGGCCGGGATCCTGGCGCAGATCGGGCTCGGCCCGAACGGGCGCCCGTGGGACTGCCGGGCGTGCGGCTTCGACAGCTGCCGGAAGTTCGCCGAGGCCAGCGCGCTGGGCCGGGCGTCGATGCGGCAGTGCAGCCCGTACCAGGAGCGGCGGGCGGACGAGGCGCTCCGGGCGGCGGCGGTGGACACGATGACGGGGCTCTCGACCTACCGCGTTCTGCGGGACAGATTGGCGTTCGAGGTGGAGCGCGGCAAGCGCAGCGCCGAGGGGTTCGCGGTCCTGTTTCTCGACCTGGACCGCTTCAAGGAAGTGAACGACCAGTACGGCCACGAGGCGGGCAACGAGATCCTGCGGATGGTGGCGAACGAGATTCGCAACGCCGTCCGCGCCTCCGACGTGGCGGCACGATACGGTGGGGATGAATTCGTGGTCATTCTCACGCGGACCGATCTCCAGGGCGGCGCCCGGGTGGCCGAGGCGCTTCGCGCGGGGATCGAGGGCGTAGGGCGGCGGCTCGGCTACCCGGCCGGCCTCGTCACCGTGAGCATCGGGCTCGCCGAGTTCGATCCGCGGGAGCCGTCGGAAGGCGACCTGCTGGTGAGCGCCGACCGGGCGCTCTATCGCGCAAAGGCCGCGGGCCGGAACGCCGTGGCATGAGGTGCAGTCCCCTGAGGGTGTGCAGCACGCGAGGGTGAAAGGAAGACTACCAACGTGACCGGAATCAGTCCCCGCCAGCCGTCCATGCCGACCGCCCCGGGCCGTCCCGCCTCGGACAATGGTGCGCCGGATCCGTGGGGCGTCAGGCGCGCGGAGAACCTACTGACAAGCCTCGAGGGCATCCTGTCGGCGCGGGTCGTGACGACCCCGCTCGGCGAGGTGAGCGAGGTCCACATATTGGCCCACGCGGGACTTCAGCCCAAGCAGCTCGTGCGCAACATCGAGAGCGCGCTCCTGGCGCAGCTCGGGCTCAAGATCGACCACCGGAAGATCAGCATCGCGCAGACGGCGGACGTGAAGCCGATCGAGGCGCTCGACCGCGACTCGATGCGCGACCGGATCCTCCAGCGGACGCTGCTGTTCGAGAACATGGCGGTGGCGCCGGGGCGGCGGCCGCACCGGATCGCGATCTCGGTGACGCTCTCCTACCGCGGGGCCACCGAGACGGCGGAGGAGGAGACCAGCGACACGCCGCGGAGCCGGGTGGAGGCGGCCGCCAAGGCCGCGGTGATGGTGCTGGACCGGCTGCTGACGGAGAGCTCGATCTGCCTCGAGGGCGCCAAGATCGTCGACGCGTTCGACCGCCAGTTCGCGTTCGTGGCGGTGCAGGGGCTGGGCGGGCGGGAGACGATCCTGATGACGGGGACGTCGGAGATCAAGGAGAGCGCGGAGCGGGCGGCGGTGTTCGCGGTGCTGGACGCCACCAACCGCTGGTCGGAGGCCCGCCGGACGAGCTAGCGGGCGACAGGGGCAGGTCCAACCGAACCGAAGACACGAGTGTTCGACGGGAGCGCGGCCCAGGCCTTGCGCTCACCAGTCCGTATAGCGGGGCAGATACGAATGTCGTGGGCGCATCGTGAGTGCGCCCGTTGCATCAGGAGGGTGGTCGGGGCTGGGCGCGAGGGTCACGCCAACCCAACAACGGAAAGGACACAAGGGTAAAGGGGATCCCGGTCTTCGTAAGGTGGTTGTTGGTCGAGCCATAGCGGAGATTAGCGGATACAATATGACGAGCGGAGCGTCGGTGGGTCGTAGCGAGGCCTGCCTTTCCCTGATGTTTTTTATTTTTCCCAAGGGGGACGCTCATGTTGAAAGTCACGCTGCTCGTACAGCTCGCCGCTCTCGTTGCTGGTTTCTTCGGCAAGAGTGAAGGCGTCAACTGGAACTAGTTCCAGTTGGGTTTTTAGGCCGGGTCCCCAACCCTTTATCAGCATGTCCAAGAGCACGAAGGTTCATGCGTTCGTCGTTGTTGCGACCGCCGCCGCCGTTATAGCGGCGTCGATTGTCTACGACTCCCGCCTTCCGTTTCCTGGATGGTGGGCGCTACTCACCTTCGTATTCGTTGCGGCACTTCTGGATAGCCTCAACACGCAGCTTCGTCTCGGCGCGATCGGCTCCACCTCATTCATCATGCATATGTCCGCTGCCCTGCTGTTTGGGGGCTGGTGGGGCGCTCTGGTGGCGGGAGTTTCAACGCTTCTGGGCGAGCTGATGCTCGAGAAGCCGGCCATCAAGGTCATATTCAATGTTTCTCAACGGACCCTCGCAGTCTGTGCGGCTTCAATAGTCTACACCGCGCTTGGCGGTCATCTTCCCCCAACATATCTCTTGGGCGGCGCATCGTTCGCGGGCGATCAGGTTCAACGCGATCTGGGCGTCTTCTTTGTGTTCGCTGTTCTCTATTTCCTCCTCAACACGGCGGCGGTCAATACAGCAATCGTCCTGACTACGCAGCGGTCATTCCGCGAAGTATGGAACTTGAATACGCGCGGTGTTCTAGCGTATGACATCGGCGCGAGCGCTATTGCCGTCCTCGTTGCATGGCTTTACACAAGGTTTGACCACTGGATCGGATTCGGCTCACTTGGCCTCATCGGCGTCATTGTCCCGATCATCGCTGTCCGTCACGTCTACGGGCTTTACCATCAGCTCGAGGACAGTGGGCAAGAACTACTCCAGGTGATGGTCAAAGCAATCGAAGCTCGAGATCCTTACACGTCCGGACACTCGGTCCGAGTAAGCGAGCTGTCTAGGGCAATTGCAGTTGAGTTGGGTCTTCCCGCCAAAGAGATTGAGCAGATCGAAACCGCAGCGCTATTGCACGACGTGGGCAAGATTCACGAAGAGTTTGCCCCGTTGCTCCGAAAGGAAGGGCGCCTGACAGAGGACGAGACGGCGCTGATGCAGACCCACTCAACAAAGAGCGCGGAGCTGGTTGGCATCATTTCAAAGTTTAAGGGTTTTATCCAAGATTCCGTTCGGCACCATCATGAGAGATGGGATGGGCAAGGGTATCCGGCCGGACTGTCCGGTAAGACGATCCCACTGGGTTCAAGGATCATCTTGATCTCAGATACGGTTGATGCGATGACTACGGACCGCCCGTACCGGAAGCGGCTGCCCCTTGAGGTCGTGATTGCCGAGCTGCAGAAGTGTAAGGGAACCCAGTTTGACCCCCAGGTTGTGGAGGTTGCAATAAACTCCGTCGCGGTAAGGCGGCTTATTGCCGGCCCGAGCCCGGAGTCTGTAGAGCGTGACCTTGTGCAGCGGTCGAAGCGCGTGAGCTGGCCGGGGAATGGCCTTTGGAAGCTGGGAGGGGCCTGACCTTGTGTCTGCGGCCGAGCGTGCCGATCAAACTAGTGGGCCTGAAATCCTAAGCGCTGACACCTGCCTTCTCGCTCCCCGATACTACCCCTACCAAGTGGAACAGGTCCCCAGCGCTACGAGTCCGGCCTGAATGATGGGTTTGCGCGACGCGATGACGCCACGGCGACGTGCCGCTCCCTCCTGAGGTGCGTGCTGGAGCTTCGGCCGATGGCGTGTTCTGAACCAATCGTCATGAGACGCGACGCAACACTCCGCGAACGCGGCGCGTCGTCGCTCGGGTACGGATCTGGTTGCTCAGTCCAGGAACTGCTTGCTCCGCCCGGGATGTGCTCCGGCCGGGATCTGCTTGCTCCGGCCCAGACAATCGTTTGCTACGGGCGGCGAATCGCCGGCTCCGGCCGGGATGCTCCTTGCTCCGGCTCAGAAATTGTTTGCTCCGGCCGGCGAATCGCGGCTCCGGCCGGGATCTGTTTGCTCCGGCTCAGAAGTTGTCGCTCCGGCCGGCGAATCGCCGGCTCAGCACTGGATTCCGCCGGCTCGGCTGGCGCCCAGAGTTAGGCGTAGTGTAGTCGGGGCCCGCCTGGCAACTTCACCGTCGTATCGCCGCGATTAGACTGGATGGCCGGGAATCATTCGTAGAGGCTCAACGCATTAGAGGTTTGTCGGGAGCTCCGACGAAGTACCACTCCCCCGTAATCGCGAGTACGGTGCGCAGTCGCGCTGACTCAGCGTGTCATGCCCCGTAAGAGGGCTTGTGCCAATCGGTCGAAGTCCTCAACAAACCAGGACAACTCATCTTTCATATTACAAGCCAATTCTAACTTACGCTGTTGTTCAAGCGCGGTGTGGTCGGCCTCTGAGCAGTTCTCAAGAGGATATTGCTCAATCGTCCATCCTTCACGCAACGCGACTGCGAGTATCAGGTGCACATACCTGTACTTAATGTTGCCCTCACTCTACGGCTGCCCCTCTCGTTTAACTGCGGGCCGCTTCGTCTGGCCAGCCAGTCGAGCCACGTTGCGGGGGTATGCATCCATTCTCGAGGGATCAGAACCTTTCCCTTACGTAACGGTACTCCGAGCTGTCAAGTCCGCACCCGAATGAAGCTGAGAGATACGGCTTGCTCAGGTCGACGCCATGAGGATTCGACCAACCGAACGGGGCGCGTTGAGGATGTATGTACACTCAGTGGCGGACATCTACGAGTGGGACCTAACGACATGCGCATCAACTCCAGACCCTCTGGGTCGCGCCCGCACAAACCTTCGTTCAGGGCTGCCGGAAGCTTCCCGATCACGGCTGGTGGCGAGCCGCGACCAAGCCGAGAGGGCGTGCCCTCTGAACCACCAAGCTCATAGAAGCAAAGTCGTCTTCGAGGTCTCTTTCCCCGAACACCTTGCCACGAGCGATCGACAGTAGGGAGCAGGTCACTCAAGGAAGTCAGAAATGTCTCGTCAATACCGTCACCCAGGGAGGCTTCGCTAAGCAGGCCACCGTGAACGGCCTTGCTCCGAAGGTTGTACCGCTTCTTGGTTGCAAGAAAGCGTGCGCGACGCGAATCGCCTCTGGGTTCAAGCAAACTTGCACAAAGCAAGGATAACCGGAATACAAGTTCCGCTTGCACGGCGAACAGGGCTTCGATATCCTGTCCAGAGTCGTGCGAATTGCGGAGCGAGCCTCTCTTGAGTATCGCCAATCAACTGCACATTCGAGAGCAAGCCTGAAGCCGGGTGATGTGGCGGCCAGGCGGTTGGCCGTCCCAAAGTGCTGCCGAATCCATGCAGCATCGTCGGCAGTTGGCGCCTCGCTCCTTGGTGACTTGCCTGGGAAGAGGCGGAAATGGTAATCGAGTACTTGTCCGTGAAACTGAGGAAGGTCCGTAGAGGAGGGCTGGAATATAGTGTCCGGCCCCTTTTCTAGGATGTCGCGTTTCCTCGTCTGAGACGTTTTCTTTTGGTGGCCGGCGACTTGGTTCCATGAGTACGAACTACAAGCGATACCTTGAAGGGTCGTAAAGCCACGTAGAATCAAAAGAGATGTCACCAGCCATGCTCGATTCAGAGTGTCATAGCCTGGGAGCGCTGCGCCATCGTAGGCGCTTTCGACTTCACAAGTGCAGAGGGCTGTGAACGGTTCAAGCGTCGCCCACTGCCTAAAACCCGCCGGCTCCCGCGGCCGCAAGATCAAATACACTCGGCACAACGTCTAAAGGCCGAAGCGCCAAACCAGGAGCCAGATGTACTTCACTTCGCAGCGGCGACAGTCCGGCAATCAGGACATACCAATTGGAAGCATCCGTGCCCACGTCTGAAGCCATTGGTCCCCACGTTTCAAAGTCCGCCCTACCCGAAGACCTAACGCCGAACGTCAGGTCGCATCATCACTGAGGCATCTGCCCTACTTCTTTCCGTAGATCCTTGTCGCCGACCCCGCCCGGCGCCCGGGTTAGGCAGTGGCTGATTCGTCAAGCTTGCACATTAGTAGGCTCGCCACGGTTAAAAGGTGCCACGCACGCTCGAGATCGATATCTATATTCTCGTGAGCCTTGGGGTTACGAATGCCTTGCATAGCACCGGCAAAGATCTTCGTGTATCCCTCTTGAATGTTTCTACCAGAGTCGGAAGCAAGCTGTGCGAGACGAATGGTCGGCTGACTCCCTCCAAATGTCGCGAACATCAGATCGGCTCCGTCTTTCTCGCCCCGCCCGGCTGAGACGAAAGCCTGTTTTACTCGAGAATTGACCTCCTTCAGAGCGACTTCGACAGCATCAGCGTAGTGACCGGCCTCAATCCTGGTTCGGGCCACCGTGACTATGCGCGCATGGAGTAGGCTCCACATGTCTACTGTTGCAACGTCGCGTTCCGCATGAATGGGTTGTGATATCTCGTCCGACCACGGGAACGCACTCCCGCAGCTCTCGCAGTGACTAGGCACCGCTGTATTGCTAGGCCCTATGTAGCCTTGAACCACGTACTCGCCCGGAATTGGATTATCACAATTAGGGCATGTGTGAATGGTCCTCGACCCACACCTCCCGCAAAACTGTCTGCGATGCTGAGGTCGGGTGTTGTAATTCTCCGTAACCTGGTGGCCCTTCAGACAGACCTGCTGAACATCATAGCTTCCCATGGTCTCTCCGCTTGCGAAGATCTCTGGGCATCTGCCTAAACAGCGCTCGAGTCCGGTTTTCACGTTTTGGCCGCATACTGTCAGGTATGACTTTTCTCTAACCGAGCGCTCTAACTCTAGCGTTGAGCGCACCTTGGCACTCAAGCCTCTGATCTCTTGGAGCAATTGTCGGAAAAACAGGTCGAGTTGTTAAACGGCTGGTTGAGGTATGTGGGTAAGCGGCGTACAGCCACAGAAGATGCGTACCCAAGCCGACTGCCAGCCGGACTCTCGAAACCGCGCGGGTCAGACAGCGACCGCTGGTGACTGAGCAACAACACGATCCGGCTTCGGATCGCAACCCATACCGGAGCGCCGTCCACAACGAAACGTCGTTCCGAGTCGATCATGGTAAAGCATGACGACATGTACGAGCGACAAATGGATGTCCAGTGCTGCTCAGAGGCAAAGGGTGCCCCGACTTCTTGCAATCCCCTCATCACCGCAGAAGCCCAAGTAGACAAGTGTGATCGGCACTCCTAGAGACGACAGTTTCCACGAACGCCAATCTGTTGGCGAACTGATAGTGAGAAGCCGCGGTAAAGGACTTTCCTCCTTCAAGCGCAGCGTATGCCTGGCCAGCCTGCTCAATGGCAGTTCGTATTCGAGCATCGTTCGCCCTCGCGTTATCACTTGGTGGCTTGTCCGGATCACCCTTCTTCTTTGCTGGTCGACCACCCAACCGCTTACCGGCGATGCTCAATTCGGGCACATTTGCCTTCGCTTCGACCAAAAGCAAACCAGGTCGTTGCTCGATGGTGCAGCTGGCTGCGAAGTCCCAATTGGGGGTATTCCCTCCCATGAGCAAGCCACCAAGTACGGAGTTCACGCCAGATCCCGGGATTGGATATGATCTGCGGTCCGAACGATTCTAGCCGTGCCTCACGTGGATTAGCTCTACCAAGAGGCATGCGTGTAGCCTGGGGAGAAATCTCGATAGGTAGTGGACGCAGAAGCCTATTCAAGTCCGCAACGAATGAAGGCTGCTCGACCCAGTCCAGTATGTGGCGCCTGCTCCCATAATACTCAATCAATGGCTGACCCCAATTGTGTGTGAATCGCACACCTGAGGGGCTTGGACAGTGCAGCGCTCAGTAGCCCAGGCTTGCTCAGCTGGAGAACAACACGAGCCGACGGACACCACGTCCTCGGTGTAGAAGAGATCCGCCACCGGTCTGTTGTATGGCCCTCGCAAAATAGTCAGCTATCCGGTCGGCATCGCCAAAGCGCTCAATACTTACCGCCATGCAAACAGAGTCCAGCCACTGCGATGCACGCGTGGCAAAGCCCGCCAGGGTCTCTACTTGTAGGTCGCGGATCACATGCGAGTCGTCCAGTAGCCTCTCTTCGCCTTCTTCGCTATGTACCTTTGTTATTCCGGGGTGGGCTACAATATCACGGAAGTACTTGTGGAACCGAAGCTCCAACCGCTCTATGTTAGTGCCGCGTACCAGCAGAATCGACTCAATCTCCTCAATACGGGCCGCCAGCGGTCCCCGGTCTGGCAGTGCAAGAGCTTTTCTGACGTCCCTTACGACTCCTTCGATGTGTCCAAACAAGCAGATCAGGGCAGCTCGCAGGTATCGAGCCCTAGATCTAGGATCGTCAGTCAGGGTGGCGAGTCTCGCCTCCTCAAGGAATAGAACGTAATCCTCCCAACTGTCAGCTTTCAGTGAATAGGCCGCAATGGTGATGTTGCCGTCCTCCTCAACGGTCACATGCGCGGTTTCCAAGGCCATGCTGCGGATCCCCCTGTGGGCTGCTGACGTGAGAGAAGGCCTGCCAAAGCGACTCTGGATTGTATGTGGAGCGGATCTTGTATCATGAGGCAGTGAAACGCTCACCTAGGATGTTGTACCTGGGACCGCAGGGCCGTCCTCATCTGCGAGGGACATCTCCACTTGGCGAAGAATCTTCCGAATATGGCCGGGCAACGCGTTGTCACCTCGATCGATGCGACTCTTCTGCTGGGCCATTACTTGATCAAGAATGACTCTGAGTTCAGGCGTCTGGCTGATGAAGTGCGGCTGGTTGAGGCGGTAACCTGTGAGCGTCATGTCTCCGAGGGGTGACCCACGCACAAAGACAGCCACGATGCACGAGGATGCGAAGTAGCTTAGACCCCGGTCTCGAGTTACGAGTATGGTTTGCTTGATCTTCTTGCCTACCTTCTGGCTGGTTTCGTAGTGCATGGCAAACGCATGAGTGAGATCCCACGCAGCGTTCCGAGCGCGGGCTTCCACTGGCTCACTGGACCCGATCCTAAGCACTTTCGCGGCTTCAAGGTCCCCACCGAACACGTTGCAGGCCAATTGAAGGGCATGGGTCGATACGCTGCGGAGCGAATTGTTCGCCCAGTCCACATATAGGCGTAGGCTCTTCAGAGCCTGTCGTCGGCTAAGACCAGCCCGGGCTAGCAGTTCGATCTTCAGGAGATGTGTGTAGAAGGACTCCACCACAGGCAAGTAGCTCCGAATCTCCTCGACGCCAAGTCCATCTACTAGACAGCGTCGGCTTTTTGAAAGACGAGCACCGGCTTCAACCCCGCTCAAACCGCGTCGTACCGCTCGAGCTAGTTCCCCTGAGCGCTCTGGTACAACCGAATGAGTCTTGGAGTCATACGCGAGTTCGGCAACTCCCAAGTCCCACTGCAGAGCAATCTCATAGTCGCTCGCGAGGCGAGCCAGCTCCGTGAGGTGCGGAACGCCACTTAGCTCAATACGGCCTTGCCCGAACTTCGCAAAATCGAGCGCGACGTTGGCATCCAGGTGAAATACGCGCAGGTATTCCTCGCCAAGGAGTCGCTTTTCATCCTCTGCGGTGTCAAGCGGAACTATTCCGCTCGAGTCAACGAAATACAGGCGCTTTGCTTTGCGAGAGTCTGTCACGTGTTTGCTTAATGGCTTAACAGTATGCAGCCGGATTGACCTGGCGCCCAACCAACGGCCTTGCCGAGCGCCATGCCACACTTGGACTTTCCTCCGCCCTGAATCTAGCGACTGACATGAGTTAACCGTGTAGGCACAGTGCCACCATGAGCCTTGAGTGAAGGGGACGGATCTTCAGTGTACGTGTTTGAAGGATGGCCGTAAATCAAGCTCCTAGCGGGCAGAAGCCAGAATGCAGTGACTTGCAAGGAAGAGTGAACCAACTGAGCCCATCTCTCTCTTAACCCGCCAGACAATTGAGGGATGGTTGAAGGCGGTGGAAAGCTCTGCGAGGCTGTCGCTTCACCCTTCACGTCATGGTGCGGTGGTTGATGTTCGTACGTTGCTACGGCTACTCGATGCTCAGTCGCCCACGAACGCCTTCGACAGCGCGTACAGCTTATCGAGATCGAGGCTCAGCCCGAAATTCCCCCGCACGTGGTCCTCGTCCACCAGCACCGCCCGGCTGGCATACGTCAGCGACAGCGGCAGCGCGACCCCCGCCGAGATCGGAATGCTGGCCTTCGCCTGCGCCAGGTGCACCATCTCGTCGCCCTCCTCCAGCCGGCTCAGCTGGTAGCCCACCGACAGCGTGATCGGCTGCGCCACGTCGGCCCGCGACCGGCGGCCGAACGGGTTCGCCACCTCCCCCTCGATGTCCACGCTGGCGCCGTAGTCCCGCACCTTGTCCTGGCCGAGCGTCTCGTCCGGATCGTCGTACAGCGACACGAAGGCGTTCGCCACCACGTTGAACGGCGCCACGTGGTCCTCGAACAGCATCCGCAGGTCGGAGAACCCGGTCACCGCGGCGGCCTCCGCGTGGTGGGTGTACTCGAGCGTCAGCAGGAGCGAGTGGTCGAGGTCCTCCAGCAGGCCCGCCTGGTCGGCCTGCGCCTGGACCAGGTCCTGGTGCGCCTGCGCCAGCCGGGCCACCGACGCGGCGATGTTCCGGCCGGTCGAGTCCGGGACCGCCAGGCTGCCGCTCGCGACCGGCTCGTACACGGCCGCGTGCAGGGCGTCGAGGATCATCCCGGTCATCGCCTGCACCCGCTCCTCGGCCGGCAGGCTGGCGTGCCCGGTGAGGTAGCGCTCGATGTCGCCCCCCAGCCGGGCGCTCGCGTCGCGCGACGCGTCGCGCAGCGCCGGCGCGCCGTTCAGCGCGGCGCTCACGCCCCCCGTCATGGCGTCCAGCCGGCTCTGGACCGCCGGCTGGATCTCGGCCTGCCACTTCCGGGTGAAGGCCGGCGACCGGGTGCTCCGGTCCCCCAGCACCCGGAGCCGCACCGACCACTCGGCGAGCTGCTCCAGCGGCTCGTCGCCCGCGGCCGCCGGCTCGTCCGTGCTCGTGTTGAACGTGGCCGACGCCCCGATCCGCCGCCAGAACCCGAACCGGTCGAAGTTCTCCGCGTTGTCCGGCTCCACCAGCCGCACGAAGGCGTACGGCGAGGTGCTGAGCGTGACCCCCGTGCCGTTCGTGGTCCCCTCGACCGCGCCGTGCTCCACCGCGAAGGCCAGCAGCTCCGCGAAGCCCGGCTTCTGCGACAGCGTGGTCGAGCCCGGGCCGCTCGCGCTCGCGCCCATCTGTTTGTCCGTCCGCGTCACCTCCGCCAGGTACCGGTACGCGCGGAGGCCGCGGAGCAGGTGCAGCTCGTCGCCCGGCAGCGCGTCGGCCGCCGTGTAGTACACCAGGCGGGGCCACACCTGCTCCAGCGCCTCCGCCGCGGCCTCCGCGTCGCCGCTCGCCGCGAACTCGCCGTCGATCGCGGCCGCCGCGCGCGCCGCCGCGTCGCTCAGGACCTCGGGAGGCGACGGGTACTGCTGCGCCTGGGCCGGCCCCGCGAGACGGAGCGCGAGCGCCAGGCCGAGGATCACGATCGGGCGGATAGGCCGCCGCCGGGATGCCATGGCCGTGCTCCTCAGGTCACCGTGAACGTGAACATCGGGTCCCAGATCGCATTCGGTCTTGCGGACCGCGATGCCGTCGAACGTGCCGCCCTCCGAGCCCTCGAACACGAAGTCGAAGCGGGCGGTGCTCGGATCGGAGTCGAGGAAGCTGCACTCGATCGCGATGAAGTGGCTGTTGCCCGGGACCTGGTCGACCTCGAACTCGAACACCGGCGCGTTCTGGGTGCCGGAGTTCTTGACCTTCTCGCCGTTGTTCGACGCCGTCACCCGGGGGCCCACGCCGATCGGCGTGACGCTGATGGTGACGGTTTCCTCTTCGCTCACTTCGTAGCGGTATCGGCTGAGCTGCCGCATGTGGTGTCTCCCGGGCCCGGGCGCCACGGTCTCGGCGGGCGGAGGTCGCTCGGGCGTGCTGTGATTGGTGGTGCCGGCCGATGGGCCGATGGCAACTTTCGCTCGGTGCGTCGATGCGTCAATAGTGGCAGGCGGGAGCGGCGGGCCAGAACGGTCGCCAGGAGTCAGGTGCCGCCGGCGCCCTTCTCGAGGCCGCCGGCGGCTCCTGGCACAGGTGCTCCTACTTCTGCTGCTTCACCGAATCCGCCTCCGGCCTCCGCACCTGTTCGATCGGCCCGCCAAGCGACCGCAGCCGCCAATGAGACAGTGCCAGCTTCCGCTCCTGGTCGTAGATCCAGATATCCCCCGTCCGGGTGTCGAAGAACCACCATCCGTTCTCGTACGGCAGGAACTGGACGCCGGTAAACTGGGGCTCGGCCGGCGGCTCCGAGCGCAGTTGTGACTGCACCGCCAGGCTGAGCACCAGCGCGGCGAGCACGGTGATAACGACGAGCGAGACGCGCTTCCTCATGACTGCCTCCCAGGGTGTGTCAGGCTCAGGAGACCCGCCTGATGGTGTAGATGTTGTTCACAATCGAGCTCGGGTGCCCGCACGAGGTGGGGTCCCAGTGGGAGTTGGTCATGACCCATCCGCTGGGGATCGATCCCGAGCACATGTTCATGATCGCATTGATCGGTTTGTTGTCATACCGTTGATACGTCCACACGTTGTAAACGATGGAGCTTGGGCTCCCGCACGAGGTGGGGGACCAGGTGTCGTTGATCTTGACGAACCCGGCGGGCGGCGGGCTGCTGCTGCAGATCGTGATGATCTCGACTGGAGGAGGAGGTCCGTTGCCCCCGGTGTTGCTCCCGCCACCCCCGCAATCGAAGCCGCCGACGGCGAGCACCGCGGCGAAGATGCCCAGGATGCTCAGCTCCAGACGCCGCCGCCGAATGAACCCTCGCATGGTTGTCCTCCTCGTTGACGTAATGGTGCCCTGACTGCCCTCCCGCGCCCGGATCACTCCCGCCGGCGCTCCACGACCTCCACGACGGCGGCATAGCCGCCCATGTGGAGCCCTCCGGCCCACTGCTCGAACGTGAAGACGATGTGCTCGCCGGGACGGGCCGCCGGCGGGACGTGGAGCTGCAGGTGAAGCTGCCGACTCTCGTGGGGCTCGAGGCCGATGGCGTCGAGCTGGTGCATCTGGGACCGTGGACTGGTATCGTCGAAGGCCAACCGGCTGCCGGTCAGGAGCGAGCGGGCGAAGGCGACCTGGCTCGCGCTCGGGTGGAAGCGGGTGCGCTCCTCGGAGATGACGGCGCGCATCGCGGGCGCGGAGTCGAGCAGGCGGAAGCCGGCGAGATCGGCGCCGGGCTCCGTGCTGGCGCCCCACCGGCGAGCTTGGCGGGCGGCGAGCGCCTCACGCGAGCCGGGCGCGGCGCGTGCCTCGACCTCGGCCGGCGTGATCACCCGGTTGCCGATCGCGGCCAGCCGGGTGACGGTCTCGGCCCCGATGCCCGGGCGGTCGCGCTTGCGGGCGGCCACGTGAAGGGCCTGGCCGAAGATCTCCGCCTTGACGGCGAACGGCAGCAGGTTGTTGAGCTCGAGCTTGAGCTCGAGGGCCGCCCCGGCCTGTCCGTGCAACACGGTGATGTTGCGCTGCCCCACGTGGCGGTCCTGTTGCGGGTCGAACGGGACCGTGATCGGATCGAACGTGGGGCACGAGCAGTTGACCTTGAGGCACTCGTGTCCCCCGTTCACGAACACGGGAACCCACGGCGTGGAGCAGCGGGTCGCGCTGGACCACTGCGACGGGATCTCGATCCACTCGGTCCCGATCAGGTTCATCTGGGCGGCACCCAGGCCCAGCGCGGGATTGGCCCAGTAGTAGTCGAGCTTCACCGGGAAGGCGATGTGCTTGCCGAGATTGAACACCCGCACCCAGACGTGGTTCTGCTCCCCGGCGACGGCGTTGCCGCCGGGATCGCTGGACTCGACCCAGATGTCGGGCGACAGGTAGACCGCGACGTTCGACGGAACCGGCCTCAAACCCACGTCGCCGGGTCCATAGCGGATCACCAGCCAAGGCGTCTCGTGCCGGTAGTGGTCGCGATACCGCCGCCAGTAGTCGCGGATCTGGTCCTCGACCGCCTTGGCATGCCGCCGGCGGCGGTCCTCGTCCTCCTCCGGATCGTACGGCTTCGGCCGGCGCGGAGGAGGCGGTCTGTGGGTGGCTTCGCTCATGGTTCTCTCCCTGACTCGATGCCGGCGGAGGTCTCACGCGTCGGGCGCGATGGCCACGGGGTCGAGGCGGACGCCGTTCTGGAAGTCCCAGGTGTGGTACGCCAGTCCGCGGTCACCGTCGAGATTCCAGTCGGGCAGCGGGTCATTCACGTGCTGGAGCAGGTCGATCAGGTTGTCCACGGTGTTCCCGAACTGCGTGACCGCGACACCGCCCGGCACCGCGTCGGTCCGCACCGGCCAGACCCCGGGCTCGCGCACTCGGCCGTTGGCGAGCGGGTTCGCGGCCGCGTCGTCGACGAAGAAGGTCGGGTAGGCCTGGGTGCGATATCCGACCGTGTACGGCGATTCGAAGCTGGTCGGCGGATTCACCCAGTCGAACCCTCCGCTCCACTCGGCCGCGGGGTAGAGCCGGTCCTTGCCGTCCGTGGGGTACGAGCGCGTGACGTTCTTGCCGGAGTCGTAGGGATCGAGGAAGGCCGAGAAGTACTGCGGCATCGTGTGGTCGATGCCGAGCGCGCGCGCCTTGGGGTGCCGGAACGTCGCGGCCACCAGGATCTCGTCGAGCGCGTCCAGCGCGTGGTACAGGTAGATCCGGTACCAGTGGACGTAGCAGCGGAGCTTGGCCCAGTTGATGTCGTTGGCGCCCTCGATGATGTCGGTGATACCCTGGCCGATCAGGGCGCCGCCGACCTGCAGGTTGCCTGTGGCCGCGACGCCCAGTCCGAGCAACGCGAGCAGGATCCCGCTGATGATCTCGCCGACGTCGGGATCGGACTCGATCTCGGGGGAGTCCGGCACCGGCACCTTCGGCGCCGTGCTGTCGCCCGAGACCACCAGGTCTACCCATGGCGGCTTGTCGTCGCAGTCGGCGGGCGGCGTCAGGCTGGGCGGGGGGTTGCAGCCGAGCCCGTCGGACCCGGTCTGGAACCACAGGGCCAGCCAGGTCATCAGGTAGGCGTCGTTCAGGGCGCCGGGCGTCAGGGTGAGCATCGTCCCGGCGGGATCGTAGGTCTTGTGGAAGGCGGTGATCCAGAGATCGCCGAACTCCAGCGGTAGCACGGGCGCGTCGGACAGCGGCTGCCCATTGAACAGCCGCACCATGAGGTCCTTCTCATCGTGCTGGTCGAGGGCGATGCGCTGGTGGAGGTCCGCCTGGCAGAGGTTCGGCCACGCGTCGTAGGGTGGGTTGGGCACATCGCCGGCGCCCATGACCGCGCCGGCCTCGTAGTTGCCCCAGATCCAGGCGTCGACGTAGTTGCTGACCCAGCGGTAGCGCCACCACTGCGTCCGGTAAGGGCCGCGGATCGAGGACGCGACGAACGGTCCGCCCACCGTGCGAAGGGTGTACGCGAGCAGGTAGCCGTAGGCGTAGGCAAGGAAGCGGTCGTCGCCGCTGTCGCGCATCTCCCGGAACAGGTTGCCGGCGAAGAGTCCGGTCTTCTTCCAGGACAGGAGGTTCCGGAGCTCCCAGAACTGGCTCGGCGGAACCGACGTGCCGACCGGGATGTTCACGTGCGGGCGCATTTTCGAGATGATGCCCGAGCCGATGGGCAGCACGATGAACGGGAGCTGGTCGAAAATGGCCTTGAGATCGTCGCCGGACGTCTTGGCGAGGTCGAGCTTATCCGTGCCGAGCGCGCTCAGCGCGCCCAAGTCCTCTGCGGCGATGATGGGGTCCAGCTCCGCCAGCAGGGCCTGAATGCGGTGGAGGATTCCGAGGAGGCCGTTGGTGACCCGCATGTTGTCCCCGATGAGGCCGAACACCTCGGCCCAGATGTCGAGGAGCGGATTTTCGACGCGGGTGCCCGGAAGGAAGTCGGCCAACGCCGGGCCCAGGGCTCCCAGATGGGCCCATTCCGGATGCTGCTGCATGGTGGACCGTGCCGCCGCCAAGGCGGGCACGCCGCCCATCCGCTGCAGGGCCAGGTCGAGCGTCTTGAAATGCGATGGTATGCCGGGCATGTCGGGACCTCGTTTCCGCCATCAGGTCGAAGCATCCGCCACGTTGAGCCTGATCGCCGGCTCGGCTCGCCAGAGCGGCGCACGGACCAGCACGATCGCCAGGGCCATGGCCACCTCGAGCGCGCACATGATCTGGGACAGCGACAGCCCGTCGCTGCCCCCGGCCGCCGGATCGCGAAGGAACTCGAGCGCGAAGCGGGTGCAGCCGTCCAGCAGGAGATAGGCGGCCAGCGTGACGCCGGGGCTCGTGCGCCGCGAGCGCCACACGACCGACGCGACCACGAAGGCCAACAGAGCGTTGAAGGAGAGGTAGAGCTGGAGCGGGTGCACGGGGAGCGATGCGAGGGCCCCCGGGGGCAGCAGTCCCGCCGCCCCGTGTGCGGCCCATGCCTGGCTGCCGATCGGATAGCGGATCGCCCACGCGACGTCGGATACCCGGCCGAAGTCGTCGCCGTTGAGCAGGCACCCCCAGCGGCCGATGGCGATGCCCAAACCGGCGCATGACGCCGCGACGTCGAAATACGGCAGTGGATCGGCGCGGCGGTGGCGCAACCACAGCCACAGGGCGGCCGCCGCGCCCAGGTAGGCGCCCCATGACGCGGTGCCATCGAATGACAGCCAGCCGCGGAGCGGCAGGCTGAAGAGCGCGCCGGTGGTGAGCAGGTAGAAGAGCCGAGTGCCGACCACCGCCGCCGCGACCGGCAGAAGCACGGCGGCCGGTGTGAGACCGTCCGTGAGACCGGTGGCGCGAGTCCTGCGCAGATAGAGGAGGAGAAGCGCCGCCAGGGCGACGGCATACACCAGCGCCGGGGTCGGCACTAGCGGACTCAACCCGAGAGGAGCCAAGTGTACAACGAACTCTGGTCGCACGTCCGCGTGCTCCCGAGCGTTGCGGGCTTCCTCAACCCGACTCGCGACGGCGGAGCCTATCGCGCGTGTGTGGCGCTCAGCTTATGGAGTGAGGTACACGGGCAAGGTGGGAGGCCTGCGGCGTTACACTAGGCCCGGTTTGCGACAAAGAGGGCCCGATTTGCGACAAGGCGGTGCGTCGCGCTCCCTGTCGAGAAGCCGAACGCGATACGCAGGCTGACGCGGAGCGTACGCAATGAGCGGGCGACGCGACAACTTTGCCCGTATTTGTCGTCGCGCTCTGGCGCTGGCGTCGCTCAGTGCGACACGCAGTTCCGAGGATGGCCGTTGCAGTCATGGAGGTCGGCTGCCGCGTAGGGCCACAGCGCACGCGCCTCAACGTCGAAACGCATTCGCTGTTAAGAAAGTCTGAGTCCACCGTCTGTGATGAGATGACCCTTCGTAGCATCTACCATGGGTGGCATATCACAGATGGCGTGTTCGTGGGGATGGATCGGTGTCGCCTGTTGCCGCGTATCGGTCGGTGACGCGACACCCGCTCGGCAGAGGCCCGTCGCAAGCTGCCCGATTCCTTCGTCCAGTGCGCCAACCCCGTACGCTGAAAGCTTCCCGTCCGCCGGACGCGACTCTCACCCCCGCCCTTGCGCTCTCCGTGCACCGCGCTGCATCATGGCCCCATCCCGATCGATCACCGCGGGGCCTTCGATGAGCCAGCCGCCCGGCCGCAATCTCGTCGTGTGCTGCGATGGCACCAGCAACGAGTTCGCCGACACCAAGACGAACGTGGTCAGGCTCGTCCAGGCGCTGGAGCAGCATCCGGACTCGCAACAGGTCTACTACGACCCGGGCGTGGGGACGCTGCCCGAGCCCGGGCTGTTCACCGGCGCGGCCAAGACCGTGTCGCGGTGGATCGGCCTGGCCTTCGGCGCGGGATTGGTGAAGAACGTCGAGGAGGCGTACACCTTCCTCATGAATGCCTGGCGGCCCGGCGACCGGGTGTTCCTCTTCGGCTTCAGCCGGGGCGCGTACACCGTGCGCGTGCTGGCCGGCTTCCTCCGGCAACTCGGTCTCCTGTCGCCCGGGCAGGAGCAGCTGATTCCCTACGCCATTCGCCTGTACCGGTCCACGCCGGATCGGGATCGCGGCAGCGAGAAGGACAAGTCCCGCTACTGGCGCGTCTCCGGGGAGTTCCGCAACACCTTCGCCCGGCCGATCCCGGGTCGCAGCACCAGGAGCTTCCCGGTTCACTTTCTCGGCGTGTGGGATACCGTCTCCTCGGTGGGATGGGTCTGGAGCCCGAAGCGCTTCGCCTATACCGCCGAGAACGATGCCGTCGCCAGGGTCCGCCATGCCGTCGCGCTCGACGAGCGGCGCGGGTTCTTCCGCCAGAACCTCTTTCATCCGGTGCCGGCCAAGGCGGACGGGTCCGGGCAGGACCTGGTCGAGCGCTGGTTCGCCGGTTTCCACTCCGATATCGGCGGCGGCTATGCGGAGGAGCGCGGCGCGCTCTGGCGCGTGGCCTTCGACTGGATGGTGGACGAGGCCATGGCGGCCGGCCTCCGGGTGGATCCGGCCAGGCTGCAGCAGCTCCGGTCGAAGCCCGCGCTCGCGGGCGAGCCGTGGGCCGAAGCCGCCAATGAGTCCCTGACCTGGAAGTGGGTGGTGCCGGAGTTCTGGCCCAAGCTGTCCTACAGCAAGAAGTGGCGGCGGAATCTCCCCTCCGCGGGCCTCTTCCGCCGCCGGACGATGGCCGGTGCCGTGCTGCATGAATCCGTGCTGCGACGGATCCGGCACGGCGAGGGGTATCGCCCGCTCAACCTTCCACGCGATTTCGTCCAGCAGATTCTCGACCTCCCCGACGTGCCTCCCGGAGCCACGGCTACCGTGCCGCTGGTGACTCGCTCGATGCTCAGTCCCCTGGCATACTCACCGGCTCTGGCGCAGGCGCTCGGAGCGATCGCCTTGGCTCGGCGCGTGGCCGGTGAGCCGGCGGATGCCCTGGTCGCCGCTCCGAGCGTCTTCGTGGCGTGGATCGCCGAGATGGCGCCGAAGGCGCGCCACCCCGAGCAGACCGAGCATCTGTCGCTCGACCTGACTGATCTCAGACGCTTCGCCGAGGTGCTTGCGGACCCGGCGAACGTGCGGGCCCTTTCGGCGGTCTGGCAGCGGAGCGGCCCCACACAGGCTCGCATCGAGCTGCGTGGCCCTCCCGACCTCGTGATGGAGTGGCTTCCGCGGCTGCGTGACGTCCTCCTGGCCTCGTCAGTCTGGGAGACGGCGGCGCCGGCGCCCAATGTCTCCGAGTGGAAGTGGGAGTGGCCCTTCGACGTCGCCGTGCTCTCGGGCGCCGGAGGCGAGGCCATCACGCGCGACATCGCCGCGGAGAGCAAGCTGTCGTCGTGGATGCCGGACTTGGTGAAGGTGCAGCCGGTCGACCACGTCAGCACGGCCGACCTCCTGCTGCTTCGAGGTGAGCCCGAGGCGGTCGCGGACATCGTGCGGGCGACGGGCTACCCTCCAGGCACGCCGCTGGTGCTGATCCAGAGCGAGCGCGCGGAGTCACCGGTTTGGGTTCGGCACGCGATGGACCTGCTGGCGAGACAGCTTCCGCATGCCGGGATCGGTTTCGTCGTCGTGCCCCGTTCCAGGTTCAGGGCCTGGTTCAGATCTCTCGCGCAGGAGCTGACCCACAACAATCCGCTGGACGTGGCCCTGTTCGCGGCGAAGCATTGGATCCATTCGCCCTTCACCCCCGTGCTCCGCGCGTCGCCGCAACTGCTCCAGCACGCCAGGCTCGAGACCGCGATGACCGGGCTCGTCCGGAGGGCGCAGCGGGCCGGTCGGCAGACCATGGCCATTCCACCCCAGACGAGTGCCGCCGCGATCCTCGGCGAAGACGGCGAACTGGCGGCCACCGACGTCGCGGATCGCCTCCGGGCAGTGCCGCGAGATGTGGGATTCGCCAGCGAGAGCGGCCTGGCCACCGCCGTGGCCGAGATCAGCACCGCCGCCCCGCCGGCGCCGTCCTCGTACCGGTTCCTGCTGGCGACGTTGCGCGTGCGCCGGGGCGACAGGACGGAGGACGCCAGCACCTGGCGCGGCGGCGCCGTGAACCTGCTGATGGTCAAGGTGGGCGTGGAGAGGCCAGGGTGGCTTGCGCCGGAGCGGGCGGTGCCGTTTCCCGTGGAAGAAGCGGTCGGGGACGAGGAGACCGTGGAGGCCGAGGTGACCTGCGACGTCGAGGGACTGCTCGAGCAACCGCTTCGGCAGCCGATCACGCTCCGGCGTGTGGGCGAGAGCTCCCTCTGCAGGTTTTCGATCCCCGTGCCCAAGGCGCTTCGGAAGCTCTCGGCGCGGGTGACGGTAACCCACGCCGGGCGCATCCTCCAATCGGGGCTGTACAGCGGGCCGGTGACCACCCGGGCATCCACGGGCAAGGCGCGATGGATCCTCGATACCGTCGTTCGCTCCGAGCTCAAGGGGCTCTCGCGCCGCCGCCGCTTCGACGTCCCCCTGCTGCTGGAAGCCGGAAGCCTCCGCGCCACGAATACGAGCGCCGGCGTGGCCTTCACCGCGCCACCCATCGTCGGCCGCATCCTGCAGTTTCTCGACGACACCCTGTCCGAGTTCGCCAGCGATCCCGCCGCCTACAAGGGGGGTCTCGGCAGCCGCAGCGTGCTCGATCCCCTGATACGGCTTGCCCTCGCGGGCTCGAATCTTCGGGAGGAGCTGCAGGACCAACACCGGGGCCGGTTCCTGAACGGCAGGACGATCCAGGTGGTCTCGACCACGCCCGACGCGCGGCTCCCGATCGAGATCCTCTATGACGGCGATGGGCCGGTGCTGAGCGCGAAGCTGTGCAGGCAGGCCGCGGCGTCGCTCCGGGCGCGGCGCCCGAAGTGCGGCTGCGGGGACGTCACCAGCGAGCGCGTGCTCTGCCCCTATCGGTTTTGGGGGCTCTCGAGGGTCATCGAACGGCACCTTGAGACCGCCGGCAGGGGCGAGGTGGACGGTGATTTCGCGCTGCTTCCCGAGCCGACCGATCGCCAGTCGGAGCTGGAACTGTTCCGCGGCAGCCTGGTCGCCGGCAGCGAGCGGGTCACCAAGCACGTGCGAAACGGGATCACCGGCCTCCAGAAGCAGCTGGCGCGCATCAGGGCGGCCGGTCCGTCGAACGTGGTCACCAAGTGGAGCCAATGGACCGATACGGTCAGGGACAAGGAGCCGAGCCTGCTCCTGCTGCTGCCCCACACCGAGGCCGACGGCCTGCTGACGAGCCTCGAGATCCAGGGCGACCGGCTCCCGTCGGGCAACATCCAGCAGAAGCATATCGGCAAGGAAGGCAGCAAGCCGGTGGTCATGATGCTTGGCTGCGAGACCGATGCCGATCCGAGCGAGTTCCTCGACATCGTCGGTCGATGCCGCCGCAAGAACGCCGTGCTGATCGTGGTGTTCGGCGCCACCATCGCCGCCGAGGACGCCGTGCCCGCGGCCGCCGAGCTCATCCGGCAGTTGGACAAGGCGAGGAAGCTCGCACGGCCGACGCTGGGCGAGGCCATGCTCGCCGCCCGCCAGGGGCTCCTCGCCGGGGGATGGGTGCCCGCGCTCGGCCTGGTCGCCTATGGGGACGCCGACTGGACGCTGGTCTAGCCTGGAGGTCGCATGTTCCGGATCACATTGCTGCCCGCGGCGCAGGGCGACGCGCTGTGGATCGAGTACGGGAAGGCCAGCACGGTGCGGCGGATCCTGATCGATGGCGGCGTGCACGCCACCGGCGCGATCCTCCGACGCCGCATCGAGGCGCTGCCCGAGCCCCAGCGGACGTTCGAGCTGGGCGTGGTGACCCACATCGACCTGGATCACGTGCTCGGCATGCTCGAGCTGCTGAAGCGCCCGCCGGCGGGTCTCAAGTTCAACGATTTCTGGTTCAACGCGTGGAAGCACCTGCCCAAGAGCCCGACCGACACCTCCACGCTCGGGCCCAAGATGGGAGAGCAACTCAGCTACCTGCTGGAGAAGCGTCCGGGCCAGGCCTGGAACGCGGCCTTCGGCGGCAAGGCCGTCTCCGTCGGGTCGCGCCTGCCCGCAAAGGCGAGCGACCTCAAGGTGATCGACCTCGCCGGGGGCATGCGGCTCACGATCCTGGGGCCCACCGGCAAGCGCCTTGCCGACCTGAAGCCGGTCTGGAAGAAGGAGATCGAGGGGCTCGGCCTGACGCCCGGGCGGGCGGGAAGGCGGCTCGTGGGTCATCCCGAGGACGAGGCGGACGACACGATTCTGGGGGGCGATCCCGCGCCACCGCGGTCGGCTCGAGACATCGACAAGCTGGCCGCCAGGAAGCTGGGGAAGGATTCATCCAAGGCCAACGGCTCCAGCATCGTTGTGCTGGCGGAGTACGACGGCAAGCGGGCACTGCTGACCGGCGATGCCTTCCCGGACGACGTGCTGGCGGCGGTGAAGCTCCTGGCCGAGGCCGACAACACCGCTACCCTCGCCGTGGACTGCTGGAAGCTGGCGCATCACGGCGGGGAGAAGAACACCAGCAGCCCGCTCGCGGCCGCCCTGAGATGCCCCTTGTATCTGATCTCCACCAGCGGCGCGAAGTACCGTCATCCCAAAGGTGATCTCCATCGCGCGGGTGCTCAACGGCCGGCCGTCCGGTGAGGCCGAGCTGGCGTTCAACTATGACTCGAAGTACACCGCCGTCTGGAACAAGCCGGCCCGGTTTACGCCGTACAAGTATGTGGCGGAGTATCCCTCCGAAGCGGGCACGTTCACGGTAGAGCTCTAGCGTCTGTGCAGCAAAGCTCCCTCCTCAAATGCCCCGAGTCTCCCATGTCGCTCCTTCGCGCCTCGTCGCCTCCCGGGTCAACGACTGTGATGGGGCCTTGGATCGTGTTGGTGGTCTGGCTTTGTAGCGCCGTCTGTGTCTCGGAAGCCGCCGGTCAGGTGATTCAGCCGGCGCCCCTCAGAGAGCTGTTCCTCGCCCGGACGACGTCACCGGTGCCGACGTCATCAAGGAGTTCAAGCTCGGGGATAGCCTGTGCTCGACGCCCATCCCGCTTGATGCGCTGTATGAAAATATTCCCGATGGGATCCGGGCCGCGGCGGACACACTGATCGTCGCGGCCCGCCAGCCGACGGACAGTCTGGAGGACGATCCGCAGTGGAAATACCTGTCCGATCGGCCATCGACCATGGACACCCTCAGGGCGATCGTTGGCGACGCGGGGGCCGGAACTGGTTGCAGGCCCGGCTGTGCGCGGCATACCAGGCGGGAGAGCTCAACCGCTTTCAGCTCGAGGTCGCCATCGCCTACCTCGTGCCTACGATCTGGGACTCCATGCAGCAGCATGCCGCCTACAGCCCCGCCGCGGCTTCGTTTATCAGCGTCCGGGTGTTCTATGGAACGGATCGCGAGCGGTCGGCCGGAGAGTCGAAGGAGTGGTACGGCACCGCCCCCTCGGAGACCGTCGACCTCGGGATGGCGCGAGTTAACATCCCGAGGGATCGTCGCCTGCGCCCTCCGGGCCAGCTGGACCGGGGTGGGTGGCGGTGGCTCCGCATCTTCCGGTTCGGTCCGAAGCCTGACGTGATCCTGGACACCGTGATGTCCTTGCCACCGGATGCGTGGGCGGACTCCCTGCGGAAGCAGATCACGGCGGACACGGTGCCCTCGTTGCTGGTGTATGTGCATGGCTTCAACACGACGTTCAAGGACGCGGCGCGCAGGGCCGCGCAGCTCTGGTGGGACCTGCCTTTCAAGGGGACGGCGGTTATGTACAGCTGGCCGTCCCTTGGCTCGGGGACGTTAGGCGCCTACTCGGCCGATCGTCGCAGGATGGAGAAGGGCGTCCAGCACTTGAAGGAGTTCCTCGAGCTGACGGTGGACCGGTCGCAGGCACGGAGCGTCCACCTGCTGGCCCACTCGATGGGATGCGACCTCGTGGCGCGTGCCGTCAGGGAGCTGGCGCGGACTCGACCGGAGATCCGTTTCGATCAGATCATCCTGGCTGCTCCGGACATCGATGCGACGCTCTTTACGGACTCGCTTGGGCCTCCTCTCGACGCCCTCGCGCAGGGGCGAGTGACGATGTATGCGTCGGAGCACGACAACGCGCTCCTGATATCCCAGAAGGTACAGAGCAGCCCCCGGGTGGGACGGGCCGGTCCCCGTATGGTCGTTCTGCCGTGGCTGGATACTATCGACGCGTCCAACGTCCCGGACGACTTCACGGGCCATGGGTACTACGCCCGGACCGCGACGATGCTGAACGATATTCAGGCGATCGTCGTCAACGGGATCGAGCCCGACCGCCGCCGCCTGGACCGTCTCCTGAGGGGAACGACTCCCTACTGGGCGCTTCTGCCGCCCGACCGCTGAAGGTTCGTTGCAGGAGTACTATGGCTTGGCGAGGGCCAGGCCCCCGATCACCGTGTCGGGGGCGGGACGCCGATACCCGTGTCGTCGTTGGTGGAAGTGCCGAGCGTGGGCGGCGCGCCCTTGGCGATGCGCAGCACGGCGGTTGGTGGACGTCGGTGATTCTCGCGTCAAAAATGGGCGACGGGCGGCTGAGAGCGCCGCCCGTCCGATACCGTACCGCCGTCAGGGGACCCAGACCCACTGGTACCAGAGGCAGGCAGCGCCACCGAGTGCGCCCGAACTCACCGGGCTCGGGATATGGGTGGCTCGGGTCACCTGCTGAGCAACCAACCTCCCGCTCTGGTGCCACTGGTACTCCATGTTGGCCACGTAGGTCATGGTGTTCCCCCCGACGACCGACTTGTTTGTCTGCCACGCGTTCCACTGCCTGGTGGTGGGCCGATACCACACCGTCGTGCTCTGCTGGCCGGGAGCCAGGTCCGTGTAGAACCATTCGCTCGATCCCAGATAGCTCGGTGAGCCGGTTCCTCCAAGGTACGACCAGAAGGTCGCCCGGAACCACACACGCTGCGTCACGTTGCTCCCCGTGTACTTGAACTGCACGCCTCCTTGCGTCGGAACCCGCACCACCCGGTTGCCCGAACTGCCTTCGCAGTAGGCCTTCGTGTAGGCGATGGTGGAGGCGATCGCGGCGCTGATCCGGGTGCCCGTGCTTGCGATGCCGGCCGTCGCTCGCTCCAATCTCGGAGCCGGGCGCCCGCTCGGCAGGTGAGGTGGAGTCGCGGATCGCGGCGGTGCCGCCAGGCGCCTCGGAGCCCGGCGGGGCGCTGATTCCACCTTCCTCGCGCGAGGGCCCGGTTGTGTCGCTGCACGCGGTCGCAAGCAATGCGGCGGAGACGAATGGCCACAGGGCCTGTACGAACCTCGATCTGATCCGAGACATGGGAAACCTCCACGGTGGATGCTGGCAGGATCAGAAGGGCGCCGGATGCGGCCTCGAGTGCTGCCTGTCCAGTACGCGCGAAAGCGAGCCGAATCGGCTCATGGCCTCTTCTGCTCGCTTTGGGTAACCGCGCCGCTGGAATGGCCTGCGGAGAGGCGCCTCTTCGGCACCTCCCCGCGTGGCCGCCGGGCCTTTGGTGAAGTCAGGCCCCTACAGTCCGCCCTTGTACAGCAGCCGGTTGGGCGTCGATCCATACGAGCCGGACGAGATGATGTTCGTCGTCGACCAGGACTTGAGTGTCGAGACCAGCGTCGCCGAAGCCAGGTTGCCGTACGCCTGCTTGAGCAGGGCGGCGACACCGGCGACGTGGGGCGCTGCCATTGAGGTGCCGCTCATGACCACCGAGTAGCTGGTCAGGCCCGCCGAGAGGATCTGGTCGCCCGGGGCGTAGGCGTCCACGCACGTGCCCCAGTTGGAGTACGACAACCGGCCGTCGGCAGCCGTCGAGGCGGCGACGGTGAAGGTCCCGGCCGCACGGGCCGGCGACGACAGACAGGCATCCTTGCTGTAGTTGCCGGCCGCGACGGCGACGAACACGCCGGAATTCGCGAGATTGGTGGTGGCGCGATCGATCGCCGCGTCCGGAGTGCAGACACCCGCCTTCGAGCACGTCTGAATCGAGATGTTCGCCACTGCCGGGTTCACGCGATAGCGGTAGACCCAGTCGATCCCCGATGCGATGGCTTCGTTGGTAGCGGTCTTGGCGCAGTCGAGCACCTTGACGCCGCGGAGCTGGACCTGTTTCGCGACGCCGTACGTCGCCCCCCGACGATTCCCGCCACGTGGGTCCCGTGGCCGTGGCAGTCGCTCCCGGCGTCGCCGAACACCGTCGCCACGTTGCGCGCGCGGCCGCCGAATTCGCCGTGGCTCGCCAGGATGCCGGTATCGATGATGTAGGCGGTGACGCCGTACCCCGTACGCGCGTAGGTCATCGAGCCCGAGAGCGGCCGGTTGACCTGGTCGATGCGGTCGAGGCCCCAGGCCCGCCCGCTGCCGGTGGCCATGTACTGGGTCGCCGCCGTGGTCACGACGCGGACGGGCTCCACCACGTCCACGTTCGGGTTGTGGCGGAGCGCCTCGGCCGCCGCCGCCGGGAGGTTGGCGGAGAACCCCTTGAAGACGTGGAAGGTGCGGCGCAGGCTGCCGCGGTGGTCGGCGATGAGGCGCTTCGACAGGCCCGGTGCGTCGCTCACGTTGTCCTTGAAGATGACGATGTACTGGCCGGGAACGACGTCCCCGCCGCGCGCGCCCGCAGGCACGGACTCCGGTCGGCCGTCTCGGCCCAGGACGCCGATCTGCGCGACGGTATCCGCGCCCACTTGGACGGCGGATGCCGTGGCCAGCGCCGGCTCCGTCCCGGAACCGGCGGCGCCCGACTCGCCGAGATCCGGCTTGGCGACCGGCTGCTCCAGGCCGGCTCCGGCATCGAGGCCTTCACCATGGGTGGGTGCGGTGGCGTCGCTGCAGGCCGTGCCCAGCAGGACGGCGGTGAGGGCAGCAGTGCTGAGGACGAGACGGGAATCGAAGCGGGTGCGGGACATGGGACCCCCCAAGGTGTGGATGACGGCCGGCTCAGGGAGGGAGCGGCGTGCTGCCTCGAGGCCTGCCTATTGAGGGACGCGGGGAATCGAGCCGAATCGGCTCAGGCAGCTTCCTTCGGGTGCGAGGCAGATCTGACGCGGAGCAGGTCTGGCGGGGACGGGCAGTTGGGGGTGATGGCTGGGAAAGGGCGCGAGCATGGCTGGGTAGGCCGTGCCGATGCGTCGTCTTAGCTGTCGCTCCGGTACACCAGGGCGAGCATGTCCCGCTCGAGCTGGAGCCGCAGCTCCGACTTGATGTCCATGACCGGCGTGGTGCTGAGACCGAAGATGGGAGCGCGCATGGGAAGATCTCCAAGGAACCGGGGTGGATCAGGCGTCGGGGACCGTATCTCGAGTGCCGCTATCCAGTAACGCGGCAACGGGCGGGAAATCGGCTCACGCCCGCCTCGACGCGCTTGACCAAGCCCGTCCCGGCTCCTATGCTCTCAGCTTCCGCACGACCTTCCACCCACGCGAGCCGGCCCCTATGGCAACCCCCGACCAGGGCGTGACCGGTCTGCTCCAGGCCTGGGGCGGCGGCGACGCAGCCGCCCTCGACCGGCTCGTGCCCATCGTGTACGACGAGCTGCGCCGCCAGGCCCAGCGCTACCTCCGGCGCGAAAACCCGGGCCACACCCTCCAGACCACGGCGCTCGTGCACGAGGCCTACTTGCGGCTGGTCGACCAGCGCGAGGCGCGCTGGCAGAACCGGGCCCAGTTCTTCGGGATCGCCGCCCAGCTCATGCGCCGGATCCTGGTGGACCACGCCCGGCGCCATCAGGCGGCCAAGCGCGGGGGGTCGGCGATCCAGGTGCCCTACGAGGAGGGCGCCCACGCGGCAGCGGAGTCCGAGGTGGACCTGGTCGCGCTCGACGACGCGCTCACGCGGCTGGCGGAGGTGGATCCCCAGCAGGCGCGGGTCGTGGAGCTGCGCTACTTCACGGGGCTCGGGATCGAGGAGACGGCGGAGGCGCTGGGATCTCGATGGCGACCGTGAAGCGCGAGTGGGCGATGGCGCGGGCCTGGCTCAAGCGCGAGCTCGGCGAGCGCTGAGGCGCCGATGAGCGATCAGCGGGACGACGCGAAGTCCGAACGCTGGCGCCGCGTCAAGGAGGTGTTCGGCCAGGCACTGGAGCGCGAGCCGGGGGACCGCGAGGCCTTCCTGACGAGGCCTGCGGGACCGGGGACACCGGAGTCCGGCGCGAGGTCGAGGCCCTCCTCGCCGCCCACGGGGAGTCGGACACCTTCCTCGAGACGCCGGTCGCGGCCGGCTCGCTCGCCCCGAGCCACAGTGAGCTGGCGGAAGGCCAGACCCTCGGCCCCTACCGGGTGCTCCGCACGCTCGGGCGCGGCGGGATGGCCACCGTGTACCTGGCCCGCGACGAGCGCCACCGCCGCTCGGTTGCCCTCAAGGTCCTCCATCCCGACCTGGCCCACGCGCTCGGCCCCGCGCGCTTCCTGCGCGAGATCGAGGTGGCCGCCAACCTGAGTCACCCCCACATCCTGCCGCTGCACGACTCGGGTGAGGCCGCCGGCCTCCTCTACTACGTCATGCCCTATGTCGAGGGCGAATCGCTGCGGGATCGCCTCAGGCGCGAGACCCAGCTCCCGGTGGACGAGGCGCTGCGGCTCGCGCGCGAGGTGGCCGACGCCTTGGCCTACGCCCACGGCCAGGGGGTGATCCACCGCGACATCAAACCCGAGAATATCCTGCTGAGCGGCGGGCACGCCCTGGTCGCCGACTTCGGGATCGCCCGCGCGCTGAGCCAGGTGGGCGATGCACCCCTGACGGAAACCGGCATGGCCATCGGGACGGCGGCCTACATGAGCCCCGAACAGGCTAGCGCCACGAGCCACATCGACGGCCGGAGCGACGTCTACAGCCTGGGCTGCGTGGTGTACGAGATGCTGGCTGGCGAGCCGCCCTACACCGGCCCCTCGGCCCAGACGATCATTTTCAAGCGCCTGAACGACCCGGTGCCCCGGGTCCGCCGAGTGCGTCCGAGCGTTCCGGAGACCGTCGATCAGGCGGTCACCCGAGCGCTCGCCGTGGTCCCGGCCGACCGCTTCGGCACCATGGCCGAGTTTGCAAGCTCGCTGCAGCCGACGGAGGCTGCGGCGGTGCACCGTGCCGCGGCAGCGGCGGCTCCCGTTGGGCGGACGCCCGCGTCGGCGGGAAGGCGGTGGCAGCGGGGGCGCGGCGCCGCGGTCCTCGTCGCGATCGCGGCGCTCTTCGGCCCCCGGCTGGCGGGGACACGTTCGGACGCGCCTGCGTCGGCGACGACGCTCGCCGTCCTCCCGTTCGAAAACGTCGGCGACTCCGCGGACGCCTACTTCGCCGACGGCGTCGCCGACGCGCTGCGCGCCAAGCTGTCCCAGGTCGGGGGCATCGCCGTCATCGCCAGAAGCAGCTCGAACGAGTACCGCGAGACCACGAAGCCCGCGCA
Organism: uncultured Gemmatimonadales bacterium; assembly: GCA_963840215.1. Lineage (GTDB taxonomy): Bacteria > Gemmatimonadota > Gemmatimonadetes > Gemmatimonadales > GWC2-71-9 > CAVVWJ01. The sequence continues at coordinate 387,228 of CAWIYG010000002.1, read as the reverse complement.
GCAGATCGCCCGCGAGCTGGGCGTGGACTACCTGCTCACCGCCACCGTCCGGTGGGAGAAGGCCCCGGGCGGCGTCGAGCCGGGTCCGGGTGACGCCGGAGCTGGTCGACGTCGGGCCGGGCCACGCGCCGCGCACCCGGTGGGGCCAGCAGTTCGACGCGGCGATGACCGGTTTCTTCGAGGTGCAGGCCGAGATCGCCGGCCAGGTGGCGGCGGCGCTCGGCGTGGCGCTCGGCGACAGCGCCAGGCGCGAGCTGGCGGCCCGGCCGACCGGCAGCCTTCCCGCCTACGACGCCTTCCTGCGCGGCGAGGAGGCCTCGCAGCGGATGGGCACGTTGGACCCCGCCGGACTGCGTCGATCGATTGCCGCGTATGAACAGGCCGTGGCCCTCGACTCGACCTTCGTCGAGGCCTGGGTCCGTCTGTCCCAGGCGCACGCCACCCTGTATTACGGCGTCTCGCCCACGCCGGCCGGGGCCGAGGCCGCGCGCCACGCCGCCGAGCGAGCACGGGCGCTGGCGCCGAATCGCCCGGAGACGCATCAGGCGTGGGGCCTCTATTACTACAACGTGCTGACGGACGTGCCCCGCGCGTTCGTCGAGGACAGCATCGCGGTGGCCCTGGCGCCGGGCAACGCCGAGCTGCTCAGCGCGCTGGGCTGGGACGAGCTGGGCCTGGGCCACTGGGAGGCGGCTACCGCGCACTTCGACCAGGCCGCCCGGCTCGATCCCCGCTCGCACATGACCGCCGCGAACCTCGGGTTCGTCCTGCTGTGCACCCGGCCGGTATCCCGAGGCCGAGCGGGCCAACGACCAGCGCGTCTGGAGCTCAGGCCCGACAACCTGTCGTGGCGCCAGTTCCGGACGATGGTGAGCTTGGCCCGGGGCGATCTCGCCGGTGCCCGGGCGGTGCTGGGCAAGGCGCCCAAGGAGGTGGACCCGACCGCGCTGGTCGCGTACATGAGCTGGTACGCCGACCTCACCTGGGTCCTCGACGAGTCCCAGCAGCAGCTCCTGCTCCGCCTCACGCCGAGCGCCTTCGATGGAGACCGCGGCTCGTGGGCCAGCGTCCGCGCGCAGACCTACGCCCTCCGCGGCGACACCGCAAAAGCGCGGGCGTATGCCGACACCGCCCGGGGGACGTTCGAGGTTCAGCTGCGGGAAGCGCCCGACAATGCGCAGCGCCACGCACTGACCGGGATCGCGTATGCCTACCTGGGGCGCAAGGCCGACGCGGTGCGGGCGGGCCGGCGTGCGGCAGAGCTGCTCCCCATCAGCCGATCCGCCGCGGACGGCGCGTACACCCAGCACCAGCTGGTCCGCATCTACATCCTCGTCGGCGAGCACGAGCAGGCGCTCGACCAGCTCGAGCCGCTGCTCCGGGTGCCGTACATCCTCTCGCCCGCCTGGCTCCGCATCGATCCCGCGTTCGACCCCCTGCGGCGCAACCCGCGCTTCGAGCGGTTGGTAGGCGGGACGTAGAAGCCCGGCCCCGCACCTCCGGCAGGTTCGACGCGCAGGGGTCCCTCGTGGGGGAGTGCGGACGATGGGATTGCTCGCATTTTCGGCCTGCAGCGATTCCGCTGGCCCCGCAGTCGATGGGCCTGGCGTCGCGTTCGCCTATGCCGGTGCGCTGCGTGGCCAGTTCAGAGCGGTCGGGCCGGCGAGTGACGCGCTCGATCCCAGGCGGTCGTTTGCGGTGGCGTTTCGGACCAGCGCGGGCGAGCTGCAGCTCTGTGCCTACCAGGCCAGGAGAGGTGGCAGCGGGGATTTCCTGCTGGTGAATGCTGGGACGGTGAGTGCGCCGGGATCGTATGCGGTCCCTCCCGGCTGGGCTCCCCCCAGTCCCAGCTACCAGCCCGGGACATTCCTGCTCGAAGTCGATGCGACTCGCTCATCGGTAGGTCACATCTCCCCGTTCGTCTCCGGGCAGGTGACCGTCGAGGGGCTCGAGGCCGACCACGTCCGCGGGACGTTCGCCGTGACGACGACTCTGTCGACGTTATCCAGCGGGACGTTCGACGTGCCGCTCGCGGCGCTGGCGGATCTCCCGATCCTGTGCCAATAGGGCGTGAGTTTCCCCGACATTCTCGCCGCTGGTCTTACACGGGCGGCTCGAAACGGTGACATGCCCCGCCGTCGGGACATTGGTACCCCTGCACGTTGGCGTCGTCGTCGGCGACGTGCCACGATGAGGCGGACCAGTCCTGCGCGAGGCCGGGGACCGTCACCCGCCACGTCAGGTCGTCGATGCGCGTCCACGTCCACTCCCGGGCAAAGCTGACCTGACTGTCGGTGCTCCCCTCCTTGGAGAAGAAGACGTACGTGTAGTCCGTTCGACCGATCGTTGCCCCGCCTTGCGGGTCCCGGAGAATCGCGCTGGCCTGCCCGTTGCTGACGGTGAAATCGAAGACCGTCGGCGCGGGGCCATCGAAGGGCGGATAGTCCGGCGGCTCGGTCCCACCGCAGGCGAGCAACCCAAGGAGCAGACTCGTCACTCGTCGCATGACCGTTCCTCCACGCCCCCCATCGGCGACCGACGGTAGTCGGTCTCCTCCGGGGGAGCCACAGGGGGTCCCAGGCTAGGTTTCCCTAAGCCGTCCGTCGGCCGCATGATGTGAGGGTACGAGGTGATTCTAGAGCAGGAGACGCCCGGCCGCCAGCCTTCTGCACGGAGGCCCCCCCCATCGCGCGGGACAGGGCAGCCACTTTCTGACCGATTGGCAAAGGGAGTAAGTCACCATGGCCAAGAACACCATCTGCCTGTGGTATGAACGCGATGCCGAAGAGGCCGCGCGCTTCTACGCCAAGACCTTTCCCCAAAGCAGCGTCGGCGCCGTCCACCGTGCGCCGGGCGACTATCCCGACGGCAAAGCGGGCGATGCCCTGACGGTCGAGTTCACCGTCGCGGGCATACCCTGTGTCGGCCTCAATGGCGGGCCGCACTACAAGCACACTGAGGCCTTTTCGTTCCAGATCTCGACCGAGGATCAGCAGGAGACCGACCGCTACTGGAACGCCATCGTCGGCAATGGCGGACAGGAAAGCCAGTGCGGCTGGTGCAAGGACAAATGGGGCGTCAGCTGGCAGATCATCCCGCGGGTGCTGACCGATGCCATGGGCAAGGGCGGCGCCGTGGCCAAGCGTGCGTTCGAGGCGATGATGCCGATGAAGAAGATCGACGTCGCCGCCATCGAAGCGGCTGTGCGCGGCTGAGGAATGTGCAACTGCGAATCGCGAAGCTGGCGCTGACGTGCGCAGTGCTCACGACCCTCCACGCGATGTCCAACCGCGTGTGGCCGCAGCACACCCCTGAACGGCCGGAGATTGCCGTCGCCGGTGACTTCCTCGGGGACGGTCCGTGGCCGGAGAACGGGTCCGACTGGCTCGGGCTCTACGCGGAGGGTGACAGTTACCACCTGCGAGCGGTTCGGCTGCGCACCGGATGGGAGCGGCAGGTCAAGCCGATCTCAAGAGCCTATCCTCCGCCAGGGGGTGACACCCCCGATGGACCTCTGCCGTTCGGCGGTTGTCCGCCGGGGGCTGAGCCGGCAAGATCGGTGCATGGCCAAGCACAACGTCGGAGTGCCCCTCCCGGCCTTCCACCGCCTGGCCACCGACGCCGTCGTCCCGCACGCTCGCGGCCGACCTCGGCGTCTCCCGCAACACGGTCGAGGTGGCGTTCACCCGACTCGAGGCCGAGGGCTTCCTGATCCGGAAGGTGGGGGCGGGGACCTACGTCGCCCCGGCCATTCCGGTCTGGCGGCGCCGGAGGCGTTCGATCAGCTCAACGCCCTGTATGCGGAGTACTTCCGGGTGGCCCCGCCGGTGCGGTCAGCGCCGGTGGTGCAGCTGCCGCGGGGGTTGTTGTTCTCGATCGAGGCGATCGCGGCCGCCGCGCCCTAGGCTGGCCTGAGGCTTGCTTCCAAACAGTTCCGAGCCCCCATCCCACCTAGGCCTCGGCACCGACTCGCTGGTGAAACCGCCATGACGCTAGCGCTCGAGCCGCGCGCCTTTGGTGCGCCCGGCCGCTCGACCGAGCCGGCCCGCATGCCGGCCAGCACCCCGGCTAACCCCGCGCTCCTCCTCACGATGCGCGAGCACAGCGATCGTGCCCTGGCGCAGCTTCTGGCCTGTCACTGGCCCATCGCCCTCGGGCTCGCGACCCTCCGGGGGACCTGGCTGGCGGCTGTGGTCGTTGGCGGGGTCGCCTCGTGCGTGCCGCTCGCCCTGGCCTACCTCCGGCCCGGGGCGGCCGTAACCCGCTTCGCCGTCGCAATCTGCCTGATGGCGTACTCGATGCTTTTCATCGCGCAGACCGGCGGGATGATCGAGATGCACTTCCATGTGTTCGCCAGCATGGCCTTCCTGCTGATCTACCGCGACTGGCGCCTGCCCGTCGTTGCCGGCGGGGTGATCGCCGTGCACCATGCCCTCTTCAACTACCTGCAGACCCGCGGCTACCGCGATCTGGTGTTCGCCGACCACCATGGCTGGCACATCGTCGGGATCCATGCCGTGTTCGTCGTGTTCGAGGGCGCGGTGCTCGTCTACATGGCCCGCCTCCTCGTGGCCGAAGTCCAGCAGTCCGAGGCCCTGGTCTGCAGTGCCGGACGGCTGGCCGTGGGGGACCTCACGACGCGCGCCGACGTGCGCGACGGCACGGCCGGCGCCGCCGCCCGGGCCCTCAACGACGCGACCGATGCGCTGGGGACCTTCGTGCGCGATCTCACGGCTCGCGCCGCCGAGACGGGGCACGTGAGCGCCGCCTTGGGCTCGGCGGTCACGAGACAACGTGCCGCTGCCGGCGCGGTTGGAGACGTGGTCGCGCGGTTTGCCGAGGGCGCGGCCCGGCAGGAGGCCGAGACCGGTCTCATGACCGGGGCGTTCGACGACATGGTCCGCTCGGTTGGCGTGGTGGCCGCCACGGTGGACGAGGTGGCCTCGGCCTCGGCCGTGGCCGCCGAGTCGGCCACGAGCAGCGCGGCGCTGATGGAAGGGGCACTGGTGGCGATCGCCCGGATGGAGCACGCCGTCCGGGAGGCCTCCGAGCGGAGCCGGTCGTTGCACACCTTGAGCGGACGCGTCGATGGCATGCTGCAGACCATTACCGACATTGCCGCGCAGACCAACATGCTGGCCCTGAATGCGGCGATCGAAGCCTCGCGCGCGGGCCAGCATGGACAGGGCTTCGCAGTGGTGGCGGAGGAAATTCGCCTGTTGGCGGAGGGCGCGGCACGCGCGGGCCGGGAGGCGACGGAGACGGCCACGCGGATCCGGACGGGCATCGAGCAGGTGATGACGGGCATGGAGCGCGGGCTGGCCGAGAGCGGCGAGGGGCTCGAGCTCGCCGGCTCGCTCGAGACGTCGCTGCAGCAGCTCAAGCAGACGTCGGCAACCGGGGTGACCAGCGTCCATACGGTGGCTCGACTCTCCCGGGAGATTGCCGCGGAGACGCGCCGTATCCTCGGCGACTCCTCGGACGGCGTGGCCCGACGCACCATGCTGGAGCTTGCCAAGGTGTCGGCGGGGAACGCGCGGGCCGCGCGCGAAGCGGCGGCCGCCGCGGATGAAATCGAGAGCGCGTTGGTGGGAATTGCGGCGGCCGCCTCCGAGCTCGATCGCATCTCGGATGGCCTGCGCGGCGCTTCAAGACGCTTTCAAGTCTAGCGAGGCAGGATGCGGTCGAGGCTCCTCAGGGCAGCTCGCCGCCCGTCGGGCTGAGCGAGTCCGCGTAGACCAGGAAATCAGCCGCCACGGCCGGGCGGATCCGTTGGTATCCCCACTGGGATCGAACCGCCCGCGGCTGGTCCACCCAGCCGGCAGCCGCAGGATCCTCCCTCGCACCTCGCAGCTTGATGGCCCACCAGCCTGGGCCAAGGCGCCCCAGATCCGCGCCGAGGCTCGCCGAATCCGGACGGTCCTGCTCCTCCAGGTAGTAGCCGAGTGCGCGCGCGTCGGTGCCGATCACGACGTAGGCGTCGCCCAGTGCCGCGCGCACCCACTGACCGAGCACCTTGGGCTGTTGCGTGAGACGCGGCCCGACGGTCCTCCGGCCCGAGTCGGCAAAGACGTGTGCGTCGTGGGCCAGCACCAGGATGCGACCGACTGGCCCCTCCTGCTCGAGCGCCCACAGGAGGTTGGCTGCCATGAGGGAATCCCGGAGCTGCAGCAGCCGCCACAGGTCCGGACTCTCGGCCGGTGCCGGACGAAGCGCCTCGAGCAGCTCGAAATACTTCATGCTCTGCCGGCCGGAGGCCACGGACTGCAGCGCCCACGCGCGATCGTGGGACTGCCCGTGCGTCCGGGAGGCAGGCGCTCGGCGGATGAGTGCGTGCGCGGAGTCCAGGAGGACGCGCAGCGAATCTCGCGCGCTCGCAGCGACGCCGGGGTAGGCCTCCTGGGAGAAGCGAGGCAGCCACGGTGCCAGCGTGCTCGCGAGGCGGTCGGCTTCGGCGGTCTTCAGCTCGCCGAGGTGCCTGCGCACTTCGTCCAGGGAGCGCGCGGCCCGGGTAAAGCGGCCGGAGCCGCTCGCGCCGGTCAGATCGATGCCGTACAGGCGGACACGCTGGCGGAACGCTTTGCGGGCGTTCGAGGCGCGCAGCATCTCGGTCAAGGCCTGGACCTCGGGAAGGCCGCCCCAGCCGTAGCTGATGTAGTCCCTGGTTACCGACTCGACGGTGGATGGAGGGCTCAGCAGTGCCCGATGCAACGGCGCCGCGTCCGCAAAGCCCGATTCCAGCGCGACCGCGGTGACGCCGAAGTGCGCTGTCAGGCAGCGGACCAGGCGATTCCGGAGCAGGTGGATTTCATGCGCGTCGTGGATGAGCTCGCCGAAGGCGACCACACGGGCCCGGGCGAGGGCAGGTCGGAGGAACTCGAGATCCTGGCAGGTGGGGGCGTCAGGCGCCGCGAGCCTGGTGGCATTCGCCCGGGCCCACGCGGCGAAGCCCGGGTTGGTGGAGGGAGCGTCCTGGGCCAGGGCCGTCAGGGAGACGACGGCGGTGAGCACGGCACCCGCTAGCAGGCCCCACCGCCTTGCCGGCGGTCCGGCGGAGCCGCCCTCTCCAGCGCCGACGCCACCGCGGCCACCAGGGCATTCGGATGAAAGGGCTTGGTCAGGACGTCGTTCGGTCCCAATCCCGCCTCGGGCGGCCACGAGTCGTCGCCCGACATCAGCACGACCGGCATCGTCGGAGCCAGGGTCCGGAGCTGCCGCACCAGCTGAATCCCGCCCATCTCGGGCATGAAGCGGTCGACGATCGCGAGGTCCGGCGCGTGCTGCGTGGCCAGATCGCGGTACGTCTGCAGGCCGGAGATCCCATCGATGGCCAGGACGACCTCGTGGCCCGCCTCCTCGAGGGTGCGGCGGATGATGAAGCGGATGCCTGGGTGGTCGTCGACCACGAGAATCAGCGCCACGGCGCACCGGTTTTCATGGGCCGTCCGTGCGGCGGGTGCGGGCGCGTGGGGGCCGGGGTTCGGCGGGGCCGCCTCGAAACTCGAAGTGCCGCTGATCCAGCGTCCGGCGGTGGATGCTCAGGCGGCGCGCGCTGCTCGCCCGTTGCACCATCGCCTCGGCGAACGAGCGCGCCGGCATCCACTCGCCGACCGATAGCTCCGGGTACAGCTCGGCATACTGGGGTCGGACCCGCACTTCACGTTCCGCGCTCATCAGAACCCTTGCCCCTCTCTCACCATTGCTCAACGTACCCGTCCGGCACCGCCGCGCAACCGACTTGGCCGCCGTCGCTCAGCAGCGCGACCGGGTGCGAGTGGTCGCTGCAGGTAGCGCACGGCGCCCGCCGGATGGGCCTTTCGGCCCATTTCCCCACTCTGAAGGCAATTCCATAGTTGAGCATGCCAACTCAGGACAAAGGAACCGTGCTCGTCGTCGATGACGAGCCGGCGGTGTTGCGTATCCTGCGTCTCACCCTCGAGGCCGAGGGATACGAGGTCCTCGCGGCGCCGAGCGGCCGCGAGGCCGTTCGGGCGCTGGCGTCGGCGCACGTGGATCTCCTGCTCACCGATCTGATCATGCCCAACCTGGACGGCGAGGCCCTGGCGGCCATCGCGGAAAGGTTGCCCGCCCCGCCGCGGGTGGTGATCATGTCGGGATTCGGATCGTCGCACCAGCGCGAGCAGCTCCGGTGGCCGCTGATCGTGAAGCCGTTCGACCTCGACACCCTCCTCACCCAGGTGGCCGATGCGCTCGCCGACCCGGCCCCCGTCCTTCACTCCGTCTCCGGCCGCCCGAACATCAGCTGAATCAGCCCCTTGTCCTCCGGTTGCGCCAGCACGTACACGTGGTCCCCCGCCTGCAGCACCGTCGACCCGCGCGGCGGAATGAGCCGGTTCCCCCGCACGATCAGCGTCACGCTCGACCCCTCCGGGAAGTCCAGGTCCCGGAGCGTCGCGCCCATCACCACCAGCGCCTCGTCCACGTAGAACGACATCAGCTCGCCCTCGAGCGGCAGGCGCGACTCGATCGCCAGCACCGCCTGCGGCGCCGGCGCCTCCGCCTTCTGCAGGCCGAGCCGCCGCGTCACCCACGCCACCGTCGCCCCCGGCACCAGCGCGTTCGCCACCACGATGAAGAACACCACGTGGAAGATCCGGTCCGCCCCCGGCGCGCCCACCAGCACCGGGTACGTCGCCAGCACGATCGGCACCGCGCCCCGGAGTCCCACCCAGCCGATGTACGCCACCTCGCGCTTCGGATACTGGAACGGCGCGAGGCACAGCGCCACCACGACGGGCCGCGCCACGACCGCCAGCAGGATCGCCAGCGCCAGTCCCGTCCCCGCCACCTCCAGCAGCCCGCTCGGGAACACCAGCAGACCCAGGATCAGGAACATCCCGATCTGCGCCAGCCAGGCCAGCGCGTCGTGCACCCGGAGCAGACCGTTGTGGTAGGGCAGGGGCCCGTTCCCGAGCACCATGCCCGCCAGGTACACGGCCAGGAAGCCGCTGCCGTGGACCAGCGTCGGCATGCCGTACGCCAGCAGCGCGAACGCCAGCGTGAGCGCCGGGTAGAGCCCGCCCGTCGGCAGCGGGAACCGCCGGAGCAGCCATCGCCCGCCGAGCCCCACGCCGACGCCGAACGCGCCGCCGATGAGCAGCTCGCGCGCCACCTCGAACAGGACCCGCCCCGGCGTGACCGAGCCCGGCGCGAACAGGTTGGCGGTGAGCGTGACCGTGAGGATGACGGCAACCGGGTCGTTGAGGCCCGACTCGAGCTCGAGCGTCGTGCCCACCCGCCGCTTGAGCTGGAGGCCGCTGCCCCGGAGCACCGAGAACACCGACGCCGCGTCGGTCGACGACACCACCGCGCCCAGCACCAGCGCCTGCGGCCACGAGAGCCCCCACCAGTGCGCCGGCAGCGCGATCAGTCCCGCCGTGAGCGCGACCCCGACCGTGGCCAGCATCCCCGCCGGCGCCCACGTGCGCCGGAGCGCCGCCATCGGGGTGTTGAGTCCGCCGTCGAACAGGATGAGCGCCAGCGCCAGCGTTCCCAGCCGGAACGCGAACCCGTAGTCCTCGAACGCGATGCCGCCCACGCCCTCCGACCCCGCCAGCATCCCGATGCAGAGGAACAGCAGCACGATCGGCACGCCGATCCGGTTCGACGCGCGGCTGAACAGCACGCTCGACCCCATGAGGAGGCCGGCGATGGCCAGCAGCAGCGCGGTGGCGAAGGGCTCGGAGGTTGGCACGGTCTCACAGGTTAGCCCGCTGCTGGTGGGCGGCGCCAGCCCCGGGCTCCCCGGAGATTCGCCGCTGCACCTTTCTGCATTTGGTTGCTTTTCTGTCGGCCTCTCGTAGTTTCTCGGAGGTTTGTTTTTCGCAGCAGTAATATCTCACCATCGTTGCTCCTCTCCGGCGCCCCGGGGCCACCTCGGCGCCGTTCCGTTCCCACGTTCCCCCAGAGGTTCACATGCGGTTGTGGAATGTGTTGCATGCGGGGTGTCTCATTGCGCTCGCGGGCCTGGCGGCCTGCACCGACGAGCCGGCCACCGAGCCGTCGGACGCCGGCGCGCCGGCCATGGCCAAGGCCAAGGCACCGGACAACGACGAGGTAATCCGCGTCGGTCACCCGCTCCTGACCCGGATCAACACGGGCCTGGCGGCCAAGCGGTCGAACGTCCGCGTCGCCAAGGTCGAGCTGCTGTACAAGGCGCAAGGGGCCGATCCCGCGTCGCCGACGGCGATCTTCACCAATGACCGGACGCATCTCACCGCTTACCAGTGGGTGGCCGGCGATCCGCGGCGGGAGGGCCGGATCGGCGTCACCTACGCCCTGGACCCAGAGCTCCAGACGTTCCTGACGGGTCTCGCGTTCCCCGTGCCGGTGATCGAGAACGGCGCCGGCTTCCGCCTGTCGTCGCAGGCGGAGCTCGACGGGCTCATCGAGGAGTCGATGCAGGCCTGGCGGGACCGGCGCTGCGCCGACGCGCCGATCGAGCGCGTGGCGGTGCCGGCCGGCACCGACCCCGATCTGCTCGACGACTTCTTCCTGGAGCGCCCCGTCCCCAGCCCGACCTATGCCCAGGTCGCGGACATCATCCAGGCCGGGTGGCAGCCCGCGGAGTTCTTCGAGGCCTACACCCCGGGCGGCGCCGACGCCATCCTCGGCGTCACCTTCACGTTCGTGTTCGTCGACGACCAGGGCACGGCCACTGAGGACGACGACATCCCCACGGACATCAACGGCGACGGCCTCCTAGATACCTCGCTGGCCGAGATCTACTACAACCCCTCGTTCATCTGGACCACGCGCGGGGCGCCGAACACCATCGATTTCTACTCGATCATCACCCACGAGACCGGCCACGCGCTGAGCCTGGCGCATTTCGGCAAGTTGTTCATCACCAAGAAGGATGGGGCCGACGGCTTCGACATCGACGAGATTCACTACGCTCCGTATGCCCTGATGAACGCGGCGTACGTCACGGGGCGGAATGAAATCGCAGGGACCGACAACGCCTCCTTCTGCCACGTCTGGGCGCGCAGATAAGCGGTTGCCGAGTTGATGCAGGGTGAACGGGGGGAGCCGGTGGCTCCCCCCGTTCTGCGTTGAGGGGGGGTCGTCCGGACCCGTTGGCCGCCTCGTGGAGACATTGGGTCGTCGCTCGGGCCGTCCAGGTCGCGTCGCGGGGTGGCCAGGTCGCGACTCGGCGTCTCCTGGTCGCGGCGCGGAACCTTTGGATCGCGGCGTAGCTCGTCGAGGTCGGTGCTCGGGTGCTGGAGGTCGCGCCGCGCGCACGCCAGGACGCCGCTCGTCGGCGTAGGGAAGCCGCTTCGCGGCTCGAGGGAGCTCCGTCGCGGCTTCAGGGAGCTCCGTCTCGGCCTCAGGCTGCTCCGTCTCGGCTTCAGGCTGTTCCGCCTCGGTTTCAGGAGACTGCGAGTCGGTTTCAGGGAGCCGCTGTCTGACTCTAGGAAGCCGCTGTCCGACTCTAGGAAGCGGCGGCGCGCTCCAGGGAGCCGCGGTCCGACTCGAGGGAGCCGCAATGCGACTCAAGGGCGCCACGTTTCAACTCGAGGGAGCCGCGTCGCCACGAAAGTTTGTAACGATCGCACCGAAGGTCGGCGCGATCGCCGCCCCGGAAGCGTCGTTCCACCTCCAGGGCGTTGCGTTCGCGCCCTGGGGAGAAGAAATCACCCCCGAGGCCCGGGCAGTCGCAGTCCAGGCGGTCGCTGTCGGACCTCGGGAGCACGCGGCTTGATATCCGCTTGAGAGCGGAGTGCGATATCTCCACCCGGAACCACCGTTCTGCCGGCGTTCCTTCCGCCAGGAGCTCCTTATGCCTCGACTCGCTGCCCTCGTCCCCGCGCTCCTTCTGGCCGTCCTGGCCTGCCGGGACGAGGCCCCGTCGCCCACCGACCCGGAGCCCGAGCCGGCCCTCGCCACGGCCGCGGCCGCGACGCTGGCGTTCGAGCAGATGAGCGGCGGCTACCACTTCACCTGCGGGCTCACGACGGACCATCGAGCCTACTGCTGGGGCTTCAACGACACCGGGGCGCTCGGGGACGGCACGCACACCCACCGGCACACGCCGACGGCGGTCGCCGGCGGGCTCAGCTTCCGCCAGATCAGCGCCGGCGCCATTTCCGCCTGCGGCGTGACGATGGACTTTCGGGCCTTCTGCTGGGGCGCCAACGACAACGGCCTGCTCGGCGACGGGACGACGACCTATCGTACGACCCCCGTGGCGGTCGCGGGCGGGCACCGCTTCCGCCAGGTGGAGACCAACTGGAAGCACACCTGCGGCGTGAGCTACCCCGACGACCGGGTCTACTGTTGGGGCGAGAACCTCGATGGCGAGCTCGGCGACGGCACGCGAACCCGTCGCCTGAAGCCGACGCTGGTCGCCAGCACTCTCCGCTTCCGCCGCGTGAGCGCCGGGTGGAGCCACTCGTGCGGCGTGACCGCCGACGACCGCATGTTCTGCTGGGGCCTCAACAGCCTCGGACAGATCGGCGACAGCTCGACCGCCGCGCGGCGCTTGAAGCCCGCCCGGGTCGGCCGGACCCGCGATTGGCACGACGTGGACGCGGGGGGCTTCCACACCTGCGCGGTCACCACGGCCGACCGCGCCTACTGCTGGGGCAATGGCACGAAGGGCGAGCTCGGCACCGGCCAGCAGGCCGTGAGCTTCTGGCCGAGAGCGGTGGCCGGCGGGCTCCGATTCCATCGCGTCAGCGCGGGCTACACGCATACCTGTGGCGAGTCCACGGGCGACCGAAGCTACTGCTGGGGCGACGGGTCCCTCGGCCAGAGCGGTGCCGGCTTCATCGTCGACAACCCGCTCACGCCGATTGCGGTCGTGGGAGGGCACGCGTTCAAGCAGGTGAGCACCGGCAGCACCCATACGTGCGGCAGGACCATCGCCGGCGTGGCCTACTGCTGGGGATACAATGCCTACGGGCAGCTCGGCGACGGCACGATCATCGATCGCCTGGCCCCGGTGCCGGTCGCCGATCCGATGTAGGGCGAAGCTGGGGGAGCGTCGTCGCTGGCGGGGCGGGCGCGGGAGCGCCCGCTCACGGCTTGTCCCAGGCGCCGGGTGGCACCTCGTGGATCCAGAGCAGCCCCCGGTCCGTCGTGCCGATCTCCTCGTCGTCCGTGTCCACCCACCCAGCCATGTCGATCCAGGTCGACCACGGCTCCTTCGCCTCTTCCCGGAGCCGTCCCACGTTCACCCCTGCGCCCGGGTCATCGTCGTCCTGCACGAAATGCCGCACCAGCTCGCCGCCGGTGATGTACACCAGTTCGCCGAAGCCGGCCGCGTCGTTGTAGCCGGCGTAGACCAGGTCGCCCCCGTCGGCGAGCCGCAGCCAGTCCGCGGCGGGGCGGCCTCCGAGCCCGCCCGACAGCTCCTGGAAGACCGTCCACGCGCCCCAGGGAAAGACGAAGACGGCGAGCCCCTTCCAATCCTCGCCCTCCAGGGCCAGGTCGATCGCGTCCCGCTCGGCCACCTCGCGTGCAGGCTCGATCTCGGGAACGCCGATCCAGGCGTGGAACCGCTCGAGCGCGTCCTTCAGCGGCCGGCGCACCCGCAGGTAACTCAGGTTCATTCGACGCCTCCCCTCTCATCGCTCGCCGGGTTTCGTGGCCTCACGCCTCGCCGTACTCCCGTTTCAGCCGTTCGTAGTATGCGCGCTTGCGCTCCTCGTTCCACGCGGGATCGGTGCGTTCGCGCGTTCGGGGCGGATCGACGCTGTCGGCCTCCACGACGGCCAGCGTGATCACCTGCCCGACCTGGAGGGCCTCGCGGAGCCACCGTATCTGGATCGCCGCGCCGTCGGGGTCGTGCGCCAGGCCGCCCACCTCCAGCGCGAGCTCTTCCTCGATCGCATCGTCGACAGCTTCTCCGGACACGGGGTCGTGGGACCGCCGGCGGACCCAGGTCGTGATGACCGATGCCACATCCAGGTCACCGATCCCGGCGGTGCACTGCCGCCTGCCGTCGATGGAGATTTCGAACGCGATCATGCCCGGCCTCCCACGTTGCCGCGCTTAGTGAACGGCCTCGAACCGCCATCTGGCTGCCCGCCCCTCTGCGCTCAGTCGCCCGGATAGACAGCGAGGAGATGCCATTCGCCAGGCGCGAGGTCCCCGTCGGGATACCCTCCATCCCGCAGCCCCGCCAGGGCGTGCGGCGGGACGTCGGGGCTGCAGCTCCAGCCACCATCGTACCGCCCGTCGGGCCCACCCACGCCGAACCCACCGATCGTATCGGCGATCGCGCCGCTGAGCACGACCCGGACGCTGTCCGGCGAGGCCGCCGTGGGCTCGGCGCGAGGAAGGCGCTAACGCCTGCCAGAAGTTGAAGTAGTCGTTGTCGGCGGTGATCGTCACGCCGGCCTGCGCCGCGGCCGGTGTCATGCGCAGCACCTGGATCGCTGCCAGCAGCATCGGTAGTCGCCGTCCCAGGGCAGGCATGTCACCAAGATGCAGTCCGGTCCTGCGGTGGTCGAGGGAGCGCACTCTCGACACCCCGGCTGGCGCCCGGCCCCGGTCCCGGCGCATGTTTCCCCCATGCCCCACGAGAGCTTCACCGAGCTGCTGGCCCTGGTCGGCATCGTCATCATCGTCAGCTCGCTCCTCTCCGGCGCGATCGAGCGAACCGGCCTCCCCCAGGTCGCGATCTTCCTCCTCCTCGGCGCCGGCCTCGGCCCCGCCGGGCTCGGCCTGATCGAGCTCGGGCTCGACTCGCCCTCGCTGCAGGTCATCGCCACCCTGGCCTCGTCCTGGTGCTCTTCAGCGACGCCATCGGCGTCGACATCGCGGAGGTCAAGCAGCAGCACCGCCTGGCGGCGCTGATCCTCGGCCCCGGCACCCTGCTCCCCGCGGCGATCATCGCCTTCGCCGCCTGGGCCCTCCTCGGCCTCCACCCCGCCGCCGCCGCCATCCTCGGCGCCGCGCTGGCCTCGACCGACCCGGTGCTGCTGCGCTCGTTCCTCCGGAACCCGGCCCTGCCGCCGACCGCCAAGCTCGCGCTCCGGCTCGAGAGCGGGATGAACGACGTCATCCTGCTCCCGATCGTCGTGCTCTGCATGCTCGCCCTGCGCGCGACCGGCCCGGCGCCGGCCTGGGAGTACGGCAGCCGCGCCGTCGGGCTCTTCCTGCTCGGGCCCATGCTCGGCGTCTTCGTCGGCTGGGTGGCCATCACCCTGCTCGACCAGGTGCGGCGGCGGGTCGGCGTCCGCCGCGACTACGAGTCGCTCTACGCCCTGGGCGTCGCCTTCACCAGCTTCGCCGCGGCGGAGGCGGTGGGCGGGAGCGGGTTCCTGGCGGCGTTCGCGGCGGGCATGGTCATCGCGGCGCTCGACGTCGAGCTGTGCGACTGCTTCCTCGACTACGGCGAGGCGTCGGCCGAGATGTTCCTGCTGCTCACCTTCGTGGCGTTCGGGGCGGGGCTCATCTGGACCGGCGTGACCCTGGCGGGCGACTGGCGCGTGCTCGCCTTCGCCGCCGTCGCGCTCGGCATCCGGGGCGTGGTGCTGATTCCGGTGCTCCGGCGCTCGGGCATCGAGCCGGGGAGCTGCCGGCTCATCGCGCTGTTCGGCCCGCGCGGCCTCTCGCTCGCTGCTGCTGGTGCTGCTGCCGGTGTTCGCCGGGATCCCGGGTGCGGAGCGGCTGTTCACCATCACCTGCCTCGTGGTGCTGCTCTCGGTGCTGATCCACGGCAGCGCGATCGCCATCTACCTCCGGCGCCACGGCGGCGCCGCGGCCGGCGCGCCGACGCCCGGCGCCGGGCCCGCCCCGAACCGCGCCGAGGTGGTGCGGAGTGCGGCCGCCGCGGCCGGTGCCGCCAGTGCCGTGGCACCGATCGGCCCCGGGCGGAAGGCCGCCCGGGCAGCCGAGACCAACGTGCCCGAGAAGATCACCATCCCCGAGTTCCTGGCGCTGCAGCAGGCCGGCGAGCCGGTCATCGTCGCCGACGTCCGCACCGAGCGGAGCTACCGCGACGACCCCAACCTGGGCGCGGGCGCGCTCCGGCTCCCGCCCGACGACGCCGTCCGCCTCGCGCGCGAGCGACGATTGGACCAGCACGCCACGCTCGTCCTGTACTGTGCGTGACAGGACGAAGCCACAAGCGCCCGGGTGGCGCGAGAGCTTCGTCGAGCGGGATGGCCGAAGGCGAGGGCGTTGGTCGGCGGGTGGGCGGCGTGGCAGGCGGAGGGACTGCCGATGGTGCCGAAGTGAGGCTCAGACCTGTTGGTGCTCCCAGCTCCGGCGGCGCAGCCGCTGCCGGGGCGGCGGACCCACCTCCAGGGCCGACGCGCCGAACAGCTCCACGAACATCCGGGTCAGCTCCTCGAGGTTGACCGGCTTCCAGAGCAGCGGGAGGTCCCGGTAGCCGCCGAGCAGGTCGCGCGCGTCGGCGTCGCCGGGGCCGGCCATCAGCACCACCATCAGGCTCGCGTCGAGGTCCCGCGCCCGCTCGACCAGTTCCCCCCGTCCATCCCCGGCATCTGCAGATCGGCCATCAGCAGCCGTACCTGGCGGGGGTGCGCGCCGAGGTAGCCGAGGGCCATGCGGCCGCCGTGGCAGGTCCGGACCTGGAAGCCAAGCGCCTGCACCATGCGGGCGACGGCGTCGCTGTGGGTGGCCTCGTCGTCCACCACCAGCACGAGAGGTCCGGGTGTGAGCGGCAGGATGTGGGCGTGTTTATGGGTCACGGCGCCTCCGGGCAGCCCGCGGGGCCGCCGTGCGGCCCTCTCCACGACGAGGGCGGTCGGTACTAGACCATTCTACAGCAGACCTTGGGGGGCGCGGAAGATGTGACCGGGACGCGACACCTGCGGGGACGCTGCATCGGTAGCGATGGGGTTGCGCGTCACATCCTGTGGCGACGGCGTCTGCCTACCCTTCAGCCGGTTCAGGCGCAGTCACACCCATCTCCCGGAGGACTCCATGGCGGCCAAGAAGAAATCCTCGTCCAGGAAGGGCGGTCGGAAATACGGCAAGGCGGCGAGCAAGAGCGTCGAGAGCGCGATGCGCCGCCGGAAGAAGGGCACGCTGACCCGGGGCAAGGCCGGGCGCGGCGGGAAGGTGAAGAGCCGGAAGCAGGCGGTGGCGATCGGCCTGTCGGAGGCGCGGAAGAAGGGCGCCAAGGTGCCGAGGAAGAAGGCGGCCGGACGGAAGAAGAGCACCCGCAAGCGGTCGAAGTCGTAGCGCAGCCGCCGGCGCGCACCCGTGGCAACGGACAGGGCGTGGATCTCTCCACGCCCTGTCCGTGTCTGCGCCCTCGTTCGGTGCCGGTTGCTAGCGCGCCGTCGAGGTGTCCGTGCTCGAGCTGTCCATGCCCGGGTGGTTCATCGTCGTGCTGTCCATCCCGTCGTGGTTCATCGTGGTGCTGTCCATGCCGTCATGGTTCATCGTGGTGCTGTCCATGCCCATGTTGTTCATGGAGCTGTCGGTGACGGCGCCGGTCGAGCTGTCCACCGACGGGTTGAGGGTGTCGCCCTTGGACGTCACGGGCTGCCCCTGGTCCGGCCGGGTCTTCTCCACGTCCGGGCTGATGTTGGAGTTGCCGGTCGAGTCGACGCCCGACTGGTCGGCGTTGGCGTTGGCGGAGTCCGAGACGCCGGCGGCCGTCGTGTCGCGCGCGGCCCCCACGGTCTCGTCTGACGTGTTCTTGGCGCAAGCCAGGCCCCCGACCAGCAGGGTGAGCGCGGCGATGCGCATCGGCGATGGAACTCGCATGGGACCTCTCCATGATGTGAGCGGGCCCTGAACGACCGGCGGGGCCGGTACCGCGTGTCAGGGCCGAGGACCAGCAGGTACCCTGCTAGATAGCTGCCGGTACGCACCCGCCTCAGTGAGCGGAGTCACCTCCGCCTATTTGGTCGCCCCGGGGAGCTGGATCATCGGCATCGCGCCGCCCGTCACCTGAGGCATCTGTCCGTTCCACCGCTTGCTCATCTCGTACTGCACCAGGGTCGGCGTGATGCTCTCGCTCAGCAGGCGGTTCGCCTTGGCCTGCGCCTCCGCCTCGGCCAGGATCGCCTTGGCGCGGCCGGCCGCCTTGATCGAGTCGCCCTGGGCCTGGAACTGGTTCTTCTGCAGCTCGTTCTGCGCCGTGAGGCCCTGCTGCTGCATCACGTTCTTCTGGTTGATGGCCTCGATGACCGACGGCGGCGCCCGCAGCTCGTTGATGGTGAACTGCTTCACGATGATGCCGTAGATCGAAAGCCGCTGCTCCAGCAGCTTGGTCACCCGCCCGGTGGTCTCGGCCTTCTTGGGGCCGATGATCGCCGCGATCTCCTCGTTGCCCACGACCTCCTGCAGCGACTGCCGGATGGCCTGCTTCACGTACGTATGCTGGATCGTGGCGATGTCGGTCCGGAACGTCGAGTAGAGCGCCGGCACCTTGGTCGGATCGAGCTCGAACGACATCGAGACGTCGAGCGAGAGCGGCTGGCCCTCGACGCTGTTGACGTTGATCTCGTCGTTCCGCTCCATCCCCTCCGCGGCCCGCGCGAGCACCACCGTCTGCATGTAGGTCGGGTACTCCTCGATCCCGGTCGTGAGCGGGTTCCGGGCGTGGAGGCCCGGGGCCAGCGCCGTCGCGTCGACGCCCCCGCCCACCCGGTGGATGACGATGCCCACGTGGCCCGGATTGATGTAGGTCATGGCCGTGGGGATGAGCACCAGCAGCGCGAGCAGCCCCAGGGCCACGCCGGCGAGTCGGACGACACGGCCGAGTCCGGGCCCCGAAACGTCGCTACTCATGTAACGCCTCCTTGTAACAGGTCGGACAGATGCGGCTGCCGGACGGCAGGCGCACCAACTCCTCCTCCCGCTGCGGCCCATGGATCGGGCAGTCGAGCTCGAGCGTCTGTTCGATCTTCCGCCGGTTGGCGTCCTGCCTCAGCCGGAGCCCGAGCGGCGTCCAGCGCGTCAGGGCATAGAAAAGGAGGGTGGCCACCGTCGCGAGCAGCGCGACGAACAGCACACCCTCCAGGATGATCCCGACCATGTCCTCCACCTTGGTTGGTGAAGCGCCCTCGGACCAGATCCCTCGGACGTGCGGAAATATAGCGACCGGGCTCCCGGCCCGCAGGCCGCGCCGCGGCGGGCATGCGGGTTGCCAAGCTGGTCGGAGTCGCCACGCCGGGGCCCCGTTTCGGCAGGTGCAGGGTCTGGCATTCGGCGCCAACTCAACGTCAATCAACGGCTTCGGCAGTTGTTTTCGGAACCCCTCGTGGAGGCGGATCTCATGCGCGTCACGCAGAACGCAAGGCGCTCGCTCGCTGCGGCCGTGGTGGCCCTGGCGCTGGCCGGCTGCAAGAGCGAGGGCAGCGGCCCGAGCGAATTCGATCCTCAGGGTACCGCCGCCGACATGTCGGCCGCGCACGACGCCTTCGCCTCCGGGCCGGCGGCGAGCTTCGCCGCCATCGGCGGCGACATCGCCGCGGTCCTCAACGGGTCGCCGTTCGTGGCCAACCCGGCGGCGCTGGTGATGTCCCGGCCGTCGGATGTGAGTGCACGCTACGCACGGCGGATCGCGTCGCTGGTGCCTGCCGGGCGACCGGGCATTCAGGCCCGCGTGGCCGCGATCCCGTCGGAGCTGGCAGGGGTGACCTACGTCTGGGATGAGAGCACCGACACCTACGTGGCGTCCGACGTGAGCGGCGCGCCGTCCAACGGCGTCCGCTTCCTTCTCTATGCGGTGGACCCGGTGCTGTACCGCCCGGTCGAGCCGGTGATCGAGACCGGCTACGTCGACATCATCGACCAGAGCAGCGCGTCGGTCGTCAACGTCCGGGTCCGGGTGGTCCAGGCCAACGTGACCTACCTCGACTACGACGTCGTGGCCAGCGCCAGCGCCTCCGGCGGCACCGTGACCATCGACGGCTTCGCCTTCAACGGCACCATCCGCGCGAACTTCACGCTCCGGAACAGCGTGAGCCAGAGCGGCGGCGGCGTCGTCCTGACGCTCGACTACGAGCTCGACGTCCCCTCGCGCAACCTGTCGATCGACTGGACCGCAACCTTCGCCAACATCTCCGAGACCGACGTGGCGGTGACGCTCGACCTCGCCATCAGCGGGCCGAACGGGGACGTCGGCCTCGTGGGCACCTACGCCGGCGACGGCGGGACGTTCACCGTCAAGGTGAACGGCGAGACCTTCGCCACCATCACGATCACCGCCGGCGCCCCGGTCATCACCGCCGCGAGCGGCGATCCGCTCAGCCCCGACGAGGAGGCCGCGGTGGAAACGGTGCTCGACTCGTACGAGGGCTCGCTCGACGCCTTCAGCGAGCTGCTGCTGCCGGTGATGTAGGCGCTGGCTCGAGATCCAAAGGAGCGCTCGTCACCCTGAGCGCAGCGAAGGGGGCATGCTTTGAGGCATGCCCCCTTCGCGTTGCTCAGGGTGACGAGCGGTCACCCCGCGAGCCACCCCTTCCCCCCCAGCAGCTCCATCATCAGGTCCTCGCTCGTCCGGTCCGCCGCCTCCGCCGCGAAGTTGGTGACCACGCGGTGCCGGAGCACCGCCGGCGCCACCGCCCGCACGTCGTCGAGGTCGGCCATCGGCCGGCCGGCCATCGCCGCCCGCGCCTTGGCGCCGAGCACCAGGTACTGCGACGCGCGGGGGCCGGCGCCCCAGTCGACGTACTCCCGGATGAACGCGGGCGACTCGGGGTCGGTCGGCCGCGTCATCCGGGCCAGCGAGACCGCCGCCCGGATCAGGCTCCGGCTCACCGGGATCCGCCGCACCAGCGCCTGCATCGCCAGCACCGACGCCGCGTCCAGCACCGGCTGCAGCGGCTGCCGGGTGATGCCGGTGGTCTGCTCGACGATCGCCTCTTCCTCGGTGCGGCTGGGATAGGCCACCCGGAGCTCGAGCATGAACCGGTCGAGCTGGGCCTCGGGCAGGGGATAGGTCCCCTCCTGCTCGATCGGGTTCTGGGTGGCCAGCACGAAGAACGGGTCGGGCAGGTGGTAGGTGGCGCCGCCGGCCGTGACCTGCTGCTCCTGCATCGCCTCCAGCAGCGCCGCCTGGGTCTTGGGCGGCGTGCGGTTGATCTCGTCGGCCAGCACGATGTTGGCGAAGATCGGCCCCTGGACGAACCGGAACGCGCGCCGGCCGGTCGTCGGGTCCTCCTCGATGATGTCGGTGCCGGTGATGTCGCTCGGCATCAGGTCCGGGGTGAACTGGATCCGGTTGAACGACAGGTGGAGCGTCTCGGCGACCGTCTGGACCATCAGGGTCTTGGCCAGCCCGGGCACGCCGATCAGGAGCGCGTGGCCCCCGCTCAGAATGGCGGTCAGGATCCCCTCGATCACGTCGTCCTGCCCGACGATGCGCTGGGCCACCTGGCGGCGGAGCCGGAGGACCGCCTCGGTCAGGCGCTGGAGCTGCTGGACGTCGTCGTGGGGGGCGGCTGCGGTTGCGGTCATCGGGTCTCTAAGGAAAGGACGAGACGAGGAATTGGTGGACATTACCCGGGTCCCTAGTCGGACGCCATAGCACCGCGGTTCGTTTCCGGCCGCCCGGCCGCCTATATTGGCGGGCCGGCGACCCCCGCAGTTCCGCGCCCAGGAAAGGGTGCTCAGACGAGCTTGCGAAAAATTTCACAAGGGACTAGGTTGTCCGCGTGAATTCCCCAGAACCGGGCGGCGGCAAGAGTCCCGGGCCGATGCGCTACGCCGGGCTGGGGGTCCAGCTCGCGGCCAGCCTCCTGGTCTTCGTGCTGGCCGGACAGTGGCTCGACCGGCGGCTCGGCAACACGGGCATCGTCACGATCGTCGCGGCGTTCCTGGGGTTCGGGGGGACGATGTACTCGCTGATCCGCGCACTCAACCGCAAGGACGGCGGCGGCGAGTGAGGCTGGGCCTCCGCTACCTCACCGGCGTCGCGGTCGTGGCGGCCGGCGGGGCGATCGCGACGGCGCTGGTGCCGGCCGCGGAGCGGGCGGTGGTGGGGTGGGGGGTGGGAGTCGGCCTGGTGCTGCAGACGCCGCTCGGCTGGTGGGCCCTCCGGAGCATCGGTACCGACCGGTTCATGGCGGTGTGGGGCCTGGGGATGCTGACGCGGCTCACGGTGGTCGTGGTGGTCGGCGTTGCGGTGCTGCCGGTGCTCGGCAGGCGCGCCGGATCCATGCTGGGGTCCATGGTCGGAGTCCTCGTGGCCCTCCTCTTGGTCGAGGGGGTCACGGCACTACGGGAACACTCGCGGGAAGGCGAGCGATGACGCGTTTCGGTCGCAGGTTGGCGGTGGCGGCGGTGCTGCTCGGGGCGGGAGCCGGGGTGTGGACCGCGCCCGCGCTGGCGGCGCAGGAGCACGCCGCCCCCGCGGAGCAGGCCGCCCGGCAGGAGCACGCCGCCAAGGTGGCCACGGGCCAGATCGACATCGTCCACCACCTCGCCAACTCCCACGAGGTCGAGCTCCCCTTCGGCGTCGTCTGGCATCTGCCGCAGGGCTGGAAGATCCCCCTCGGCACCGCTGCCGACGGCCATCCGCGCGTCCTCGACCTCTCGCCGACCAAGCACCTCGTCTACCTGCTGCTCGCCGCCGTCCTCGTGGCGCTGACGTTCATCCTGAGCGCCCGCTCGATCCGCCGGGCGGAGGCCGCGGGCCGGCCGCCGAAGGGCTTCGCGGGCGCGATGGAGGCGACCGCGCTCTACATCCGGCAGGAAGTCGTCCTGCCGAACGTGGGGCCGCACGGCGAAGGCTTCGCGCCCTACCTGCTCACCCTGTTCTTCTTCATCCTGGCGATGAACCTCCTCGGCCTGCTGCCGTGGGGCGCCGCCGCGACGGGGAACATCGCGGTGACGGCTGGGCTCGCGGTCATGGCGTTCGTGGTGATCGAGGTGACGGGGATGCGGACCCTCGGGTTCAAGGGCTACATGGGGACGATCTTCTACCTGCCCCACGGCCTCCCCGGCGGCATCGGCGGCACCTTCCTCAAGGTGCTGCTGCTCGTGGTCATGACCCCGATCGAGCTGATCGGCAAGCTGGCCAAGCCGTTCGCCCTGGCGGTCCGGCTGTTCGCCAACATGACCTCCGGCCACGTGCTGGTGCTGGCGCTGATCGGCCTGACGTTCCTGTTCCAGAGCTACACCGTGGGCATCGCCGCCTCGGCGCTGGCCACCGGCGTCATGCTGCTGGAGCTGTTCGTGGCGTTCCTGCAGGCGTTCGTGTTCACGCTGCTCACGCAGCGTGTTCATCGGGCTGATGCGGGCGGAGCACTAGACTCAGTCTCGAAGACCCCAGCCGGCGAGCGCTCGCGCCGTGTTGGTAGCGTAGTCCGCCGGACGGCGGACGATGCCCGCTGTTCCTCGCCTCACCGCGGGAACGCCGGCGGGCCACCGTGACGAGGCCGCTCCTGGAGAGGCGGCCGCACGTGCGGCGGGCGCGGCCGATGTTCTTCTCCTAACCTCACGAGGGAGTACGCCATGCTGTCCATGATCGCCCTGTTGCAGGACGCCGCCGTCTCCGCCGGCGCGGACAAAGGCTTCGGCCTCATCGGCGCCGGTCTCGCCGCCGGTCTCGCCGTCGTCGG
The DNA here is from genome assembly GCA_963840215.1 of uncultured Gemmatimonadales bacterium. Classification (GTDB taxonomy): domain Bacteria; phylum Gemmatimonadota; class Gemmatimonadetes; order Gemmatimonadales; family GWC2-71-9; genus CAVVWJ01. The sequence continues at coordinate 363,706 of CAWIYG010000002.1, read as the reverse complement.
TGCCGGCATCGGCATCGGCCGGATCGGCGGGTCCGCCACCGAAGGCATCGCCCGCCAGCCCGACGCCACCGCCCGGATCCAGACGGCCATGATCATCGCCGCCGCGCTGGTCGAAGGCGTCGCGCTGTTCGTCGCGGTCATCGCGTTCCTGATCCAGGGCAAGATCAATTTCTAGTCGAGGCGCGTCATGAAGATCCCGGCACTCGGCATCGCCTCACTCTCGCTGCTCCTGGCGCCCGCGCTCGCGGCCCAGGAGGAGCACGCCTCCGGCCCGCTCACGGTCGAGGGCGGCCTGATGTTCTGGACCATCGTGGTCTTCCTGGTCCTCCTGGCGGTGCTGAAGAAGTTCGCCTGGCCGGCCGTGCTCGGCGCGGTCGAGGCGCGGGAGAAGGCGCTCGAGGAGCAGCTCGCCGCGGCGCAGCGGGACCGCGCCGAGGCGGCCAAGCTGCTCGAGGAGCACCGGAAGCTGGTCGCCGACGCCAAGACCCAGTCGCACGGGATGGTGCTCGAGGCCCGGACGCTCGCGGAGAAGGAGCGGGCCGTCGCGATGGAGAAGACCAAGCAGGAGCAGGAGGAGCTGCTGGCGCGCGCGCGGCGTGAGATCGGCGCCGAGCGCGACCGGGCGGTCGCGGATCTCCGCCGCGAGGCGGTGGACCTGTCGCTCGCGGCCGCGTCCAAGCTGGTCGGCCAGCGGCTCGACAGCGACGCCGACCGCAAGATCGTGCTGGACTACCTCGCCACCCTGGACGGCGGCCGGTGAGGTCGGAGACGATCGCCCGCAACTACGCCGAGGCGCTGTTCGACCTCGGCGAGCGGAGCGGGGGGACGGCGCGGTACGCCGAGCTGATCGACGCGCTCGCCGCGGCGATCGAGACCACGCCGTCGGTGCAGGCCATCCTGATGTCGCCGCGCATCCCCAAGGGCGAGAAGTCGCGCCTGCTCGGCGCGGCCCTGCAGGAGGCGCCGCGGGAGTTCGTGCTGTTCCTCCAGGCGGTGGTCAAGCGCGGGCGGCAGCAGCTCTTCCGCGCCATCGCGACCGAGTACGCCACCCTGGTCGACGTCAAGCTCAACCGGGTCCGCGCCGGGGTCACGCTGGCCCGCCCGGTGAACGAGCAGCTGCAGAAGAGCATCGCCGAGGCGCTGAGCACGCACCTCGGCAAGGAAGTGCTGCCCGCGTTCTCGGTCGATCGCGACATTCTGGGCGGCGCGATCGTGCGGGTGGGCGAGCGGATCCACGACGGCTCGCTCCGGCGGCGGCTGGTGAAGCTGCGGAGGCATTTGCTGGCGAGGTAGGCGAGGCGTCGTCACGGTGACGGGCTTTCGCCGTCTTCCCCCTACGGCATCGGCCGCACATCCGGCTCCACCCACCCCGCCCGCGCCTCGGCCGACTTGAGCCGTGCCTCCGTGTAGTGCCGCAGCGGTAGTTCCCGGCTGCCGTACCGCTCGACGAAGCGATTGGCGCGCTCGGCCCAGTCGCCCGCCGTGCCCTCCTGCTCGAGGTGGTGCGTCACCACGCGCATGTAGAATCGGGTGACGGTCTCGTGGTAGCCGCGCGTGGGCGTGGTGGGCACGCCGTGCGCCGCGTTGAGCCGGAGGATGCCGGCGCGCACCAGGTCGAGCGCTTCGCCCGGCGGGTGGTGGGTGGCGTGCCAGAGCGCCACCGTCAGGTGGGCCCGGTGGGTCCACTCGGCCTGCGGCAGCGTGCCGTCCATGAAGCGCACGACCAGCCGCTCGACCTCGCCGGACTCGGCATACGGACGCTCCGCGCTCGCGGTTCCACTCTCTCTGGCGCTCGCAGCTTCGCTCGCCGCGCCATTCGCCGCCCCGCTCATGCGTCCGCCGGATGGCGGCGCCGGAGCGCCCGCACCGGCGCCGTGCTGCGCGTGGGCTTCGCCGAGAGCTGGATCCACACCACCGCCCCCAGGATCAGCGCCATAGCGGCCAGCATCCGTCCGGTGATCGGCTCCTGCAGCACCAGCCAGCCGAGCAGGACGGCCACGACCGGATTCACGTACGCATAGGTGCCGACGACGGTGGCCGACGCATGCTCGAGCGCGTAGCCGTAGGCGGTGTAGCCCACCAGGGAGCCGAACACGATCAGGTAGACCATGGCGCCGAGCCCGGCCCCCTCGAGGTGAAACGCGGATGCCTCGCCCAGCGTCAGGCCGAGGACGCAGAGGATGGCGCCGGCGATGGTCATCTGGACGGCCGAGGCCGCGTAGGGGCTCACCTCGGTGGGGTGCCGCTTCCAGTACACGCTGCCCAGCGCCCAGCAGGCGCTGCCGAACGTGAGCGCGGCCGGCCCCCGCAGGTCGGCGCGGGCGATCTCGTCCGGGGTGATGCCCGCGAGCAGGGCGGTGCCGGCGAAGCCGATGGCGAGCCCGATGCCGATCCGCCAGGTCAGCGGCACCTTGCCGCCCGGGAGCACGGCGTCGAACAGCGCGGTCCAGAGCGGCATGGCGGCCACGAACACGCTGGCGATGCCGGACGCGAGGAACTGTTCCGACCAGACCACGAGCGCGTTGGCGCCGCAGAGGAACAGGATCCCCGTGATGGCGAGCGTCCGCCAGTCCTGCGGGCGCGAGGGCAGCCGGATGCGGAGCGCCAGCACGATGGCGCCGAGCAGCAGCCCGGCGATCAGGAACCGCACGCCCGCGAACAGGAAGGGCGGCAGGTGGGCGACACCGATCCGGATGAAGAGATAGGTCGAGCCCCACACCACGCAGACGAGCAGGTAGGCAATCAGCGCTTTGCCGCGAAGTCCGGCCATGTCAGTCCGCCTCCACGGGTACCACGCCGGCCTTCTCGAACACGCTGGACAGCACGATGGTGGTGCGGGTGGTGGCGGTGAGCCCGGGCTCGCGGAGAGAGCGCAGCATGCGCTCGAGCGCCTCGAGCGACGGGGCCGCGACTTTGAGGATGTAGCAGTCCTCGCCCGCCACGTGATGACACTCGAGGACGCCCGGGTTGGTCTCGAGCGATCGCACGGCGGACTGGCCGCCGTCCAACTCGTTGCCGGGATAGCGGACGGCGACGAACGCGGTGATCGGGAAGCCCAGCCGGCCGCGGTCCACCCGGACGGTGTAGCCCAGGATGTAGCCGCCCTCCTCGAGGCGCTTGACCCGCTCCATAACCGCCGGCCGGGACAGTCCGACCTCGTCGGCGATGGCTTGGTAGCTGGCGCGGCCGTCGGCGAGGAGGAGCTGGAGGATGCGGCGGCTGATGGGGTCGAGCGCGGACATGGGGCCTCCCGGGTCGGATCGTCTGCCAGTTTCAACCTACTTCTGGCAGACGTTTCGTCAACCCCGAAAGTTTCTGCCGGACTATTAGCAGGAGTATGTACTTGACGCAGAGCTAAACGTCAGCTTGGGAGGGCCCCTATCCATTAGCGGGAGTAACAGCTCCCGGTGGGGCGAAACGTCCGATTTCCAGGTGTGATCCATGACCGCAACACATATCCACTTATCCAGACGCGACATCGCCGCCACCGCGGCGCGGCCGCCCGGCCTCTGCGACTGCGGGGTTATGTTCAGCCAACACACGACGGGAGCGGACAATGGCGGACGAGCGGGCGGACGTCGTCGCGATCATGGCGGCAATCATCTATGCCGGTCGGACCGGCGAGTCGGGACAGGTACCGAACGAGAAGGCCTTCGGCCTCGTCGCCAAGGCGGCGTGGGACCTGCACAAGGCCGTGATGGGCGGGGAGGATCCGCACGCCAGGGCGGGGTTCCAGTCGCCCTGACGCCGGCCGCCCACCCTGCGAGGCCGCGACGCCCATGACGCCGCGACCCGGCCGCGGTAACTTGCCCCGATGAGCGATCTGTTCGCGTCCGAGGAGACCGATCGCCGGCCCCTGGTGCTCGTCGTGGACGACGAGCCGATGATGCGCTGGTTCATGACGATCGCGCTCCGCGACGACTTCCGGGTGCTGGTGGCCGCCGACGGCCTGGAGGCGCTCGACACGGTGCGCGAGGTCGGCCGCGAGATCACGGCGCTCGTGACCGACGTCCGGATGCCGCGCCTCGACGGACTGGCGCTCGCCGCCGCGCTCCGGGCGATGGACGAGCCGCCCCCGCTGCTGTTCGTCTCGGGCTTCATGGGCGGCGGCGAGCTGCCCGGCCCGTGCCTGGCCAAGCCCTTCCGTGCCGAGGCACTGCTGGCCGCCGTCCGGCGGCTGATCGCCACCGCGGCCTAGGCCCGCTGCCCGCACCCACCCCCGACCCGACGAGCCGTTCGTGATCGCACTGGTGTTGCTCGCACTCCAGCAGGCCCCGGCCGCGCCCGGAAGCGCTCCCTGGCAGCAGGACGTCGCCTACCAGATCAGTGCGCGGCTCGACGAGGCCGCCGGCGTCCTGAGCGGCGTCGAGCGGATCGAGTATCGCAACGCCTCTCCCGACACCCTCACGACGTTCTCGCTGCACCTCTACCTCAACGCGTTCCGCCCCGGCTCCCGCTGGGCCGACGTGGACTCGGTCGAGGGCCGCCGGCGGTTCAACGACCTCAGGGATCCCGACTTCGCGTTCAACCACGTGCGCGACGTGCGGATCATGGGCCGGCCGGTGGAGGCCGTCTATCCGCTCGCGCCCGACAGCACCATCGTCCGCTTCCGGCTGCCGGAGCCGCTCCTGCCGGGCGACTCGATGACGGTCGAAATGAGCTGGGACGCGCGGCCGTCAACCGTGCCCCGCCGCCAGGGGCGCCAGGGGCGGCGGTTCGACTTTGCCCAGTGGTATCCCAAAGTCGTCGTCTACGATCGCTACGGCTGGGAGGAGCACGCGCTCATGCCGGCGGGCGAGTTCTACGGCGAGTTCGGCAGCTTCACCGTGGACCTCGACCTTCCCGAGGACCAGGTCATGGGCGCCACCGGCGTGCCGGTCTGCGGCGACCCGGGCTGGGAGCGCGCCAACCGGGCCCCGGACCGCGCCGTCGACTACCAGCGCGACTACTACGGCGCCGCCACGCCTTCGGCCGATGCCTGCGGCGGCGCCGAGCCCGGTCGCAAGCGGCTCCGGTGGTACGCCGAGCGGGTGCACCACTTCGCCATGTCGCTCAACCCGGAGTACCGCTACGAGGGCGGCCGCTACGGCAACGTCGCCGTGCACGTGCTCTACCAGCCCGGCGACGAGGCCACCTGGGGCGGCGGCGTCGCCGTCGAACGCACCGCGACGGCGCTCGCCTGGCTCGACCAGGTCTTCGGTCCGTTCGGCTGGCCCCAGCTCACCAACGTGCACCGGATCGAGGGCGGCGGCACCGAGTTCCCGATGATGATCCACGACGGCTCGGCCGACCAGGGGCTCATCGTCCACGAAGCGGGCCACAACTACACCATGGGGCTGCTCGCCAACAACGAGTGGCGCGAGGGGTGGCTCGACGAGGGGTTCACCAGCTTCCAGACCAGCTGGTTCTGGGAGACGATGGGCCGGGACGACTACGGCGAGACCGAGGCGAACGTGCTGGAGCTCGACCTGGACGACTACGCCGAGCCGCCGAGCCTCGAGGCCCAGGCCTACCGCGACTTCACCTCGTACAACATCGCGATCTACACCCGGGGCGAGCTGTTCTTCCACCAGCTTCGCGCCATCGTGGGCGACGAGACCATGCACCGCATCCTCCGGACGTTCTACGACCGGTGGAAGTACCGGCACGTGGACGAGGCCGCCTTCCGGTCGGTGGCCGAAGAGGTCTCGGGACGGGACCTGTCCACCTTCTTCGCACAGTGGCTGCACACGACCGAGCTGTACGACTACGCCGTCGGCAAGGTGAAGAGCCGGCGCGACGGTGACGGGTACCTCACCCGGGTCGAGGTGGTGCGCAAGTCGCCCGGCCGGTTCCCCCAGGATGTCGCCGTCATCGCCCGGGGCGACACGGCGGTGGCGCGCACCGACGGCCTGGCCGAGCGCGAGTGGGTGGAGCTCCGGACTCGGACCCGGCCCCGGCTGGTGGTGCTCGATCCCCGGGTCCGCGCGCACGACTGGAACATGCTCAACAACCGCCGGCAGCTCGGCTTCTCGCTGTCGCAGCTGTTCGTGCCGCTGCCGGCGACCGACGTATATCTCCACCGGTACTTCAGCACGCGCGTTGCCCGCGACCGCCTGACCCTGGGGCTCCAGCCGGTGGGCTGGTACAACGACGGCGGCGGCCTGACGCTCGGCGTCCGGAGCCGCGCCGACTACCTGGGCCGGTTCGAGCAGAACGTCTCGATGGTCACCGCCAGCACCGGTGTGGGCGTCGAGGATGACGCGCGGGACGTGGACTTCCGGTTCCGGCTCCGGAACCCGGTGTTTCTCCGGGCGGCGAACGTCTCTGAGACGCTGGATCTCTTCAGCGTCGAGGGCCGCTTCGGGGCCACCCTCGCCGTCGACCGCACGCGCCGGTCCCATCTCACCTTCGGACCGACGCGCTCCCTGGGGCTGGCGCTCCAGTGGGTACAGCCCGACGACTTCCGCTACCTCGACCGGGGCTACTACGACGACGCCGGGACGGTTGAGCTCCAGCTCTCGTCCGGCATCGCGACCCGCGCCGGGCAGTGGCAGCTGGACCTCCGGAATACCCTGAGCGGTGGGCTCGCCTACCACGAGAACGGGCTCGCCGCGAGCGGCCGGCCGGATCTCCATCCGTTCTACTCGCGGCTGACCGTCGAGGGCACCGCCCGGCGCCCGCTCGGCGCGCGCTGGTCGCTCGCGGGCCGCGCGTACCTGGGCGCGACCGGTGGCGACGGGCTGCCGGCCAAGCAGCGCCAGATCTACCTGCAGGGCGCCGATCCGCTCGAGCGGCTCAACAATCCGTTTCTGCGCTCCCGCGGCTCGCTGCTCGAGGGCGAGGACATGCGCTACCAGCTCCCGGGCGGCGGCGGCGTCCGCGGCGTCGATCCCCGGGTCTCGACCCGGGGGCTTGCGGCGTTGACCGTGGAGCTCGAGCGCACCGTCGTGTCGCGGCCGACGGCGCGTCTGTTCTCGCGCGTGGCGCTCGCGGCGTTCACCGACCTGGCCCATGGCTGGGAGTCCGGTGACGACGCGCCGTCCGCCGGCCGCATCCGCTTCGTGGGCGACGGGGGCATCGGCCTTCGCGCCGAGCACCGGATCGGCGACACGCGGTTCGTCACCCGGCTCGATCTCCCGCTCTGGGTGAGCCGGCCTGAGCTGGCGCAGGACCGGTCGGCCGGAGACGACGACGTGGCGTTCCGCTGGGTGTTCAGCTTCGAGCCGGCGCTGTAGCGCGCCCAGGCGTTTCGTCGTCGCCGGGACGCGGGTTCGATTCGCGTAATCCTGCCATTCATCGCCGACCCCACCGCGCCTATATTTCGCGCCACCGCATAGCGTCATGGGAGGATTCGAGTGCCCGATGTTCCGTACCGGGTCGACAAACCGTGGGGCTACGAGCTCGTCTGGGCGCGGACCGACCGCTACGTGGGCAAGATCCTCCACGTGAAGGCGGGCCACGTCCTGAGCCTGCAGTACCACAACCTGAAGGACGAGACGATGCACGTGCTCCGGGGCGAGCTCATCCTCCGCACCCGCCCGGGCGCCGAGATCGTCGTGCGGGCGTTCAAGGCCGGCGAGACGGTGCACATCCCGGCCCGGCTCGTCCACCAGATCGAGGCCGTCATCGACAGCGACGTGCTCGAGGCATCCACGCCGGAGCTCGACGACCTCGTCCGGCTCCAGGACCGCTACGGAAGGGATTGACATGCAAGTGATCATCCCGCTCGCCGGGAAGGGCACCCGTCTCCGGCCGCACACCCACCTCGTGCCCAAGCCGATGCTCAAGGTGGCGGGGCGGCCGGTCATGGACTGGGTGATGGACCGCCTCGACGGGCTGGACGTGAGCGAGCTGATCTTCATCACTGGCCACCTGAAGGAGCAGGTCGAGGCGTACGCCCGCGCGCGCTACCCGACTCCGTCGCGCTTCATCGAGCAGAAGGTGCAGGACGGCACCGCGGGCGCCGTCAACCTCGCACGGCCGTTCGTCCGCGAGCCGGTGCTCATCATCTTCGTCGACACCGTCTTCGAGGCCGATCTCACGCTGATCAACCGCACCGACGCCGACGGGATCATCTGGGCCAAGGAGGTCGAGGACTACCAGCGCTTCGGCGTGGTCGTCACCGACGCCAAGGGCTACATGACGAAGATCATCGAGAAGCCCACCACGCCGATCTCGAAGCTGGCCAACATCGGGCTCTACTACATCCGGGCGGTGGACAGCCTCTGGCAGGGGATCGACCACGTGCTGGCCAGCCCCAAGAATAAGGGCGAGTATTTCCTCACCGACGCCTTTCAGTGGATGATCGAGCACGGCAAGCGGATTCTCACCGCCGAGGTCGGCGGGTGGTACGACTGCGGCAAGCTCGACACGCTGCTCGAGACCAACGCCATTCTGCTCCGGAACGGCGCGGCCCGCCGCCGGGACTTCCCGGGTGTCACGATCCACGATCCCGTCTACATTGAAGACGGCGTCGCGATCGAGCGCAGCGTGATCGGCCCCAACGTCTCGCTGGAGGAGGGGACTCGGGTGACCGACAGCCGCCTCGCCAACACCATCGTGGGCCGCGACGCCCAGCTCACCCGGGTCCAGCTCGACGGCGCCATGGTGGGCAACGGGGTTGTCGCCGAGGGGCTCTCGGGGAGCGTCTCCCTCGGCGATCACGCCGAGATCCTCGTGAAGCCGCCCGCGTGAGCTCAGGCCCGAGCCCCACTCTCCCTGTCCCGGGACGCCGGATGCCGTCCGTCGACGAGCTCTGCCAGTCCTATCTGGACCTCAAGTACCACTTCGACCCGGCCGCCGCGAGCCAGGCCGGCCTGGTGACGCAGGACGCGCGCCTCGGCAGATTCGACGCGGCCTCCGTGCGGGCGCACGTCGCGGCCCTGCGGTCAGTGGCTGGTGCCGTCGAAGAGCTCGACGTGGAGGATCTGCAACAGGAGGTCGACCGGACGGCGCTGCTGGGCGAGCTCCGGAGCACGATCTTCCGGCTGGAGCACGAGCGTCCTCACGAGCGGAATCCCATCTTCTGGGTCAATCACCTCTTCCAGGGACTCTACGCGGTGCTCGCGCGGAGCGCGAACGGGGCCGGCCCGCGGGCTCCCGCGGCGCTCGAGCGGCTGCGTGCCGTGCCGGACTTCCTCGACAGCGCGCGCGAGGTGCTGGATGAGCCGCCCGGCGTGTTCGTCGAGTCCGCCCTCGCCATGCTCGGCGGCGGCGGCGAGCTCGTGGTGCAGCTCGCCGCGGCGATGAGCCTCGAGACCCCCGCGCTGGCCGACGAGCTCCAGGCCGCGGCCGGGCGCGCCCTCGAGAGCCTCAAGCGCTTCGGCACGGCCCTCCGCGACGAGATCGAGCCCGCCGCCGATCCCCACGCCTTCGCGATCGGCGAGGAGCAGTTCGCCCGCCGGCTCCACTTCGAGCACGCGGTCGTTGCCGGCGCGCCCGAGCTCTGGCGCTACGGCCTGCACCTTCAGGAGGAGACCACGGCCCAGCTCGTGGCACTGGCCGCGACGCTCGGAGCGCGACCCTGGCGCGAGCTGGTCGAGGAGCTGAGAAACGACATCCCGGAGTCGCACGAGCTGCTCGACGTCTACCGGGCGGAGCTCGACCGCGCGCGCGCGTTCGTCGCCGAGCGGGACCTCGTGGCGATCCCGGCGACGCCGCTCGACGTCGTTGCCACGCCGTCGTTCCTGGTCTCGCTGGTGCCGTTCGCCGCCTACGAGCCCCCGCCGATCTACCTCGGCGCCCAGCGCGGCCGATTCTACGTCACCGTCCCGGACCCGTCCCTGTCGGCCGAGGCCGCCGCGCAGCTGCGCCGGGGCCACGGACGCCACGGCATCCCGGCCATGGTGGCGCACGAAGCGTATCCCGGCCACCATCTCCAACTCGTGACCGCGCAGGAGCTCCCCTCGGAGGTGCGGCGCCATCTCTGGACGCCGGTCATGGTCGAGGGCTGGGCGCTCTACTGCGAGCAGCTCCTGGACGAGGCGGGCTACTATCGGACCCCGGAGCAGCGCCTGTTCCAGCTCGTGAACCTGCTCTGGCGCGCCATCCGGGTCGTGCTCGACATCGGCCTCCACACCCGGGGCATGACCCCGGCGGAGGCGGTCGACTACATGGTGGACCACCTGCCGATCGAGCGGCGGAGCGCGGAGGCGGAGGTGCGCCGCTACTGCGCGTGGCCCACCTATCAGCTCTGTTACGCCGTCGGTCGCCGCGAGCTGCTGCAGCTGCGCGAGGACTGGCAGGAGGCCACCGGCCCGGGCTTCGACGCGCGCCGGTTCCACGATACGCTGCTGAGCTACGGGGGGCTGCCCGTCTCCCTCGCGCGGTGGGGCATGGAATTGGCCGGCTAAACGGCGAAGGAGCGCTCGTGAAGATCACCGTCCTGACGTATCTGGACAGCGAGAACGAGAACTCGAAAGAGTATGACGCCGTCGTGCCCCAGGTGGCCCGCACCCTCCGCCGCCTGGGGCACCGCGTGTCCATCCTCGGCGTCCACGGCGACGTCAAGCGCCTCATCGCCGGCCTCTCCCGGCGGAAGCCCGAGCTGGTGTTCAACCTGATGGAGATGTTCGGCGACAACGTCTTCGGCGACATCCCGGTCACCGGGCTGCTGGAGCTGCTCGGCGTGCGCTACACCGGCAGCGGCCCCGGCGAGCTCTACCTGAGCCAGGACAAGGGGCTCACCAAGAAGCTGCTGGCGTTCGAGGACATCCTCTATCCGCGGTACGCCGTGTTCTCCCGGCAGGCGGCCTTCGAGACCGGCGGCAACCTGCGGATGCCGCTGTTCGTGAAGCCGCTCCGCTCCGACGCCTCGCTCGGCATCGGCGGGAAGTCGCTGGTGCACGACGCGGTGGCGCTGATGGAGCGGGTGGCCGCCATCCACAAGGAGCTGGAAGATTCGGCCCTGGCCGAGGAGTACATCGACGGGCGGGAATTCTACGTCGGTGTGCTCGGGAACTCGCAGCCCAAGGCGCTGCCGCCGGTCGAGGTGGACTTCACCGGCTTCCCCGAGGGCGTGCCCAAGGTGATGGACAGCAAGGCCAAGTGGGACGAGCGGAGCAAGGAGTACAAGGGGACCAAGTCGGTCATCGCCAACCTGCCCGACGAGCTCCGGGCGCGGCTGCAGAAGGTGGCGGTCGACGCGTATCGGGCGCTCCGCGTGAAGGACTACGGCCGCGTCGATCTCCGGCTCACCGAGACGGGTGAGATCTACGTGCTCGAGGTCAACGCCAGCTGCTACCTGGAGAAGTCGAGCGAGTTCGCCATGGCGGCCGCGGCGAGCGGGCTCGACTATCCGCGGCTGATCGAGAAGATCGTGAATTTGGCGTCGGAGCGGATGGAGAAGAAGAAGCGGTAGCCTTGGCCGACCCCGGTCGTTACGGCAGGTACGACCCGCGCTGCACGTAGTTCATGGCGAGCCCGGTCACCAGCGTCGTGAGCCCCACGATGGCGGTCGTCTCCCGGGTGGTCGCATACCCCTGCTGCAGCTGCGACGCCCGCTCGGCCAGGTAGCGGAGCAGCACCCGGGTCCGCTCCGGGAAGTGTCCGGTCCAGCGGAACACGTTCGCCATCAGCTCCGGCTCGAGTCGCCGGATCAGCGCCGACGCCGGCGCCAGCGGCGCCTCCAGCGACATCCCCTCGTCACCCCCCAGGTCCTCGAAGATCGCCAGCAGCGCTCCGTCCAGGCCCGGCGGCAGCTCCGACGCCGACGCGGCCGCGTCGAGGTAGTACTGGTCGAGCGAGTATTCGATCTCCCCCACGTCCTCGTCGAGGTCGGTGGCGGTCACGACCGGATCGCGGTCGCGGATCGCCGTCATGGTCCGCTCGCAGAACGCCAGCTTGGCCGCGGCCACCGGCCAGCCGCCGTACTCCTTGCGCCACTCGACGCCGGGTGTCATCCACACCGCGAACGTCTCCGACCAGTCCTCGTCCGGGTGCTTCTGGGCGTACCATCCCGGGAGATGGCGGACGTAGCGCCGGCTGAACGGCTCCGGCCGGTACTCCTCGCCGTAGGGCTGGGTGATGGAGCCGAACTGCTTGACCCACTCCTCTTCGTCGTAGAGCCGGTAGGCGTAGTTGACGACGTGCCCCATCTCGTGGCGCAGGTAGCGGAGGATGTCCGCCCGGTCGAACCCCTCGACGTGCCCCACCCGCTCGGCGTGGAGCGCCGTGAGGTCGGGCCGGGCGAGGTAGAAGGGGATGGCGATGGCGACCGTCTCGAACGGCACGCCCCACTCCGTGGAGAGGTAGAACCGGGGCCGGATCCGGGCCAGGCCGGCGGCCAGGCGCTCGGCCTCGAACTCGGCGAGGATCGGCTCCAGGCGGGTGCCTTCGATGGTCAAACCGAGGTCGCGGATGGGCGTCGACCAGAGGTTGGACTCGTGAAATCCGATGGGGTCGGCGGCCATGGGGCGTAACATACATGCTACCTTCCGGCGATGCCGTGCCGCGCATTACCGCCGCGCCCCGCCCGCGCGACATGACCTCCCAGGGGGTCCCGCCCGCGGTCAAGGGGCTGTCGCTCGTCTCGCTGTTCAACGACTTCGCGAGCGAGATGGTCTACCCGCTCCTGCCCGCCTTCGTCACCGGCACCCTCGGCGGCGGGGCGGCGCTGCTCGGTCTGCTGGACGGCGCCGCCGACCTGACCTCCGCGGTCCTCAAGGTGGTGAGCGGCCGCCTGGCCGACCGGCCGCGCTGGCGCGCACCCCTCATCCTGGTCGGCTACGCGACGGCGGTGCTGGTGCGGCCGCTCATCGCGGTGGCGGGCGCGGCCTGGCAGGTGGTGGGCTTCCGGGTCGTGGACCGGATCGGGAAGGGGCTTCGAACCCCGCCGCGCGACGCCCTCATAGCCGGCATCACACCCCCGGCGCTCCGCGGCCGGGCGTTCGGCTTCCACCGCGCTGCCGACCATTTCGGCGCGGTGCTGGGCTCGCTGGCCGCCTGGTATCTCCTCACCCGGGGGGTCGAGGTCCGGCGAGTCATCGAGTGGAGCGTGCTGCCGGGGCTCGTCGCCTTCGTCGTGCTCGCGGCCGTGCTGCGCGGGGCGCGCGCGGTGCCCGCCGCCGCCGGGCCGCCGGGCGCGGCCACCGTGACGGACCCGGGCGGCCGGATCTTCTGGGCGCCGGTGGTCGCGCTCACGGCCTTGGCCTTCTTCCGGCTGCCCGAGGCGCTGCTCCTGCTCCGACTGCAGGACACGGGCGTGGCCGTGGCCGTGGTGCCGCTCGTGTGGGCCGGGCTCCACGTGGTTCGGAGCGCGAGCTCGTATCCGGGGGGCTGGCTGTCGGATCGCCTGGGGCCGAGGGCGACCGTCGCCGCCGGCGGGCTGGTGTTCGCGGCCGTGGTCGCGGCCCTCGGCGCCCGGCTCACACCGTCCCTCGCGGTGGTCACCTTCCTGGCGCTCGGCCTCGTGGCGGGACTCACGGAGTCGGCGGAGCGGGCGCTGGTGGCGCGCCTGGCTCCGGTGCGGACCGGGCGAGGCTTCGGCCTGTATCATGCATTGACCGGCGCCGCGGCCCTGCCGGCCGGCCTGCTGTTCGGCCTGATCTATCAGACGTCGGGCGGGCCCGTGGCGCTCGCCGTCAGCGCGGCCGGGATGGCGATCGCGGTCGTTGGCTGGCTCGTCGTTTCACCACGCACTCGGGAGAGTACTGCCGCATGAGAATCGCTCGTGGAATCGGGCTCGGGATGCTGCTCACGCTCGCCTTCGGCACCGCCTCCGCCCAGGTGCAGCTGCGGCTGGGTGTGCCGGGCAGGGCGAACTACTCGGAGCTCCACGAAGCGCTTCGTCCCGGGACACCGTCCGCCGATACCGTGCGCCGGATCCAGCGGATGCAGCGTCCGGCGGCCCTCTGGCGGCTCGGGATCGCGGCGGTGCGCGGCACCGGTGACTGGCAGAGCGGCCTGATCGCGCTCACCCGGCTCGCGGAGCTCCGCAGCAAGGCGTACGCGGACAGCGCGAGCCGGCTCCGGACCACGATCGAGACCGCGCAGGAGAACCCGTTTCCCGAGAACCCCGGCCTCAAGCCCGAAGACGTGCTGCCGTCGCTGCAGGCGGTGATCCTCGAGCGGCGCCGCGCGGTCGAGGGCGACTCCGCCGTCCTGGCCGACATTCTCGGCCGGCTCGCGACCAAGCGATACGACCACGGCGACGCCTGGGTGCTCGGCCGGCTCGGGGCGGGCGCGGCGGATTCGCTCTCGGCGCGGTTCCGCTCGGCGGAGACGGAGGAATTCAAGGTTCGCTACCTCACGCTGCTCTCCTATTTCACCGATCCGTCGCTGGTGCCGCTGCTGTCGCAGGTCTACGCGGCGCCCGACAGCTTCGGCCTGCCCAAGCGGTACGCCATCCGGGCCTCCGACGGCCTGCTCTGGATCGGGACGCGGGAGAGCCTGCAGGCGCTGCTGGACGCGCGCGCCGCGGCGCGGGCGCGCGGCAGTGTACGACGACCCCAAGCTGCGGCACGCCGATCTGGATTTCCTGGGGAGCGACAGCTCGTCGGTGATCAGCCGGACGGGGAAGTGGCTGACGGACTGGGTGGCGGTGCTGGGTCCGGCTCGCCCGGCCCCCTAGCAGCACCTTGTCGGCCCGTCGCCGTACCGGGCCCGCACGTACTCCTCGTAGAACTCCCGCGCCGACGGCACCGCCCGCTCCGGATGACAGCGCCGGAGATGCGCGACGTGCGCCGCGTAGTCGGGCATGCCCGCGACGCGCCGCACGACCCCCAGCGCCGCCTGCACCCTGGCCGCGACCGCGTTCCTAACCCACATAGGCGGTCTCCACGAAGGGCGTCTCCTTCGCCGTCGCCGGCCGGCGGCGGGTGAGCACGAGGAGCCACTCGCGCGCCGACGCGGCCACCACCAGCAGCGTGACCGTCATGAACGCGAGCGCCGTCACCGCGTCGAGGCGGTCGTTGAAGATGAGCTGCGCGCCGCGCGCCGCGTCGAGTGAGCCCGCCGCCACCTGCTCGGCCGTGCGTGCCGCGTGGGACAGGAAGCCGAGCCGCGGGTCGGCGGCGAACACCTTCTGCCAGCCGGCGGTGAGCGTGACCGTGAGCACCCAGGCGAGCGGGGCCAGCGTCACCCACGCGTACCTTGCCTTCCCGCCCTTGATGAGCACGGTGGTGCCCACGCAGAGCGCTACCGCGGCGAGCAGCTGGTTGCTGATCCCGAACAGCGGCCAGAGCGAATTGATCCCGCCGAGAGGGTCGTTGACGCCCTGCACGAGGAAGTATCCCCAGGCCGCCACCGTGCCGGCGGAGGTCAGAATGATGCTGGGATACCACGAGGTCCGGCCGAGCGGTGCCCAGACGTGTCCGGCCAGCTCCTGCAGCATGAAGCGGCCGACGCGGGTGCCGGTGTCCAGGGTGGTGAGGATGAACAGCGCCTCGAACATGATGGCGAAGTGGTACCAGAACGCCACCAGTCCCTGGCCGAACGCCCCGCTCAGGATGTGCGCCATCCCGACCGCGAGCGACGGCGCGCCGCCCGCGCGACCGAGCAGGCTCTGCTCGCCGACGTCGGCTGCGAGCCGGGTGAGCTGGTCGGGGGTGACGGTGAATCCCCAGGCGCGAATCACCTGGGCCGCGGCCTCCGGCGTCCCGCCCAGCGTGGCAAGCGGGGCGTTGATGGCGAAGTAGACGCCCGGATCGAGCAGGGTGGCGGCGCACAGCGCCATCACCGCCACGAACGACTCCATCAGCATCCCGCCGTAGCCGATGAGGCGCGCGTCGCTCTCGCGCATGATCATCTTGGGCGTCGTGCCGGAGGCGACGAGCGAGTGGAATCCGCTGATCGCGCCGCAGGCGATGGTGATGAACGCGAACGGGAACAGCTTCCCGGCGAAGATCGGCCCGGTGCCGTCGACGAACGAGGTGACGGCCGGCATGCGGAGCGGCGGCAGCACGACCAGGATCCCGACCGCCAGGAGCAGGATCGTCCCGATCTTCATGAACGTCGAGAGATAGTCGCGCGGACAGAGCAGCATCCACACGGGCAGCACGCTGGCCACGAATCCGTACCCGATGATCGTGTAGGCGAGGGTGGGCCCCGACCAGGTGAAGAGCGGCGCCAGCGTGGGTGAGGTCGACACGTACCGCCCGCCCACCAGCGCGAGCATCAGGAGCGCCACACCGGCCGCGGATGCCTGCAGCGTCGCGCCGGGCTGCCACACCTTCATCCAGTAGCCCATCAGCAGCGCGATCGGAATCGTGCAGGCGATGGTGAATACGCCCCAGGGGCTGTCCTTGAGGGCGTTCACCACGACCAGCGCAAGCACGGCCGACAGGATCACGAGGATGGCGAGCACGGCGACCATCGCCAGGAGGCCGGTGACCGGCCCGGTCTCCTCCTTGGCCATCTGGCCGAGGGACTTGCCGTCCCGCCGCATCGAGGCGAACAGGATCACGAAGTCCTGGACCGCGCCGGCCAGCACCACCCCGATCACGATCCAGATGGTGCCCGGCAGGTAGCCGAACTGGGCCGCGAGCACCGGCCCGACCAGCGGTCCCGCGCCGGCGATGGCGGCAAAGTGGTGGCCGAAGAGCACCCAGCGGGAGGTGGGCACGTAGTCGCGGCCGTTGGCGAGCCGCTCGGCCGGCGTCGCGCGGCGGTCATTCAGGCCGAAGACGCGGTCGGCGAGGAAGCGGCTGTAGAAGCGGAAGGCCAGCAGGTAGGTGCCGACGGCGGCCAGGATGAGCCAGGCGGCGCTGATCGTCTCGCCGCGGTGGAGGGCCAGCACCCCCCAGCCGGCGGCGCCGGCGAGGCCCACGAACAGCCAAACGATGGTCCGGAGCATGTCGACCAATTAACAGCCGCCACCCTGCCAGGTGAAGGGCGCGCCGCTCCTTGCCCTCCCCCCGGGCGCGCCGTACCTTCGAGGCCCATGCCCTTGCCATCATTCGGGTTCGGTCACCGGCCCTCGTGGGAATTCCAGGCCCCGGAAGGCAGCGCCGCCCTCGAGGAGCCGCAGCCGCAGCCGGCCCGCACGGGGTGGCGTGGGAAGGTGGCCGTCGTGACCGGCGGCGCCACCGGCCTCGGCCGGCACATCGCCATGGAGTTCGGCAAGCTCGGCTGCCACGTGGCCTTCTGCTTCGTCAACATGCCCGGCCGGGACGTGAGCGAGCAGGCCCTGCTCACGGAGGCGGCGCTCACCGCGATGGGCGTCGGCGTCGTCGCCGTGCGGTGCGACGTGCGCGACCGGGATGCCGTCGACCACTTCATCCTCGAGACCAAGCAGCGGCTGGGTGGGGTTCACTTCCTGATCAACAACGCCGGCATCGCCAGCGACGGCGCGCTCTGGCGGCTGAGCGTGAACGCGTGGCAGGAGGTGCTGGACACGAACGTCACGGGCGCGTTCAACTGCATTCGCTCGGTGGCGCCGATCTTCCGCGGGCAGCACTACGGGAAGATCGTCAGCGTGAGCGCGCACCAGGCGGAGCGGCCCGGGTTCGGCGTGGCCAACTACGCGGCGAGCAAGGCCGCGCTGCTGGGGCTCACCCGCGCGGCCGCCGTGGAGCTGGGCCCGGCCAACGTCAACGTCAATGCCGTCGCTCCCGGGTTCATCCGGACCGAGCGGATGGCCATGCTGCCCTCCGAGGTCATCGAGCGGGCGCAGAAGAGCTCGGTCCTGGGCCGCGTGGCGGAGCCGGACGACGTGGCGCACGTGATCTCCTTCCTGTGCTCGGAGTCGGCCCGGCACATCACGGGGCAGACGATCGTGGTGGACGGGGGGCTGTCGCTGGAGTAGCGCCCCCACCCCCATTACCTTCCCGCCGTGCCCCGCCATTCCGTCGTGACGTTCGCCGTTGCGCTCCTGCTGACCACGCCGCTCGCGGCGCAGAAAGCGCCGGCTCTGCCGGTGCCCACGGTGGGGCTGGCGGGCCAGCAGGTGGCGGTCGTGCCGCTGACGCTCGTCGCCACCGATCCCTCCTTCGAGTCCGACTCCCTCTTCAACGCCTACCGGGACCGCCGCGCCACCCTGACCTGGGCGGACTCCCTGATCGGCGACGCCTTCGTGGGCCGCGCGCCCGAGGTGAAGTGGGTGCTGCCGCCGGCCCTCCGGAAGATCGCGCGGCGGGCACCGGGCATCGTCGGCGACCCCGACCAGATGGGCCAGGCGCTGCTGCGCGCGCCCAAGATCAAGAACGTGCCCGATCCCCTCCGGGCCTCGCTCCGAAATCTGATGGCGGTGGTCGGCGGGCGGGTGGCGATGGTGCCCGCGGCGCTGGGTTTCACCCCGGACTCCGCCGGCCGGGTGCGCGCCGAGTTGTCGCTCGTAGCCGCCGATACGCGGTCGGGCAAGGTCGTCTGGCGGAGCCTCGCGCTCGGCGTCGGCGCCACGCCCGCCGCGGCGCTCAGGGCGGCGCTCGACGGCGTGCTCCCTCTCGAATGACCTACGACGTCACGCTCATCCCAGGTGACGGGATCGGCCCCGAGATCACCGCCCAGACGGTGCGGGTCCTCGAGGCCAGCGGGCTCCGCTTCAACTGGGACGAGGAGCTGGCGGGCATGGCCGCGGTCGAAGCCACGGGCACGCCGCTGCCGGACGCCACGGTCGAGAGCATCCGGAAGAACGCGCTCGCGCTCAAGGGGCCGCTCACGACGCCGGTGGGCACCGGGTTCCGCTCGGTCAACGTGGGGCTCCGGAAGGAGTTCGAGCTCTATGCCAACGTGCGTCCCGCCCGGACGATCGTGCCCGGCGGCCGGTTCGAGAACGTGGACATCGTGCTGGTGCGTGAGAACCTCGAGGGCCTCTACATCGGCGTCGAGCACTTCGTGCAGGTCGGCGACGATCCGCGGGCGGTGGCCGAGTCGATGGCGATCGTCACCCGCGCCGGCTGCGAGCGGATCGTGCGCTACGCCTTCGAGTACGCGCTGCGCCAGGGACGGAAGAAGGTCACGATCGTCCACAAGGCGAACATCCTCAAGATGGTGAGCGGCCTGTTCCTGGAAGTGGGACGTGGTATCGCACGGGAGTACGAGGGGAGGGTGGAGGCGACCGACATGATCGTCGACAACACGGCCATGCAGCTCGTCATGCGCCCCGAGCAGTTCGACGTGATGGTGACGACCAACATGTTCGGCGACATCCTGAGCGACGAGGTCTCCGGTCTCGTGGGCGGCCTCGGGCTCGCCCCCGGCGCCAACATCGGCACCCGGGCGGCCATCTTCGAGGCGGTCCACGGGAGCGCGCTCGACATCGCGGGGCAGGGCATCGCCAACCCCTCCGCCCAGATGCTCGCCGCGGCCATGATGCTGGACCACATGGGCGAGCTCGACCGGGGCCAGCGGCTCCGCGACGCCGTCCGCGACACGATCGTGCAGGACAACGTCCGCACGCGCGACCTCGGCGGCACCGCGTCCACGGAGGAGTTCGGGCGTGCGGTTGCCCGGCGGGTTGCCTGAGGTCCCCTGCGTCAAGTGTGAACGGCGGGTCGCCGGCCTTCCCTGGGGCGAGCTGTGCCCCGAGTGTCGCGCCGAGCGGCAGGGGCGTGCAACCCGCCTGGCCCACCGCATCTCCCTCGCGGCGACGGCGCTGATGGCAGCGTACGTCGCGTTCCGACTCCCAGGCGATCCGTCCTCGAGGCTCTATGGAGCCGTCGCGGTGGTCGCCACCTACATCATCGTGCGGCGGGTCGCGAGCCGCGCCGCCATGGAGTTTCTCCCGAAATGACCACGACCCGCGTGGCCGGTCTCCTCCTGCTCCTCGGCGCGGCTCCGGCCGCGCTCGCCGCGCAGACCTCGCTGACCATCTACAACGACGGGCGCGTGCTGGTGCGCCGGACGGTGCCGGTCACGGTCCCGAAGGGCACCAGCACCCAGCGCGTGACGCTCGGCGCGCTCGACCCCGCGTCCATCTTTTCGCTCGACTCCACGGTGACGCTCGACGGCCTTGCCTACGACGGGGCGGTGGACGAGGGCAGCGTGCTCCGGCGGTCGGTGGGCCGGCGCGTGGTGTTTCGCCTGCCCGAGTCGAAGGACACCATGAGCGCCCTCGTGCTGGGCGTGGACCCGCTCCGGCTGCAGCTGCCGGATGGCAGCGTGACCTTCACCCCGCCCGGGGCCGCCATCTATCCCGGCGACGTGGTCGTCGCCGACCCGACGGCGGCGCTCCGGCTCACGAGCGCCAGGGCCCTGGACCGGCTCCGGCTCGGCTACTTCACGAGCGGCGCAGCGTGGCAGGCCGGCTATCAGGTGATGCTGGGCGCCGGCGACGCGCGCGTGACCGGGAGCGCCGTGGTCGAGAGCCAGACGCTCCGGGCCGAGGACGCGGAGCTGCAGCTCCTGGCGGGCGCGGTCGGGCGGGCGCAGCCGGCCCCCGCGCCGCCGAGGCCGTACGAAGTCCGCGCGATGGCCGCCGACGCCATGGAGAAGCAGTCCTTCGCCGCCGAGCAGCGGGTCGGCGAGTTCCACCTCTATTCGCTTCCCGGCCGCACCTCACTCCTGCCCGGCCTTACCAGCACGATCGCGCTGTTCGAGCCGGTGCAGGTGAAGTACGAGCGGAGCTACGTGGTGCGCGGCCTGGTGCCATGGTGGGGGATGCTGCCCCAGCAGGGCGACGAGACCGAGGCGCCGGTCGAGGTGTCGTACACGCTCAAGCGGCCACGGAAGACCGAGTTCGGGGATCGTCCGCTGCCCGGCGGAGTCGTGCGGCTGTTCCAGCCCGACAGCGGCGGCCGGGCGCAGCTGATCGGCGAGGCCGCGATGGATCACACGCCGGCAGGCGAGGATGTCCGGCTCTCGGCGGGCAACGCGTTCGACCTCACCGCTCGGCGCGTGCAGACCACGTACTCCACCCGCCGCGACAGCACCAAGGCCGGCTGGCGCACCCTCGCCACGGCGGATTACAGGGTCACGGTCCGGAACGCCACCGACAGCACCGTCACGGTCGACGTGCGCGAGGAGCGGAGCGGCGAGTGGAGCGTGCTGCAGAGCAGCGTCCCGGCGGAGAAGCTGTCCTCCACGATTACCCGGTTCCGCGTCAAGGTGCCCGCTCGCGGCGAGGCGACCGTTACCTATCGGCTTCGAGTCGTCTGGTAGCAACACGGCGAAGCGGGCCATGACCCGATTCATGGCCCCTTCGCCCGCCTTCCCCCGCATTGTAGCTTCTACGGCATGACCGCCCCCGCCATCACGATCGTGCACCTGTCGGATCTCCACTTCGGCGGCTACGCCGACCTCGCCCAGATCGAGGCGCTCGAGGACTTTCTCCCCACCCTGGGCGCGGCCGCCACCGTCGTGTCCGGCGACCTCAGCCAGCGCGCCCGGCACGGCGAGTTCCAGGCGGCCCACGCCTTCTTCGAGCGCCTGCGCGCCCATGCGCCGCTGCTGGTGGTTCCGGGGAACCACGATCTCGAGTGGTGGAAGAGTCCGCTCGGGCTCGCCGGGCGCAGCGTCAAGTACGCCAAGTACGCCCGCTACTTCGGCGACCTCACGCCGGTGCTGACCATTCCGGGCGCCGTGATCGTCGGCGCGCTCAGCAGCTACGGCGTGGCCTTCGGCTCGCTCACGCTGAACCTGAACGACGTGGCGGTGAAGGGCCATCTGCCCGCGTCGGAGACCAGCCGGGTCGCCAAGATCTTCGCCCAGGCGCCGGCCGACGCCGTCCGGATTCTCACCTTCCATCACAACGTGCTCCGCGGCGGGCTGTCGCGCCGGATGGGACTGGCCAACTGGCGGGCGGCCTACGGGCGGCTCCTCAAGACCGGCGCCGACGTCATCCTCTGCGGGCACGACCATCACGAAGGGGCCGGGCAGATCCAGGGCGCGCTGGCGGTGAGCACGGCCGGCACCCACAGCTTCCGCACCCGCGGCGGCCGCCCGTCGGTCTTCAATCTCGTTCGGATCGACGCCCAGGCCGTCCACATCCGGCACTACCGCTGGGAGTCGTCCGGCCGCCAGTTTCTCACGTCCGACGTGAATTCCTTCGCGCGCCGGGGACCGGCGAGTCTGGCCGTCTCCGTCGCCGGCGGGGAGGAGGGGCCCTGAGATGAACGAGCTCCTCGGGCATCGGCTCAAGCTGCTGGGCCTCCGGGACGTGGACCGGATCCTCACCCACACCAATCGAACCGTGATGATCAGCCTCGCCCGGCGGGTGCTCCGGCTGCACCGCGGGTACGCGAGCGCACCCGACCGCGTGCTGCGAGCCATCGTCCGGTTTCTCGATCCGCGGGTGCCACGGGCCGCGCGGCGCGGCGCCGAGCGCGAGTTTCTCGGGTTTCCGGTCGATCTGTACGCGCCGCCACCGGCGCGCGCGGTCCGCCGCGAGCGGCCCCGGCCCGGCGACCTGGTCTGGCTCGAGCGACTGGTGTCCCTCCATGGGCGGCTCAACGATGCCCACTTCGAACGCACGCTCGGGACCATCCCGATCCGCCTTTCGGGCCGCATGCGCACCCGGCTCGGCGAGCTCGCCGTGGATCTCCGCACCGGCCGGCCGCTCGAGATCGCGATCAGCCGTCGCCACCTCCTCCGCCATTCGTGGCCCGAGGTGGAGCACACGATGCTGCACGAGATGGTGCACCAGTGGCAGGCCGAGACCGGCCTGGCGGTGAATCATGGGCGGACGTTCCGCCAGAAGGCCGTCGAGCTGGGGATCGCGCCGCACGCGCGCCGGATCGTCCCGCGGCGGGGACCGGAGGCCGTCGAGGCCTAGGCGTGCTCCGCCGCACATCGGGGCGGGCGACTGCGCGCTATCTTTCCGGCTCACGCCAAGGAGGCCGCATGCGGTGGACCCCGGGGGGACGCAGCAGTGATCTGGAGGACCGCCGCGGCAGCAGCGGTGGCGGGTTCGGCGGGGGCGGGATGCGCATCGGGCTGGGCGGCGCCGCCGTCCTGCTGGTACTGAGCCTCGTCTTCAAGCAGAACTTCTTCGCGCTCCTGGGTGACGGCGGCGGCGCCGGCGGCCAGCCCAGCGCGGCCGGGCCGGTGGCGACCACGCCGGAGGAGGAGAAGAAGGTCGAGTTCGTGTCGTTCGTTCTCGACGACGCCCAGAAGACCTGGGATCGTCTGTTTCAGGCGCGGGGCCAGACCTACGAGCACGCCAAGCTGGTCCTCTTCCGCGACGCCATCGAGTCGGCCTGCGGTTTCGCCCAGGCCGCGACCGGGCCCTTCTATTGTCCGGGCGACGCCCGGGTCTACATCGACCTGGGCTTCTACGACGAGCTGCAGGAGCGCTTCGGCGCGCCGGGCGACTTCGCGCAGGCGTACGTGCTCGCGCACGAGCTCGGGCACCACGTGCAGCGACTCACCGGCACCGAGGCCCAGGTGCGGGAGCAGCAGCAGGGCCGGCCCGACCTCGCCAACCAGCTGTCCGTCCGGCTGGAGCTGCAGGCCGATTGCTACGCCGGCGTCTGGGGCCACGAGACCGCGCAGCGCGACATCCTGGATCCAGGCGACGTCGACGAGGGGCTGGGCGCCGCCGCGGCCGTGGGCGACGACCGGATCCAGCGGATGCAGGGGCAGGGCGTGCATCCGGAAGGCTTCACCCACGGCTCGTCGGAGCAGCGCGCGAGCTGGTTCCGGCGCGGGTTCGACTCCGGCCGCCCCGAGGACTGCGACACCTTCAAGAGCTGAGCATGCCCGCCCAGGCGCCCGAGGCCACTCCGGTCCTGCTCTACGACGGCACTTGCGGCTTCTGCGCCGAGAGCGTCCAGCTCGTCCTGCGCCACGACCGTCGGCAGACCCTGCGCTTTGCCGCGCTGCAGGGCGAATTCGGTTCGGCCGTACGGGCCAGGCATCCGGCGCTCGAGCGGGTGGACTCCGTCGTCTGGGTCGAGCCCGCGGGAACCGGGCGCCCGGAACGGGTGCTGGTCCGTTCGGATGCGGCGCTCCGGGTGGCGAGATACCTCGGCGGATGGTTCACACTGGCGCGGGCCGGCGCGCTCGTGCCGCGTGCGATTCGGGATCGGGCCTACGACCTGATCGCGCGGCACCGCCACCGGCTGCTGGCGAACGGGCCGAGTTGTCTGGTGCCGCCGGCGGAGGTGCGCGAGCGGTTCCTCGATCCCGTGGGATAGGGACGCGGGCGCGCATCCCGTTGTGTTGTTGCACGGCCGATACACCGACCTTGCTCGGTGGCCGCCGATGTCGGTCACGGGTCTTGGCTCAGGCTGAACTGACCGGCGCTGAGCTCGCCTCCTGGCGTAGCTTGCTAAGCCTCTATCAGCCATGATGTTAGATGGGCCAGCCGCGAGGTCTCGGTCCTCGGCGTGCGCATTCGCCGCCCCCGGATGCCCGGTCCGCCTGCGCTGACGCGAATACGCCTGCAGTGGTACCTTACTTGCCCCTCCATCGCCTCTCTCACCGACGCTCTGGAGTGCGCATGACCCGCGGCCGCCGGCCGTCCATCTGCTATATCGTCCCGGGACTGGACCTCGTTCCCGGGTCGGCCTCGACGCGCCAGACGCTCGGCTTGGCGCGGGCGCTCTCCGCCCACGCGGAGGTCACGGTCGCGTTCCGGCGGGTCACCGGACCGGTCGCCAGCAACCCCTTCGACATTGTCGCGCTCGAGGAGAACCGGCGGGACCCGGCCGGCGACCATCCGACGTCCGGCCGAGCGCTCGGGCGCTTCATCGAGGAGCGCTGCGCGGCGTACGGCACGGTCCTCGAGGGCACCTGGCCCCAGATGGGCAAGCTCACGGCATGGTGCGCACAGCGCGGCATTCCGGCCGTCCCGATCGTCGAGCGACAGCCCCCGGCGCGCTGGCTCGAGCCGATCGAGGTGGGGCGGTCGTGGCTCGTGCTGGGCCTGTCGGGCCGGTACCTGCGGCGTGCTCCGGTGGTGATGGCGGGCAGTGACGATCTCAAGGCGACGATCGTCCGGCGGTGGCGCGTCCAGCCCGAGCGCATCGTCGTCACCGGGACGGGTGTAGATCGGGTCCGTTTCGCGCCCCGCGATCAAGCCGAAGCCAGGCGGCGCCTCGGCTGGTCGCCCGACCAACGCATCCTGCTGGCTGGCGGCGTGCTCGACCGCGGCCGCGACCTCGCGCCGGTCATCGAAGCTGTCCAACGGGTCGGCGACCCCGACCTTCGTCTCCACGTCCTCGGTCAAGGCGAGCGCCGGGCGGGGCTGGAGCGCCTGGCGGGAGCCGGCGGCCCGGTGACCTTTCACGGGCGCATCGGCGACGACCTGCTGCCGACATTCATCGCCGCGGCCGACCTCTGCATTTCCGTCGACCACCCCGAAGGTCCCTTTTGCGACCCCGGCAGCGAGGCCGCCTTCACCGTGGCCGAGTGCCTCGTGGGCGGCCGGCCGGTGGCCGTGGGCTCTGACGGAGACCGGTTCCACCCGCAGGTGCGGCACCTGGTGTCGGGCTTCCTGGTCGAACATGATCTGCTGGCCTGGATCCGCTTCCTCCAACGTGACTGTCCATCGCGTAACACCTTACGCATCATGGGCCAAGCGGCCACGGCCACGCCGATCGAGGGGCTCGACCGGGTGGCGTCCACCTACCTTGCCTCGATCGATCGCGCGCGCAACGCGATGAAGGCCGCCGCACCCGCCCGCTGAGGCTGCGCTCGGCTGGGGGAGGCGGCTATCTTACCGGCGTTTCCCAGACCCCCGCACGAGGCGACCACATGGCTACCGCAACCGCAGCATCCCAATTCACCGGCGTGGATTTCCTGGCCTTCGACAGCCTGCTGTCGGAGGAGGAGCGCGCTGTCCGCGACACCGTCCGGACCTGGGTGGACGAGAACCTGCTGCCCGTCATCGGCGAGGCGTACATCGAGGGCAAGTTCCCGAAGCAGCTGATTCCCGAGCATGGCGGAGCTCGGCGTGTTCGGCGCCAACCTGCCGGAGGAGTACGGCTGCGCGGGGCTCAACAACGTCGCCTACGGGCTGATCATGCAGGAGCTCGAGCGCGGCGACTCGGGGATCCGCTCGTTCGCCTCGGTGCAGGGCGCGCTGGTGATGTATCCGATCTACGCCTTCGGCTCCGAGGAGCAGAAGCGGCACTGGCTGCCGCAGCTCGCCTCCGGCGAGGAGATCGGCTGCTTCGGCCTCACCGAGCCCGACTTCGGCTCGAACCCCGGCGGCATGATCACGACCGCGCGGGAGACCAAGGACGGCTGGGTCCTGAACGGCACCAAGATGTGGATCACGAACGGCTCCCAGGCCACCGTCGTCGATCGTCTGGGCCAAGACCGGCGCCGTGGACGACTCGAAGTCGATCCGCGGCTTCATCGTGCCGACCGACACCACGGGCTTCACCGCCAAGGATCAGAAGGGGAAGCTCTCGCTGCGCGCGAGCGACACCAGCGAGCTCCTCCTCCAGGACGTCCACCTGCCGAAGGACGCGATCCTGCCCAAGTCGGGCGGCCTCAAGAGCCCGCTCATGTGCCTCACGCAGGCGCGCTACGGCATCGCGTGGGGCGCGATCGGCGCGGCGATGGCCTGCTTCGACGAGGCGCTCCGCTACGCCGGCAGCCGGGTCATGTTCGACAAGCCCATCGCGCGGCACCCAGATCCAGCAGGTGCGGCTGGCGGACATGCTGACCGAGATCACCAAGGCGCAGCTCATGGCGCTGCAGCTCGGCCGGCTCAAGGACGCGGGCACGATGACGCCGGAGCAGGTGTCGCTCGCCAAGCGCAACAACGTGAACATGGCCTGCGACGTCGCCCGCGAGGCGCGGCGCCTGCTCGGCGCCAACGGCATCCTGGCCGAGTACCACTCGATGCGGCACATGGCCAACCTCGAGTCGGTCTACACGTACGAGGGCACGCACGACATGCACTCGCTCATCCTCGGCCAGGCGATCACCGGGCTGAACGCCATCGGGTGACCGTCGTCACCGCCGCCCCCGGCTCCAGCCGCGACCCTGAAGCGTCGAGCGCGATCTTCAACCCGGGAGCATGCGATGACGAATCAGGTGACGGTGACGTGGCGCGGCCGGCAGTACGAGGCGGTTCGGAAGGACGCGGCGGAGTCCGGCGAGCCCGGCGCGGTCTGGCAGGTGCTGCGGGACGGCGCGCCGGTGACGAGTTTTCCCGTCGACGGAGCCGACGGGCCGGTCGACGTGCAGGAGAAGGTGGTCGGCTGGTTGGAGGGCAACCGGTCTCGACCCGAGGCCGATATCGGCCGGCAGTAGGTCGCTTCGCTGGTGTGGCGCCCCCCGGTGTGACGTTCGGGGGGCGTCGTCGTATATGGAGGGATATGTCCGCTCCCGCCGATCTCCGATCCACTGCCGCCCCCTCGGCCGCTGCTCCCGGCTCCGCCTGCCGGGGATGGTACGAGGCGCACGGCCGGGCCGTCTACAGCTACCTCCGCTTTCACCTGCCATCCGCCGATGAGGCGGAGGACCTGACGGCGGACGTCTTTCTGCGCGCGGTTCGCGCGGAGCAGCGCTTCGACCCCGCCCGGGCCTCGGTTCGCACCTGGCTGTTCCGCATTGCCCGGAATGCGCTGCTCGACCATGTCCGCCGCGAGCGCCGCCGACGCCAGGTTCCGCTCGGAACCCTGCGGGACCTCCGCTCGGATGCCCCCTCGCCAGAGGAGCGGGTGCTGTGGGAAGAGGAGGTGGGGCGGCTGCTGGAGGCGGTGGCCGGCCTGGGCGCTCGCGACCGGGAGATCATCGGGCTCCGCTACGGCAGCGGGCTCGAGACCCGCGAGGTCGCGGAGATCCTGGGTGTCGCCGAGCCGGCGGCGCGCACGCGGCTCTGGCGCGCGCTCACCCGCCTCCGCGAGGCGCTGGCACCGTGAGCGAGCCGCCCGCGGACCTCCGCGACCTCGACCGCGCGCTCCGCTCGGTGCGGTTCGAGCCGCGCGCCTCGCTCGGGCCCGAGATCGCCGGCCGCGCGGAACGGGGTGAGGCGCCGCGCCCGGTGGCCCCCGGGCGGGGGCTCGCCGCGGCGCTCGCCGCCGGACTCTGCGCGGTGGCGCTGGGACTGCCGGCGCTCCGGCACGCGGCACCGGTCACGGTCGACCGCTGCTGCTACGATCTCGACGGGGGCGGTGCGGCCGATGACGGCATCCGGGTGGTGGCGCGGCGGGACGCGGCGGTCGAGCGGCTCTGGATCTACGAGGACCTCGACGGCTCGGGCGGCCTCACTGCGGCCGACGTCGTGCGGCTCGAGCGCGGCGGCGCGCCGGCGCTCGCCGAGGCCGGCGCCAGCGGCCTGGTGACCCACGAGCACTGCTGCGTGGACTTCGACGGCGGTGGCCCGGCAGACGACGGGCTGCTGGTGATCGGCGTGCCGCCCGACCGTGTGCTCATGGCCGCCATCTACGAACGCGAGCGAGGGCCCGGGACCGGTGCGCCGGCACGGTTGCCCCTCCGCTGAGGTTCGCTCCCTCCCCGAACGAGAAAGGTCGTCGATGATCCGGACGCGTCCGCTCGCGTCGTTCGTCCTGTGCCTCGCGATCGCGCTTCCCGCCGCGCTCGGAGCGCAGGTGCCCGACTCTACCCGGCGGGACACCGCCGCCGTGACGCTCGAGGAGATCGAGGTCGTCGGGTCGATCGCGCCGACGGCGGGACCCGCGATCGGCTCGGGAATCCCGGCCCGGATCTCGACCGTGACCGGCGAGGCGATCGACGCCTGGGAGCCCCGCCTCCTGGCCGATGCGCTCGCCACCCAGCCCGGCATCTCCCTGTACGACGACCTCGGCAGCGCCTACAAGCTCAACCTCAGCACCCGCGGGTTCAACGTCGGCCCGGTGGTGGGCCTGCCGCCGGGGGTCTCGGTCTTCCTCGACGGCGTGCGGCAGAACGAGCCCGATGCGGCCGAGGTGAATTTCGATCTGCTGCCGATGGAGCACGTGCGGCGGGTCGAGCTGTTGAGCGGGTCGGGCTCGCTGCTCGGCGCCAATTCGCTTGGCGGAGCCATCAACTTGATCACCCGTCGCGGCACCGGCCCGCTCGAAGGCGAGCTCGAGCTGTCCGGCGGCTCCTTCGGCGCGGCCTCGGCCGAGGGCTCGCTTTCGGGGGTGACGGCGGGCAAGACCGACTACTACCTGGCCGGCGGCTACGAGCGGGAGGACGGGTGGCGCAAGGCCACCGGGGCCGACAACTACAACGCCTTCGTCAACCTCGGGCACCGGGGCGAGCGCCGGGGCATCAGCGTCCAGGCCTTCGGCGCGAAGTCCCGGGCGGAGACCGCGGGCTCGCTCCCCGAGAGCATTTTCGACGTGTCGCCCGAGACCAACTTCACCACCGGCGACTTCGAGGATCTCGACCTCCTGCAGGGCACGGTCTCCGGCTACGCGCCCGTGGGCAAAGGGCTCGGCGCCTTCACCACGTACGTCCGCCGCTCGCACGCCGAGCGGTTCAACGTCAACCAGGCGCCGGACGACAACGTCCGCTCGCTCACGACCAACGGCACGGTGGGCGCCAACCTCGACTGGCGCTGGACCGTTCCGCTCGGAGGCGGGGAATTCTCGCTCCGGACCGGCGCCGACGCTTCGGCCAACCGGGTGCACATCCAGCTCTTCACAGAGAGCCCCGCGGACGCCGGCGATCGGACCCTCACGACCGACGTCCGGAGTCCGAGCTGGGACGTCGCGGGGTACGCCCTGGGCGACTTCCGGCTCGGGCGGGTGACGCTCTCCGGCGGCCTCCGATACGACTACATCCGCATCCCGTTCGAAGACGAGCTCGATCCGGCGGCCGACACCACCAACACGTTCCGCCGGCTGAGCCCGCGCGCCGGGCTGAGCGTCGAGCTCGGCACCGGCGCCAGCGCCTACGGCTCGGTGGGCCGGAGCTTTCGCGCGCCGGCCGTGCTCGAGCTGGCGTGCGCCGACGAGACGGCCGCCTGCCCGCTGCCCTTCGCGCTGGGCGACGACCCGCCGCTCGATCCCGTCATCTCGACGACCTACGAAACCGGGATGCAGCTGGTGCGCGGGCCGGCCATTCTCACCGCCTCCGTCTACCTGACCGACGTGCAGGACGACATCTCCTTCATCCAGTCGGAGAACGCGGTGTTCGAGGGGTTCTTCACCAACATCGGCGAGACCCGCCGCGAGGGCGTGGAGCTCGGCGCGCAGATCCTGCCAAGCGAGGCGGTGTCGCTCTACGCCAACTATGCGTTCACCCGCGCCACCTACCGCGACCCGGCCGAGATCTTCAGCCTGCGGGCCGACGACGATTTCGCCGGGTCGCCGCTGGCCGGGGCCAACGCCGTGGAAGCGGGCGACCGGCTGCCGCTGGTGCCGGCGCACCAGGTCAAGGCCGGCGGCCTCGTCCGGCTCCCCGCCGGCGTGGACCTCGGCCTCGACCTGCGCTACACCGGACGGCAATGGCTCCGCGGCGACGAGGCCAACGAGACCGAGCCGCTCGACGGCTACTTCACGGCATCGGTGCGCGCCGGGCTCACCCACGGCGACTGGGAGCTGTCCGCCGTGGTCACCAACGTCTTCGATTCGCACGCGGCGATCTTCGGCACCTTCAACGAGAACCGCCGAACCGGCGAGCTGGAGCGGTTTCTCACGCCGGCGGGCGCGCGCGCGATCAAGCTGGTGGTGCGGCGCGGGTTCGGCGGCTGAACGCGGGCGCTTGACGGAAGCACGCGGTGGCCCCATGGTGTGAGCCCCAGCCCCGAACAGTCACAGCGGCGGAGGCCATCATGCAGGGTACGTCCATTGCGGTCCCGGTGCGCACCATGGCCGAGACGATCCGCGCCTCGCTCGCGGGCACCGTCAACACCGTGCTGTCGGCGCTTCCCCGACTGCTCGGCTTCGTCGTCGTCCTCGTCGTCGGCTGGATCCTCTCCACGCTGCTGAGCAAGGGCGTGGCCGCGCTGCTGCA
Organism: uncultured Gemmatimonadales bacterium; assembly: GCA_963840215.1. GTDB lineage: Bacteria > Gemmatimonadota > Gemmatimonadetes > Gemmatimonadales > GWC2-71-9 > CAVVWJ01. The sequence continues at coordinate 332,986 of CAWIYG010000002.1, read as the reverse complement.
CGCCGTCAAGTTCAACGACCTCGCGCGGCGCTCGGGGTTCGCCGACTTCGTGCGCAACATGGGTGTGCGGCAGGACGCCTCGTGGTTCATCGCCGGCATCGCGAAATGGTTCGTCCGCCTGATCACCCTCGTCGTGGCGTTCGACCTCCTCGGCCTCCCGGCGGTCTCGGCGGTGTTCCAGCAGCTGCTGCTCTGGCTGCCCAATCTCGTCGTCGCCCTGGTGGTGCTGGTGATCGGCGGGCTGGCGGCCAAGGCGCTCGCCCGGCTCGCGCGGGGCGCCACCGCCGAGGCGGGGTTCAGCAATCCGGACGCGCTCGCGATGGTGACGAAGGTCGCGGTCTGGGCGTTCAGCATCGTGGTGGCGGTGAATCAGGTCGGCATCGCGACGGAGCTGATCAACACCTTGCTCGTCGGCGTCGTGGGGGCGCTGGCGCTGGCCGCGGGGCTGGCGTTCGGCCTCGGCGGGCGCGATCGCGCGGCGGAGATCCTCGACCGGGTAGGCCGGCGGACGGGCCCCACCGGGCCGCGGCTCGAGCGGTCCATCACTCCCGATCGTGCCAGCCCCGCCGGAAGCGAGCCGTCGCGCGGCGCGGCGTATGCGGCGATAGATCCGGTGCGTGCGCCGGCCGCGGCCGGAGGGGTGCCGTTCGACGAGGACTGGACGCCGCGCTCGGGACAAGACCGGCGGCGGGTGCCGCGATCGGGGCTGGACCGCCGGATGGCGGGCACGCGCTGAGATCCGGGCGGTCACCCGTCGCGGCTTCGTCAGCCTGAGCGCAGCGAAGGGGGCATGATTCCGGTCATGCCCCCTTCGCTGCTTCCGTCTCGCGCACGCTGGCAAGCGGGGTCCTGAGCGACTAGGTTTTGCGGCCAGTTTCAAGGGTCGGACAGGTACTTCTCAGGGAGCGCGCGTTGAACATCGCCGTCTGCATCAAGCGGGTGCCGGATATGGAGTTGCGGTTCTCCATCGCGGCGGACCGCAAGTCACTGGACCACGCAGGACTCAAGTACGACATGAGCGATTTCGACGGCTACGCGCTCGAGGTCGCGCTGCAGCTGGTCGAGCGCCAGGGGCCCGGCGAGGTGGTGCTCGTCTGCCTCGGCCCCGACGGGGTGCAGGAGACTCTCCGAAAGGGGCTGTCCATGGGCGCCACCCGTGCAGTGCAGCTCAAGGCGGAGGACGTGCCGGTGGACGGCATGGTCGTCGCCAGAGCGCTCGCGGCCGAACTCGACGGCGGCGGGTACGATCTCATCCTGTTCGGGCGGATGGCCACGGACACGGCGAGCGGCACCGTGGGGCCGATGGTGGCGGAGCTGCTCGGCCTGCCCTGCGTCACGGCGATCTCGCAGCTCGACATCGCGGACGGCCACGGGACTGCGCGTCGCGATCTGGAGGGAGCGGCGGAGACCGTGCGGTTCCCGCTCCCGGCGGTGTTGTCGATCGACGAGGGCATCGCGCGGCCGCGCCTCGCGACGCTCAAGGGGATCATGGCCGCCAAGAAGAAGCCGCTCGAGACCAAGCCGGCCAAGCTCGACGACGCCCGCGTGACTGTCGAAGCGATGGCGCTTCCGCCCGAGCGCTCGGGCCCCCGGTTCGTGGGTGAGGGTCCCGACGCGGTCGTCGAGCTGGTGCGGCGGCTCCGGACCGAAGCGAAGGTGCTGTGATGGCCGTGACGTTTGCGTTCGCGGAGACGCGAGGCGGGGAGCTCCGCAAGGTGGCGTTCGAGACGGTGACGGCGGCGCGGCAGGCCGCCGACGCCTCTGGCGGTGGCGAGGTGCATGCGCTGGTGCTCGACGCCCCGGGCATCGCGTCGAAGGCGGAGGCGTTGGGCCGCTACGGCGCAGACGTCATCGTCGTCGTCGAGCACGCGGGGCTCGAGCGCTACAATGCCGAGGTGGCGGCGGCCACGGCCGCCGAGCGGCTTCGGGCGGGCCAGTATCGCGCGGCGTTCTTCTCCGCGTCCGCCGAAGGGCGGGATCTCGCGCCGCGCGTCGCCGCGAAGCTGGGCGTCGGCATGGCGTCGGACGTGACCGCCTTCGAGATCCAGGGTGACGCGCTCCTGGCCCAGCATCCGGCGTACACCGGGAAGATCATCGTCACCCTCCGTCTCGCGGGGACGCCGGCGATCGTGTCGCTCCGGCCCGGCGCCACACCCGCCGCCGAGCACCCCGGGCAGGCGCGGATCGAGCGCGCGGCACCCGCCATGGATCCCGGGACGGCGCGAGTGGTCGTCACGGAGCTCATTCAGCAGACCGGCGCGAAGCTCGACCTGGGCGAGGCCCCGGTGATCGTGAGCGGCGGGCGGGGCCTCAGGGCTGCCGAGCACTTCGCCCTGGTGGACCAGCTCGCGGACGCCTTCGGCAACGCGGCAGTGGGCGCCACCCGCGCGGTGACCGACGACGGCTGGCGCCCCGCCACCGACCAGATCGGCCAGACCGGCCGCGTGGTGAGTCCCGAGCTTTACGTCGCCGTCGGCATTTCGGGCGCCATCCAGCACCTCGCCGGCATGCGCACGGCCAAGACGATCGTCGCCATCAACAAGGACAAGGACGCGCCGATCTTCAAGGTGGCGGACTACGGGATCGTCGGCGACCTGTTCGAGATCCTGCCGCGACTCACCGACGAGGTCCGGAAGGCCCGGGGGACCGCATAGCGAAGGAATCCGCGGCCCTCGACGACGCGGCCCGCGCGGGCGCCCCCGGCCGGTTTGCCCGGCTGAGCGACGGTGCCACGCACTACGAGACGGCCGGCCCCCCCGGGGGGCCGGCCGTCGTGCTGGTGCATGGGTTCTCGACGCCGCTCCTGGTCTGGGAGCGCACCGCGCCGGCGCTCGCCGCCGCGGGCTGCTGCACGGTCGCCTACGACCTCTATGGGCGGGGCTACTCCGACCGACTGCAGTGCGCCTACGGCCCCGAGCTCTACGAGCGGCAGCTCCGCGAGCTGCTGGGTACGCTCGCGCTCCGCTGGCCGGTGGACCTGGTCGGGTTCTCGATGGGCGCGCAGATCTGCGCCCGGTTCGCCGACCTCCATCCGTCGCGCGTGCGCCGAGTCGTGCTGGTGGACCCGGCGGGATTCGGGGCCTCGGCGACGCGTCCGAGCCGCCTGGCGCTCCTGCCGGGCCTCGGCGAGCTGCGCCAGCGGCGCGCGGGTCCGGAGGCCGTGGCCGATCGGGCGGAAGGAATGTTCGTGGATCCAGCCGCGATCCCGCCGGACTTTCGCCCCCGGGTGCTGGCGCAGGCGCAGTTTCGGGGCACCGGGCGGGCGTTGCTCTCGACCTGGCGCTCGATGCCGGGGTCGGTGCCGGAGCTGTACGCCCGGCTGGAGGCGGCGCGAAAGCCGGTGCTGATCGTCTGGGGAACGAAAGACCTCATCACGCCGTACGCTCGCCACGTCCAGGCGCGAACGACGATGCCCTCAGCGGAATTCCTGGCGGTTGAGGGCGCCGGACACGCGGCGATGTACGAGCGGCCGAACGTAGTGAATCCGGCGATCATCGAGTTCCTGCGTCGGCCCTAGCCCTATCGCGCCGCCTGCACCATGTCACCGATCCGCCGCACGCCCTCCACCACCGCCCGCTCCTCCGGCCCGAACGAGAACCGCACGTAGTTCCGGAACCGTGAGGGCCGGCCGCTCCGGCGCTTGCCGGGATTCACGTCGAAAAACTCACCGGGCACGCAGATCACCTGGTGCTCGAGCGCCTGCTGGAAGAACGCCATGCCGGTGTTGAGCGAGGCCGGAAGCGCGGAGACGTCGCCCCACCAGTAGAACGTTCCCTCCGGCGCGAGATCGAAGCGCACACCAGCCGCGCGCAGGCCGTCGCCCAGGATCCGCCGCTTCCGGAGAAACGCCTCCCGGATGGCTGCCGTCTCGGCGCGCACGAGCGCCGGGGCGAGCAGCGGCACCGCCGAGCGCTGGAGCGGCTTGCTCCCACCGCCGTCGAGGAACGAGCCGCTGCTGGAGACCGCCTCGATCACCGCCTGCGGCCCCACGATCCAGGTGGTGCGCCAGCCGGGGTAGCGCCAGTTCTTGGTCAGGCCATCGAACAGTACCACCGGATCGGCATCCACGTCGTCCACGAATCGGGCCGCCGAGACCACGCCGTCGCCTTCAGTGGTCTCGGCCCAGATGTAGTGCGAGTAGAACTCGTCGATGAGCAGGGTGCAGCCGACCTCGCGCGCCAGGCCGACCCAGCCGGCCAGCTCGTCGCCCTGGATGACCTTGCCGGTCGGATTGCAGGGGTTGGACAGCAGCAGCGCCGAGAGCCCCCGGCCGGTGATCTCGCGCTCGAGCTCCTCGAGCGCGAAGTGGTAGCCGGTCTGGCCTTCGAGCAGGATCGGAATCGAGGTGAAGAGCTTGAAGATGTCGAGCAGCTCTTCGTACGCCGTGTAGTCGGGCAGGAAATGGCCGAGGTTCACCTCGCCGAGCGCGGCCACCGTGCGGGTGAGCGAGGCCCGGCCGCCGCCGCAGATGCAGACGTTTCGCTCGGTGTACTGCGATCGCTTCCCGGCGCGGTAGAGCTCGTTGTACAGCTCGGCCACCGCGCGCCGGAGCTCCCAGATGCCAGGCACCGGCGCGTACTCCTGGTCGTCGACGCCGATCTCGACCTGATGCACGCGCGGCGGTGCCCCCGGGAGCGGCCCGGTTTCCGGTTGTCCCTGGCCCAGGTTGCACCAGTCGGGGTGGCCGTAGCGGAAGCCGCGCCGCGCGGCCTGGGCCATGACGTAGATGACGCCGGTGAAGGGCACCGAGCGGAAGCCAGGGATGAGCGGGGTCGTCATGGGGCTGTAAAGTAGTGGAGGCGGCGCGGATGCTAGAGCACGCGCCGGCGAACGCGCAGCGCGTACCGCCGATAGTCCGGGTACCGCCCATCCAGCCAGCGCTCCTCCGCCGCGGCTTTGGCCTCGAAATACAGCAGCGCGACACACCCCACGATCAGCGCCAGCGTCCAGTTGCTCCACGCGAGCGTGTAGCCCGCCAGCAGCAGCACGATGCCGCCATAGATCGGATGCCGGAGATACGCGTAGGCCCCGCCCGTCACCAGCGGCGCGCCCGGCAGGGGCTCCGTTCCCGGCGTGAGGGCCGGCCCCAGCGACCGGATGCCCCAGACCGCGAGTGCCAGCCCGGCGGCGATCGGCGCTCCGCTCAGCGCGCGGATCCACGTCGGGTCCACCCGGTTTAAGGCGTAGTCCGCGTCGCCCAGGCTGACGTAGCGGGGCAGGAGCGGCGCCACCAGTACTACCAGCCCGATGAGTGCGCACTGGCCCCATACCCACGGGTCACGCACGGCCTTGGAAAGGTCCATACGGCGAAACATACGGCCGACCAGCCCGGTGTATATTCTGCCAATCGTACCCACCCACTGTCCGTCAGGAGTCGTCGTGCCCACGATCCTTCCCATCCGCCATCAGCTCCCTCTCCCGCTCGACCGACTGATCCGCCGCGATGCTCCTGGCGCCGAAGCCATCGAGATGGACGTGCTGATCGTGGGCGCGGGGCCCGCAGGGCTGGCCTGCGCTATCGAGCTCGCGCGCCTGGTCAAGCGGGAGCAGGAGAGCGGCGGTGACATGCCGGATCTCAACATCGGCGTGCTCGAGAAGGCGGCCAGCCTGGGCGAGCACAACCTGTCCGGCTCGGTCGTCAACCCGCGCGCGTTCCACGAGCTCTTTCCCGAGCTTCAGGCGCCCGACTTTCCCTTCCGGCAACCCGTGCCGGGCGAAGCGGTCTACTTCATGACCGAAGGCCGCGCCCAGCGGATGCCGACGCCGCCGACGATGCACAACAGCGGGTTCTACACGGCCTCGATCTGCGAGATGGTCCGCTGGCTCGGCGAGCGCGCCGAGGGGCTCGGCGTCAACCTCTTCGCGGGCTTTCCCGTCGACGCGCTGCTGGTCGACGGGACGGCGGTGCGCGGCGTGCGCACGACCGCCTCGGGGCTCGACCGCACGGGGCAGCCGGGTACGGGCTACGCCGAGCCGACGGACCTGACGGCGCGGATCACGGTCGTCGCCGAGGGCACGCGCGGCGCGCTGGGCCAGGCGTGGCGCGAGTGGCAGCAGGTCGGCTCGCCCAATCCGCAGCTCTTCGCGCTCGGCGTGAAGGAGATCTGGGAGGTGAAGCGGCCGCTCGACACCGTCATTCACACGCTGGGGTGGCCGCTCCCGACCGACGCCTTCGGCGGGAGCTTCTTCTACCCGCTCGGTCCCTCGCAGGTGGCGCTCGGCCTGGTCGTGGGACTCGACTACCACGACGCGAGCCTCGACGTGCACGAGCTGCTGCAGCGGCTCAAGCTCCATCCGCTGTTCCGCGCCCACCTCGAGGGCGGGCAGCTGGTCGAGTGGGGCGCCAAGACCATTCCGGAAGGTGGGTACTACGCGCTGCCCACGCGGCGATGCGGGGACGGCGTGCTGTTCGCGGGCGACACGGTCGGGTTCGTGGACGTTCCGTCGCTCAAGGGCATTCACTACGCGATGCAGTCGGGCATGTACGCGGCGCGCGCCGCGTTCGCGGCACTCAAGGCCGGCGACACGTCCGTGGCGGGGCTCGCGTCCTACGACCGGATGATCGACGAGAGCTACATCGTGGCGGACATGTGGCGGACCAGGAACATGCGGCTGGCGTTCAAGGACGGGCTGTATGTCGGCGGCGTGAAGGCCGGGCTCATGACCATTACGGGCGGACGCTTTCCCGGCGGGCAGATCGCGATGGCGGAAGACGCGAAGGCGCCGCGAACGATCTCGGAGCCGCGTCGGTTTACGCCCGACGGCACCCTCACGTTCAGCAAGCTGGACGCGGTGTTCAAGTCGGGGAACGCGACCCGCGACACCATCCCGTCGCATCTCCTCGTGGGCCGGAACGTCACCGGGGACGTGGCCGCCTTCTACTCCCATGTCTGTCCGGCCGGCGTCTACGAGCGCGTGGGTGACGAGCTCCGTGTCAATCCGGCCAACTGCATCGATTGCAAGGCCACCGACGTGGTGGGTCCGCGCTGGGCGCCTCGGGAGGGTGGCAGCGGCCCGCAGTACCGAAGCATGTAAGAACCCTGCAGGGTACTGCAACATTTTGCGCCGGCCGAACACGCTGGCGCATTGTGCGTTTGGCCCACCGCTCAGTTTCGCCTCTAATCGACCGACAATGATTTGAACGCTGTCCGCTTCCTGCGGATTGCGAGGAGCCCGCCGAGTTCGCACACTGTGCGGACCCCTGAGGCTCTCTGTCCCACGCCGGACGGCGGGCGGCAGGAGGTGGACGGCGGCGCGGCCTGGATCTCCCCGCTCCCCGGCCACCGCCTGACCGTCCGCCAGCATCGCTCGTCATCGCCGGGAGGCCGCATGTTCGCCCACAGGGTTGTGCTCGTCCTACTCGTCTCCGCCCCGCTCGGCGCCGGCACGGTGCGCGCGCAGAGCAGCGCACCGGCGGCCTGGCAGGCCACGCCCGCGTCCGTGCTCAAGGGGGCGCTCCGAGCCGTGCTGGCGGCCCAGGATCGCTACTACACCGTCAACGAGACCTATGCCGCCTCGGTCGAGCGCCTGGCGCTCCGGCCCGAGTCCGGCGTGCGGGTGGACATCCTGCGCGCGACCGCGAGCGGCTGGCAGGGGCGGGCGACCCACCAGAGCCAGCCCGGGCGGAGCTGCGTCGTGTTCGTGGGCTCGCTCGAGGGCACCGAGGCGCCGCGCACCGATGGTGACCGCGAGATGGCGGGCGAAGAGGGCATCCCGCTCTGCGACCGGATGCGATAGCACAGCATGCCTCCGAATAGAGACGCGGTCGCGGCCCGCTCCGGCGGGGGCTGGATCGTCCGGGCGTGGAAATGGGGGGCGGGCTCGCTGTCGGCGGGTGCCGCCCTCGTCTCCATCATCTCCTCGGTGCGCTCGCTGCCGGCCGATCACGTGCGCTCGATCGGCGTGCGCCCGACCGCCGACACGGCCTGGGCCATCGGTGACTCGATCCAGCTCGCGCTCACGATCACCGACGCCCACGGCGGGATCGTGCCCGGCGTGCGCGTCGGGTGGACCTCGACCGACACCGCGGTGGCCTCGGTGGACAGCGGTGGGACGGTGGTGGCCCGCGCGCCCGGGATGGCGACGGTCGTAGCCGCGGCCGGCGGCCGGATCGCGCAGTCGCGGATCCTGGTTCGCCCTCGCGCGGCCGCCATCTGGCTCCAGGGCGACTCGGTCATCCGGCTCGGCGAAGGCGGAGTGGCGCGGCTCGTCGCCCGCGTCGTCGATGCGCGGCGGCACCCGGTCCCCGGGCAGCCGCTCGTCTGGCGCTCGTCCGACCCGTCGGTGGCCGTGGTCGACAGCGCCGGCCGGGTCACGGGCGTGACCGCCGGCCGGGGGACGCTCGTGGCCTCGGGCGGCGACCTCGTGCTCGAGCGCCCGGTGGAAGTCGCGCCGGTGCCGGCCACGATCACGCTCCTCGCCGGCGACGGGCAGCGGGCGCCCGCGGGCGAGCGTCTGGCGATCCCGCTCAAGGCACAGCTCGTCTCGCGCGGCGGGCGGCCGATGGCGGGCGTCCCGGTGCGCTTCGCGGCAACCGAGCCGACGGGGCGGTTCGCTCCCGACGTCGACACCTCGGACGCCGACGGCATCGTTCAGGCGATCTGGACCCTGGGCGAGCGCCCCGGCCGCCAGCGCAGCTCGCTGGCGGTCGATGGCGACCCACCGATCGCCACCGCGGTCGCCGCCGACGCGGAGCCCGCGGCCGACAACACCCGCATCGGCACGGGCGAGCCCCCGTCCGGCGTGGCCGGCGAGGCGCTGCGGGAGCCGGTCGTCGCCCGTGTCACCGACTCCACCGGCGTCCCGCTGAGCGACGTGCCGGTGTCATGGGCGGTGGAGGGAGGCGGGTCGATCGCGGGCGACGGCGCCCGGACCGATTCCGCAGGTCAGGCCCGGGCCCGCTGGACGCTGGGCCCGCGCGCCGGGCCTCAACGGGCCTTCCTGCAGGTCGGCGCGTCGCGTGCCGTGCCGCGCGCCGCCCTCGCGGCGACGGCCCAGGCGGGGCCGGCCACCGCGCTCACCGTGACGCGTGGGGCGGTCCTCCGCGGCGTTGCCGGGCGGCCGCTCACGCCGGCCCTCCAGCTGCGGGTCGCGGACCGCCACGGCAACCCGGTGCCCGACGTCCGCGTCACCCTGCGCCCATCCCAGGGCACCGTCGCCGAGCGCACGGCCGTCACGGATTCGACTGGCCGCGTCACGGTCCTCTGGTCCCTCGGCTCTGCCGCCGGTGCCCAGCGACTCTCCGCCTCGGCCGATGGCGTCGGGTCGCCGCTCGAAGTCGTCGCCCGGGCCGTTGCCGGTACGCCGGCCAAGGTCGTGCTCGAGGGCGCGCCGGCAACGGCGACGGCGGGCCGGGCGCTGCCGCAACCGGTCCGCGTGCTGGTGACCGACGCGCACGGCAACCCGGCCGCGGGCGCGTCGGTGGTGTTCTCGCCGAAAGCGGGGGCGGTGACGCCGACGCGGGTCCGTACCGACAGTGCCGGTCGCGCGCAGGCGCGCTGGGTGCTGGGAGTGCATGCCGGCGAGCAGGTGGTGGAGGTGGCGGTGAAAGAGGGCGGGGTGCGCGCCGTCGGGCGGGTCCGGGCCATGGCTGCCCCCAAGCGCAAGGCGCGCTGAGGGCGTTCGTCTAAGTGCGGGCCGTCACGGGCGGAGGGATGAGTCCGTGGCTGGTCTCCAGGAACAGGCGTGCCCAGCACTCGAGCGACAGCACCGCCCACAGCCGGTTGGCGACCTCGCGGCTCTGGCGCGCGCGGCCCCGGTTGGTCCGGATCTGCTGCAGCTGTGCGCTGGTCAGGAGCCGGTGCCGATCGAGGGCGCTGTCCACGAGCCAGTCTCCCGCCATGTCCGACAGCACGTCGCCCATCGCGCCGTCCACATCGAGCTGCTGAATCGCCTTCTTGCGATAACGGATGCTCGCCGGCACCAGGTCCGTCGCCGCCTCCCGCAGGACCCACTTCTGCCGCCGCCACCCCGATTTGAGCCAGCCGGGCACCGTCAGGCTGGCGGCGATCATGTCGGGATCCAGGAACGGCGAGTGCAGGGTGGCGCCGACCTGCGCGTGGTGAGGCTCGAGATAGTTGTGCGAATGCATGCGCTGGATCGTCGAGCGGATGAACTCGTTCACGTCCGGCCGCCAGAACACGCCCCTCGACGCGCTCGCACCCGGCACCCGCAACGTCTGGGGCGGCGTCTTGCCGTATACGGCAGTCTGCAGGGCGCGGCCGAGCAGGGTAGAGGGGGCCAAACCGCATTGCGTGAGCTGAAACAGCTCCTGCAGCGGCGCGCTGAACATCGGCAGGCGCTCCGCGAGGCCGACCAGGCGATGCCGCGGCATGCCGCCGAACAGCACGTCGGCGCCGTGCCCACCGAAGACCCCCTTGGTGTGCGCGCCGGCGTGCCGCAGCACGTGCATCTGCAGCATCGCCTCTTCCCGTCCCCCGCAGTCCTCGGTGAGCCAGACCAGCTGCGGCAGCTCGGCCGGAATCGTGCTCGGATCGAACGTGAACTGGTGGTGCTCGGTCCCGAACTGCTCGGCGGTCTGGCGGGCGCCGATCATCTCCCAGTCGTCCGCCGCCGGGCCGATCGTGAACGACGAGATGCGCACATCCGGCGCCACCCGGCGGAGCGCGCCCAGCACGATCGCCGCATCGACGCCGCCGCCGAGCGTGATGCCCACGTGCTCGTAGTTGTGCACCTGGCGGTGCACCGTCTCGAGCAGGGCCTCTCGCACGACCGTGACGTGCTCCTGCTCCGAGCGGTCGACGACATCGGTCCCCGGCTTCCAGTACGTCGACACCGCGACCCGCTTGTCCCGCAGCTCGAGCACGTTCCCGCCCTGCAGGGTCCGGACGCGCGCCAGGAACGACCGCCCGCCGAGCGGGTACTTGGTGGCGAGATAGTGCTGGATCGCGGTGCGGTCGGGCTCGCGGGGGAGGTCGGCCAGGGCGAGGAGGGACTTGTATTCGCCCGCGAACGCGAACCGGCTCCGGAGCACGGTGTAGTACAAGCTCTTGTAGCCGATCTGGTCGACCGCGAGCCATACCTGGCCAGGACCGCCACAGATTGCCATGGCGAAAGAACCCCGAAGAGCCGCGAGCGCGGCCATACCCTCCCGGGCGAACCGCTCGGGAAAGGCGGTCTCGTCGCTCGCGGCCTGCCAGTCGGCCGTCATGGGAACGCCGGTGGCCTCGAACGGCCGATCCTCGGCCCGGCCGAAGAACACGTTCGGGGCGGGGCTCCAGAACTGCTGGTACAGGCCCCGGTGGCTCACCGCCTGCCCCATGGCCCGTACTTCCGCCAAGGACCCCTCGCCGACGATACCGAAGATTGCTCCCATGAACGACTTACCTCTCCGGCAAGAGGGTCGAAAACAGCCGCGTTCCCTGCCGACCCCCTTTGAGAACGGGCGGACAGATCGGGCCGAATCGTCGTTAGGCTTGATAGCAGCTAGATATTACGGCACCACCGGCAAAGCGTAAGATCACGTGTCGCCGAGGATCTTGATGACCACCCGCTTCCGGCGCTGGCCGTCCCACTCCCCGTAGAACACCCTCTGCCAGGGGCCGAGATCCAGGCGGCCGGCCGTGACGGGCACGATGACCTCGTGTCCCAGCGTCAGACTCCGCAAATGTGCTGCCGCGTTATCCTCCCCGGTCTCGTTGTGCCGGTAGCGTCCCGGATCCCAGGGGGCGATGGTCCCCTCCAGCCAGGCCAGGATGTCCTGCCAGAGCCCGGACTCGTGGTCGTTGACGAACACCGACGCGCTGATGTGCATGGCCGAGACCAGCGCGTAGCCCTCGCGGATCCCGCTGGCGGTCACCTGTCGCTCGACCTCGTCCGTGACGTCGATGATCTCCTGGCGACGCTTGGTTTCGAACCAGAGATAGTGGGTGTGGGCGGCCATGGGCTCAGCGGAGCAGGTCTTCGAGGCGGACGGCCGTCTCGGTCTTCTCATCGCGGTACTTCACGATCACCGGCGCATAGAGGGCGATCCCCGCCGCGTGGCCGGCGCCCGAGCGCACAGGGCGCGTACCCGGAACGACCACGGCGCCGGCCGGGATCTCGAGCGGCCGGTCGCCGTCGCGGCGGTAGACCCGGTCGTGGACCAGGTCGAAGACCGCCGTGCCGCCGGTGAGGATCGTTCCCGGGGCGAGCACCGCCCGCTCCCGCACGATCGTCCCCTCGTAGACGCCGCAGTTCCCGCCGACGAGCACCTCGTCCTCGATGACGACCGGCAGGGCACCCGCAGGCTCGAGCACGCCGCCGATCTGGGCCGCGGCGGACAGGTGGACCCGCTGGCCGATCTGCGCGCATGACCCGACCAGCGCGTGCGAGTCGACCATCGTCCCCTCGCCCACGTAGGCGCCGACGTTGATGTACATCGGCGGCATGCAGACGACGCCCGGGGCGACGTAACAGCCGTCACGGATGGCGGAGCCGCCGGGCACGATGCGGATGCCGTCGCCGACCGATGCCTGGCGCAGCGGGTAGGTGTCCTTGTCGTAGAACGGAAACGGGCCGCCCGTGGCCGCCGGCGTGATGCGGCCGAGCCGAAAGCCGAGCAGGATGCCGGCCTTGACCCAGGCGTTGGCGCGCCACCGCCCGTCGGGCCCGCGCTCCGCGGCGCGTACGGTCCCCGCATTGAGGGCGGCCTTGAGCTGGACGAAGGCCGCCCGCGCCGCGGCGTCCTCGCTGGGCGGGACCGGGCCGTCCCACCGGGCGAGCTCGGCCTGGAGCGCCGCGAGGTCAGCGGACATCGACGCCGGCTGTCGCGAGGGCCGCGCGGAGCGCACCTCGCGTGGCCTCGGTGACCGTGACGAGCGGCAGCCGGAGCACGTCGGCGATCCGCCCCATCAAGGCGAGCGCCGCCTTCACCGGCGAGGGATTGGTTTCGAGGAAGTTGGCGTCCATCAGCGGGAGGAGGCGGTACTGGCTGGCGCGGGCGGCTTCGAGCTCGCCCTGGCGGGCGTGGCGCACGAGCGCGGTCATCGCCGCGGGCACTTCGTTGGACGTCACCGAGATCAGCCCGTCGCCGCCAGCCGCGGCGACCGGGAAGGCCAGCCAGTCGTCGCCCGAGAGCACCGCGAAGCCCGCCGGCCGATACCTGAGGAGCTCCATGATCTGCCGGAGGTCGCCGCTCGCCTCCTTGATCCCCTTCACGTTGGGATGCTCGGCCAGCCGGAGCGCGGTGGCCGGGAGGAGGTTCACGGCGGTGCGGCCGGGGACGTTGTAGAGGCAGACCGGGCGGATCGAGGCGTCGGCCACGGCCTGGAAGTGGCGCGCGAGGCCGTCCTGGGTGGGCTTGTTGTAGTACGGCGTGGCCGAGAGAATGCCGTCGACGCCGAGCGCGCACATGCGCTTCGTCTCCTCGACCGCGCGGCGGGTGTCGTTGCTGGTGGCGCCTGCCACCACGGGCACGCGGCCGGCCGCGGTCTCGACGACGGCAGCCACGACGCGCTCGCGCTCCCGGTCGTCCAGGGTCTGGGCCTCGCCGGTGGACCCGCACGGAACCAGGAAGTCGATGCCTTCGGCGATCTGCCACTCGACCAGCGCGCCGAGCGCGCGAAAGTCGATGTCGCCCCCGCTCCCGAACGGCGTGACCAGCGCGGTGCCGCATCCCTCGAAGGCGGTCATCGACTCTCTCCGAAGAGCATGTCCTCGACCGTGTGCACCCCGCGGCGGCCGGGGAGCCACTCGGCCGCGGCCAGCGCGCCGGCCGCGAAGCCTTCCCGGCTCCGGGCGACGTGCGCCAGGGTCACGCGCTCGTACGGCCCGTCGTAGGCCACCAGATGCGTCCCGGGCGTGGCGCCCGCGCGAATGGAGGTGACGGCGAAGCGCCGCGCCGGGTCCTCCGACCCTGCCCGCCGCTGGAGCTCGCGCGCGGTACCCGAGGGCGCGTCGAGCTTGGCGGCGTGGTGTTCCTCCAGTATAAAGGCGTCGAACTGAGGGTGCCCGACGAAGCGGCGGGCCAGGTCCTGGGCGGCTCGCAGGAACAGGTGCACGCCGAGCGAGAAGTTGGCGGCGTGGAGCAGGGCGCCGCCCCGACGCTCGACCAGCTCGGCGATGCCCGGCAGGGACTCCAGCCAGCCGGTGGTGCCGGTGACGACCGGCACGCCGGCCTCGATGAGCCGCTCGAGGTTGGCCGGCGCGGCGTCGGGCCGGGTGAATTCGACGGCGACCTCGGCGCCTTGGAGCCGCGCGGGGGTGAGCCCGGCGCCGCCGGCGTTCCCCCCGGCGCCGATCGTCGCGTGGATCGTGTGTCCCCGCGCCTCCGCCAGGCTCGCCACCGCCCGGCCCATCTTCCCGTCGCCGACGATCACGATGCGCATACGGCGCTCCCGTTCACCACAGAGGCACGGAGGACACTGAGTAGTCACGTACTGCAACACCCTGCTCGGCGGCAGTGCTCTGCGCTCTCCGTGTCACTGTGGTGCATTCCATCCCGGATTCCGGACTGCTACGTCAACACGTTCCGAAGAACTCCTGGTGCAGCCGCCGCACCACGTCCGGCCCGTCCACCTCCCGCACCACGAACGTCATGTTGATGGCCGAGGCGCCCTGGGAGATCACCTCGACGTTGGCCGGCTGCACCGCGCGGAACAGCCGGTGGGCCAGGCCGGGGGTCGAGCGGATGCCGATGCCGACCACGGCGATGATCGCCCGGTGGTCCTCGACCCAGACCTCGCCCAGCTCCGCCAGGTCTCGCACCACGGGATCGAGCCTGGTCCGGTCCTCCACGGTGAGCGAGACGCTCACCTCGCCGCTCGCCAGGACGTCCACCACCACCTCGTGCCGCTCGAACACCTCGAACATGGCGCGCAGGAAGCCGAAGGCGCCGAGCATCCGCGGCGCGCGCACGTTCACCACCGTGATGCCGCGCTTCCAGCTGATCGACCGCACGGGCGAGTCGCCCATCCGCTCCAGCTCCGCCGACGGCTCGATCGTGGTGCCCGGATCGTCGGGCCGGGTGGAGTTGAGGACGACGATGGGAATCCCCGCCCGCACCAGCGGCTGCGCGGTGGCGGGGTGCAGCACCTTGGCGCCGAAGGTGGCGAGCTCCGCGGCCTCCTCGTAGCTGGCGAAGCGGAGGGTGCGCGCCGACGGCACGATGCGAGGGTCGGCCGTCATGAGACCGTTGACGTCGGTCCAGATCTCGACCCGCTCGACCTCCAGCGCCGCGCCGAGCAAGGCGGCCGTGAAGTCCGATCCGCCGCGGCCGAGCGTGGTCGGTGTCCCATCGACGGTCGCGCCGATGAAGCCCTGGGTCACCGGCACCCGGCCCGCCTCGACCAGCGGCCGGAGGCATTCGCGGGCACGGTTGGTGAGTGCCTGCATGTAGGGTGTGGCGCGGCTGTGGCGGTCGTCGGTCACCATGATCGGCCGGATGTCGACCCACGTGGCGGCGAGGCCCGCGCCCTCGAGTGCGGCGGCGACGAGCCGGCTGCTCCAGAGCTCGCCGCGTCCAGAGAGCGCGTCGAGCTCCGCCGGTCGGAGCATGCGGCCGAGCGCGGCGGCCCAGCTCGTGCCCGAGGGTCGGCGGCGTCATCGGCGATCGCCGGCAGCGCGAGGGCCGCGCCCGGCAGCTCGCGGGCGGTCGCACGGTGGCGCTCGGCCAGCGCAGCGATGGCCCCGTCCAATGCCGCGGCGTTCCCCGCGTGCACCAACGGGGCGAGGCCGAGCAGGGCGTCGGTCACTCCGGCGAGCGCGCTCACCACCACCACCGGCCGGTCGGCCATCCGCGAGGCGACGATGCCGATCAGCCGGCCGATGGCCGCCGCGTCGGCCACCGAGGTCCCGCCGAACTTGGCGACGATCATGCCGGCCGGACCGACCCGGCCTTCCGCCACCAGCAGCTCGGCGATCTGGACCGCCTGGCCCGCCGCCCCCCGGATCGTGTTGTGGCCCAGCAGCACCAGCCGGACGTCGAGGATGGGGCAGGCGCGCACCCGGCCCACCGTCACCGCCATGCCCCGCGCCGCGCTCGAGGTCGAGCCGCGGCTGCGGCCGGTCCGGCGCGGGTCTCGACCTCGACCGGCGGCGTGGGCGACGACGGGAGGCAGGCGACCCGCGGGTTCGACCCGGAACTCGCGCAGCGCGGACACCGCCGCCTCGGGGCTCACCCGGCGGCGGAAGCCGACCGAGACCGTCATCGAGGTGCCCGTCGACCACGGCGACGCGGTTGGTGTGCGCGCTGACCGCGAAGTCGGCGGGCACCACGCCGTCGGCGCCGAGCGTGCCGAGGATCTTCCGGCTCTCCCGCTCCATCTTCTCCTCCTCGCCGCCGATGTACGGCACGACGTTGCCGAGGATGTCGAGCGAGGCCACGCCGGGATAGCCCGCGCCGGACACGGCCTGCATCGTGGAGACGAAGAGCTTCTCCACGCCGAACGCCCGGTGCAGCGGCGCCAGCGCCAGCACCAGGCGCGGCGGTCGAGCAGTTCGGGTTCGCGAGGATGGCGCCCGGCCAGCCGCGGCCCGCCTGCTGGCGGTCCACCAGGGCGAGGTGGTCGACGTTGGCCTCGGGAATGAGCAGCGGCACGTCCGCGTCCATCCGATGAGTTCGGGTGTTGGTCACCACGTACGCCCCGGCCGCCGCGAAGGCCTGCTCGATCGGAGCCGGCCACGTCCGCGTCGAGCGCGCGAGAAGACGATCGGTCCCGGGCAGCGGCGGCGCGCGACGGCTGGACGGTGAGCGCGGCGATCCGGTCGGGCAGGGCGCTCTGCTCGCGCCAGCGCACCACCTCGCCGTAGCGCTTGCCGGCGCTCGCGGCCGACGCGGCGACGGCCGCGATCTCGAACCAGGGATGGTCGGCCAGCAGGCGGACGAACTTCTGCCCGACGGTGCCGGTGGCGCCCAGCACGCTGACCGGGATCTTGGCTGTCATGGCGCCTCGGAGGCGAGCAGGTCGGTGGCCAACCGGACGTAGAGGTCGACACCGCGGAGCAGGTCGGCCTTGCGGATGTGCTCATGGGGGCTGTGGGCGACCTTGATCGTGCCGGGGCCGAGCTGGTAGCCCTCGCCCCAGCTGGCGAGGAACGGCAGGTCGCTCGCGTAGCTCACCACGGTCGTGTCCCAGCCCGCCGGCACCGCGCCCGCCTTGTGCCAGGGGAGCTCGACCGGGAACGTCACGCGTCGACGCCTGGTCCCGCGAGCGCCGCGATCGCGGTCTTGAGCGGTCCGGTGGGCTCCACGGTGCGGATCAGGATCTGCGCGCTCGCCTCCGGGGCCAGGACGTTCGGGGCGACGCCGCCGCGGATGAGCCCGACGTTGAGCGTCGAGGGTCCCGAGCAGCGGATCGTGCGGCAGGGGCATGCGGCGGATGCGCTCGATGGTATCGAGCAGGGCGGCGACGGCGCTCTCACCCTCCTCGGGATAGGCGGAGTGCGCCGCGCGGCCCGTCGCCTGGAGATCGATCCGGAGCGAGCCCTTCTGGCCGATCGACAGCCGGTTCTCGGTCGGCTCGCCGTTCACCAGGAAGCGGCCCCGTGGCTCCAGGTCCGCGGCCCTGGGCGCCGTCGGAGCCGTTCTCCTCGCCGACCAGGAACAGCAGGCCGATCCGGCGCTCACCGCCGGCGGCCAGCCGCTCCGCCGCCGCCACCATGGCCGCGGCGAGGCCCTTGGCGTCGCAGCTTCCCCGGCCCGTGGATCGTCGTCGGCGTCCTCGGTGAGCGGCAGGTAGGGCGGCACACAGTCCACGTGGGTGGAGAACACCAGTGCCGGCGGCTCACGAAACGCCAGCAGGTTGTCGCGCCCGGGCGTCACCGGCTGGCGGACGGTCCGGTAGCCTGCCCGGCGGAGCGCGCCGTCGAGCAGGTCCGTGGCCGGCCCTTCCGACCCGGTCGGGGTCTCCAGGGCCACCAGTGCGCGTGTGAGCTCGAAGGCGTCGGCCAACGTATCCATAGAATGCAAGTGCCCCGCCGGCGAGAGGCGCGGCAGGGCTCCAGGTGGTGAAAAGAGGCGGCAGTGCCCCGGGCCGGATACTATTGTTCCAGGCGCAAGTTAGGGAATGCGCCAAGGCGCGGCAAGGTGGATTCAGCATCAGGAGGTCCCATGTCGGCATCCCTTCCCTCACGGCTGTCCCTCGCGCTGCTGGCCGCCGCGGCCGGCTGCGGCGAGACGTTCGTCAGCGTCTCCACCGACGGCCGGATCGAGGTGGCCGTCAGCACCACCGGCACCGATCCGGATGCCGACGGCTACATCGTGCTTGTCGACGGCGGGAGCGCGCGAATTATCGCGTCGGGCGGGAGCGTCCTCCTCGACAGCCTGAGCCAGGGAAGGCACAGGGTGTTGCTCGGCGGCCTGGCCGAAAACTGCCGGGTCGACGGCAGCAATCCCCGGGAGGTCGTCGTCGGGGCGGATGGGCGGACGGAGGTGTCGTTCGACGTCCGCTGCCAGCGTCCGACCCGGGGCGGCGTCACGGTCGAGGTCCGCACCGCGGGGAGCGAGGCGGATACCGACGGATACTCGCTCGCGGTGGCCGGCGCGCCGATCCGCGAGATCGGGCCCAGCGCCGACGAGACGTTTACCGGGCTCGCTCCCGCCGTTCACCTGATCACGTTGAAGGATGTCGACCCGCCGTGCGTCGTCACCGGCGGGAACCCCCAGCCGTTCACGATCGTGGCCGGCCGGACGCCGCGGCTCCACCTCGAGGTGGTCTGCGGGGCAGGGCTGCCCTAGACCGCCGGTCTGGCCATCGCATCGGCGGCTTGGGCCTGCCGCCGGCCCGCGTCGAGATCCACGAACGCCAGGATGACGGCCCCGACGGCGAAGAAGCCGATGACGCTCAGGATCGCGTTCCGGCTCGACCCGGTCGCGGCGATCGTCCCCGCGAAGATCAACGGCCCGAAGATCCCCGCGAACTTCTCGAACACGCTGAAGAAGCCGAAGAATTCGCCGCTCTTGTGCTGCGGGATCATGCTGGCGAACAGCGATCGGCTCAGCGCCTGGGTGCCTCCCTGCACCATGCCGACCAGGCCCGCCAGCACGTAGAAGTGCGTGGCGGTCTGCATGTAGAAGCCCAGGACGCTGATCACCGTGTAAGCCAGGAGCCCGAGGAAGAGCGCGCGCTTCGCCCCGATCCGCCCCGCCAGCATCCCGAACAGGAACGAGCAGGGAATCCCCACGAACTGGACCAGCAGGATTGCGCCGATGAGCGCGCTCTGGTCGATGCCGAGCTCGGTACCGTACGCCGTGGCCATCTTGATGATGGTCTGGATCCCGTCGTTGTAGATCAGGAACGCGAGCAGCATCAGGAACGCCTGGCGGTAGCCGCGCAGCTCGCGAAAGGTCTCGCCCAGCCGCACGAACGCCATCCGGACCGGGCTCCGTCCGCGCTGCTCGTCCGGCTCCAGGCGCGCCGGCGGCTCGGGCACCCGCCGGAACAGCGGGATCGAGAACACCACCCACCAGACCGCCACGCTCAGGAAGGCGAGCCGGGCCGGCAGCGTCGCCGCGCTCTCGCCGAGCCCGGGCCCCGCGGGCAGGCCGAACCACGCCGGCTTCTGAATCCAAGCGAGGTTGAGCGCCAGCAGGAGGCCCCCGCCCACGTAGCCTAACGCGTACCCCGCGGTCGAGACGCGGTCGATCTCCCCGCTCCGAGCGAGGTGCGGCAGCAGCGCCTCGTAGAACACGAAGCTGCCGGCCACGCCGATGAGGGCGAGCACGAAGAGCCAGCTCGCGAGCGCGAGGTCGCCCGTGTGCACGAAGAAGAGGCCCGCCACCGCGGCGGTGCCCAGCGCCATGAATCCGGCGATGAACCGCTTCTTGTTGCCGCCGTAGTCGGAGACGGCGCCCAGCACCGGGGAGGCCAGCGCAATGGCGACGAGCGCGATGGTGTTCAGCGTCGCCAGCCGCTGGGTGGCGCCGCTCTCGGCCAGCCCCGCGCCGGCGACCTTGACGAAGTAGATGGGGAAGACGGCCACCATCACCGTCGTCTGCATGGCCGAGGCGGCCCAGTCGTACATCGCCCACGCGCGCAGTTCGGGGCGATCGAGACCCAGGCGGCCGAGCAGGGAAGGTCGGGGCATGCCGGAAGATGGGCGGCGCCGGCCGGCGTGCAACCCTCCGTCGAGCATCGCGCCGGAGCCTCGACACAGTGGATCGCTATCGCGTATCTTGCCCTCCAACTCCGCCCTCCCGAAGAGGCTTCCATGACGGTTGCTCGATCCCTTGCACTCGCCGTCCCCGCGGCGCTGCTCCTCGTCCACCCAGCCGCCGGGCAGGACACCACCGCGTCCGCCCCCACGCCGGTCGCGCGCGTCGTCCTCGGCACGCCTCACGTCAGCGTCGCCGTCGGTGATTCGGTCCGGCTCGAGGGTCGCGCGCTCGATGCCACCGGGCGGCCGATCCCCGAGGCGAAGATCGTCTTTCGCCCGGTCGGTCCCGCGCAGGCGGACTTCGGTGAGGACGGGTGGGTCCGGGCCGGCTCCGTCGGCGACGTCCCGGTGCTCGCGACCGCGATCGTTCCGGGCACCAAGCCCTACATCGAGCGGTTGTCGATCCGCGTGGTGCCGGGACCGGCCCGGCGGGTCGCGATCGATCCAGTTCCCGCGCGGCTCGTCCCCCGGCAACGGATTCAGCTCGCCGCGCGGGCGCTCAGCGCCGACGGCGACGCGCGGGGAGACGCAGTGACCTGGTCGAGCTCGGCACCCGCCGTGGCCCGGGTCGGACGCGACGGCCTGCTCGAGGCACGGGGCGCGGGGCGGGCCACCATCCGCGCCGCCGCGGCCGGGCTCCGCGCCGAGGTGCCGGTCGAGGTGGTGGTTGCCGGGCCGGCCGCGCTGACGATTGAGCCGTCGTCCGCCAAGGTGCGGCAGGGCGACGTGGTGCGGTTCACCGCCGCGGCGCGCGACGGCGCCGACCGCGCGATCGCGGGCCTCACGCCGACCTGGTCGTTCGGGCCCGGCGAAGGCCGGGTCGACGCCGACGGCGGCTTCGTGCCCTACCAGCCGGGCACGTACGAGGTCACGGCCTCCCTCGGCGGCCGCTCGGCGACGGCGGAGGTGACGGTCAGCCCGCGCGAGGTGCGGCGGCCCGCGACCGTGGTCGGCTCGCTCGTCCGCAAGGCCTTTCCCACCGCCGAAGTCTGGGTGCACCCCAACGGCAAGGTGGCGTACCTCGGCACGCACATGGGCGGCGACCGGCTCTACGCGATCGACGTGAGCGACCCCGCCCATCCGGTCGTCGTCGACTCGGTCCAGGCCAACACCCGGGCGATCAACGACATCATGACCGACACGGCGGGCAAGGTCATGGTCTTTACGCGCGAGGGCGCGGCCGACCGGAAGAACGGCCTCGTCATCTGCACGCTCGACGACCCCCTGCATCCCAAGCCGGTCGCCGAGTTCACCGAAGGCGTGACGGCGGGCGTCCACTCCGCGTTCATCGCCACCCAGGCCAAGTACGGCACCCACGTCTATTTGACCAACGACGGCACGGGCGAGCTCCACGTTCTGGACATCAACGACCCGGCGCACCCGAAGGAAGTCGCTCGCTGGAAGACCCCGCGCTCCGACTACGGCCGCAGCCTGCACGACATCGACGTCCAGAACGGGCTGCTCTACGCCAGCTGGTGGCACGACGGCATGGTGATCCTGGACGTGGGCAACGGCGTCAAGGGCGGGACCCCCTCGAATCCGCAGCTCGTGAGCCAGTTCAAGTACGATCTGGACTCGCTCTACCGGCAGGTGTCCGAGACCAGCGGAGCGGGCTTCATCCGCGGCACGCACACGGCCTGGCGGCACCGGAACTACGTCTTCGTGGCCGACGAGGTCTTCGCCGTGGACGCGGGCAACGCGCTACTCAGCGGAGGGCCCTCGCGCGCGTACGGCCGCCTGCACGTGATCGATGTGAGCGACCTCGCGAAGCCGAAAGAAGTGGCGTGGTACGAGCCGGAGTACGGCGGCGTGCACAACGTCTGGGTGGCGGGTGACACCCTCTACATGGGCGCCTACAACGCCGGCTTCCTGGCGTTCGACGTCTCGGGCGAGCTGCGCGGCAACCTGCGCTCGCAGGGCCGCGTCATGGCCCAGCTCAATCCCACCGACCCACAGGGCTTCATGCCCAACGCGCCGATGACCTGGGGCGTGGTGGTCAAGAACAACCTGGCCTACGTGAACGACTTCAATAGCGGGCTCTTCATCGTGCGGCTCGAGCCGCGGCGGGAGGATCTCGCACCATCGGTGCCGTGAGGCGCGGTCTCGCGGTCGGGGTGGCGCTCGCCTTCGTGGCGGGCGCGGTGCGCGCGCAGGAGCCGCCGGTGCGCGACTACTACGCCTGGGTGGCCTCCGAAGCAGTGGACAAGCTCCAGCTCGTCCGGTTCGGGCCGGCCGGCCTGGTGGTCGAGCGCGAGCACACCGTCGGCATGCTGCCGACCGACCCCGACGGCCCGCACGGCGTCGCGCTGGCGCCCGACGGCGGCCACCTGTTCGTCACCACCGGTCATGGCACGCCATACGGCTCGCTCTGGAAGTATTCGACGCGGGGCGACCGGCTGGAGGGGCGGGTCGAGCTCGGGCTGTTTCCCGCGACGCTGCAGGTCTCGCCCGACGGGTACCTGGCGTACGTCGTGAACTTCAACCTGCACGGCGACATGGTGCCGTCGTCGGTGTCGGTCGTGGCGACCGACGAGATGCTCGAGGTCGCCCGCATCCCGACGTGCGTGATGCCCCACGGGTCGCGGCTCAACGCCCGGGGCACCAAGCACTACTCGGCCTGCATGATGGACGACGAGCTGGTCGAGATCGATACCCGGAGCCTGGCCGTGTCCCGGACCTTCCTGCTCCGGAAGGGTCAGGAGCGGGGGATGACCGGCGCGAGGATGGCCTCGCCAAGCGGCCCCGCCGCGCACGACGCGGGCGGCCACGGCATGGAGGTGCCCAAGCCGGGAAACGTGTCGTGCTCGCCCACGTGGGCCCAGCCCACGCCCGACGGCCGGCGGGTGTTCGTGGCCTGCAACAAGACCAGCGAGATCGCGGAGATCGACGCCGAGCGCTGGACGCTCACCCGCCGGCTGCCGGCGGGGGATGGCGTGTACAACCTGGCGGTGTCCCACGACGGCCGGCTGCTGGTGGCGACCAACAAGCGGGGCCAGTCGGTGTCGGTGTTCGACGCGGGAACCGGCCAGGAGCTCAAGCGGCTGGCGACCAAACGGAAGGTGGTGCACGGCGTGGCGATTACGGCGGACGACCGCTACGCCTTCGTCTCGGTCGAGGGGGTCGGATCCCAGCCGGGGACCGTCGAGGTGATCGATCTCCGCGCGCTGGCGACGGTGGCCACGGTGGACGTGGGGCCGATGGCCGGCGGCATCGACGTGGTGCCCGCCGACCGCTGACGGCTCCGCGCGAGGCGGCCGGCTAGGCGGGCTGCCGCGCGTCCCTGGCGCTCCGCCAGAGCGACAGGCCCACCGACGCGCCGAGCATGAAGACGATAACCGCCAGGCTCGCCAGGATCGGCAGGTGTAGCCAGGCGCTCGCCGCCATCTTCCCGCCCACGAACACCAGGATCAACGCCACGCCGGGCTTCAGGTAGACGAACTTGTCCATCATCCCCGCCAGCACGAAGAACAGCGCGCGCAGCCCCAGGATGGCGAACACGTTCGAGCTGTAGACCAGGAACGGGTCGCGGGTGATCGCGAAGATGGCGGGAATGCTGTCGATGGCGAAGACCAGGTCGGACCACTCGACCACCAGCAGCACCAGCACGAGTGGCGTGAAGACCCGCCGGCCGGTGCCGGTCCGGGAGGTGAAGTGGGCGCCGTTGTAGCTGCTCGCGAAAGGGAGCACCCGGCGCGCCAGCCGGACGACGGGGTTCTTCTCCGGCTCGATCCGCTCGTCCTTCTGCAGCAGCATCCGCAGTCCGGTCAGGATCAGGATCCCGCCGAACACGTAGATGATCCACTCGAACTGCTGCAGCAGCAACGCGCCTAGCGCGATCATGATGAAGCGCATCACGATGGCGCCGAGGATGCCCCACTTGAGGACCTTCGGCTGGGCCTCGGACGGCACGCCGAAGTAGTTGAAGATCAGGATGAAGACGAAGAGGTTGTCGACGCTGAGCGAGAGCTCGATCAGGTAGCCGGTGTAATACTCGAGCGCGTGCTGGGAACCCTCCTTCCACCAGAGGAAGAGCCCGAACATGAACGCGAAGGCGATGAGCCCGAGACTCCAGCTCATCGCCTCCTTGAACGACAGGATGTGAGACCGCCGGTTGAGCACGCCCAGGTCGAGGACCAGGAGGGCGACGACGATCCCGGTGAACCCCAGCCAGACGGCCAGGCCGTGCTGGCCCACCTAGCGGCCCGCCGCCACCGTCATCGCCTCGAGTCGGGCAACGCGCTCCTCCGTTGGCGGGTGGGTGCTGAACAGGCCCGCCACGCCGCCGCGGGCCGCGAGCGGGTTCACCTGCGCCAGGGGCGCGGCGGCCGGCGCGATCTGCATCGGGATCCGCTGCGCCATCGCGTCGAGCCGGCGGAGGGCGTTGGCCAGCGGCATCGGGCGGCCCAGGATCTCCGCGCCGACCCGGTCGGCCTCGAACTCCCGCTGGCGCGACACGGCGAACTGGATCAGCATCGCGCCGATCGGCGCCAGCAGGAGCAGCGCGATCTGCGCGAACGGATGCCCGTCCTCGTCGCTCCGCCCGCCGCCGAACATCAGCAGATAGGGCAGGTTGCTGATCGCGCCGGCGACCCCGGCGGCGATGGTGGTGATCAGCATGTCGCGGTTCTTGATGTGCGCCAGCTCGTGGGCGATGACGCCCTCGAGCTCGTCCTGCGGCATGTACTTGAGGATCCCCGTCGTGACCGCGACGACCGCGTGGTCGGGATTCCTCCCAGTCGCGAACGCGTTGGGCTGCTCGTGCGGCGCCACCGCGACGACGGGCATGGGCAGTCCCGCCCGCTGGCGCAGCCGGTCTACCATCCGGTAGAGCTCGGGCGCCTGCTCCTCGGTGACGACCTGCGCGCGGTACATCCGCAGCACGATCTTATCCGAGAAGAAATACATGATGAAGTTGAACGCGCTGCCGAGGACCAGGGCGAGGACGAGCCCCTGCGACCCCCCGAGCAATTGGCCGGCGAGCAGGAACAGGCCCAGAAGGCCGGCCATCAGGACCATGGTCTTGATGTTGTTCATGCGCTCCTCAGTAGCACCTTGCTGGTGAGTGGGGTCGGATAAAAAAGAGCGAGACCCCGTCCGCTCCGCTTTCGCGTGGACGAAGGTCTCGCTCTGATGCGGGGAGATCGTGTCTCCCTCGACCCCGGCTGGACCGTGCCCGAGCACGTCGGACAGTCTTGACGATCCAGTCGTCCGCCTGCGGCGGATGAGCTACTCCCCTTCTCGAAGGCTGGAATTTAGCGGGATCCGCCGCCGGAATCAATCGGCCGACCCCGCGCCCGGCTACTCTCGGGTCGCGGTGAAGAGCCCGGTGGCCTTCATCGGCCGGGTCTCGTCCGCCGGGTCGGAGGCGAGAAAGCCCCTGGCCTCGACCTGGAATCGACCCCGGATCACGTTGTCGGTGGCGGAGGTAACCACCAGGTGGCCCGACTGGCCCCGGAACACCCCGGTGGGCCGCGTGGCCGAGCCGGTCATCACGAGCGCGCGGAGCTCGTCCGTGCCGTCATCCCGGCTGGAGACGGCATAGGTGCCGGGGGTCAGGCGGGCGCCGTTGATCCGGGTAAACAGCACGGATGCGTCGGCACCGTCGGCGCCCAGCGACAAGCTAAACATGGCGGTGCCCAGGTGGTCGTCGACCGTGCCGAACCTCGCCGTCCCGCGGGCGCGGGCGTGCAGGTCGCCGTGCAGCTCGCCGAGGAACGCGGACGACTCGGCGGGGGCGGGCAGGGTCGTCGGGCGCACCGCGCCGGTGAAGCCGGCCAGCGTCAGGACGATGAGCGCGGTCAGGCCGAGCCCGGTGGTGGTGTTCATGGGGTGACTCCGTCTCGGGGATGCAGTGCAGGAACGGCCGCGTTCAGCGACGCCGCGCCAGGTGATGAGAACGAATCTACGGCGCCCAGTCACCCTGAAATCATCCCCATCTCAACACTTGTATCACATTATGCTACAACGAGTTACCGATGCCGTTCAGAACCCCGGCTCGAGCTGGTGCACCGGATCGTCGAGCCCGATGGCCTGCACCATCGCACCGGCGGGAGTCTCGAACTGGCCTTCGGGAAGGACGAGGAGGGCGTTCGCCAGCACCATGGAGGTGAGAATGCCTGAGCCCTGCGGTCCCGTGAGCCGGGCCTCGGCGCCATCGGCCGTTTCCCGCACGATCCCCCGCAGGAAGTGCTGCAGCCTCGGCTTGACGGAGACCGGCTCGGCGAGCCGCACCGCCACGGCGCGGCGGAAGGGCAGGGCATGCCCGCACATCTTCCTGATCGCCGGCCGGACGAACAGCTCGAAGGTCACCATGGTGCTGACCGGATTGCCCGGAAGCCCGATCCAGGGAATGTCGCCGAGCATGCCGAAGCCCACCGGCGCCCCCGGACGCATGCGCACCTTCCAGAAGCGCTGCTCGGCGCCAAGCTCCTCGAGCACGGAGCGGACGTAGTCATGCTCGCCCACGCTGATGCCCGCGGTGGTGACGATGAGGTCGCAGTCCCGCCCGCGTAGGAAGTGCTCGCGCATGCTTTCGGGCGTGTCGCGCGCGATGCCGAGGTTGACCGGCTCCCCGCCGGCGCCGCGCACCAGGGCCACCAGCGTGTGCGTGTTGCTGCTGGCGACCTTCCGCCCGCTCAGGATCTCCTCGGGCCGATCCACGTCCACGATCTCGTCGCCGCTGCCGAAGATCGCGACCCGCGGCCGCCGGTAGACCAGCGGCTGTGCCACCGCGAGCGAGGCGAGCACGCCGAGCGGCGCGGGCCCCAGCGCCAGCCCTGCGGTGAGGACGGTCGTCCCCCGGCGGACGTCCTCTCCAACTCGCCGGATGTTCACGCCGACGTCGCGGTCGCGCAGGATCGTGACCGTTTCCGCGCCCTCGTCGGTGTCCTCCTGGCGCACCACCGTGTCGGCGCCGTCGGGGAGCGGCGCGCCGGTAAAAATCCGCGCGCTCTCGCCCGCGCCGAGCCGGCGCGCAGGGAACGCCCCGGCCGGCAGCTGCTCGACCACGCGCAGCCGCACCGGGTGCTCGGCCGACGCGCCGCGGACGTCGTCGCCGCGCGCCGCGTAGCCGTCCATGGCCGAGTTGGCCCAGGCGGGGATGTCGATGGGACTCACGACGTCCTCGGCGAGCACGCTGTCGAGGGCGTCGTCGAGCGGAACGCGGAGGGCAGGCTGTCGGCGGACGTCGTCCAGGATGCAGCGCGCGGCCTCGGCGGCCGCGAGCGGCCCGCTCATCCGTCGATCGCCTGGGCGCACTCGATGGCGAGGGTGGCCAGGAGCTGGAGCCACATGGTGTCCTGGAAGCGGATCACCTTGCAGGCGGACTCGAAATCGAGGTCGTCGGTGACGATCGCGGCCCACAGCGCGGCGTCCGGGGAGGCCGCGTCGAAGATCGGCGTCGGCGACACCGACGGCCGGAAGACCTCGATCTTGGGGATCGGGGCCCGCTTGTAGCCCTCGGCGAGCACGATGTCCGCGTCCGCCAGGTAGCGCCGGGCGAGGGCGACGGGGTCGTACTCGTCCGGCGAGCGCTCGAACAGCACCCGGAGATCGGGTGCCGCGATCAGCGACCGCTCCGCCCGGCCCTCATGGAAGTGCCGCCAGCTGTCGGAGCCCGGGCGGTCCACGTCCGCGGGATGGTGGCTGTGCTTGATGGTCATGACCCGCCGTCCGCGGCGCGCGAGCTCGCTCGCGAGCGCGACGGTCAGCGTGGTCTTTCCGGCGTTCTTCCGCCCGATGATGGAGAGGATGCGTGTCGACGCCACAGTCCGTCCGCGCGCGCGAGATCGTCCGCGGTGTTGACGTTGAAGAACAGGAGCTCCGGGTCGCCGAAGCGCCGGACCTGGGACAGAGGGAGGATACCGACAGAGATGCGCGGGTGGAAGCCGATGGCGCGGAGGTCGCCGGCGTCGAGGGTGGCGGCGATGGCCTCGCGGCAGGCGGGACCGTAGGCGGCGCAGAGCGGTTCCACGGCGCGGCGCCCGTCGCTTTCGGCCAGCATGGCGTCGTGGGCCTCGAGCCCGGCGGCGAGCGCCTGGACCAGCTCGACCGACACGAACGGCATGTCCCAGGCGACGCAGACGACCGGCGCCGGCGCCTCGAGCACCGCCGTATAGATCCCCCCGAGCGCGCCCAGTCCGGGGCGGACGTCGGGCACCACGCGGAGCCCGGGGCGCCAGGCACCCGCATCGGCCGCGTTGGCGACGAGCAGCGGCGGCGCGCCCAGCGCCTCGGTCAGGGTGTCCACCAGCCGGTCGAGGATCCGGGTGCCGCCGATCGTTTCCAGGCCCTTCAGCCGGCCGCCGAACCGGGTGGCGCCGCCGCCGGCCAGGACCGCGCCGCGGATGCTCGCGCCGGTCAGTACCGTCTCCCGCGCTGGCGCTCGAGGATCACGTCGAGCCCGACGTTCAGGCTGAAGATGTGCTTGTACGCGGTCTCGTGCGGCGGCACTCGCCCCCGCTCCGCGGGGCCGGTGACCCGCTGGATGCCGACGATGTTGTCGCGGATCTCCCAGCGGATCTGGTAGCCCTTGCCCGCCGCGATCGTGGTCCCGACGCCGAGGCTGAAGGCCGGCCTCAGCCGGGTGCCCTTGTTGAGGTCGTCGTAGATGATCAGCTCGGCGATGCCGGCCTGACCAACGGCGTCGGCCTCGCCCACCACCAGCAGCGGGCTCTGGTTGTTGATCAGGAACCCGACGCTCGCCCGCACGAAGGGCGAGATGAACTCGTCGCTCGCCACGCGATAGATGGCGCCGATCGACGTCGTCACCGCCGCGGCGGAGCGCTCCTTGTTGTCGATGGAGTTACACCGCTGGAGGTTGGCCGCGGACTGGACGGGCTCCTCGATCCGGCAGGTGTCGTCGTACCCGAGGCCGAGCAGGAAGGCTTCGGCGGTCAGGCCGAGGTGCGTCTTCGGGTAATAGGTCCCGGCGAACCCCGCGCCGACGGTGCGCTTCGTGGCCCGGCTCAGGAAGAAGTTGTCGACGACCGGCGTGTCGGACAGGTCGGGCACCGGCTGGCGCGGCACCGCCCACACGCCGACCCCGTCGAGATAGGCGCCGGAGATGGTGAAGACCAGGGTGGGACGGTCGCGGGTGCGCTGGGCCGCCACGGGGGTCCACAACGTCGCCAGGAGCGCAACGGCCACGGCGCCAGCCTCGGTGATCCGCATCAGCCCCCCAGGAATTGGTGGTCCACCGCCAGGCAGCGGTCCATCACGACCGGGATG
This sequence comes from uncultured Gemmatimonadales bacterium, assembly GCA_963840215.1. Classification (GTDB taxonomy): domain Bacteria; phylum Gemmatimonadota; class Gemmatimonadetes; order Gemmatimonadales; family GWC2-71-9; genus CAVVWJ01. Next base: position 303,664 of record CAWIYG010000002.1, on the reverse strand, counting down.
CCGTCGGCTTCGAGTCGCTGCGCCGTCGGGTCGTCCCGGATGCCGACCTGGAGCCACACGAGGCGCGGCCGGACGGCGAGCAGATCGTCGAGCAGGGCCGGCACGAACTCCGACCGGCGAAAAACGTTGACGATGTCGATAGGGCCTCCGGCGGCGGCGGCCCGGAGATCCGGCTGGACCGGCTCGCCGAGGATGGTGGTCCCGGTCGGGCGGACGGGGACGATCGTGTAGCCCGCCTGCTGGAGGTAATCCGCTACCTGGTGGCTCGGGCGCTGCGGCTTGGGGCTCAGGCCCACCACGGCGATGCGCCGCGACGTCCGCAGGATCTCCGCGACCGCGGCGCGATCACTCGGCACCGGCGATCCCCGCGCCGTGGCGCTCGCCTCGCGGGGGCCGGAGCTGCACCGTTCCGGGCGCCGCTAGGAAGGTGGAGACGGCGCCGCCGCCCGATGCCAACACAGCGCGGCGGCCCAGCTCAGGGGAATCCGGTGCAGTCGCCATAGAGCGTCGGGTCCTCCAGGATGCGCACCCGCTCGAGCGTCACGCCGGCGGGGAGCTGGGCGGCCACCCGGGGAAAGACGTGCGCCGCGATCGCCTCGCAGGTGGGGAGCGTCCGGCCGTAGGCGAACTCGGGCACGTCCAGGTTGAGGTGCCGGCCGTCGAAGGCGGCCACCACCTGCTCGCCCAGGATCCGGTCGAGCAGGCCCAGGTCCATGACCATCCCCCGCGAGGCCTCCAGCGGGCCGCGCACGGTCACCACGCATTGATAATCGTGTGCGTGCCCCGGCGCGTCGCTCAGGGGGCCGAACGTTTCCCGGTTCCGGGCCTCGCTCCAGTCCGGTCGGAAGAAGCGGTGCAGGGCCCGAAAGCCGACGATGCGCGAGAGCGAGGCCGCCACGGGATCAGGGCGAGAAGGAGTAGCCGAGCCCAACGAGCAGCACCGAGCTCGTGGTCCACTCGCTGACCCGGCCGTCGGTGATGACGGCGTTGGAGTTGTCCGGCGGATCGCCGGGCTCGGCCGCGGGTTCGTCCTCGAAGGTCGAGGGATACTTGAGCTTCATGAACAGGGCGCGGGCCTCCCCCCGGAGCGACAGCCGGCTGGTGACGAAGATCCGCACGCCGACCGTCGGCGCGAGGTAGATCTTCTTGCCGAGCTCGAACCGGCTGGTGTCGGCCGGGGTGCCGCTGGGAAACGTGAGACCGACGCCGGCGCCGACGTAGGGCGCCAGCCGGTGCCAGGTCTTCCCGCCCGTCAGGTTGAGCTGGAGGTTTGCCTCGGCAAAGGTGACCGTCTGATCCACCGGCCCGGACACCCGCCGGGACAGCGAGTCGAACGGGTCCACGATCAGCCGCTGGAGGTTCGCGCGGGCGACCGCGAGGCCGATCTGGACCGTCGAGCCGGTGCGCAGGTCGTACCGCAGCCCGTAGATGTTGCCGTCGTGCGGGCCGATCTCGAAGCGCCCGCCCGAGCCCCCGTACTGCCCGAAGTAGGGCGTGACCGTGTGACCCTTCCGGATGTCCCGATACGGCGAGGACTCCGGCCGGTGGCCTACCTGGGCCGCGGCGGGCAGCGCGGCGAGCGCGGCAGGCAGCGCGGCGAGGACCAGCGTACGCGCCACGCACCGCGCCCGCCCCAGCCGCCGTGCGACTCTCGAGTCACGCTGTTCCATGCACGCTCTCACGCAAAGGGGTCTTCCTCCAGGCTCTCAGCTCGTCCTCGCACCGTCGCGCCCTCAGGCTTCCCGCAGGTCCCGCCCGGTCATTTCCGCGGGCGGCGTGATGCCCAGCAGTCGGAGCACCGTCGGCGCCACGTCCCGGAGCGAGCCCCCGGCGCGGAGCGCCCCACCGCCGGCCTGAACGGCGACGAACGGGACGGGGTTGGTCGTGTGCGCCGTGTGCACGCCGCCGGTGGCCGGGTCGATCATCATCTCGCAGTTACCGTGGTCGGCGGTGATGAGGACGCTGCACCCGGACCGCTCCGCACTCGCGAGCACCCGGGCCAGGCAGGCGTCCACCGTCTCTACCGCCGTGATCACGGCGGGCAGCACGCCGGTATGCCCCACCATGTCGGCGTTGGCATAGTTGCACAGGATGAAGTCGTGGTGACCCGACTCCACCGTCCGGCAGAGGGCGTCGGTGATCCCCGCCGCACTCATCTCGGGCGCGAGGTCGTAGGTCGCCACCCGCTGCGAGGGAATGAGGCAGCGTTCCTCGCCGCGATACGGCGGCTCGTACCCACCGTTGAAGAAGTAGGTGACGTGCGGGTACTTCTCGGTCTCCGCAGTCCGGAATTGCGTCCGGCCCTGGTCGGCCAGCACCTCCGCCAGGATCCGTGCGAGGCTGAACGGCGGAAACGCCTGGGGCAGCGGGAAGGTCTGATCGTATTGCGTCATCGTGACGCAGGAGAGCGCCGGGCGATGGCCGAGGTCGAACTCGTCGAAGCCGGGCACGGCCAGCGCGCTCACGATCTGGCGCATGCGGTCGCTGCGGTAGTTGAAGAACAGCACACCGTCGCCGTCGCGCATCGTCGCAACCGGCCGGCCGCCGCGGTGGTGCACGAGGGGGCGAATGAACTCGTCGGTCTCGCCCCGCTGGTAGGCCGCCTGCACCGCGAGCACCGGATGCTCCACCGGGGCGCCGACCCCGTGCACCATCGCGTCGTAGGCCAGCGCGGTCCGGTCCCAGCGGCGGTCGCGGTCCATCCCGTAGTAGCGCCCCGTCAGCGAAGCGATGTCCACCCGGGTCCCGGCGATCCGCCGCATGTCGAGGAGCAGCGTGCGGACGACCTCCGCGCCGAGGGTCGGGGAGGAGTCGCGCCCGTCGAGGAAGCCGTGGATCGCGATGGCCGGCACCCGGTGGCGCACCCCCAGCTCCACGCAGGCCAGCAGGTGCCGGTCGAGCGCGTGCACGCCGCCCGGGCCGAGCAACCCCACGAGGTGGAGAGTGCCGCCCGACTGCCGGAGCTGGCTGCAGAGATCCACCAGGGGCGGGAGCTGATAGAACTCGCCGCTCTGGATGCTCTGGGAGATGCGGACGAGGTCCTGCGGCACCACGCGGCCGGCGCCCAGGTTGAGGTGGCCCACTTCGCTGTTGCCCATCTGGCCTTCGGGCAGGCCCACGGCCAACCCGCTGGCGTCCAGCAGGGTCCGCGGCGACGACGCCCAGAGTCGGTGCCAGACCGGCGTCGAGGCCAGCTCGATGGCATTCCCATCGCGCTCGAGCCGGTAGCCCCAGCCGTCCAGGACGACCAGGACGACCCGCTGCCGGGTGCTGCCGTTTGACATGGGTCTCCGCGTGTTCTACAATGCCGGATCGTGAGTTACGCGCCGCAATCTAGTCCCGGGCTGCGTTGCCTACCAGCCTGCGTGATCGTCGCCTGCCTCGTGCTCGCGCCCCCACTCGCGGGCCAGCTCGCGGGCCAGGAGGACACGGCGCTGTCGGCCCCGGCCAGCCTCCACAAGGAGCCGGACGGCGTGCCGCTGGTCGCGCTGCCGGCCGGTGCCCCGGTCGAGGCCGGTCAGAGCCGCGGCAGCTGGAACGCGGCCACCGTGGAGGGGTGGATCTACACCAATTCCACGGAGCGGACGCGACGGGAGGGCTTCGATCTCGTGGTGACTCCGGACGAAGGCGAGAACCTCCGGCGTTCGCCCAACGGCCCGGTCGTGGGCCGTGTTCGCGAGGGGACACTGCTGGAGCGGGTCGGCCAACGCGGCGGCTGGACGCGCGTGCGTCGGAACGGCTGGATCCCGAAGCAGGCCCTCCGCGGCCCCGCCGCAATCCAGAAGCCTGCGCCACAGCAGCCTGCCGCGCCGCGCGCCCGGCCACCCGTTCCGGCCGCGTCCGCGCCAGCTGTCACCGCGCCGGCGTCCCCCGGGGGCCCGGATCGCATTCAGACCGCGCGCGAGGTGCCGCTCGGCGCCACGCCCGCGGGCGGCACGCTCGGCACGCTTCAGGCGGGCACGCCGGCCCGGATCGTGGCCCGCTCAGGCGATCTCGTCAAAGTGCAGGTCGAAGGCTGGATTCCGGCGGATGCGGCATCGACCTCGGACAGCGCCGCGCTCGTCGGGGTGAGCGCCGCGGAGGTGCGCGCAGCGCCGGCCCGGTTCGTCGGGCAGACGCTCGAGTGGCGTCTGCAGGTGATCGCCGTCAAGACGGCCGACGAGCTCCGGAGCGAGATGCCACCTGGCCAACCCTACTTGCTCACCCGCGGGCCGCTTCCCGAGCCCGGGTTTGTCTACGTGATCATTCCGTCGTCGCAGGTGTCGTCGTTCCAGACCCTCCCGGCGCTGCAGGAAGTGGTGCTCCGCGTCGCCATCCGGGCGGCCCGCACCCGGTTTCTCACGACGCCCGTCGCGGAGCTGGTGTCGGTGGTCTCGGGGATGGAAGGCGACAGGTGACCGGATGAACGATCTTCTCAAGCAGCGGATCGGCCGGCTGCTCGACGCGCTCAGCGACGAGCGCGGCTACCAGATCCTCGACTACATCGAGTTCCTCGACAGCAAGTACGCCGAGCGGGGCCGTCCGAACGGGATCCTCGCGAAGATCACCGAGACCGTCGAGGATACCATGCGCGCGGGCAAGATTCCGATCCAGGCCATCAGCGGGACGATGGGCATCATGGACGGCGCGGCCAAGGTCATGAAAGGCCTCGCGGCCGCCGGCCAGGCGGTGGTGGACGAAGCAGTGAAGGCGGCGGAGCAGGCGTCGAAGCCCGTGCCGTCCGCCGCCGAGCCGCCCGCGGTCCTGCCGCCCACGACCGAGCAGTCCGGCACCGGCGCCTAGTGGCGGCCTCCACGGAGGTACGGTCCGCCGGCTCGCCGTCCTCGGAATTCATCCGGGGCATCGGTCCGCTGGCGGCGATCTCGCTCGTCGTGGGCTCGATGATCGGCTCCGGCATCTTCATCGTCTCCGCCGACATCGGGCGCCAGGTCGGCCAGTGGGGCCCGGGCGCGCTGCTGCTCGTCTGGATCGTCACCGGCGCCATGACGGTCACCGGCGCGCTGGCCTACGCCGAGCTCGCCGCGATGATGCCGAAGGCGGGCGGCCAGTACGTCTTCCTCCGCGATGGCCTGTCGCCGCTGGCGGGCTTCCTCTACGGCTGGACCCTCTTCGCCGTCATCCAGACGGGCACCATCGCCGCCGTCGCGGTGGCGTTCGCCAAGTTTCTGGGCGTTCTGGTGCCCGCCGTCTCCCCCGATGTCTTCCTGCCCCTCGGACAGCTCCGTCTGCCCGGCGCGTCGGACGCGATCCAGCTCGGCCTCTCGCCCCAGCGGGTCGTGGCCATCGTCATGATCGCCGTGCTCACCGCCACCAACATGCGCGGCGTGACGCTCGGCGCCGCGATCCAGACCGTGTTCAGCGTCGCCAAGATCGGCGCCCTCGCGGCACTGGTGGTGCTCGGGCTCACGATCTTCCGCCAGCCGGACGTCGCCGCGGCCAACTTCGCCAATTTCTGGGGCACGGGCGACTGGTCGGTGGCCATGATCCCGGTGCTGGGAGCCGCGATGGTGGGCTCGCTGTTCTCGAGCGATGCCTGGAACAACGTCACCTTCGCGGCCGCCGAGGTGCAGAATCCCACCCGGAACCTGCCCCGCGCGCTCGCGATCGGCACCGGCTCGGTGAGCCTCCTCTACATTCTCGCCAACGTCGCCTACCTCAACATGCTGCCGTTCTGGGGCGACCCCCAGGGCGGCGACGTGCTGGCCCGCGGTCTCCAGTACGCCGCGGAAGACCGGGTGGGCACCGCCGCCATCGAGGTGGCGGTGGGCGCCGGCGCCGCGACCGTGATGGCGGTGGCCATCCTGCTCTCGACGTTCGGCTGCAACAACGGACTGATCCTCTCCGGCCCGCGGGTCTACTACGCCATGGCACGGGACGACCTCTTCTTCCAGCGCGCGGGCACGCTCCACCCGACCTACCGGACGCCGATCTTCGGGCTGGCGGCGCAGGCGGTCTGGGCCAGCGTGCTGTGCATCAGCGGCACCTACGGACAGCTGCTCGACTACGTGATATTCGCGGCTCTGGTGTTCTACTTCCTTACCACGCTGGCGCTCTTCCGGCTCAGGCGGACGCGTCCCGACCTGCCCCGGCCGGTCAAGGCGTTCGGCTACCCGGTGCTGCCCGCGCTCTATCTCGTGGCCGTCGGCGTCGTGATGGTGGTGCTGCTGTTCGAGAGGCCGCTCTTCACCTGGCCCGGGCTGCTGATCGTGGCCAGTGGCGTCCCGATCTACCTGCTCTGGCGCCGCGCCGCTCCGCCCCCGCCCGCCGAGCGCGCTTGATTTCCCCGGGACCGCGCCCTACACTTCGTGATGGAACCGCTCATTCCCGGCCTGCCGACCGCCCTCCCCGGGCCAAGGTGGGCCGTCGTGTATGGAGCGTTCACCTTGCGGCCCCCCGTGCCCACGAGCGCATGAGCGTCATCCGAACCAAGCCCGGGCTCACCTTCGACGACGTCCTCCTCGTGCCGAGGTATTCGGCCGTTCATCCGCGCGAGGTCTCGACCACCAGCCGCCTCACCCGCACGATCTCCCTCAACATTCCGCTCGTTTCCGCCGCCATGGACACCGTCACCGAAGCCGACATGGCCATCGCCATGGCCCGCTCCGGCGGCATCGGCGTGCTCCACAAAAACATGACGGTGGAGCGCCAGGCGGCGGAGGTCGACAAGGTCAAGCGCAGCGAGAGCGGGATGATCATGAACCCGATCACGCTCGGCCCCGAGCGGCCGCTCCGCGAGGCCTACCAGCTGATGCGGCGGTTCAAGATCTCGGGCGTGCCGATCGTGGACGGGCAGGGACGGCTCATCGGTATCATCACCAACCGCGATCTGCAGTTCGAGCGGAACCTCGACCAACCGCTCCGCGAGGCGATGACCAAGGAGAACCTCGTCACCGCCCCCGTAGGCACCAGCCTCGACGACGCCGAGCGGATCCTGGCGAAGCATCGGATCGAGAAGCTGCCGGTCGTCGACGCGCAGGGCGTGCTCAAGGGGCTCATCACCGTCAAGGACATCTTCAAGCGCCGGGAGCATCCGCTGGCCAACAAGGACCAGCACGGCCGGCTCCGCGTCGCCGCGGCGGTGGGCGGCGGCCAGGACGCGACCGACCGGGCGCGCCGCCTGACCGACGCCGGCGTCGACGTGCTGGTCGTCGACTCGGCGCACGGGCACAGCGAGGGCGTGCTGCGGACGGTGAGCCAGCTGCGCGAGGCGTTTCCCGACATCCAGCTCATCGCGGGCAACATCGCCACCGAGGCGGGGGCGCGCGAGATGGTCCGGCGCGGGGTCGACGCGGTGAAGGTCGGCATCGGGCCCGGCAGCATCTGCACCACGCGGGTCGTCACCGGCGTCGGTGTCCCCCAGATCACCGCCATCATGGACGCGCTCCGCGGCGCGGACGACGTCCCGGTCATCGCCGACGGCGGCATCAAGTACTCGGGCGACGTGGTCAAGGCGCTGGCCGCCGGCGCGTCGGCCGTCATGATGGGCTCGATGCTGGCCGGCACCGAGGAGAGCCCGGGCGAATCGGTGCTCGCCGAAGGTCGCCGGTTCAAGATGATCCGCGGCATGGGCAGCCTCTCCGCCATGCAGGACGGCTCGGCCGACCGCTACTTCCAGGAAGGCGAGATGGCGCCCTCGAAGCTGGTGCCCGAGGGGATCGAAGGCCGGGTGCCCTACAAGGGCCCGGTCGCGGACGTGCTGTATCAAATGGTCGGGGGGCTCCGTAGTGGAATGGGCTACTGCGGCGTCTCCTCCATACCCCAACTCCAGTGCGACGTGGAGATGGTGCAGATCACCTCGGCCGGGCTGCGCGAGTCGCACCCGCACGACGTGACGATCACGCGCGAGGCGCCGAACTACAGCGCGTAGGCTCACCGGGATTCCGGAAACGCAGGTCGCAGGTCACCGCCGCCCGTCCGGCGCGGCGCGTCTCCATTCATCGAGGACCAGTCTATGAGCTTGTGGGCGACGAAGTCCGTCGCGGCGCTGCGCGCCGAGGCGGACGCGACCGGCGAACGGTCCCTCAAACGCACCCTCGGCGCGCTGAACCTGACGATGCTTGGGATCGGCGCGATCATCGGCGCGGGCATCTTCGTGCTGACCGGCCTCGCCGCCGCGCTGCACGCCGGTCCCGCCGTCCCCCTGTCGTTCGTCGTGGCGGCGATCGCCTGCGGGCTCGCGGGCCTGTGCTACGCCGAGATGGCGAGCGCGGTGCCGGTGGCCGGGAGCGCCTACACCTATTCCTACGCCACGATGGGGGAGTTCGTCGCCTGGATCATCGGCTGGGACCTGGTGCTGGAGTACGCGATGGGCGCCGCGACCGTTGGCGTCGGCTGGTCCGGATACTTCGTCAGCATGCTCGACTATTTCGGGATCCACATCCCGGCCGCACTCACGTCGGCGCCGCTCCGCTTCTGTACCGCGCCCGACGTGGCCAACGCCGTGGCCGCGTGTGTCCATCCCGGCTGGAATCCGACCGGCTCGCTCGTCAACCTGCCCGCCATGCTGATCGTGCTGCTCGCCACGACCGTGCTGGTGATCGGCATCGAGGAGTCGGCCAAGGTCAACAACCTGATCGTCGTCCTCAAGGTCGCCGTGGTGCTGCTGTTCGTCCTGTTCGGGTTCCGCTACGTCAACCCGGAGAACTGGCACCCCTTCATTCCACCCAATACCGGCACCTTCGGCGAGTTCGGCTGGAGCGGCGTCTTCCGCGGCGCCGGCCTGATCTTCTTCGCCTACATCGGATTCGACGCGGTCAGCACGGCCGCGCAGGAGGCGAAGAATCCGCAGAAGGACATGCCGATCGGCATCCTCGCGTCGCTTGGGATCTGCACGGTGCTCTACATCGTCGTCTCGCTTACGCTGACCGGCCTGGTGCGGTTTGACCGCCTCAACGTGGCGCACCCGGTGGCGTTCGCGGTCGAGCAGATCCAGGGGCTCAGCTGGCTCCGGCCGCTCATCACGGTCGGCGCGGTCCTGGGCCTCGGCTCGGTCGTGCTGGTGATGCTCCTGGGCCAGAGCCGGGTGTTCTACTCGATGTCGCGCGACGGGCTCATCGGGCCCTGGGCCGGCAAAGTCCATCCCCGGTTCCGGACGCCGTATCTCTCCACGATCTACGTCGGCATCATCGTCGCGATCATCACGGGCACCTTCCCGATCCAGATCCTCGGCGAGCTGGTCAACATCGGCACTTTGCTGGCCTTCGTGCTGGTGTGCGCCGGCGTCATGATTCTCCGGAAGACGCGGCCCGACCTCGAGCGTCCCTTCCGAACGCCGCTCGTCCCGCTCGTGCCGATCCTCGGCATCCTGAGCTGCTTCGGGCTCATGGCCACGCTGCCGGGCGACACCTGGCTCCGGCTGCTCGTGTGGCTCATGATCGGCTTCGTCATCTACTTCGGCTACGGCCGCAAACACAGCGTGCTACAGAAAGAGCGGGGTGGCGCATGAGCCTGTTCCTCCGGAAGGACATTTCGGCGCTCCAGGCCGAGGTCGGCTCGGACCAGAGCCTCAAGCGGGCCCTGGGCCCGGTCAACCTGGTGGCGCTCGGTATCGGCGCCATCATCGGCGCGGGCATCTTCGTCCTTACGGGACAGGCGGCGGCCAATTATGCCGGGCCGGCCATCGTCTACTCCTTCATTCTGGCCGGCACGGCCTGCGCGCTGGCCGGACTGTGCTACGCCGAGTTCTCGGCGATGATTCCGATCGCCGGCTCGGCGTATACCTACGGCTACGCCACACTGGGCGAGTTGCTCGCCTGGATCATCGGCTGGGACCTGATCCTCGAGTATCTGTTCGCCGCGTCGACGGTCGCGGTCGGCTGGTCCGGCTACGTGGTCTCGTTCCTGGCGGACATCGGCATCAAGATTCCGCCGCAGTACACCTCGGCGCCCTACACCCACACCGCGCCGCCGGACGCCGGCCTCAACGTGTGGCGGCTGTTCACCGAGGGCTGGTCCAGCACGGGGGCCGTGCTCAACGTGCCGGCCATGATTATCGTCGGGCTGGTCACGATCCTGCTGATCATCGGCATCTCGGAGTCCGCCCGGTTCAACAACGTCGTCGTCGTCATCAAGCTCACCGTGGTCTTCCTGTTCATCGGTTTCGGCCTGGCCTACATCAATCGCGAGAACTGGGAGCCGTTCATCCCGGCGGCGACGGGCCCGGGCAAGTACGGCTGGGACGGCGTGGTCCGGGGCGCGGGCGTCATCTTCTTCGCCTACATCGGCTTCGACGCGGTTTCGACGGCCGCGCAGGAGACCCGCAATCCGCAGCGCGACATGCCCATCGGCATCCTGGGCTCGCTCGCCATCTGCACCGTGCTGTACATCGCCGTGGCGCTCGTGCTCACGGGCATCGTGAACTACACCCAGCTCAACGTGCCCGATCCGATCGCGGTCGGGATCAACGCGGCGGGCCCCGGCCTGGCGTGGCTCCGGCCGGTCGTGAAGATCGGCGCGATCGCGGGCCTGAGCTCGGTGATCCTGGTCATGCTCCTGGGCCAGCCGCGCATCTTCTACACGATGTCCAAGGACGGACTGCTCCCCCCGATCTTCAGCAAGGTGCATCCCAAGTTCCGCACGCCCTACGTCGCGAGCCTCCTCACCGGCGTCGCCGCGATGATCTTCGCCGGCTTGCTCCCCATCGGGCTCCTGGGCGAGCTGGTCTCGATCGGCACGCTCCTCGCCTTCGCCATCGTCTGCGCCGGCGTGCTGGTACTCCGGTATACCGAGCCGGAGCGGCCCCGGCCGTTCCGCACGCCCTGGGTGCCTTTCGTTCCCGCCCTCGGCATCCTGGCCTGCTTCTACCTGATGGCCGGCCTGCCGTTGGACACCTGGGCCCGGCTCATCATCTGGATGGCGATCGGCTTGGCGATCTACTTCCTGTACGGGCGGAGACATTCGAAGGTGCAGGCGGCGGCGAGGAGGTAGGGCGGGCGGGCGGGCGGTCGGGCGGTCAGGCGGTCAGGCGGTCAGGCGGTCAGGCGGTCAGGCGGTCAGGCGGTCAGAAAGTCGGACGGTGAATTGGTTCTGTGTTCAGAGCCCTCGATGCAGACATCGCATTGCGGGCTCTGTGCATTTCCGTGAGCTCTGGCGAATTTGTTGACCCGACCGCCCGACCGCCCGACCGCCCGACCGCCCGACCCCTGTTATGTTTTCCCCATGCCCTTCACCCTCGCCCCCGATCGGGCCGCCGCGGCGCGGACCCTGGCTGCGGCGCTCGTGCCGGGCCAGCGGGTCTGCCTGACCACCCACGTCAACCCCGACGGCGACGGCCTCGGCAGCGAGGCCGGCCTGGCCCACCTGCTCCGGGACCGGGGCATCGACGCGGTCATCACCAACCCCACCCCCACGCCGTCCCGGTTCGCGTTCCTGTTCGAGGATCTGCCGGGGGTGGACCGCACCCAGGAAGCCATCCGGGAGCTGCGCCGCGCGGACGTCATCGTGGTTCTCGACATCTCCGACCTGGGCCGCCTCGGCAATCTCGGCGAGACGGTCCGGACGCGCGGTATCCCGGTGGCCTGCGTGGACCACCATGTGAGCGAAGGGGTCCTGCCTGACGGGCCGCGCTACCTGGACCCGGGCGCGGCCGCCACGGGCGAGCTGGTCTTCGAGCTCGCCGTCGCCAACGGGTGGACCCTGACCGAGGCGGCCGCCCGCGGCCTCTACGTCGCGATCCTCACGGACACCGGCGGGTTCCGCTTCAGCAACACCCGCCCCCGGACCCTGCGCGTGGCGGCCGAGCTGCTCGAGGTGGGAGTGGATCCGGAGGAGATCTACCTCGAGGTCTATGCCCGCGCTCCCGAGGGCCGCCCGCGGCTGTTCGCCGAGGCACTGCAGACGCTCGTGGTCGAGCCCGAGTTCGGCCTCGCCTGGGTCACCGTGCCGCCCGGCGCGATCGAGCGGCTCGGCGTGTCGTCGGACGACCTCGAGGGCGTCGTGGAGTTCCCGCGCTCCATCGAGGGCGTGCGGATGGCGCTGCTCTTCCGCGAGGTGAGCCAGGGTCGGGTGAAGGTCTCGCTCCGCTCCGTGGGAGACGTGGACGTCGCTGCGTTCGCCAAGCCGTTCGGCGGCGGCGGCCACACCAAGGCGGCGGGGCTCGCGCTGACCGGCTCGCTCGCGGAGGTGCAGTCCATCGTGCTGACCGCCGCGCGCCGCTACCTCGCGGATGGCGGCCGGCGCAGCGCCCTGAGGACCGGTTGACCGGCTCCGAGTGCCACCTATATTGCCGAGTACCCTAGTAGGAATTGAACCGAGGGCCATGGACACCATCGATCGGATCGAGAAGACCCTCGACACGCTGCGCCCCTACATCGCGTCGCACCGCGGCCAGGTGGAGGTCGTGGACTTCGACGAGCGGGACGGCGTGCTGCTCGTGCGGCTCGGCGGCACCTGCCACGGGTGCGCGGCCTCGACCGTGACCCTCAAGCAGGGGATCGAGAGCCGGCTGCGCGAGGCCGTGCCCGAGGTGAAGCACGTGGAGGCCGTCTAGTGGCGGAATCGCTTGAGGCGCGGGTCGTCGAGGCCCTGTCGGCGATCCGGAATCCGCGGCTGGACAACGATCTTTTGTCGGCCGGCATGATCCGGGATCTGGCCGTCACGGACGCGGGCGGCGTCAGCTTCACGTTCCTGCTCGCCCCGGAGGATCCCGCTACGCTGGTCCGCCAGGCCCGTGCCGCCGTGCAGGCGATCGACGGCGTGCGGCGCGACGAGATCAAGATTACCGTGACCAATCCCGCCGGCCCCGCCCGCACCACCCACCAGCCGCCGTCCGCGCCGCCCGTGCCGTCCGCAGCCGCGGCGCCGACCCCCGCCGAGCAGCCGAACCTCGGGCGGGTCATCGCGATCTCCTCCGGCAAGGGTGGGGTGGGGAAGTCGACCGTCACCGCCAACCTCGCCGTGGCTCTCGCCCAGGACGGGGCTCGCGTGGGCGTGATGGACGCCGACATCTACGGGCCCAACATCCCGCGCATGTTCGGCGTGTTCGAGAAGCCGCCGGTCCTGCACGGGAAGATTCAGCCGCTCGAGGCGCACGGGGTGCGGCTCATGTCGCTGGGCCTGCTCGTCGAGCGCGATGCGCCCGCCATCTGGCGCGGGCCGATCATCATGAAGATCGTCACCCAGTTTCTCAGGGATGTCGACTGGGGCGAGCTGGACTATTTCCTGGTCGATCTGCCTCCCGGGACGGGCGACGCGCAGCTCTCGCTGGTGCAGGCGACCCAGGTCTCGGGTGCGATCATCGTCACCACGCCGCAGGAAATGGCCGTGGGCGACGCGCTTCGCGGCGCCAAGATGTTCGAGCGGGTCGGCGTGCCGGTGATCGGCGTGGTCGAGAACATGAGCGCGTTCACCGACCCGGAGACCGGCCTCCGGCTCGAGCTGTTCTCGTCGGGCGGCGGCCGGCGCCTGGCCGAGGAGATCGGGGCGCCGCTGCTCGGCACCGTCCCGCTCCAGCCGCAGATGGCCGAGCTGGCCGACGCGGGCCAGCCGATCCTGGTCGCGCGCCCCGAGAGCCAGGCCGCCACCAGCCTCCGCGGCATCGCCGAGCAGTTGCGTCAGAAGACGGCGGGCCGGAGCGCGGCCCTGCCGATCCTTCGGAACTGAGCGCTGCGGTTCTTCCTGCGCGGCTGACGCGGCTGCGCCCATGACCGACCGCACCGGACGGACGGGCCCCGACATTCCGCCCGCCGGGCTGTACGCCGAGCAGCCGGACGCGGCCCCGGCGCTGGCGCCGCCGGCCGGGGCCGGCATTCTCGACGGCCCGCTCCGCCCCGCCATCCTCCGCCTGGCCCTGCCGGCGGTCGGCACCACGCTGTTCCAGGTGCTCTTCAACGTCACCGACACCTTCTGGGTCGGCCGCACGCTCGGCCCGGACGCGCTCGCCGCGGTCTCGCTCGCCAGCTACACCGTCTGGATCATCGTCTCGCTCGGCGAGCTCGTCGGCGTCGGGCTCACTGCCGTGGCCGCGCGCCGGCACGGCGAGGGCGATCCGCAGAGCGCCGCGCGCGCTGCCGGGACCGCGCTGGTGATGGCGCTGGTGCTGGGGGTGGTGGTGGCGGCCGGCGGGCTGCTGAGCCTGCCGGCGATCTTCCGCCTGATGCACGCCGAGGGCGTGGTGGCCGAGCTCGCACGCGAGTTCCTGGTCATCCAGCTGCTCGGCGCGGCGCTCATCTACGGCTACTTCGTCGTCACCGCGGCATTCCGGAGCGCGGGCGATACCCGCACCCCGTTCGTCCTGCTCGGCGCCTCCGTGCTCCTCAACCTCGTGCTCGATCCGCTCATGATCCTGGGGTGGGGCCCGCTGCCGGCGCTCGGCGTGTACGGCGCCGCGCTCGCCACCGTGCTCACGCGCGGCCTGGGCTTCCTCGTGGGGATCGTGCTGCTCTACCGGCGCGGCGGGATCCGGCTGTCGCTGAGCTTGCCGGTCGCCCGCACGATCGCGCGGATCGGGCTCCCGACCATGCTCACCGGGGTGTTGTTCAGCGCGATCTACATGCTGCTCGTCCGCGTGGTCGGCCGGTTCGGCACGCCGGCCATCGCGGCGCTGGGTGTGGGGCACAAGATCGAGGGGATCAGCTACATGATCTGCGTCGGATTCGGCCTCGCGGCCGAGACGCTGGTCGGCCAGAACCTCGGCGCGGGCCAAACGGCGCGCGCGCGGCAGGCGGGATGGGTCACGGCCCGGATGGCCGCCGTGCCGGCCAGCGTGCTCGCCGTGATCTTCCTGCTCTGGCCGGAGGCAATCGTCGGCATCTTCACTACCGATGCGGCGGTCATCCGGGATGCGAGCCTGTACCTGCGCGCCGCGGCCGTCGGCCAGCTCGCGGCCGCGTTCGAGAACGTCCTCGAGGGCGGGCTGACCGGCGCCGGCTACACGCTGTACACGATGGTGGCGGTCGTCGGGATCAGCGCGCTCCGCATCCCGCTCGCCGGGCTCGTGGCCGGCCCGTTCGGGCTGGCCGGCATCTGGTGGATGCTCGCGCTCACCGCCATGGCCCGCGCGGCCGCCATGACCGCGCTCTGGCATTGGGGCGGATGGGAGAGGGCGCGGGCGTGAGTGCGTTACCTTGGAGCATGCCGCTCCTCACGCTGCTGACCGACTTCGGCAGCTCCGATTCCTATGTCGCCGAGATCAAGGGCGTCCTCCTCGGCCGCTGCCCGGCAGCCACGCTGGTCGACGTCAGCCATGCCGTGCCGCCGGGCGACATCCGCTCAGGCGCGTACCTCCTGGGTCGCGCCTGGCACCGGTTTCCGCCCGGAACGGTCCATCTCGCGGTGGTGGATCCCGGGGTGGGCACGGCCCGGGCGGCCCTGGCGCTCACGGCGCACGGGCACTGCTTCGTGGGTCCGGACAACGGCCTGTTCACGCCGGTCCTGCGCGATGCGGAAGTCGAGATCGTCACCTTGCCGACGCCGGCCGGCGCCGCGCCGACCTTCCATGGCCGCGACCTCTTCGCCCCCGCCGCCGCCGCCATCGCCTCGGGCCAGCCGCTCTCGGCGCTCGGCGAACCGCTCGCCACGATCCCGGCGCGGCTCAGCTACACCGCGCCGCACTACGAGGGGAAAGCGGTGATCGGCGAGATCGTCTACGTCGACCGCTTCGGCACGCTGGTCACCAACCTCACCACCGACCTGGTGCCGCCGTACGCGGTGCTGGCCGTGGAGGACCTCGAGATCGGCCCCCTCAGGCGCACCTTCGGCGACGTGCCGACCGGCGGACTGCTGGCGTACGTGGGTTCGGGCGGTGAGATCGAGATCGCCGTGCGCGACGGCTCGGCGGCACGGCGGCTGGGGCTGGGGGTGGGCGGACGGATTCGGGCCCGTCTGGGCTGATCCGCGCCCGTGATGGGCAAGAAGCGCCCTACTGCGTTGTCGGCGTCGCCTCCGCTCCACTCGGCCGCCGTCCGAATCGCGTCACCACCTGCCGGAAGAACCGGAACAGCCGCCACATCAGTACGATCGCCAGGATCACCAGGATCGCGGTGAGCCCCGCCGCGAGCACCGGGTGCTCCGCCGCGAACCACGCCAGGAATACCGCGATCGAGTCCTCCACGAGGCTCAGCGTCCAGTTGCTCACCGGCTCGGGACTCACGTTGGCGGCCGCGCGCGTGGTGGCCTTGGCGCCGTGCGAGGTGAGTGCCACGGTTCCCGCCAGCAGCGCGGCGCCGATCTTCCACTGCTCGGGCACGCCGTAGGCGAAGGCGCTGTAGGAGAGAAACGCGGCGGCCGGCGGGCGGATGAACGTATGCACCGCGTCCCACACGCTGTCCACGTACGGGATCTTGTCGGCCACGAACTCGATGACGAAAAGGCCGAGCGCGAGTCCCAGGACGAGGGGATGGGAGAGGACCTGGAGCGGCTCGGGGAGGTGGATGATGCCGAACCGCTCGAACAGTCCGGCGGCGGCCACCGTGGCGTAGAGGTTGAGCCCGGAAGCGAAGGACGTGCCGAGCGCAAAGCCCAGCGTCTCGAGCGGCGACATGGTCGGAAGGTACTACTCCAGCCAGTCGACCGTTACCCCACCGACCGCCGTCGTCACGTCGATGTCGAGATGGCGCGGCGCCTGATCGTAGCCCGGCGAGAGATAGCTGGTCCCTCGCCGCACCATCCCCTGCGGCTCGAAGCTCGCGAGGAACTTGTCGAGCGTGATCCGCACGCCGACCGTGCGGGGCAGGCGGAGCGCGACCTCGCCGAGCGCCATCCTCACCGCGACGCGCGAGCTCGACGTCCACGCCCCGCCGAAATCGAGCGTCACCCGGCCCACGCCGCCCTCGAACGTGATGCGGTCGCAGCGGCTGTTGCCGAGGCCGAGCACCGACAGCTCCGCCGCGCCGGAGGTGAGCGTGGCCGCGCGGCAGCGGGCCGCGTTCGGCTGCGAGAACCGGACGGTGGCGCGGCTCGCGCCGGCCTCGAGCCGCAGGTCCGTCAGCCGGAGCCCGCCCAGCTCCAGGTCCCCGTCGACCGCGCCCAGCGTCACGGCCAGTGCCAGGTCGTTCTTGGGAGAAAAGGTCACCGAGGCCGTCTGGCGGAGCTGGCTCCGGGACACGACCCGGAGACCGCCCTCACCCGAGGCCCTGAGCCCGAGGCCGACTCCGCCCCGGGCCGCGTCGAACTCGCTCACCGGCAGGTAGCGCTCGCCGTCATACAGCACGTCCATGCGGTAGAGCTCGCCCGGGCGTCCCGCGGCCAGGCGGAGCGCGCCCGCGGCATACTCGAGCCGCGCGTCGAGCCGGGTCTCGCCGTGCCACTGCCGATACGTGCTGAACGGCCGCATCGACTGCGCGGCGGCGCCGGACGCTCCGAGTGCGAGCGCCAGCATCGGGAGCAGGACCCGGCGCATCAGAGGCCTCGCGTGGGGGTCCGCGACCCGGGCCGCTTGGCGGCCGTCACGCCGAATTGCGGCGTGGCCCAGAGGTATTCGTCGGTCAGTGCCTCGGGCGGGAGGAGGCGGCCCGCGAAGTTCTCGCGGATGCCCGCGCGGCTCAGGAGCGCCGCGCCGAAGCCGGCGGTGCCGAGCAGCCAGGTCACCAGGATCGCCGCGCCGCGGATGAGGTCGCCGGCCACCGGCACCCAGCCGAAGACCGACCACGCCACCCAGAAGGCCGCCAGGGCGCCCAGTCCCACGAGGAGATAGCGGTAGCTGTTGGGCGAGCCGATGATGGCGCCGAGCGCCATCCGGCGTCGGGTGTACGTCTCTCCCATCGCGTGCGCGACGGCGAGGAAACCCCCGACGGCCCCGACGATCACGAGCAGCGCGTAGACCACCACCGCAAACGGCAGCAGGACGATGCCGACGACGCTGAGGATCAGCCCGACCACCAGCATGCCGAAGGTGGGCAGCAGCAGCAGCTGGCCCAGCAGGCCGGTGGTGAACGCGCGCCCGAACGAGTGCGACACCGTGTCCGATACCACCTCGAGGTTCGGCCGCCCGAACATCACCAGGCCGAATCCGAGCGCGCCGAGGGTGAGGAAGACGCCCACCACACCGGCCATCCGCCGGAACACCGTCTCCAGCGCGGTCGGCGCTGGCGCGACCTGGGCCGGCAGCGGGCTCTCCAGCACGGAGGACGTCCGGAACGTCCGGACCTCGCCGCCGATCTCGCCACCCTCGTCGCGCACCTCGCCGCCCAGCGTCAGGATGTCGCCCGAGACCACGCCGCCCGCGTGCAGGACCACGTCGCCGTCGACGGTGACCAGGTTGCCGAGCAGCTTGCCGTAGATGTCGGCCGTTCCCTGCACCACCAGCAGGTGGCCGGGCATGCTCTCGTTGGAGCCGATACTGAAATCGCCCATCCTGGCCGCACCACCCGTGATGGTGACGCGGATGCCCTCCCCGCCATGCCGGCGGAGCGCCTCGCGCAGCCGCGACTCGATGGCGGTCGGCTTGCTCAGGTCGTCGAGGGCGACCGGGGGGTCGTCCTTCGCACCGGGGGGGATCGCCTGTGGCGGCGGATGCGGGGTCTGCAGGTCGGCCCCGGTGCCGGTCGAGACGTCGGCGACCAGCGACCAGAATCCGTGGACCAGCTCCAGGGTGCGGGAACCGGTCGGGTCGCTGAGGGCATCGGCGAAGGCGGTACGGGGGGCGAGGATGGCCAGCAAGGCCACCGCCGTCAGCAGTCGGCTAAGCGCTCGCATGGGCCACCTGCCGCGCGGGCAGCGCCAGGAGGCGGCGGAGCGCCAGGACGCCGCCGAGGTAGACCGCCAGCGTCAGCGCGGACGCGAGCCCCAGGCGGCCAGGACTGGCCGCAAGCGCCTTGAAGCCGGCGAACCAGGGCTGCTCCATGAAGTTCGATGCCACACCGCGGACGCCGAGCCACGCGGCCTGTCCCGCCTGCGCGATGAGCCAGCTGCCCAGCGCCGCGAGGGTGTCTTGGTGGCCCAGCGTCCAGACCACGCTCCCGGCCATCGAGCCGGCGACGAGGACCACCAGCGAGGCAGCCAGGGCCAGGGAGCGGCGGGTGGCGAAGCTCCGGCGGCGGAGCGAGGCGAGCGCCGGCTCGGTCTCGAGCCGGGGGACTGTAACCCGGGCCATCACCCGGTCGGCAAACCCGGCCGCCGGACTCATCAGGGCCAGGGCGCCGAGCAGCTCGACGATTTCGCGCTCGGTGTCCGCCCGCTCGCGGCACACGAGACACTGGGCGAGGTGGTCCTGCCCCGCCGGTGCGAGTGCGCCGGCGAGCCACGCGTCGAAGTCGTCCGGCGTGAGATGGGGCCCGGAAACGGGGGTCATAAGTGGACCCTCCTACGGTGTGGGAGCGGGGGGAGTTTCATTCTTCCCTGAGGTGGGCCAGGGCCTGCCGCAGCTCGTTCCGGGCCCGATGGATGTAGGTCTTCACGGTGCCGAGCGGAAGGTCGAGCATCTCGGCGATCTCCTCGTACGCCCGCCCCTCCACGTGACGGAGCAGGATGCACGAGCGGTACTCCGGCCGGAGCCTCCCGATGGCGAGCTCGATGGCGCCGCCCAGCTCCTTGGCCTCCACCGCGTCGAGCGGCGATTGCTGGCGGGCGCCGATCTGCAGGGCCGTCGCCTGCATCGCCTCGGGCGTCTCGGCGTGGGGCGAGCCGTCGAGCGAGAGCGTGTCGAGCTCGCGCCGGCGCAGGTGATCGATCGCCGCGTTGTTGGCGATCTTGAAGATCCAGGAGGAGAACTTGAACTCCGGGCGGTACGACTCGATCGCGTTGAGCGCCTTGACGAAGGTCTCCTGCGAGAGGTCCTCCGCCAGCTCGCGGTCGCGCACCATCCGAAACAGCAGCGCGAAGATCGGCCGCTCGTAGCGCCGGATCAGCTCGCGGTAGGCCGCCTCGCGGCCCGCGCGGGCCATGAGGACGACCTCCTGGTCGCTGAGCCGGACCCACTGCGGCGTGTCAGCCACGCCGCCGCCTTGCCAAGGGTCTCGCCGCCGGACTACATTGAGCGCCTATGTTAGCCTCGGATCGTGAGTTACCGGTCTCGGGCGGGCCCGAGAAACGGGCTTACGTCCGGGAGATCTTCACCGCCATCGCGCCCACCTACGACCGGCTCAACCGCATCATCAGCCTCCGCTTCGATCAGCGCTGGCGGCGGTACGCGGTGGGACGATTGGGCTGGGAGCGGCGGCCGGACGGAATCTACCTCGACCTCTGCGCCGGCACGCTCGATTTCGCGGCCACGCTCGCCACGCGGCCCGGATTCCGGGGCCGGATCGTCGGTGCCGACTTCGTCCCGGCCATGCTCCAGCTCGGGCGCGGAAAGGCGACGGGCCTGGCCCCGGTCACGGCCGACGCGCTGGAGCTGCCGTTCCCGGATGCCGCGTTCGACGGCGCGATGGTCGGTTGGGGTATGCGGAACCTGGTGGACCTCGACGCGGGGCTCGCCGAGGCGGCCCGCGTGCTCCGGCCCGGCGGCCGCCTGGTGATCCTGGATATGACGCTGCCGCCCCGGCCGGCGCTGCGCCGGCTCTACGAGTTCTACTTCCGGCGCGTACTGCCCTGGGTCGGCCGACGGATCTCGAAACATACGACCGCCTATACCTGGTTACCAGCGTCGACGATCGCGTTCCCGAGCCCGGCCGAGTTCGCGCGGCGGCTCGCGGCGCAGGGGTTCGACGAGGTGTGGTATCGCCTGTTCATGGGTGGGGTGTGCGCGCTGCACGTGGGGACGCGCGCCGCGGCGCCTGACTCACCTGACTCGAAGACCGACCGGTAGGATCTCGAATCGGAGCAACCTTGGCCCTCGACAATCTCCGCGATTTCATCAAGGCCATCGACCGCCTCGGCGAGCTGGTCCGCGTCACCCACCCCGTCCGCGCCCGGCTCGAGGTGGCGGAGATCGCCGACCGGTGCATGAAGAGCCCGGGGGGCGGTCCGGCTCTCCTGTTCGAGCACGTGCTGCTCGAGGACGGGACCCGAAGCTCGCAGCCGGTGGCGATCAACCTCTTCGGCTCGATGCGCCGCATGTGCCTCGCCCTCGGCGTCGACGATCTCGACAGCATCGGCGCGCGGATCTCGGACATGCTCAATCTCAAGGTGCCCGAAGGGCTCTTCGGCAAGCTCGCGATGCTGCCGAAGCTGGCGGAGATCGGCAAGTTCCCGCCGCGCGTGAAGGGCGGGCGGCCGCCCTGCCAGGAGGTCATCCTCCGCGACGACGCCGTCAACCTCGAGCAGATCCCGTTCCTCACCACCTGGCCGGGCGACGGGGGCCGCTACATCACCCTGCCGATGGTCATCACGACCGATCCCACGCGGGGGATCCGGAACGTCGGGATGTACCGGGTCCAGGTACTGGGTCGCGACACGCTGGCCATGCACTGGCAGCGCCACAAGGTGGGTGCGGCCCACTGGCGCGAGATGGGGGAGAAGGGCCAGCGCATGCCGGTCGTCATCGCCCTCGGCGGCGATCCGGCGAGCATCTATTCGGGCTCCGCGCCGCTGCCGCCCACCATCGACGAGTTCATCTTCGCCGGCTTCCTCCGCCGCGAGCCCGTCGAGCTGGCGCGCGCCGTCACCTGCGACCTCGAGGTCCCGGCCGAGGCCGAGCTGGTGCTCGAGGGCTACATCGACCCGGCCGAGCCGCTGGTGCTCGAAGGCCCCTTCGGCGACCACACGGGGTACTACTCGCTCGCCGACTACTACCCGCTGGTGCACGTCACGGCCATCACCGCCCGCCGCGATCCGATCTATCCGGCCACCCTCGTCGGACCGCCACCGATGGAGGACTACTACCTGGGGCATGCGACCGAGCGGATCTTCCTGCCGCTCCTCAAGCTCACGGTGCCCGAGATCGTGGACTACCACATGCCGGCGGCCGGGATCTTCCACAACCTGGTGTTCGTCTCGATCGACAAGCAGTATCCGGGACAGGCGTACAAGGTGATGAACGCCCTCTGGGGCCAGGGGCTGATGTCGCTCGCGAAGGTGCTGGTCGTCGTCGACAAGCACGTCAACGTCCAGAACCCGGACGAGGCGTGGTGGATCGCGCTCAACAACATCGACCCCGAGCGGGACGTGCGCTTCACGATGGGGCCGGTGGACGTGCTCGACCACGCGAGCCGGGCGTTCACGTACGGCAGCAAGATGGGCATCGATGCCACGAGGAAGTGGAAAGAGGAGGGATTCACGCGCGAGTGGCCCGATCTCATCACCATGGACGCGGCGACCAAGCAACGGGTGGACGAGATGTGGCCGCAGCTCGGCATCCGCCTGTGACCTCCCCGGCGCGCGAGGGCCAGACGTTCGCCGGGGAGTCGCTGCTCGTCCGGTACGTTAACTTCGTCAAGCTGCCGCACACGCTGTTCGCGATGCCGTTCGCGCTGCTCGGCGTGCTGGCGGCCTCGCGTGTCGCGCCGGTCTCGCTGCGCACGGTGGTGCTGGTCGTCGTGGCGTTCTCGGCCGCCCGCTGGGCCGCGATGGGCTTCAACCGCGTCGCCGATCTGCGGTTCGACGCGCGCAATCCCCGGACGCGGAACCGCGAGCTCCCGCGCGGCGCGCTCACGCCGATCCAAGCCTGGATCTCGATCGTCCTGGCCGCGGCCGTCTTCGTGGCCGCCGCCGGCCTGCTCAACCCGCTCTGCCTGCGTCTCAGTCCGGTCGCGCTGGCCTGGGTGCTGACCTACAGCCTCGCCAAGCGCTTCACCTGGTGGCCGCATCTCTGGCTCGGCATCAGCCTCGCGATCGCGCCGGTCGGGGGCTACCTCGCGGTGACGGGGCGCTGGAGCGACCCCGCCTGGCTGCTGCTCGCGGTCTCGCTCGCGGTGGCGACCTGGGTGGCCGGGTTCGACATCTTCTACGCCTTGCCCGACGAGAGCTTCGACCGCGAGCAAGGGCTCCGGAGCGCGGTCGTGCGGCTGGGCGAGCGGCGCGCGGTGCTGCTGGCCAAGGCGCTCCACGGCGTGACCATTCCCGCGCTCGCGCTGTTCGGCTGGGGCGCGGGGTTCGGCCTGTGGTACTTCGCCGGCGTCGTGATCGCGGCCGCGATCCTCGCCTACGAGCACCAGCTCGTCCGTCCCGGCGACCTCTCGCGGCTCGACGCCGCCTTCTTCACCATGAACGGCGTGATGTCGGTGACCGTGTTCGCCTTCGCGCTGGTGGACCGGCTGCTGTGAGCGACGCGTGACCCGGTATCCGGTGGTCCTCGCCCTCACCGGCGCGTCCGGCGCGCCCTACGGCGTCCGCCTCCTCGACGTCCTCGCGCGCCGGCAGGTGCCGGTGTGGCTGGTCACGTCGGCGCACGGCCTGCGGCTCCTGCGCGACGAATGCGGCATCGAGTCGCTCGACGCGCTGCGTCAGGCCACCGGCGGGGACTGGACCACGGTCACGGCCTTTCCCGACGGCGACCGCGGCGCTCTTCCGGCCTCGGGGTCTCAGCGGACGCACGGCATGGTCATCTGCCCGTGCTCGATGGGGACGGTGGCCGCGATCGCGGGGGGCACCAGCCGCTCGCTGGTCGAGCGGGCGGCCGATGTCACGCTCAAGGAGCGCCGGCGGCTGATCCTGGTTCCGCGCGAGACGCCGCTCTCGCTGGTGCACCTGCGCAACCTGGTGGCCGTCACCGAGGCGGGCGCGGTGGTCATTCCGGCGGCGCCGGGCTTCTATCACCGCCCCACGACGGTCGCGGAGCTGGTGGATTTCATCGTCCAGCGCGTGCTCGACCAGCTCGAGATCGATATCGAGATCGCACGTCGCTGGACCGGGGACGAGGCCTGAGCCATCTTACCGGGCATCCCCCGGCGGTACCGCACTACCTCGCGACGCCTTTCACCGGTTGGTTCCGATGGTCTCCACGATGACACGTGTCCCCGCGCTCCGGGCCGTCGCCATCCTCGCGCTGGCGGGATGCGGCGGCGACGACGTGACGCCTCCCGACGGCGACGACGGCGAGCCCGTGGCGGCAGGATGCCAGGATGCGATCCTGTCCCCCACCGCCGCGCTGTACCGCGTGTGTTTTCCTGCCAGCTGGAACGGCGATCTCGTGATCTACGCCCACGGGTACGTCCCGGCCGACGAGCCGCTCGCCATCCCCGACGATCGCGTCGACGGGCGGCCCGTCGCCGAGATCGTGACCGCCCTGGGGTACGCCTTCGCCACCACCAGCTACCGGGCGAACGGCCTCGTCGCCGACCTGGCCGTGGAGGACGTTGCGCAGCTGACCGACGAGGTGCGGCGGCGGTTCCGGCCCGATCCGGCGCGCACGTTCGTCGTCGGGGTGTCCGAAGGGGGACTGGTGGCTGCCCTCGCCGCCGAGCGGCACGCCGATGTCGTCGACGGCGCGGTGGCGGCATGCGGTCCGGTGGGCGACTTCGCCGGGCAGATCGACTATCTCGGCGATTTCCGCGTGGTCTTCGACTACTTCTTCCCCGGGGTGATTCCCGGCGGCCCGGTCGACGTGCCGGACTCGGTGCGCGCGAAGTGGTTCTCCACCTACGTTCCCGCGATCGCAGCCGCGCTGCAAAACGATCCTCCCGCGACGCTGGAGCTGCTCTCCGTCACCGGCGCGCCGACCGATCCGCAGGATCTGCTCTCGGCCGGTGCGACCGTCATCGGCGCCCTGTGGTACGATGTGTTCGCCTTGCAGGATGCCCACGCGCGGCTCGGTGGGCAGCCATTCGACAATGTCGGGCGAGCTTACCAGGGCTCGCTCGACGATGCCGCACTCAACGCCCGAGTGACACGGGTCTCGTCCGATCCCCCGGCCCGCACGGCGCTGGCCCAGTTCGAGACCACCGGGGTGCTCACGGTTCCGGTCGCTACCCTCCACACGACCGGAGATCCCATCGTGCCGGCCGCCCAGTCGGAGCGGTACGCGGAGAAGGTGGCGGCCGCGGGCGCCGGGTCGAACCTCGTATCCCGAACGGTCTCGCGCTACGGGCACTGCGCCTTCGAGCAGGCGGAGCTGTTCGAGGTATTCAGCTCGGTCGTCGGGCGGGCCGCGGCCGTGACGCGAATCGACTGACGGAGACCGGATGCGGATCGGCGTCATATCGGACACGCACGGCCTCCTCCGCCCCGAGGTGTTCGACGTCTTCCGGGAAGTGGATCACATCGTCCACGGCGGCGACATCGGACCGCCGACGATCCTCGAGGAGCTGCAGGCGCTCGCGCCCGTGACGGCGGTCTACGGCAACACCGATGGCGGGGAGCTCCGCGACCGGCTGTCGCGGGTGGCCAGGCTGGAGCTCGACGGCTTCACCATCGTCGTTACCCACGGCGACCAGTTCGGCACGCCCACGCCCGAGAAGCTGCAGTCGGCCTTCCCCGATGCCGAAATCATCGTCTACGGGCATACTCACCGGCCGCTGCTCACCCTGGTCGACGTCGTCGTGACCGTGATGAACCCCGGCGGCGCCGGGCCGCGCCGTTTCGACCTGCCCGCCTCAGTGGGGATCCTCGAGCTCGAGCCCGGCATTCCGCCCCGCGGCCGCCTGGTTCCGCTGACGCCGCTCGACGTAGACTGAGCGAGGCGGCGGCTGGGTGGGTGCGCGAAGGGGACATGACCGAAGTCATGTCCCCTCGCCCGCCCCTACAGCCCCAGCCGCAGTCCCGCGCTCACCGCGAAGTTGTGCGTCGTCTTGGTGTCCACACCGAGCTCCGTCGCCTCCTGCACGTCGAACTTCCCGATGTAGTCCTTCACCATCAGCTGCAGCCCGAGCCGCCGCCCGATCGCCACGTCGGCCCCGGCACCCACGTTGTACGCAAAGTTGGTCGAATGCGTGGATGCGGGTCCGAGGTCGAAGGATTGCCGGACCGCTCCGGCACCGCCCTGCACGAACGGTGAGATCGGAAGGCCGGTTCCGACCGGCACCCGGAGCCGCAATGCGGCATCGTAGAGCAGCACGGTACTCCGACCGATCGACACCCCGCCGATGAGCGGCGCCCCGATCTCGAGGCCGGGCTGCGAGTACGCCACGTTGCCGACCAGCGCAATTGCGTTGGTCAATCCCAGCGTGGCCTCGGCGCCGTAGACCGCGGCGCCGGCGTTCCGAACGCTCGTGCCGAGCGGACCCGAGATGAGATTGCCGAACTTCATGTACCCGGCGTACGGCGTGATTCCGAAGGAGGGGCCGGCGGAGCGCTGCGCGGCCAACGGCGTCGTGACGGCGAGGCCGGCCAGGGCGCCGGCCCAGAGGATTCGTGACAGCATATGGACCTCCCGCTAACTGGTGAATGGCTGCGCGGACGGCGCAACAGAGGGAGATCAGGCAGGTGGGGTGCCAGGAAATGCAGAACTGTAAGGGTCTGCCGCAGTTGATCTTACATAGTACGACTCGAAAGAGGTGTCCCCTGAGGCGGACGTTCCGGGCCGCCTCACGGCCTCCGACTGTCGCTCAGGCGGCCCACTGGGCGTAAGGCGTGGTCCGCCGGAGCGCCTCGGGATGCGCCCTGAACCAGGACATGAGCAGCAGGATTTCGTCGATCGCTTCGAGCGGGAGCGGTCCTGCCGGGAGAGCCGGTCTGGCCGCCTCCTCCGCCACCACCGCCCGGAACGCCTCGTGCTCGATGGGTGTCGTGGGATAAGGAAACGAGGCGCGCACGAGGCCCTGGCGCACCAGGTATACGCGGTCGTCCCCGAAATCACCCGGGTCGCGGTAGACGAAGGTGAGGAGGTCGCGCGCCGAGCGGGCGCGGCTCGTGGCCGCGAGCAGCCATTCGAGTTGTTCGAATTTCTCGCGCCACCGGGCCGCCACCTCGAATCGCGCCTCGGCCGCGGCGCTCTGCATGGACTCGACGACCCGGTCGATCGGCTGAATGGTCCGCCCCTCCAGGAACGCCATCGCGGTCTCCACGCGCTGCCGATACTCCCACTGGGTTACGAACCCCGCGCAGGGCCCGCTGCAGAAGCCGAACTCGTGGCGCATGCATCCGGCCTGTCGCGGCTGGTCGAACAGGTCGACCTGGCCGGCGAAGACCGCGGGCATCGCGGCCGTGCAGTCCCGGAGTCCGAGGAGGTCGTTGAGCGTCCGGACCGCCTCGAGCGTCCGCGCCATCGAGCGGAACGGGCCGTAACAGCGAGCGTCGTCCTTGGCAACGGTGGCGCCGGCATAGATGCGCGGGGCCGCGTCGCTCGAGATCTTGATGAGCACGCTGCGGCGGGTGACGTTGCCGCGGTGGTTGAAGTGCGGGCGGAACTTCCGGATCTGCCGCAGCTCGCCGAGGTAGGCGGCGAACTCGCTGGGCACGTAGTCCCAGGAGATGTCCCCCGCGGCGTAGAGGATGCGGGCCGCTTTGTCTTCCGGATACTCCGCCCGGAAATAGGTGAGCAGCCGGGTGCGGAGCCGCTTGGCCTTCCCCACATAGATCACCCGCCCCGTCGCGTCGGTCATCCGGTAGACCGCCGGCCGGTTCTCCGCCAGCGCGCGCACCCGGTTGCGCAGCTGCTCGAGGTCGGTGGCCGGAAGTGGAACGGCGCGCTGGGCGCGGCGGCTGCGGCTCACGATTGGCAGCGGTGGCAGAAGACGGAGATGCGGGCGTCGATCAGATGCGTGCCGGTGAGGCGGGTGCCGCAGCGCCGGCAGGGCTCACCCTCGCGGCCGTAGACCAGGAGCTCGAGCTGGAACTTGCCAGGCTCACCGGTGCCCGTGCGGTAGTCCCGGACCGTCGTGCCGCTGGATGCGATGGCGGCCTCCAGAATGCGCTGGATCTCCGCGTGGAGGCGGCGATGGTCGTCCGGCGTGAGGCGCCGCGCCGCCTTCGACGGATCGATCCCCGCCGCGAACAGCGCTTCGTTCGCGTAGATGTTGCCCACGCCGGCCAGGTGCCGCTGGTCCATGATCACCTTCTTGACCGCCTGTCGCGACCGTCCCAGGGCCTCGCCAAGGCGGTCGGCGGTGAAGGCTGGCTCGAGCGGCTCGGGGCCGATCGCCTCGCTGTAGCGCCGCCAGCCGGCGGCGTCGAGCAGCCGGAGCTTGCCGATGCGGCGGACGTCGCGGTACACCAGCTCCCGTCCGTCGTCGAGCGGTGCTCGCAGGACGGCGTAGCGGCGCTCGTCTTCGGCCAGCGGCCGGTCGTACACAATGAGCGAGCCGGTCATGCCTGGTTGGACGACGAGGCGCCTGGCGCCCAGGTCGAGCACCGCGTGCTTGGCCCGCCGGAAGACGGACTGCACGGTGGCGCCGGTCAGGCCGCGCAGGAGCGTCCGCCGGGTGACCCCGCTCAGGATGTCGTCGTGGCTCAGCGAGACTCGGCCGAGCTGACGGCCGACGAGGGCAGGGCGAATGTCGCGAACGATGGTTTCGACTTCGGGAAGCTCGGGCATCGCCCCGAAATCTAACGGGGAGGAAACCGGCGGGAGGCTCGGTGCCGGGCTCCGCTCCCCGTCAGCCCGAGTGCACGGTTACCGGAACCATCACGCCGTCACGGCAACCCGGGCCGCCTCGCGCCAGCCGATGTCGCGCCGGAAGACTTTGCCCTCGTACTCGATCGCGTCGGCCGTCTCCCGGCTGAGCCGCTGCGCCTCCGCGAAGGTCGGGGCGACGGCGGTCACGTTGAGCACCCGACCTCCGTTGGCGCGCAGCACGCCGTCCGGGCCGCGCGCGGTGCCCGCGTGGAACACCGTGACGCCGGAGGGCAGCCCGTCGGGTATCCGGATCGCCGCGCCCTTCTCGGGCTGGTCCGGATAGCCCCGCGAGGCCAGCACCGTCGTCACCGAGGCCTCGCCGTGCCGACTGGCGATCGGCGCCACGCCCTCGCCGTGCGCCACCTTCCAGAACGCGTCGGTCAGTCCGCCGGCGACCAGGGGCAGGACCACCTGGGTCTCGGGATCTCCCAACCGGCAGTTGAACTCCACGACCCACGGCGTTCCCGCCCGATCGACCATCAGGCCGGCGTAGAGCACACCGGTGTAGGGCGTGTTCCGGCGTCGCATCTCCTCGAGCGCCGGGAGGAGCACCTCCGCGCGCGCCCTCGCCAGCACGGCGGGCGTGGCGACGGCCACGGGGCTGTAGGCGCCCATGCCGCCGGTGTTGGGGCCGGCGTCGCCCTCGAGCAGGCGCTTGTGATCCTGCGACACCGGCAGCAGCTCGACGTCGCGGCCGTCGGTGACGGCGAGAACGGAGATCTCCTCGCCGTCGAGGAACGACTCGATCACGACGATGGCGCCGGCCTCGCCGAACGCGCGATCGCCGAGCATGGATCGGACGGCGCCCGCGGCCTCGGCCCGCGTGAGGCAGACGACCGCGCCCTTGCCGGCCGCGAGCCCCGATGCCTTCACGACCAGCGGCTCCGCGTGGCGATCCACGTACTCGAGGGCGGGCCGGAGCTCGGTGAACGTCCGGCTGGCGGCGGTGGGAATGCCGGCGGCATGCATCACTTCCTTGGAGAACGCCTTCGAGGCCTCGAGCTGGGCGGCGGCCGCGTCGGGCCCGAACACGGCGCGACCCTCGGCGCGCAGGCGATCCGCCAGCCCGCGGGCAAGGGGCACCTCGGGTCCTACGATGGTGAGGTCGATGCCCTGCATGTCGGCGGCGTCGGCGAGTCGGTCCAGGTCGTCGGCCGCGATGGGAAGGTTGGTGGCCAGCTCCGCCGTCCCGGGGTTGCCCGGCGCGCAGTAGAGATCCGCGTCCGGGTTCTCGCGGCGAAGCGCCCAGCAGAGCGCGTGCTCCCGCCCTCCTCCGCCGACGACCAGCAGCCTCACGATTTCTGGGCGTTTCGGAAGGCGTCGCGCGCCCGCTCGGCGGCTCGCTTCGCGGCGTCCGCGACCTGGGTGGCGATCTCGCGCGCCTCGCCGGCGTAGTAGGTGCCGGCGGCCGCCATGTCGTCGCGCAGCGGGCGGTCGGTGGTTTCGGGGCCGCGGCGAACATACTCGCCGCGGAGAATCCGCTCGTACTCGCCGCTGGCGACCCAGCGCTGCAGCTCGGCCGCCCGCACGGTGTGCATCGGATGCGTGAGGGCCAGCGTGCTGAGCACCTTGTAGACGACGTCTAGCCCTTCGCTGCTGGTGGCGTACTCGTGGGCCTGCTGCATGAACGCATCGACGTTGAGCTGGCCGCCGAAGCCGTCGCCGCGCCCGCCGCCGGCCATCTTCATGTCGAGGCGCTGCGCCGCGACGATGTCTTGGGCGCCCAGGAGCCCGGCGCGGTCGGCCGAGAGCTCCGACTTCCGGGACCACTCGAGGAAGGCGAGCCGGATCGGCAGCACCGCCAGGCCGGCCAGGGTCGGCAGTGCGCCGAGGCTGATCAGGGCGAGGATGGCCGCGATGGTGCGGTACAGCGCGTGGCCGCTGACGACGTGCCCCAGCTCATGGGACATCAGCACCCGGAGCTCCTCGTCGTTGAGCAGCTCGAGCGCGGCCGAATGGACGACGATGAACGGCTGGTCGATACCGTAGGCGCCCGCGTTGAAGAACGGCGTTTGGGAGACGTACAGCTCCGGGACGGTGGGCCAGTCGAACGTGGTGCACACCTCCGTGTGGAGGTGCCAGAGCTTGGGGAACTGGGCGGGCCCCACCCGGACGGCGTTGCCCTGAAACAGGAGCCGGACGCCGCGCTCGCCGCCGAGCAGGGCGAGCGTCTTCCGGATGACCTCGTCCACGCCGGGCACCGAGCGCAGGGCCTGGAGGGCGGCGCGATCGGCCGGGTGCTCCCAGGCGACGCCGGAGATCTGGGGGAAGGTCTGACGCGGGCGCTGGGCGGGCAGGGAAGTGCTCATGGCCGGCTCGGGTTGGGGATGCGGGGCCCTACGAGGACACGGTCCCGAGGTTTCATTTTGAGACTACGCACTGGCCGCGAAGGCCTGGTCGAGGTCCTCGATCAGGTCCTCCGTGTCTTCCACCCCGCAGCTCAGCCGGACGAGACTGTCCGTCAGGCCCATCGCCTGGCGCATGGCGGGGGGCACCGACGCATGCGTCATGCTGGCCGGGTGCCCGATCAGGCTTTCCACGCCGCCGAGCGACTCCGCCAGCGCGAAGATGCGGGTGGCCTCCACGAACTTCCGGGCCCGCCCGTCGTTCCCGAGGTCCAGGGAGATCATGCCGCCGAAGCCAGTCATCTGGCGGCAGGCGAGGTCGTGCTGGGGATGCGAGGGCAGCCCGGGATAGTACAGTTTGGTCACGTCGGAGCGCCGGCCCAGCCACTCCGCGATGCGCCGCCCGTTGGCATCGTGCTGCCGCATGCGGAGCGGCAGCGTCTTGATCCCGCGAAGGGCCAGCCAGCAGTCCATCGGTCCCGGCACACCGCCGGCCGCGTTCTGGAGAAACCCGATCCGCTCGGCGAGATCGTCGCGCCCGGTCACCAGCAGTCCGCCGACCATGTCGCTGTGGCCGTTCAGATACTTGGTCGTCGAGTGCAACACGATGTCGGCCGCGAATTCGAGCGGACGCTGGAAGTACGGCGTGGCAAACGTGTTGTCGACCACGTACAGGAGCCCGCGGGCCTGGGTGAGGTCGCCGAGGGCGGCGAGGTCCACCAGGTTCATCATCGGGTTGGTGGGGGTCTCGCAGTAGACCATCCGGGTGGCCGGCGTGAGGGCCCGCTCGACCTGCTCGACGTCCCGCATGTCGACGAAGGTGAACCGGAGCCCGAGCTCGCTGTACACCCGCTGCATCAGCCGGTGGGTGCCGCCGTACACGTTCTCGCCGCACACCACGTGATCGCCGCTGCGGAGGAGCTTGAGCAGGGTATCGAGCGCCGCGAGTCCTGAAGCGAACGCGAAGCCGTGGCTGCCGCCCTCGAGTGCGGCGATGTTGCGCTCGAGCGCCTCCCGCGTCGGATTCTGGGTGCGCGCGTACTCGTACCCCTTGTGACGGCCCAGCCCTTCCTGCACGTAGGTCGACGTCTGGTAGATGGGCGTCATGACCGCCCCGGACAGCGGCTCCGGGACCTGGCCGGCGTGGACCGAGCGGGTGGCGAATCGATGGTCGTGATCGTGGGGCAAAATGCGCGTCATCGCGGGCCGAGGCGGGTGAGGGTGGGAGAAGCGTAATGGTGAGGCGCGCGCGGTTGTAGAGGGGGGCCGTTTGCGGTTACCTTCGGGGCGTGTCTTCCCCGTCACCCAGCCCGGCCAGCGCCCACTGTCTCGTAGTCGACGACGACACCCAGGTGCGGCATTCACTTGCGCGCGTCATCCAGGCCCACGGCCTGGCGACCGTCGAGGCGTCGTCCGGGGCCGAGGCGCTGGCCATCCTGGAGCGCGACGGGGAGGTGCCGCTCGTCATCTCGGACATCCAGATGCCGGAGATGGACGGTGTGACGTTTCTGCGCGAGGCGCTTCGACGCTACCCGGATATGGCGTTCGTGATGCTCACCGGCGTCGCCGAAGTGACCACGGCCGTCGAGTGCCTTCAGCTGGGCGCCCTCGATTACATCTCCAAGCCGGTAGTGATCGAGGAGGTGCGCGCGCGGGTGGACAAGGCGCTCGAAAAGCGCGACCTCGTGTTCCAGAACCGGTTCTACCAGCAGCACCTGGAGAGCCGTGTCCGGGAGCTGGACCGCCGCAACAAGCAGTCCCTGATCAACAGTGTCCAGACGCTGGTCCATGCCCTCGAGGCCAAGGACGCCTACACCAGCGGCCACTCGACGCGCGTGAGCCGCTACGCGGTGAAGACCGCCGTCCAGCTCGGCTATACGGGCGAGCGCCTGGAGTATCTCCGGCTCGGCGGGGAGCTGCACGACATCGGGAAGATTGGAACGCGCGAGGACATCCTCAACAAGCCCGGCCCGCTCACGCCCGAGGAGTTCGAGCACGTCAAGGGGCACGCCGCCCTGGGGGAGCGCATCCTGGCACCGACCCTCGCCGAATCGCCGGTGGTGCTGCGCATCGTGCGCTCCCACCATGAGCGGATGGACGGCGGCGGCTTCCCGGACGCCCTGGTCGGAGCGCAGATCCCGCCGGAAGCGCGCATCGTCGCGGTGGTCGACGCGTTCGACGCCATGACGACCAACCGCGCCTACCGCCCCTCGCGCACGCCGGTGGACGCGGTCGACGAGCTCCGCCGCTGCGCCGGGTCGCACTTCGACGGCGAAGTGGTGGATGCGTTTCAGCGCGCGTTCTCCGACGTGTCGGCCTTGCCGATCTCCCTCTGACGCCCGCCCTCCTCGCGACCTGATGTCCGACACCCTGATGATCAGCGTTTCCGGGATGCGTGGCCACGTCGGGACGGATCTCACGCCCGAACTGGTGGCCCGGCACGCCGCCGCGCTGGGCGCGTGGGTGCGGACCTCCGCTCAGGGTCAGGTGGCGGCGACCGGCGGGGCCGGGGGGCGGCCGGCGGTGGTGCTTGGTCGGGATGCGCGGACCAGCGGTGCCATGTTCACCCACGCGGCGGCCGCCGGGCTGATGTCGGTGGGCGTCGATGTCATCGACGTGGGCGTCGTGCCGACGCCCACCGTGCAGATGGCCGTGGAATTCCATCATGCCGGCGCGGGCCTGATCCTCACCGCGAGCCACAATCCCATCGAGTGGAACGCGCTCAAGTTCGTGGGACCGGACGGGATCTTCCTCGACGCGGAGGCCGGTGCGCGGGTTCGCGCGCTCGCCGAGTCGGGGCCCCCGCGGATGGGCTGGGACGGCATCGGCGCCATGCGCGAGGACCGCGAGGCCGTGGTCCGGCACCTGGACGCCGTCCTCGCGCTGCCCCTCATCGACGCGGCGGCGATCCGCGCGCGCGGCTTCCACGTGGCGCTCGACTGTGTGCGCGGCGCCGGCGCGTCGGCCATTCCTCCGCTGCTCGAGCGGCTCGGGTGCCGCATGAGCGGGATCAATCTCGAGCCCGACGGCCGGTTCCCGCGGGCGCCCGAACCGATCCCGGAGAATCTCGGCGAGCTCGGCGCGCTCGTGCGTCGGAGCGGGGCCGACATCGGGCTCGCCGTGGACCCGGACGTGGACCGGCTTGCCATCGTGGACGAGCGCGGCCAGCCGATCGGCGAGGACTACACGCTGGCGTTCGCGGTGCGAGCTGTGTTGGATCGACGCACCAGTTCCGCGAAACGCGCCACGGTCGTCGTGAACCTGTCGACCAGCCTGGTCGTCGAGGATGCGGCCCGGGCCGCGGGCGCCCGGCTGGTGCGCGCGCCGGTCGGCGAGGCCAACGTGGCGCGCACCATCCGGGATGAGGGCGCCGTGATCGGCGGCGAGGGCAACGGCGGCGTCATGCTGCCGGCCCTGCACATCGGGCGCGACGCGCCCCTGGGTGTGGCCTTGATCTTGCATCTCCTTGCCACGTCTGGGGTAACGGTGTCGGAGCTGGTGGCCGCGTCACCCCGATACACCATCGTCAAGGCGAAGGGGCCACGGGGATCGGAGCTCGCCCCGCTCTACGCCAAGCTCCGCTCGCGATTCCCCGATGCGGAGGCCGACGACCGCGATGGCCTGCGGCTCTCCTGGCGGGACCGCTGGCTCCATGTCCGACCCTCCGGCACCGAGCCGATCATCCGGTTCATCGCCGAGGCGCCGACGACCACCGACGCTGACGCGCTGATCGGCGCGGCCCGCGCCCTCTTGCAGTGAGGTTGATGGCCTGATGTGCGGCATCGTGGGCTACATCGGACCCCGGCAGGCGGCGGGGCTGCTCCTCGAAGGGCTCCGCCGGCTCGAGTATCGCGGCTACGACTCGTCCGGCATCGCGATCGTGAACGGCCACGGCCTCAAGGTCATGAAGGCGGCCGGCAAGCTCAGCGTGCTGGAACAGGCGCTCGAAGAGAAGATGCCGACGGGCACGCTCGGCATCGGGCACACCCGCTGGGCCACGCACGGCGCGCCGACCACTCCCAACGCCCATCCCCACACCGACCAGAGCGGCCGGATCGCCGTCATCCACAATGGCATCATCGAGAACTCGAACGCCATCCGGAAGGCGCTCGAGGCCCGCGGCCACACCTTCAAGTCCGAGACCGACACCGAGGTGCTGGCTCACCTCGTGGGCGAGTTCTACCAGGGCAATTTGGAGGAAGCGGTCGCCGAGGCGCTGCGGGACGTGGACGGCGCGTACGGCCTCGCGTTCGTCTGCGCGGACGAGCCGAACGTGCTCGTGGCGGCGCGCAAGGGCTCGCCGCTGCTGGTGGGCGTGGGCGAGAACGAGTACTTCGTCGCCTCCGACGCCTCGCCGCTCCTGCAGCACACCCGCTCGGTGGTCTACCTGGACGACGGCGAGCTGGTGGTCCTGACCCGCGAGGGCTACCGGGTGCGGAACCTCCAGACGATGCGCATCAGCAAGCCGGTGAACCAGATCGACTGGGACCTGGCAATGGTGGAGCGCAACGGCTACTCGCACTTCATGCTGAAGGAGATCTGCGAGCAGCCCGAGAGCCTCTGCAACACGCTTCGCGGCCATCTGCTCGACGACGAGGGGACCTCGCGCGTCAGCGGCCTCAACCTGACCGACGAGGAGCTGAAAAACGTCGAGCGGATCGTCATCACCGCCTGCGGCACGTCGTGGCATTCCGGGCTCATCGGCGAGTACATGCTGGAGGAGCTGGCCCGCATCCCGGTCGAGGTGGAGTACGCGTCCGAGTTCCGCTACCGGAATCCGGTGGTGGACCAGCGGACGCTGGTCATCGCGATCTCCCAGAGCGGCGAGACGGCGGACACGCTGGCCGCCGTTCGCGAGGCCAAGCGGCGGGGCGCCCGGACGATCGGCCTGGTGAACGTGGTGGGCTCCACCATCGCGCGGGAGGCGGACGGCGGCATCTACCTGCACGCCGGCCCCGAGGTCGGCGTGGCGAGCACGAAGGCGTTCACCAGCCAGGTGGCGGCGCTGGCGCTGGTGACGCTGCGGCTGGCCCGGCTCCGGAACCTGAGCATCCTGCAGGGCCGCCAGTTCATCGAGGCCCTGCGCCGGCTGCCCGACCAGATCGCCGACATCCTGGCGCGCTCGGCCGAGGTCGAAGCGCTCGCCGACCGGTTCCTCAAGAGCACGTCGAACGCGCTCTACCTGGGCCGCGGGGTCAACTTCCCCGTCGCCCTCGAGGGCGCGCTCAAGCTCAAGGAGATCTCGTACATCCACGCCGAGGGCTACCCGGCGGCGGAGATGAAGCACGGCCCGATCGCGCTCATCGACGAGAACATGCCGGTGGTCTTCATCGCGCCGCGAGACGCGGTCCACTCGAAGATCGTGTCGAACATCGAGGAGGTGAAGGCGCGGGGCGGCAAGGTCATCGCCCTGATCAACGCGGGCGACACCGAGATCGAGCGCCTGGCCGATGCCACGTTCACCATCCCCGATACGCTGGACATGCTGACGCCGATCCTCACGAGCATCCCGCTGCAGCTGCTGTCGTACTACGTGGCGGTGGCGCGGAACTGCAACGTGGACCAGCCGCGAAACCTGGCGAAGTCGGTCACGGTCGAGTAGCGCGGGCTTCGACGCCCCGGCGCCAGAAGCTCCGGAGCTCGAAGAGGCCGCCGAGGATGGCCAGGGCGAGCGTCCCGCCGAGCTGAATGAAGGAGAGCGCTACCGCCTCGGCCCCGGTGACGCCGTAGGGCCGGAGCAGCAGGATCAGGACGGCCTCGCGCGCGCCGAGGCCGGCGAACGTGATCGGCAGCAGCAGCACCAGCGTGTAGCAGGCCCGGGCCCAGGTGATCTCGGCAAGCCCCACCGACCACCCCAGGGCCTGGGCCCAGATGAAGAAGCCGACGCTGCCGGTGAGCTGCACCGCGAGCGAGAGCAGGGCGACGCGGGCCGGAAACACCATCCCGAGCCCATGGTAGCTCCGCGCCGCCACGCTCACCGTCTCGAGCTTTCCCCGCAACCAGCCATCCTCGCGCAGGCGCCGCGTCGCGGCCTCGATCGGCCGCAGCACCACGTCCCCGACGATTCGAGAGAACCCAGCGACATAGAGTGCCACGAGGGCCACGCTGACCCCCAGCATCGCGGGGCCGAGCAGGCCGTGGGCCTCGGTTGGCCGGCTGAGGAGCCAGCCGAAGATGCCGAGCACGCCTACCGCGGCGGTGTCGGCCAGCCGATCCCAGGTCAGCGAGGCGAGCGCCCCGGCCGCGTTGCCCTGTCTCGCGAGCTTGTACCAGCGGACGATACCGCCCGAGAGCGTGCCCGGGAGAACCAGCCCGTAGAACGTGGAGGTGGTGCCGATCTCGAAGATCTCGGTCAGGCGGAGCCGGAGGCCCTGCTCGTCGGTGAGGAGCTTCATCCGCCAGGCAGCGAGCAGCCGGCCGACGAACAGCAGCCCGAAGCCGATCGCGAGCTTGCCCGGCTCTGCCGTCCTGATCGACTGGACCACCTCCCGGAACGGCACGACCCGGAAAATCAGCGCCAGAAGCGCGACCGACGCCGCGATGGTGACGACGCGCGTCACCGCCCCACGTGCGCCCCGCATCCGCTCCCATGCCGTCACCCGGGCGCCGAGAGCGGCAAGGCCGCGCCGTCGAGCCCGGCCGGGACCGCCACGCCGAGCGCCTGCAGGACCGTAGGGGCCACGTCCTCGAGCGCGACGGTGAGCTCGACGGGACGCACGCCGGCGCCGAGCGCCAGCAGGGCGCTCTCCGTCGAGTGCTCGCTCGAGAGCCGCGCCGGACACGAGGTGACGAGCTGCCCCCCGCCCGAAAATCCGCCGTCGCCGGCGTAGCCGGTCCGCCACTCGACGATCAGGTCGGGCGCGTGGGTCACCTCGTCCCCGTGGTAGACGTCGTCGCGTGTGCGCACCCGCTCGACCACCGGCTCCCCGGTGCGGGGATCACGCAGGTCGGTCAGCAGGCGCCGCAGCCGGTCGCGCTCGGCGCCGTACTGCTCCGCCGGAATGACCCCGAGCGGCCGGTGGCCCCGGACGTTGAGGTACACCTGGCCAAGCCCGCCCATCGCCGCGGCGCGCGTGCGGGACCAGTCGATGTCGCGGTGGGACAGGAACGTCGCGCCGGTGACCTTGGCGCGGTCCGCGCGGGCCATCCGGTAGTGAAACAGCTTCCAGAGATTGAGCCGGTGCGCCAGGCGTTCGGCCGAGGCCGACGTGATGCCTGCGCGGAACATGGCGCGCTTGAGCCGGGTCCGCGTATCGCCCGCGAACTGCAGATCGCCGCTCCGCGCGAGCACGCTGTTGAGGTGGACCTTCGAGTGCACCAGCCGGTGGCCCCAGGCTCCCAGGAAGATGACCAGGCCACGCGGCCCCGCGAGCGCGACGATCTCGCCCAGGAGGTCGTCGACATGCCGCAGCACCTCGAGCAGCGGATCCCGTCCCTGGAACACCTCGGCCGCGGGCCGGTAGTCGGGGTGACGCTCGTCGTAGAACCTCCAGAAGGCGTGCAGCAGCTCGCCGTAGAGATGCAGCGTGAGCATGCCGAACTGCCACCGGCCGTCGCCGAACAGCCTGCGCGCCGCCCGCCTCCGCATGGCCAGCACCCCGAGGGCATGGTCGGCAAACTCCCGCTCGCGGCCCGGAGCGTAGGACGCTCCGAACGGCACCTCGTAGCCGTCGGCCACGAGGGCGTCGCGCACGTCCGGCGGGTAGGCGAACTGCTCGCCGGCCCCCTCGTCGCCGGACACCACGAAGCCGTTCACCGGCCGCAGCGGAACCGTGAACGGCACGTTCAGCATTCCTACCCGCCGGCCGTGGTCGGAGAGGACCTGGTGCAGGGGAGCTCCGCGTCGCGGCCGGGTGTCCGACGGCACCCGATCGTACGCGCCGGCGGGGAATGAAAAGGTGTCGAACAGGCCGGTGACGCCCGGGTTGAGTCCGGTCAACAGGGAGCCGAAGGACTGCGGGGCGCCGGGCTCGGGACGTCCGCGGAGGCGGGCCGACGCGCCCTCGTCCAGGAAGCGACGAATGGTGGGCAAGGATTCGCGACGGGCGCGGAGGAAATCGAGCGTCGGGCCCGCCATCTCGAAGACGAACACGCGCTCGTACATGCCGTCAGCCACCGGAGCCGGGGGCAGGCACCGGGCCGCCGCCGCGGGACGCCAGCAGCCCGCGATACGCCGCCTCGACCTGCGCGCTAAACTGCTCGCGCGAGGACAGGCGGCGGACGCGCTCCGCCGCGGTGTCCCGGAAGCGGCGCGCGAGGTCGGCGTCCCCGAGCAGGCGCCGAACGGCGTGGGCCAGCGCGGCGGGGTCCGCGTAGGGCACCAGCAGTCCGGTGACGCCGTCCTCCACCGCCTCCTCGCTCCCGATGACGCGGGTCCCGACCACGGGGACTCCGACCGCCATGGCCTCGAGAAAGACGAGACCGAACCCTTCGTCACGCGAGGGCAGGACGAACACGTCCATGGCCGCGTAGGCCGAGACGACGTCCTCCTGGTAGCCGACGAACGAGACGGCATGATCGACGCCCAGGCGGCGCACCTGCGCCTCGAGCGCCGCGCGGAGCGGACCGTCGCCCACCACCAGGACACGGGTGGAAGGATCCGCCTGCAGGAGCGCGGGCGTGGCGTCGAGCAGGATGTGGATCGCCTTCTGGGGCACCAGCCGGCCCACCACGCCGACGACCGGCCCGGCGCCTCGACGGTACCCGGCCAAGCGCTCGGGGCTGGCCCGCGAGCGATCGAACCGGCGCAGGTCGATCCCGAGGTTCACGCACTCCACCCGGCGTGGGCGGTGGCCGTAGGCCCGGAGCACCGAGTCGTGGATGCCGCGCGAGTGGGTCAGGTGCAGGTCGATGAACGGCGCGACCCGGCGTCCGAGCCACCGGTGGAGCAGCCCTTGCCGATAGGGGTCGTTGGCCACCGACGCGACAAGGATGGGCCGTGGCACGGGGAGCGACAGGGCCGTCACGCTGCCGACGAGGGTGCTGTATTCGAGATGCAGGTGGAGGATGTCGGCGCGAGCCTCGCGCAGGCGCCGGCGAAAGGCGGCTGGGGCGAAGCCGTCCTGGCGGGAGACGCCGAACGTCCGATACGGAACGCCCGCGGCGGCCATGCGGTCGGCCGTTCCGGGAAGCTCCCGGCC
The DNA here is from genome assembly GCA_963840215.1 of uncultured Gemmatimonadales bacterium. GTDB lineage: Bacteria > Gemmatimonadota > Gemmatimonadetes > Gemmatimonadales > GWC2-71-9 > CAVVWJ01. The sequence continues at coordinate 263,876 of CAWIYG010000002.1, read as the reverse complement.
GCGCAGGGACCAGACCGTAGTGGCAACGTCCGGCGCCCGCATGACGGCCAGATCCTGGACGACGCGCTGCTCGCCGCCCAGGCCCATGTGGTCGATGACGTGGAGGACCTTCAGGTCGCCCCCGGTCCGGGGTCGTCGGCCAGCATGGCTCCGCTTCCTCCGATCAGGCCACGGCGCTCGCACTGCCTGGTGGCAGGGACCAGGTCTGGCCGACTTCGGTAATCACCACCCGGTGACGCTCGCGGCCGGCGGCGGCCAGGAGGCGTCGGATGGGTTCGTCCACGGGCTCCCGGCTCAGCCGGAAGGTGGAGTGGTGAATCGGAAGCAGGTATTCCGCCCCGAGCGCCTGGAACATCTGCCAGGCCTCTTCGGGAGACGCGTGACTGGTAACCCACGGGTCGTAGGCCCCGATCGGCAGGATCGCGAGGTCGATCGGGCCGCGCTGGCCGTGGCGCGAGAGCACGTCGGTGTAGGCGGTGTCCCCGCCGAAGAGCACCGTGCGGCCGGCCTTGCTGAGCAGATAGCCGCCCCAGCCCCGGTGCCGGTCGGTCACCATGCGGGCGCCCCAGTGCCGGGTCTCGATCGACTCTACCTCGAGGCCGCCGATGCGGGCGGTCTCGCCCCAGGCGAGCTCGTCGACCGTGTGGAACCGGCGCACGAGGTCGCGGTTGCCCGGCTGGACCACCACCCGCACCCGCGGCGGGATCGCCGCGAGGGTGCCGAGGTCGGTGTGATCCATGTGGGCGTGGGAGAGCAGGACGGCGTCGAGCGGGGGCAGCTCGCGCTTGCGGAGCGCCGGCTGGATCAGCCGACGGGGGCCCAGCTTCACCAGCCCGCGCCCCAGGCCGATGCGGCGCTCGAGCACCGGATCGGTGATGAGGGAGGTGCCCAGAAAGTTGAACAACACCGTGGCGTGGCCCAGCCATGACACGGTGAGGCGGTCATCGGGCCAGGCCGACGGATCCGGCCGATGGGGCGCGGGCGCGATGCAGCGGCCGGCGTCCGGCTGGCGGTTCAGGACGGCACCGCGCGCATACCGGCGGGCGAAGGCTAGACGCTCTGTGAACGGCACGCGCACTCTCCAGGTCGATCCGGGTCTATCTTTCAGGCGGCCGCACGCCGCCCACGCAATCGAACAATAATCGGTCGTTTCCCGTTCCCCGTTGAGCCATGCGCGTCGTCCTGCAGCGAGTGTCCCGAGCGTCGGTAGCCATCGATGGCCGCGTGGCGGGCGCCATCGAACGCGGCTTCTGCCTGCTCGTTGGCTTCACTCACGGCGACGGTAGCGACCAGGTAGATTGGATGGCCGAGAAGGTGGCCGGCCTCCGGCTCTTCGCCGACCCCGAAGGGAAGATGAATCTCGGGCTCGACGAAGTGCAAGGCGCGGTGCTCGTGATCAGTCAGTTCACGCTCTACGGCGATACCGCCAAGGGCCGCCGCCCCTCGTTCATAGGCGCCGCGCGCCCCGAGACCGCGATCCCGCTGTACGAGCGGTTCGTGGCCGAGCTCCGCGGCCGCGGACTCACCGTGGCCACCGGCGAGTTCGGAGCGGACATGCAGGTCGAGATCCACAACGACGGACCGGTCACCCTCATCCTGGACCGCGCATGAGCCGCGAGCCCCTGATCCTCGCTTCCTCCTCCCCGCGCCGACGGCAGCTCCTGGAGATGCTGGGCATCCCGATCCGGGTGGTGCCGTCGCACATCCCCGAGGTTCGCCGGCCGGTCGAGACGCCGGTGGACTACGTGGAGCGGCTGGCCCGGGAGAAGGCGCTGAGCGTGCCCGGCGCCCTCGTCCTCGGCGCGGATACGACCGTGGTGGCGCGGGACGAGGTGCTGGAGAAGCCGCTCGACGCGGCCGACGCGCTCCGGATGCTGCGGAAGCTGCAGGGCCGCACGCACCAGGTCGTGACCTCGGTCGCGCTCGTGGCCGACGAAACCGTGCACCAGGCCACGGACGTCACCAACGTCGCCTTCCGCCGGATGGACGACGCCTTCCTCGAGGCCTACATCGCGACCGGGGAGCCGATGGACAAGGCGGGGGCGTACGGCATTCAGGGGTATGGCGCGGCGCTGGTGGAGCGGATCGACGGCGACTTCTTCAGCGTGATGGGCCTGCCGATCCGGCTGGTGCTCGAGCTGCTGGAGCGCGCCGGGCACGCCTACCGCTTCGAAGGGGGACGGAACGGCACCGCGGCCGTGAGCGAGGTGCGCTGAGGCTGGACGTCGCGCACGCGGTACACCTGCACCACCTGGGCCTTGCCCTTGAGCGCCATCTCCGGCAAGTAGTCGTACGACACCTGCTCCCGCACGACCCCCAGCAGCGCCTCGCTCACCAGGATCTCTCCCGGCCCCGCCTCGGCGCAGAGCCGGGAGGCGATGTTGACGGGGTCGCCCAGGACGGTGTACTCCAGGCGGCGGTGGCTGCCGATGTTCCCGGCGAACACTTCGCCATGATTGATCCCGATGCCGACGCCGATCTCCGGCCGGCCCTGGCGGACCCACTGCTCATTGAGGCGGGTGATCGACCGTTGCATGGCCAGCGCGGCGCGCAGCGCCCGGTCCGGGTCGTCGCTGTGCGCGATCGGCGCGCCCCAGAGGGCCATGATGGCGTCGCCGATGAACTTGTCCAGCGTCCCTCCGTGCTCGAAAATGACCTCGACCATCTCGGTGAAGTACTCGCTCAGGAGCTGGGCCACCGCGTCCGGACCCATCGACTCCGCGATCGCGGTGAAGCCGCGGATATCGCTGAACAGCACCGTGGTGGCCCGGCGCTCGCCGCCCTGCCGGATCGCTCCGTCCTGCTGGGCGATGTCGGCCGCCACATTGGGCGCGAAGTAGCGCTCGAAGTTGGACCGGACGGTCGCCTCGCGGCGGATCTGGTCGGCGTACCGGGAGTTCTTGATGCCGATCGCGGCGAGGCCGCTGAACGCCACCAGGAACTGCAGGTCCTCGTCGGTGAAGGTGTTGGTGGTCGTGAGGTTGTCGACGTAGAGCAGGCCCAGCACCCGATCGGCCGAGGCCATGAGCGGCGAGCACATGGCACTCCGGACGCTCTGGAGCAGGATCGACTGGCCGCGGAAGCGCGAGTCCTCGGGAGCATTCTGCGAGACGACGGCCACCAGCTCCTGCATGACCTTGTCCGCGATCGAGCGGGGGATCTGCAGCGGCTGGACCTCGCCCAGGCGGCTCCGGGAAATGGTCGGGACGAGCTCGCCCGTCTCCTCGTTCCTGAGGAGAATGCTGACGCGGTCGACGCTCATGATCTCGAAGGTGACGTCGACGATGGTGCGGAGCAGGCGGTCGAGATCGAGCTCGGCCGTCAGCTTCTGAGAGACCTCGAGCAGCATCTGCAGCTTGACGGCCTGCCGGGCCTCGCCGGTGGCGGCCTCCACCTTGAGCTGCCCCACGGGCGGGCGGTCCCGGCTGGTGATGCCCGGGGGCGCGCCGCCGCTGACCATCAGCTGCCGGACGATCTGGCCGCCGGCGGGGCCCGCCTCCGCGGCGATGGCCGGCCGCTGCTGCACGGCGGCCGACGTGCCGGGGGTGGTCAGGCGGAAGACCACCTTGCCGAAGGTGACGCTGTCGTCGAGGGCGAGGCGTCCGGACGTGATCCGCGCGCCGTTGATGCAGGTGCCGTTCGAGCTCTCGAGGTCCTTCACCTGCACGCTGTCGGCGCCGACGACGAGCTCCGCGTGACGGCGCGAGATGGTCGGGTCGTAGATCGCGATGTCGCTCGTGAGCCCGCGGCCGACGACCAGGGTGCGGCCGGCCTTCAGCTCGAAGGTCTGGTCGCCGGTCGCGCTGACGAGGCGGAGCGTGGGCATGCCGGAATATACGATGGATGGCTGGGCGGGCAGGCCGGCGCCCGTCCGCCTTCCGCTCAGGATGGCGGCGCCTGATCCGCCCGCCCCGCCAGCGCCAGGGCCAGCAGTACCGCCCGCGCCTTGGCCTCGGTCTCCCGCCATTCCGCGGCGGGATCCGAGTCCGCGACGATGCCGGCGCCGGCCTGGATCCAGGCACGGCCACCCCGCATGATGCAGGTGCGGATGGTGATCGCCGTGTCCATGGTGCGCCCGCCCCACCCGATGTAGCCGACGGCGCCGGCGTAGGGGCCGCGCCGCACCGGCTCCAGCTCGTCGATGATCTCCATGGCCCGGACCTTCGGGGCGCCGCTCACCGTCCCGGCGGGGAACGAGGCCGCGAGCGCGGCCACCGCGTCGAGGTCGGCCCGGAGCCGGCCGCGGACCTCGCTCACCAGGTGCATGACGTGCGAGTAACGCTCGATGGTCATGAAGGCGGTGAGCCGCACCGAACCGAAGTCCGCGACCCGTCCTACGTCGTTCCGCCCCAAGTCCACCAGCATCAGGTGCTCGGCGCGCTCCTTGGGGTCGGCCGCGAGCTCATCCGCCAGCGCCGCGTCCTCGTCCGGGGTGGCACCGCGCGGGCGGGTCCCGGCGATGGGACGCAGCGTCACCTCGCCGTCCTCCACCCGGACCAGGATCTCGGGCGAGCTGCCGATGACGTGGATATCGTCGCAGTGCAGGTAGTAGAGATACGGGGCGGGGTTGAGCGCCCGGAGGTAGCGGTAGGTCAGGAATGGATCCGGGGCCGCCACCTCCAGCCGACGCGAGAGGACGGTCTGAAACGTGTCGCCGGCGGCGATGTACTCCTTGATGCGGCGCACGTCGTCCTGGAACCGGTCGTCCGGATACGGCGTGATGGCCGAGCGGCAGCGTGGCCGGCAGGGCGAGCGCCAGCGGCCGGATCGCCCCGGGCGCGGAGAGGCGTCCGACCCAGTCCTCGATCCGTCGCCTCGGCCGCGGCGAAGAGCCGGTGGAGCTCGGCGCTCGTCCGCGTCGGCGCGCCACCTCGACGTTGGCGATGACCGTCGCGCGGTTGTACAGGTTGTCGAGCACGAGCAGCGTGTCGGTCACCATCATCACGGCATCGGGCAGATCCCGGTCGTCGGCCGGCGGGTCGGGCAACGACTCGATGGTCCGAACGATGTCGTAGCCCAGGTAGCCCACCGCGCCGCCGGTGAAGCGCGGCAGCCCCGGTACGTCCACCGGCGGGTGGCGGCGGAGCAGCCGGCCCAGGTGCTCGAGCGGCGTCACGCCGGTCTCGACCTCCCGCCAGCCGGTGGCCGCCGTCCAGCGCGCGCACGCGCGGTCGCGGTAGCGATAGACCTCGCGCGGGTCGGTGGAGAGAAAGGTGTAGCGGGCCCAGCGCTCGCCGCCCTCGAGCGACTCGAGCAGGAAGCCGTACGGGCCCCGGTGGAGCTTGGCGAAGGCCGAGACCGGCGTATCGCCGTCGAGGACAACTTCCCGGGTCACGGGCACCATCGCGCCGCCCTGCCGGGCGCGGGCCGCGAACGCGTCGAAGGTCGCGGTCATTTCGCCGCGGCCACGACGTAGGTGCCCGCCGCCGGCAGCGTCGCCTGGAGGTTGTCCGCCACCGGCCGGACCGACGGCAGGAGGCCCAGCCCGCCGTCGGGCATGAGCCGGCCCACCGACAGCGCCCGCTCGTACAGGACGTCACTGCCGTACTCGGCCCGCGCCCGCGCCGGCGCCGAGAAGTAGCGCGAATACTTGAAGGTGACCGACGCCCCCTCGCCCAGGGGCACGCTGGTCGTCAGCTCGAGGCCATAGACGCCGGGCCGTGGGCGCACGTCCACCCGCACCGGCCGCCCGCTGTCGGCTCGGAAGGCGCGCGGCGGAAACACCAGCTCGGCGAAGACGACGTTCTCCGGGGGGCCGTGGCGCAGGACGATCACGCGAAGCTTCGCCCGCGGTGAACGTCACCGTGGTATCGGAGGGCGGCGGGCCGGCGGTCTCGAGCACGATGGCCGACGCCAGCGGGACCACGCGGGCGGCCGTCGGGTCGACGGCGCTCTTGCTCCGCGCGCGCCCGCCGCAGGCCGCCGCCAGCACGGCGGCGGCGGCGCACCACCAGCTTGCCCGGCCCCGCGGCCTCCGGGATATTCCCGTCATCGACCCCCTGCCAGCGTGAGAGGTGCCCTGGTGCGACGCGCGGTCCGTGCGGCGATGGTGCTGGTCCTCACCCACGTGTCCCCGCTCGTCGCGCAGGGCTGGAACGCGCCGGCGGCGCTCGCCCTCGTGCGGCGGGCCACGGCGGGCCGGGCGGCCGCGCAGGCCGACTCCTCGCTCGAGAGCTACCGGACCCGGGCGCACGGCTTCGTGTTCTTCCTGGCGCAGGTGGGCGAGGGGCTGCGCGAGCCGCCCCGGCTGGTCAAGGCCGACGAGCTGCGGGTGGAAGTGTATTGGCGCGCCCCGGACCGGAGCAAGCAGGTCATCCGCGGCTGGCGCGACGGGGCGTTCCTCCCGACCGACATCGACTACCACCGAGACCACCTCGGCATCGTCACCAACAACTTCGGCGACGTCATCCGGATCGGCGAGGGCGACGAGGTCCGGGACGTGCCTCACCCGCTCTCCCCGGCGGGACTCGCAGCCTACGACTTCGCGCTCGGCGACTCGCTCGCGATCCGGACCGCCGCCGGCGAGACCGTCGTCCGCGAGGTGCAGGTGCGCCCGCGCTCGTTCGCCCGCGCGCTCGTGGTCGGCACGCTCTTCCTGGACGCCGCCACGGCGCAGCTGGTGCGCTTTCGCTTCAGTTTCACGCCGGCCGCCTACCTCGACCGGCAGCTGGAAGACATCAGCATCGTCCTGGAAAACTCGCTGTACGAGCAGCGCTACTGGCTGCCCTACCGACAGGAAGTCGAGATCCGGCGGCGCACGACCTGGCTCGACTTCCCGGCCCGCGGCATCATCCGGGGACGGTGGGAGATCGAGGGGTACGACCTCAACGTGCCGTTGCCCGACGGCCTGTTCGAGGGCCCCGCGATCGCGGGGCTCGCTCGCCCGCATCCGGCCGACGGCTCCTGGACCACGCCGCTCGACGAGGCGATCGCCGGCGTGGCCCCGCCCGTCAACCGTCAGGACATGGACGCGCTCCGGGTCGAGGTCGAGCGGATCGCCGGTGCACGGGCGCTGAGCGGTCTCCCGTCCCGGCGGCTGGCGGCCGGCAGCGTGAGCGATGTCGTCCACGTCAACCGGGTTCAGGGCCTCACCCTCGGCTTCGGAGGGGTGCTGGGGCTCGAGGGCAGCCGGATTCGGGTCCGGCCGTCGATCGCCTACGGGACGTCGGACGATCGGGTGACGGGTGCCCTGACCGTGAGCGCCGGCCTGGGGGCCACGGAGGTCTCGCTGCGCGCCGTCCGCGGGATCCGCGACCTGAGCGACGTGCCGGTGATCGCGCCGGCCGTCAACTCGCTGCTCGCGCAGGAAGGAGGCAAGGACTACGGCGACTACGTTCTGCTCCAGGGCGTGAGCGCCGGACTGCGCCGGCGGCTGAGCGGCCGCTCCACGCTCGCGCTCTCGGCCGGCGTGGAGGAGAGCCAGTCGGTCGGCGTCCGGGCGACGCCGGCCACCGGAAGCTACCGGCCGAACCCCGCGCTGGGGTCGGGCACCTGGCGGGTGGGGCGGGTGGACCTGGAGCGCGCCAGCGGGGGGATCGCCGTGCGGCGGGACTTCCAGGGACGGTTGAGCCTCGAGGGCGGCGAAGGGCACGGGGAATACGTGCGGGCGACCCTCGAGACCCGGTGGCTCACGACCCTTGCCGGGCACGACCTGGTGTCGCGGCTCTACCTGGGCGCCGGCACGGCGGACCTCCCGCCGCACCGAAGCTTCGTGATCGGGGGCCGGGGCACGCTGGTCGGCGAGCCGTTCCGGGCCTACGGCGGTCGGGAGGTGGCGCTGGGGCAGGTGGAGTGGCGGTTCGAGCTCCCGGTGCCGGCGATTCCCCTCGGATCGTTCGCGTCGACCGGACGCTCGATGACGGTGGCGCCGTTTCTGGCCGCGGGGGCCACCGGCCGGCCGCTGCCGGGACTGCCCTGGACGGCGTCGGGCGGGGTCCGGCCGGTGGCAGGCGTGGCATTCGAGTGGTTCATGCGAATCCTCCGGGTGGAGGCCGGCGTGGGTCTCCGGGACGGCGATTTCGGGCTCACGGTCGATGTCAATCGGGACTGGTGGGGGCTGTTGTAGCCGCCTTATCTTCCGAGCGGCGACCCCGCCGCCCGACCCGCCGGAACTCACAACTGCCAGAGTCGAACGATGCAGTTCACGGATGAATGGCTGGTCCACACCATCGAGCCCCTGCTGCCCGATGGCACCGTCGCGTCCATCCGCCAGGAGCCGTCCTCTGCGCCCGGCTCGCTCTGGGAGATTCTGGTCCAGCGCAAGCTGATCGACGACGGCCAGATCCTGAAGGCCATCGCCGCCCGCTTCCGGTTCCCGATCGCGGACCTGAGCCGCATCGACTCCAAGCTCCAGCAGAGCGTGCCGGAGCAGGTCGCGCGGCGGTTCACGGTCGTGCCCGTCGGCCAGACGGACTCCTACCTCGAAATCGCGACCTCCAATCCGTTCGACCTCGACGCGGAGAAGATGCTGGCCTTCGCCACCGGCCGCGAAGTCCGCATGCTCCTCGGCACGCCGGCGGTCATCCGGCAGCGGATCGACGAGCTGTACCGGAACGAGGATGCCGCGATGAACCGACTGCTCGAGGGCATCGGCGGCGACCTCGACGTCCGCGAGCTCCAGGCGGAGGACGAGGACGCGGCGGCGAGCGCCGAGGAGGCGAGCCAGCGGCCGATCATCCGCCTGGTGGACGTCATGCTCGCCGACGGCGTCACCAGCCGGGCGAGCGACATCCACGTGGAGCCGATCGAGGGCGGCGTCGTGGTGCGTTACCGGATCGACGGCGTGCTGCGGCAGGTCATGAAGATTCCGCGGAAGGCGGGCCTGCCTCTCATCTCCCGCATCAAGATCATGTCGGGTCTCGACATCGCCGACCGGCTCCGGCCGCAGGACGGCCGCGCGCGCGTATCGGTGAACGGCGAGGCGGTCGACCTCCGCATCTCGACCCTGCCCGCCTCGCTCGGGGAGAAGGTCGTCATCCGGATCCTGAGCCAGCGCGCCACGGTTCTGAGCCTGGACGCGCTGGGCATGCACAAGGACGAGCAGGACCGGGTGAAGGCCCTGCTGTCCGCGAAGGAGGGGATTCTGCTCGTGACCGGCCCGACCGGCTCGGGCAAGACCACCACCCTCTACTCGGCCATCCGGCTGATCCAGAGCGAAGGCGTCAACATCGTCACGGTCGAGGACCCGGTCGAGTACCGGCTGGGCGAGAACATCGTGCAGGTGCAGGTGCACGAGAAAGCGGGCCTGACGTTCGCGTCGGCGCTGCGGTCGATCCTGCGGCAGGACCCCGACGTCGTGCTGATCGGCGAGATCCGCGACCAGGAGACGGCGCAGATCGCGCTGCAGGCGTCCCTGACCGGCCACCTGGTGCTCTCGACGCTGCACACCAACGACGCGCCGAACGCGGTCACGCGGCTGATCGACATGGGCATGGAGCCCTACAAGATCGCCTCGGCCCTCCGGGGTGTCGTGGCGCAGCGGCTCATGCGCCGGCTCTGCCTCGCGTGCCGCCAGCCCACCGATGAGGCGCTGCCCGAGCGGGTCGCGCGCTTCATCCCGGCCGGAACACCGCTCTTCCGTGCCGTCGGCTGCGGCGAGTGCGTCCAGACCGGGTACCGAGGCCGCTTCAGCATCATGGAGGTGCTGACGCTCACCTCGGAGATCGAGCGGCTCATCGGCGAGGGCGGCACGGCGGACCAGATCGCCATGGCGGCGCGCGCCGCCGGCATGAAGTCACTCTGGGAGAGCGGTGTCCGGCACGTGATCTCGGGCGAGTCGACCATGGAGGAGCTGCTCCGAGTCACCGACGTGCCCATGGAGGGCCGGACGGCGGCGCCCGAAGCCCCTCGGCCGGAGCCCGGCCGCCGCACCGATCGGCGGGGCGCGCGCGGATCCGGCGGAGCGCCAGCCGTCGCCCCGGCGGCGCCGCCTCCGCCCGCGAGCTCGATTCCGTCGCTCGATTTCACGATGGACATGGAGCTCGTCGACGAGCCCGGGGCGCCCGATGAGGCCATGCCGGGGCGCGGCCGCGGCGCGAAGGTCCTGCTGGTGGAGGACGAGGAGCAGCTCCGCCGCGTCATGAAGGACCTGCTGGAACGGGACGGGTACATCGTCTCCGAGGCGCGGGACGGGATCCAGGCGCTCGATGAAGTGGACCGCCACGCGCCCGACATCATCGTGCTGGACCTCAACCTCCCCGGGCTCGACGGCTACAGCGTGCTGCAGCAGCTCCGCTCGCGGCCGGCCACGCGCGGAATACCCGTCATGGTTCTGACCGCGAAGGGCGACGAGGACAACGAGGTGCGCGTCTTCGAGCTGGGGGCGGACGACTTCATCACCAAGCCGTTCCGCGCGCGCGCCCTTTCCGCCCGGCTCGAGGCGGTGCTCGGCCGCCCACGCGCTTGAGTCGCCCGCCGACCTCTCCGCTCAGCCTCGCAGCTTCCGGCCCGGCAGGCGCGTCCGCCGATGGCGCCGAAGGCCTGGCACTCATCAAGCCGGCCGTGCGCGCGCTCAGCGCGTACACGCTGAGCGCGCCGGCGGCGCGGCGGAAGCTGAACCAGAACGAGAGTCCCTGGGACGTGCCGCTGGAAGTGAAGCGCGTGGTGCTCGACGCCGTCGAGCGCGCGCCGTGGCAGCGCTATCCCGAGTTCGCGCCGCCGGCGCTGCTGGCGGAGCTGGCGCTGCACTACGGGTGGACCGCGGACGGCGTGCTCGTGGGCAACGGCTCGAACGAGCTGATCCAGGCCACGCTCTCGGTCGCGCTGGAGTCGGGCGACGTGGTCGTGGCGCCGACGCCGACCTTTTCGCTGTACCGCCTCCTCACGACCGTGCTGGGCGGACGCTACCGTCCCGTGCCGCTCGGCCCCGGCTTCGCCTACGACGTCGACGAGCTGATCGAGACCGCCGTGCGCGAGCGGGCCCGGGTCGTCGTGCTCAACTCGCCCAACAACCCGACCGGTTCGGCCCTGCCCGCGGGGGCGGTCGAGCGGGTGCTGGAGGAGACCGGCGCGCTGGTGGTGTGCGACGAGGCGTACCAGGAGTTCGGCGGCCCGACCGCGCTCCCGCTCCTGGCGCGGAGCTCGCGGCTGGTGGTGCTCCGCACCTTCAGCAAGGCGCTGGGAATGGCTGGGCTCCGGTTCGGGCTCGCGCTGGCGCATCCGGCGGTGACCCGAGAGATCGCCAAGGGGAAACTTCCCTACAACGTGAACGTCGTGACGCTCACGGCGGCCGCGGCGGCGCTCCAGCACCAGGCCGCGCTCGAGGCGCGGGTGCGCCAGATCGTGGCGAACCGCGAGCGGCTGATCGCGCGGCTCGCCGCATTGCCGGGCCTCACCGTGTTTCCCAGTGCGGCCAACTTCGTGCTGATCCGTCTGCAGGCGATGGCGGTGCGCGAGGTGTTCCGGCGGCTGCTCGACGACTACGGGATCCTCGTGCGCGACGTGTCGGCCGCCACGGAGCTGGCCCAGTGCCTCCGGATCTCGGTGGGGACGGAGGACGACGTGGACGCGGTGGCGGACGCGCTGGCGGAGATTCTGGGAGGGTCGAGGTAACCGTGTCCCGCATCGGCGAGATCCGCCGCACCACCAAGGAAACCGATCTCCACGTCGTGGTCGACCTGGACGGCCGCGGCACGGCCGCGGTGCGGACCGGCATCGGCTTCTTCGACCACATGCTGGAAGCGCTCGCGCGGCACGCGCTGCTCGACCTCACCATCGAGGCCCAGGGCGATCTGCACGTGGACGGCCACCACACGGTCGAGGATACCGGCATCGCCCTCGGCCTGGCGCTCGAGCGTGCCCTGGGCGACCGGGCCGGCATCCGGCGCTACGCCGACGCGCTGGTTCCCCTCGACGAGGCCCTGGTGCGCGCCGTGGTGGACGTGTCGGGCCGCCCATACCTGACGTACGCGATCGAAATTCCCAAGTGGCAGATGCTGGGGGACTACGACGTGTTCCTGACCCCGGAGTTCTTCCGGGCGCTCGTGCTCAACGCGGGCCTCACCGTCCACCTGGACCTGATCCGCGGCGACAACCCGCATCATATCGTGGAAGCGGCGTTCAAGGCCTTTGCCCGCGCGCTCGACGGCGCCACGGCCATCGATCCGCGCGTGGTCGGCGTGCCCTCCACCAAGGGCGCGCTGTGATCGTCGTGGTCGACTACGGAGTGAACAACCTGAAGAGCGTCGTCCGGGCCCTGGCGGCCGGCGGGCACGAGGCCCGGCTCACCGTCGATCCGGACGAGGTCCGGCGCGCGGACCACGTGCTGATGCCCGGCGTGGGCAACTTCGGCCAGGCGTCACGCAACCTCGAGACGACCGGCCTCGGGGCTGCCGTTCAGGCGGCCGCCGCCGCCGGCCGGCCGGTCATGGGCATCTGCCTCGGTCTCCAGTTGTTCTTCGGCACGAGCGCCGAGGCGCCCGAGGCGCACGGGCTCGCGATCCTGCCGGGCGAGGTCCGGCGCTTCGACACCACCCTGCCCGTGCCGCACGTGGGCTGGGCCCGGGTCGACCCGACGGAGGCGGGCGGCCGGCATCCGGTGATCGCGGCCGTGTTCCACGGGGGGCCCCAGTACTTCTACCATGTCCACAGCTACCACCCGGCCGGACTGCCCGCCGAGGACGTGCTGGCCACCGGCACGTACGAGCGCGCATTCCCGACGCTGGTGGGTCGCGGCAACGTGCTCGGGGCCCAGTTCCACCCCGAGAAGTCGCAGCGGGCCGGCATCGCGCTGCTCGACGCGTTCGCGCGGTGGCGTCCGTGACATCGATCCGGGTGTCGCTGGTCGACCTCTACGTGCTGCGGGGCGCCGCCGGCGCGCTCGAGTGCCTCGTCCTCCGGCGGGCGCCCGGGGGCCGCTGCCCGGGCTCATGGGAGACGGTGCATGGCCACATCGAGGCGGGCGAGACGCCCGTCGAGGCGGCGGTGCGGGAGCTGGCGGAGGAAACCGGGCTCGCGGCCGAGCGGCTGTACAACCTGAGCCGGGTCGAGACCTTCTACCAGCACCGGCTCGACGAGGTGGCGCTGGTTCCGGTGTTCGCAGCGTTCGTCGCGCCCGCGGCGGGCGTCCGCACCGCCAGCGAGCACGACCGCTTCGAGTGGCTGTCGCCGGCGGACGCCCGGCGGCGGTTCTCCTGGCCGCGTGAGGCGCGCGCGCTCGACGACATCCTGGCGCTGCTCGGCGCCGGGCACGGGGGGCCGGTGGACGACGTCCTGCGCGTATGCTAGCGCGCCGGATCATTCCCTGCCTGGACGTGGCGGGTGGGCGGGTCGTGAAGGGCGTGCACTTCGACGTCGCTCCGGGACGCGGGCGACCCCGTGGAGCAGGCCACGCGCTACGACGCGGAGGGCGCCGACGAGCTCGTCTTCCTCGACATCTCGGCCAGCCACGAGGCCCGGGAGACCACGCTCGACATGGTGAGCCGCGTGGCGGAGTCGATCTTCATTCCGTTCACCGTCGGCGGCGGCATCCGCGCCGTGGACGATGCGGGCGCCGCGCTCCGGGCCGGCGCGGACAAGATCTCCGTCAACACCGCGGCCGTCCGCGAGCCCACCCTGGTCTCCCGCCTCGCCGACAGCTTCGGGACGCAGTGCATCGTGGCGGCGGTGGACGTCAAGCGGATGGGGGCCCGGCTGGCGATCATGGTCAACGGCGGCCGGGAGGAGACGCCGCTCGACGCCGTCGAGTGGATCCGCCGGCTCGAGTCGCTCGGCGCGGGCGAGATACTGCTCACGTCGATGGACCGCGACGGCACCGGCGAAGGGTACGACCTGCCCCTGCTGTCCGCCGCGTCCGCGGCGGTGTCGATCCCGGTGATCGCTTCGGGAGGCGCCGGGCGGCTCGAGCATCTGGCCGAGGCGTTCGAGGCGGGGGCCCACGGCGTGCTGGCCGCCACCATCTTCCACTTCCAGGGCTCGACGCTCCCGGAGGCCCGCGCCTACCTGGCCGGCCGCGGCTACCCGGTGCGGCCGTGAGCGCCGCGGCCGCCGTCGCCCTGGCTGCGGCTCTGACCGGGGCCCTCCCGGCCGCGGCCCGCGCCGCGCCGTGCGTCCGGCCCACCCGCGCCGGGACGCAGGTGCAGGGCGACGTGCGGATCTGTCCCGGCCGCTACCGGATCGCCGACCCGACCGAGCGCGGCGTCGTGATCGCGGCTGCGTCGGGGACGCGGATCGATCTGGCCGGGGTCACGCTCGAGAGCGGGGACTCGGTTCCCGGCCGGTACGTCGGCGCCGGCGTCGTGAGCCGGAACGTGGATGGTGTCACGGTCCTCGGCGGCACCATCCGCGGCTATCGCTACGGCGTCCGCCTCGACGGAGGCCGGAACCACCGGGTCAGCGGGATCGACGTCTCCGGCAGCCGCCGCCAGGTACTGCGCTCCACCGAGGAGCGCGGGGACACGCTCGACCGCCTCGACCCGGCCCACCCCGAGGTGTTCGACCGGTACGGCGGGGGCGTGCTGCTTCGCGGCACCACGGGCGGCAGCATCACCGGCATCACCGCGCGCGGGGCGCAGAACGGGATCGGCCTCGTCGAGGCCACCGGCGTCTACGTCGCGGAGAACGACGTCTCCGACAACTCCGGCTGGGGCATCCATCTCTTCCGATCCACGCACAACACCGTCGTGCGGAACCAGGCCTCGCGCACGCGCCGCTGCCCGTCGCCCGAGACGGATTGCGCGGCGGCCGCGGTGCTCGTGCGCGAGGGCAGCGATTCGAACACCATCGCCGACAACGATCTGACGTACTCGAGCATCGCGGTCCTGCTGACCGGCGCGGCGCCGCTGAGCCGGGCCTCGGTCGGCAATCTGGTGTACCGGAACGACGGCTCGCTCGCCACCGTGGCGGCGTTCGTGGCGCGGGGGACGTGGGGCGTCAGCTTCCTGGAGAATCGCGCCGACAGCGCGGCCGTCGGCTTCGAGCTGACGCGGCTGAGCGGCGGCACGATCCGCGGCAACACGGTGATCGGGGCGCGGCGCGCCGCCATCGAGGTCCGGCATGGCGGGGAGACCAGCATCGAGGCCAACGCGCTGCTCGGCGCTCCCGCGGGCATTCTGGTGACGACCCCCGATGGCGGTGCCGCCTCGAGCCGGGCGTACCGGATCGACGACAACCTGCTGGCCGGGGTCGACCGGGGCATCGTGCTTCAGGGCGTGACGGGGAGCCGGGTGCGCGGCAACGTGTTCGACGGCGTGGGCGAGGGGCTGGTGGTGGATGGCGCGGGCCACGGCACCGAGGTGAGCGGCAACGTCTTCCTCCGTGCCAGCCGATGGTTCATCGACGCGCCGGACCTGGTGGCCGGCGGGAACTTCTGGGCGACCCCCGATGCCACCCGCGCGGCCGCGCGGGTGCGGGGCCGGGTCAGCGTGCTGCCCTGGAAGCCGGCGAGCGCGGCGGGCTACTAGCGAGCACCTGCGAGGCGAGCGTGTGGAGGTCGCGCAGGTTGAACGGCTTTCGGGCGCGGAGCACGGGGTGGTCGGGCAGGGGATCAGGCGGCTCGGGCTGCCCGACGTAGGTGAGCACGAGGCGGTCGGCCGCGTCCGGACAGGCCGCCACCAGCGCCTGCACGAACAGCTCCGAGGCGCCGGCGGTCATGCGCGCGTCGGCGATGATCAGATCGTAGTCGCGGTCGCCCGCCAGCCGGAGTCCCTGCTCCCCCGTCCGCACCGATTCCACTTCCAGACCCTCGGGCGACAGCAGCGCGTTCACCAGCCGGTGCACGCCCGGGTCGGCATCCACTACCAGTACGCGCCGGGCCTCCTGCCGCGCCGGCCCGGCCTCGACCTCCAAGGCCTCGGCGGGCGCATCGTGCAGCGGCAGCACCACGCGGAACTCGGCGCCGCCCTCGGGCGGCGGCTCGTGACTGAGCACGCCGCCGTGCGACTTCACCAGCCCATAGCTGAGCGAAAGCCCGAGGCCGGTGCCTTGGCCGGGGGCCTTGGTCGTGAAGAAGGGCGTGAAGAGCGAGGATGTGTACAGCGGAGCGCACCCCCGGGCCGGTGTCGCGCACCCGCAGCACGGCGGTCTGCTCCGCGCGGCTGGTGGCCACGACGATCCTCCTCGGCCGGCCGGGCGGCAGGCCGCTCACCGCCTGCACGGCGTTGGTGACCAGGTTGAGCAGCACCTGCTGCAGCTCGTAGCGGTCGCCCAGCACGACGACGGGCGTCGGGGTCGAGCGCCTGCTCCAGCTCGATGCCGTGGAGCTGCAGCTCGTAGACGATCAACAGCGAGGTTCGCGCGGCGACGTCGTTCAGGTCGACCGGCGGCCTTCTCCGGCACGCCCTTCCGCGCGAAGGTGAGCAGGTTGCGGACGATGCGGCCGGCCCGCTCGGCCTGGTCGTGGATGACGCGCAGGTGCTCGCGGGGGAAGCTCCGGGCGGCAGGTCGCGCTCGAGCAGCAGCTCGGCCAGCCCGGCGATCGAGGTGAGCGGGTTGTTGAGCTCGTGCGCCACGCCCGACACCAGCTGGCCGATGGAGGCCATCTTGTCGTTCTGGATGAGCTGCGCCTCCATGTTGCGCTGCTCCGTCACGTCCTCGACCAGCATCACCACCGGACCCGGGCCCGCGCGCTCGGCGAGCGGCGCCGCGGTGAGGCGGAGCACCCGGCCCGATCCCTCGAGCCGCGCCACCAGCGGCGCCGTCCGCTCGCCCCGCTGGGCCGCCTCGATCAGCTGCGCCACCGCCTCCGAGGTCCCGACCAGAGCGTCTCGGAGAAGCTCCGCCCCACCAGCTCCGCCTCGGTAGTCCCGGCCAGCGCGGCCAGGGCGCGGTTGGCCCGGAGCACGGCGTCTCGCCGGGCCGACGACGGCGATGCCTTCGGCCAGGGCGTTGAACGCGGTCTCCCACTCCTCCTTGCTGCGCCGCACGATCTCGTACAGCCGGCTGTTGGCGAGCACCACGGACGCATTGGTGGCCACGGTGGAGAGCAGCCAGAGATCCTCGGTCGTGAATGGGCCGCCCTGGCGGTCGGCCACCGCGAGGGCGCCCATCGTGACGCCTTGCGAGCGGAGCGGGGCCACCGCCGCCGAGCGCACGTTGAGCCCGCCGATCAGGTTGACCGACGGCTCGGCGGTCCCCTGAGCCACCTCGATCCGCTCGCGCTGGATGGCGAAGCGGACGAGCGCGGTGTCGGGATCCTCGGTGACCTGCCCGATGAGCGGCTCGAGCGTCCCCGACGCGCCGGCCACGCGCAGGATGCGGCCGTGCTCGTCGTCGGCCAGCACGACGATGGCCCCATCGGCCTGGAGGAAGCGGCCGGCGTACTTGGCGACCTGGTCGACGATGCGGTCGAGCTGGATCGACTCCGAGAGCACGTAGCTCAGCTCCTGGAGCGAGAACAGCTCGCTGATCCGCCGGTCGAGCTGGCTGGCCAGCTGATCGGCCTTGGCCTCGGATTCGCGGAGCCGCCGCCGGCCCCGCGTGATCGCCACCCAGAAGCTGCCCGAGATGTTCACCACCGCGAGCACCGCGAGCCACCAGACCCGGTCGTTGGCGGCCCACGCGACGACGCCGAGCAGGGTAGCGGCGGCGGCGTGCAGCGGGACCTCCCACTCTTTCCGCCAGACCGCCAGCAGCAGGATCAGCGCCGCCGCGATGCCGAGCCCGACGGTCACCAGCCCGGGCATCCCCCCGATCACGGAGCCGAGCAGGGCGCTCGCGAGCAGCGCCCAGGCGACGAGGGCCGACGGGGAGGTGTACCAGCGATCGCGGGGACGCTTCAGGGGTCAGGGCTCCGTCTGGCGCTGGGACACGCGCTCAGTGACGTACGCCTCCGGCGGTGCGTTGGGCTTGACGCGAATCGACTTGGCGGGAATGCCGACGTTGACGTGGTAGGGCCGCACGTTCTTGGTGGCCACGGCGCTCGCGCCGACCATCGCGTTCCGGCCCACCCGGACGCCGGCCAGCACGGTGGCGTGGTACGTGATGCGCACGTCGTCCTCGAGCACGGTCCGCGCGTTGGTCACGTCCTTCTGGTCCACGATGCTGTGCGTGTGGCTGTAGATGTTCGCGTAGTCGGAGATGCTGACGCGATTGCCCGAGCGTGATGCCGCCGCGGTCGTCGAGCAGCACGTGGCGGTGCACGACGCACGTCGTCGCCCACCTCCATGTTGTAGCCGAAGGAGAACTCGACGAACTGGAAGCACTTGAAGTTGCGGCCGACCCGCGCGAAGAGGTGCGGCGCGAGCAGGCGGCGGAAGCGGACGCCGAGGTGGACGTTGCCGGCCGCCGAGGGGCGAGCGGTCGAAGCTCTACCACAGCCAGAGCAGCGGCTTCACGCGGGCGAAGCGCTCGGGATCGACGTCGGCGTAGTACTCGGGCTCGAGCGTGACGTTGCGCGGGTCGAGGCAGAGCAGCGCGGCGCGGGTGGCGACGGGCGTGGCCGGGTCGGCGACGAGCGCCTCGTAGTCGGTGAGGCCCGGGTACCAGATCTCGAACAGGACGTCCCGGGTGATCCGGTGCCAGTCGGCGTCGGGCGCACCCAGGCGGGCCTCGACCTCCTCGAGCCAGCCGTCGAAGAGGCGCTCGGAGGCCTGCGGCAGGGTCACCGATTTGAGCGGGAGATAGGCCATCGAACTGCCTCGCGGGGCGTCTGGACTCTGAGGGGCGCGGCGGGTACGTGATCCAATGATGGGTGGGGCGTGCAGTTGACACCAGGGCCCATGGGGAATGAGCGGCCGCCGGCTCAGCGGGCGCTGTCGGCCACCGTCGTGTCGCGCACGTCGGTCTGGGCCCGGAGCGCCACCCGGGCACGCTCACGCTCGAGCGTCCGCTGCTTGCCCTCCCAATCGTCCGACGGCTGTCCTGCGTAGAGGACGACGAACGAGTCGTTCACCGGCAGGTCTTCCTCGAACAGGTAGATCCCGCTCACCTGCTCGCGCACGTCGAGCTGCTGCGAGGTGAATTGGCCGCTGAACGGCACGATGCCGAGCGGGCCGGAATACCCGGTTCCGGACCCGGAGCGTGATGGTCTGCGGATCGAACCGCGCGTTGGCCTGCTGGCGCGAAGAACGTCACCAGCGCGAGGCCGGGCCGTGAGACGCCCGCCGCATTCGCCACGGAGTCGATCGCCGCGCGCCGGGACAGACCACGCCGGAGCGATTGCTAGGCTGTCCTTGGCCAACAGGCGCGTGACCCGGGGTCGAGCGGGACGAATCGGACGTCGAGCTCGGCCGTTGCGGATGCGGAGCGCCAGGTCGTTCTGGGTGAGCGAGCCATACCCGCCCGGAGGAAGCGTCGACGCCCGGCCCGCCCTGCCCGAGGCCGCCGGCGCCCCGAGCACCAGGGCGGTGCCCAGCAGGAGATCCACGGCTTGCGCGAGCGCTTCATGCGGGGTCCTCCGACGGCGGCGACGATGCTGGCGGCGAGCTCGGTGAGGCCGAGCCTGGACGTGCTGCTGGTCAGCTGGATCTGGTCCTCACGCAAGCCCAGGGCCGCGCCAAAGCGGCCGCCCGCGTGGCCTGGGCGGAGCGGGTCAGCTTGTCGCCCTTGGTCAGGGCCACCAGCACCGGGTGGCCGCTCTGCACGAGCAGCTCCTGCATGACTCAGGTCGTCCTTGGACGGCTCGTGGCGCATGTCGAGCAGCCAGACCACCCCGGCCAGTGTCGGGCGCTCCAGCAGGTAGCGGTCCACCAGCCGGCGATACCCGGCCCGCGCGGCCTTCCCCGCACGGGCGAATCCGTACCCGGGCAGGTCGATCAGGTAGAAGCCCGGCAGCCGGAAGGCGTTGAGCAGCGTGGTCTTGCCCGGCGTACCCGCTGACCCGCGCGAGTCCCGGCCGCCCGGTCAAGGCGTTGAGCAGACTCGACTTCCCGACGTTGGAGCGGCCGATCAAGGCCACTTCGGGCAGGGGCGGGGAGAGTGGGACGAGGGGATCGGGAAAGGAGCCGACAAACTCGACGGGCAGGGCGGCGAGGGCAGTCAGGCGGTCGGGCGGTCGGGCGGTCAGACGGTCGGCAAGACTGCCCTCCGAACCGTTGGACCGCCTGACCGCCTGACCGCCTGACCGCCTGTCCGCCCGTCCCCCTGCCCTCACGCCTCCCGCTTGGCGCGGGCGCGCTCGGTCACGATCAGGGGCGAGGTGCCTTCGGTGATCGCTTCCTTGGTGAAGACGATCTCGCGCACGTCCTCGCGGGTCGGGAGGTCGAACATGACGTCGGTCAGCATCTCCTCGAGGATCGCGCGCAGGCCGCGCGCGCCGGTGCCGCGCTTGAGCGCCTTGTGCGCGATCGCGCGGAGCGCGCTCTCCGTCGAAGGTGATCTTCACGTCCTCGAGCTCGAACAGCTTCTTGTACTGCTTGGTGAGCGCGTTCTTCGGCTCCTTGAGGATGCGCACCAGCGCTCCTCGTCGAGCGCCTCGAGCGGCACCACGACCGGCAGGCGGCCGACCAGCTCGGGGATCAGGCCGAAGCGCAGCAGGTCGTCGGGCTCGACTTCGGCGAACGGATTCTTCGCGTTGCGCGCCGCGCCTTGCCTTCGCGCTCGTCGCTCGCTGAAGCCGATCTGCCGCCGGCCCGTCCGGGCCTCGATGATCTTCTCGAGGCCGTCGAAGGCGCCGCCGCAGATGAACAGGATGTCCTTCGTGTTGATCTGGATGTATTCCTGCTGCGGGTGCTTGCGGCCGCCCTGCGGCGGCACCGAGGCGACCGTGCCCTCGAGGATCTTGAGCAGCGCCTGCTGCACGCCTTCGCCCGAGACGTCGCGCGTGATGCTCGGGTTCTCGCGACTTGCGCGCGATCTTGTCGATCTCGTCGATGTAGACGATGCCGCGCTCGCACTCGGCGACGTTGAAGTCGCCGGCCTGGAGCAGCCGGACGAGGATGTTCTCCACGTCCTCGCCGACGTAGCCGCCTCGGTCAGCGTCGTGGCGTCGGCGATGGTGAAGGGCACGTCGAGGATGCGGGCGAGCGTCTGCGCCAGCAGCGTCTTGCCGACGCCGGTCGGGCCGATGAGCAGGATGTTCGACTTGTCCAGCTCGACGTCGTCGTCCCGCGCCGTGCGTGGCGTTGATGCGCTTGTAGTGGTTGTAGACCGCGACCGCCAGCGCCTTCTTCGCCTGCTCCTGCCCGATCACGTACTGGTCGAGGACGTCCTTGATCTCCGTGCGGCGTCGGGACCTGGGTGATCGCCTCCGCGACCTCGCGCTCCTCGTCCTCCGCCAGGATCTCGTTGCAGAGCGCGATGCACTCGTTGCAGATGTAGACCGACGGGCCGGAGATGAACTTCCGGACCGAGTCCTTCGACTTTCCGCAGAACGAGCAGCGGAGGTGCTTGTCGTGCGACATGGAGCCACGGGGTCGCGGATGGAGGTGCAGACGGGTGCTCGGACCTAACAGTGGTTCGGGCCGGTCAAGCACGAGGTCGAGCGTCGAAGTCCTGCCTCGGATCTTCGCCGTCCGTGCGGCTGGAACGCACGGCTCGCCAGCTCGCCGCGGTGCGTGAACGACGTTGTCGATGAGGCCGTACGCCTTGGCCTCCTCGGCCGACATGAACCGGTCGCGGTCCATGTCCCGCTCGATCGGCTCGACCGGCTGGCCGGTGTGCTTGGCGTAGAGCTCGTTCATCTTGACGCGGAGGTACAGGATCTCCCGCGCCTGGATCTCGATGTCGGCCGCCGTGCCCTGCGCGCCGCCCGACGGCTGGTGGATCATGATGCGCGAGTGCGGCAGGGCGCGACCGCTTGCCCTTGGTCGCCGGCCGCCAGCAGGAACGACCCCATGCTACGCCGCCATGCCCATGCAGATCGTGTTCACCGGCGACTCGCAGGAACTGCATCGTGTCGTAGATCGCCAGGCCGGCCGACACGCTGCCGCCCGGCGAGTTGATGTAGAGGTAGATGTCCTTGCTCCGGGTTGTCGGCCTCGAGGAACAGCAGCTGCGCGATGATGATGTTCGCGACGTCGTCGTTGATCGGCGTGCCGAGGAAGACGATGCGGTCCATCAGCAGCCGCGAGAAGATGTCGTACGTCCGCTCGCCGCGGCTGGAGCGCTCGATGATGTACGGCGGATAGATCGTGGCCATCGTCAAGACTTCACCTCATCGATTGTAGACTGCTGGAGGAGCCAGGCGAACACCTTCTCCTCGGTGATGGCCCGCTCGAGCTCGGGGAGCCGGTTGGCCTTCTGGAGCGTTGGCGTAGACCTGGCCGGCCGGCACGTCCCGCGCTCGCCGCCAGCTCCGCCGACCCGCGCGTCGACCTCTGCCTCGGTGGCCCGGAGGGCATTGCGCTTCGACCACCGCGTCGAGCACCAGGTCGCGCCGGACCTGCGCCTCGGCCACCTGGTGGAACTGCTGCTCGAACTGCGCCAGCTGCTCCGGGGGGACGCGGTACATCTCGGCGTAGTCGTGCATCAGCCGGTGGACCAGCGACTCGGGCGCCTGCACGTTGTTCGCCTCGACGATCTGCTGGACCAGCGACTGGCGCACCTGGGCGTCGGCCTCGCGCGTCGCCTCGCGCTCCAGGTCCTGGCGGACCGCCGCGCGCAGCGCGTCGAGGCTCTCGAAGTCGCCGACCTCGCGCGCGAAGGCGTCGTCGAGCGCCGGCAGCTCCTGGCGCTTGACGTCGTGCAGGGTCACCCGCACGCGCCGGCTCTGGCCCCGCCGGCTCTCGTCCGGGATGGTCCTCGGGAAACTTGACCTCGGCGTCGGCCTGCTCGCCGGGCAGGAGCGTCATGATGCGCTCCTCGAGGTCGGGGATCGCCTGGTTCTGCCCGAGGACGAGGTCGTATGGCTGCGACGCGCCGGCGCCGGCCTCATCCATCGGGGCCACCTCGACCCGGACCATCTGCCCCGGCGACGGCTTCACGCCTTCGACCGGGATCCAGGCGGCCTTCTGCTCCTGCACCCGGGCGAGCTGCTCCTCGACCGCGGCGTCGGCCACCTCGGGCACCCGGCGCTCGATCCGGAAGCCGCCCGTCCGCTCGAGGGTCGAGCTCGGGCCGGACCTCGACCAGGAGGTCGAACTCGATCGGGCTGCCGTCTTCGAACTTGAGGTTGCGGATGGAGGGATCGGTAATGGGCTTGAGCGACTCGTTGGACCGGGCGGTCTCCCAGCTTTCGCGGATCACTTCCTCGAGCACGCTCTGGCGGATGGCGTCGCCGAAGCGCTTGCGGACGACGGCCGCGGGCGCCTTGCCGGGGCGGAAACCGGGCAGCCGGGCCCGCTGGACGTAGTACTTGAGCGCCTTGGCCTCCGCCTCGCGCACCCGGTCGACGGGCACGGTCACCCGCAAGGACTTCGACGCCGAATCCTCGGCGGTTTTCTCGACGGTGATCTGACTCATAGTGGGGGGAATCTACCCTGCTGTGCTTCCCAGGGTCAATTTTGACGCACCCTCCTGGCGATGGCCGGCAAACCGTGGCGTCGGCGCACCACCATCCACAGCACGGGGCCCACGGCGAGGAACACGGCCAGGGTGATCGCGGCGGCCGTGTTCGAGACGTTGAACAGCTTGAGCGCCGACGCGAGCAGCACGAACGCCAGGGCCCGCCGCACGATGCCCCCCGGGGCGCGGGCGGACAGGTGGGCCCCCAGCCAGACACCCGGAATGCAGCCCACCAGCAGGGAGGTGGTCAGGTCGAGCTTGAAGTCGCCGAAGAGCACGTGGCCCAAGGCGGCGGAGGTCACCAGCGGGACGGCCTGGACGAGGTCGGTGCCCACCAGCTCGTTGGCCTTGAGTGCCGGGTACAGCATCATCAGGGCGATGATGATCAGCGACCCCGACCCGACCGAGGTCAGCCCGACGACCAGCCCGCCGATCACGCCGACGATCACGGTGGGCAGCGGGCGGAGGGTCACTTTCGGCGGGCCCATGGGCAGCGGCGCCGCGCGGCCGTCCAGCTGGCGGGCGTGCTCGGCCAGCCGGATGTACGCCCGGGCGATCAACCCGGCGGCGGCCAGCACCAGCGCCACGCCGAGCGCGATCCGGATGACGTGCTGTACCTGCTCGCCCCCGCCCAGGGCCTTGGCGATCAGCACGCCGCTGAAGGCGCCCGGCACCGAGCCAACGCAGAGCCATTTGACCAGGCCCAGGTTGACCGTGCCGCGTCGCAGGTGCACGTACGATCCCACCGGCTTCATCACCGCGCTGGCCACCAGATCCGACGACACGGCCGTCAGCGGCGGTATGCCGAAGAACAGGACCAGGACGGGAGTCATCAGCGCGCCGCCGCCCATGCCCGTGAGGCCCACGACGATGCCGATGCCGAACGCGGCGGTAGCGAGGAGCGGGTCGAAGGTCACGAGCTCTCCGGACAAGGCGTGCGACGATCCGACGCTATGGTGGTGCGTGGGTGGTGCGGAAGGGTGGGCCATGCGAACGGCGGGAGTCGAACCCGCACCCCTTGCGGGACAGGATCCTAAGTCCTGCGCGTCTGCCAGTTCCGCCACGCTCGCGAAGGTGACAATCTAACTCGCCCGGGGCGGCCCCGCGCGCTGCCGGCGCAACTCGAAGGCGGCGGCTACCAGGTCGAGGGCGTCGGTGCGGGTGGCGTCCGATACCCGGCGGATCCGCTCGCTGGCGGCACGCTCGCGGCCGGCGCGGAGGCGGCTGTCGGCGGACGCGTGGCGCAGCTCCCGGGCCTGCGCCAGGATGGGCTCGAGCGCGGCGCGGAGCACCTCGATCGAGAACGGCTTCGGGACGAAGGGGACCGGCAGCTGCTCCCGGGTCACCGCCGCGAACCCGGACATACAGACGACGGGCAGCTCCGGCCGGTGCCGGGCCAGGACCGTCACGATGTCGAACCCGTCGAGGCCCGGCATCACCAGATCGGTCAGCACCACGTCGATCGCCGGCTCGCCGCGCTCGATGAGCCGGAGCGCCGACACGCCGTCCTCGGCTTCGACGACGGCGCACACCTCGGGCTCCAGCATCCGGCGCACCAGCATGCGGACCAGGCTCTCGTCGTCCACGACCAGCGTGGTGGCCGTCGCCGCGCTCATCCGACGCGGACTCCGAGCAGCCGGTAGAACTCCTCGCGCACGATGTCGTAGCACTCACACGCCGCCGCCTCGAGACCCGGCCGGTCCACGACCATCACGACGCCACGGCGGTAGCGGATGACGCCCGCGCGCTGGAGCGCGCCGGCGGCCTCGGTCACGGTGGCCCGCCGCACGCCGAGCATCGTCGCCATGGTTTCCTGGGTGATGGGCAGCTCGTCCCGGCCCACCCGGTCTCGGCAGATGAGCAGCCAGCGCGCGAGCCGCTGCTCCGCCGAGTGGAGCCGGTTGCAGGCCGTGCTCTGGGCGACCTGGGTCATGAAGCCCTGCGCGTACAGGTAGAGCAGCCGGCCGAAGTGCTCGTGGCGCCGGGCCTCGCGCTGGAAGACGGCGCCGTCCATCCGCTCCGCCTGGCCGCCGATCTGGACCACCACCCGACTGGTCGACTGTTCCGTCCCGAGCAGCAGGGGAAGGCCGGTCATCCCCTCGCATCCCACGCTGCCGACTTCGACCGTGACCCCGTCGCGGTCCACTGCCGCCATCGACAGCACCGCGTCGATCGGGAAGTAGACGGCCTCGATCACGCGGTTCGAGTCGGCCAACCGCTCCCGGGCGTGGAGATCGACGGTGGTGAGGTGGGGCTTGAGCTCGAGAAACTCGCTCCGCGGCACCACCATGAGTAGGTGGTTCCGGCTCTGCAGAGGAGCCGGCACCGACGGTGCCTCCTCGGCTGGGAGCGTCATCGCGGTCCTGCCGGGGAGCAGGGGTGTCGATGCACGGAAGCCTCTTGCTCAGCGGTTGAGTTTCTGATTGGGCAGAATGTACAGTCGTCAGGTGTAAAGCGTTAGGCGGTAGCTGCTTAAGTACGCTACCGTACGGAGGGATCAGGTAGTCCGCTCGCGCACCCACTCCTGGTAGAGCCGGTCGCAATAAGCGTTGTTGCTGGAGTTGACGGTCTTGACCCGCCGGCCGTCGGCAAGGACGGCGAAGGCGCAGAACTGGGCCACGGTGGGGCGCCCGTTGGGACCCATGCACTCGGGTACGGCTTCCTGGTTGACCTCGAGCCACACCTGCCGATCCGGATTCCGCTGCTGCCAGGCCGCGCACCGGCCCCCCAGGTCGGGGTCCACCTGCTGGCCCGAGGGCTGAATCACGATGCGGACGACCGAGGCGAGAGGGGGGGCGGCCGCCTTGTTCTTCGCGGGCGCGCGGGGCGGCGTGTCGACGACCGCCGGCGCCGTCGGGGCCTGGGCGGTCGGCCGCACGTACTGCCACGGGGTACAGGTCTCCCGCGAAAGCCGCATGCCGTGCAGCGCGGCGACGCAGGAGTACCCCGTCGCCGTCTGGCCGGCGGCCGGCCCCGGGATCCGGAGCGTGTCGGAGCTCTGGGTATTCGCCATGAGGTGGATGCGCGGCTCGGCGGCGTTCCCGAGGCCGACCTCGATCCGGACCGAATCGGCGGGCGCAGCGGATGGCGGCTCGGTCAGGCGCCAGCTCACGATGACGTCGAGCGAGTCGCCCGCCGCGGAGATCTCCGAGCGCACCCCGACCGCCATGGAGACGTCGGCCGGAGGGCGCTGCGGCCGCATCCGGCGGCGGAGAATCCAGAGCCCTGCTATGCCAACGCCCAGGATCGCGAGCAGCAGCAGAATCATGGGCCAGCGGGGCGGCTTGCGGACCTCGACGACCTGCTCGCCCGGTGGCTGCCAGCGCGCCATGCTCAGCGACCCAGGCCCAGGACGGCGGCGCCCTGCTCGAAGACGACGTCCACGGGGATGCCCTTGCTGCCGAGGCGCGCGAGATCGGCCTGCAGCTCCGGCGACAGCGCGCTTCGCGTAGTCATGAAATCACGTACGGCGGCATAGTCGCCATCGCCCTGCAGCCTGAGGATCAGCCCGCTGAGCGAGTCGACCGCCGTGCGCATCTTCGGGAAGTCCACCCGGTAGCGGCCGGTCGAGTCGCGGGTGAAGGCGCCCTGCTGCTCGAAGTAGGAGAGCTGAGCAGCGTTGGCGCGGCCGTGGGCCTCGGTGGCCCCGAAGCGGATCGAGCGGAAGATGCTCGCCAGGAAGGTGACGTAGTGATCCTCGAGGGTGGTCCCGGTGAGCTCGTTCTGCTCCAGAAGGCGGGTGACCATGTAGAGCCCGAGAATGTCGGCCTTGCCCTCCTCGAGCGCACCCGCCTGCTCCTTGAGCGCGGCGCGGACCGTGCCCTTCCCGTCGATCGTCCGCTTGATACCGAGCCCGTGGGCCACCTCGTGGAACATCACGTTGGCGAAGAACGCGTCGAACTGGATCCGCGGGCGCTGGTCCTCGACGATCATCTCACCGGCGATCGGCACCAGGATGCGGTCGAACTTGGCCCGCATCACGTTCTTGAGCTGCAGGCGCCGGGTGCCCTTCCGGAGCTGGACCTCTTCGTCGTTGGGCAGGTTGATGGCGATGGTCTTGGAGCCGCCGTTGGCGTCGCCCGCGTAGTAAACGGCGTCGTACGCGTTGAGGTCCGAGTCGGTGCCGGGGCGCTCGCGCTTGTAAGCCTTGGGGACGGGCAGCCCCCGCTGGAGTGCCGGCAGGAGCGCCGCGTAGCGCGACAGCCGCGCGCTCCACGCCTTGTCCTTGAGCAGCACGTACGCCTCGGCCGCGGTCTTCTGGCCGAACAACTTGTCGATGTAGGTCTCGATCGGCCCGATGACGACGTCGATGCCGTTGGTCTTCATGTCGAGCCAAGCCAGGTCGCTCGCCTGGTACTCGTCGGTTTCCAGCGCCCGGGCGCGAAGCTCGAGGTAGCGGCGGAGCCCCGGGTCGTCGGCGAGCTTGGCGGCTTCGCGGAGCTTGGCGGCCGCGCGGGCCATCGGGGCGGCGTAGACCTCATGGTACGGCGCGGCCACCAGCCCACCGGCGCTGTCCCGGCGTACCACCGTGTAGTGCCCGCGCAGGGCCCGCCCGGCGGCGGGCGAAGCCTTGGCCGCCCGTTCGAACTCCTCGGCGGCCAGATCCGCGGGATAAAGCTCGGCGCCTGCGGGCCGCGGCCCCGCGCCGGGGACGAACGGGCGGTCCCCGTCGAGGCGGTCCCACGGCCCGTAGTTGATCTCGATGAACCGCCGGGTGGGAGCGTCGGCCACGCTCGCCAGCAGGGAATCGCGGGCATGGTAGTACTGCTGCTGGTAGACGGTGTCCATCTCCGTCGCAGCCTCGATCAGGAGCGGGAGCATGCGGCGCTCGCGGTCGGACAGCCCGGCCAGGTCGGCCGTGAGCCGGACCGAGGTGTACTGGGCCACTTTGCCCGTGATGGCCGAGCCCGGGGCGTCCGGCGCCGCGGTGTCGGCTCCGGCCTCGCGCCCCTTGCCCCCGGCGCCACAGCCTGCCAGGACACCTCCCATGACAGCCATCGTCGCCCATCGTCTCCAAGACGACATCTGTGCTCCGATCAGTGGAACCACCCGGGTCTCACGTCAGCTCGATGCGGCCGGTCACCACGATGTCGGTGGGGAGCCCGTCCACCACCATCGTGGCCCGGGCCACGAGAGCATCGCGGCCCTCGAGCGCGCCCGACGCGCGGGCCGCGTCGACCGCCTTCTCGACCTCCCGCTGCGCCGTCACCCCGAACTGCTTGAGCAGCGTGCGCAGCGACAGGTTGAAGCGTTCCTCGTCCATAGTCCGGCCTCGCGATGAAGGTACAGTCAGCGGCCTTCCAGGTCACGCTCGCCCGGCACCTGGCGCTCCGCGCGGCCTTCGCCGGGGTGGGACTTGGCCTCCAGGAACCGTTCTCCCTTGAGCCGGATGAAGGTGACGAACTGCTCGTACTCCTCCTCGGTCAGCGCGTCGGCGATGCCCGGGATCAGGCCCTTCACGAGAGTGATCCGCTCCTCCAGTGCCAGCGTGGCAGCCTGGTCGATGAGGCGCCGGATCACGGGGTGATTCATCCAATCGGTCTCTTCGCTGGTCGTCATGCGGAGGCTCGCGGGAGAAGATGCTCCAACATAGCCCCGGACCGGAGGATGCGCCTGGAGGGCCGGCACGCGAGCGGGAAGAACGCGGAAGGGGGCATGCGGTGAGGCATGCCCCCTTCGCCGTGCTCGGAGTGGCTCTCGGCTATTTCGTTTCGCCCAGCCGGATACGCTCCACCCGGCGGCCTGGGCCCGGGGGTTGAAGATGCGGAGGGTGACGATGCTTCCCGGCCTTCTCGCCCTGGAGCGCCTTCCGGAGCTCGGCCTCGGTCCGCACCGCCTTGCCCTCGACCGAGAGGATGATGTCGGGACCGCCGCGCTGGGGATCGTCGTAGCAGCACGTCCCACGCCGGGCCGCCGGGCGTCACGTCGGTGACGATGAGCCCGCGCACGTCCGCGGGCAGCTGGAGCTGCTGGGCCGACGTCGGCCGTCACCGGCTCGACGCTGATGCCCAGGCGGCCCATGGCGGCGCCGCTCGGGGCGCTGGCGTTGATCGGAGTCGCCCTCCGTCATCGGCCGCCGCCACCTGGGGCGCGTCGTTGAGCGGCTGGAGCTTGACGTTGAAGGTCTTGCGGACGCCGCCCTTCCGGGCCACTTCGACCTTGACCACGTCGCCCGGCTTCCGGAAGCCGATCACCTGCTGCAGCTGCCCGACGTATTCGACCGGCTTGCCGTCCACCGCGACGATGATGTCGCCGGGCTCGATGCCGGCGGCCTTGGCGGGCGAGTCGTCGCTCGGGATGTCCTTCACCACCACGCCGCGGATCTCGGGCAGGCCGACGTAGGCGGCGTCGTTCGAGCGTCACGTTGTCGATGCGAGACGCCGAGCGCCGCCCGGTGCACCGTGCCGTCTGTGATCAGCTGGTTCATGACCGTGCGGGCCAGGTTGATCGGGATGGCGAAGCCGTAGCCGGAGTAGAACCCGGTCTCGCTGGCGATGGCGGAGTTGATGCCGATGACCTCGCCGCGCACGCTCACCAGCGGACCGCCCGAGTTGCCCGGATTGATGGCGGCGTCGGTCTGGATGAAGTCCTGGATGCTGCCCTGGCCCCGGCCCGGGAGCCCGCTGCAGCGCGCGGCCCTTGGCGCTCACGATGCCGGAGGTGACGGTGAAGGTGAGGCCCTCGCCGAGCGGGTTGCCGATCGCCAGCACCCACTCGCCCACGCGCGCGTCGTCGCTGTTGCCGAGCGCCACCGGCGGCAGACCCTTGGCGTCGATCTTGAGGACGGCCACGTCGGTGTTGGGATCGGTGCCGACGACCTTGGCCTTGAACTCCCGGCGGTCGAGCAGCCGGACCGTCACCTGCTCGGCGCCTTCGACGACGTGGTTGTTGGTCAGGATGTAGCCGTCGGCCGAGACGATGAAGCCCGAGCCGCTGCCTTGCTCGATCTCAGGCTGCTGGCGGAACCGGGGAGAAGAACCGCTCCATCCCGGGCGGGATCGCTGCGGCTGCTGCTGGTGGCCTGCTCGGTCCGCTGGGACCGGATGTAGACCACGCTCGGCTTGACGTGCTCGGCCACCGCGGCGAAGGCCTCGCTCAGGTCCTGGAGCGGGCGGGCGGCCGGAATCGACGGGGCCGGCACCGGGGCGATGGCCGACGGCCTGGCGTCCCTGCTCCTGGGCCGAGGAGCGGTTCGGCAGGTCGAGCAGGCCGGCGAACAGCAGCCCGAGCGCGAACGCCAGGGCCACCAGGCCACCGAACTTGAGCCAGTTCAACGATCGTGCGGACATCGAGCGATCCTTCGCGAAGGCGTAATGGACGTGCACGCTGAACCTGCCTAATAGTACCTAGATGTACCGGGAGGTTGTTTCGGTCGCGCAAAGAGGCCATAGCCCAGCCTATGGCCCCTTCGCTTCGCTCAGGGTGACGAGCTGGTGCCCAGACGGGCCCGCCCGTCACTTCTTCTCGTCCACGATCTCGTAGTCGGCCTCGACCACGTCGTCCGGGGGCGCCGGAGGCCGCCGGCTCGCCGGCTCGGCCGCCGCGCCGGGCTGCGCCTTCGGCTGACCGGCGCCCTGCGCGCTCTGGTAGAGCGACGGCGCCGGCCGCCGATACGCCGCGTTGAGCTCGTCCAGCGCGCGTCCGGATGCCGTCGGCGTCGCCGGTGCGGAGCGCCTGCCTGGCCGGCCTCGACCGCCGCGTCGAGCCGGGTCTTGGCGTCGGCGGGCAGCCTGTCGCCCCACTCCTTGCTGTCCTTCTCGACCTGGTAGATCAGGCTGTCGAGCCGGTTGCGCGCCTCGATCTCCTCGCGGCGCTGCCTTGTCCTCCGCGGCGTGCTGCTCGGCGTCCTTGACCATCCGGTCGATCTCGGTGTCGGAGAGGCCGCTCGAGGCCTCGATGCGGATCTTCTGCTCCTTGCCGGTGGCCTTGTCCTTGGCCGTCACGTGCAGGATGCCGTTGGCGTCGATGTCGAACGTGACCTCGACCTGCGGCATGCCGCGCGGTGCGGGCGGGATGCCGGTGAGCTGGAACTTGCCGATGGTCCGGTTGTCGCTGCGCCATCTGCCGCTCGCCCTGGAGCACGTGGATCTCGACCGTGGTCTGGTTGTCGTCGGCGGTCGAGAACGTCTCCGACTTCTTGGTCGGGATCGTGGTGTTCCGCGGGATGAGCACGGTCGTCACGCCGCCCAGCGTCTCGATGCCGAGCGAGAGCGGGGTGACGTCGAGCAGCAGCACGTCCTTCACCTCGCCGCGCGAGCACGCCGCCCTGGATGGCCGCGCCGATGGCGACGACCTCGTCCGGGTTCACGCCCTTGTTCGGCTCCTTGCCGAAGAACTCCTTCACGATCTGCTGGATCTTCGGGATGCGGGTCGAGCCGCCGACGAGGATCACCTCGTCGATCTCGCTTGGGGTCGAGCCCCGCGTCCTTGAGCGCCTGCTGCATCGGCGGGATCGTGCGCTGGATCAGGTCGTCGACCAGCTGCTCGAACTTGGCCCGCGTGAGCGTGATGTTGAGGTGCTTCGGGCCCGCTCTGGTCGGCGGTGATGAACGGCAGGTTGATGTCGGTCTGCGTGGTGCTCGACAGCTCCATCTTGGCCTTCTCGGCCGCCTCCTTGAGGCGCTGGAGCGCCATCGGGTCCTTCGAGAGGTCGATGCCCTGGTCCTTCTTGAACTCGGCCACGAGCCAGTCGATCACGCGCTGGTCGAAGTCGTCGCCGCCCAGGTGGGTGTCGCCGTTGGTGGACTTCACCTCGAAGACGCCCTCGGCCAGCTCGAGGACCGAGATGTCGTAGGTGCCGCCGCCGAGGTCGAAGACCGCGATCTTCTCGTCCTTCTTCTTGTCGAGGCCGTAGGCGAGCGCCGCGGCCGTCGGCTCGTTGATGATGCGCAGCACGTCGAGGCCGGCGATCTTGCCGGCGTCCTTGGTGGCCTGGCGCTGGGCGTCGTTGAAGTAGGCGGGGACGGTGATGACGGCCTTGTCGACCGTGTGGCCGAGGTAGTCCTCGGCGGTCTGCTTCATCTTCTGCAGGATCATCGCCGAGATCTCGGGCGGGGTGTAGCGCTTGCCGTCGATCTTCGACCGCGGCCATGCCGTTGGCGCCCTGGACCACCTTGTAGGGGACGCGCTTGATCTCTTCGGCGACCTCGTTCATGCCGGCGGCCCATGAAGCGCTTGATCGAGAAGATGGTGCTGCTTGGGGTTGGTGACCGCCTGGCGCTTGGCGACCTGGCCGACGAGCCGCTCGCCGTCCTTGGTGAAGGCGACGACCGACGGGGTGGTGCGCCCGCCCTCGGCGTTGGGGATGACGACGGGGTCGCCGCCCTCCATGACCGCACGACCGAGTTGGTCGTGCCGAGGTCGATGCCGATGATCTTGGAAGCCATGTCGACTCCGGTTGAGTGCGAAAAAGCCTGGCCGGGCTGCCGATCTGCCCGGACGCGGCGGTTGGCCGCCCGGGGGTGCAATTGGCATACCCGCCAAAGCTGCCAAAATGGCCGATCCGCCCCCGTGACTCGGGTCACGACGGCGGTCCGGCGCGTTGGCTATGATCGATCTGTCTCGGCGGGATCCCCGACCGCGGGGCGAGACAGGGTGGAGGCGAGCGCGGAACCAGGGTGTCCAACCCGAGGAGGCGACAATGCTGTGGACGATCTTCGTGATCCTGCTGGTTCTTTGGCTGCTGGGGGTCGTCACGTCCTATACGCTGGGCGGGTTCATTCACGTCCTGCTGGTCGTGGCGGTGGTGCTGGCCATCATGCAGCTGTTGCAGGGACGTAGAGCGCTCTAGGCGGCGCGTCGTGCCCTAGGGGGGCCGGGGCTCGGGACCTCAGCGGTCGCCGGGCTCCGGCCCCCCTATATTTGCCCCATGTTCCCGTACAAGGACGACAACCCCACCCTGGCGACGCCCGTCGTCACGATCCTCCTGATCGGGATCAACGTGGCGGTCTGGATCCTGGTCCAGGGGATGGGGAACGATCCGGCACTCACCCGATCGGTGTGCCAGCTGGGATTGATTCCCGGCGAGTTTCTGGGACGGGTCGTTCCCGGGACGGAGCTGCCGCTCGGCCCGAGCGCGACCTGCCTACTGGGTGCGGACCGGCACTGGTATCCGCTGCTCACCTCGATGTTCCTCCACGGCGGCTGGCTTCACCTCATCGGCAACATGTGGTTTCTCTGGGTCTTCGGAAACAATGTCGAGGACTCGATGGGCCACGTCAGGTACCTGGCTTTCTATGTGCTGTGCGGGCTCGCGGCCGCGGCGGCGCAGACGTTCGTGAACCCCTCGAGCATCGTGCCCATGGTGGGCGCGTCGGGCGCGATCAGCGGCGTCATGGGCGCCTACGTCATCCTGTACCCGAAGGTGCGGGTGCACATGATCGTGTTCCTGTTCATCTTCATCACGCGCATCGTGGTCCCGGCGTATCTGATGCTGGGCTACTGGTTCCTGCTGCAGCTGCTGGGCGGCAGCGCGGCCCAGGGCGAGGGCGGCGTCGCATTCTGGGCGCACGTGGGTGGATTCGTGGCCGGGGCAGGGCTCATCGCGCTGTTCAAGGATCCCGACCTGGTCGCACGGCACCGCGCGATTTCCCGGACGGTAGAGCACGGCATGGGGTATCGCGAACGCTATTGACGATCCCAGCCGTGCTCGCATGGCGTCCCGGTCGTTCGCAGACGTATGTTTGGCCCATGGCCGACACTCCTCGCCAAGGCACCCAGGTCCACCCACCCACCGCGCCCTTCGAGGTGCCGGTGGCGCCGCGGAACCCTGGAATGCCCCTCGAGCTCGACTGGGTCGAGGACGTCCGGGTCAACCGCAGCGCGGTCGAACGCCGGACGGCCACCCTCCGCGGCCGCCGCACGGTCAAAAAGGAATGGCAGGCCGCCTGGCTGCTCCGCGCCGTCACCCTGATGGATCTCACGACGCTCTCGGGCGACGACACCGACGGCCGGGTGCGGCGGCTCTGCGCCAAGGCGCGCCGGCCGGTCCGAGCGGACCTGCTCGAGGCGATGGGCGCGAGCCAGCTCCCGATCCGGGTCGGCGCCGTCTGCGTCTACCACCGCTTCGTGGCGACCGCGGTCGAGGCGCTGGAAGGCTCGGGGATCCCGGTGGCGGCGGTGTCGACCGGCTTCCCGGCCGGGCTCTCCCCCTGCCACAGCGCCTCGACGAGATCCGTGCCTCGGTGGCGGAGGGCGCCGAGGAGATCGACATCGTCATCAGCCGGTCCCACGTGCTGACCGAGAACTGGCGCGCCCTCTACGACGAAGTGCGCGCCATGCGCGAGGCCTGCGGCGACGCCCACATCAAGACCATCCTCGCCACCGGCGAGCTGGGCACGCTGCGCAACGTGGCGCGAGCCAGCCTGGTGTGCATGATGGCCGGCGCCGACTTCATCAAGACCTCGACCGGCAAGGAGAGCGTCAACGCCACGCTCCCCGTGGGCCTGGTCATGGCTCGCGCGATCCGGGACTTCCGGGAGCGCACCGGCCACCTGGTCGGACTCAAGCCGGCCGGCGGAATCCGCACGGCGAAGGAAGCGCTGGACTGGCTGGTGCTGATCAAGGAAGAGCTGGGCGACCGCTGGCTGCGCCCCGACCTCTTCCGCTTCGGGGCCAGCAGCCTGCTGACCGACATCGAGCGCCAGCTCGAGCACTTCGTGACCGGCCGCTATTCGGCGGCCCACCGGCATCCGACGGGGTGAGCTAGGCATCCATGGCGTCCATTCCCGAGGTCTTCGGCACGATGGCCTACGGTCCCGCCCCTGAATCGGCGGCGCCGGCGCAGGCGTGGCTCGACGGCCACAGCCGGCGCTTCGGCCTCTTCATCGGGGGCCGGTGGACGTCGCCCGGCGCCGGGATCATTCGAGACGCTCAACCCGGCCACCGGGAAGCCGATCGCCCAGCTGACCCAGGCCAGCGCGGCGGACGTCGACCGGGCGGTCGCCGCCGCCCGGGCCGCACAGCCCGCGTGGTGGGCACTCGGCGGGCATGGGCGGGCCCGCTACCTCTACGCGATCGCGCGGCAGGTGCAGAAGCACGGCCGGATGTTCTCGGTCCTCGAGTCGCTCGACAACGGCAAGCCGATTCGGGAATCACGCGACATCGACGTGCCCCTGGTGGCCCGGCACTTCCTCCACCACGCCGGGTGGGCCCAGCTCATGGAGCGGGAGCTGCCCGGGCGGGTGCCGGTCGGCGTGATCGGCCAGATCATCCCGTGGAACTTTCCGCTGCTGATGCTGGCCTGGAAAATCGCGCCCGCGCTCGCCATGGGGAACACGGTCGTGCTCAAGCCCGCCGAGTTCACCTCGCTCACCGCGCTGCGCTTCGCGGAGCTGTGCGAGGAGGTCGGGCTGCCGGCCGGCGTGGTCAACATCATCACCGGTGATGGCCGCGCCGGCGAGGCCCTGGTGGTCCACCCCGACGTCGACAAGATCGCGTTCACGGGATCCACCGACGTCGGGCGTCTCATCCGGGCGGCCACCGCCGGCACGGGGAAGAAGCTCTCGCTCGAGCTGGGCGGGAAATCGCCGTTCATCGTCTTTCCCGACGCCGATCTCGACAGCGTGGTCGAGGGCGTGGTGGATGCGATCTGGTTCAACCAGGGCCAGGTGTGCTGCGCCGGCTCGCGGATTCTGGTCCAGGAGGGGAGCGCCGACCGTCTCGTGACCAAGCTGAAAGCGCGGATGGAGACGCTGCGCGTCGGCAACCCGCTCGATAAGGCGGTGGACATGGGCGCCATCATCGCCCCGGTGCAGCTCGAGAAGATCGAGGAGCTGGTGCGCCGGGGCGAAGAGGAGGGCGCCACCCGCTGGCAACCCTCGTGGAGCTGCCCCACCGACGGCTGGTTCTATCCGCCGACGCTGTTCACCGAGGTGTCACCGGCCGCGACGATCGCGCAGGTCGAGATCTTCGGTCCCGTCGTGGTGCTGATGACCTTCCGGACTCCCGTCGAAGCCGTAGAGCTGGCCAACAACACCCGCTATGGTCTGGCGGCGAGCCTCTGGACCGAAAACATCAACCTGGCCCTCGACGTCGCACCGCAGCTCCAGGCCGGCACGGTGTGGATCAACTGCACCAACGTGTTCGACGCATCGAGCGGGTTCGGAGGCTATCGCGAGAGCGGCTTCGGCCGCGAGGGCGGGCGTGAAGGTCTCCGGGAGTATGTGACGTGGGAGGCGGACGGCAACGCGGATATGGGGGCGAGCGGCCGGACGACCGGGCGGGCGACCCGCAAGGCGGTCGGACGGGCGGCCAGCCGGAAAGCCGAACCGGCGCGGGGTGGCGAGGAGCCCACCCGACCGCCCGACCGCCTGCCGGCCATCGACCGCACGCCCAAGCTCTACATCGGCGGCAAGCAGGCGCGGCCGGATTCGGACTACAGCCTGCCGGTGCTCGACGCGACGGGCCGACGGATCGGCGAGGTCGGGCAAGGCAACCGAAAAGACATTCGGAACGCGGTGGAAGCGGCCCACAAGGCCGCCGGGTGGCGCCGGACCACCGCTCACAATCGCGCCCAGGTGCTCTACTACCTGGCCGAGAACCTCGCTGCGCGGGCGGAGGAGTTCGCGCATGGCCTGGCGCAGGGCTCGGGCGACCTCGCCGCCGCCGAGCGCGAGGTGGCGCTCGCGATCGACGCGGATCGTTCACCTACGCGGCGTGGGCCGACAAGTACGACGGGCAGGTGCACCACACGCCGTTCCGGAACGTCACGCTCGCCATGCCGGAGCCGATCGGCGTGGTCGGCGTGGTCTGTCCCGAAGCCTGGCCCCTCGCCGGTCTCCTCTCGGCCGTGCTGCCGCTCGTCGCCATGGGAAACACCGCGGTGGCGATCCCTTCAGGCCGGTGGCCGCTCGCGGCGACCGACCTCTACCAGGTGCTCGACACCTCCGACGTGCCAGGCGGCGTGGTGAACATCGTCACCGGCCTGCGCGACGAGCTCGCCCCGGTGCTGGCCGCCCACGACGACGTGGATGGCCTCTGGTACTGGGGCACGCGCGAGGGCTCGGCCGAGATCGAGCGGCTCGCCGCGGGCAACATGAAGCGGACGTGGGTGGACTATGGCCGGGGGCGCGACTGGGGCGACCCGCTCCGGGGCGAGGGCGAGGAGTTCCTGGAGCAGGCGACCCAGGTGAAGAACATCTGGGTGCCGTACGGCGAGTGAGCGTGCCGCCGAGGGGGGACGGCCCTAGGCCCTGGCGGGCTTGGCCACGATCCTGATCTCCCGCTTCAACAGCTTGGCCAGCACGTCCGCCTTCCGCGTGGCGCCCCAGACCTCGAGTCCGAGGTCGGCCCCCTTGAGCCGCGGCGCGATCCGGAGGATGAGGGTGTCCCGCGTCAGGTCGGTGACGAGCGTGTTCACGGCCGCGGTGTGGCCGCGGTCGAGGCCGTCGGCCACGCGGAGCAGTCCGCTCAGCCGCCGCACGATCGCCTGATCCGCGGCCGGCAGCGCGGCGAACTCCTCGTGCTTCCTGCGGGGCCCGGTGCGCCGATGATAG
Organism: uncultured Gemmatimonadales bacterium; assembly: GCA_963840215.1. Classification (GTDB taxonomy): domain Bacteria; phylum Gemmatimonadota; class Gemmatimonadetes; order Gemmatimonadales; family GWC2-71-9; genus CAVVWJ01. The sequence continues at coordinate 226,065 of CAWIYG010000002.1, read as the reverse complement.
CGGCTGATGAGCGCCACCAGGCCGCGCTCCCGCGGCGGCAACCCCAGCCGCTCGGCGTGATTGATCAGCTGAAAGCTGTGCTTGTGGTGCTTCCGGTAGCTCACCAGCTGGCCGACGTCGTGCAGCAGCCCCGCGGCCTCGAGCAGCAGGCGCTCCTCGGGCTCGCAGCCGAGCTCCTCGCGCGAGCTGGTCGAAGAGCTGGAGGGCGAGCGTCCGCACCTGCTCGACGTGCCGGCGGTCGCACTGGCAGCGCTCGACGAACTCGCGGAACAGCCGGAGCGGATCCGGTGCCGCCGACTTCCTTCGCCCCCGCCATCTCCAGCAAGCAGCCCCTCGCGCAGGCCGAACGCGCTCACCGTGAGCGACCGCGACCGGATCCAATCCAGCAGCTCGGCCGTGACCGCGAGGCCGGCCAGGATGATGTCGGCGCGCTCGGGGCTGAGGCCCGGCACCTGGCGGCGCTGCTCCGGCGTCCGGCTCGCGAGCCAGTCGATGAGCTGCTCCACCTCGGCGGTGGTGACGCTCACGCCATGCACGCTCTCGCCCTCGGGCTGTCCCCGCCGGGCCTGGACCATGCGGCCCAGGCTGGTAAAGGTCCCGCCGGAGCCGATCACCGTAGCCGCGGACCACGCCCGGCTGGAGATTCCACGCTTGAGCTGCTTGCGCACGTACTCCCGCAGGCGCTCGACCTCCTTGTGCATGCCGCGGTCGCCGGGGAGGTGGAGCTCCGTCAGGCGAACCGCCCCGAGCGGGAGCGACACGGTCAGCTCCACCAGGCCGTCCACGGCGCCGATGAGCTCGAGGCTGCCGCCGCCGATGTCGGCGACGAGCGTCCGCTCGCCGGCCAGGCGGAAGTGGTGCGCGACCGAGCGGTAGGAGAGCGCCGCCTCGGTCTCGGCGTCGATGATCCGGAGCGGGATGTCCAGCTCCTGCCGCACGCGCCGGACGAACGCGGCCCCGTTCTCGGCCTCCCGGACGGCCGCGGTGGCGACGGCGGCGATGCGCTTGACGCCCCGCCGCTGGCAGACCTCGCGCATGCGGGCCAGGGTCTGCATGGCGCGCTCGATGGCGGCGTCGTCCAGGCAGCCGGTCCGGGCCAGCCCGGCCGCGAGGCGGGGCTGGTCCTTGAGCTCGTCGATGATCTCGAGGCCGGAGGCGGGGTCGTACTCCGCCACCAGCAGGCGGACCGAGTTGGAGCCGACGTCGATGGCCGCGATCCGATCGCGGGCGGCCGGCTGGGCGCCGGGCTTGGACGCCGGCCGCGCGCTCACGTGCCCGAGGCCGCCGGGTAGACGCCGGAGGCGGGCGCATCGCCCCGGTCCTCGGCGTGATGCTTGATCGACTTCCCCTCGACGAGGAAGACGACGTCCTCGCCGATGTTGGTGGCCAGGTCGGCCACGCGCTCGAGGTTGCGGCTCACGAGGAACAGCTCCATGCCGGCGCCGATCATGTGCGGGTCCTCCATCATGTGCGTCAGGAGGATGCGGAACACCGACCGGTGCAGGGCGTCCACCTTGTCGTCGCGGAGGCAGACCTCGCGGCCGGCAGTGGCGTCGCCGCGGATGAACGCCTCGAGGGCGTCGGACAGCATGTCGCGTGCCAGCCGGGCCATCTCGACGATCTCGGGCTCGGGCGTGATCGGCCGCGCCTGGGTCAGCCGCTCGGCGCACTGGGCGATGTTGACCGCGTGGTCGCCGACCCGCTCGAGGTCGTTGGCGATCTTGAGCGCCGAGGTGAGCATCCGAAGGTCGCGGGCCATCGGCTGCTGCAGGGCGAGGAGGTTGATGCACTGCTCCTCGATCTCGACCTCCATGCTGTCGATGACCCGGTCGCCGGCGATGACACGGCGCGGCCTTCTCGCCGTCGCGCTCGAGCAGCGCCTCGACCGCCAGGCCAAGCGCGGCCTCGGCCTCGCCCGACATCGTGAGCAGCCGGACCTTGACGTGGCTCAGCTCGTCGTGAAAGTGGCGATGGACGTCGAGGCTCATCCGAATCTCCCGGTAATGTAAGCTTCCGTGCGCTCGTGCGCGAGGGGTCGTGAAGATCCGCTCGGTCTCGTCGAACTCGATGAGCTCGCCCCGGTCGAAGAACCCGGTGAAGTCGGACACCCGCGCCGCCTGCTGCATGTTGTGCGTGACGATCACGATCGTGTAGTCCTTCTTGAGCTCGAAGATCAGCTCCTCGACCTGCTGCGTGGCGATCGGATCGAGCGCGGAGCAGGGCTCGTCCATCAGCAGGACCTCGGGCTGATTGCCCAGCGCGCGCGCGATGCAGAGCCGCTGCTGCTGCCCGCCGGAGAGCCCCGTCCCCGGTTCCTCCAGCCGGTCCTTCACTTCGTCCCAGAGCGCGGCCTGGCGGAGGCAGCGCTCCACCAGGTCGGGCAGGTCGCGTCTGGCAGCCAGGCGGTTGAGCGCCGGGCCGTAGGCGACGTTGTCGAAGATCGACTTGGGGAACGGGTTCGGGCCGCTGGAAGACCATGCCGACCCGCTGCCGCAGCGCCACCAGGTCGGTGCCCGGGGCGAAGACCGACATGCCCTCGACCAGGATGTCGCCCTGGTGGCGAACGCCCGGGATGAGGTCGTTGAGGCGGTTGATCGACCGCAGGAACGTCGACTTGCCGCATCCCGACGGGCCGATGATGGCCGTGACCGCCTTGCGCTCGATGCCGAAGCTCAGGTTGCGGAGCACCTGCCGCGGGCCGTACGCGAAGCCGAAGTCGCGCACGTCCACGGCGGGCGCGCCGCGCTGGCCGGGCTTGCCAGCCGGCGGCCGCGGGGCCAGCGTGGCTCGCGGGGTCGCGATGAAGCCCGGCTGCGCGCGCGGGGTAGCGGTGGTGGTCATCCGAACCTCCCGGTGATGTAGGCCTCGGTCTGCTCGTTCCGCGGCGCCGTGAAGATCTGCCGCGTGGCACCCGACTCGATCATCGTGCCGAGGTAGAAGAACGTGGTCGTGTCCGACACCCGTGCGGCCTGCTGCATGTTGTGGGTCACGATGATGATCGTGAAGTGCTGCTTGAGCTCGAACAGCAGCTCCTCGATCCGCTGGGTGCCCTGCGGGTCGAGCGACGCCGTCGGCTCGTCGAGCAGGATCACGTCCGGCGAGGGCGCGATGGTCCGCGCGATGCAGAGCCGCTGCTGCTGGCCGCCCGACAGCGCCATGGCGCTGGCGCGGAGCCGGTCCTTGACCTCCTCCCAGAGCGCCGCCTGCCGGAGCGACCGCTCCACGACGCTGTCGAGCTCGCGCCGGGGCAGGCTGGCCGTGCACGCGCAGCCCCGCCGCGACGTTGTCGTAGATCGACATCGTCGGGAAGGGCGTCGGGCGCTGGAACACCATGCCGATCCGCCGCCGGAGCTGCATCGCGTTGACGCGCGGCGCGTAGATGTCCGCGCCGTCGAGCAGCACGCGGCCGGTGATCCAGCCGTGCTCGGACAGCTCGTGCATCCGGTTGAGGGTCCGGAGGAAGGTGGACTTCCCGCAGCCCGAGGGACCGATCAGCGCATGGACCCGGTTGGCTGGAAAGGCGAGCGAGACGCCCTTCACGGCGGTGAACTTGCCGTACATCGCGGTGATCTTGTCGGTCTCGACGCGGACCCGCGGCGACGCGTCCGACGTCGGAGCGGCAGGCCGCGGGAGCGGGGCCACGGTCCGCACGGCGGGCTCAGCCATTGAGGTCGAACCTCCGTCCGATGGCGAGCCGGGCGCCGAGGCTCAGGATGAACACGACCAGGATGAGCACCAGCGCCGAGGCCCAGGCGTACCGATGCCACTCCTCGTAGGGGCCGGTGGCGTAGGTGAACACCGTGAGCGGCAGCGCGGCCATGGGCTGGTTCAGGTTGTAGCTGAGGTACTGGCTGCCGAGCGCGGTGAAGAGCAGCGGCGCGGTCTCGCCGGCGATGCGGGCGACGGCGAGCAGGCTGCCGGTCACGATGCCGGGCAGGGTGGTCCGCACCACGATGCCGAGGCTGGTGCGCCAGCGCGGGTAACCCAGCGCGAGCGCCGCCTCGCGGAGCGAGTTGGGCACCAGCTTGATCATCTCCTCGGTGGTGCGGAGCACCATCGGGATCATGAGCATGGCCAGCGCCGCGCTGCCGGCCAGGGCGGAGAAGTGCTTCTGGGTGGCGACGATCCAGGCCCAGGCGAAGACGCCCACGACGATCGAGGGCGTCCCGTTCAGCACGTCCGCCACGAAGCGGGTGGCCCACGTGAGCCGGCTCGTCGGATACTCCGCGCAGTAGATCCCGGCCGCGATGCCGATGGGGAGACCGATCAGGCTCGCGACGCCGACGATGAGCAGCGTGCCGACGATGGCGTGCGCCACGCCGCCGCCGGTCTCGCCCGCGGGGGCCGGCGTCTTGGTGAAGAAGTCGAGCGACAGGCTGCCGGCGCCCTTGAGCACCAGGTTCGCCAGGATGAAGAATCAGCGGGAGCAGCGCCGCGACGACCGCGGCGATCATGAGCCCGACCATCAGCGTTGCTGTCAGCGCCCGGCGGAGCATGCGGCGGTTCATAGCGCCTTGCTCCCGGCGCCGGAGCCGCGCGCCACCCGCCAGATGAGGAGCCGCGCGCCGGCGTTCACCAGCACCGTCACCACGAAGAGCAGGAAGGCGACGTACGCGAGCGCCGAGAGGTGCATGTCGCCCACCGCCTCGGAGAACTCGTTGGCGATCGCGGCGGCCATCGTGTAGCCCGGGGCGAAGAGCGACGCGGCGATCTCGTGGCGGTTGCCGATGAGCATCGTCACCGCCATCGTCTCGCCGAGCGCGCGGCCGAGGCCCAGGATGACGGCCCCGATGATGCCCGAGCGGGCGTACGGCACCACGGTGGTGATCACCGCCTCCCACCGCGTGGCGCCGAGCGCGAGCGCCGCCTCGCGCTGGGTGTTCGGCACCGCCAGCAGCACCTCGCGGGAGACCGACATGACGTAGGGCATGACCATGATCGCGAGGATGATCCCGGCGGCGAGCATGGACGGGCCGTAGATGGCGCCCTGGAAGAGCGGCAGGAAGCCGAGCCCGTCGCGGAGCAAGGGGAAGACGCTCTTCCGGAGCAGCGGGATCAGGACGAAGATGCCCCAGAGTCCGTACACCACGCTGGGGATCGCGGCGAGCAGGCTGATCAGGAAGGCGACCGGCTGCCGAACCGCCTTCGGGCGCGAACTCGGTCAGGTAGATCGCCACGCCGAGCGAGAGCGGCACGGCGATGACGAGGGCGATGAGCGACGAGACCAGGGTGCCGAAGATCAGGGGAAACGCCCCGAACTGCTCTGCGACCGGGTCCCACGTACTGGTGGTGACGAAGTCGACACCGAACTTGCCGATGGCGAGCCGCGCGCCGCTCCAGAGCTCGTAGACCAGGAAACAGAGCAGCAGGGGAATCGCGGCGGCCGCCAGCGTCAGCAGGCCCTTGAAGACCTGGTCGCTGTAGGCGCTCCGCTCGAGCGACGGCGTGGCGGGGGTCTGAGCCTCCGGCGTGAGCTCGCGCTCGGTCAGTGCGGTCATGCCGGGAGTTTATCCGGCGCTGCCGGGTGGCTCGTCACGTATGTGTAACGGATCGGTCACGAGAGCCGCAGCTTCACCAGTTCGATCAGGGTCACCGGGAGCGGCGCATAGTTGAGATCGGCGGCCATCCGCTGGGCCGCGGGCTCCAGCATCCACGCGAGAAACGCGCGGATCGCCTCATCCTTGGGAGAGCGCTGGTCGCCGGTGTGGACCAGCAGCCAGGTGAAGGAGGCGATGGGATACGCCTCCGCGCCCGCGGCGTTGGTGATCGACACCCGGAAGTCGGTATCCCGCGCAAAGCTCGCCCCCTCGGCGGCCGCCGTCACGGTCCTGAGCGTCGGGGCGACGAACCGGCCGGCCGAGTTCCGGACCTCGGCGACCGGGAGCTGGTTCGACTCGGCGTAGATGAGCTCGACGTAGCCGATCGAGCCTTCCGACTGCTTCACCTGCTGGGTGACGCCCTCGTTGCCCTTGCCGCCCAGCCCGACCGGCCACTCGACGGCCGTGGCCTGTCCGACCTTCTCCTTCCACTGGGGCGAGACCTTGGAGAGGTAGTCGGTGAAGATGTAGGTCGTGCCGGAGCCGTCCGAGCGGTGGACGACGAGGATGTCTTCGGCCGGGAGCGCCACGCCGGGGTTGAGCTGCGGCGATGCGCCGGTCGTTCCATCTGGTAATCCGGCCGAGGAAGATATCGGCCAGCGTGGGCCCGTCGAAGCGCAACGGCTTCCCGGCCAGCGCCGGCAGGTTGTAGGTGACCACCACCGCGCCGAGCACCGTAGGCACGTGCAACACCTTGCCCTTGACGGCCGCGATCTGCTGGTCGGTCATCGGGCCATCGGTGGCACCGAAGTCGACCGTGCCCTCGGTGAACTGGCGGATGCCGCCGCCGGAGCCGATCGACTGGTAGTTGATCCGCACGCCGGTCTCCCGAGCGTATGCATCGAACCACTTCGAGTAGATCGGATTGGGAAACGTGGCGCCGGCACCGGTGACCACGGCGCCGGTCGGCCGGGCGTCCGCCGGCGCGCCCCCGGCTGCCGGGGGCGCGGGCGGGCGATCCCCGCCGCTGCAGGCTCCCAGCATGAATGTGAGCACCCAGACGAGGCGGGGCGGACAGCGCATAGGACGATCTCCCGCGCGGCGGGATCGCGTCAGTTGCTCGCGATCGACTTGCCGCCGGCCTTGAGGGTGGGCAGCCGCGCCTGGATGAGCTGGATGACCTCCGGCGGCAGGGAGGAATAGTGCAGGTCGTTGGCCATTCCCTGGGCCTCGGGCGTGATCATCCAGGTCAAGAAGTCCTTGAGCAGCTTGGCCTTGGACGGATCCTTCGCGTCTTTCGGGACGAGCAGCCAGGTGAACGACGCGATCGGGTAGGAAGCCGCTCCCGGCGCGTTGGTGATCGAGACCCGGAAATCGGTGTCCTTGGTGAGCTTGGCGCTTCCCGCCGCGGCCGTGACCGACTCGAGCGAGGGCTCCACGAAACTGCCGGCGGCATTCTTGATCACGGCGTACGGAAGCTTGTTCGAGATCGCGTAGATCAGCTCGACGTAGCCGAGCGCGCCCTCGACCTGCTTGACCTGCTGGGTGACCCCTTCGTTGCCCTTGCCGCCGAGGCCGGTGGGCCAGTTGACCGACGTCGCGTACCCGACCTTGTCCTTCCATTCGCGGGAGAACTTGTTGAGATAGTCGGTGAACACGTACGTCGTGCCGGACCCGTCCGACCGGTGGACGACGATCAGGTCGATGTCCGGAAGCTTCACGCCAGGATTGAGGGCCGCGATGCGCTTGTCGCTCCACTTCGTGATCCGACCCATGAAGATATCGACGAGCGTGGTGCCGTCGAACTTGAGCTTGGTGTCACCGATGCCCGGCAGGTTGTAGGTCACGACGACCGCGCCGAGCACCGTGGGCACGTGCAGCACGTTGGCGTCAACCGCGGCGATCTGCGACTCGTTCATGGGCCCGTCCGAGGCGCCGAAGTCGACCGTCCCCTCGGTGAACTGGCGGATGCCGCCGCCCGAGCCGATCGACTGGTAGTTGATCTGGACGCCGGTCTTCTTGTTGTAGGCGTCGAACCACTTCGTGTAGATCGGGTTGGGGAACGTGGCCCCGGCCCCGGTGAGCGACTGGCTCGCCGCGGGGGCCGCCCCGGTCAGGGCGGCGAGGGCGATCGTGAAGAACTGTCTTCGCATGGTGTGGTCCTCGACCCGTGAGATTTAGAAGTTCACCGTGAGGGCGCTTCGGATGCCGCTGATGCTCGGCACGCCGCTGCCCTGGAAGCTCTGCCGCTCGTAGGCCACCCGGACCTGCGCCTTGCTCGACATGTAGAACCCGAGGACGGCGGTGATCAGGGTGGACCGGTCGCCGTCCACGTCGGTGTTGGGGTCCGCGACATCGACCCGGAACCCCGGCTCGATCGCGTACAGCCAGGACGTCGGGCTCGTGAGGCGGTAGTTGTACGCGGCCAGGCCCTGGATGCCCCGCATCTTGTTCTTGGACGAGGTGGCGTCCGTTCCGGTCAGGTACTCGGCGAGGGCGAAGAGCCCTTCGTCGCCCGGCTTGCCGTACTGGGCGTCGGCGCCCCAGGCGTAGTTGGTGAAGCTGGAATCGGGCGTCCCGCCCACCGTGGTGATCCCGTCGTGGGCAAACCACGAGGCGCCGATGTCTATCTTCGGCGTGACCGAGGCGGTCGCGCGTGCGCCGAAGCTCTTCTTGTTGTTGACGTCGTTCAGGCTCTCGCCCTGGCCGTTGTAGGCGCCGACCTTCACCGTCACGAGCTGCAGGTCGTTCAGCTTGTACTCGTACCGCAGGCTCGCGCCCACGTCGTGCGAGAGGAACCCCGCGCCCGCGAACAGATCGTTGGAGGCCCGGGCCTGCAGCCCTTGGCCCCCGCCGCGCTCGATGGAGGGCAGGTTGTTCGACGAGGTCAGCTCGTAGCGGCTGTACGGCCGCTTTTCTTGGCCCGCGCGGAGATAGAACGCGCCCGGATTTCCTTCCTTCGTGAAGCGCAGATCGATCCACGCGTCCCGGAGCCGGAGCCCGCTTCGGCCGGTCGTGCGGCAGGTGATGACCGGCGTGCCGCCGCCCGCGGGGACCGTGGTGGACGTGCAGGTGGTCGCCACGCTGGAGAGGTTCCGGCCGCCCTCGAACGACGGCTGGATGTAGACGACCACGTTCTCCGAGATGTTGCCCCGGGCCTCGATGCGCGCGCGCCGGGTGAAGAAGTTGCTCTTCGCCCCGACCACCGACGCGTAGTCCTCATTGCCGAAATAGTAGAACTGCTCCTGAAGGCGGCCCGTGACCTTGACGTTCGGGTACGTGGTCTGCGCCTGAGCGATACTCGCCCCGGCCACGAACGCGAGCGTCGTCCCTCCCAGAAACCTCCGAGCCAGCGATCGCATGCGATCCCTTTCAAGTGCGGAGAAGCCAGCCAGACGGCGGACGCGGGGTAAGAAGCCTGCGGCCCGTCACGAACGGTCCCGACGATTGTAACGATGGCGTAAAGCGAGCCTTCCTGCAGGTAAACGATGGGGGCGTCGTGGAGGAGCGCTTGTTCGGCCCGATCGTGGAGCGGGGCGGGCGCTTCAAATTCGTGGACTACGGCAACCGGCTCTAAGTCTAGGTCAGCGCCAGCACGCCCGCGGCGGCGAGCAGCGCGAGCACCTGCCCGGCCAGGACATCGCCCGGAAAGTGGACGCCCAGGCGCACCCGGGAGAAGCCGACCAGCAGCGCCAGGGCGAGGAGCGGCAGGGCCAGCGGCGGAAAGGCGGTTCCGTAGCCGAGCGCGACCGACATGGCCGCGGCGGCGTGGCCGGACGGGAAGGAGAAGCGGTCGGGCTCGGCCACGACGGCCCGCCGCATCCCGGACTCGGCGGGCCGCGCGCGCGCCACAGTGCGCTTGATCAGCTGGACGGCCAGGTGGGAGACGGCCAGGGTCGTCAGGGCGGCCTCGGAGGCCGTGTGCAGCGCGCAGCACTGGAACCACGGCACCACCGCGGCAGCTACCGTCGGTCCGGTGCCACCGAGGTGCGTCACAGCCGTCCAGGCCAGGCGCGAGCGGCGCGATGCCGTCGGCGCGATGGCGCAACGAAGCATCAGGGCGCGGTCGCGGGCGTCGAGACGGACCAGGAGGGGCGCGGTCATCGCCCCCCGAATCTGCCGCCCGCCATCCACGCCGCGGTCCTGACGGGGCCACGACCTGGTAACATCGCCGCGCCGGCCCCGTAGCCGATCGAGACCCGGCTGTCATCGACCCGTGACTCCGCCCGGCCAGCTTGCGTCGTCCGCACCGGTGGGAGCCGCGATGCGCGTCCTGTACTGCACCGACACCTATCCGCCGCAGATCAACGGCGTCTCCATCGTCACCGCGCTGAGCGTGGCCGGCCTCGCTCGGCGCGGGTGGGAGTGCACCGTGGTGGCTCCCCGCTACCCCGCCGCGGTCCACGCGGTATGGCGCGGCGATCCGGAGGCCGAGGCGCCGATCACGTGGCTGCCGAGCGTGGCGCTGCCGGGATACTCCGACATCCGGCTCGCGGTCGCGGGCCGTTCCGAAGTGCGACAACTGGTCGCCCGCTTCCGACCCGATCTCGTCCACTGCGAGACGGAGTTCTCGGCCGGCCGCATGGGCCAGCGCGCGGCGGAAGTGGCTGGGATCCCGGTAGTCTCCTCCTATCACACCGACTTCGGGCGCTATGCCGAGGCCTATGGTGTGCCGTGGCTGCGGCGTACGGTCACCGGGTACCTGACCAGGTTCCATCGGAGGAGCCTGCGGGTGTACACGCCCTCGGCCGTGGCCAAGGCGGACCTCGTCGCCCTCGGGGTCGAGCCGGTCGAGGTCTGGGGGCGGGGGGTGGACACGGAGGTGTTTCACCCGCGCCGCCGAAGCCAGGAGCTGCGCGAGGCCCTCGGCATGGGGAGCCGTTTCACGTTCGTGAACGTCGGACGGCTGGCGGCCGAGAAGCGGGTGGACGTCGTGCTGGAGGTCTTTCGCCTCGCGGCGGCGCTGGTCCCACGCGGTGTCATCCACCTCATCCTCGCGGGCACCGGACCCTGCGAAGCCGCGCTCAAGGCGTCGGCACCGGAGGGGGTCACCTTTCTCGGCTTCCTGGACCGCCGGGACGCGCTGCCCGACCTCTATGCCAACTGCGACGCCTTCGTGTTCTCCTCGCTGATCGCCGCGCCGGCGGGCGGGGTCCGGGACCACCTTCGCGACGGGCTCAACGGGGTGACCTACGAGGCCGGCGACGCCGCCGCGATGGCGCGCGCCTTGGTGCTGCTGGTCAACGAGTGGGAGTTCACGCGGCGGCTGGCGCGGAACGCCCGGCGCACGGCCGAGGCGCTCAGTTGGGACCGGGAGCTGGATCGGCTGGACGCGAGCTACCGCGCGGTGTGCGAGGGCGAGCCGGCGCCCGACTCAGGCCTGGGCGTCGGGAAAGACGCAGGTGACCGTCGTGCCGCTGCCCCGCTCGCTCTGGGCGTATACCCGGCCGCCGTGCGCCTCGACGAGGTGCTTCACGATCGCGAGGCCTAGGCCGGTGCCGCCCTCCTCGCGCGAGCGCGACGAGTCGGCCCGGTAGAACCGCTCGAAGATGCGGGGCAGGTGATCACGGGTGATCCCCACGCCGTTGTCCCGGATGCCGATCGTGACCGCCCCCGTGATTCGGCGGCCGAGACAGGTGATCCGGCCGCCTTCCGGCGTGTGGCGGAGCGAATTGTCCATCAGGTTGGTAAGGATCTGGCGCACGGCGTCGAGATCCGCGTTCAGCACGCCGGCCTCCGGCTCGAGGTCGATCACCAGGTCCACGTGGTGGGTCTCTGCCCGGACCGCGAGGGCGGCCCACGACTCCCGCGCCACGGCCGCGATGTCGACCTCGGTGCGGTTGGGCTGCCATCGGCCCGACTCGATGCGCGAGAGGTCGAGCAGGTCGTCGACCAGGCGCTGCATCCGGCGCGCGTTGCTCAGGATCGTCGCCAGGAAGCGATGGGTGGTCTCGGCATCGGCCGTGTCGCCCAGCAGGGTCTCGGCGTAGCCGGAGATCGAGGTGAGCGGAGTCTTGAGCTCGTGCGACACGTTGGCGACGAAATCCCGCCGCACCGTCTCGAGCCGCCGAACCTCGGTCAGGTCGTGCAGGACCAGCACCGCGCCCCCCGTGGGGAGCGGTCGCGCGTTCACGAGGAAGACCCGCCCGTCCATCTCGAGCTGGCGGTCCTGCACCGGCTGGCCCTCCAGCACGGCGTCGACGGCCTCGCGCGCGGCCTTGACCCGGAAGAGCGCGGGGAGCTCCGGCAGCGCGCCAGTGGCGCTGTAGCCGAGCAGGCGGCGGGCGGCGGGGTTGGCGGTCACGATCTGCCCGCGTCCGTCCGCGGCGATCACCCCTTCCACCATGGACTCGACCAGCGCCGCCGACTCGGCCCGCTCGCGGCGCAGCTCGCCGAACCGGTCGCCGAGCTGCTGGTGCATCTGGCGGAGGGACTGGACCAGGACGTCGACTTCGGGGACGCCGGAGCGCGGAAACCGCGGCGGAGAGCCGGCGGCGATGGCGCGGGCGGCGCCGGCGATCTCGGTGAGCGGCCGCGCGATCGAGCGCCCGGCCACGAGGGCGAGCACCGTGCCCACGAGGAGCGCGAACAGGGCCGCGCCCGCGACGGCGCCCTGGGCCCGCCGGACGATGTCGTCGACCTGCGCCAGGTTCGCGGCCACCCGGATGACCCCCGGTCCGCCGGGGACCGCGACATACATCAGCAGCCGCCCCACCGTCTCGCTTCGCCGAGTGGAGATACCGGTTTGCCCGGCCAGGGCGGCTCGCACCTCGAGTCGGCCCGCGTGATTCTCGATCGCGGGCAGCGGCCCGGGCGGAAAGTCGCTGTCGGCCCGGACGCGGCCGGTTCGGTCGATGAGGGTGAGACGGTGGCCGTTCTCGCGGGCGAGCCGATGCACCGCGTCGTCCCAGCCGACGGAATCCGCCGGCAGGGCCTCGCGGATGAGGCGCGCCTCGCGCTCGAGGCCGCCGGCGATGTCGCCCTCGAGGTCCCGCCGCAGCGACCGCTCGGCACCCCAGAGCAGGATCAGGACCGTGAGGATCAGAATGACGACCGTGCCGAGGACCAGCCGCCGGGCCACGCTCACCGCGCGCGCGCTCCTCGCTCGGTGCCGCGGAACCGGTAGCCGAATCCGCGCACGGTCTCGATCAGCCGCCCCGCGTCGCCGAGCTTGGTGCGGAGCCGCTGCACGTGCATGTCCACGGTGCGGGTCTGGATGTCGGGCTGCGCCTCCCAGACGGTCTCGAGCAGCTGGGGCCGGGTCTGCACCCGGCCGCGGCGCTCGACCAGCGTGAGGAGAAGCTTGTATTCCGTGGCGGTGAGGCTCAGCTCCATGCCGCCGACGCTGGCCCGGTGGGCGGAGCGGTCGATGGTGATCGGGCCGGCGGAGAGGGTCGAGCCCGCCGTGACCGGCGGCGATCCCAGCCGCCGGAGCAGCCCGCGCACGCGGAGCGAGAGCTCCTGCGGCGAGAACGGCTTGGTGAGGTAGTCGTCGGCGCCCAGGGACAGACCGCGGATCCGGTCGGTCTCCTCGCGCCGCGCGGTCAGCAGGATCACGCCGACGTCACGGGTCTCATCCCGCTGCCGGAGCTCGGCGAGCACGTCGTACCCCGAGACCCCGGGCAGCATGAGGTCGAGGATGACGATGTCCGGCCGCTCCTCGCGCGCGGCCTTGAGCGCGTCGGGGCCGGTGCCGGCGGTCGAGACCCGGAACCCCGCCTTGGCCAGATGGTAGGCGACCAGGGCGGTGATGTCGGGTTCGTCGTCGACCACGAGAATGCGGTGCGTCATCCTGGCCTCTTCGCGCGAGTCAGCGGCTTGTCGCCGGGCGGATCCTCCACCCGGACCTTCGTGTGCGAACGGCTCCGCTCCGACGCCCGCTCGCGTTCGGCGCGCATGCCCGGGTCGTCGTGCACTACCGCGTCGAGGATCGCCGAGAGCAGGCGGCCGTGGACGCCGCCGTCGCGGCGGAGGCGGTAGAGCACGAACTGGGCGATGGGGGTGTCCCGCACGACATCGGCGCGGCGCAGCACCTGGAGGTGGCGGGAGACGGTGGGCTGCGGCAGGTCCAGGACGACCTGCAGATCGGAGACGAAGAGCGGCGCCGCCGCCAGGCAGTTGAGAATCCGGAGCCGGGTGGGCTCGGCGACGGTGAGCAGCAGCTCGGTGGCGGAGGCGTGGATGGCTTCCATATGCGCGAGAACATATATACAGCGCCGCGCATATAAGCAAGGGCGAATCCAGGCGCGTGTCCGGTGACAGCCCGCCCCCCTCCGCTCCATATTCCACCCCGATGCTCTCCCTCCTCAGCGCGCTCGTACTCGCCGCCGCTCCGCTCCAGGACACGGCCCACGTCGTGCTCGTCGCCACCACCGATCTGCACGGCCACGTCACCGACTGGGACTACGTGGCGGATCGCCCGTTTCCCGGCGGGCTCTCGCGCGTGGCAACGGTGGTGGACTCGCTCCGCGCGCGGTATCCCGGCCAGGTGGTGCTGGTCGACGCCGGCGACCTCCTGCAGGGCGACGCGTTCGCCACCTATTTCGCGCGGGTGGGGCGGACGGAGCCGCATCCCATCATCGAGGCGATGAACCTGGCGGGCTACGACGCGGCGACGCCCGGCAATCACGACTTCGACTGGGGCCTGCCGCTGCTTCGCGCCGCCGTCGCCGACGCGCGCTTCTCGTACGTGAGCGCGAACATCTTCGCCGCACCTGGCGACTCCCTGGTCTATCCGCCCTACCGGGTAGTCCAGCGCCAGGGCGCGCGAATCGCGATCACCGGCGTCACGACCCCCGGCACGATGGTGTGGAACCGCGACCAGCTCGCCGGGCGCGTCCGCGTCGCGCCGATCGGGCCGGCGCTGGCGCCGGTCCTCGGGGCCATGCGGCGCGACGCGGACGTCGTCGTTGCCCTGGCGCACTCGGGGCTCGGCGGCCGCGCCTCGTACGATACCAGCGGCGTCGGCGACGAGGACGTGGCGGCCGAGCTGGCCGGACTGCCGGGCCGCCCGGACGTCGTGGTGGTGGGCCATTCGCACCGCCAGCTGCGCGATTCCGTGATCGACGGCGTTCACTTCGTCCAGCCCGCGCCGTTCGGCGCGAGCGTGTCGGTGGTGCACCTGGACCTGAGGCGCACGGACGGCGTCTGGCGCCTGGGGCGCGTCCGGGCGGACCTGGTCTCCACCCGGGAGGCAGCGCCGTCGGCGCTCCTGTCCCAGCGCCTGAACGGCGCGCGCGAAGCCGTGCGGGCATGGGCGCGCACCGCGATCGGGGTGGCCGTGGCGCCGATGCGCGCCGGCGCGGCGCGGGTGGGGCCGGATCCGATCGTCGAGTTCGTCCAGGACGTGCAGCGCCGCCGCACGGGTGCCGAGCTGTCGGCCGCCGCGGCATTCGATCTTCGGGCCGGGTTCGACGCCGATACGATCCGGGTCGCGCACGTGCTCGCGCTCTACCCGTTACGACAACATCCTCCGCGCCGTCCGGGTCAGCGGGGCGGACGCTCAAGGCGTACCTGGAGTGGAGCGCACGCTACTTCCAGGTCGACCCGGTGGGACGGATCTCGCTCAACGACTCGGTGCCGGGCTACAACTACGACGTGGTGCTCGGCGCGCCGCGTACGCGATCGACCTCCGGCGACCCGTCGGCGACCGGATCCAGGAGCTTGCCGTGCGCGGTCGGCCGGTGCGAGCCGCACCGACAGCTTCACGCTCGCCGTCAACAGCTACCGGCAGACCGGCGGCGGCGGATACACGATGCTGCGGGACGCGCCGGTGGTCTACGACAAGGGCGAGCGGATTCCCGAGCTGCTGATCGACGCGGTCCGGACGCGAAGCCCGCTCGACCCCGCGCAGTATGCGCGGCGGCGGCTGGCGCATCGTCCCCGAGGTGGCCGACCGCGCCGTCCGACGGCCTCTTCGGCGTGCCGACGCGCCCGCCGCCGCGCGGCGCGCGCGACACGCGTGCTGCTCCGCGATCCTGGCCACCGGCGACCTGCACGGCGCGCTCCTGCCGGGCGCGGCCGCGCTGGCCGCGGCCTTCGACAGCCTGGGCGACGACTGCGGCTGCCCCCAGCTCCGGCTCGACGCGGGCGACGCCATGCAGGGCACGCCGGTCGCAGAACGAAAGCCGCGGGCGCGCGGGCATCGCGCTGCTCGGGCGCCTCGGCTACGCCGCCGCCGCGCTCGGCGACCACGACTTCGACTGGTCCGTCGACGTGCTTCGGCAGCGGATGGAGGAGTCGCCCTACCCCTGGCTGGCGGCAAACGTGGTGGACAGTGCCACCGGGCAGCGACCCGACTGGCTCATACCGTACCGCATGCTCGACGTCGCCGGGCTGACGGTCGCGGTGGTGGGCTACATTACGCCCGAGACCAAGCGCCTGCTCCCGGCGGCCCGAACGCGCGGGCTCCGCTTCGGCGAGGGAGAGCTGGCACTGCACGCGGTGCTGGGCGAGGTGGCCGCGCGCCGGCCGGCGCTCACGATCCTGCTGGCGCACGCGGGCGGCAGCTGCGATGCGGTGGCCTGCACCGGCGAGATCGTCCGGCTGGCGGACGCAGCTCCGAGGATCGGGTGTGCGCCTGATCATCGCGGGGCACACGCACCGGGTGATCACCGCCAGCGTGGCGGACATTCCCATCCTCGAGACCGGGAGCGGGGGGCAGATGATCGGCGTGGCCGACCTGGTGAAGACGCCCGCGGGCGGCTTCGACATCCGCGTGGGCGTGGTGCCGGTGGATTCCGCGCTCCGCGGCGGAGACGCCCGCTTCCGCACGGAGCTCGACCGCTACGAGCGCCGGACCGACTCGGTGCTGACCCGGCCGCTGGCCGACCTCAAGCGACCGCTGGCGCGCTCGGGCGCCCAGTTTCCGCTCGGCACCCTGATCGCCGACGCGCGCCGGAACGCTGCTCCGCACCGAGCTGGGCCTCGTCCGCACGGAGTCGATCCGCGCGGACCTGCCCGCCGGCCGCGTGACCTACGCGCGGCTGACCGCCGTCGAGCCTTCCGGCAGCGACCTCGTTCGGCTGACGATCACCGGCAACCAGCTCACGGCGGTGCTCGAGCGCGCGCTCGCGGGGTCCTTCGGTCCCACCGTCCACCTGGCCGGCGCGCAGGTGCGCTACGATCCGCGGGCCGCGGCGGGCAAGCGCGTGCGGGGCGTCGTGCTCACGGGCGGGCGGAAGCTCCGGGCCGAGGCCGAGTACACCCTCGCGACCGACGAAGCGACGGCCGGCGGGGCCGGCGGGCTGGCGCGCTCATCGCGGGCCTGCAGTACGAGCGCGAGGGACTGCTCGACGTCGAGGCGGTGGGCGCGCTACCTCCGCCGGCTGCCCCAGCCGGTCGAGGCGTCTCAGCCCGCCGCTTTCGTCTCCACCCGACGGTGAGCGCGACCGTGCGGGTGTTCGTGAACGCCACGCCGGTGGACGTCGCCCCGGGCACCGATGTCCGCGGCGCCATCCATGCGCACGACCCCGCGCTCGAAGCGAGCGCCGCCGCCGGCGCCGCCCTGATCACCGACGCTCGCGGCATCGAGGTGCCGCTCGACGGCGTCCTCGCGGCGGGCTCGATCCTCCGCGTCGTCGTCCGCGCGCGCCGCCCGGGAACCGAGACCGATGCTGACGCGTGAGCTGCTCGCCCGCCTGCCCAAGGCGGAGCTCCACACCCATCTCGACAGCGCCCTCCGCCCGTCGACGATGATCGAGCTGGCCCGGGCGGCGAAGTTCACCCTGCCGACGAGCGATCCCGAGGCGCTGCGGCGGTTCATGCTGGTGAGCGACGCCGGCAGCCTCGACGACTATCTCGCCCGGTTCGAGTACACCATTCCGCTGCTGCAGTCGGCCGACGGCGATCGAGCGGGTGTCGTACGAGATGGTGGAGGACGCGGCCCGCGACGGCCTCCGCTACCTCGAGGTCCGCTACTGCCCCAAGCTCAGCACCCGCGGCGGGCTCACCATGGAGGCGGCGCTCGAGGCCGAGCTACGCGGGCTTGCGCGGGGCGAACGGGACTTCGGCGTCATCACTCGCGTCATCAACTGCTCGCTCCGGCACTACTCGCCGGAGGTCTCGCTCGCGATCGCCCGGCTGTCGGTGGCGTACCGCGACCACGGGGTCGTGGCGTTCGACCTCGCCGGCGGCGAAGCGGGCCGGCCGCCGGGCGTGCACCAGGCGGCGTTCGACCTGGCGGCCGACGGCTGCCTCGGCATCACCATCCACGCCGGCGAGGCCGCAGGCGCCGAGTCGATCGCCGAGGCGGTGCACCGCTGCCACGCCGACCGCATCGGCCACGGCACGCGGCTGTACGAGGATCCCGTGCTGCGCGACTATCTTCGAGACCGCCGGCTGCCCATCGAGATCAACATCACGAGCAACATCCAGACGCGGGCGGTCGCCCGCGCGTCGGAGCATCCGGTCCGGGCCTACCTGAACGCCGGGCTGGTGGTGACGCTCTGCACCGACGGCTGGCTCATGACCGGCGTGTCCCTCACCGACGAGTACTGGCTGGCGCACCGGGAGCTGGGCTTCACCCGGGCCGAGATCGACCGCTGATTCTCGACGGCTTCGCCAACGCGTTCCTGCCCTGGCCCGAGCGGCAGGCGCTGCTGGAGCAGGTGACGGACGAGCTGGCGGCACTGCGGTGAGCGCTCCGCGCACCGGTCCACAGGAATGAGCATCCAGGTCATCGCATTTCCCAGGGAGCATCCATGCTGATACGCGGTCGTCCCGGTGCCGGCGGGCTGCGCGGTACCCTCATTGCCGTCGCGGTGATCACGCTGGCGATCGGGTGCTCGTGGCTGATGCCGGGGCTCGCGTGGCGCGGTCTGGCCGCCATGGAACGGCCGGCGGCCCTCCAGCAGCCCGACTCCGTTCAGGCCGCCGACTCGATCCGGGCGGCCGACTCGGTCCGGGCAGCCGTGCAGGCGCCGCCGACCGTGCCCGGGGCGCAGATCCAGCTGGACGGACCGTCCGGGCCGAGAGGCCCCGAGTCGCCCTGGACCCGGTTCTCGGGGATCTTCGGGCTGGTCCTCATCATCGGAATCGGCGTCGCGCTCTCGCACAACCGGCGGGCGATCCGCTGGCGGGTGATCGCCTGGGGGCTCGGCCTGCAGGTGCTGTTCGCCATCTTCGTGCTGCGCATCCCGGCCGGCCAGGCGCTCTTCCGCTGGCTCGGCGACCTCGTCTCCGGCATCCTCGGCTACTCGTACATCGGCTCCCAGTTCGTCTTCGGCGAGCTGGGCAAGCCAAACTCGAGCCTGGGCGTCATCTTCGCGTTCCAGCTCCTGCCGGCCATCATCTTCGTCAGCGCGCTGTTCGCGATCCTGTACTACCTCGGGCATCATGCAGCTCATCGTCCGCGCGTTCGCCATCCTGATGAGCCGGGTGATGGGCGCGAGCGGCGCGGAGAGCCTCAACGTCGCGGCGTCGATCTTCATGGGACAGACCGAGGCGCCGCTCGACGATCCGCCCGTTCCTGCCCCGGATGACGCGCTCCGAGCTGATGACGGTGATGACCTCCGGGATGGCCCACATCTCCGGATCGATCATGGTGGCCTACATCGCCTTCGGCATCGAGGCGCGGCACCTGCTGACCGCGGTCATCATGACCGCGCCGGGCACGATCATGATGGCCAAGCTGCTTCGAGCCCGAGACCGAAGTGCCGGAGACCTACGGGAAGGTCAAGCTCGACATGCCCAAGCAGGACGTGAACCTGCTCGACGCCGCGGCCCGCGGCACGAGCGAAGGGCCTGCAGCTCATGCTCAACGTGATCGCGATGCTGGTGTCGTTCGTGGCGCTGGTGGCGCTGCTCAACGGCGGCTTCGCCGCGATCCACCGCTACGTCGAGTGGTTCCCGCCAACCTCCAGACGCTGCTCGGCTGGATCTTCCGGCCGATCGCCTGGGCTGATGGGCGTGCCCTGGCAGGACAGCGGCACGATCGGAAGCCTGCTCGGCACGCGCATGGTGCTGAACGAGTTCATCGCCTACGCCGCAGCTCGGCCCGATGAAGGCGGCAGCTCGACCCCCGCTCGTTCACGATCGCGTCGTTCGCGCTGGCGGGCTTCGCCAACTTCAGCTCGGTCGGCATCCAGCTCGGCGGGATCGGCGCGCTCGCGCCCGAGCGCAAGCGCGATCTGGCCCGGCTGGGCCTCCGCGCCATGCTCGCGGGTACTCTCGGCGAACTTCCTCTCCGCGACGATCGCTGGGATCCTGCTGTGACCGCCAGCGGAGGCCAGTGGTGCGGCCGAGGCGCGCGGACGCCGTGCGCGCGCGGCTGCGGCGGACGCGCGCCGACCGTGGCGCATCGTCCTGGGCTCGGGCCTGGGCCAGTTCGCCGAGCAGGCTGACGGACGACCGGTGCGGATTCCCTACACCGACATCCCGCACTTTCCCGGCGCCGACGGTGATCGGCCACAGCGGCGAGCTGGTGGCGGGACGACTCGGCGGGCCGCCAGGTGCTGGTGCAGAGCGGCCGGTTCCATCATGTACGAGGGCCACCCGGCGTCGCTCACCGCGCCTGCCGGTCGCGGGTCTTCGCGCGCGCTCGGCGTCGTACCGCTCGTGCTCACCAACGCGGCCGGCGGCATCCGGCGCGGCTTCGGCTCGGGCACGCTCATGCTCATCGCCGACCACATCAACCTCAGCT
This sequence comes from uncultured Gemmatimonadales bacterium, assembly GCA_963840215.1. GTDB lineage: Bacteria > Gemmatimonadota > Gemmatimonadetes > Gemmatimonadales > GWC2-71-9 > CAVVWJ01. Next base: position 205,887 of record CAWIYG010000002.1, on the reverse strand, counting down.
TCCGGAATCCGCTGTTCGGTCCGGTGCTTCCGGGCGAGAGCGGTTTCCCGACATGTCGGACCCGTACGACCCTGCCCTGCGCGCGCTGGCGCGGGAGGTGGCGCGGCGGCGGAAGATCGCGCTGGACGAGGGCGTCTACGTGCAGCTGCTCGGTCCGAGCTACGAGACGCCGGCGGAGATCCGGATGGCTCGAGCGGCTGGGGGCCGACGCGGTGGGGATGTCCACCGCGCTGGAGGTCATCGCCGCCCGCGCGGCGGGCCTCCGGTGTCTTGGCTTCTCGGCGATCACCAACCCGGCGGCGGGATGACGCTCAGCAAGCTCGACCACCTGGAGGTGATGGAGGTCGCCTACCGGATGCGGGCGAGCTGGCCGCGCTCATCGAAGGGGTCGTCGAGCGGCTGGAGCTGTGACGGTGTGGTCGAGCGGACCGTGTCCGGCTCCCGAGCCCGGGTGCGCGGGCGATGGCGCGGTGGACGAAGTCGAGGGCATCCGTCGCACGGCCGTCTCGAGCGGGCGGCCCACGCGCCAGGCCGGCGGTGACCGCGGCCGAGAGGGTGCAGCCGGTCCCGTGGGTGGAGGTGGTCGGGAGCCGCGGATGGGAGAAGTGCCGCACGCCGGCCGCCGTCACGAGCACGTCGGTGAGGATGTCCGCTCTCGCCGCCGCAGATGTCCGCCCTTCACCAGCGCCGCGGCGGCGCCGAAGCTCAGAAGGTCTCACCCGCCCGCTCCATCGTGGCGACGTCGTGAACCGCGCGGCCCGTGAGGACGGCGGCCTCGTCGAGATTCGGGGTCACCAGCGCGGCCAGCGGCAGGAGGTCGTCCCGGATCACGTCCTCGGCCTCGACGGTGAGCAGCCGGTGGCCCGAGGTGGACACCATCACCGGATCCACGACGAGCGGCTGCCCAGCCGTTCTCCCGGATCGCCTTGGCGACGAGCCGGACGAACGACCCCGGCCTCCGCCAGCATGCCGGTCTTGAGCGCCGCCGGCGGCAGGTCCTCCGCCAGCGCGGTGAGCTGGGCCGCCACCATCGCCTCCGGCACGGCCTCGACCGCGCGGACGCCGCGGGTGTTCTGCGCGGTGAGGGCGACGACGACCGAGGTGCCGAAGACGCCGAACTGCTGGAAGGTCTTGAGGTCGGCCTGGATGCCGGCGCCGCCGCCCGAGTCCGAGCCGGCGATCGTGAGCGCGATCTTCATTCGGGTGAGCATCTCCATGGACGGCTCCCTGCAGACGACTGATCCGCGACCTCGCCCGCCGCCGCGGTCGCGAGCGCCGCGGCCTGGCGCTCGCCGAAGGGGTTCCGCCTCGTCGAAGAGGCGCTCGCCGCGGGATGCCGGTGCGCGGCGCCGCGGTGTCGCCGGCGTTGGAAGCTACTCCTCCGCGGGCAGGCGCTCAAAGCTCGCCCTCAGGAGCAGGGGGTCCGGCGGTCGAGGCGCTCCGCGGCCGAGCTCGACGAGCTGGCCGACACCGAGCATCCGCAGGGCGTTGTGGCCGTGGTCGAGCCGCGGGTCTGGTCGCTGGACGAGATCCCGCCTGCTGCCCGGCGCCGGTCGTCTGGTGTCTGGATGCGGTGCAGGACCCGGGCAACGTCGGCACGCATGCTCCGGACGGCGCTCGGGCTCGGGCGCCGCCGGCGCTGGTCGCGCTCAAGGGCACGGCCGACCTCACCAACCCGAAAGTCCTGCGCGGCAGCATGGGCGCGGCTTCCGCCTGCCGGCGGTCGCTCGCCGACGCCCGAAGAGCTGGTGGCCTGGGCGGCGGCTGCAACGGGCGCAGACTCTGGGTTGCCGACTGCCGACGGCGAGGCCGTGAGTCCGCTTGCCGCAGCGGACTCCGCAGCGACCACCCGCTCGCGCTGGTGGTCGGCAACGAAGGGGCCGGCGTTGAGTCCAGACGATCGCTGCCGCGGCGCGACCGCCGGATCGGGATCAGCCTGGCGCCGGGGGCTGAATCGCTCAACGTGGCCGTTGCCGCCGGCATTCTCCTGCATGAGGTGATGCGTGCCGTTTGAACTGCCGAGCCAGGCCGGTCCCTTCGAGGTTATCTGTGCGCCGGAGTTGTTCGGCGCGGCTATTCGGCAGCTTCCTGAACGTCTGCATCCTGCGCTGGGGCGCCGAGCCCAAAGAGTCGGTCGTGCGTCCGGCGTCGCGCTGCCCGCGCTGCGGGCAGGGCCTCGCCTGGTACGACAACGTCCCGGTCGTGTCGTGGCTCCTGCTTCGGGCCCGCTGCCGCGGATGCGGCGAGCCGATCTCGATGATGTACCCGCTGATCGAGCTCGCCACCGCCTCATCTGGGCCTTACATGGTCTGGCGCCACGGCTTCAGCGTCGAGGCGCTCCGGGGCGGCGTGTTCGCGACCGATTCTGCTCGGCATCGCCATGACCGACGCGCGCGCCGTACATCATTCCCGACGAGTTCTCGCTCGGGTGGCCTGGTCCTCGGTCTACTGTTCAGCCTCGCCGGCCGGCCTGCCAGGCGCTTCGGACGGCACTGATCGGAGCCGCCGTCGGCTTCGGCCTGCTCTGGCTCGTGGGTCGGCAGGAACCTGGGTGTTCAAGGAGGACGCCATGGGAGGCGGCGACATCAAGATGATGGCCATGGTCGGCGCCTTCGTCGGCTGGCAAGGAGTCTGCTCACGATCTTCCTCGGCGCGTTGACGGGCAGTCTCGTCTTCGTGCCACTGCTGCTCGTGGGGCACAAGAAGCTGGTGCCCTTCGGGATCTTCCTCGCCATCGGCGCGGCCGCGACGTAGCCTTGAGGCGGGGCCCGCGCTCCTCGGCTGGTACGCCCGCTACCTGGCCGGCGCATGAGCCCCGGCGCTTCCCACGCTCGGCTGGCGGATCGTGCCGCGCGGCGTGCCGCCGCGCTCGCGCCGCTGCGGCCTCGGCGTCCCCTCGCGGAGACTGCCGCGGCCAGAGCGCGGCGCGAACTGGTCCGTGCTCGCCCGCTGGTGGACAGCCTCCGCGCCCCGGTCGAGCAGGCTACCGGTCTCACGTTCAGGCGACCCCGCGCGTCGGCGCTCCGATCTCGCGAGACCAGGTGCGGGCCTATCTCATTCGCAAGCTCGACGAGCAGCTCCCGCCCGCGCAAGCTGAAGGGGCTCGAAACCGCCTACAAGCTGTTCGGGCTCCTGCCCGATACGCTCCAGCTCCGCGCGCTGCTGCTGGATCTCTACACCGAGCAGGTCGCCGGGCTACTACGACCCGGACTCGGCCATGTTGTTCGGCTGTCGCCGATGCCGACCCGGCGCAGCTCCGGCTGGTCCTGGCGCACGAGATGGTGCACGCGCTCCAGGGCCAGTACCTGCCGCTCGACTCGATCCTGCAAGTCACCGCCAACAACGACCGGCTCAGGCGGGCAGTCCGTGCTCGAGGGGCAGGCCACCCTCGCGTCCATCGAGGTGCTTCGCGCCGGGCAAGGGCGTCGCCCGAATCGCCGCAGTTCTGGGAGCTCTATCGGGAGCAGGCGCGGGAGCAGCAGTCGGCGATGCCGGTCTTTGCACGGCCCCGCTGGTGGTCCGCGAGTCCCTGCATCTTTCCGTACCTCGACGGGGCGGAATTCATGCATTGGTGGAAGACCTCGACCGCCGCGAGGACACGCTCCCGTTCGGTCCCCGCATGCCGGTCTCGACCGAGCAGATCCTCTATCCCGATCGCTACGCCCGGGGACGATGCGCCGCTGCTGCTGATCTTGCACGCCGACAGCGCCGGGTCGTCCTACGAGGACGTACTGGGGAGAGCGAGATCCGCGTGCTCCTGGCCGGCTGCAGCGGGCTCCGATGAGGTCGCACACCGTGATGCCCATCGGATGGGGCGGCGACCGGTACCGGGTGTTCCCGACGCGTCCGGCGGGCCCGGCGCTGGTCTGGTACGTGGTGTGGGACGATCAGCGTTCGGCGGACCGATTTATCTAGAGCGCGGGCCCGGCACTCCGCGGACGTCACGGCCGGGGTATCGTGCGACGCTCGACGCGCTCATGGTGACGGGTCGGCCGGCGAGCCGGTACGTCCTGGCGCCGGCGGAGTGGGATCGCTGGAGCAGCCTGCCGCAGGTCGAGTCGTCGCCTGCCTCGAGCGTGCCGTCACCGCCCCCCGGTCATCTGCGTCAGCGTGTACAGCAGCAGCCCCACCAACCCGCCCACCAGCGTCCCGTTGATCCGGATGAACTGCAGGTCCCGGCCGACCTGCAGCTCGATCCGGCGGGAGGTCTCCTCGGGATCCCAGGCGCTCACGGTCCGGAGATGAGCTGACCCACCTCGTGGCGATGCTGCTCGACGATCCGCAGCACCGCGCCGATGACCCAGCTCGTCCATCTTCTCCAGCAGCACCTCGTCCTCGAGCGCCGCCTCGGCCAGCGCCGAGAACCCGCGCTCCGAGCCCGCCCGGCGTCCGCGCTCGCGCGGCGTCCGACCTGCCGGTCAGCACCTCTTTCGCCTCGCCCACAGCGACTCGGCCAGCCGGTCGCTGGTCGGGTTGTCCAGCACCTGCTGCTTGAGGGCCTCGGCGCGGGCGATCATCTCCGGCGAGTCGCTGGAGCTGCACGATCCAGTCGGTCAGCAGCTCGTCGAACTGGCGCCGCAGCGGATGGCCGGGGTCGGCGCGACGTCGAAGCAGCGTCCGCGTCGATCCCCCCGACGATCCGTCCGATGCATCCGGTCGTCCACGATCTCCGGCACCCACCAGGGGCTCTCCTCGCGCACCCGCTCCCGGATCAGCTCCTCATTCTCCGCCACCAGCCGCGCGAGCGCCGTGCACGACCCGGTCGAGCAGCTGCTGATGCCGGTCGTTGGCGGTGAGCAGCTCGAGTCCGCTCGAGAGCACCGGCGCGATCGGGCGCTGCTGCGCAGCGGCTCGATCACGCTGCGCTCGAGGAGCGCGTGGACGTCCTCGTCTCGAATGACGGCGGTCAGCGCTCCGGAGCGCGCCTGCCGCCTGCGCGACGACCAGCGGGCGTGCTCCGGATGCGCGAGCCATTCGGCGGCGCGGCGGCTGAGCGCGGCCGCGCGCAGCTTGGCACCCAGCACCTCGGGCGACAGAAAGTTGTTCTGCACGAAGTTGCCGAGGCTCCGGCCGATGCGATCCTTGCGGTTGGGAATGATGGCCGTGTGGGGGATCGGCAGGTTGAGCGGCCGGCGGAACAGGGCGGTGATGGCGAACCAGTCCGCCATGCCGCCCACCATGCCGGCCTCGGCCGTGGCCCGCACGTAGCCCAGCCAGGGATGGGCGGGCTCGAGCAGCCACGCCGCCACGAACACCACGCCCATGAGCACGAGCAGCCCGGTGGCCCGCCGCTTCATGCGGTCGAGCTGGATCTGCTTCGCTTCGGCGTCGATGACCTGCGGGATCGCGCTCATAGTCGGTCTCCAGGAGCCGACTAAAGCTACACCGGGCCGGGAGCCCGCCTCTCTGGCCCGCGCCGGTTCCGCGCCCTATGCTTTCTGCCATGCTCGACACGCCCGACCGCGTTCGGATCGCGCTGGCGGCGCACTACCGGCTGGAACGCGAGGTCGGGCGCGGCGGCATGGCCACGGTCTACCTGGCCCGCGACGTCAAGCACGGACGGCTCGTCGCCCTCAAGCTCTTCCATCCTGACCTGGCCGCGGCCCTCGGCCCCGAGCGGTTTCAGCGCGAGGTCGAGATCGCGGCGCGCCTCAGCCACCCGCACATCCTTCCGCTGTTCGATTCCGGCGAGGCCGACGGCGTCCTCTACTACGTCATGCCGTTCGTCAGCGGCGAATCGCTGCGGGCGCGGCTCCACCCCGAGGGCGCCCTCCCGGTCGGTGAGGCGGTGCGAATCGCGCTGGACGTGGCCGGCGCCCTGGGGTATGCCCACGCGCAGGGCATCGTCCACCGCGACGTCAAGCCCGAGAACGTGATGATGCACGAGGGCGAGGCGATGGTGGCCGACTTCGGCATCGCCAAGGCGCTGAGCGAGGCCGGGGGCGAGGCGCTGACGCGGACCGGCCTCATCGTCGGAACGCCGGCCTACATGAGCCCCGAGCAGGCCGCGGGCGACGTGATCGGCGGCCGGAGCGACGTGTACAGCCTGGCCTGCGTGCTGTTCGAGCTGCTCACCGGGAGCCAGCCGTTCGGCGGCGGGGCACTCGCCGCGCTCACGCGCCGGCTGGCGGAGCCGCCGCCGTCCATGCGGGTCCACCGGGGCGACATCCCGGAGGCGATCGACCGAGTCGTCGTCGAGGCGCTGGGCCGGGCGCCCGAATCGCGCCGCGTCCGCGTCGGCGTCCACGCCCGCGGCGGCGACGGAGCCGTCCGACGTCTCCGCGGTCACCGGGAGCGGGTCGATCGTGGTCCTGCCGTTCGCCAACCTCGGCCCCAACGCCGAGTCCGAGTACTTCAGCGACGGCATGACCGACGAGCTGATCGGCGCGCTCACCCGGGTGGAGGGCCTCCGGGTGGTTTCCCGCACGTCGGCCTTCGCGTTCAAGGGCAAACATCAGGACATCCGTGCGATCGGCGCGCAGCTCAACGTGCGGGCCGCGCTCGAAGCCAGTGTCCGGACGGCGGGCCGCCGGCTCCGGGTCACTGTCCAGCTCAGCGACTGCACCTCCGGCTACCAGCTCTGGGCGGAGGTCTACGACCGGGATGTCGAGGACGTGTTCAAGATCCAGGACGAGATCTCCCGGGCCATCGTGAGCGCACTGCGGGTGCGGCTGCTGGGGCCCGAGGTCACCCGCCTCGTGCGGCCGGCGACCGACGACCTCGAGGCCTACACGCTCTGCCTCAAGGGGCGGCAGCTCTGGAATCGGCGGACCGAGGAGGCGCTCCGGATCGGGCTTCGTCACTTCGAGCGCGCCGTCGAGCGCGATCCCAACTACGCCATGGCGCACGTTGGGCTCGCCGATTCGTACTGCCTGCTCGGCTTCTACACCGCGCTGCCGCCGGGCGAAGCATTTCCCCGGGCGCGCGCGGCCGCGCTCCGGGCACTGGAGCTCGATCCCAAGGTGACCGAGTCCCGCCCGACGCTGGCGTACTGCAGTATGTATCACACGTGGGACTGGGAGGAGGCGGAGCGGGAGTTCCAGGCCGCCATCCGGGGGAATCCCGGCTACGCCACCGGACACCAGTGGTACGGCAACTTCCTCGCGGTGCTCGGCCGATTCGAGGAGTCGATGGCCGAGTTCGGGACGGCGGTGGCGCTCGACCCGCTCTCGCCCATCAAGGGGGCGGCCCTGGCGTGGGGCCACTACTTCGCCCGGCGGTATCCGAGGCCATCGACCAGGCCCGGCGGGCGCTGGAGCTGGATCCGGGAATGGCCGTGACCCACATCTGGCTCGGCATGGCGCTCGACCAGGCCGGTGCAACGGATGATGCGGTCAGGTCTTACGAGGACGGCGTGCGGCACTCGCGCGGCGAGCCGCTCGGGCTGGCCTTCCTGGCGCACGGCCTGGCCCGGGCCGGGCGGATCGCCGAGTCGCGGGCCCGGCTGGCCGAGCTGGAGGCGATGCGGAAGCACCGATACGTGTCGGCGTACGACCTGGCCCTGGTTCACACCGGGCTGGGCGAGCCCGAGGCGGCCCTCGACCTTCTGCAGCAGGGCTACGAGGAGCGGACCCACTGGATGGCGCTGCTGCGGGTGGAGCCGCGGCTGGATCCGTTGCGCTCGCATCCCCGGTTCGTCCGCCTGCTGCAGGCGATGCGTCTCGGACCCTCCTGACGGGCCGCGGCCGGAACCGGTCGGCTTGTCCAAAGCCGGTCTGCTGGTTATGCTTACGGGCTTATGTTCGAAGAGCTGTCACAGAAACTCAACGATACGCTCCAGAAGCTCACTGGACGCGGTGTCCTGACGGAAGATGCGGTCAAGGAGGGGCTCCGGGAGATCCGCCGGATCCTGCTCGAGGCCGACGTCAGCTTCGACCTCACGCGCGAGTTTCTGGAGCGGGTGCAGGACAAGGCCGTCGGAGTGGCGGCGCTCAAGGAAGTCCGGCCGGGGCAGCAGATCGTCAAGATCGTCTACGACGAGCTGGTGATGCTGCTCGGCGAGAAGCAGGCGCCGATCGCGCATGCGACGGTGCCGCCGACGATCATCCTGCTCGTCGGGCTGCAGGGCTCGGGCAAGACGACGACGGCGGGCAAGCTCGCCAAGCGGCTCAAGCTGGAGCAGAAGGCGCCGTACCTGGTCGCGGCCGACGTGTACCGTCCGGCGGCCATCGACCAGCTGCAGACGCTCGGCAAGCAGATCGACGTCGGGGTCTACGCCGACACCGGCTCGAAGGACGTGTCCAAGATCGTCCGGCAGGGCATCGTCGAGGCGGGCAAGGCGCGGGCGCGCACGGTCATCGTCGACACCGCCGGCCGGCTGCAGATCGACGACGAGATGATGGGCGAGCTGGTCAAGCTCAAGGCCGCCGTCTCGCCGCATGAGATCCTGCTGGTGGCCGACGGCATGACGGGCCAGGACGCGGTGCGGATCGCGCAGGGCTTCCACGAGGCGCTCGGCGTCACCGGCGTGATCCTGACCAAGATGGACGGCGACGCCCGGGGCGGCGCGGCGCTCTCGATCTATGGGGTCACCAAGGCGCCGATCAAGTACATCGGCGTGGGCGAGAAGCTCGACGCGCTCGAGCCGTTCTATCCCGACCGGCTCGCGGGCCGCATCCTCCAGCAGGGCGACATCCTCTCGCTGGTCGAGAAGGCGCAGGGCGCGGTCGACGAGAAGGAAGCCGAGCGGCTGGCGAAGAAGGTCACCTCGAAGAAGGGGATGGACCTCGAGGACTTCCTCAACGCCATGCGGCAGATGCAGAAGATGGGGCCGCTCAAGGGTGTGCTCGGCATGCTGCCGGGCATCAACCCGGCCATGCTGCAGGCGGCCAAGATCGACGACAAGAAGCTCAAACACGTCGAGGCCATCGTGCTCTCGATGACGGCCAAGGAGCGCTCGAACCCGGACCTCATCAACGGGAACCGGCGGCTCCGGATCGCCAAGGGCAGCGGCCGCACGGTGCAGGAAGTGAATACGCTGCTCGCGCAGTTCAAGCAGATGCAGAAGGTCATGAAGAGCGTGGGAAAGACCGGGGGGAAGGGCTTGAAGCTCCCCTTTGGGCGTGGACCTTTCCCCGGTTAACCCGCACACCTAGCAATAGGACCAGGAACTGACATGGCAACCCGGATTCGCCTGCGTCGCGTCGGCCGCAAGAAGCTCCCGCTGTACCGGATCGTGATCGCGGACCAGGAAGCGCCCCGCGACGGGCGGTTCATCGAGATCATCGGCACCTACAACCCCAAGGGTGCCACGATCGCGGACAAGGTCACGGTCGACGCCGACAAGGCGCGCCACTGGATCTCGAAGGGCGCGACGCCGTCGGAGACGGTGCAGTCGCTCCTCAAGCAGGCCGGGGTGTTCAAGGCCGCCACGGTCTGATGGCCGCCGACGCCCGCCACATGGTGGTGGGCCGGCTCAGGAAGCCCCACGGATTGAAGGGCGACCTGACGCTGTTCCCGATCACCGACGCCCCCGAGACGGTGTTCGCGCCGGGACGGGCGGTGTGGCTGGTGGGGCTGGACGGGGAGACCGTGGCGGGGCCGGTGACGATCGAGCGCAGCCGCTCGTATCACCGCCAGTGGCTGGTCAAGTTCGAGGGCGCCGACCGGCGCGAGGCGATCGACCCGTGGCGGGGACTGTTCCTGGCGGTCCCGGCCGACGAGCTCGCCCCGCCCGAAGGCGACGAGGTGTACCTGCACGAGCTCGACGGCTTCGCGGTGCGGCTCCCCGACGAGACCGCGCTCGGTCTGGTCAGCGCGGTGTACGAGCTGCCGTCGGGAGTGATGATCGAGGTGCAGGGCCCCAAGCGCGAGTTCCTGCTGCCGTACAAGAAGGAGTTCGTACGGGAGGTCGACCGGACGGGGCGCCGGCTGGTGGTGACGCCGCCGGAGGGATTGATCGAGTAGTGCTGACGATCGACGTGGTCACCCTGTTTCCCGAGGTCGTCGCCCCGTTCACGGCGGCGAGCATTCCGGGGCGGGCCGCGGCGGCCGGACTGGTGAAGTTCAATCTCGTGCAGCTGCGGGACTTCACCCACGACCGGCACAACACCGTCGACGACTACGCCTACGGCGGCGGCGCGGGAATGGTACTCAAGCCGGAGCCGTTCTTCGAGGCGGTCGAGAGCCTCGGCCCGGTGGCAACGGTGGTGCTGCTCTCGGCGCGGGGCCGGCGGTTCAGCCACGACGATGCGGTGCGGTTCTCGCTGGGCTCGCGGCTCACGCTGCTCTGTGGTCACTACAAGGACGTGGACCAGCGGGTGGCCGAGGGGCTCGGGGCCGAGGAGCTGTCGGTGGGGGACTTCGTCCTTTCCGGTGGCGAGCCCGCGGCGATCTGCGTGCTGGACGCGGTGGTGCGGCTCCTGCCCGGAGCGCTCGGCGATCACGAGAGCGCCAGCGGCGACTCGCACTACGACGGGCTCCTGAGCCCGCCGAGTTACACCCGGCCGCCGGAGTATCGCGGGATGGCGGTGCCGGACGTCCTGCGGTCCGGCGATCACGCGCGGATCGAGGCCTGGCGGCAGGCGGAAGCGGAACGGCTGACGCGCGAGCGGCGGCCCGACCTGTGGGAGCGGCACAAGTAGAAGTCAACGATCTACCCAGGGCGCCGCAGGGCGCGGAGGATGCGACGATGCAGCGGTTGGCAGAAGTGGCCCGTGAGGGCTTGCGCACGGACATTCCTGCATTCGAGCCGGGCGACACCGTCCGGGTCATGGTTCGCGTCCGCGAGGGCGACAAGGAGCGGCTCCAGGCGTTCGAGGGCCTCGTCATCGCGAAGCGCGGCGGCGGCATCAGCGAGAACTTCACCGTCCGGAAGGTCTCGGCGGGTGTGGGCGTCGAGCGGATGTTCCCGATCCACAGCCCCACGATCGCCACGCTCGAGCTGGTGCGCCGCGGCCGCGTCCGCCGCGCCAAGCTGTACTACCTCCGCGCGCTGAGCGGCAAGGCGGCGCGCATCAAGGAGAAGCGCGAGACCTGACCGATGGCCCTCCGCCCCTCGCTCCATCGGGAACGGGCGGCCTGGGCGCACGAGATGCTCCTCGTGGGCGTCGACGAAGCCGGCCGCGGGCCACTGGCAGGACCGGTGGTTGCCGCGGCCGTCGTGTTTCCGCCCGACTGCCGCGCCGTGCGCGGGCTCAGGGACAGCAAGACGCTGCCCGCGCGGGTGCGCTTCGCGCTCGCCGACCGGATCCGGACCCGGGTGCTCGACTGCGCGGTGGGCGCCGCGTCCTCGCATGAGATCGACCGCCTCAATATCCGCGTCGCCACCGCGCTCGCCATGCACCGCGCACTCGTCCGCCTGCTCGGACGGCCCCTGCTCGCGACGCGTGCCTACCGGATCCTGATCGACGGCCTCCCGCTTCCCGAAGTCGGATTTCCCCACGACGCCCTCATCGAGGGCGATGCCCGCTGCCAATCCATCGCCGCCGCGGCCATCCTTGCCAAGACGGTGCGGGATCGGCTGATGGAGCGGCTGGCGCGACGGTATCCGGGATACGGGTGGCATACGAACATGGGGTACGGAACCGAGGAGCACCACGAAGGGCTCCGGGCCCACGGGCCGACGCGGCACCATCGGCAGACCTTCGCGCCGATCGCGCAACTGGTGCTGTTCTGAACGCGCGCTCCGGGTCCGTCGCCGTCGCGCTCGCCGCTCTGCTCCTGGCGCCCGCACGTCTCCCCGCCCAGACCAACCTCGAGCGCGTCGTCAACGGCGCCTTCACCGCGTCGCACGACTACGATCTGATCCACCAGCGGATCGAGGTCCGGAACTTCGACTGGGACTCGACCGCCTTCGACGGGCTGGTCACCACCACACTGGTCTCGCTCCGCCCCGCGCTGGACACGGTGGTGCTCGATATGGGGCGCACGCTCGAGGTCCGGGCCGTTACGCCGTCCTGCGCCGCCGGGCGCCGCTGCTCCGCGCTCGGCTACGCCCGGCCGGGTGACTCGCTGGTCGTCCGTCTGTCGCGCCCCGCGGCCTTCGGCGACACATTGCGGTTCACGGTGGACTACCGCGGCCGAATCCGACAGGGCTACGGGCTCTACTTCTTCAAGGAGGACGGCCGGCCGCACCGCCCGCAGCAGGTCTACAGCGGCGGGGGCACCGACGGCAACCCGCGGTGGATCCCCACGTGGGGCGGCCCCGCGGACAAGGCCACCTGGGAAGTGATCGCGACCCTGCCCGCGCGCCTGACGGTGGTGAGCAACGGCCGGCTGGTGAGCACGCATCCGGCCCCGCGCGGCGAGCGCACCACGCACTGGCGGCAGGAGCGCCCGGCGTCCACGTACCTGATCTCGCTCGCCGCCGCGCCGTTCGTGAAGATCGCCGATCGCTGGCGCCGCATCCCGGTGGACTACTACGTCTACCCGGAGGACAGCGCCCGCGCCCGCCCGCTCTTCGGCGTCACGCCCGACATGATGGAGGTGTTCGGCCGTCTCACTGGCGTGCCGTACCCGTGGTCCAAGTACGCCCAGGTCACCGTGGCGGACTTCATCGGCGGGATGGAGAACGTGAGCGCGACCACGCTGGTGGACTGGCTCCCGGACGCCCGGGCCTATCGCGACCGGCCGTGGTACCGCCAGTCGCTGATTCCGCACGAGCTCGCGCACCAGTGGTTCGGCGACCTGGTGACGGCGGAGAACTGGGGCAACTACTGGCTCAACGAGGGGATGGCCGAGTTCATGCCCGGGCAGTACTGGGGCGTGAAGCAGGGACCCCACGCGGAGCAGGACTACTACCTCGCGGAGTACCGGCAGTTCCTCGGCCTCGACGCGCGCCGCCGCATGCCGCTCGCGACCTACAACTCCAACAACGTCTATCCCAAGGGCGCGCTGGTCCTCCAGATGCTGAAGGCCCAGCTGGGGCCCGAGCGCTTCTGGGCGGCGATGCGCCGCTATCTCACCCGGAACGCGTACGGGTCGGCCACCAGCGACGACCTCCGGCAGGCGGTGCTCGATGCCACCGGCGAAAGCCTGCCGTGGTTCTGGTCGCAGTGGATCTACTCGGCGGGCTACCCCGCCTTCGCGGTCACCGCCAGCTACGACTCCGTGGCGCGCGCGCTCACACTGGATGTCCGGCAGACGCAGACCGACACCGCCACCGCGGACAGTGCCGGCTTCCGGTTCGCGACGCCGCTCGCCTTCCGGGCGCCGCTCGCGATCCGGGTCGGGACCGCCCGGGGCGACGTCGTGCGCCGGGTGACCATCGACCGGCGCGAGCAGCGGGTGCTCATCGACGACCTGCCGGCAGCACCTATCATGGTGGCCTTCGACGACGCGAGCGCGGTGCTCAAGACGCTCGCCTTCGAGCAGCCGACACCATGGCTTGCCGCGCTCCTCGAGCGGCATCCCCACCTCTGGCAGCGGTCATGGGCCATCGATCAGCTCGGTGCCCGGCCCGCGGACTCGCTCGCGGGCGCGGCGCTGGTGCGCGCCGCCGGAGGCGCCGACTACTACCTCACGCGCGCACAGGCTGCCGGCGCGCTCGGACGCTTTCCGCCGGCCCTGGCGCTGCCCGCCCTCGAGGTCGCCGCGCGCGACACGTCGGCCCAGGTGCGCGAGGCTGCGGTCGGCGCGCTGGGGACTGTAGGGGGGCCGCGCGCCGTGACGGTGGCGCGAGAAGCGTGGCGGGCCGACTCGAGTGACCGCGTGCGCGCGGCCGCCCTGCTCGTTCTCACCCGGTTGGGCGGCGCGGGTGCCCGCGAGACCATCCAACAGGGCCTCGTGACACCGTCGTATCGCGACGCGATCCAGAACGCGGCGATCGCCGGCGTGGTTCAGCATCCGGATTCCGAGCTGGTTGCCGCAGTGGCCCGGCAGCTTGGCGCGCAGCCGGTCCCCGCGATCGGGCTCGCGGCCCTGACGTCACGCGGCGACACGACCGCGCGCGGTGCCGTGCGAGGGGCACTGGACGACGAGCGGCCGTGGGTGCGGGAATGGATGCTGGGAGCGCTGGAGGATCAGCTCGAGCCTGGCGACGCCCTGGCGTTTCTGCGGGAGGCCGAGCCCGGCTTACGCCGGCCGGAGGCCCGCACCGAGGTCACGCGCGCAATCGGGCGGCTGACCGCGCCGCCAAGCTGAAGGTCAGGCGGGGCAGGCGCCGCAGTCGAGCTCGCCCATAATGATCTCGGACTCCGGCGTCGCGTCACCCCCGTGCAGGCCCTGCAGGATCCGCTCGACGCTCCACGGCAGCATCCCTTCCGAAATCCAGGCGGGATCCAGCGCATGGAGGTGCGCCGCCACCCGGACGCGCACCTGGTCTTCCGCTCCGAGTCCCGAGCGGCGCGCCGCGTCCACCGCGCCATCGGCGATCCGCTCGCCGAGGCGCTGCCCGGCCGGATCCAGTATCCCCAGCAGATCCTTCCATGCGCGGACGCTCGCCGGGAAGTCGCCGGCGACGGCTGCGGCCGGCAGTCCGGCGGGCTTGAGCCGTTCCAGGTCGGCGGCGGCCTGGCCCATGAGCACGAAGGCTTCTGCTGTCCGGCCGAGCGCCGCGACCACGAGCGCGAGCTCGCGGGTCCCTTCCGCTTCGCTCAAGGCGTAGCGGGACGTGGATGCCACCTCGATGGCGAGGCGGAGGCGTGTCCGGGCGGCAGGAAGCTCACCCAAGCGGCGGAGCACGACGCCCAGCACCCGGTAGGCGTCGGCCAGCTCGCGCGGGGCGTGCAGCTCGTCGAAGATGCTCGTCGCCGTCTCGGCGGCCACTCTGGCCTCGCGCAGGCGTCCGAGCCCGGTCAACGCTTCGGCGTGGTTCATGACGGCCTGGCCGCGGAGGTGCAGATCGCCGGTCACGTGGACCGTCTGGAGGCAGAGGCGGAGGTAGTGATCCGCGTCGACCCATCGCCGAAGGTCGATGCTGAGTACGCCGAGGTTGTGATAGGCGACGGCGCAGCCCTGCTCGTTGGCGGCCGCGAGGAAGCCGGCAAGCGAGCGCCGGTAGCGCTCCAGCGCCTCGGTGTAGTCGCCCTGCGTGCCGGCGACGGTCGCGAGGTTCTGCTCGATCCGGCCGAGGAGGTCGGGATCCGTGGCGATCGCGGCCGCCTGGTGGAAGCGGGCACGGGCCTCGTCGAAGCGCTCCTCGAGCAGCTCGATCCCGCCGGCGGTGTTGAGGGCCTCCGCGACCAGGTGCTCCTCGCGCGCCTCCCTCGCCACGGCTTCGCTCCGCGCGCACAGCGCGCGGGCCGCGTCGGTTTCCTGCCTGAGGCAGCGCACGACCGCCAGGCGTCGCAGCGCCTCCGCCGCCGTCCGATGGTCGCCGGCCGCGCCGGCAGCCGCGATCGCCGCCTCGTAGGCGTCGCCGGTCTCCTGCAGGTGCCCCTTCCGATCGTACTCGCGGGCGACCAGCAGCAGCCCCTCGGGGGAGGACGCGCGCGAGGCCAGCGCGGAGTCCGCGCCGTCCTGACGCCAGTGCAACGGGCCTACCACGCTACGGCGTAGCGGGAGAAGTGCGCGAGACTGCCGGTGACCTTGCGCCCGAGCAGGACGTCGAGCGAGGGCACGAAGGACAGGATGGCCAGCAGGTCCGTGGTGTACGCGACCCGCTTGGGAAGCAGGCTGCCGAGCAACGGGCAGTTGGCGTAGCTGAGCGTGAGCTTCGCCGGCCGGCCGGCCGCGAACTGCAGCCCTTCCGGCTGGAGCTGGACCGAGTTGACGGTCCCGACGGGGGCTTCACCGCTGATCAGCACCGGCCCGGCGAGCGCGCCGGCAGGCACCGTGAGCTTGTGCGGGCCGATGACGAGCGTGCCGCCTGCGGCGCCGATCGTCGCGGAGGAGGAGGCGTAGGGCAGCGGAGCACATGCCAGGAGGCCGCTACCGATCGACGTGCCCAGCAGGCCGTTGCCGGAGAGCAGCGTGGACGGGGCGGTCTCTACCCCCGGGCCGGTCGGGTCATCCTGGAGCGACGAGCAGCTGGTCAGGCCAAGCGCGCCGGCGAGGACCAGGGCGGACAGGCAACGGATGCGTTTCACGGCTGTGCTCCGGATGAAGGTTGTCGTCATGCGACGGTACCGCGGCTCGGATTTCTCCGGCCGCCGACCGCACCGACCTTCCTGGAGAAAGCACCAGATGGGTCGAGCGGTGGACGCGGGACTGCTCCAGCCCGACCAAACAGGGGCAAGCCATGTACCGGATCGCCGGAAGTGCAACCGATAAAGCGGCGCGGGGGAGGGAGACGGCGGGCAGGAGGTATGTCTTGCAGGGAAACGAGATGGCCGGACAGCAGGGGGAAGCCGAGCGCCTCGCAGTTTCGGCGGGGGAGTGCAAATCTGGTCTAACCTGCGAACGGTTGCACTCCTGGCGAACCGAAATGGTCACAAGGCTTGCGAAATACGGGCATGGTCAGGTGGCTGACTCACTGATCCACTCGATGACGGATTCCATCGCACTGGCCGCCGCGGCGGGATCTGGCACCTTGGGTACGCTGAGCACCCGATCGATCCCGGCGAGGCGCGCGATCGCGTCCGCGTTGGTTCCAGTCGAAGGGTCGGGGGTAGCCGGTGGGGTGAGCACCACCCCGGCGACCTCGAGGCCCGAGAGCTCGAGCGCGCTCAGCGTCAGGAGGGTGTGGTTGATCGCACCGAGCCGGTCCGCGGCCACCACCAGCGCGGCCGCCCCCAGGGCGCGGGCCAGATCCACCACTGTCCATTCCCAGGTCAGGGGCGTGAGCAGGCCGCCGGACCCCTCGATCAGCACGAACTCCATACCCGCGCTCAGGGCTTCCAGCCGGAGCAACAGGGTGTCGAGGTCGAGGCTCTCGCCTGCGGCGTCCGCGGCCAGCGCCGGGGCCAGCAGATCGGTGAATCGGTGGAGCGCCGCGCGTGGCTCGGTCTGGCCGGTTGCCGCGGCCAGCAAAACGCCGTCCTCGAGCGGCGTGGTGGCGCCGGAGGTGCCGATCTCCACCGGCTTGATGGCCACGACGCGGCGGCCTCGCGCGGTGAGGGCGTGGCCGAGGGCGCGGCCTACCCAGGTCTTGCCGACGCCGGTGCCCGTACCGGTAATCAGCAGGACCACTAGGGCCCGGTCGGATGGAGCAGCAGGATCTTCTGGACGGTGCGGAGCCGGTCGGCGAAATCGAGCGGCGTGAGGTCGTAGATCTCGTCGTCGCCGCCGACCAGGGCGTTCATGGCCCCGGCGGCAGCGCCCTCGCCGCCCAGCTGCATTTCGGATTTCCGGATCAGCCGGATCTCGTTGATGTGGGCGACGGGGACGGCCACCAGGCTATCCGACTGGCGAACCATCAGCGAGTCCCCGTCGAGGCGGACCAGCCGGATGTCCCACACGTAGCGCTCGTCGTCGAGCGTCACCTGCCAGCGATCGTCCTGGGCGCGCGCGCTCCCGGTGAGCGCGAGCAGGAGCGCGAGAGCGCTGCCGAGCGTTCGGATCATGGGTGGCCTCCTGGTGCGCGTAGCCGTCCGTCTCGAGACGGTTACGCGTCGGCCACCCGAATATATACCGTCGGAAGGAGCCTACGCGTCCTCCTCCTCTTCCATGTTGCCTGCGGCCACGGCCGCCTGGTTGATGCCGCCTTCGCCGAGGGCGGTGAGCTTCTCGTCGGCGGCTTCCTCTTCGGCGAGCGTCTGCTGGAGCAGCTTGACCGCGTCCTCGTAGCCGAGCAGCTGGGCGTAGGTGCGAAGGCAGCCGTAGGCCGCCATCTCGTAGTGCTCCACTCGCTGGGCCGCGGAGATCAGGGCGGCGTCGATCACTTCCGGGGCGCCCTCCTCCTCCATGATCTCCTTACCTTCCTCAAGCAGGCCTTCCATGCCCTTGCACTTCTTGCCACGGGCGGTCTGGCCCAGCAACTCGAAGATCTTCTCGAGCCGCCGCACCTGGCCTTCGGTCTCACGAAGGTGGTTCGTGAAGGCCTGCCGCAGGGCGTCGGAGCTAGCGGCCTTCGCCATGCGGGGCAGCGCTTTGAGGATCTGCTTTTCGGCGTTGTAGACGTCCTTCAGCTCGTCGAGGAAGAGGCCGTCCAGGGATTCGAGAGACATCGGAGACTCCGGATGCGGGGTGGGTTGCCGACCGCCGACGGTACGCCGGCGTGCATTTGTGGGTGCGAAGTAATTCCGTCGCCACTATAGGGGCGGTGATGCGTCGGAGATGTGACGCTGGACCCGCCGGATTGTGTGGCGTGGACCGCCTTGGGCTGATCCTAGGAAGGCCCGGGGCGTTCGCAACCCCCCTGTGGGAGGCACGGTGTCGTCCCGCACGGCGTGTGAGCGCCTACGGCGGTAGATTTAGGGGTCGGTTCGGAACCCCGGATTTTTTTGCCGCTGGAGGAACCATGGTGCGGAAGACGCGCGAGCAGGTTTGGCGGGAGCTCGACAACCTCGGCGAGGACGAAGTCCGGCGCCGGCTCGAGGCCAAACCGACCGAGGTGGAGGAGCCGGGTCTGATCCACGAGTGGTTGACCCAGCGGGAGCGGGTAAACTCAGCCCTGGCGGATACCTCGGATCAGCTCGCGGCCCGACACCCCGGCGTGTCCAAGGGGGTCAAGCGGGCGATCGGCTCCGCCGCCCTCATCGGGGTGGCAGCCGTGGCGCTCGCCTTCCTGCTGGCCCGGCGGAAGCGGTGACGGCCCGGCCAGGGATCCGCCAGGCCATGCTGAAGCCGGCCTTCGCGCATCTCTATCCGGGCATTCCCGCCAACGAGTGGCAGCCCGCCGCGGTCATGATGGACCAGGTGCTGTCGATGCGGCTCCGGAAGCAGAGCCAGGTGCCGCTCACCCGCGACCGCGCGCTCGACGAGCTCCACTTCGAGTTCCGGGGGGTGGCTTCCTCGGGGATGTCGGACGCCGTGCGCGAGGCGCGGCACCAGGAGCGGAAGGACGAGCGCCGGCGGCGGCAGGACGAGGGCGAGTAGCCGGGGGCTGGGGCGCTTGTCTGGCGGCCCCCGGGCGCAGATGTTTCGCCCGTCGGGGGGCGTAGCTCAGCTGGTAGAGCAAGGGACTTTTAATCCCTAGGTCGTGGGTTCGAGTCCCACCGCCCTCACTGCTTGCCTAAACGCTATCGATCAAGCGCGATCCTGCCAGGCTTTCTGAGATCTCTCAGCACATCCCCGCGAAAGGTCAAAGGCCAGGTGGGCCCGGACGGTCCTTCCGCATGGCCGCTGCGTCAGAAGCAGCGGAAGGGCTAAGGGGCTGGGGTTTTATGGCCCCGGCCCTTCACCGCGTACTCGGTCCAGGTGGGAAGGATCACAGCCCGCGCGGATCCCAACCCTTACACTAGCGAAGCACACCGACCCGTCCCCTTCGCGGGGAGGCCGACGGCGCCTGAGCGGCTGCCCGAAGGCCCGATGCAACCCTCCGCGGGTCATTCCCATTATGCACGCTCGACGCCTATGCCCGGTACGACCAAGCCGAAGCATCCGGCCCGGCTCATCGTGGTGCTCGGGGCCGTCGCACTCGCCCTGCTCCTGATCGCGCTGGCGTTCCGCTGGTGGGATCGCGCGGTGGAAGACCGGCTGGGCCGGTGGGCGGTCGGAGAGATTGCCCGCCGGACCGACAGCACCTACCACCTTGCGCTGGGCGACCTCTCGTTCCTTCCACTGGCCGGATCCATCTCGTTCGACTCCGCGATCGTGTCGACCGATTCCGTCAAGAACAGCCGTCGGAAGTCACCGCTGCCTGCGCTGGAGTGGCGGGCGCGCGAATGCCGCGTGGCCGGGCTCGACGTCGTGCGCCTGGTTTTCAAGCGGTGGTTCGTCGCCCGCAAACTGGGGTGCAGCCGGGTGGTCGGCAGCATCACGCTGGCGCCTCGTCCGGAGGACGAGGGCCCGCCCATGCCGGACTCGGCGGGCCCGGCGGGCCACTTGGCGGAGCCAGTCCGTTCGCTCGGACTCTCCTTGTTCGAGGTGGCCGACATTTCCTTGCCCGCTTTGAGCCTCACGCTCGATCGGCCGGGTAAGCGTGGCGGAGCCTCCATCATCCTCGAGCACGCCCGGTTCGAGGCGAAGGATCTGGTGTTCGATCCCACCGCCAACCCTCGGGAGCGGCGGGCTCTGTCGGCCAGCCGGGCGCGCCTGACCGCGACAGGGCTAATCCTGCGCTCGGGCAAGCTGACCGAGATCACGATCGCCGGCGCGGCGGCGGACCTCACCGACTCCACGCTGCGGCTGGCCGGCGCCAGGCACGAGCCTTCCATCCCCGAGGACCAGTGGGTGCGTCGTGTGCGGGTGCGCCGGGACCGGGTCCGATTGGAGCTGGACACCCTGCGGGCGCGGGGCGTCGCCTGGCGCGCCTTCGTCGCCACCGGCGACATCGGGGCGCGCGCCCTCGAGCTCGAAGGCGCCCGGCTCGACGTGCTCACCGACAAGCGCCTTCCCCGTGGTCGTCCCTCGCGCCACCGGAGCCCGCAGCAGGTGGCAGCCGGTGCCGGCCCCGCGTTCCGTCTCGACAGTCTCCTCGTATCCGCCGGCACGATCGTCTATCGCGAGCGCGAGCCCGGGAGCGAGCGGCCCGGACGGATCAGCTTCGACGCGGTGCAGGGAACGGTTCTCAATCTCCACCTGCCGTCCCGGGGCAAGCCGCTCAGGATCGAGGCTCGCGCGCGGCTCATGAATGAGGGATTGCTGACCATGGCGGCCTCGGTGCCGCTCGACGCCCCGGATTTCCGGTACCAGCTCTCCGGCAGGCTCGGACGGATGTCGGCTACCGCCTTCAACCGCTTCCTGGCGGAGAACGAGTCCTTCGAGTTCGGGAAGGGCTGGGTGGACGGGATCGACTTCCGGCAGACGGTCAGTGGCGGACGGGCCGTCACGACGGTGACGCCCCGATATCACGACGTCTCGGTCAAGCCTACGAGTGACGGCGGTGGCGTGCTCGGCTCGGTGAAGCGCGTGGTGAAGAAGTTCGTCGCCAACGCCTTCGTGGTGCACGACCGGAATTCGGATGAGGACGGCGACGACCTACGCACCGCCCGGATCGTGCGCCGGTACGACCCCGCGAAGACCTGGCTGCAGTTCCTCTGGTTCGGCCATCGGGATGGACTGATGGAGGCGATGAAGGAGTAGGCCGCCTCCTCAAGCGGCGGGTGCCCTGAGGGCCCCAGGGTTCCTAGGCTGGAGCCGTCACGGCCACCCCACCGGTGGCCGTCCTCACGTGAGCCACCTCACGGAGCATGCCGGACGGAGCGCGCTCATTCCATAGAGAGGGAAGACCAGGAAACGAGGGAACTGAGGAGGGGGACCAGGGCGCGCGGAGGAGTACATCCTGGAACCGAGAGCCATTGATGACACCCGGAGATCCATCGATGCCCGACAGATCCAACTCCGCGCCGGACGACCGCGAGCCCGCGCCGAACTCGGTACAGGAGCTGACGCGCCGCAACGTCGACCGGGTTCAGGCGCTCGAGGCCGCGGAGCTGGAGAAGGCCACGGTGGCCAACCGCGTGGCCGATGCCGTCACCGGGCTCTCTGGCTCGATCCGGTTCGTCGGGATCATGATCGTTCTCGTCGGCGGCTGGGTGGCGTTGAACGTGATGCTGCCGGAGCGCGATCGCATCGATCCATTCCCCTTCCCGCTGCTGACGCCGATGCTGTCCGTCGAGGCGATCCTGCTGTCGAGCTTCATTCTCATGAGCCAGAACCGCGCTGCGCGGACCAGTGACAAGCGAAGTCATCTGGACCTGCAGCTGAACCTGCTCGCCGAGCAGGAGAACACCAAAATGCTGCTGATGCTGGAACAGATCGGCAAAGCGGTTGGCGCGGATGTGGGCGGGGACCCCGACGTGAAGGTGCTCGTCCAGGCGACGCAACCTGAGGCGTGAGCGAGCAGATCGACCGCGCGACCAAGGCGGAAAAAAGAGCGGGTCATTGACGCTCCCAGCTCGGCCGGATATGCTAACTTGTTCAGGAGCGCAGCGTTTCGTCCCGCCCGGCCGCGCACGCATGGACGGTGACACGCCACCCGGATGCGCCGCACAGACCGACCATGACCATCGGCATGGCCAGTTTCCCATGAGACGCCAGAGCGGCGGCTACGACCGCCCCCGCGAGGCGCGACTCCTCTCCGGCGCGGCCCACCTCTATCCCGGCATCACCGCCGACATCTGGATTCAGGCGGCCAGCATGGCCGACGTCGTCTGGGCGCAGCGACTCCAGCGCGGCCAACACGCGTCGCTTCGCGATCGCGTGCTGAACCCCGAGCACTTCGAGTTTCGGCATGGTGGCGCCGCGCCTCTCGAGCCCGCGCTCCCGCGCAGGCGAGCGACTGATCGCTTGAGGCTACAGGGCGACTGATACCCGTCGCTCTAAGACTCGCGCGGCCCCAGGGACTTCCCTGGGGCCGCGCGGTGCTAACTGGCAAGTCCGGGGGGCGGCGAATCCCCCGAACAGGGGAGCATGGAGGTGCAAGGCGCGCGGTAGGGGAGGTGCCAGATTGGTTGGGTCCTAGGACGGCGACTGGTGCCGGTTATCCCAAATCGCGTGCAGCTCCGGTCGCTGATGCGGCGTACCTCACGCCATCACCATCAGCGGCACGCGACACCAGCTCTCCGTCCCCCTACGACTCGCCAAGGTAGCCCGGAGTCGTTGCGCCTCTTTGAGCTCTGCTAAGGGCCTTCTGTCGGCACCCCACGCCGGACGCCGTACGGCACCAGCAGAGTGACCCGGGTACCCTGCCCGGGCGTGCTCCGCACCGCGACCTTTGCGCCGATCTGGCCTGCACGCTCCCGCATGCCCAGCAGTCCCCAGTGGCCGCCGTACGCGCGGAAATCGGGGTCGACCGCGAAGCCGCGGCCGTCGTCGGCGACGACGGGGCGGAGGCGGCGCTCGCCGAACACGCATCGCACGCGCACCGTCTGCGCCGCGGCGTGCTTGATCGCGTTGGTGAGCGCTTCCTGCAGAACCCGGAGCACGACGGCCTCGACCTCGGCTCCGCGGGCCGCGGCTCGCCCTCCGCCTCGTAGGCCAGGGAGAGACCCGTGCCCCGGGCGCAGTCCTCCGCCGTCGTGCGGAGCAGGCTGGAGAACTCCCCGCCCGCGAGCGACGGCGAGCGCATGTCCCACACGGCCCGCCGCGCATCCTCCAGCGTCTTCTGCGTCAGCCCGACGACCTCCCGCAGCGCGGCCTGGGTCTCCGGCTCTCCGGTCATCCGGTTGGCGACCGCCACCAGCTTGAGCCCTACGCCGGTGAAGCCCTGCAGCAGCGTATCGTGGATCTCGCGCGCGAGCCGCGTCCGCTCGCCGAGCATGGCGGCAAAGCGGGCTTCGAGGGTGCGTTCCCGGGCACGCCGCAGCGCCCGCTCGGCGCGCTTGCGGTCCGTCACGTCCATGACGACGCCCATGATCTCGACCGTGTGGCCGGCCTCGTCGAGCACCGGCTGTCCCTTGGTGTGCACGAAGCGGATGGAGCCGTCGGGCCGCATGATGCGCCAGTCCATCTCGAAGGGCCGTCCCGCCTGCGCCGAGGCGCCCATGTTGCGGTCGAGCAGGTCGCGATCGTCGGGGTGGCAGATCTGCCGGATGTGTTCGGCGGTGGGCGCAGGCCCTCGGGGGTCGAGGCCGAAGATGCGGTAGGTCTCGTCCGACCAGAAGGCCTCGCCGTTGCCGATGCGTCGTGCCCAGCTCCCCGTGTGGCTCAGCACGGGCGCGGTCACGATCGCGCTCGCGCGGGGCATCATCCACATCGACTGAAAGTCACATCCGCCCGATCGCCTGCTTCGCCAGACCCTTCTCGGCCTCCAGCTCGGGCGCGCCGCCGCCCCGCGCCTGTCCGACGTCCACGATGAAGCCGGTCTGGCCCTTTCGGGCGGCCAGCTGTCCCTTGGCGGCAAAAGCCTCGTCCCCGACGCCAGTCACGGACTGATAGCCGGACTCGGACGCAAGCGACTGGCGGTATTGGCCGAACACCGCCTCGGCGCCCCCTCCGAGCTCGAACCGGGCAACCAGGACCTCCGAGCCGTAGAAACAGTACTGGGCCTGGACCGTGTGGCCTTGGATCGGAACATCCATCGCTTTCTCCATGCCGTCCGGCACGGGGGCTCCCAGCGCCGCCGCCGCCTCCGCCCTGGTGATCAGCGCGCAGGCGCCTGAAGCTCCCGCGTCTGGAGGAGACGGGGGCGCGGCGCCGGTCAGCGCCAACATCACGACGGCGGACACGAGCAACCTGGGCTGGACGTTCATCGGATGGACCTCTTTCGGTCTGGAACGCGAGGTGTTGCGAGGGGTGGGCTCAAAGATGCACCGGCGGGAAGTTCCCCGCTCGACCGCTCAGTTCAAGGAACGCCTCCCGACCCTCGCGCCGCGACCCGACGGGTGGTTGATTTCCTTTCCATGTTCCGCTGGTTCAAGCGATCCACGCCTTCGGCCGACCCGCCGCCGTCAGCACCCCGGGGCGAGCCCGCGACCATCCGCCACTATCGCCTGACGCGCAAGCTCGGCGAGGGCGGCATGGGCGTCGTGTACGAGGCCGAGGACGAGCGCCTCGGCCGGCGGGTCGCGATCAAGCGGCTCCGCGCCTTGGATTCGGATCCCTCGCTCAAGGAGCGCCTGTGGCAGGAGGCGCGGGTGGCCGCGGCGATGACCCACCCCAACATCTGTCAGGTCTACGAGCTGGGTGAGGAGCGGGGTGAGCTCTTCGTCGTCATGGAGCTGCTGGCCGGCGAGACCCTCGCCGATCGGATCGGGCGGGGCCCGCTCGCCCTGGGTGACGCGCTCCAGACCTCGCTCGGCATCCTGGCCGCCCTCGAGGCGATGCACGCGCGGGGTATCGTCCACCGGGACCTCAAGCCGTCCAACGTCTTCCTCACGCCCCATGGCGTGAAGCTGCTCGATTTCGGGCTGGCCCGCGCGGAGAGCCGGGAGGCGAGCTCGGCGCTCACCACCTCCGGCAAGATCATGGGCACGCCGCGGTACATGGCACCCGAGATGCTTGGTGACGAGCCGCTCGGGCCCGCGACCGACATCTTCGCCCTGGGCGCGATCCTGTTCGAGATGCTCACCGGACGCCCGGCCTTCGGCGGCCGGACGGTGCTCGAGACCTGCGCCGCGCTGGTCAACCAGCAGCCGCCGCCCCTGGTGGGCGGCCCGGATGTCATGGCGGCCGATCGTGTCATTCAGCGCGCGCTCGCCAAGCGCGCGGTCGAGCGCTACGCCGACTCGGCGACCATGGCGTTGGCCATCCGCGAGGCCCTCGGTCTGCTCGACGCGGGGCCGGGCGCGCGGGTCCGCACCATTACCCGTCTCATCGTGCTGCCGTTCCGGCTGCTCCGTCCCGATGCCGAGATCGAGTTTCTCGCCTCGAGCCTGCCCGAGGCCATCACCGCCTCGCTCTCCGGTCTCGAGACGCTGACCGTCCGCTCCACGGCCGCCGCCGCGCGCTTCAGCAGCGAGAGCCCCGACCTCAAGGCGATCGCCTCCGACGCCGGCGTGGATGTGGTGCTGCTCGGCACGCTGCTCCGGGCCGGCGACCAGGTACGGGTCTCGACCCAGCTGGTGGAGGCGCCGGGGGGGACCGTGGTGGCTTCGCGGAACGCGCAGGTCGCGCTCACGGACATCTTCCAGCTCCAGGACGAGCTCACCCGCCAGATCGTGGACGCGCTCGCCATTCCGCTCTCCGCCCACGACCGGCAGGCACTATACCACGACGTTTCGGCCAGCCCCGAGGCGTATCAGCTCTACCTCCGCGCCACCCACATCGGCGAAGGCGCCACCAATCCCGCCCGGCTCCAGACGGCCCGCACCCTCTACCGGCGGTGCGTCGAGCTCGATCCCAAGTACGCCCCGGCCTGGGCCAGGCTCGGGCGGGTGCACCGCGTGCTGGCCAAGTACGGGTTCGGCGACGTTCCCGAGGAGCGGCGCCAGGCGGAGGCGGCCTTTCGTACGGCGCTCGAGCTCAATCCGGACCTGCCGCTGGCACACACGCTCTACACGTACTTCGAGATCGAGGAGTTCGGCGCGGCCCCGCAGGCGTTGCTCCGGCTGCTCCGGCTCGGCGAAAGCCGCGCCGCGGATCCCGATCTCTATGCCGGCCTGGTGGTGGCGGCGCGATTCTGTGGCCTGCTGGAGGCGTCGCTCGCCGCCGACCGGCGCGCCCGCCGGATCGACCCGGCCGTGCGCACCAGCGTGCACTACACTCACTGGATGCTGGGCGACTACGAGCAGACCGTGGTGAGCGACCTGGAGGAAATCCAGGCGCTGCGCTTCGCCGCCACCTGGATGGTGGGGCGGCAGGAGGAGGCGCTGGCCGGCCTCCGGGCCCACGAGGCCAACTGGCCGACGAGCGAGCGCTGGTACCTCACCGCCCTCCGCTGCGCGTTCGAGGGCGATCGCGAGGCCTGTGTCGAAGCCACCCGACAGGTGCTCGACACCGGCTTCCATGACCCCGAAGGCCTGCTGTTCTGCGCCCGGAACCTCGCGCGCGTGCAGGCGGGGGAGTTCAGCCTGGAGCTGCTCGGGCGCGTCGTGGACGGCGGTTTTCACTCCCCGCGCACCATGGTGCAGGACCCATGGTTCGATTCGGTGCGGACTACCCCCGAATTCGTCCGGCTGCTGCACCATGCCGAGGCCCGGAGCGCCGACGCGGCGGCGTCCTTCGCGCAGGCGGGTGGAGAGCGGCTGCTCGGGGTGGCGGGGGATCGGCTTACCCGGGCATGAAAAGCCGTCTAGCTTACGATGGACGACCGCCCTGACGGCCCCGGAGTCCTCCCATGCCCGTCGCCTCCCAGCCGCGTACCGCCCCCAACGGCGCAGGCGCACCTCCCGCGGAGATCGCCATCCTGTGGCTCACTGCCGGCTTGAGCTGCGATGGCGACACGAATCGCGATGACGGCCGCGACCCAGTCGAGATCGCCGACGAGCTCCACTTGAGTGTCAAGACCGTCGAGTCCTACCAGGCGCACATCAAGGAAAAGCTGTCGCTGCACAGCTCGCGGGACCTGGTCCAGCGCGCCATCGAGTGGAAGCTAGGCGAAACGGCGAAGTAACCGGCGGCAGCCGCTGCCACCCACCTTATTTCCAATCAGCCGTGAGGAACTCTCCCATGAACATTCGGCACTCCAGCCTCCTGATCGTCGGCGTCATTGCGATGACGGCCTGTGAGCAGAGCACGTCGTCCCCCAGCGACGCCTCGGAATCTCCCACCCCGGCTCTCGCGATCAAATCGACAGGCCCCGCCATGCTCCAGGCGGTCAATGCCCGGCTGGCGGCGCGCAAACTCAAGGTGCGCGTCGCCTCGGCCAGCTACGTGACGAGCGCCGCCAGCCGGCAGGCGGGCCAGACCATCTTCGCGTTCAACCGCGGCAACAAGCACATCGGGCAGGACTATGTCCCGAACGACCTGCGCCGCCATCCCGGGACCAACATCACCTACCTGGTCGACCGGAGCGACGGGGCCACCTCGCTCGCGCCGGCGCTCGCCAGCACCCAGACCGAACCAGCAATCGACCGCGCGATGACGACCTGGGAGACCACGACCCGGTGCTCCAACTTCGCCATCGACAAGGTGGCGGACTCAGGCGTAGATCCCGATATCGTCGATGGCATCATCCTGGGCAATGCGTCGCTCATCGGTACGCCATTCCTCGCGGATATCGTCCACGCCGGATGGGAGGGCGCCGCGTTCTTCGATGCCGTCGCTCCCGGCGGGAGCCAGTTCATCCTCGCGGTGACGTTCCCGTTCGTCTTCGTCGATGCGAACGGCAACCCGACCGACCTCAACGGCGACCACCAGCAGGACACGGCGCTCAACGAGATCTATTTCAACGATGCGTTCGCGTGGGGCATCGACGTGGGCACCTTGCCATTCGACGTGGAGACCACTGCCTTGCACGAATCGGGTCACGCCCTGAGCCAGAACCACTTCGGCAAGATCTTCCGGACCGACGCCAATGGCCGCTTCCACTTCGCCCCGTTCGCGGTCATGAACGCGGCGATCTCCCGCCAGGCCCAGTCGCTCGAGGGGTCGGACCGCGCCGGCCACTGCAGCCTCTGGGGTAGCTGGCCGCGGCGCTAGCACCTTCCCGCCCGGACGAGCCTGGGGGGCCTCGCCAGCCGGCGGGGCCTCCCAGTCCGTCGCCGCCGTCGCCGCGCTGCGCGAGCGCAAGTTCCGCAAGGAGAAGCCATTCGCGCTCATGGCCCGGGACCTGGCGGTGGCTCGCGCGGTGGTCGAGCTGGGCTCCGACGCCGAGGCGCTGATCGCGAGCCCTGCCGCGCCGATCGTGTTGGCGCCGGGGCGGGTGACGCTGCCCCGCGTCGCGCCCGACACCGACGAGCTCGGCGTGATGCTACCCTACACGCCGCTCCACCATCTCCTGTTCGCCGGCGGCGCGCCGGCGCTGCTCGTCATGACCAGCGCCAACCGCTCGAGCGAGCCGATCGCGTACGAAGACGCCGATGCGCGCCGGCGCCTCGCCGGGCTGGCCGATGCGCTGCTGCTCGGGGAGCGGCCGATCGCCCGGCGGGTCGAGGACTCGGTCGTGCGGTGCGGCCCCGGCGCTCGCCGGTGGCGACGCGGCCGCGCGATATCCGGTACAGGCGGCTGCCGGGTTCCTCGCCCAGCTCGAGGACCTGCCGGACCTGGGACGCGCGCCGTTCGATTTCCCCGCCCGCTACGGCGCCTCGCGCCGCCTGCTGGACGCCGGTACCCGGGTGTTTGCCACGGCCTCGGCGGGGCGGCTGTTCGACGCCGCGGCGGCACTGCTCGGCTTCACCCGGGAGGTGACCTTCGAGGACCAGGCCGCGATGTGGCTCGAGCAGATCGCCCGCGGCTCCGATACCGTGGCGGGGTACGCTTGCCCGTTCGACGGAGTTACCCTCGACTGGCGCCCGCTCCTTCGCGGCGTGGTCGAGGACCGGATGCGGGGCCGCGACCCGCAGGAGATCGCCCGGGCATTCCATCTGGGGCTGGCCGGCGGCCTGCGCAACGCCGCCGTCGCGCTCTACGAGCGGCACGAGCTCGACACGGTCGCTGCGTCCGGCGGGGTCCTGCAGAACAGCGTCCTGCTCGAGGATCTCGTGAGCCTGCTCGCGTGGGAGCGGCTCACGCTCTGGATCAACCACCGGGTACCGCCCAACGACGGCGGAATCAGCCTGGGACAGTCGGCGCTCGGCGCGCTGGGGCCATGCACGAGCTCTCGATCGCGCTGAGCCTGGTGGACCTCGCGCGGGAGGAGGCCGGCCGGCAGGGCGGCCGCGTGTGCGCGCTCCACCTCAAGGTCGGCGCGCTCGCGGGTGTGGTCCCGGCGGCCCTGGTGGCGTCGTACGAGATGGCCTCGTTCCAGACGCCGCTCGAGGGCTCGCGGCTGGTGATCGAGGAGGTGCCGGTCGTCGTGTTCTGCCCAGCTGCCGGGTGCAGCGCGCGCTCGACGGCGTACAGTCGTTCTGCTGCCCGGAGTGCGGCACGCCCACGCCGCAGGTGGATCAGGGCCGGGAGCTGGAGCTGGTCGCACTGGAGATCGAATCATGAGCCTCGAGCCTCGCCTGGTCGAAGTCCGGAAGAACATCCTCAAGCAGAACGACCTGGTGGCGCGCGAGCTGCGCGAGCGCTTCCGCGAGGCCGGCGTGTTCGTCGTGAGCCTGGTGTCGAGCCCGGGGGCGGGGAAGACGACGCTGCTGGAGCAGACAATGACGCGGCTCCACCTGCGCTTCCGCGTGGCCGCGCTGGTGGGCGACCTCGCCACGGAGAACGACGCGGCCCGGCTGGCGAGGAGCGGCGCGCCGGTGCGTCAGATCACCACGGGGACCGTGCCGGACCTCTGCCACCTCGAGGCCGCCATGGTGCAGGGCGCGCTCGAGGGCTGGGCGCTCGACGAGCTCGATTTCCTCTTCATCGAGAACGTCGGTAACCTGGTCTGCCCGGCGTCCTACGATCTCGGCGAGAGCATGCGCTTCGTCGTGCTCTCCGTCACCGAGGGCGAGGACAAGCCGCTCAAGTATCCCACCATCTTCAACACGTCGGACGTCGCGCTCGTGACCAAGACCGACCTCGCCGAGGCGGCGGGCTTCGACTGCGGGGCGGCCCTCGCCAGCATCCAGTCCGTCCGGCCGGGGATGCCGACGCTGGGCGTCTCGGCCAGGACCGGGGCGGGAATGGACGAGTGCCTGGCCCTGCTCGAGTCGGGCCTCCTCGCCGCCCGCGGCACCACCGTCGTCGGCGGTGCCCGGTGACGAGCCTTCTCGCGGTCTGCCTGCTCGGGTTCTTCCTCGGGATGCGGCACGCTACGGATCCCGATCACGTCATCGCGGTCACCACCATCGTCTCCCGGCACCGGACCCCGGCGGGGGCGGCGCTGATCGGCGCGCTCTGGGGCGTGGGGCACACGCTGACCATCCTGGTCGTGGGGACGGGGATCATTCTGCTCGGCTGGGTCATCCCGCCGCGCGTCGGGCTCTCGCTCGAGCTCTCGGTCGGGGTGATGCTGATCGTGCTGGGGCTCATGAACCTGACGGGGGTGCTCCAGCGGGTCACCGAGGCCGTGACGCCGCCGGCAGGGGCGCCGGACGCCGTGCATGCGCACCCACACCCGCATGGCGACTACGTCCACACCCACGTGCACGGCCACCAGCCCGAGTCCCACCCGCACGCGCCCGACGCGACGCCACTGGCCCGCCTCGATCGGTGGCTCGGCCGGCTCGGCGTCTACCAGACGGTGCGTCCGCTGATCGTGGGGGTGGTGCACGGGCTCGCCGGCTCGGCGGCCGTGGCCCTGCTCGTGCTGGCGGCCATCGGCAACACGGCCTGGTCGATCCTCTATCTGCTCGTCTTCGGCGTCGGCACGATCGCGGGGATGATGCTGATCACCGCCGGCATCGCCTGGCCCGTCACGTACGCCGGCAGCAGGTTCGCGGGGCTCCCACACAAGCTCCGGGTGGCGTCGGGGGTCATCAGCCTGGCGGTGGGCGTGGCGCTGGCCTACAAGATCGGCGTCGTGGACGGCCTGTTCAGCGCGAGCCCGAGGTGGACCCCCCGGTAGCGACCTGTCCGGCGGATGCACCATCGGCCCGGAGCTCCGCCAGGTACTGGTGCACCACGGCGATCGCCATGCTGCCCTCGCCCACACCCGCAGACACCCGCTTGATGGACCCGTGGCGCACGTCGCCGGCGGCGAGCACGCCCGGAATGCTGGTTTCGAGCAGGTACGGATCCCGGGCCAGCGGCCAGGTCGCGGGAGGCCGCTCCTGGAGCAGGTCCATGACGTCCCGGCCGGTGCAGACGTAGCCCCATTGGTCGCGGATCAGCGTCGCGGGCAGCCACGCCGTCTCCGCGCTGGCACCGATGAAGACGAACAGCCCGTCGCTCGCGCGCCGCTCGCGCCGGCCCGAGCGGCGGTGGGCCACCTCGATCGCCTCCAACCCGCCGCCTCCCTCCACGCCCACGACTTCGACGCCGTTCTCGACCGTGACGTTCGCCTTGGCGGCGAGCTGGTCGATCAAGTATTGCGACATGCTCGCCGCCAGGGATGGTCCGCGTACCAGCATCGTCACCGATTCGGCGTAGTTCGAGAACAGCATCGCCGCCTGCCCGGCCGAGTTCCCGCCGCCGACGAGGTGCACGGACTGCCCCCGGACTCGGAGTGCCTCCGACCGGGAGGCGCCGTAGTAGACGCCGTGGCCGACCAGCCGCTCGATGCCCAGGATCTCCAGCCGCCGCCATTCGACGCCGGTGGCGACGATGACGGCGCTCGCCGCTACCCGCGTCCCGTCCTCGAGCGCGAGGGTGTGCGGCGCGGTGGAGCCGGGTGCGCCGGGCTCGAACGCCGACACGGTCCGGGCCACGAGCATCTCGGCACCGAACCGCAGCGCCTGCTGGCACGCCCTGGCGCTCAGCTCCTCGCCACCCAGTCCGCCGGGAAAGCCGAGGTAGTTCTCGATCCGCGAGGACGTCCCGGCCTGTCCCCCCCACGCCATGCGCTCCACCAGGAGAGTCCGGAGCCCTTCCGATGCAGCGTACACCGCGGCCGCCAGTCCCGCCGGCCCACCGCCGACGATGGCGACATCGTACAGATCGTGCCGCGGTGCCGTCTGCATGCCCAGCGCCTCCGCCACGGCCCGGAACGAGGGTGCCTCGAGCCGGCGTCCGTCCGCGAGCACGACCGTGGCCAGGCCCGTACCGTCCGGGCGCCACGTGAAGGGCACCCGGTTCCGCGACAGGAAGTCGCGCAGGTCGTAGCAGGCCGGATCGGTGGGATGCCCGATGACCGTCGTCATCGTGGACGGCGCGTCGACCGTCACCTGCTGGAGCCGGGCCACACGGCTGGCCATGGTACGCGAGATCTCGCCGCTCAGGACCCGGCACTGGCTGATCATCTCGAGAAAGTCGGACGCGTCCAGCCGCATCAGGCGCGCCGGCTCGGTGGCGCGAAGGCTGGCGAGCGCGGGCGCGCCGAGCAGCAGGGGCACCTCGCCGAAGTAGTCGCCCGGGCCGTAGGTCGTGAGCCGCTGGTCGCGGCCGGCCACCGACTTGAGGACGTCGATCTGCCCCTCGAGCAGGCCGAAGAACGCGGGGGCCTGGCCTTCGAGGAGCAGATATTCATCGGCCTGGAGGCGCACGTCGGCGGCCCGGGCCGCGAGCGAGGCGCGCTCGCTGTCGGGCAGCGGCGCGAAGAGCGAGATGTTGGAGAGCAGATCGGCGGTAATCACCCGGATTCCCTCGTTGGCACGACGGCCGTCAGTACCCCTAGGGGAAGACGCCCCATGGCTCGTCGCGCGGATGGACGTAGGTCATGACGTAGGCCCATCATGGTCATCGAGACGATCGTCGGCCCCGGTGCGTGCCCACTCACCCCATGCCGATCGACCGCGCGGGCGCCGTCTCGCCGTCCGCGGAGCGCCAGCCGTCGCTCCGCGCGAAGCTCCCGGGCGACACGCCGACGAGCCGCCCGAAGATCCGGGTGAAGTGGCTCTGATCGGAGAAGCCCAGGGTCACCGCCACCTGGGCGATGGTCGTGTCCCGGCCCTGCAAGATCGCCTTGGAGCGCTCGATGCGCACCCGGCGCAGATAGGCCATGGGGCTCTCGCCCGTGCTGAGCCGGAACTGCCGGGCGAAGTGGAACCGGCTGATGCCCGCCTGGCGCGCCAGCTCGTCGAGAGAGATGCGCTCCCCCAGGTGCTCATCGATGTAGGCGCGCACCTGGCGAAGCGCGCTTCCGGAGAGGCCGCCGCGGAACACGGAGCCCGTATCGTTGTTCGACTTCAGGAGGCGAAGGGTCGGCCGCCCGAGATCCGGTCGTGGGAGGAGCTCACTCATCGCACCAACTCCAGTGTGGCGGTGATCGTTCGAGGGTAACACCCAAAGCACTGACACACAGTATCGTCCCACCGGGGACCGACCCATTGTACGATGGTAGCAGGTCGCGATCTACGATGGTATGACGGCGCTACCGAGGCCCGGCTAGGGCCTCGCGAACCGAGGGGTAGTCCTCCGCCACGATGACCGTGGCGTCGGGCTCCGGCATGCGGACTCGGGGGGAAAGCACGCAGATGCAAGCGACGGGCTGGCGGCCGCTGTAGCGTGGTCCGCGCGTCGGCTCTCATCGACCGCACGCAAACGCCTGTCCCCCGCCGACGCAGGCGGACCAGTTCCCGGAGCCGGCATGAGTGGTGGCGAGGAAGCCGAAGTCTACCGGCCGCGGCAAGTCTACCTGTCGCAGGTCTTTGCGGCGCGGCCGATCGGCGCCCGCCCCTGGGCGCCGGCGCGGGCCGCGGATCGGCGATCTCGTGCGGGCGCTGGCCGATGCCCAGACGGACCTCGAGACATATGCCGGCCTGCTGACCGAGCGTGCGGCGCAGCTCGGCCCCGGGCGTCCCGACATTGTCGTGCCCCTGCGGGACCAGCCCGCGGACGACGGCCCCGCGCTAGCCGCCGGAATTTGCGATTTCGTGCGTCGGACGCGCGGTGCCCCCAGCAGGCTGCCGAGCGCCTGGGCGATCCGGAGAGCGCCGGGCTCCTGGCGGAGCTCGCCCGCGTGGCCGAAACCTGGCTCTGGGGGCTCGAAGCGCCCGCGGGTGGTGCCGCTGCCGACAGCGCTGCTGGTCGCTCGATGAGACTGACCAGCGAAACTGACCTGCGATCCGCATATTTCATCGCCCTGCGCTCGGCCGTGTACGCACTGTCGGTCGCGCACCGGCGCTGAGCACCGCGGCCACGTCATTCTCTCACCGGAGGCATGCATGACTCGCACCGCTACTCCCACCCGCCGGGCCGAGCCGTCGGCCCATCGCGACAGCACGGAACACCGCGCCGATGGGAGCCGACTCTACCCGACGAAGAACAACCTGCCGGAGGCCACCCGCAGCGAGGCGATCGAGCTCCTCAACCAGCGGCTCGCCGACTGCATCGATCTTCAGACCCAGTGCAAGCAGGCCCACTGGAACGTGAAGGGCCCCGCCTTCATCGCGCTCCACAAGCTGTTCGACGAGATCAACGAGGACGTGGAGGAATACGTCGATCTGCTCGCCGAGCGGGTCGTCCAGCTCGGCGGGATCGCCGAGGGCACCGTGGGCGTGGTCGCGAAGCGCTCGTCGCTCATCGACTACCCGCTCGGCCTGTCCACCGGCCCGGAGCACGTGGCCGCGCTCTCCGACGCCCTGGCCATGTTCGGCCGGACGGCGCGGGTAGGCATCGAGGAGATGAACGAGCTCGAGGACGCCGACAGCGCCGACATCCTGACCGAGATCTCCCGGGGCGTGGACAAGTGGCTTTGGTTCGTCGAGGCCCACCAGCAGAGTCCGACCTAACCGGCGCCGGGCCGGGTCACGCGGGGGACACGCTGCGGCCACGGAGGAGGCCGATCGTGTCCCATGCGTTCGTCACCGCGGGCCCTCCGCCTCACCGGCCTAATCCTGCTGATCGCTCCGGCCGCCCTAGCCGGGCAGGCGCGGACCTTCCAGGGGGGGTCAATGGATCGGATCCTGGGGCTGCCCGGGCATGCCGTCGCCTTCACCTACCGCCGGACCGAGGCGTCGCGCCATGGGCTTGGGATCGATCTGGGGATCGGCATTTTTCCCGCGGCGCTGGCCGGCCGGGTCCTGCGCCTGCAGGTCGACGCGGGTATCGCCCATACCCAAATGGCCGGGCCGGCCGCCCTGGTCCTCAAGGCCGGTGTCGGCAGCCGGCTGGATGTCATTGCGGCGGCGGAGTTCCTGCCCGGCCTCCAGGCCGGAATCGCCGTGATTCTCCCCCTTGAGCGCCGTTGCGGTCTCCGCGTCGACCTCACCAGGCGCCTGCTTTTTCCGGACGGCGGCGTGGTGTCCCAGTGGAGCCTGGGTGTCGGCCTCACCATCCTTCCATCACGCCGCCCAGCACGCAGGACCTGAGCCCGCTTCACGCGGGCCGACGGCGCTCCTTCCATTCCTTGGCCGCCGCCTTCCGCTGGTCATCCCGCCAGTGCTGGTATCGCTTCCACTGGTCCTTCGCCAGCAACGGCTCCAGGGCCTTGTCGAACGTGGCCTGTTGCCGGGCCAGCTCCTCGGTGAGCGGCCGGAACTCACCACGATGCCGTCGCGCAGCGGCCCGGTCTCCCTGCTCGAAGGCGTCGCGCCGGTTGCGACGCATGGTGGCGAGGCTGTCCCGTTGCGGACGGGTGGAGCTCATGAACCGGTCGTACAGCGCGGCATACCGGTTTACGCTATCCGCCGGGAGCTGGACGATCCGGGCGAATTCGGCCGGGGCGGGCGGCCCGTTCAGCGCCACGGGATCGGGCGGCGTCATGCGGCCCGCGCCGCGCATACTGTGACGCGAGCCGGGCACCCCCGGCCCGTCCGGAGCGCCGTGGGCCTCGGGACTGCCGGCGGCCTGCGCAAAGGCACTCCCCGCCAGCGGCGGCGCCGCCAGGCCCGCGAGGGCGGCGAGGATGAGCGAGGGGCGACGTGGATACATGCGGACACCTCCTGATCGGGCGAACACTCGGGCTCGGAGCGAGCCGGATGCCCGGAGTACAGCCCGCCCGGGACAGCCGTTGGATGCGCCCGAGTCCACCTTCCCCCGGTCGCCCCCTCCCTCCATGTTTCCAGGAGTGCTGCCAGCCCGCGGAATCCACTCCCGCCGCCAG
Organism: uncultured Gemmatimonadales bacterium; assembly: GCA_963840215.1. Lineage (GTDB taxonomy): Bacteria > Gemmatimonadota > Gemmatimonadetes > Gemmatimonadales > GWC2-71-9 > CAVVWJ01. The sequence goes on along the minus strand of CAWIYG010000002.1, from coordinate 169,907 downwards.
AGGTCGCAGTGTCCGCTCGCCCCGCCTGCCCCTCGCGTGCCACGCTCGTATTGCTCGCGTCGCCGCCGGCTGGTGGATGGCCGCGCTACGCGATCGCCGTGCTGGCGGTGGCCGCCATGTTCTCGCTCCGGCTGGCCATGGAGCCGCTCGTGGGGGAGCGCCTCCCGTTCGTCACCCTCTTCTTCAGCATCTTCGTCGCGGCCTGGTATGGGGGCTTCGGACCGGCGCTGGTCGCGACGGCGCTCGCCGCCGTGCTCTCCTCGTCCCTCTTCCTCGGCGCGATGGACCGGATCCCCGGGCTCGACCGGGTCGCCGGGCTCGGGCTCTTCGTGTTCGTGCTGACGGGCGTGGCCACGGCGTGGATGGGCGAGACCCGGCTCCGCGCCATGCGGCTGGCGGACCGAGCGGCACGCCAGGCGGCGGCCGAGGCGGACCGGGCCGAGGAGGAGCGGGAGCGCGCCGAGGACGAGGCCGCCAAGGCCGAGGAGGCCGCCGCCGAAGCGGAGCTCGCGGCCCAGGAGGCTGCCGAGGCACTCGACCGGCAGCTCGAGGCGGAGGCGGCGCTCCAGCGTGGGCAGGCGGAGCTCGCCGACTTCTTCGAGAACGCGACGATCGGCGTGAGCTGGCTCGGCCCCGACGGCGTGGTGGTGCGCGCCAACCGCGCGCAGCTCGCCATGCTGGGCTATGACGCCTCGGAATACATCGGACGCCCGTTCGCCGACTTCCATGCCGACGCCGCGGTCGCCGAGGCGCTGCGCGCGCGGCTCGCGGCCCGCGAGGTCGTACAGGAGGTACCGTCCCGCATGCGCGGTCACGACGGTACGGAGCGCGACGTCGTGATCAGCGCCAGCGGGTATTGGGAGGACGGACGGATGACTCATGCCCGCTGCTTCGTCCGCGACGTGACCGGGCAGAAGCGCGCGGAAGAGGCGGTTCGGTCGCTCCAGCGGCTCGAGTCGGTCGGAAGGCTCGCCGGCGGCATGGCGCACGAAGTGAACAACCAGATGACCGTTGTCCTCGGCGCTACCGACTTCATCCTGCGCCGCGCGGACATCGCGGCGTCCGTCCGCGCCGACGTGCATTTCATCCGTGATGCGGCCACGCGTTCGGCCGGCATCACGGCGCAGCTGCTCGCTTTCGGCCGGCGGCAGATCCTCCGGCCCGAGATTGTCGACCTCAACGCGATCGTCGCCGCCTTTGAGCCCGTGGTGCGCCGGACGATGGGAGACCACTATCGGGTCACCCTCACGCTCGCGGGCGGGCCGGTCCAGGTCCGGGTCGACCGGGGACAGCTCGAGCAGGTGCTGCTCAACCTCGCGCTCAACGCCGCCGACGCGATGCCGGGCGGCGGGCACCTCACCATCCGGACGGCGATCACCACGCTGGCGTCCGGTGACTGGCGCCTCCCGCTCGAGCCCGATGTGCGGCCCGACGCCTACATCGAGCTCTCGCTCCAGGACACCGGGACGGGCATGGACGCCGCCACGCTCGACCGGATGTTCGAGCCGTTCTTCACGACCAAATCCGTCGGGAAGGGCACCGGCCTGGGCCTGTCGACCGTGTATGGCATCGTCCGGCAGAGTGGCGGCTACGTGGCCGCGGCCAGCACGGTGGGCGTGGGATCGACGTTCACCATCTACCTGCCCGTGAGCGCGGAGACGGCGGCCGTGCCGACCCTCTCGCCGGCCGCCAACAGCGGCCGTCGCGGCGAGCGCGTGATGGTGGTCGAGGACAAGCCCGAGGTGCGGCAGATGGCGACGCGCGCGCTGGAGGCCGGCGGCTTCACGGTGGTGGGGGCCGCCGACGGCGTCGAGGCACTCGCCCTGCTGGCCGACGGCCATCCCGGAGTCCAGCTCGTCCTGACGGACCTCGCCCTGCCCAACAAGGACGGTCTGGTGCTCGCCCGCGAGCTCGGACAGCTGCGCCCCGACCTCCCGGTGCTGTTCATGACGGGCTACACCAGCGACGAAAGCGCCCGGCGCACCGTCTCGCTCCGCGGACATCCCCTCATCGAGAAGCCGTTCACGGCCGATCTGCTGGTCCGTCGCGTGCGCGAGGCGCTCGACGCCCCCGCGCCCGGCGGCCCGGCGGCCTGATCGCCGGTCCGACCTCGAGGAATCGACGACCCCATGGATCACAATCACTACTATCACGCCCCCGACCTCGCGCGCTTCGGTGAGGTCGGCAACGGCGCGCCCGAGCTGTGGGAGAAGTTCCTGGCCTGGTACGGCGCGGTGTTCGCCGAGGGTGCGCTCACGGCCCGCGAGAAGGCCCTGATCGCGCTGGCGGTGAGCCACACCGTTCAATGTCCGTACTGCATCGACGCCTACACCACCGCGTCCCTGGAGCACGGCTCCAACGAGGAGCAGATGACCGAGGCGGTCCACGTCGCCGCCGCCATCCGCGGCGGCGCCTCGCTCGTCCACGGCGTACAGATGCGCAACCACCTCCAGCGTCTCGGGATGTAGATGCCCGTCCTGCCCACGCTCCAGAAGCAGCACCACCCGCTCGCCTCGGGCGAGGCGCAGCGCCGGCGCCTGGCCGAGCTGCCGCTGGCGCGGAGCTTCGAGGAGGCGCTCGACGGCGCGGGGCTCCTGCCGCTGGCCGCGACCGGCGTCGAGGTCCTCCAGGTCAACGTCGGCAAGAAGTGCAATCAGACCTGCCGGCACTGCCATGTCGACGCGGGCCCCGACCGCACGGAGATGATGCCGGCCGACGTGGTGGATGCGTGTCTCCGCGTCCTGGCCGACGCGGCGATCCCCACGCTCGACATCACCGGCGGCGCGCCCGAGCTGCATCCCGAGTTCGGGCGCCTCGTCATGACGGCGACCAGCCTGGGACGGCACGTCATCGACCGCTGCAACCTCACCATCACGCGGCTGCCCAATTATCGGTGGATCCCGCCGTTCCTCGCCGAGCACCGGGTCGAGATCGTGGCGTCGCTGCCGTACTTTCAGGGCCGCCAGACCGACGCCCAGCGGGGCGAGGGGGTGTTCGACGATTCCATCGCCGCGCTGCGGGAGCTGAACGCGCTGGGGTACGGGGTGCCGGGGCGGGGGCTCGTGCTCAACCTCGTCACCAATCCCGTCGGCGCCTTCCTGCCGCCCGACCAGCGCGCCGCCGAGCGGGATTGGAAGCGGGAGCTCGAGCGCCGCCACGGCATCGTGTTCGACCGGCTGTTCACCATCACCAACATGCCCATCAGCCGGTTCCTCGAGCACCTCGACGAGAAGGGGCAGACGGCGGACTACCTGTCGCGCCTCGTCCAGAGCTTCAACCCCGCGGCCGCCGCCGGCGTCATGTGCCGCACGACGCTCTCGGTCGGGTGGGACGGCACGCTGTACGACTGCGACTTCAACCAGATGCTGGAGTTGCCGCTCGGCGGGGGGCTGCCCCGCCATATCCGGGACTTCGACGTGACCCGCCTCGCCGGCCGCACTATCGCCCTCGGTCCGCACTGTTTCGGGTGCACGGCGGGGGCGGGGTCAAGCTGCGGAGGGGCGGTCGCGTGATTAGATTCTCGGGATGAGCGCTACCCTTCAGCCTGCCAAGCAGGCCCCGACCCCGGAGCCGGTGTGCCCACCATCTGGCTCGACGGCAAGTGGTTCGACCGCGAGACGGCCACCGTCTCGGTGTACGATCATGGTCTCCTCTACGGCGACGGCGTCTTCGAAGGCATCCGCATCTACGGCGGCAAGATCTTCCGCCTCGCCGAGCACCTCGACCGCCTGTACGATTCGGCCCACGCCATCTGGATGACCATCCCGATGCCGCGCGAGGAGATGGCGGCGGTCACGGAGGAAGCGGTCCGGCGCTCGGGCATCACCGAGGGCTACATCCGCCATATCGTCACCCGCGGCGTGGGCGATCTCGGCCTCGATCCGCGGAAGTGCCCGCGGCCGTCGATCATCATCATCGTGGACACGATCAAGCTGTGGCCCGAGGAGGTGTACGAGACCGGGCTCAAGGTCGTCACCGCCGGCACGCCGATTCCTCAGCGCGAAGCACTGTCGCCCCGGGTCAAGTCGCTCAACTACTGGCCCACATCCTCGCCAAGATCGAGGGCGTGCAGGCGGGTGCGGACGAAGTGCTCATGCTCGACAGCAGCGGCAGCGTCGCCGAAGGGTCGGGCCAGAACATCTTCGTCGTGAAGCACGGCAAGGTCTCCACGCCGGCGGCCTATGCCGGCATCCTCAAGGGCGTCACCCGCGATGTCGTCATCGAGCTGGCGCGCGAGTGCCGGCTACGAGGTGCAGGAGACGATGCTCAACCGCTACGACGTCTACACGGCGGACGAGGCCTTCTTCACCGGCACCGCGGCCGAGGTCGTCGCCATCCGCCAGGTCGATGGGCGGCTCATCGGCGCGGGCAAGTCCGGCCCCGTCACCCGCGACCTCCGGGCCCGCTTCCAGGCGCTCGTCCGGAGCTGACCACGCTCCTGTCCGTCGTCATCCCGACGCTGGACGAAGCCCCGCGCCTGCCGCGGCTCCTGCAGGACCTGGCGGTCCTCGCGGTTTCCCATGAGATCATCGTCGCCGATGGCGGCTCCACGGACGGCACGCCCGAGCTGGCGGTCGCCCGCGGCGCGCGCGTCGTCGGGGCGGCGCGCGGCCGCGGCCGGCAGCTCGCCGCCGGCGTCGCCGCCGCGTCGGGAGCCTGGCTCCTGATCCTCCACGCGGACGCCCGGCTGCCTCCGCCCGCGGTGCGCGCGGCGGAGGTGGTGCTGGCGCGTCCGGATGTCGAGTGCGCCGCGTGGCCGCTCGCGATCGACGGCGCCGGGCGCGTGGCTGCGTTGGGTTGAGCGTGCGGCGGCGCTGCGCTGGCGGCTGACCGGACTCGCCTACGGCGACCAGGGCCTCCTGGTCCGCCGCCCGGTGTACGAGGCCGTCGGCGGCTACCCCGACACGCGGATCATGGAAGACGTCGTGCTGATCCGGCGGCTGGCGCGGCGAACGCGGGTGGTGCGGCTGCCGGTGCCGATCCTCGCCGATGCCCGGCGCTGGCAGCGCGAGGGGCGGGTGCGCGGCACGCTCCGCAACGTGGCGCTGCTGTCGCTCTTCCTCGCCGGCGTGGCGCCGGACCGGCTCGCGCGCTGGTATCGCCCGGAGCCGCGGGCACGATGACGCCCGCGCTCGCCGTCTTCCTCAAGGCGCCGCGGCTCGGCACCGTGAAGACCCGCCTGGCCGCAGAGATCGGCGCCCGCCAGGCCCTCCGCCTCTACCGCGTCATGGCCAGCCGGACGCTTGCCGCGGTGCGTGAGGCCGGGCTCGAGGCCACGGTCTGGTTCACGCCCGCGGACGCCGCCATCGAGATGCGCCGTTGGCTCGGCGAGCGGTGGGATCTCCGGCCCCAGTCCTCGGGCGATCTCGGCGCCCGGCTCGCGGCGTCCGCGCAGGCGGTCGCACGGGGACAGGGCTGGCTCGCCGTTGGCGCCGACTGTCCGCGGCTCGACGCGGCGCTGCTCCGGGAGGCCGCGGACGCCGTGGAAAGCGGGCAGATCGTGATCGGGCCGAGCGACGATGGCGGGTATTATCTGGTGGGAGGACCCACACCGCTCCCCGATCTCTTTACCGGGATGCCGTGGAGCACCAGTGGCGTGCTCGAGGAGACCCGTGCGCGACTCGGCCGCGCCGGCGCCGCCTGGCACGAGCTCGTCACCCTGCGCGACGTCGACTCCGCGGAGGACGCGCGTGCCGAAGGACTCTTGACCTGATTCCGGGCCACGGTCCATATTGGCCGACTCCTCTCCCTCTCCCTGGAGCTCGTGGATGCCCTGGAGAGTTGTCGAGCACGACGAGCGGCGCTGGACCGTCTCGATTGCCGCCGAACGCCGTGCCAACTCGCCGCACTGGAACCTCGTCTTCTCGTTTCGGCCGACGGAAGTCGGACAACGATCGATCTGGGCGACGTACCCGCTGTCGTCCTCCTCCAAGGCCGCGCTGTTCGCGCAGGCCGAACAACTGTCGGACGACGCGCTCACCGCCTTTCTCGCGGAGCACCTTCAGTGAACCGCTCGCCGTGGGCTGCGCAGGGCACTCAGTTCGAGGTGCGCTTCGAGTCTGCATGATGTTGACTGGCATGGCCTTTGCCCCCGAGGACACCTATGTCGTCCCCTCCCCGTTCAGCGAGCGGCTTCGCTTCGCCGAGTTCGTGCTGGACCGCCTGCCGAACGGGCGGTGCCGCGCGCGGGTAGGGCTGACGTGGAAGGAATCCGAGCAGTTCACGGGCGAGAACGAAGGCCTCGGCTCGCAGGCAGGCGAGCTCCGCTGCGCGGCGCAGGCCTGCGTGGAAGCCCTGACCCAGGCGGTCCAGGGCGAGATGAAATTCGAGCTGCTCGGGGTCAAGGCGGTGCGGGCGTTCGATGCCACCGTCGTCATCGTCTCGCTGGCCGTGCATGGCGACGGCAGCGGGCATCGGGTGGTCGGCTCATATCTCACCGAGAACGATTCCGCCCGGGGCGCGGCACTGGCCGTGCTCAATGCCACCAATCGCATCCTCGGTAACCGCTTCTTCATGCGATAGGCCGCGGTTCTGGCCACGGCGTCTGCCTCAGTTCGCCTCAGCTTCCGCGGATTGCGTACCCGAACGCCCCCCGAACCGGCCTGCGGGCCTGCCCGGCCGGGGCTCCGTTCCTCCGTCTGACCGGAGAAGGGCGATGTCGCGGTTCTTCCCGCTGCTGCTCGTCGTCGTCGCGGCCGCCTGTGGCGGTCATCGCACCGCGTCGCCCGTCGCTCCCGCGTCGTCCGCGGCCGGCGCTCACGCTCGGACCGCTGACCGGGCCGCGACGTCCGCCACCGGTTCTTCCGTGACCCCCGAGCAGGCGCTGGTGCTGCCGCCTGCGCCGGCGATGGACACCCTGGTGCCCCAGGAAGAGCTCGCCGCCGAGCTGCGGCTCGCGGCCGACAGCGCCGCCGACGAGGCGGTGCTCGAGGCGCTCGACGACGCCCGCCCGGCGGACGACGACAGCGAGGAAGCGCTGCCCGGCCACGGCGGTCACCTGGGACATCGACGTCGACACCTATCAACGACCACGATCGGGTGCAGCACTACCTGGATTTCTTCCAGGGCAAGGGCCGCGAGCGGATGGGCATCTGGCTCACCCGCATGCCGCGCTACGAGGCGATGATCCGCGCGCGCCTGCAGGAGGAGGGGCTTCCCGGCGACCTCGTCTATCTCGCCCTGATCGAGAGCGGCTTTTCCAACTACCGCCACCAGCCGGGCCAAGGCCGTCGGCATGTGGCAGTTCATGAAGGCCACCGCCAAGGACTACGGACTGCGGGTGGACTCGTGGGTGGACGAGCGCCGCGATCCGTATCGCGCCACCGACGCGGCGGCCCGGCATCTCCGCGATCTCAACGACCGGTTCGGGTCGCTCTATCTCGCCGCCGCGGCCTACAACGCCGGCGCCGGCAAGGTGTCGCGCGGTCTGCGCCGGCTGCCCGACGACGACGCCGACTCGCTCAACTCCGATGCGACGTTCTTCCGGCTGTACGACACCAAGCTGCTCCGCCGCGAGACCAAGGACTACGTGCCGAAGCTCATCGCCGCCGCGCTGCATCGCGAAGGAGCCGGCGCGCTACGGCTTCGACCGTGACGGCCGCGCGAGCCGGCCGCCTACGATTCGATCGTCGTGCCCGACATGACCGGCCTCGACGTGATCGCCCGGCTGGCCGACACCACGGTCGCCGCGATCCGCGAGCTCAACCCGCAGTACCTCCGGCTCGCCACGCCGCCGGGCGTGCCGTCCGTCGTCCGCATTCCGGCGGGGCGCGGCCCGACGACGCTCGCGGCGTACGCCGCAGCTGCCGCCCGCGCGCCGCATGACCTTCGTCGAGCACATCGTGTCGCGAAGGGCCAGACGCTGAGCGGCATCGCCTGCGCGGTATCGCGTGAGCACGTCGGCTTGCTGCATCGACGCCAATCCGACGCCTCACGGCGGGCGGAGCCTCCGGCCCGGGCAGCACGTCATCGTGCCGACCGGCGGCGCGCTCTCCACCTCGGTCGCGCGGCGCATGGCGGACCCCGTGGTCGCCGCCGGCGAGCAGCCCAAGGCGTTTCACCGGGTCCGCCGGGGCGAGACGCTCTCGGGTCTCGCCGCGGAGTACGGCGTCACCGTCAGCGACAGCTGCAGGCGTGGAACGCGCTGGCGACCGGATCGGGACGCATGCGGGCCGGGCAGCGGATCCGGGTGTCGGCGCCCGAGGCCCGGCGAGCGACACCCGCGCGACGCGACGCTCGCCGCCACGGACGCGCAGCAGCGAGATCCATGTCGTGCGGCGGGGGGAAACGCTGAGGGGCCTGGCGAAACGCTACGGCGTCTCGGTCCAGGCCCTCAGGGAAGCGAACGGATGTCGGAGCGGGCGACGCCTTGAGGACGGGTGTCGCGCTGAGGATTCCTGGCTAGCCGCAACCGAGCGCCAGCCCGTCGCGGCCGAGCTGGGCGCGCGGTAGCCCTTCAGCACCGCGTCGGAATAGCCGTTGGTCGGGATCGCCGCCCCGGGCAATGATCTCGGTCACGCTTGGCCGGGCCGCGGTTGTAGGCCAGCAGCGCCAGGTGCATGTCGTGGTCGAACTTCTCCAGCAGGTCGTTCAGGAACCGGAAGCCGATCCGCAGGTTCGTCTCACGGTCGTACCAGCTCCCGCTCGGTCATGCCCGGCTCGATAGAAGCGCGCGGTGGCCACCTGCAGCTGGGTGTATCCGATGGCGCCCATCTTGCTTCGCGCGTCGGCCTTGAAGCCGCTCTCGATCTTCACCAGCTGATAGCCCGAGTGCCGGATCGATGCCCTCGCTCAAGGCGATATCGTAGATCGACGCCGACGAGGTCGGCCGGGATCTGGTACTTGGCCGAGTTGTCCATGATCGCATTGGCGCGCTCGAGCTGAAGCTTGACCAGCACATCTCGCCCCGGGCGGCCTCGAGCTGCTCGCCCAGGCTTCCGATCCGCCGCGCCACGAATCCGACGTCCGGCAGCGTCCGCACGAGTCGGTCGGCGCGCACGCCGCTTGGTCCAGCCCGCCGAGCGTGCCCATGACGGCCGCCAGGACCAGGAGCAGCCCGCCGCGCACCAGCAGGCTGCGCAGCGTCGGCGTCGGGCCGGGATCGTTGTACTTGTCGGTCGGTCGCTTCACGGGCCAACCCCTTGCTTATGAGAAGGCCGCTCCGCCAGTCCTACGGCTCGGAGCGGCGCCAATCTCCCCGGGTCCCCCCGGTCTTGCTCGATCAGCCGAACTGTCCTCGATGATCATCTCCCGATCGACTGCTTTCACCATGTCATAACACTGTAAGACACGCCACCGCTCACCGCGGTGAGCGCCTCCATCTCCACTCCGGTGCGCCCCGTCACCTTGGCGGTGGCGGTGACCCGCACACCCGGCATCTCCGGCGCCAGCCGTGCCTCCACCGTCACGAGATCCAGCGCCGAGGGGATGGCAGAGCGGAATCAGCTCGCCCGTCCGCTTGGCCGCCATCACTCCCGCCACCTCCGCCACCGCCAGCACGTCGCCTTTGCCACCGCGTTGGCCGCGACGAGGTCGAACGCCTCGCGTGACATCCGCACCACTCCTTCGGCGACGGCGGTCCGCTCGGTCTCGGGCTTCCCGCCCACGTCCACCATCCGGGCGCGGCCCGGCCTCGTCCACGTGGCTCAGCTTCACAGCACCTCCGCCAGCTCCTCGCCCAGCACCGCGAGCAGGATCTGCGGGTTCACGTTTCCCGCATGCCGCCTCTCGCGCCTCGGCCACGTGCTCCATCGCCTGCAGCAGCGGACGGGCTCGCCGATGGCGGAGCAGCGCGGGCGGCACCGTCCGCCGCGGTCGGCTGGCCCAGCATGCCTCGGGCGGCCTCGCCGAGTGTATCGGCCAGCGCGTCGAGCATCGCGGTGAACTCGCCCCGGGCCGAGAACGGCGGCTGCTTCAGCGCCCGCTCGAAGAGGGCCCCTGGCCCGGCGAGCACCGCCTCCAGCAGCTGCTGCGGCCGCCTGCGTACGCCTTGCCCGACATCGTCGCCGGCCGCGAGCGCCTCGCCGATCGATCCTTCGGCGGCGCCACCCGCTGCTCCACTCCCGTCGGTCGACAGCGCGGGCTCGGTCTGCGCGCTCAGGAACCCTCGCACCTCCGCGTCGGTCAGCGCTGCCGAGCCGGACCGGCACCGCCCGCGACCGCATCGTCGGCAGCAGCCGCCGAGGGTCGACCGTCGTCAGCAGGAAGAGACTCCCTGGCGGTGGCTCCTCCAGCAGCTTGAGCAGCGCGTTGGCCGCCTCCTGACTCGCCTCCTGCGGCACCAGCCGCTCGGCGTCGCCCAGATGAAGATCCGGGCCCCGCCTTCGACCGACGTCAGCGCCGCCCGCCGTTGCAGCAGCCGGACCGTTGCCATCGAGTGGCTCGCCATCCCGTCGGCGGCCGCGTAGAGCGGCTTGTTGCGCCGCTCCTCCATGACTTCCGCCGATGGCCTCGCGCCGCTTCCTCTACCTGCCTTGTCCGGGTCGGCCGCCTTGGGGCGGGGGATCGGGACGAACCAGTGCAGGTCGGCGTGGGCCAGCCCGTCCACCAGCCGGCAGGGTCGGCAGCGGCCGCAGGGCTCGGGGTCCCGCCGTTCGCAGAGGACCAGCTGGGCCAGCCACAGCGCCAGTCGCTGCTTTCCCACTCCGCCGGGCCCGGAGATCAGCAGCACCTGGGGCAGCCGGCCCGATCGAACGGCCTCGGCGAGGCGTGATCGAACTTCCCGGTGGCCGACGATCGGCGGCAAAGGCATGGATGAAGGTAAGGGATCGGCGGAATTGCGGGTACCGTGGTGAGTGTAACATCTTTTTCAACAACGACTTAGGCACACGATTTGAAGCTGCTTTGTCTTGCAAAGTGCCCCGCTCGCGGTGCCAGCCTTTCAAGTGAACACCCGCTCACAACAATCCTTGCACTTCGCAGAACGGCACGTCCCCAACCAGTCTGGTACCGATGCCGGACTGCGTTGTGGCGCCTTGACCTACCTGCACGCCGCACTAGCTTTACGCCGCGACGGTGTCCGCTGGACCGGCGCGTAGGATCTCGTACCGGGCGCAGGATTTTTCCCGAGTAGCTCAGTTGGTAGAGCAGGTGACTGTTAATCACCGGGTCGGGGGTTCGAGTCCCTCCTCGGGAGCTTCCACAACAGCAGCTTACAGCTTTTCCCTTACGGGCTTAGGAGATAACAATCTTCTGAGCCCCGTTTTCTTGTGGTGCCCTTTTCGCGCCTTTTCGGATCTCTCCGAGTAGCACCTGAGTACCATGAAGCGGACAATTGTTCGCACCGCCTTCGCGTTCTCCCGCGGCGTCGTATGTCGGCCTCAGCGAAGACCAGTTGTACCAGCTCACCGCCCAGCAAAAGATCACCGCCCGCGTGTGGGGCAGCGGGGGCCGCAACCTTCGATGGCTGAAGGTGGACCTCGATGCGTTCCTGCACTCGCTGCCCAAGCGGAGGCAGGCTGCTCGAGGCGGGCCGGCCGTTCTTCCAGAAACCGTTCGCCACCGATCTGTTCGCGCGCCGCGTGGCGGAGCTGCTGCAGCAACGGGCCCCTGACCGCCGCTCCACGCGGCCGGCCGACCCGACTACCTTTCGGTGATTCGACCGATCCACCCCGCGAGGGAGGCCTGATGTCCAAGCGCGAAGACCAGCGGCTTGCCGCGCTCGCCAAGAAGAACGCCGAGAAGGTCGTCCAGCCGAAGGGCGATCGCGCGGTGCAGTTCGATCCGACGCTCCGCCAGCGCCACGGCGAGGAAGATCCCGAGACCCGTCGCCTCTTCAAGGAGATGAAGAAGCGGGAGTTCTGAGCGGGGCTCAGGCCTTCACGATCTCCACGTCCGCCGGGGAGACCGCGATCTCCCCGTGTCCCGGCACGTCGACCGTGACCGAGTCCTTGAGCGGACCGGTCGGCGGGCGCCGGATCCGGGACACCTCCACGATCGACCCCACCTTCCCGATCACTCTGGCCACGCCGGAGCGCAGGATCTTCGCCTGCTGGCCCGGCACGCACTCGTCGATGTGAGACATACCTCGCCTTTCTGAAGCCGCCGCGTGGCGTGCGTCAGCGCCCGCGCGGCCGGCGGATCACCGGACGCGACTCCCCCATCTCGTCATCGTCCCCCGAATTGCGCTTGGCCACGGGCCGCCGGCTGGGCGCGGGCCGGGGCGTCGCGGCCTGGCTCGCCCGCCGGGGCGGCGGATCGAGCACCGGCTTCTTCTCGGCGGGTGCCGGGGCGCGGGTCTGCACCGGGGTCGTGCTGGTGAGCACGCCGAGCGCGGACTGCGCCGCCACGCGGACGGTCTCGAGCGAGGTCTGAAGCGCGTCACGCACGCGGGCCTCCATGCGGGGCGACTCGATCGCAAGCATCGCGCGCAGGATCTCGCGCGCGGTGTCGGCGCCGACCGGGAGTCCCAGCTCGCCGAGGCGGTCGCACAGCAGCTCGACCGTCCGGAGACTCGGCTCGTAGGTGGGCGAGAGCGGGGGTGGCGTCGGATGACTCATCGCTGCTCCCTTCGGATCAGTCGGACCTGGTGTCATCGAGCGCGCGCCAGAGATACCAGCTGGCCACCGAGCGGTACGGCCGCCACCGCTCGGCGCGCCGCATCAGCACGCTCGGGTCGGCAGCCCGCGCCGGTTGATGGCCCGGGCGAAACCCTTCCGCACGCCCAGATCGCCGAGCGGCAGGACGTCCGGCCGGCCCAGCCGGAAGAGCAGCAGCATCTCCACCGTCCAGCGGCCGATCGCCGCGCACCGTCGTCGAGCCGCGCGATGATTTCCTCGTCGTCCATCCGGCGGACCTGTGCCATGCCCGGCACCGTGCCGTCGAGCGTGCGCGCGGCAAGATCGCGGATCGCAAGCGTCTTGGCCGCCGACAGCCCGGCCGCGCGCAGCCGCTCGGGCGGTGTGTCGAGGATGTCCTGCGGGCGCGGGCCCCGGCGGGGCCGATATATCAGCAGGACCCGCCCGAGGATGGTCGCGGCCGCCCGACCCGACAGCTGCTGGTAGACGATCGACTCGAGCAGTGCGGCGAACAGGCTCTGGGTCGGCTCGGGCCGCATGGTGAACGCGCCGGCTCTCGCGATGAGCAGGGCGAGCCTGGGGTCGGCCTCGGTGAGATGGCGGCACGCGGCCTCAGGATCGTAGGCCAGGCCGGGAACGGTCATGGTCATGCCCATGCGTACAAGATACTCCGCTCAGCGACCGTCGGCGGCGAGGAGCACCGTGGCGGCGATGACCAGCCCGGCCCCGGCAAGCTGCCATGCGGTGGGCAGGTCGCCGAAGAGCGGGACGGCGAGGAGGTAGGTGAAGACCACGCCGAGATTCGAGATCGCCGTCACCGGCGCGGCCCGCTGCAGGGCGTAGGCCCGCGTCATGGCGAGCTGGGCCCCGCCGCCGCCAAGTCCGGCGCCCAGCAGGGCGAGCCCGCCGGGCCAGTCAGGCCAACGCCAGACCGGCAGCGCCAGGGCCACCATGGTGCCGAGGCCCACCAGCGAGAAGTGGAGGACGATGGCCTCGTGGCTCTCGCCGGGGCCGATGCGCCGGAGCCAGAGCAGGGCCATCGCGTAGAAGAGGGCGCCCGCCGTGGCCACGAGGGCGACCGGCCACGCGATCGCGAAGGACGGGCGCACGATCGCCAGCACGCCGGCGAAGGCCAGCAGCACGGCCAGGGCCACGTGGCGGCCCACCCGTTCGCCCAGGAGCGGCCGCGACAGCAGGGCGACGAAGATGGGAGTCGTCGCCCCCAGCGTCACGGCGTCGCCGACGGCGATCCGGCTCGATGCGAGCGCGTAGAAGCTGGCCGCGGCCGCCAGCGTGCCGTAGATGCTGCGGCGCCAGGTGCCGGCGCGATCGGTGACCCGGAGGGCCCGGCCGGTGGCCGAGGCCAGCCCGGCAGCCAGGAGCGCGCCCACGAGGAAGCGCACCGCCGCGATCTCGGGCCACGGCAGGTGCCGGCTCCCCAGCCGAGTACAGACGTTCATGACGGCGAAGCACGCCTGCGCCACGACCATCCACCCGAGGCCCCGGGTTGCGGCGGTGCGCGGAGCGGGCATGGGACTCCTGGCCGGGTCGGCTGCCGTGATGCTGGGGACCTGCAAAGCTAATGGGCTCCCCGACCCGCCTTGACGCCCGGTCCTCCCGGCGTTCGCTTTGCCGGATGCATCCCGATGAATTCCGCCGGCACGCGCACGAGCTGGTCGACTGGATGGCCGACTACCTCCGCGACGTCGGCACGCTGCCCATCGCCCCCGCGATGGCCCCCGGCGACATCCGGCGCCAGATTGCCGCCGCCCCGCCGCTCGACGGCGAGCCGTTCACCGCCCTGTTCGACGACTTCCGCCGCGTGATCGTGCCGGGCATGACCCACTGGAACCACCCCGGCTGGTTCGCGTACTTCCCTGGCAACAACAGTCCCCCGTCGATCCTGGGCGAGATGCTGACGGCGACGATGGGCGCCCAATGCATGTCGTGGGCGACCTCACCCGCGGCCACCGAGCTGGAGCAGGTGGTGATGGACTGGCTGCGGCAGATGATGGACCTGCCGCCGGGCTGGGTCGGCGTCATCCAGGACACGGCGTCGACGGCCACCCTGGTGGCGCTGCTCACGGCGCGGGAGCGCGCGAGCGGCGGCGCGACCGGCCGCCACGGCCTCGCCTCGGCCGGGCCGACGCTCACGGTGTACGCTTCGCGCGAGGCGCACTCGTCGGTCGACAAGGCGGTGAAGCTGGCGGGCTACGGCCTCGAGCAGCTGCGCTCGATCGAGACCGACGACGCCTTCGCGCTCCGGCCCGAGGCGCTCGCCCGCGCGCTCGAGGCGGATCGCGCGGCCGGGCTCCGGCCGGCCTGCGTGGTGGCCTCGGTCGGCACGACCTCGTCGACGGCGATCGATCCGCTGGTGCCGATCGCGGAATTGTGCCGGCGGCACGGTGCCTGGCTCCACGTGGACGCGGCCTACGCCGGCGCGGCGGCGATCGTGCCGGAGCTGCGTCCGATGTTCCAGGGGATGGAGCTGGCCGACAGCATCGTCTTCAATCCCCACAAGTGGCTGCTGACCAACTTCGACTGCACCGCGTATTTCGTCCGGGACCCCTCAACGCTGCTCGCCACCTTCCAGGCGACGCCCGAGTACCTGCGCACCGCGTACGACGCCGACGTCGTCAACTTCCGCGACTGGGGCATCCAGCTCGGCCGCCGCTTTCGCGCACTCAAGCTCTGGTTCGTCATCCGGAGCTACGGAGTGGAAGGCCTGCGCGCGATCATCCGGCGGCACGTGGCGCTGGCCCGGGAGCTCGCCGACCAGGTGGAGGCCGACGCCGAATTCGAGCTCATGGCGCCGGTGCCGTTCGGGCTGGTCTGCTTCCGGTGGTGTCCCGCGGGGCGGTCAGAGGAGGAGCTCGATGCGCTCAATGCGCGGCTCCTGGCAGCGGTCAACGCCGGGAGGGAGCGCTATCTCACCCACACCCGGCTCGGCGGCCGGTATGCGATCCGGCTGGTCGTGGGACAGCGGGGGACCGAGCGGGAGCACGTGCGCGCGGCGTGGGAGAGCGTGCGGCATGCGGCGGAGGCGTTGGCCTAGACCTGCTCAACAGGTCAGGTCACTGCTGCCGGCTCGGGCGACTCGAGCGCCGGTGCGGCGACGGCCGCCAGGATCAGCGCGCCGCCGAGCAGCTGCAGCGGCCCAAGCCGTTCCCCAAGGACGAGATAGCTGGTGATGGCCGCGAACACGGGCTCGAGCGTGAACACGAGGGCGGTGTGGGTGGGCGAGAGCACCTGCTGCGCCCGCAGCTGGGTGCGAAACGACCACAAGCCGGTGAACGCGAGGAACGCCATCATGGCGACCAGTGGCCACGCCACCACCAGCCGCGGGACCTCGAGCACCGGCGCGGCGAGCAGCGAGAGCACGGCGCACGAGCCGAGCTCGAGCGCCAGCAGCCGGTCGACCGGGATGCGGGCCGCGTAGTGCCCCGCCGCCACGATCTGGCCGGTGAACAGCACCGCACAGCCGATGGTCAGCAGGTCGCCGCGGTTGAGTCCGCCGCCGCCGCCCGGGCTGGTGAGCAGCCAGGTGCCGGCGACCGCGAGCGCGATCGCCGCGAGCGTGGGCGCCCGCGGGAGCGTGCGGTGGATCAGGAACTGGAGCACCGGCACGAGCGGGGTCGACAGGATGGTGAGGAACGCGGAGCGCGAGGGCGTGGTATGCTGCAGCCCGTTGGTCTGCAGCACGAAGCCGGCCCAGACGAGGCACACGACGACGAGCGCCGCCACGGCCTGGCGGCGCGTCATCCCGCGAGGGCGGCCGCCGCGGCGGGCTCGGGCAGGAGGTCCCGGAGATAGCGCCCTGTGTGGGAGTCCTCGACCCGGACCACGTCTTCGGGCGTGCCCTGGGCCACGACGCGGCCGCCGGCATCGCCCGCCTCCGGGCCGAGGTCCACGATCCAGTCGGCCCGCTTGACCACGTCCATGTGGTGCTCGATGACGACGACCGTGTGGCCCGCGTCCACGAGCCGGTCGAGCACCTGGATCAGCACCCGCACGTCGTCGAGGTGAAGTCCGGTGGTCGGCTCGTCGAGGATGTAGAGCTTGCGGCCGTCCTTCTTGCCCGCCTGCGCCAGCTCCCGGGCGATCTTGAGCCGCTGCGCCTCGCCGCCGCTGAGGGTGGTGGCCGGCTGGCCCAGGCGGAGATAACCCAGCCCCACCTGCTGGAGGTGCCAGAGCGCGGCACCCAGCTTCGGCTGGTGGCGGAAGCGGGTGATCGCCTCGTCCACGGTCCACTGGAGCACGTCGTGGATCGAATGGTTCTGGATCCGGACGTCGAGCACGTCGCGCCGGTAGCGGGTGCCGCCGCACACATCGCAGGGCACGTAGACGTCCGCCAGGAAGACCATCTCGACCTGGACGTGCCCCGCGCCCTCGCACTCGTCGCACCGGCCGCCCGGCAGGTTGAAGGAAAAGGTGGCGGCCGAGTACTTGCGCTCGCGCGCGAGCGGCTGGGCGGCGAACAGCTCGCGGATCTCGTCGAAGGCCTTGATGTAGGTGATCGGGTTGGACCGCGGCGAGCGCCCGATGGGAGACTGGTCCACCAGCAGCACGTCCTTGAGCAGCTCCCAGCCGGTGAGCGACGCCACCTGGCCCACCGGCTCGCCCAGATGGCTCTTGGCGGAGTGCTCGCCGTGGAGCCGGGCCTCGAGGTTCCGGTAGACCACGTCGTACAGCAGGCTGCTCTTGCCGGACCCGCTCACGCCGGTGATCGCGGTGAGGGTCCCGAGCGGGATGTCGGCGTCGACGCCCTGCAGGTTGTGAAGCGTGGCGCCCCGGATCCGGAGCCAGCGCGGCCCGGCGGGCCGCCGCAGGCTCGGCACGGCGATGCGCTTCTCGCCGGTGAGATACTGTCCGGTGAGCGACGTCCGGGCCGTCGCCACCGGGCCGGCGTGCACCACCCGGCCCCCGCGATCGCCCGCGCCGGGGCCGAGCTCGAGCATGTAGTCCGCCTGACGGATGGCGGCGAGGTCATGCTCGACGACCACGACGGTGTTGCCGGCATCGCGCAGGCGGCGGAGCAGGGCGAGCAGCCGGTCGGTGTCGCGCGGGTGCAGGCCAACCGAGGGCTCATCGAGCACGTAGAGCGTGTCCACCAGCCGGGAGCCGAGGGCGTTCGCGAGGGAGATCCGCTGGGCCTCGCCGCCCGAGAGCGAGCGCGTCTGGCGGTCGAGCGTGAGGTAGCCGAGCCCCACGTCCCGGAGGAAGCCGAGCCGCGCGGCGAGCTGGTCGACGATGAGTGCCGCAACCTCGCGCTCGAAGGGCGTCAGCGGCAGCGCCGCCACCCACTCGCCGATCCCGTCGATCGACCGGCACGCGACGCCGGCGATCGTGTCGTCGCCGATCCGGACGGCGAGCGCGTCGGCGTTCAGGCGAGAACCCCCGCAGGCCTCGCAGGTCTTCGCGAGCTGGTACTGGCGCAGGAAGACCCGGATGTACTGCTTGTAGCGCTTCTCCTCCAGACCCTTGAGGAACGGAAAGATGCCGACGTACCGGCCCTTCCGGCCGCGCAGCAGCTCGCGGCGATGCGCCACCTTGAGCCGGTGCCAGGGCTTGCTCGGATCGGCGCCGAGGCTCCGCGCGAACTCGAGCAGCAGCTTCCGGCGTGACTCGTAGCGCGGCTTGGTCCAGGGATCGATGGCGCCATCGGCGAGGCTGCGCGCGGGATCAGGCACCACGAGCGACTCGTCGTACTCGAGCGTGGCGCCGAACCCGTTGCAGTTCCCGCAGGCCCCGCGCGGGTTGTTGAACGAGAACAGGGCCGGCGTCACAGTGGCCGCCGGCGTATCGCAGGCGCTGCAGGCGGGGAAGCGGGTGAACCGGAGTCGGTCGGCCCCGGAGGGGAGTGCGGGGTGGAGCACGATCGCGACGCCCTCGCCCTCCTGGAAGGCCGCTGCCACCGACTCCCCGAGCCGCCCCGCCGTCGCCGGCTCGGCGGTCAGCCGATCGACGAGCACGAGGAGCTCGCCGGCGCGGGTGAAGTCGAGCTCGGGCGGCAGCTCGTCGAGGTGATGCGGCGCGCCGTCGGCGATCACCCGCACGAAGCCGAGGGCGCGGAGGTTTTCGGCGACGGCGCTATGCGTCAATCGGGCCACCGGCGGCAGCGGGAAGGCCACCTGAATCCTCCCGCCCGGCAGGGCCGCCAGCACATCGTCGGCCGCGCTCTGCGGAGTATCCCGGCGGACCGGCCCGCCGCAGACGCGGCAATAGCTCCGGCCGATCCGGGCCCACAGCAGCCGGAGATAGTCATACACCTCGGTGGCGGTGCCGACCGTCGAGCGGCTGCTGACGGTGGGATTGCGCTGTTCGATGGCCACCGACGGGGCGATGCCCTCGAGGTGGTCCACCAGCGGCTTGGGCATCCGCTCGAGGAACTGCTTGGCGTAGGTGGAGAGCGATTCGATGTACCGCCGCTGGCCCTCGGCGTAGAGCGTGTCGAAGGCCAGCGTGCTCTTGCCGGAGCCCGACGGACCGGTGATGACGGTCAGCGCCCGGTGGGGGATCTCGACCGTGATTCCCTGCAGGTTGTTCTGCCGGGCGTTGACGATGCGGATGACGGACATCGCGCGAAGGATAAGGGGTTCGGGAAAAGTTCGGGAGGTTCTCCGTCCTCCGCCGTCCCTTTACCTTTCCCCCTTCATGTCCCGACTGCTCACCCCCAAGTTCCTCCTCCGTGGCTTCGAGTTCTCGGTCCTGGCCTCACTCGTGGGGTTCGGGATTACCCTCCTCCGCGGTAACGACTTCCAGGCGTTCCTGGCGGGCATCGGGCGGATCCACTGGCCCTGGCTCCTCCTCGGCGTGGGGCTGGCGTCGATGGACTGGCTCGGCGGCGGGCTCCGGAACTGGGTGGTGGCGCGGCACGTCCATCCCAACCCCTCGCTCAAGGGGATGATTCTGGCGGGCGGAATGGGGGCATGGGCGGGCTACATCACGCCGCTCAACTCGGGTGCGGGGCCGATGACGATGTACGCCATGCGGCGCTACGGAGTGCCGTTGCCGGTGGCCGTCACGTCGACCTTCATGAGCTTCGTGGCGACCGTGCTGTTCTTCGCCATCGCGGGACCGCTGGCCCTCCTGTTCGGCGCCGGCCGATCGCTCGGCCAGCAGGGCAACGTGCTGGGCCTCTCGCTGTACGATCTCTTTCAGGGAAGCCTGACCATCATCGCCGGCATCGGCGTGCTGATGGCGGTCGTGCTGTTCTTCCCCCAAATGGTGCGCGACCGGATCCACCGCGTCGCGGAATGGGTGGGGCGGCGGAGCCGGCGCGTCGCCGAGCGGCTCGAGCGGCTGCGCGAGGGCATCGATGCGGCGCACGAGAGCGTGATCGCCTTCAACAGCCCGCGGGGGTGGCTCGCCCTCTGCTGGGCGACGCTGCTCTCGGCGCCGTCCCACGCCAACAAGCTGCTCGCGGGGTACGTCGCCCTGCGCGCCCTCGGGCTCCACGCCAACTTCGTCGACATCCTGCTGATCCAGACCCTGGTCATGTTCCTGCTCTATTTCGCGCCCACGCCGGGGGCTTCGGGCATCGGCGAGGTGCTCTCGGCGGCGGTCATGAGCTCGTACGTGCCGCGGGAGCTGGCGCCGATCTACATCCTCATCTGGCGGCTCATCCTGACTTATTTCACCCTGGGCTTCGGTTTCTTCGTGTTCTCCAGCTGGGTGCGCCAGGGCCTGAGGAACGTGGACCACCGGGTGCTGGCGGAGCCGGCCGGCTAGCCCGATGAGCCAGACTCCCGACGACGCCGACGGCACGGGCCGCGGCTACGACGCCGCCCTCCTCCGCCGCCTGCTCGGTTACCTGCGGCCCTACCGGTGGTGGACGCTGGCCGCAGTGCTGCTGCTCATGTCCCAATCGATCCTGGCGCTCATCGGGCCGCGCCTCACGCAACACGCGCTCGACGTCGCCGTGCCCCGCCACGACCTCGGTCTGCTGGGTCTCCTCACCGGGTTGTATCTCGCGACGCTGGCGGCCGATTTCGTGGTGGAGTACGGCGGCACGCTGCTCACCTCGCTCATCGGCCAGCGGGTGATGTACGACCTTCGGATGCAGATCTTCGGTCACCTGCAGCGGCTCAGCATCGGGTACTTCGACCGCAACCCGGTCGGCCGCCTCATGACCCGGGTGACGTCCGACGTCGAGACCCTGAACGAGCTGTTCTCCTCCGGCGTGGTGACGATCTTCGGCGACGCCTTCACCCTCGTGGCGATCATGGGGATGATGCTGGCCATCGACGTGCGGCTGGCGCTGGTGACCTTCGCCGTCATCCCGCTGGTCTGGCTCACGGCCCGGATCTTCCGCCGACGCGTCCGGCAGGCGTTCGGCGACATCCGGGTGCGGCTGGCCCGCCTCAACGCCTTCCTCCAGGAGCGGCTGAGCGGCATGCGGGTCGTGCAGTTGTTCGGGCGGGAGGACGACACCGCGCGCCGGTTCGGGGCCCTCAACCGGGATCACCTCGAGGCCCACCTCCGCTCGATCACCATCTACGCGGTCTTCTTCCCGGCGGTGGAGGTGCTCACGGCGGTGGCGATGGCCCTGCTGCTCTGGTACGGCGGGCTCCGGGTGCTGGGCGACACGCTCACCGTGGGCGTGCTGGCGGCGTTCATCCAGTACACCCGCCGCTTCTTCCAGCCCTTGCAGGACCTGAGCGAGAAGTTCAACCTGCTGCAGAGCGCGATGGCCTCCTCGGAGCGGATCTTCGCCCTGCTCGACGAGCCGGTGACCGTGCGCGAGCCGGAGACGCCGGCCGGGTTGCCGCGACCGGTGCGCGGCGCGGTGCGGTTCGAGCATGTCTGGTTCCGCTACAGCCCGACCGGGCCGTGGGTGCTCCGCGACGTCTCCTTCAGCGCCTCCCCGGGGCAGACGATCGCGCTGGTCGGCCACACCGGCGCGGGCAAGACCACCATCGTGAGCCTGCTGCTCCGGTTCTACGATCCGGAGCGTGGCCGCATCACGGTGGACGGCGTAGACATCCGCGAGCTCGCGACGGCGGACCTGCGCGCCATCATCGGGTTCGTGCAGCAGGATCTCTTCCTGTTCACCGGCGACATCCAGCACAACCTGACGCTCGACGCGCCGATCACGCCCGAGGCGGCGCGCGAGGCCGCGCGTCGGGTGGGCGCCGACCGGTTCATCGAGCGGCTTCCCTCCGGCTATCATCACGAGCTGGGCGAGCGCGGCCGGAGCCTGAGCGTGGGCGAGCGGCAGCTCCTGAGCTTCGCGCGCGCGCTGGCGCTCGATCCCCGCATCCTCGTGCTCGACGAGGCCACCAGCTCGGTCGATGCGGAGGCCGAGGCGCAGATTCAGCGGGCGATCGCCGAGCTGATGGCCGGCCGCACGAGCCTCGTCGTGGCGCACCGGCTCAGCACCATCCTCCACGCCGACGAGATCCTGGTGCTGCACTATGGCGAGATCCGCGAGCGGGGGAGCCATCGGGAGCTGCTGGCGCAGCGCGGGCTGTACGACCGGCTCTACCAGCTCCAGCTGCGCGGCCAGGAGCAGCGCAAAATTGCCTAACCCAAGTTTGCTTGCGCGCTTACGGGCCCCGGGGTACGTTTGTCGGCGACCAGCTTTTACCTCAGGATCCGATCGATGATGCACCTCGAAATCGGCGGCGCCCGCGTTCCCGTGCCCGCCGGTGAGACGATCATAGGATCGGCGCCTGGCTCCGCCATCGTCCTCGAAGGCGAAGGCGTGCAGCCGCGCCATGCCATCCTCCAGGGCACTCCCCAGGGGGCCGCCGCCATTCGCGCGGGGGACCCCGCGGCGGAGCTGCTCGTCAACGGCGTGCGGCTCGGTGCCGACCCGACCCCCGTCCTCCACGGCGACAAGATCCAGATCGGCCCCCACGAGATCCTCGCGGTCGACGATCGCCGGATGGGAAACACCCAGCTGTTCGACTCCGGCGCCTTTACCGACCTCGCCCCGCCGCCCCGTCCGTCCACGCCCACGGCCACCGTGGGGCCGACGGGCGGGCGGCTCGTCTGTCTCACCGACGGGCGGGAATACACGATCACGGGGGAGCGGCTGGTGTTCGGGCGGGACGCGGGCTCCGACGTGGTGGTGGGCGGCACCGAGGTCTCGCGCCGGCATGCCGAGATCGAGGTGACGCCCGAGGGCTACGTGCTGAACGACTTCAGCGTCAACGGGTCGTACGTGAACGGCGAGCGGGTCGGGCGGCAGCATCTCCTCGCCCGGGCCGACGTGATCCGGATCGGACACGACGAGTTCCGGTTCTATGCCGACATCGCGTCCCCCACGCCGCCCCGGAGCCGGCGCAGCGTGCCGCAGGTGACCGCGCCCCAGCCGCCCACGGGCGCCGGGGCGCGTCTCTCGGACACGATGCACGGTTTGCCCCCGTCCGCGCTGAGCGCTGCGGTCACCCCGACCCAGCCGCAAGTGGCGCCGCTGGCCTCGCTTCTGGTCCGCAGCGGCTCGCTCAAGGGCCGCCGACTGCCGGTAAAGGTGCCGGTGGTGAACATCGGGCGCGCGGACTTCAACGACGTGGTCATCGCCGACCCGAGCGTGAGCACCAGCCACGCGAAGCTGCAGCGCCGGGACGACGTCTGGATCCTGAGCGACCTGGGCTCCACCAACGGGACGTTCGTCGAGGGCGAGCGGCTGTCCGGCGAAGTGGCGCTGGGCCCCGGTACCACGGTCAAGTTCGGCGACGTCGCCGTGCTGTTCGAGCCGCTGGACGAGTCGGCCCCGATCCGGCGCTCGTCGGGAACGCAGGTGATCTCGGCGGTCCTTCCGCGCGGCGGCCCCGATCCAGCGGTCGCGCCGGACGCCGAGACGACCGATCCCAATGCCGGCCCGACGCTCCGGACCCGGCGGCCCATCCGCGCGTCGGCGCCCCGCCCCAGCGGACCGCCGGCCTGGCTCATCACCGCCCTCGTGCTGGCCGGCGCGGCGGCGGCCTACTTCCTCCTCCGCTGACGGATCCCGTGCACTTCACCTGCGCCGCACGCACCGATATCGGCATCGTCCGCTCCGGGAACGAGGACAATTACCTCATGCTCGCGGAGAAGGGTGTGTTCATCGTGGCCGACGGGATGGGCGGGCACGCGGCGGGAGAGGTGGCGAGCGAGATGGCCGTCCGGATCACGTCGCACCAGATCGGATCGCTGCGGGGACTGAGCGACGAGCAGGCGGGCGACCGGGTGAGTGCCGCCATCCGCGCCGCCAACGACGCGATCTTCGAGCGGACCCTCGCGGAGCACGACAAGCGGGGGATGGGGACGACGGCCACGGTGCTCGTGCTGATGCCGCAGCGCTACCTCATCGGGCAGGTGGGCGACAGCCGGGCCTACCTGCTCCGGCGTGGCGAATTCCAGCAGCTCACCAAGGACCACTCCTACGTGCAGGAGCAGGTCGACGCGGGCCTGCTGACGCCGGAGCAGGCGCGGGTGCACCCGTACAGCAACGTCATCACCCGGTGCGTCGGGGCGGGCATGGACGTCGTGCCCGACATCTATTTCGGGACGCTCGAGGCCGGCGACGTGCTGCTGCTCGCCTCGGACGGCCTCACCGGCATGCTCGAGGACGAGCAGCTGACCCGCATCCTCACCGCCGACGGCGGGCCCCAGCACTGGGTGGACCGAATGGTCACCGAGGCCAATCGCCGGGGCGGGCTCGACAACATCACCGCGATCATCGTCCGCATCGACTCGGTCGAGAGCACGACCGGGGAGCAACCCACGGCCACCGCCGCCGCGCAGTCGAAGTAGTCAGGTCTCCGGGAGAAGGCGCCGCACCAGCTTGATGTCCGCCCGCGCGTAGCGTCCGTCGTTCTCGAAGGGCACCCGCACGAACCCGTGTTTCTCGTACAGCCGGATCGCCGGCTCAAGCCTGGTGTTGGAGACGATCACGACCTCACGGACACCCGCGGCGCGCGAGAAGGCGACGCACGCTTCCATCAGCAGGTCGCCGTAACCCCGGCCCCGCGCCTCCGCCGCGACGGCCATCTTGGCGATCTCGTGCACCTCGGCCGAATGCGGTAGCACCGCGCAGGTTCCCAGCACCGCGTCCCCGTCCACCACGAAGAAGATCTGCCCGCCCGGTGCCAGGATCTTGCCGGCAGGGTCGGCGAATACCGCCCGATCGGCGTCCTCGAGGATGAAGAACGCCTCGATCCATTCGCGGTTGAGCCGCTCGAACGCACCGCGCCACCGCTCCTGGTAGGGGACGACTGCGGCCATCGCTGCTGCTCCCTCTTCCGTTGTTCAGACCATGCGGCAGGGCTCAGTGCTTCGCGTAGGACGTCGTCTTGCCGTCCCGGGCGAACGCGAGCACCTCGTAGGGCTCGAGCGCCTCGCCGGGTATGGCCATGCCCGGGGTGCTCTTCGGCATTCCGGGCACCGCCAGTCCGGCGACGGCGGGGTGCTCCTTGAGCAACCGCTGAATGTCGGCCGCGGGAACGTGACCCTCGATCAGGTAGCGGTCCGCGAGGGCGGTGTGGCACGAGCGGAGGTCCTTCGGCACGCCCATCTCGTCCTTGATGGCGTCCATGTCCTCCTCGTCGTGCACCGTTGGCGCGAAGCCGTTGGCGCGGAGATGGTCGACCCACTTGGCGCAGCAGCCGCAGCTGGCGCTCTTGTAGACCGTGATGTCCGTCGGACTTGCGCCGACCTGGCCCAGGAGCCGCTGCGCGCCGACGGCGGCGGCGGCCAAGCCGGCGGTCTGCGCGACGAAGGCGCGTCGAGTGATCATGGAAGCGTGTTCCTCTCCAGCAGTGGGATTCGGTCGTCCAGGCGCCGGCGAAGCTCCGCCGCCGGAATCGTCAGCAGGGCGGGCACGCCGCGGAGGTCGGTGGCCGGCGTGGCGGCCACGAACACCCGCAGGCGGCGGGCGCTCCGGTACAGCTCGTCGGCCACGCGTGGCAGGCCCAGCTGTCCCGCGCGCCCGGCGTCGGTCAATCGCTCGACCGTGCCGCTCCGCGTGCGGAGCGGCAGGTCCACGCCCAGCATCGACGATCGTGCCGGGAAATCTAGCAAGAGGTCGCCCGGGGCGAGCCCCACCTCCCGCGCGAGCGCGTCCTCGACCCGTTCGAGCAGGTCGGCGTCTTCGGTAATCCAGGGCTCCGCCTCCGGGGGGACGTCGCTGGCCGAGAGGTCGAGCGCGCGCTTGTGCAGCCGCCGCGCCCGGATGGCCGAGGCAAGGGCGTTGCCGTCGCGGGTGATGAGGTGCTCCATCAGCCCGTCGTCGGTGGCCTCGGCGATCGCCTCCACCGAGATGCTGGCGCGCGCGACGGCGCCGCGCACCGCGCGCTTGAACATGCAGGTGGCCGAGCGCACCGCGTGGTGCCAGTAGACGTTCCGGTACATCTGATACTTGGCGAACAGCAGCGACTCGAGCGCGCTCACGCCCTTCTCGCGGACCCCGACCTCGTAGCGCCCATCCCCGGTCTCGACCAGGGTGAGGGTGGCGAGCAGGCGGTCCACGTCGACGGTGCCGTACGGGACGCCGCACATGCGCGCGTCGCGGCTCAGGTAGTCGATCTTGTCGAGGTCGAGGGACCCGGAGATGAGTCCCTGCAGCGGGCTGGTGCTGGTGCCGGTGATCAGGGCACCGAGCGTCCCGGCATAGCCCGGGCCCCCGATCTCCTCGAGCCGGTGGCCGAGGTCTCCCTGGCGCAGCTTGGCCACCCCGAGCGCCTCGTGCGACGGGAAGCCCGCCTCCTCCAGCGCGTGAGAGAACGGATAGTGGCCGATGTCGTGCAGCAAGGCGGCCATGCGGACGGCGAGACAGTCGGCGGGCGGCACGGCCTCCAGCTCCCCGCGCTCCTCCAGGCTCGCCAGGGCGCGGCGGGTCAGATGGTACGCACCGAGGGCGTGCTCGAATCGGGTGTGGGTCGCGCCGGGATAGACCAGAAAGGCGTGGCCGACCTGGCGCACGTAGCGCAGCCGCTGCACCGCCACCGTATCCAGCGCGAGCAGCGCGGGGCGGTCGAGGCGGATGTTGTCCCAGAGGGGATCCCGAATGACTTCGAGATCCTTGTGGTCGCGGGCGTCTGGCATCGGTCGGAGTTTAGGTGTCACCCTGAGCAAAGCGAAGGGGGCATGCCAGGAAGCATGCCCCCTTCGCCGCGCTCACGGGAACGGGAGGCGCGGAAATGCGTCTAGACTCTCAGGCCTTTGGCGCCGCCGCCCCGACGGCCTCGGACACCTGGCCGCGATACTGCCCGAAGTTCTCGTTGAACATCCGCGCGAGCTCACGTGCCTGCCGGTCGTAGGCGGCGGCGTCGGCCCAGGTGGCACGCGGCGTGAGCACGCCGGCGGGCACGTCCGGCACCGCGGTCGGCACGTCGACGCCGAACACGGGGTCCTTCACGAAACGGGCGCCGTCGAGCGCGCCGGAGAGCGCGGCCCGGACCATGGCCCGGGTGTGCGCCAGCTTCATCCGCGACCCCGTGCCGTAGGGACCGCCGGTCCACCCGGTGTTGACCAGCCAGACCTTCACCCCGTGCTGCGCGATCCGCTCGCCCAGCATGCGGGCGTACACGCCCGGATGCATCGGCAGGAACGGCGCCCCGAAACAGGCGGAGAACGTGGCCGACGGCTCGGTCACGCCCCGCTCGGTGCCCGCGACCTTGGCGGTGTACCCCGACAGGAAGTGGTACATCGCCTGCTCGGCGCTGAGCCGCGAGAGCGGAGGCAGGACGCCGAACGCGTCGGCGGTGAGGAAGACGATGTTCTTCGGGTGTCCGCCCGCGCCGCTGGGCTGGTGGTTCGGGATGAAGTGGATCGGGTAGCAGGCGCGGGTGTTCTCGGTGAGGCGGTCGGCGTCGAAGTCGACCGCGCGGGTGGCCGGGTCCAGCACCACGTTCTCGAGCACCGTGCCGAACATCCGGGTCGCGGCGTAGATCTCGGGCTCGGTATCGGGGCGGAGGCGGATCACTTTGGCGTAACAGCCGCCCTCGAAGTTGAAGACGCCCCGGTCGCTCCAGCCGTGCTCGTCGTCGCCGATCAGCTGGCGGGTCGGATCGGCGGAGAGGGTGGTCTTGCCGGTGCCCGAGAGGCCGAAGAAGACCGCCGTGTCGCCGCCGGGCCCGATGTTGGCGGAGCAGTGCATCGGCATCACGCCCTGCGCCGGCAGCAGGTAGTTGAGCGCGGTGAAGATCGACTTCTTCATCTCGCCCGCGTACCGGGTGCCGCCGATCAGCACCAGCTTCTTGCCGAAGTGGATCACGATGAAGGTGCCGCTGCGGGTGCCGTGCCGGGCGGGGTCGGCCTGGAGATCCGGCGCGTGCAGCACCGTGAACCCGGGCCGGAAGTGGGCCAGCTCGGCCGGGACCGCGCGGATGAACATGTTTCGGACGAACAGCGCGTGCCATGCGTTCGGGGTGATGAAGCGGACCGGCACCCGGTAGGCCGGATCGGCGCCGCCGAAGAGGTCCTGCACGTACAGCTCGCGCGCATCGAGGTAGGCGCGGACGTCCTCGTGCAGCCGGTCGAAGGCCTCCGGCTCGAGCCGAGGGTTCCGCTCCCACCAGATCCGGTCGGCGGCGCCGGGCTCTTCGATGACGAACTTGTCCTTCGGGGATCGGCCGGTATGGGGCGTGGTCACGGCGGCGAAGGCGCCGTGGTCGGTCAGTTGTCCTTCGCTGCGGCGGAGCGCGTGTTCGATGAGCGCGGACGGGGTCAGGTTGGCATGGATCCGGATCGGAAAGAGGCCATGCTCGACGAGAGTGAGGCTCTCCCGAGGAACTGTGCTCGTCTCGGTACTCATACGCTCCTGGGCGCGTGGCGCGCGGCAAGGGAATACGGGCCGGCGAGGTGGCGCTGGCCGCTGGCCCGCGGAAGTATCAGCAGGAGGGACGCCGGGGGCAACCGGGAGTGGTAATCGGCGGACACGAAAGGAGTTACTGATTTCGAGCGAGCCTGAGTGCGGCGGTGGGGCAACAGGCGAAGTGAGGCCCCTTCGCTACGCTCGGAGAGGCGAAGCCGGCCTGGTGCCGGCGCCGTTTACGGCCCGACCGGCGCCACGTTCGGCGTCAGGTGATAGATCACCTCGGCCGTCCCCAGGTCCCGCTCGCTGGGCGCGTCGACCTGCGGGTCCGAGAACATGAGATCGGTGGCCACCCCGGAGTGCCGCCAGATGCCGAGCGCATGGCCAAGCTCGTGGGTGGTCGTGAGGGCGAGGCACGCGGGCAGGCCGGGGGCGTTGGGATCCGAGCGTGGATCGATGAATACCCGCACGGGCAGCCCGAGCTGCGTGTGGTCGTCGCTGATGTCCAGGTCGGTCGCGCCCGCGCATTCAATGGCCAGGGTGCTGTGGAGCCGGACCCGGGAGAACTGGATGCCCGGCGCCGCGCCCGCTCGCACGATCACGTCGGCCGAGGCCGAGTCGGTCACGATCGTCGCGTCGAACTCCTCGTACAGGAACGCGCGCCGCCACGCCGCGATGGCGTTGGGGACATTGGCCGGCAGGCCGGCGGCATCCTCCACCCAGATCCGGACCGGGAGCCGGTCCTCCGGCCAATGGAAGGTGAGGCTGTCCTCACCGGGCCCGCTCGCGGAGGGCACGACGAGGCGCCACTCGTAGAAATCGTTGCGGATCGGCGTGGCGATGTCGCTGCACGCCGCGCCCGCCAGCACCAGCGCGGTTGCGGTCCAGCGGGTTCGCGCGGTCATCGGGCGCCTCCTGAGAGGCCCACGGAGAGCGAGATCCGGTGCACGCCCTGCGTCTGCGAGAAACCTCGGGCGGCGAGCTCGTCGGTCGAGAATCGATGGTAGTCGTAGCCCAGCGAGGCCATGAGATCCCACTGGGGCAGCACGGGCCGCCGGTAGTCCGCGCCGAGACCCGCGAGGAATCGGGTCGTGCCGCCTTCGCGGAAGATCCCCTCGTCGTCCGACGGCCAGTACATGATGCCGCCGGCACCGGCGCGCCAGCGGAACGGCCCGTAGAGCGGACCATCGAAGCCGAGTTGCAGCGTCGCGGTCCGGACCGTGCCGAGATCGGTGTCGCTGCCCGCTTCGCTGCTGTGGAACTTCCCGGACGCCAGTGTGCCCTCCAGGCCGGCCCGGTAGCCTCGCGCCCCGAGCGGGAGACTCGCCCCGAGCGCGAACATCGGCGCGATCGACTGGCGCACCGTGATCTCGTCCACGATGGCGTCCCGCAGGAGCGTGCTGGCGCCGACCGCGCCCAGACGGGCGTGGTACTCCAGCTGGGCGTGCAGGCCGGTGACGCCGGCCGGCAGCAGCAGCGCGAGGAGCAGCATTGGTTTGTGCATGCGGGGAAGATGCGCCGGGCCGAGCATCGGGTCAACGCGCCGGGCGCACGCGCGCGTAGGCGCGCAGACGTCGCAGCATGCGACGGTCCTGGGTGACTTCGTCGTCGCCCTTGGGAGTTTCCAGGACCTTCATCACTCCGGCGAACCGCGGGTCGCGCATGATGCGACGGAACGGCTCGGCCCCGAGGCTCCCCTCGGCGATCAGCTCGTGGCGGTCGCGGCGCGACCCGAACGGCGTCTTCGAGTCGTTGAGATGGAGGCAGCGGAGCTGGGACAGGCCGATTGCCGCCTCCCACTGGCGCCAGACGCCGTCGAAGTCGTGCACCAGGTCGTATCCCGCCGAGTAGAGGTGGCAGGTATCGGCGCAGAAGGCGATCCGGTGCCGCACATCGTCACCGATGGTGGCACGCAGCTCGGCCAGCTCCTCGAACGTGCTCCCGAGCGACGTCCCGGTGCCGGCCGTGGTCTCGAGCAGCACTCCCACCGCTCCCGGCACCGCGCGGAGACAGCGCGAATAGGACTCGGCGTTGCGCCGGAGCCCCGCGGCCCGGTCGTCGAGGAAGTTGCCCGGATGCGAGACCACGAAGCGGATCCCCAGCCGCTCCGAGCGCTCGAGTTCGGCCCGGAACGACTGCTCGGACCGCGCCCGCAACGCCGGGTCCGGAGTGGCGAGGTTGATTAGGTAGGAGTCATGCGACACTATATGGGTAATGCCGGTCCGTACCACTTCCCGGCGGAACGCGTCCGCGGCGTCCTCGCCGACCACCGGCTCGCGCCACTGATTGGGAGTTTTGGTGAACACCTGGATGGCAGAGGCCCCGATGGCCACGCCGCGCGCCAGCGCGGTCGCCACGCCCCCCGCGGTCGATACATGCGCGCCGAGCAACTCGGCGGTCGCCTGATGTGCCACGCCACCTCCATGAAGCCGTGACCGGCGCCGCGGGCGAGGCCCTCGCGCGGCCGCGCGTGCGGCTCGACGGCGACGCCTCCGCCCGTCCCGACGGCCTCGAACGCGCGCTGACGCGCGCCGGGTTCAATCTCGTCGGCGACCTCGCCGGCGACGCGGCGTCCGACGCCGCCCTGCCGCCCGACGTCCTGCTCACCACCCTCTACACCGCGGACGCCGAGCAGTTGCGGGAGGTGCTCGGACGGGTCGGCGGCGAGCCCCCGCGCGTCGTCGTGTTCGCCTCGTCCGATCCCGACGCGCCGGCCGCTGCCCTCGGGCTCGGCGCGGCTGATGCGATCGCCGCGCCCGTTCACCTGCCGGAGCTCTGTGCCCGGCTGCTGGCGCGCATCCGGGACCGCCAGGTGCCCGCCGGCACGCCGTACGAGGCGCGCGTGCGCGAGACGCTTCGCGACTTCGTCCAGCAGGCCCGCGGCGGGCTCCGGCCGGATGAGGTGGCCCTGGCGCTGGTGCGGCGGCTGTGCCGCGCGCTCGGGCTGGCCCACTGCTCCTATGTCATGACGCGGCCGGGCGCCGACGAGGGTTTGGTGATCGCCGAGGCGCCGGATGGCCCGGCGGAGCACGCCCGGATGGACCTCGGCCGCCATCCCGAGATCACCGAAGCGGTGCGGAGCCGCCGGACGCTCGCGCTGCCGGGTACCCACGCCGGCTCGACGGGCCGCGCCCCGATGATGGTGATGCCGGTGGTCGTGGACGACGACGTCGCCGGCGTCTTGCTGATGCGCGCGGCTGACACATCGCCCGGGCTCAGCGCGGCCCAGCTCGCCCTCGCCGGGAGTCTCGCGGAGGCCGCAGCGCGGGCGCTCGACGGCGGACGACCCTCCGCCGGCGTGCCGCGGGTGCCGGCGCCCGCGGCACTCGACCTGCGGCTGCAGGAGGAGCTGGAGCGAGCCCGGCGGTATTCCCTGAGCTTCAGCCTGGTGCTGCTTCACCCGGAGGACGAGGGTGACCCGCCCGCCTGGGATCCCGAGGCCGGGGATCTCGATGCCGGAGCTCACCGGCGGCAGGAGCTCATCGGCCGCGTCCGACGCGAGCTCCGGCTGCCCGACTTCGTCGCCAGCTACGGGAGTGACGAGCTCGCGCTCGTGCTGCCCGAGACGGCGGCCGACGGCGCCCGACGTTGGGTGGTGCGGATCCGCGAGCGACTGGACGGCGTGGCCGCGGGCATCGTCGCGTATCCCCATCCGGCCGTCACTGTGCCAGACGACCTGCTCGCCCTGGTCGAGGCCGCGCTCCGCCGCGGGCAGGCGCAGACCGTCGAGCGCATCGGCGTGGCCGATTAGCGCCGGCGGGCGCTAGCGCTTCCGGAGCCAGGTGGTCGGATCGAGCGCGACCTGGTTCTCGCCGCGGATCTCGAAGTGCAGGTGTGGCCCGTAGTCGGAGTTCTCCCCGCCGACCGCTCCGATCGCCTGCCCCTTGGTGATGGCGCTCCCGAGCTTGACCGCCGCCGACTGGAGGTGCGAGTACACCGAGTAGTAGCCGTTGCCGTGCTCCAGCACGATGGTCAGCCCGTACGTGCCGAACTGCCCGACCAGCCGCACTTTCCCCGCCTCGACCGCCCGGACGGGCGTTCCCGTCGTGGCCGCGATCCCGACGCCGTTCCAGCGGATGATGCCGCCGCTCGGCAGCGTGTCGCGGCCGAACCGGTAGACGATGGTGCCCTCGACCGGCCAGTCGAGCTTGCCGAGGCTCGCGGTCGTGATCGAGCCCGGCCCGGTGACCGCGCCGCGCAGCCCGCGTCCCGCGTCGTCGCGCCGCGCCCGCTCGAGCGCCGCGAGCAGGCCGTTGAGTCGGGCCTCGTCCTTCTGGAGCGCCGTGAGCCGCCGCTCCGTGCTCCGGGCCGAGCGCTGGAGCGCCTGCAGGCGCCGCTCGCGGGCATGGGCGAGGTCGCTGTACTTGGCGACCTCCGCCTCGCGCTCCTGGCGCGAGCGGTCGAGCTGGGTCCGCACGTTGAGGATGTTGTTCCGCTCCACCACGACGCGGCTCCGGAGCTGCTCGACGTCGGCCACCAGCGCCCGGTCCTGCCGGCTGGTGAGGTAGAGATACTTGTACCGGCTGAGCAGGTCGCCGAACGACTCCGCGGCGAACAGCGCCTGGTACGTGTAGAGCGCGCCGCGCTTGTAGATGTCCACCAGGCGTCGCTCGAGCACCGCCCGCCGCTCGGCGAGATTGTCCTCGGCCAGAATCAGCTCGGCGCTCGAGCGGTCGAGCTGGCTGGCGAGGCCGCCGATCTGCCGCTCGATCTCGTTCACGATTCGCTGGGTGGACTCGCGCTGGCGCTCCAGGTTGCTCAGCTCGTCGTTGACGTCGTGCACCTGGCCCTGGAGCCGCTGCTGCTGATCCTGGAGCTGGTCGCGCTCCCGGCGGATTTCCTCGAGACGCCGGCGGCTGCGCTCGAGGTCGGTGTCCTGGGCGTGGAGGGGAGCGCTGAGGGCGACGAAGGTGAGGAGCGTGGGCAGTATCCGCGTGAACATTCCGACTCGGGACGCGGAGCGGCCGGCGCGCCCGCTACACATGTCGCAGGTGCCGCCCCACGCTCACCAGGCTCCCGCCCAGTCCCAGCAGCACCCCGAACACCACGATTCCCAGCATCTGGTACGGCTGGTAGAAGATCAGCCCGGCGAACGCGCCGCCGCTTCGGTCGCGGAACAGGAGGTAGCCCCCGTAGCAGAGCACCAGCGAGAGCAGGCCGCCCAGCAGCCCCTTGAGCGCGCCCTCCAGCAGGAACGGGCCCCGGATAAACCAGTTGGTGGCGCCGACGAGCCGCATGATCGAGATCTCGCGCGCCCGCTGGAGCAGCGTGAGCCGGATGGTGACCCCGATGATTACCACGGCCACCGCCGCGAAGGCGAGCCCGATCACCAGGCCCACGATGCCGGTCACGTTCCGCAGGTGGTCGAGCTTCTGCACCCACTCCCGGCCGAACCGCACGTCGTTGATGAAGCCGAACCCCCGGAGGCGCTCCGCCACGCGCTCGACCGTCGCCGCGTCGCGATACCCATCCTTGAGCCGGACCTCGATGGAGGCGGGGAGCGGGTTCACCTGCAGGTCGCGGTAGGCGTCCCGGAACTCGACCAGCTCCCGCCGCGCGCGGCCGAGGGCCTGGGCCTCGGTGACGTACTGGACGTCCTGCACCTCCGGAAACGCCGCGATGTCCTCGGTGGCGAGCGCGATCGTCTCGGCGGGCGTGCCGCGCAGCACGAACGCCACGATCTCCACCCGCTCCTCCAGTCCGCGGAGGGCCTGGCGCAGGTTGATTGCCACCAGGCCGAAGAGGCCGAGGGTAAAGAGCGAGAACGCGATCGTGGTGATCGAGAGCGCCGAGAGCAGCGGGGCCCGGCGAAAGGAGAGCAGGGACTCGCGGGTGAGCAGCTTCATCGCGCCTCTCCCGCCTCGGCCTCGTCCTGGGCGCTGTCGTACGCCACGCCGCCGTCGCGCATCTCGATGGTGCGGTAGTTGGCCTGCCGGACGAGGTCGAGGTCGTGCGTCGCCATCACCACCACCGTGCCGCCGGCGTTGATGTCCTGCAGGAGCTGGAACACCCCGCGCGTCGCGCGCTCGTCGAGGTTGCCGGTCGGCTCGTCGGCGATCAGGATCGCCGGATCGTTGACCAGGGCCCGCGCGATGGCCACCCGCTGCTGCTCGCCGCCGGAGAGCTCGCGCGGATAGGCGCGGCTCTTGGCGTGCAGCCCCACCTGGGTCAGCACGCGCATGACCCGCGCCGCGATGGTGTCGCCGCGGGCGCCGGTGACCTCGAGCGCGAAGGCGATGTTCTCGGCGGCCGTCCGGTCCTCCAGCAGCCGGAAATCCTGGAACACGACCCCCAGCCGCCGCCTGAGCCGGGGAATCTCGTCGGCCCGGAGGCTGCTCACGTCATAGCCCGACACCCGCACCTCGCCGCTCGTGGGGCGCTGCTCGGCGAACAGGAGCCGCATGATGGTGGACTTGCCGGCGCCGGAGTGGCCGGTGAGGAAGACGAACTCGCCTTTGCCGATCCGGAAGGAGACGTCCTTCAGGGCCAGCATGCCGTTCGGATAGGACTTCTGGACGTGGGAGAGGCGGATCACGGAGGGAAGCTAACAACCCCTCTCGGCAAACGTGAAGGGAACCGCGCGCCGGCCGCGGATGCCTCCCGCTCAGCTCTTGCCGAGCGCGTCGGACAGGTCGGCGATGATGTCCTCGGCGTCCTCGAGGCCGCAGCTGAGCCGGAGGAACCCGTCCGGAATCCCCAGGGCGGTGCGCTCCTCGGCCGAGAGCCCCTTGTGCGACGTCAGCCGGGGCTCGCTCACCAGCGTCTCCACGCCGGCCAGGCTCGGCGCGTGGGTGACCAGCTTCACCCGGGTGAGCAGCCGGTGCGCGGCCTTGACCCCGCCGGCCAGCTCGAGACCCACCATGCCGCCGAAGCCGTCGAGCACTTTGGCCGCGAGCTTGTGGTCCGGATGGTCGGGGAGGCCGGGGTAGTGGACCGTGGCGAAGGCGGTCTGCTGCGACGCCCACTCGGCGACCGCGGCGCCGTTGGCGTTGTGGCGTGCCATCCGGAGCGCGAGCGTCCGCATCCCGCGGTCGACCAGCCAGGCCGCATGCGGGTCGATCGCCTGGCCCCAGAGCCGCATCAGCCGGTTGACCTCCTCGACAAACGCGGCCGAGCCGCCCACGACCCCGGCGATGACGTCGCTGTGGCCATTGAGATACTTGGTCGCGCTGGTGATCACGACGTCGGCGCCGTGCTCGAGCGGCCGGAAGTTGATCGGGCTGGCGAAGGTGGCGTCCACCAGGAGGGCGAGCCCGTATTCGCGCGCCACATGGGCCACGGGAGCCAGATCCACCACCCGCATGAGCGGGTTGGTCGGGGTCTCGACGAAGATGGCGCGGGTCGCCTTCCGGACCGACTTGCGCCAGAGCCGCGGCTGGTCGGGGCGGACGTAGGTGACGTCGATCCCGAACCGGGTCAGCTCCTCGTCGAAGAGATGCTGGGTGCCGCCGTAGATCCAGCTGCTGCTGACCAGATGGTCGCCCGGGCGGAGCACCGCGAGGTGCGCCAGCGCGGTGGCGCCCATGCCGCTGGCGAGGAAGATGGCGTCCTCGGCGCCCTCGAGCAGCGCGTACTTCTTGGCGAGGGCTACCTGGGTGGGATTGTTGCCGTAACGGCTGTAGAGGATGTCCTCGTCGCTGCCGACCGGCGCGACGAAGGTGCTGCTCTGCTCGATCGCCGGCGCCACCGGCGTCCAGTCGGGCCGCCGGCGGGGCACACCGTGGATGGCCGTCGTGGACGGGCCGTGACGGCGCGGACTCATGCGATGGGCAGCGGCAGGTACCGGTCGTCCTCCGCGCGGAGCAGGCGGTGTCCGGCGAGCGCCGCGAGCGCCACCTCGGCGCGCGCCACCATCCAGTCGAGCAGCGCGGCCAGGTCGCGGGCGGTGAGCCCGCCGCGGGCGCAGACGCACCCGAACGCCGTGCGCGCGTCGGGCGTCACCCAGCCGAGCAGCCGGGGCTCGGCATGGTCGTCGCCCGGACCGACGGCCGCCACGGCGAGCCCGTGGTGGGTGAGCACGTGCTCGATCGCCTCGTGCTGGTCCTCGCGCAGGCCCTGCAGCACCACGAACCGGCCGCCGCGCTCGCCGTCGGCCAGGAGCAGCTTGGCGACCACCTCGTCGGCGCAGCTGAAGTCGAGCAGCTCGATGCCGGAGAAATCGAGGAGGGCGGTGAGGCAGTCGGAGCCGGCCATCGTCTCCTGGATGCGATTCCGGATGGCGGCGCCGGTGGGGCGGGTGACGAGGTTCCGGTAGGGCGAGGCGACGGTCTCGCGCAGCAGGTGCCCGATGTGGATCGTCTGGATCACCGGGCCTCGTCGTCCTGGGCGGGGATGATGAGCTGCACCTGGGCTCCGGGGAAGAACGGGAGATGCTCGCCCAACGGGATGTCCTCGTCCCACGGTGGCACGATCGCGAGCCGCGCCGTGCCGCTCCGGATCGAGATCTTGCCCTTCCACTGGTCCAGGAACCGTTTGATGAACGCCAGTCCCTGCCCGCGGCCGGGATCGCGGAAGCGGCTCACTCCCTGGATCAGCGCCGCCTCCAGTGCCGCGCCGTCACCCCAGCGCTCGCCGAAGCGCTTGGCATGGGTGCTTTCCAGGGAGCGGCGAAAGCCGATGCCCGCGTCGCTCACCGCGATCACGACCACCCGCCTGCCCAGACGGCGCCGAAAGGTATACGCCTGCACCGCTACCCACCCGCTCGTCCCCGCGTGCTCCACAATATTCTGGCATGCCTCGGAAAGCGCCATACTGAAGCGGAGCGTGGCTTTCATCTCGAGTCCCAGCTCGCCGTGGAGTATGCGCGAGGCGCCCTGGGAGATCTTCTCGACCACCTCGTGCACGTCCTCGGTGGCGCGGACGGGGGTCACGTCCAGCAGGACGTCCGACGGGCCCGATGCGGCCAGCTTGGGCACCTTGCCGTGCAGCTCGAACAGCTCCGCGGCGTACTTGAAGAAGCCGGCGCGGGCCCAGTACCGCTTGACGTCCTCGCTCAGGGGCACCGTGAAAAGCGGCCGCTCGCGCTTGGCCTCGGCCAGCGCCTGGCCGGCGGTCAGCATGGCGAGCAGCCCGAACGGCGACGACCACTGCGCGCCGCGGGCGTCGATCAAGAGCTTCTCCTCCGGCGGCCACGCACCGAAGGCCCCGGCGAACTGCTCGAAGGAGCGATCGTCGAAGGATGCGGGCACCTCAATGACGCGGGTCATGGCACCAGCAGCTCCCCGCGGAGGTGCCGACTCAGCCCGCCGGCCCCGCGCAGCGCGGCGTTGCGCCCCGCCATCGCCGTCGCATGGCGCAAGGCGTCCTCCACCCCGTCACCGGCAAGCAGACGGGCGCAGGCGGCGGCGCCGAAGACGTCCCCGCAGCCGGTGGGGTCGATGGCGTCGACTGCAGGGGCGGAAACGAGGGCGGAGCGAACAGGGCGGTCAGGCGGTCGGGCGGTCAGGCGGTCGGAGGCCCCCGTGTCCTGGAAGTCGTGGCGTGGGGCCACCACCTGACCGCCTGACCGCCCGACCGCCCGCCCGCCCTCCCGCCATCCGTCGAACCCCGGTGCCGCCACATACGCCGCTCCCTTGGGCCCCAGCGTCACGATCAGCAGGGACGTGCCCGCGCCGAGCGCCTGGGCGCTCAATGACAGCGGATCCGGCGACAGCTGGCGCATCTCGTCCTCGTTGAGCTGGACCACGTCGAAGCACCCGAACCAGGCCGCCGGGTCGGCGAGCGGCTGCAGCACGCGCATCCCGTCGTGCTGCATGCCGAGGAACAGGCTGTGGAGATCGGCGTAGATCGGCCCGTGGAACCCCTGCCGGAGCGCCTGCGCGGTGCCGAGCGCCATCTCGAAGCCCGAAATGAAGTTGAGGTAGATCGCGTCGAGATCGCGAACCATGGGGCCGAGCTCGCCCCAGGTCCAGCCCGGCACCCCTCCGCTCATCCGCTCGCACCGCCGCTCGGCCGACTGATAGTGCAGGACCACGCGGTTGTTCGGCGCCGGGACCTCGATGCCTCGGCCGCCTGGCGTGAGCCGCGTGAGGCCCCGGAGCAGCTCGGCCGCCTGGGGGGCGAGGTCACGCCCGACCTTGATGAGCGGCACGAGCTCCCACTCGGGCGGGAGGCTCGCATCGAGCCCGCCGAGCGCGTAGGCCACGCCGCCCCACTCCTCGGTCGGGACGGCGAGGGGATCGCGGCCGTGGATGATGTCCCAGACGAGCGACCCGATGACGCCGACCTTAGGCACTCGCGGCCGTCTGGTCCAGGAAGACCTTGGCCGCGCCGTAGACGCCGGCCGTGCCCGCCAGCTCGCCCGGCACGATGCGGCAGGCCGCGACGGCGGGCTTGAACGCCCGCCGGGCGACCTCACGGCGCAGCGGCTCGAAGAGGTGGTCGCCGGCGAGGGTCACGCCTCCGCAGACGACGACCACCTCCGGATTGAACACGTTCAGGAGGTTGCCGATGCCTACGCCCAGGAACTTGGCGGTGTCGTTGACGACCTCGAGCGCGAGCTCGTCGCCGTCGGCCGCGGCCTGGTAGACGGTCTGGGCGGTGATCTTCCGGAGGTCGCCGCCTACCAGCGTCCGGAGCCGGCTCTCGGCGCCGGCCTCGAGCTCCTCGACCGCCCGGAGCGCGATGTTGGGACCCGAGGCGTAGGCCTCGAGGCAGCCGTAGTTGCCGCACTTGCAGCGCCGGCCTTCGGTATCGATCGTGGTGTGCCCGATCTCGCCCGCCACGTCCGAGGCTCCGTGGTACAGCCGGCCGTCGAGGATGATGCCGCCTCCGATGCCGGTGCCGATCGTAATGCCGATGGCGTGCCGCGCGCCGCGCGCCGCGCCGACCCACCACTCGCCGAGCACCGCGCAGTTGGCGTCGTTGTCGAGCGCGGCCGGCAGGCCGAGCCGGTCGTGAATGATCTGCCGGAGCGGCAAGTTCACCCAGCCCAGGTTGGGCGTGAGCAGGACGATGCCGCGCCGGGTGTCGAGCGGCCCGGGGGCGCCCACACCCACGCCGAGAATTTCGGCGCCGGGCGCCTCGCGCCGGGTGGCGGCGATGGCTCGCTCCGCCAGCCCCACCAGCCGGTCCAGCACGTCGGTGGCGCCGGCCTCCGACTGGGTGGGCTCGCTGGCCGTGGCGACCACGGTCGACCCGTCCTCGGCCACGCTGCCGACGACCAGGTTGGTCCCGCCGATGTCAATGCCGAGTACGAATCGCACGATGCGCCTCCACGTCCGACACGGCCGCGACCGCCGCCACGACGGACGCGACCGACAGTTCCCGCATGCAGCGGTGATGACCCAGCGGACACACCTGCGGCCCATGCGCCGAGCACGGGCGGCAAGTCAGCGACGGGTGCTCCACGACGACGTCCCGTGGGCCGCGCGGACCGAACCCGAGCGCCGGCACCGTCGGTCCGAAGATCGCGACGGTCGGTGTCCCGGCCGCGGTCGCGAGGTGGAGCGGGGCCGAGTCGTTGGTGACGAGCACCGCCGCTCGCGCGATCACGGCTGCCGAGGCCCGGAGCCCGAGCACGCCCGCCGCGCTATGCCCGCGGCCCGGGGCGGCGGCGGCCACCTGCCCGGCGAGCGACGCGTCCTCCCGGCCGCCTAGCACCACGACCGGCGTGTCGAGCGCGGCCGCGAGCTCGGCATACCCGGGCCACCGCTTGGTCCCCCAGATAGACCCGGGTGCCAGCGCCACGAACCCGGCCCCGACCCCGCGCTCGCGGAGCCACGCATCGGCGGCGGCGTGGTCGTCGGCCGTGAGCTCGAGATGAACGGCCGGGACCGGCGAGTGCGGGCGATCCCCCGCCAGCGCCAGCAGCCGCTCCACCTCGTGGCCGCCGGTCGGCCTCGGGACCCGCCGGGTGTAGGTCGCTGCTGCGGCGCTGTCGGCGAAGCCGGTGCGCTCCGGCGCGCCCGCGAGGCGCGCCAGCACCGCCGAACGCCATGAGCGGTGCGGAAGATACGCCCGCGAGTAGTCCCGCGCGCGGAGCCGGCGCCCGAGCCGCCAGAGCCCGCGGAGCCCGCGGTCCGCGCCGCGCTTGTCGTACGGAATGACCAGGGCGACGGCGGGATGGTGCTCGAGCAGCACCGCCGCGGCCGGCGTCGTCACCACGTCCACCGGCCCGTGCCGCTCGGCCAGCGCCGCGAGCAGCGGCGTCGTCAGGACCACGTCGCCGAGGAATGCCGTCTGGACGACCAGCGTGCGCGCGGGTCCTGCCCGCCCGTCCATCAATCCACCTGGAGAACGGCCAGGAACGCCTCCTGCGGAATCTCGACGGCGCCGATCTGCTTCATGCGCTTCTTCCCCTCTTTCTGCTTCTCGAGGAGCTTGCGCTTCCGGGTGATGTCGCCGCCGTAGCACTTGGCGAGCACGTCCTTCCGGAACGCGGAGATGGTCTCCCGGGCGATCACCTTGTTGCCGATCGCGGCCTGGATCGCCACCTGGTACAGCTGGCGCGGGATCAGCTCCTTGAGCTTCTCGGCGATCTTCCGGCCCCACTCCTGCGCCTTGTCGCGGTGGATGATCACGCTGAAGGCGTCGATCGGATCGCCGTTGATGAGCATGTCGAGCTTGACGAGATCCGACTCGCGGTAGCCCGCCATCTCGTAGTCGAGCGACGCGTAGCCGCGCGACAGCGACTTGAGCTTGTCGTAGAAGTCGAGCACGATCTCGCCGAGCGGGAACTCGAAGTCGAACTCGACCCGGGCCGTGTCGATGTAGTGCATCCCGTTGTATACGCCCCGGCGCTCCTGGCCCAGCTTCATGATCCCGCCGATGTACTCGGCCGGCGCCATGATCCGCGCCTTCACGTAGGGCTCGTCGATGCGGTCGATCTCGGCCGGGTCGGGCAGCTTGCTCGGGTTCTCGAGCAGCAGCATCTCGCCGTCGGTGCGGTAGACGTGATACTCCACGGTG
Organism: uncultured Gemmatimonadales bacterium; assembly: GCA_963840215.1. Taxonomy (GTDB): domain Bacteria; phylum Gemmatimonadota; class Gemmatimonadetes; order Gemmatimonadales; family GWC2-71-9; genus CAVVWJ01. The sequence goes on along the minus strand of CAWIYG010000002.1, from coordinate 128,741 downwards.
GGGACCGTGGTGATCAGGCTGAGGTTGAACTCCCGCTCCAGGCGCTCCTGGACGATCTCCATGTGCAGGAGGCCGAGGAAGCCGCAGCGAAACCCGAAGCCGAGCGCCGTGGACGACTCGGGCTCGTGCTGGAGGCTCGCGTCGTTGAGCACCAGCTTCTCGAGCGCGTCGCGGAGGCCCTCGTACTGGTCGGAGTCGGTCGGGTAGATGCCGGCGAACACCATCGACTTTACGTCCCGGTATCCCGGCAGGAGCTGGCTCGCGCGGTCGTGCGCGTCGAGGATGGTGTCGCCCACGCGCGCGTCGCGCACCTGGCGCAGGCTGGCGACGAGGTAGCCCACCTCGCCCGCCTCGAGTTCGCCCGTCGGATGCTGGCCGAGCTGGAGGTAGCCCACCTCGTCGACGTGGTAGACGTCGTCGGGGTGAGCGCCGAAGGCGATCTCCATCCCCTCGCGGACCGTCCCGTCGACGACCCGGATGCTCGGGATCGCGCCGCGATACCGATCGTAGTACGAGTCGAAGATCAGGGCCCGGAGCGGGGCCTCCTCCTGGCCGCGTGGCGCGGGCACCCGGGCCACGATGGCCTCGAGCAGGGCGGGGACGCCGGTGCCTTCCTTGGCGGAGACGGCCAGGATCTCCTCGCGTTTGGCGCCGATGAGGTCCATGATCTCCTGCGCCCGCTGTTCGGGCTCCGCGCCCGGCAGGTCGATCTTGTTGAGGACCGGGATGATCTCGAGCCCTGCGTCCATCGCCAGGAAGAGGTTGCTGAGGGTCTGGGCCTGGACGCCCTGCGACGCGTCCACCACCAGGATCGCGCCCTCGCAGGCGGCGAGCGAGCGGGACACCTCGTAGGTGAAGTCTACGTGCCCCGGCGTGTCGATGAGGTTGAGCTCGTAGGTCACGCCGTCCCGGGCCGGGTAGCTCATCCGCACGGCGTTCAGCTTGATGGTGATGCCGCGCTCGCGCTCGAGGTCCATCGTGTCGAGCAGCTGCTCGCGCATCTGGCGCTTCTCGACCGCGCCGGTGGCCTCGATGAGCCGGTCGGCGAGCGTCGATTTGCCGTGATCGATGTGCGCGACGATGCAGAAGTTGCGAATGCGGGCCTGTGACATGGCGGGAATATAAGGGCAGGCGGTCAGGCGGGCAGGCGATCAGGCGAGCGGGCGGTCAGGCGGTCAGGCGGTCAGAGGTGTGTTACTCTTAGCGCCGTGAGAAATCCGCTGAACGTTTCGATCCCTGCGCGGCTGACCGCGTGACCGCCGCACCGTCCGCCCGCCCGCCCGCGCGCCTGTCCTCCGCCGACGCGGGTATGCTCCTGGTCTGCCTGATCTGGGGCCTCAACTTCAGCGTCACCAAGCTCGCGATCGGGCAGATCCCCGCGCTGCCGTTCACCGCCATCCGCTTCGCGCTCGCGAGCCTGATCCTCTGGGTGGTGCTTCGGGCCACCGAAGGACCGGCCGACCTGCCGGCCGCCGAGGTCCGCCGCCTGGTCGTGCTCGGCGTGGTCGGCAACACCTGTTACCAGCTCGCTTTCATTCTTGGCCTCGTCCGGACCAGCGCCACCAACAGCTCGCTCATCCTCGCAACGGTGCCGACCGTGGTCGCTGTCGTCGGCGGGATCCTCGGCCTCGAGCGGATCACCGCCCGGATGGGGTGGGGCATCGTCCTCGGAACGGTGGGCGTGGTGCTGGTCATCGCGACCAGCGGCGTCGAGTTCTCCACCGGTACCATCGCGGGCGACCTGCTGACGGTGCTGGCCGTGCTCTGCTGGGCCGGCTACACCGTCGGGCTTCGGACGCTGCCGGCCGGCTTCAGCCCGCTCCGGGTGACGACGGTGACCACGCTCGCCGGGACGCCGGGACTGATGCTGGTGGGGTTGCCCGGCCTGCTCCGGCTCGAGTGGACTGCGGTGCCCGGCACGGCGTGGGCAGCGCTGGCCTACGCGACGGTCCTGTCACTGGTCGTGGCGTACCTGCTCTGGAACCGGAGCGTGCAGGCGGTGGGTGGCACCCGGACGGCGATCTACATGTGCGTCACGCCGCTGGTGGCGGTCGGCGGGGCCTGGGTGATGCTCGGCGAGCACGCCCGGCCGTTCCAGGCGGTGGGAGCGGTGCTGATCGTGGCGGGGGTGCTGCTGACTAGGTGGTGAGCTCCTCCAGCCGAGCCATCGCCCGCCTGAGATGCGGGATCACGATGCTCCCACCCACCACCAGGCCAACGGAGAAGACCTCGAGAAACTCCTCCCGGGTCACTCCCTCCTCGTGACAGCGGATGACATGGTAGGTGATGCAGTCGTCGCACCGAAGCACCAGCGAGGACACCAGTCCCAGCAACTCCTTGGTCTTGGCGCCCAGCGCGCCGGCCTCGTAGGTCCGGTTGTCCAGGGCGAAGAAGCGGTTGATCGTCAGGTTGCCCGCGCCGAGGATGACGTCGTTCATCCGGGCGCGGAACGTGTTGAAGTCCGCGATGCTGTCCGTCATGAATGGGCGTCCGGGTCGTCCACGATGGACTGGTAGCTCTGCGGGTTCCACCGGGGCCGCGCGTCGGCGTCGCCGACCTCGCGTCCCAGGAAATACAGCAGCCGCAGAATCCGCATCTCCTTCTCCGCGTCGATCTTGTCCGGGGAGTCGGAGGGCTGGTGGTAGTCCGGATGGACCCCGTTGAAGAAGAACAGGATGGGTACGCCCTTGCGGGCGAAATTGTAGTGGTCGGAGCGGAAATAGAATCGCTCCTCGGGCCAGCGGTCGTCGATCGCGGTCATGCCCAGCTCGGGATGCTCGCGGTTGACGCGCTCGAGCGTCGCGCCGAGGTCCGAGTGTTCCTTCCCGATGGCCACGATGGTGTCCGGCCAGTTGCGCCCGATCATGTCGATGTTGAAGTCGGCCACGATCCGGTCGACCGGCACCGGCGGATGCTCGCTGAAGTAGCGGCTGCCCCAGAGGCCCTTCTCCTCGCCGCTCACGGTCAGGAAGATGATCGACCGACGGGGCCGGGCGCCCGGCCGGCTGAACGCCTCCGCCAGCTCGACCACCCCGATCGTGCCCGACGCGTCGTCGTCTGCGCCGTTGTTGATGCTGTCCGGCAGCCCGGGCGTGACGCCGATGTGGTCCATGTGCGCGGAGAAGACGAGGTACTCGCCCTTGAGCTCCGGGTCGCTGCCTTCCAGGATCCCCACCGTGTTCGGCGCCGTGAGCGCCGACAGCACCGAATCCTTGAGCTCGACCCGCGCGCGGAGACCGGGCAGCTCGCGGAAGACCGGCGCGGTGTCCGCCCGCGCCGCGCGGAGGTCGACGCCCGCGGCGCGAAGGGCCGGAGCCACCGCCGCCTCGCTGAGCTCCAGGAATGGCGGGCTCACGAGCCGGAGGTCGACGGTCGTCCGCGGGGGCATGACCCGCGGGATCCGGGCGGCGAAGGCGGCGGCCTCGAGGTCGGAGATGAGCAGTACGGCCTTGGGCTCCGCGAGCCGGAGCGCCCGGGTGACCCGGGTGGCGCGCTCGGACGGCAGGCCGCCCCCGCCGGGCGCGTAGACCACGATGCGGTCGCGGAGCGCCATCCGGCTGACGTCGTCGGGGCCGAGAGCGCCCGCGACCAGAACCGTCGGACCGGTCAGCGCCGCCGCGGGCACCGCGCCCTGGACGTAGCGCGCCGTCCGGTCGAACCGGGCCGTCGCCTCGGTGCGGCCCGCGACCAGCACGACCCGCGACCCGGCGGCGTCGAACCGGCGCCGCGTGATCGGGTAGCGCTGGAACCAGCCGCCGTCGTCGCCGCCCGGACGCAGGCCGAAGCGCTTGAACTGGTCGGCGACGTAGCGGGCGGTCAGGTCCAAGCCTCGGCTCGGCGTGTCCCGGCCAAGCATCGAGTCGTCGGCGATGACGCCGATGTGCCGGGCGACGTCGGCGGCGGTGATGGTGGCAGCGGCCCGATCTCGCGGGGTCGCCGTCTGGGCGCGGAGCGGCCCCGCCAGCAGGGCGAGGCCGAGGAGGATGGAAGTTCGCATGCGAGGAGTATAGCGGAGTGGCGCGACTCAGGGGCGGCGGCGACGCAGCTCCGGCTCGCCGGTGCTCTGGGGCGCGTCCGGGGCGGCACGGCGGCCATCGGGCGACTCGCGCGCGGTATCGTCGCCTTCGTGCCCCCGTTCCCGGCGCCGCTCCACCCGGCGGCGCTCGTCGATCAGCGGCTGCGCGGGAGCGAGCTCGGGCGCGGGGTCGCGATCGCGGGCGCGGAGCGACGGCAGGCGCGGCGCCGCGATCGCGCCGCGGCCGCCCACGTCCTCGCTCGTGCGGCCGGCATCGTCGTCGGCCCGACGCCGGCCGACCTCGCTGCGGCTCACCGCGGGATGCCGCGGGTCGGCATCGCGGAAGACGAAGCGCGGCCCCGGGTGGGCGGGCCGGTCGGCCACGACATTGCGCCCGCCGTAGCGATAGGGGTAGTAGCGCGGGTCATCGCGGACGACCACGCGGTAGCGCGTGCACGAGGCCCGGTACGGATCCCATTCGCGGTAGCTGGCGTACGCGTGGCAATCGTAGCAGACGAAGCGCGGGTAGTCGTAGCGCTGGTCGACGTAGTACGGGGCGATGTCGTAGTCGTAGCCGCCGTCGGGCACGATCCGGGCGGCCAGGTCGGTGAGCTGCACGTAGGGGTCGCCCTGGATCCGGCCACCGTCGATGAGCCGATAGTCCCAGTTGTCGCCGCGGGCGATGTCCCGGTAGTCGAACGGCTCGGCCGCGGCGATGGCAAACAGGTAGCCCACCCCCGGATCGTCGTCGACCACGAACGACCGGCCGCCTCGGCTGCCGGTCACCTCGAGCTGGTCCTCCTCGCGGACGTAGGTGTCGGACCACGGCTCGCGGGGGAAGAGCACCCGCAGGCGCCCGTCGGTGTCGACCCGAAACACAGTGACGTAGGACGGCTCGTCGACGCGGATGTAGACCCGGGCGCCCTCGCCCCGCCGGTAGGGCTCGTCCCGATCGCTCCAGACCGCGACCCGTGCCGCCGCCACCCGGTGGGCGGTGGGGGGAAGCGTGTCGGCGGTCGCGGGACGGGCGGGCGGGATGCCGGCGAGCAGCAGCAGGCATCCCAGCGTGACGAGCATGACTCCTCCGGGCGGCTTCAACGGATTCAACCTATGCCAGCACGCGGTGTGCCAGGAGATGTTCTCGGCCTAAGATAGTCGGCGGTAAAGCGTTGGCGATTGGACGAGTGGCGCGCGCCAGATAGAATCGTCCCCGTGCCGGTACACGGCGTGATCCCGGGGAGAGACGCGCGGATTGCCTCCGCCCTCCCACCCCTCTACGATTGAAGGCTGCATGAATCGCCCCGTATCGTCCCCGGCTCGCTCCCGTCTGGACCTGCTCGACCCTTTCGAGGTCTCCAAGCTCGGCGGGCTCGAAGTGGTCACGGAAGGCGTCGTCGAAGGCTTTCTCTCCGGCCTCCACCGGTCGCCCCGGCGCGGCTTCTCCGTCGAGTTCGCCGAGCACCGCATGTACCAGGCCGGCGACGAGTTGCGCTACGTCGACTGGAAGATCCTCGGCCGCAACGACCGGCTGTACGTCAAGCAGTTCGAGGAGGAGACCAACCTCCGGGCGATGGTGGTGTGCGACGCCAGCCGGTCGATGGCCTGGACCGGCGACCCCGAGACCCGGCTCTCCAAGCTCGCCTACGCCCAGCGGCTGATCGCGGCGCTGTCCCTGGTGCTGCTCCGCCAGCGGGACGCCACCGGCCTCATCACCTTCGACGACGACGTGCGCACCGTGCTGCCGCCGCGCGCACGCCTGAGTCACTGGCGCCAGCTCCTCGGCACGCTCGGGGCGCTCGAGGCGGGGCAGGGAACGGCGGCCGAGCCCGCGCTTCGGCGGGTGGTCGACCAGCTCCGCCGGCGCGGGCTCGTCGTCTTCGTCTCGGATCTCCTGCTGGACCGCGACCTGGCGCTCAAGGCGCTGCGATTCCTCCGGCATCGGGGCCACCAGGTGCTGGTCCTTCATCTCATGGACCCGGCCGAGGTCGCACTCGGCGGTCCGGCCGAGGCGCGGTTCGAGGATCCGGAGACCCGGGCGGCCGTCGTGCTCCGTCCGCGGGACTGGGCCGGCGCGTACCGCGACACGGTCAGGACGGTCGTGCACGAGTGGCGGCTCGCCTGCCGCCGCCACGGGATCGCCTACCACCGGGTCACGACCGACACCCCCTACGGCATCGTGCTCCGCGAGGCACTCGCGCCGTCGTCGCGGGCGGCATGATCGGTTTTCTGCACCCGTGGGCGCTGGCGGGACTCGCCGCCGCCGCGATTCCCATTCTGCTCCACCTGCTGGCTCGCCGGGAGCCGCCCACCGTCGTCTTCCCGGCGGTCCGCTACCTCATCACGACGACCCGCGAGCACCAGCGCCGGCTCAAGCTCCAGAACCTCCTCCTTCTGCTCTTCCGCACTCTTCTGATCGTCGCCCTCGTGCTCGCCGCGGCCGGGCCGACCCTGCCGCGGAGCGGGGTGCCCGGCCACGCGCCCAGCGCGCTGGTGCTGGTGGTGGACAATTCGCCGAGCAGCGGAGTGGTGGTGGCGGGAACGGCGCGGCTGTCCCAGCTGCAGGCGGCGGCCCGGCAGGTGCTCGGGCGGGCGACGCCGGAGGACGCGCTCTGGCTGCTGACCGCGGACGGCGTTCCGCGCCGGGGCGACCGGCAGGCGCTGCTGGATCAGGTGGGCGCGCTCACCGTGGCCTCCCGGCGGCTCGACCTGGGCGACGCCCTCCGGCTCGCGGGCGAGATCCTCGCCGCCGAGCCGCGACCGGGCGAGATCGCCCTGCTCACCGATCTCCAGGCTACCGCCGTCTCGCCGGCCGACGTGCGCCTGCCGCTGGTCGTCGGCCGCCCGGACGAGCCGCCGCCCGTCAACGTCGGCATCGGCCGGCTGGAGACGGGGCCGCAGCCGTGGGGCGCCGACGGCGGGCGGCTCACGATCTCCCTGGTCGGCGACTCGGGCGGGCGGCACGCCGGTCAGCGCGCGGCTCGGCTCGCGCCCGGTGCGGCAGGCGCTGGCCCGCGTCGGCGGCGCGGCGGTACTGGCCATTCCGGGCGTGGCGAGCGGCTGGTGGGACGCGGACGCGGCGCTCGACCCCGACGAGCTCCGGCTCGACGACCGGCGCGTCGGCGTCGTCCGCGTGGCGCCGGTGGCGCGCGTGAACTGGGATTCCGCCAACCGGTACGTGGCGGCCGCCCTCGAGGTGCTCGAGGCCGAACCGCCGGATCGCGCGCGGCAGCGAGGTCACCCTCGGCCGGCTGGCGCGCGGCAGCTCCATCGTGCAGCCGCCGGAGGACGGCGCGGCGATCGGGGCGCTCAACCGGGCGCTGGCGGCGCGGGGTGTGGCCTGGCGGTACGGCGCGCCCGTGCTCGAGCCGGCCGCCACGGACAGCGGCTCGCTCGTCGGGCGCGTCCGGGTGCTTCGGCGGTACCAGCTCCAACCGGCGGAGCAGCGGCCGCACCGGCGTGCTCGCCACCGTGGGCGGGGCCCCGTGGCTGGTCCGCACCGCCGACGTCGTGCTGCTGGGCAGCCGGCTCGACCCGGCCTGGACCGACCTGCCGGTCTCGGCGGGATTCATGCCGTTCATGGACGGGCTGCTCAACCGGCTCGCCCGGGGCGAGGTATCGCTCGACCGACGGAGCTCCCGGCGACGCGGTGCCGGTTCCGGACCAGGTCACCGACGTGCGCCAGGGCGAGCGGGACTGGCGGGTGGAAGGCGGCGGCGCATTCCGGCCGCCCGAGCCGGGGGCCTACTACCTGGCTGGCGGGGGACGACACGGTCGGCGCGATCACGGCGAACATCGATCCGCGCGAATCGCGCCTCGCGCCGGCGAGCGATGGGCAGGCGCGGCGGCTCTGGCAGGGCGCGCGCCTGGTCTCGCTCGGGGACGCGGGCGACGCGACCTTCTCAGCTCGGCCTCGCGCGGCGACCTGCGGGGGCCGCTGCTCTGGGCCGCGCTGCTCCTCGGCCTGACCGAAGTCGGCGCTGGCGAGCCTCTGGCGCCGGGAGCCGGGATGAAGCTGCGGCCGGTGCTCGAGGCGTTCGGCCGCTCGCCGGCGGCCTTCGAGCTGGCCGAGCGCCTGCCGGCGCGCGGCGAAGTCCTCCGGCTCGGCGGGCTGCCCGGCTCGAGCGGCGCGGTGCTGGCCGCCTGGCTGGCAGCCCGCTTTCCGCAGCGGCTCCTCACGATCGTGGCCCCCACGCCCGGCGAAGCGGAGCGGTGGCTCACCGACCTCGCGCACCTGACCGACGAGGGCATGGCGCTCTACCCCCAGCGGGAGGCGCTGGGCGAGGACGAGCCCCACTACGAGATCGCCGGCGAGCGCGCCGAGACGATCGAGGCGCTGCTGCAGGGCCGGCTTCGCGTGCTGGTGACGACCGCGCGCGCCACCGCCGAGCGCACGCTGATGCCGGCCGCGCTCGAGCGCCTGCGGCTCCGGGTGGCGACGGGCGAGCGCCGCCCGCCCGTGGACGTGGCGCAGACGCTCGAGCGCATGGGCTACAGCCGGGTGCCGACCGTTACCGAGGTGGCCGAGTTCAGCGTCCGTGGCGGCATCCTCGACGTGTACGGCTTCGGCATGGCGGCCCCGGCCCGGATCGAGTGGTGGGGCGACGACATCTCGTCGATCCGCGGATTCGACCTGACGACGCAGCGCTCGCTCCAGGAGCTGAGCGAGGTCACGGTCCTGCCGATCACGACGGCCAGCGTGCGGGAGGAGGCCGATCTCGCCCCGAGAGCCGATGGGCGCCCGCTCCGCCGCACGCTGCTCGAGCTGCTGCCCTCGGACACCATCCTCATCGAAGAGGCCGCGGGCCCCGACCGGGACGAGGTCCAGCGGGCCTGGAACGAGGCCGAGCACCACCTCGAGGTGGCGCGACGGCTGGGCGAGGACGTCCCCAGCCGGGAGGCTATCCTGGACCCGCCGGAGGCATGGCGCGCGCGGCTGGCGGCCTTTCCGCGACTGCTGCTCCGCGACGAGCGGGTGGACCTCCAGTTCGGCTTCTTCCCGCCGGAAAAGATCGACCGGGACCTCAACCGGCTGCGCGGGCTGCTCGGCGGCTCGCCGCCGACGCTGATCCTGTGCGACAACGAGGGCCAGCTCGAGCGGCTCGAGGAGCTGCTCGAGGAGGGCGGACGCGGGGCCGGTCGGGCCATGCTCGCCATCGGCGCGCTCGACGGCGGGTTCGTCATGCCGTCGCTCCGGGTGCTCACCGACCACGAGATCTTCCGGCGGGCGCGCCGCCTCCGTCGGCCCCGACGCTACCGCCAGGCGGCGCCCTCGGCCGCCACCGGCGCGCTGATCGAGGGCGACTACGTCGTCCATCTCGAGCACGGCATCGGCATCTACCGCGGGATCGAGACCATCACCGCCGGCGAGTCCACGCTGGAGGTGGCGATCGTCGAGTACGAGGGCGGCGACCGGCTCAACGTGCCGCTCTACCGCCTCGACCAGCTCGAGCGGTACCGCGCGGCCGGCGAGGATGGCGACCGGCCGCCGCCGCGGCTCCACCGGCTCGGCGGCTCGTCGCTGGCAGCGCGTGCGCGAGAAGACCCGGCAGGCGATCAAGCAGATGGCGGCCGAGCTGCTCGATCTCTACGCCCGCCGCAAGGTCACCGGCGGCTTCGCGTTTCCCCCGGACCAGCGCTGGCAGCGCGAGCTCGAGTCCAGCTTCCTCTACGAGGACACGCCCGACCAGCGGAAGGCCACCGAGGAGGTAAAGGCCGACATGGAGCGGCCGCGCCCGATGGACCGGCTGCTGGTGGGCGACGTCGGCTACGGCAAGACCGAGATCGCCGTCCGCGCCGCGTTCAAGGCGGTGCAGGGCGGCAAGCAGGTGGCGGTGCTCGTGCCCACGACGATTCTGGCCGAGCAGCACGGCCGCACGTTCATCGAGCGGCTGGCCGACTTTCCGGTGAAGATCGGAGGTGCTCTCGCGGTTCCGGACCGCCAAGGAGCAGAAGGCGGCGCTCGAGCGGCTCGCGGCGGGGCAGATCGACATCATCATCGGCACCCACCGGCTGCTCTCGAAAGACGTCCTGTTCCAGGACCTCGGGCTGCTGGTCGTGGACGAGGAGCACCGCTTCGGGGTGAAGCACAAGGAGCGGCTCAAGGCGCTCCGGCTCTCGGTGGACGTGCTGACCCTCACGGCGACGCCGATTCCGCGGACGCTCCATCTGTCGCTCGCCGGCCTTCGCGACCTGACCCTGATCGAGACGCCGCCGCGCGACCGCTCGCCGATCCTGACCTTCGTCGAGCCGTGGGACGACTCGCTGCTCGAGGAGGCGTATCGCCCGGGAGCTCGACCGGGGCGGCCAGGTCTTCATGGTCCACAACCGGATCGAGACGATCGATACCATCGCCGCGAAGGTGCAGTCGCTCGCGCCCCGGGCCCGGGTCGGCGTGGCGCACGGCCAGATGGCGGCGGAGGAGCTCGAGGAGGTCATGCAGCGGTTCGTGGCGGGCGAGGTGGACATCCTCGTCTCCACCATGATCGTGGAGTCGGGACTCGACGTGCCCAACGCGAACACGATGGTGGTGCACGACGCCCACCGGTTCGGCCTGGCCCAGCTCTACCAGCTGCGCGGCCGGGTGGGCCGGAGCCACCGCCGCGCCTACTGCTACCTGCTCGTGCCCGACACGATCGACGCCGACGCCGAGGAACGCCTCAAGGTGCTGGAGCATCATACCGAGCTCGGGGCCGGCTATCGGATCGCGCTCAAGGACCTCGAGCTTCGGGGCGCCGGCAACCTGCTGGGCGCCGAGCAGTCGGGGCACGCGCAGGCGGTGGGCTTCGACCTCTACATGCGCTGGCTGGAGGAGACGGTGCAGGCCATGCGGGGCCAGGGGACGACCGAACAGCCAGCCCCGCCCGACGTGGTCCTCGACCGCCCGGCCCACCTGCCCGACGGGTTCGTGGCGGACGACGACGTCAAGCTGGACCTCTACCGGCGACTGGCGCGAGCCTCGTCGTCTGGCGACATTGATGGGCTCCGAGATGAACTGCGCGAGCGCTTCGGGCCGCTGCCGGTCGAGGCCGAGACGCTGCTCGACATGGCGCGGCTTCGCGTCCTGGGAGCGGTGCTCGGCCTCCAGCACGTACTGGTCCGGGGCGACGAGGCGCGGCTCACCTATCGCGCGGGAACGAACCCGCGGCTGGCCGGCCTCACCTCGGCGCTGGACGATGTGCAGCTGGCGGCCGAAGTGCGGCGGACCCTGCCGCTGTCGCTCCGGCTCCTCCGGCTCGGCGGCGAGCCGATCGTGCCTGCACTGGTGCGGGCGCTCAAGGCGGCGGTGAAGTAACCTTTTCTGGAGATGTCATGCGACGCAACGTGATCCTCGCGGCGGGCCTCGCGCTCGGCCTGGTTGGCTGCGGCAACTTCCGCGACCTGTTCTCGGCGCACGCCGACATGGCGGCAGAGGCCGACGGCCAGCAGCTCTCGTCGCAGCGGCTCGCGCAGATCCTGAGCTCGGGCGGCAAAGGGGTCAAGATCAACCGCGAGACCGCCGACTTCATCGCCAACGTGTGGGTCGACTACGCACTGCTCGGGCAGGCGGTCGCCAAGAACAAGCTGCCGCTGGACTCGGCCAGCATCGCCGAGGCGGTGTGGCCCGAGATCTCCGAGCTCAAGGGCACCCACTGGCACGACACGCTGATGGCGCGGCGGGACTCGGTGAGCGAGAGCGCGGTGGACAGCGTCTACCAGGCCCCCGACATCCGGGTGCTGCAGCACATCCTGTTCGGCGCGCGGCCGACGGTCAACGCGGCGCAGAAGGCCGCGGTCAAGCAGAAGGCCCAGGCGACGCTGGCGCAGATCCGGAAGGGCGCCAGCTTCGACAAGCTGGCTTCCGAGCTGTCGGAGGATCCGGGCAGCCGAGCGGACGCCGGCTACCTGCCGCCGGGCCCGAGGGGACGGTTCGTGCCGGCGTTCGACAGCGCCGGCTGGGCCCTCGCGCCGGGGCAGGTGAGCGGGCTGGTGGAGACGCCATTCGGCTTCCACGTCATCAAGCGGCCGACCCTGGCCGAGGCGCACGACCGCATCGCGAGCTTCCTCCAGGAGCGGGCGGGCGTCCACCTCGACTCGATCTACATGGACAGCCTGGCCCGGGCCAACAAGATCGAGGTCCTGGCCAGCGCGCCGGCGGCGATGCGCGCGGCGGCCGAGTCGCCGGATCAGAGCCGGAAGTCGGACAAGCCGATCGTGAAGTACGCCGGCGGCGCGCTGACGGTGAAGGATTACCTGCGCTGGGTCCGCGCGCTTCCGCCCCAGTACACGACGCAGCTGCGGGAGGCCAACGACACCATGCTCACCAAGTTCGCGCGGATCCTGACCCAGAACGTCCTGCTGCTGCGCGAGGCGGACGCGAACAAGATCGCGATCTCGCCGCTCGAGTGGGCCTCGGTCAAGCGCCGCTACGAGAGCCAGCTCGACACGCTGCGGACGGAGATGGGTCTCCAGGGCCCCGACCTGACGGACGCGTCGATCGGCGAAGCCGAGCGGGGGAAGGTGGCGGGACTCAAGGTCGAGAAGTACTTCGACCAGCTCATCGACGGGAAGATTCAGCTCCGCCCGCTGCCATCCGCCCTGGCTACGCTGCTCCGCGAGCGGCTGCCCTACACCATCCACGACGCCGGGGTGAACCGCGCGGTCGAGCTGGGCACCGAGCAGAAGGCCAAGGCCGACTCCGCCGCGCCCAAGGGCCCGATGCAGCAGGCCCCGGGCGGGCCGCCGGTGCCGGGTCTGCAGCAGGCGCCGGGCTCCGCGGCCCCCGCGCCCCGTTCCGCCGCGCCCGCCCCCGCGCCGGGCGCAGCGGCCACGCCGCCGCAGCCCGGGAAGCAACCGTGACGACGCGCTGGCGTCGGGGCTTCGGCATCGCCGCGCTGGCGCTCCTGGGCGGCACACGACTCGCCGCCCAGGACTCGGCCGGAGTAGTGGCACCGCCGCTCCCGCCACCCGCGGTGGATTCGGGAGCGCCCGCGGCAGCGCCGCCGGTCTCCCGCGCGCCGGCCGCCATGGGGCAGGGCGATGGACCGGTCGTGGTGGACCGGGTGGTCGCCGTGGTGGGCAACCGCCCCGTGCTCTCGTCGCAGGTGGACGAGGAAGTCTTTTCGCGGCAGTCGCAGGGCCAGCCGCTCCCCACCGACCCCGATTCGCTCGAGGCGATCCGCAAGCAGATCATCGCCTCGATCGTCGACGAGGAGCTGCTGGTGCAGCAGGCTCAGCGCGACACCGCAATCAAGGTCACCGATCAGGAGATCGCCGACGGCGTCGAGCAGCAGGTGCGGAAGGTGCGCGGCAACTTCACCTCGGAAGTCGACTACAAGAACGAGCTCAAGCAGGCCGGGTTCGGCACGCCCGAGGAGTACCGGCGGTGGCTGACGGACCAGCAGCGCCGCGCGGCGTTTCAGAACCGGCTGATCGACAAGCTGCGGCAGGACGGCAAGCTCAAGCCGGTCCCGCCGACCGAGCAGGAGATGAAGGCGTTCTTCGCGGAACAGAAGGCCACCCTGGGCAATCGCCCGGCGACGCTGTCGTTCCGCCAGATCGTCATCGCGCCTCGCAGCCGGCGCCCGAGGCCAAGTCGCGCACCCGGGCCCAGGCGGACTCGCTGGTCCTCGAGCTCCGGCGCGGAGCCGACTTCGGCACCGCGGCAAAGCGGTTCTCGCAGGACCCGGGATCGAAGGACCAGGGCGGCTCGCTCAACTGGTTCCGGCGGGGCGTGATGGTGCCCGAGTTCGAGCGGGTGGCGTTCTCGCTTCGGCCGGGTGTGGTGTCGGACCCGGTCGAGTCGCCGTTCGGGTTCCACATCATCCAGGTCGAGCGGGTACAGCCGGGCGAGGTGCAGGCGCGGCACATCCTGCTGATCCCGGAGATCGACTCGATCCACGTGGACAGCGCGCGGGCGCTCGCCGACTCGGTCCGGAACCTGGTCCTCCGGGGAGCGTCGTTCGACTCGCTGCAGCGCGCGCTGCATGATCCGGCGGCCGAGAAGCAGGCGGACAACGTGCCGGCGGACAAGCTGCCCGAGGCCTACGCCAAGGCCTTCGGCGACGCCGACTCCGGCTCGGTGGCGCCGGTGTTCGTGCTGCCCGGTGCCGGCACGCGCGAGCAGTTCGTTGTGGCACAGGTGATCGCCCGGCGCCCGCCGGGCGACATCCGCTACGAGGACGTGCGCGACCGGATCCGCGAGCAGCTCGGCCAGCAGCTCGCCATCCGGCGCTACATCGACCGGCTCAAGAGCGCGACCTACGTGGAGGTGCGGTCATAGCGACGCGCCTCGCCATCACGCTGGGCGATCCGCGCGGGATCGGCCCCGAGATCACGGCGGCCGCGCTGCTCGCCCCGACTCGGCGCCGAGATTACGGTGGTGGGCGCGGAGGACCAGATCGCGGGAATTCCGGCGCAGCGCCGGATCGGTGTGGGGACGTGGGAACTGGGGAGCGGCGAGCGGGCGGAGGACCGCGCCCGGGTCATCCGGGCGGGGCGGATCGCCGGCCACGCGGTGGAGACGGCGGTCAAGCTGGCGCGGCAGGGCGAGGTGGACGCGATCGTCACCGCGCCCGCGCACAAGCACGCCCTGCACCTCGCGGGCTTTCCATACCCCGGCCATACGGAGTGGCTGGCCAAGCTCGCCGGGGACGTGGACGTGGCCATGATGCTGGCCTCGCCCGAGCTCCGCGTGGTGCTGGTCACGACGCACGTGCCCTTCCGCGACGTGCCGGCGCTCTTGACCGTGGACCGGGTGACCCGCACCGGTCGCATCACCCAGCGCGCGCTGCGCGAGTGGTTCGGGATCGCCTCTCCCCGGCTTGCCGTCTGCGCGGTGAATCCGCACGCCGGTGAGAGCGGCCTGTTCGGCGACGAAGAGCAGCGGGTGCTCCGTCCCGCGGCCGAAGCGCTCGGCGCCACCGGTCCGCTGCCGGCCGATACGGTCTTCGTGCGGGCGCTGCGTGGAGAGTTCGACGCGGTGCTGGCGCCCTATCACGACGTCGGCATGACGGCGATCAAGGTCGCCTCGTTCGGCCGAGCCGTGAACGTCACCCTCGGCCTGCCGTTCCCGCGGACGTCACCCGATCACGGGACGGCGCTCGACATCGCGGGCACCGGAGTGGCGGATGCCTCGAGCATGCGGGCGGCGATCGAGCTGGCGGTGAAGTTGGGCGGGCCCCCGCCTCGAGCCTAGGCCCGCTCGAGCCGCTCCATCAGCCCCAGATATGCATCGAGCTTGAGCTTCTGCGCCGCCCGGTTGGCCACCAGCACCGCCCCGCACTGCAGCACCGTCTCCCGCTCCACCAGCCCGTTGGCCTTGAGCGTGTTCCCCGTGTCGACCAGATCGACGATCCAGTGCGAGAGGTTGAGCAGCGGCGCGACCTCGACGGAGCCGTTCACCTGGATGATGTCGACGGGCCGGCCCGCGGCGCCGAAGTGCGCCAGCGCGAGGCGCGGATACTTGGTGGCCACGCGGGCGGTGATGCCGCCGGGCAGGGCGGGATACGGCGCGTCCGCGGGCGCCGCGACGACGAGGCGGCAGTATCCGAAGCCCAGCTCGAGAGGCTCGAGCACGTCGGCGCCGGTTTCGCGCAGGACGTCGGTGCCGGTGACGCCGAGGTCGGCCGCGCCGGACTCGACGTAGACCGGCACGTCGCCGGGCTTCACCACCAGGAACTCGATCCCGGGATCGCTCGAGGGGATGAGCAGGCGCCGGCCCGCATCGGCCGATGGCGCCGCGCCGGCCCGCCGAAACCGCTCGACCGACGGCTCGTACAGCCGCCCCTTGGCGAGCGCCACGCGGAGCCGCGTCACTGGGGCACCTCCGCGATGGTGTCGAGGTCCAGCGACACGCCGACCGCCGGCATCGGCCGGCCGAAGCGCGCCATCAGCTCGTCGTAGCGGCCGCCCGCACCGGCGGCCCGGCCGGCGCCCGCGACGTACACCTCGAAGTGCACGCCGGTGTAGTACTCCAGGCCGCGGACCTCGCCCAGGTCATAGACCACGTGGGTCCGTTCGTCCGCGGTGAGTGCGGCGTCGAGCGCCAGCAGGTGCTGCAGCCCCGGCGCCGCGCCGCGCGGCGCCAGGCCGAGCGCGCCGGTCAGCGCCTCCCGCCGGCCGATGACGAACGGCAGCACCGTGAGCGTGGCTGCGTCGCCGCCGGCGTCCGCTAGGGCGCGGCAGAGGCTGCCGCGGTCCTTGCGGTCGATCCACCGCCTCACCTCGGCGCGGCGCTCCTCACCCAGCGCGGCGATTCCCGGCGCGAGTACCCCGACGTGGCCGACGTTGACCTGGAAATCCTGCAGGCCTGCGGCCCGCACCAGCGCGATGGTGAGCCGCACGATCTCCACGTCCGCGGGCAGGTCGCCCTGGCCAAGCAACTCGGCGCCGACCTGGAGCATCTCGCGCGGGCGGCCGCCCCGCTCGGGGTCCTGGCGGTAGACGGTGCCCGAGTAGCACAGCCGGAGGGGACGGTCGGCCCGGCCGAAGGTGGTGGCCGCGACGCGCGCCAGGCTGGCGGTAAAGTCGTAACGGAGCGCCAGGATCCGGCCATCGCGGTCGGGAAACCGGATCAGCCGCTCGGCCACGCCCGGGCCGCCGGCCCGGAGGAAGGTGTCCTGGTACTCGAGCGTCGGGGGAATCAGCTCCTCGTACGACGCGTGCTCGAGGACCGCCATCGCGGCGCGCTGGAGCTGGCGGCGGCGACGGGCGGCCTCGCCGGTGAGGTCGAGCGCACCAGGCGGCGTGACGGCGAGCTGCGAGGGAAGCATGGGGCGGGAAGGTAACGCTGCCCGGCCGGAGGGCGCGAGCCTCAGCGGGCGGCGGCGAGCACCTCGCGGACCTTCCGGGCGAGCTGATCGGCCGTGAACGGCTTTTCGAGCAGGGCGCCCGCGGCGGCGAGATCGCCGTGGCGATCGACGGCTTCGGGTGCGTAGCCGGTGATGAAGAGCACTTCCATCGCCGGCCGGATCGCCGAGAGCCGCTCGGCGAGCATCAGGCCGCCGATGCCCGGCATGACCAGGTCGCTCACCAGCAGGTGGATCGTGCCGGCCGTCGCGGCCGCGAGCACGAGCGCCGCCTCCGCATTCGGCGCCTCGAGAATCCGGTAGCCCTTGGCGCGGAGCGCCCGGCACACGAGATGACGCACCGCCTCCTCGTCCTCCACCACCAGCACCGTCTCCGAGCCGCCCGGCACCGGGGCATCGGTGACGGCCGCGTCCAGCGCGCCCGCGGCGGGCGTTTCGGCGCGCGGCAGATAGACCGTGAACGCGCTGCCCTCGCCCGGTCGCGAGGCCACCTGGATCTGCCCGCCGCTCTGGCGCACGATCCCGTACACCGTGGCGAGGCCCAGGCCCGTGCCGCGGCCCAGCTCCTTGGTGGTGAAGAACGGCTCGAACAGGTGCGCCAGCACGTGGTCGTCCATGCCGACGCCGGTGTCGCTGACGCTCAGCGCCACCAGCGGTCCGCCGAGGGGAAGGCCCTCGGACGCGGCGGTGGCGAGGCCCGCGCCGCTCAGGTTGGCGGTGGTGAGGGTGAGCGTCCCGCCGCCGGGCATCGCGTCGCGCGCGTTCACGCCCAGGTTGGCGATCACCTGCTCGAGCTGGCCCGGATCGGCGACGACGTCGCCCAGCGCCGGGTCGAGGTGCAGCCGGAGCTCGATGCGCTCGCCGACGACACGCCGCAGCATGCCGCCCATCTCGTGCACGATGGTGTTGAGGTTCACCACCCGCGGCTGCAGCACCTGCTTCCGGCTATAGGCCAGGAGCTGGCGCACGAGCCCGGCGGCCCGATGGGCGGCGCGGGCGATCTCCTGGAGATCCTCCCGCCGCGGGTCGGCGGGCGGCGTGCTGACGGTCAGCAGCTCGGTGCTGCCCAGGATGGCGGTGAGCAGGTTGTTGAAGTCGTGGGCGATTCCACCGGCGAGCTGGCCGACCGCCTCCATCTTCTGTGCCTGCCGGAGCTGGTCCTCGAGGCTCTTGCGGTCGGTCACGTCCCGGAGATAGGCGAGCAGCGAGGCCGGCCGGCCTTCGGCGTCATGGACGACCGAGAGGTTGAGGTACATCCAGAGCACCCGGCCGTCCGCCCGGGGCCAGCGGGTCTCGAGGTCGACGCTGCGGCTCTCGCCGGCCAGGAGCCGGTCCCGGCCGGTCCGTTCGGCCGCGATGTCGTCGGGGTCCAGCAGTGCAGCCATGGGAGTGCCGAGCAGGCGGGTCTCGTCCACGCCGAGCAGGAGGCACAGCGACGGCGGCACCTTGAGCCAGCGGCCGTCCAGGCTCAGGTGGGCCGTCATCACGAGCGCGAACGCCTCGGCCCGGGCGAGCTGCTCCCGGCTCTCCCGAAGCTCGTTCTCGATCCGGAGCCGCTCGATCGCGCCCCCGCAGTGATCCGCCAGCTCCTGGAGGGTGGCCAGCGAATCGTCGTCGTAGGCGTCGGGCGTGTAGCTCTGGATGGAGATGATGCCGGTCGGCCGGTCGCCGTAGCGGATCGGCACGAACATCAGCGAGCGGGAGCGGCGGCCGGTGTCGCCGAAAGTCACCAGGCCGTCGGTCGCCTCCGCGCTGGGGCGGAGGATGAGCGTCGCCCCCTCGCGCAGGATACGCGCGAACATCGGGCCGGGCGTGGTCTGGATATAGGCGGGCGGAACGTCGACCGGCGGCCCGTAGTCGAGCGTGTCCAGGATGAGCACGTCCTGGACCTGGTTGGTCTCCGGGTGGTAGAGGTCGAGGGTGCAGGCGTCCCAGCCGATCAGCTCCTGCGCGACCGCGACGATGATGCGGGCGGCCTCTTCGGCCGTCCGTGCCGCGCTCAGCCGGCGGCTCACCTCGAAGAAGGCGGCCCGCTGCCGCTCCGCGCGGCGGTGCTCGGCCGATTCCCAGCCGCTAGGCATGGTCCTTTTCGCCGCCCTGCTTCACTTCGGCCGGCGGCGCGGTGTGCAGCCGCAGGCTCCGCACGCGACGGCCGTCCATTTCCACGACCTCGAAGGTGTGTGGGCCCACCGTGACGCGGTCGCCCGGCCGGGGCAGCCGGCCGAGCTGGCCGAAGACGTAGCCGCCGATGGTCGTGTAGTCGGCGTCGTCGAGAGCGGCGTCGTAGTGGGAGTTGAACTCGGTGATCGGCATGGCCCCGTCGAGCCGTGCCGCGCCGTCCCCGGATCCCGGTCTATCCTGGGGATCGTACTCGTCGAAGATGGGGCCGACGATCTCCTCCAGCAGGTCCTCCATGGTGACCAGCCCGGCGGTGCCGCCGTACTCGTCGAGCACCACGGCGAGATGGGTCTTGAGGCGCTTCATGTCCGCCAGCACGTCCTCGACTTCGCGAGTCCCGGGCACGAACAGCGGTGGCCGCATGATGTCCCGCACGGTCGCGCTCGGCCGGGCGCGGAGCGCCGTCAGGATGTCCTTGGCGTGCACCACCCCGACGATCTCGTCCAGCGACTCGGTGTAGACCGGATAGCGGGAGCGGCGGGCCACGGCGACCTGGTCGGCTGCCTCCTCCACCGTCAGGCTCGAATCCAGCGCGATCATCTGCGTGCGCGGCGTCATCACCTCCTGTGCGGTTTTCTCGCTGAACTCGAAGACGCCCTCCAGGAGCCGCGCGTCCTCCTTGAGCAGGCTGCCGCCCTCGGTGCTCTGCTCCACCAGCATCCGGATCTCCTCCGGCGAGTGGAGCCGCTCGTGCTCGCCGGGCGGCGAGATGTGCATGAGGCGAAGCAGCCAGTTGGCGGTGCCGTTGAGCAGGGCGATCGGCCACGCCATGGCCCACGCGAAGCCGATGAGCGGCGCCGCCACCCACGTGCTCACCGTCTCGGGATAGAGCAGGGCCAGGGCTTTCGGCACCAGCTCGCCCAGGATGATGTGCAGGATCGTGATGATGATGAAGGCGATGATCGACGCCACCCCGTGCGTGGCGATGGCCGCCAGAAACTCGGGCAGCCAGCTGAAGCCGCCCTCGATCAGCCCGGCGAGGGCGGGCTCGCCGATCCAGCCCAGGCCCAGCGAGGCCAGCGTGATGCCCAGCTGGGTGGCGGAGATGTAGCGGTCGAGTGATTGTACCGCGCGGCGGGCCAGCCTAGCTTTGCCATCCCCCGCCCGGGCCATCTCGTCCAGCCGTGTGCGCCGGGCGCCGACCAGGGCGAACTCGGCCGCCACGAAGAAGGCGTTCGCGAGCACCAGGACGACAACCGAGACGAGTCCGAGACCTATCGCGGGCGAGGCAGCCGATTCCATACGCTTTAAGTCTAGTCCTTCAAAGGTGTTACCGCGAGGTCCCCGGATGATACGCGCGCTGGCCGTCCCGCCCTTCGAGGCGCTCGACCCGCTGCTCCCCCGCCGCGCCGGCAGCGATCCGGAGACGCGGGAGGCGGTGCGACGCATCCTCGAGGACGTGCTCCAGCGCGGCGACGAGGCGGTCGCCGAATATACTCGGCGGTTCGACGGCGCGGACCTCGCCCCGGCGGAATGGGAGCTCGATGCGACCGGCTGGCAGGGGGCCCTGAGCCGCATCGCTCCCGAGCTCCGGGCCGCGCTCACGCTGGCGGTGGACCGGGTGCGGGCGTATCACGAGCACCAGCGGGAACCGGGCTTTACCCTGGCCGAGGCCGACGGCAGCGTGGTCGGCATGAAGGTCATCCCGCTGGACCGGGTCGGGCTGTACGTGCCCGGCGGCAAGGCGAGCTATCCCTCGTCGGTCGTCATGAACGCGGTGCCCGCGCTGGTGGCGGGGGTTCAGGAAATCGTGGCCGTGGTGCCGCCGCAGGGCGTGACCGACGTCGTGCTCGCCGCCTGCGCGCTCTCCGGTGTGACCAGGATCTTCCGCATCGGTGGCGCGCAGGCGGTGGCGGCCCTGGCCTACGGGACGGCCACGGTCCCGCGGGTGGACAAGATCGTGGGCCCGGGCAACCGGTGGGTGGCGGAGGCCAAGCGGCAGGTGGTGGGGCTGGTGGGCATCGACATGGTGGCGGGACCCACCGAGATCCTGATCATCGCGGACGCGACGGCCCGGCCGGCACGGGTGGCGGCGGACATGATCGCTCAGGCGGAGCACGACGAGGATGCCGTGGCCTGGTGCGTGACGACCGATCCGGCGCTGGCCAAGGCGCTGCCGGCGGCCCTCGAAGCGGCGCTGGCCCGGGCGCCGCGGGCGGCCATCGCGCGGACGGCGCTCGAGCGGAACGGGCTCGTCGTGCTGGTGCCGTCCATGCGCGAGGCCATCGAGGTGGCCAACCGCCGCGCCCCCGAGCACCTGCAGATCGTGGCCGAGGGCGCCGAGCGCGTGGCCGGCGGCATCCGGCACGCGGGCGCGATCTTCCTGGGCGACGACACGCCCGAGCCGGTGGGCGACTATCTCGCCGGCCCGAGCCACGTGCTCCCGACCAGTGGGACCGCGCGGTACGCCTCGCCGCTCGGCGTGTACGACTTCGTGAAGCGGACCAGTGTGATCCGCTACAGTCGGGCGCGCCTGGCGGAGGACGCGGGCGCGATCATCGCGCTGGCGGAAGCGGAAGGGCTCCACGGGCACGCGGAGGCGGTGCGCATCCGGCAGACGGGTGAAGGCGCGGCGGGGCGGCGGGACTCGGGGGCAGGGCGGATCGTGTCGGACTGATCACGCGTCCTGCCCGCGGGGACACTAAATTTCGGGTATGCCGACCACCTCCCGCCGCGCCGACTGCGCCCACCTGACCCAGGGCCCGGCGACGCCCATGCCACGCCTGTGGCTGGTGCTCGGGCTGACCGGCACCTTCATGGTGCTGGAAGTGGTCGGCGGCTGGCTCAGCGGCTCGCTGGCCCTGCTGGCCGATGCGGGGCACATGCTCACCGACGTGGGCGCGCTGGCGTTGAGCCTGCTCACGGCCTGGATCGCCCAGCGACCCGCCGACGACACCAAGACCTACGGCTATCTCCGCTGGGAGATCCTGGCCGCGCTGGTGAATGGGGCCGCGCTGTTTGGCATCGCCGGGTGGGTCGTCGTCGAGGCGATCCAGCGGATTCAGCACCCCCAGCCGATCCGGACCGGGCTCTTCCTGGCGGTGGCGGCGGCCGGACTCCTGGTCAACCTCGTCAGCCTCTATGCCCTCCACGGTTCGCGCGAGGGCAGTCTCAACGCCCGCGGCGCCTACCTCCACGTCCTCGGCGATGCTCTGGGGTCGGCCGGCGCGCTCGGCGCCGCCGCCATCATCTGGCTCACTGGCTGGACACCGGCCGATCCGATCGCCTCCATTGCGCTCTCGCTGCTCATTCTGACCGGCGCCTGGCGGCTGATCCGCGAGAGCACCGACATCCTCATGGATGCCGTCCCCCGCCACGTCGCGCTCGCCGAGGTCCACCGGCGGATCCTCGGAGTTCCCGGCGTAGCCGCGGTGCACGACCTGCACGTCTGGACCGTAGTGAACGGGGTGGTTGCGATGAGCGGTCACGCGGTGGTGCCCGACCTGGACAGCCACCCGGGCGTGCTGGACGGAATCCGGACGGAAATGGCGGCCCTGGGCATCGGCCACGTCACGATGCAGCTGGAGGTCGCCGACGAGTGCGAGGAGGTCCGGCCGGTGGCGGCCGCTCACCTCGGTCACGGGCATCCGGGGCACACGCACTAGCAGATCCCGAGTCCGACTCCGGTTGAGGCTCGGCCGCTCCGTCTGCCCGGCGGCCGTCCCCATGCCCTCAGCCGAGCAGCCCCTGCCCCCCGCCGAAGGTTCTTGCGGCCCCGCCCGGCCTAGTCTATATATGCGCCGCGGAGGCCCGGGCGTCCGGGCCTCATCCGTTCCGACCGAAGGAAGTGCCGTTTGATCCGTAATTTGGCCATCATCGCCCACGTCGACCACGGCAAGACCACCCTGGTGGACCAGATGCTCCGGCAGGCCGGGGCGTTCCGCGCCAACCAGCAGGTCGAAGAGCGGGTGATGGACTCGAACCCGCTCGAGCGCGAGCGCGGAATCACCATCCTCGCCAAGAACACGGCCGTCCGCTGGCAGGGCGTCAAGATCAACATCGTCGACACCCCGGGCCACGCCGACTTCGGCGGCGAGGTCGAGCGCATCCTCCGCATGGTGGACGGCGTGCTGATCCTGGTGGATGCCGCCGAGGGTCCGATGCCGCAGACGCGGTTCGTCACCCGGAAGGCGCTGGCCCTGGGCCTCCGGCCCATCGTCGCGATCAACAAGATCGACCGCAGCGACGCCGAGCCGCTCCGGGTGCACGACGAAGTGCTGGAGCTGTTCATCGATCTCGAGGCCACCCCCGAACAGCTCGACGCACCTTTCCTTTATACGTCGAGCCGCGCGGGCACGGCCACGACCGAGCTCGACCATCCGGGCACCGACCTCGTGCCGCTGTTCCAGTCGATCCTCGACTACGTGCCTGCCCCCTCGGGAGACCCCGAAGGCCCGTTCCAGATGCTGGTCTCCACGCTCGATTTCTCGACCTTCCTCGGCCGCATCGCGATCGGGCGGATCGAGCGTGGCCGGGTGCGCGTGGGCGACCAGGTCGCCCTCCTTCCGCTCGGTGAGCCCGGGCTCGTGACGGACGAGGAGTTCGAGCGGAATCGGGTCACCAAGCTCTACACATTCGACGGCCTGGACCGGGTCGAGGTGGACGTGGCCGGCGCCGGCGATATCGTGGCGCTGTCGGGGTTCGAGACCATCGAGATCGGCCGCACCTTCACCTCGGTGGACCACCCCGAGCGGCTGGCGGGCATCGCGGTCGAGGAGCCCACGATCTCGGTGGACTTCATCGTCAACAACGGCCCGTTCGCCGGCCGGGAGGGGAAGTACGTCACCAGCCGCCAGCTCAGGGACCGGCTGTACCGGGAGCTGGAGCGGAACGTGGCGCTCCGGGTGGAGGAGACCGACAGTCCGGACACCCACAGCGTGGCGGGCCGCGGCGAGCTCCACCTGGGCATCCTCATGGAGACGATGCGCCGCGAGGGGTACGAGTTCCAGGTGTCGCGTCCGCGGGTCATCACCAAGCTGGGCCCCAACGGCGAGCGGCTGGAGCCGTACGAGGAGCTGACGATCGACGTGCCCGAGGAGTACATGGGCGTGGTGATGGAGAAGCTGGGGCCGCGCCGGAGCGAGATGATCGAGATGCGGAACCCGGGGCAGGGCATGGTGCGCCTGACCTTCCGGATCCCGGCCCGCGGGCTCTTCGGGTATCGGTCGGAGTTCCTGACCGATACGCGCGGCACCGGCATCATGCACCACCGGTTCCTGGACTACGGACCGTGGGCCGGACCGCTCGCCGGCCGGAAGCGCGGCGTGATGGTGGCCGACCGCGAGGGATCGGTCGTGGCGTTCGCGCTGGGCAACCTGCAGGAGCGGGCGCAGATGTTCGTGACGCCCGGCGACCACGTCTACGAGGGGATGATCGCGGGCGAGAGCTCGCGTCCGGGCGACATGGACGTCAACGTCACCAAGGAAAAGAAGCTCACCAACATGCGGACCACGGCCTCGGACGACAACGTCATCCTGGAGCCGCCCCGCCAGATCACCCTCGAGTACGCCCTGGAGTACATCGAGGAGGACGAGCTCATCGAGGTCACGCCGCAGAACATCCGGCTGCGCAAGCGGGTGCTGGCGGCGAACGAGCGCAAGAAGGCCGCGCGGGCCGCCCGGGTGGCGGATGCGTCGTAGGATGCCGGACCCAAACTCTCTCTGAGGGCGGAGGACATCATCATGTTGGTCTGGGAGACGTCGGTGGACGCCCTGGAACTGCGTCGCAAATTCGACGAGGATGAAGACGAGTTCGAGGACGACGGCTTCACCTTCGACGACGATGACGACGAGGACGAGGATCTCGACAACGAGGACGACCTCGACGACGAGGACGACTTCGAGGACGAGGAGCTCGAGGAGATCGAGGAGCTGGACGAGGAAGAGGAGATGCGGTGACGCTGGGGGCTGCCCCGATGGCGCATCCGGCGCGAACCCGATCGGGTCGGGGTTGCGCCGGTGCCGGCGGCTGGCTATCCTCCCGTCCCTGTTAAGGGCCTGTAGCTCAGGTGGTTAGAGCGCACGCCTGATAAGCGTGAGGTCGGTAGTTCAACTCTACCCAGGCCCATAGATCCGCACCCTTCGCCCCGTGGTCACTTCGTGATCGCGGGGCGTTTCGTCGCGACACCAAGCAGCCCTCCTGAGGACTCCCCCTCTAGCGGACACCCGCGTTCGCCGCGTAAGATGGTCCCACCGATTGGTGGGATCCGCGGGCTCGGGGCCTGGCGGCGCACCCACTTCATCCCGTCCCTCATCGTGGGGAGGGCTCTTGGCCGTCTCGGACGGCCCCGGAGCCGTCATGCCCACGCAGCTCAGTGCCCCGTCCGCCTCTGCGCTCCTGCTGTCGCCTCCCGGCATCGATCCCATCGTGCCGCTGCCCCGACCCGACGCGTTCGACGACCCGGCTTGGACCTTCGAGCCGAAATACGACGGCCTTCGGGGCTTCGTCCATGGCTCGGAGTCCGTGTGCGAGATCCGCTCGCCCTGGAACGATCGCTTCGAGAACTTCCTCGAGCTGCGTGCGCGGGTGGCGCGGGTGCTGGGCACGAGGGACGTGATCCTCGACGGAGAGATCGTCTCCCTCGACCCCAAGGGTAGGCCGGTCTTCGCCGAGCTCCTGCGCGGGCGGGGCTACCTGGCGTTCGCGGCGTTCGACCTCCTCTGGCTCGACGGTCGCGACCTCCGGGACGCCCCGCTGGGCGAGCGCAAGCGGGAGCTGGCGGCGCTCCTGCCTTCGGACACCGGCCCGCTGTACAAGGTCTTCGCGCTGGCTGAGCACGGCCGCGCACTGTTCGAGGCGACGAAGAAGATGGACCTCGAGGGCATCGTGGCAAAGCGCACCGCCGACCCCTACCACCCGGACACGGTGTGGTACGCGATCCGGAATCCGGCCTATCGCCAGGGCGAGGGACGTGTCGCGGCCCCGCGCGCCCGGCGCATGGTGATGCGCCGGGAGCGCTAGGGCCTGCCCCGAGCCTCGGCAGGGCTCAGGCGGACAGGACGACCTTCTCGCAATGGTCGCGCTTGTGCAGGAACATTTCGTAGCCTCTCGGCGCATCCTCGAGCCGGAGGCGATGTGTGATAATGAAGCTCGGATCGATGTCCCCCCGCTGAATCCGCTCCAGCAGCGGCCGCATGTACCGGTGGACGTGGGTCTGCCCGCTCCGGATCGTCAGACCTTTGTTCATCAGCGGACCCATTGGGAACTTGTCGATGAACCCGCCGTAGACCCCGATGACCGAGATGGTCCCGCCGCCCCGGCACGCCAGAATCGCCTCGCGGAGCGCGATCGGCCGGTCGGTCTCCAGCTTCATCGCCTGCTTGGCCCGGTCGTACGCGTAGACCGCCGCGTGGCCGTGCGCTTCCATGCCGACCGCGTCGATGCACTTGTCCGGCCCCCGGCCCGCGGTCAGCTCCTTGAGCGTCTCCAGGACCGGGAGCTCCTCGTAGTTGATGACGTCGGTCGCTCCCGCCCGCTCCGCCGCCATCCGGAGCCGGTAGGGAAACCGGTCGATCGCGATGACCCGCTCGGCGCCGAGCATTCGGGCGCTGGCGATGGCGAACTGCCCGACGGGTCCACATCCCCACACGGCCACCACGTCGCCCGACTTGATGTCGCACATCTCCGCACCCATGTAGCCGGTCGGCAGGATGTCCGACAGGAACAGGACCTGCTCGTCCGGCATGCCCTCGGGCACCTTCATGGGTCCGACGTCCGCGAACGGCACGCGGGCATACTGCGCCTGGCCGCCGGCGTAGCCGCCGAGCATGTGCGAGTACCCAAACAGCCCGGCGGGCGAATGCCCCATCAGCTTCTCCGCCATCCACGCATTCGGATTGGAGTTCTCGCAGAGCGAGAACAGGTCTCGCCGGCACATGGCACAGGCGCCGCAGGCGATCGGAAAGGGAACGACCACCCGATCGCCCGCCTTGAGGTTCTTGACCGCGCGCCCGGTCTCGACCACCTCGCCCATGAATTCGTGGCCCAGGACGTCGCCCTTCTCCATCGTGGGGATGAGCCCGTTGAACAGGTGCAGGTCAGAGCCGCAGACCGCGGTGGAGGTGATCCGGACGATGGCGTCGCGCGAGTTGAGGATCTGGGGATCCGGGACCTCACGGACCTGGACGTCTCGCTTGCCCATCCAGCAGATGGCTTTCATGAGAGGACTCCCTGAGGCTGCATCGAAAGGCCCGCCGGCGCATCGGCGGGCCGCGCCGGGTGCATGCCGCGGTGGATGCTCGCATCGGAATGCACGACCTCGCCGAGCTCCATGACCTGCTTGAACCGGCGCAGGTCGCCCGACACCTGCTGGCCCGGCTCCTCGCCGAACAGCTTCGCGATTCCCGCGCCCAGCTTGCCGCCCGGGGGCTCGTAGCGTAGCTCGACCCGCACCTCGGTGCCGCCGTCGGGCGAAGGGGCGAAGCGCACCGCTCCCCGATTCGGGACCTGGGCATGCTGAACCGCCCGCCAGCCGATGAGCTCCCCCGGCCGATCTTCGGTGATCTCGGCGTCCCATTCCACGGTCGCGCCCGCCGGGGCGCGAGCGATCCAGTGCGAGCGCCGGTCGTCGATCACCCGCACGCTCTCGAGGTGTTCCATGAACTGCGGCAGGTTCTCGAAGTTGCGCCAGAAGCGGTAGACGTCCTCCGGCGGGCGATTGACGGTGATGGACCGCCGGATCTCGATCCCGCGCAGGCGGGACGACGCCGACCGGGCCCCGGGCTCACGGGAAAGCGCCTGGCCGGCGAGGATGTCCAGAATGGTCACGCCGACGACGGCCGCCGTAGCCGCCGCCACGCGATTCTTCTGCGCGCGGTCGTTCCCGAGTGCCCGGCCCAGGAGTGCCAGGTCCATGACGTCGCCGCCCACGCGCCCCCAGAGCGGGCCGGTGGGGCGTTCCCGCGTGAGGATCCCCACGCCGCTGGCGATCTCGCGCACGCCGATGGCGAACAAGGTGTTGCGGCTGGTCTCGTCGTCGTCGACGCCGATCATGCGGGCGACGCCGCGCGGCGCGGCAATCTGGGCCAGTCCGACGCCGATACTCAGCCACCCGAGCCCGCGGGCGAAGCGCTCCGGGTCGTCCAACCGGTGCTCGGGAGTCGAGTAGGTATCCGTGGGTGTGATCATCGTGCCCCCTTCAGCTGCGGTGGGCGGCACTCGATGAATCTCGTAGGGTTGGGAGAGATCGAGCGGCGTCCGGTACGGAAGAGCGAGACAGATACGAGGGCGAGCGGACGCGGTCCGTGATGGGGGTCACCGGCGGCGCTACGTCTCGAGCTGCGGGGAGGTGAAGGCCGGAAACCACGAGCGCACGGCTCGGAGGACGTCCGGCAGGTCGAACGGGGGCGCGAGGAACCGGAGGTCGCTTGGCAGATCCGGAGGCACATCGCCTGTGGCGCCGAGCTGGTCGGCGATGCCGAGAATCGGGACCGCGGGGGCGAGTGCCCGCAACCGGTGCGCCAGGGACACGGTGCCGGAGTCGAGGACCCGAGCCGCCAGCACGAGCAGCCCCGGCGACAGCTGGCGCTCGCCGAGGGCCGCGGCGGCGGCGCGCGCGTCGGGGCAGGCAACCACCTGGAAGCCCGAGCGACCAAGGAACTTAGCGATGGTCTGACGGAGCATCGGCTCCGCTTCGACCAGCAGAATCGTGGGGCCGGTGGGGCGGACGGAGGATTCGACCTGCGGCATCGACATGCGGCACCTGCGCGGAACGATACGTGAAAACCCGAGCGACGTTGAACAAACTGTCGGGTCAGCGCATCATTGGGCAATAGGTGGACCGGCCCACCCTGGGCTCAAGGGCCGTTTTCGCGGGGAATCCGCAGTCCCCGCCTCATCGTGAGCGAGATCGACCACATGCCACCGCAACGCCGTCCGCTGCCCTCGAGCCTCCTGTTCGGCCGCACCTTCCTGCGGCATCCACGGATGCTCGGCTCGGTGGTGCCGAGCAGCCGGTTCCTCATCTCGCGCATCCTGCGCCAGGCCGACTGGGCCCGGACGCGGGTGGTGGTGGAGGCGGGTCCCGGCGTCGGCACGCTCACGACGGCCATCCTCGACCGGCTCCATGGCGACGGCACCGTTGTCGCCTTCGAGATGAACCGGACCTTCGTGACCCACCTGCGGGGCGAGATCGCCGATCCCCGGCTGGCGGTCCTCCACCGCTCCGCCGCCGACGCGGCGCTGGCGCTCGCCGAGCGGGGCACCGGCCAGGTGGATCTGCTCGTCTCCGGCATTCCCCTCAGCGGACTCACCCGGCAGGCCCGGCTCGACCTCGTGGCCAGCTGGCGGCAGCTCCTCAGTCCCGGCGGGGTGATGGTGGTCTACCAGTTCACCCGGTCGGTCCTGCCCGACCTGCGCCGGGTGTTCGGCCATGTGCGCCAGGAGTTCGAGCCCCTCAACGTGCTGCCTGCCTGGGTCTGGCGGTGCGAGGCCCCCGCCTGAGCCGAGGGGCCAGTGGTTACGCGCTCCGGCCCGGGGCGCCTGCCCACGCTACATTTGACCGCATGCCCCTCCGGCGCCACCTCCCGATTCTGCTCCTGCTGCTGCTCCTCCTCCCGACGGTGCTCACCGCGCAGGAGGCGCCGCGGCGCCGCGGCCCCAGGCCGGCGGTTGGTGGAGAGGTCGGCTATTCGCGGAGTGATCTCAGGGGCGGCGACGCGGAGCGCGTCCGAAGCCGGCAGGGCGCGCTCACGGGCGTCTACCTGCAGGTGCCGCTGGCCGGTCCGTTCAGCTTCCGGCCGGAGATCCTGTTTGCCCTGAAGGGTGGACGGGTGCAGGCCGACGTGGAGGGCGGCGTCCCGGTCGAATTGGACATCGGGCTCGCCTACCTCGAGATGCCGGTGCTGCTCCGGGCCGGCCCCCGGCGGGGCCGGTTTCGGCCCGTGGTCTTCGGTGGCCCGGCGCCGGCGCTCCAGATCGGCTGCGACGTGCAGATTGCCGACCCCAATACGCCCGTCAGCGCCACGTGTGATGAGACCGGCCTGCCGGGCTTCCGCGCCTTCGACGTCGGGCTCGTCGCCGGCGCCGGGCTGGAGGTGCGCTGGCCGCAGTCCGCGCTGGCGCTCGAGGGGCGATTCACGACCGGGCTCCGGTCGGTGCTGGACGACCTGGATGTGAAGAACCGATCGTTCGGCGTGGTGCTGTCGCTGACGTTCTGAGCGCGCGCACCTACCCAACATCCCGGCGCAACGAAGGGGGCATGCCCAAAGGCATGCCCCCTTCGCCGCGCTCAGTCCTGCGACGCTCGCTGATTCCCTAGAACAACCACCGCCCGCCCACTTGGAACTGCCGCGGCTCGCCGAGCCCGCTCCGGATGGTGCCGTCGAAGTTGAGGAATGTGCCGCCGGACGAGGGGTCCTTGAAGTTGTCGGAGTTGGTCACGTTGAAGACCTCGAAGATCGCCTCGAAGGTGCCTTGGCGGCCGAAGGTGAACGGCCGGGAGAGGCGGATGTCCCACGAGAAGTAGGCGTTGTCCCGGCGGATCGTGTTGCGCTGGAGGATGTGGCCGTCGGGGCAGATCCGGAGCAGGGAGCTCGGCGCCACCCGGGTGCCGGTCCCTTGGTTGTCGGCGCCGCAGCTCTCGGAGGCCGGCTGGGCGGAATACGCGCTGAGCCGGTTGTTGAGATAGAACTCGCCGGGCAGGACGGCGAGCACCCAGGCGTTGAAGCGATGCCGCTGGTCGCGATCGCTGTACCCGTACTCCGCGGCCAGGCTGTCCGGCCGCACGTAACGGAAGGTGAAGGGGTCGCGCTCGTTGTCGTCGTCCGACTTGTCCCAGGAGAGGGTGTAGTTGACCTGGAACTGAAGTCGCGAGCCCGCCGCCCGCCGGAGCTCGGCGGTGACCCCGTTGTAGCGACTCTTGGCACTGCTCTGCACCACCGTCAGCGTGCCGATGCCGTTGGCGCCCCCGGGTTCGAGCCCGCTACCCCACGGCGACCCGAACACCGTGTCGTTCGCGTTGATGAATCGGGTCAGGTGGTCGGTCCGCGCATGGGTGTAGCTCAGGCCGGCCGCGAGTCCGTTGGCCACCTCGCGCTCATAGCCGACGGTGGCCGTGAACGTGCGCGGGTTCTGGAACTCCTTGTCGAAGACGAACACCCCGGGGAAGAACGGCACGCCGGAGGGCGTCGGCAGCAGCTCTCCATAGTTGGGCGGCGGCCCGCCGAAGACCCCGTCGAGACCGCTGATGCGTACCAGGGTCTGCCCGCGCGACCCGTCCGTGCTCCGGCTGCTGGCGAGGTTGAGGCCCGGGATGCGGGCGTAGTATAGGCCCGCGTTGGCGCGCACCACCTGCTTGCCATCGCCCTGCACGTCGTACGCGACGCCCAGCCGCGGTTGAAACATGCTGTAATCGGATGGGATGGTGCCGTCTCCGGGAAACTCGAAGTCGCCCCGGGCGTTGGTGACGGTCTGGCCGATGAACGGGGCGTAGAACAAATCCTCGGTCGGCGTGATGAGGCCGGGCTGGATCTGGGCTTCCCAGCGGAGTCCGTAGTTGACCGTCAGATTCGACCGCGGCTTCCAACTGTCCTGGAGGAAGATGGCCAGCTCGTTTTGAATGATCGTCTGCGTGCCGGCTTCGTCCACCGTCAGTCCGCCCACGCCCGCCTGCTGGAGGTACAGGGCCACCGGCCCGCTCACGTGGGTGCCGGCGGGGCAACTGTTGGTCGTGCTGCCGATGACGAACGTATTGGTCACGTCGTCCGAACACTCCACGTACTGGTTGCCGTTGGCGACGTAGTTGAGGAATCCGTCGACCGAGGTGAAGGCCATCCGGCCGTTGCCGAAGCCGCGGAACGTCTGGCTCACGCCCGTCCGGTTCCACTCCGCGCCGATCTTGAACAGGTGGTTGCCCCGCAGGATCGACACGTTGTCGAGGAGCTGGAGCCGGTAGTCGTGGGCGTCCACCGGAAGGAAGTACGGCAGGCCGAAGCGATATCCGGAGAAGCCATCCGGCCCGAGGAAGCCGACGTCGGTATCGGGGAACGGCCGGCCCGTGGCGGGATTGATCGGCCCGTCGTACGGCCGCGGCCGGTCCTCGCGCGCCCACTGAAAGCGGAACTCGTTCGAGACCGAGGAGTTGAACAGCGAGGTCAGGCTGCCGTTCACCGCGTGCGAGTGGTCGTTCTCGAGGCCGTTGGCGCTGCGTCCCCAGAAGTCCACGTCGAAGGTGCCGTTCTGCTGGCTCGAGCGGGTGTAGTTGTACTTGAGCGACGCGTTGTGCTTCTGGCTCAGCCGAAAGTCGAGCTTGGCGAGGAGCGCGTTGGCGTCGTTGGTGCGGCTGATCGGGCCGAAGTCGCCGGCGAGCGGCGCCGACGAGCCGCCGAACGTGGCGCTGTTCACGAAGTTCTGCAGCGCCGGGTCGATGAGCCCCTGCCGGTCGGTCTGCTTGGTCTCGTTGTACTCCTGCTGGTCGTAGGCCAGGAAGAAGAACGCCTTGTCCCGCACGAGCGGCCCGCCCAGCGTGGCGCCGAACTGGTGCTGCGCGAAATCGGGGGTGAACCCGCTGGCGGTGCCGCTGGGGCTGGTGTGGCTGAAGTCGTTCGAGAGCGCATCGTACTTGCCGAAGTAGTGTGCCGAGCCGTGAAACTCGTTGGTGCCGGACTTGGTGATGACGTTGATGAAGCCGCCGCTCGAGCGCCCGAACTCCGCATTGGCGCCGTCGGCCACGACCACGAAGTCCTGCACCGCGTCCAGGTTGAACGTGAACGCCGGCCGCTGCCCGCCGCGCTGCTCGCCGAAGAACGGATTGTTGAAGTCGGCACCGTCGACCGAGATGTTGTTGTGGATGCCCTTCTGGCCGCCGATGCTGATCTCGTCGCCGTCCGGGCCCTGCACGATGGCCACGTTCGGGGTGAGCGTCGTGAAGTTGAAGATGTTGCGGCCGTTGTTGGGCAGGCCCTCGACCGCTTCGACGCCGAGGCGGGTGGCACTCTCAGACGAGGTCACGTCGATCAACGGCTCCGCCGTCACCGAGACCTCCTGGAGCTGCACCGCCTGGGGGACGAGCCCGAAGGGGACGTCCAGCGTTTCGCCCAGCCGGAGGATCAGGTCGGCCTTCCGCGCTTCCTGGAACCCGAGCGCCCGGGCGGTCACGGCGTACGTGCCGACCCGGAGCAGCGTCGCCACGTATACGCCGCTCTCGTTGGTGGTGAGGACGCGCTCCGCGTTGGTCTCGGCGTTTCGGAGCGTCACCACGGCCCCGGCAAGCGCACCGCCGCCGGCCGAATCGCTGACGATGCCACGGATGACGCCGGTCGTGGCCTGCGCCTGCGCCGCCAGCCGGCCGGGAATGGCGGCCAGGGCTAGGGCAAGCAGGATGACGGTCGAGCGCGGCAGACTGGGTACCGGCATAGGCAGGGCTTCCTTTCGAACCGACGGTGGAGACACGCGGCCGTGCGCGCGCCCGGGCGGCTCCGGGCCGGTAGGCGGCGCATATGCGGGTTGGGTGCCGATAGCATACCGTCTCGCTGGGCCCTCGGCAAGGCAGGTGTGGGGCCCGTCACAGAATTGTCGCGGCCTCGGCTCGACCTTGCGATGGTCCCTCTCTCGCCGTCCCTTTCCCAACCGGTGGATTGCCGCCGCGGATGGAGCCCATGACCCAGAGTGGCGCCACGCCCAGCCTGTCGGTGAACCGGGATCTCCTGCGGTGGCTCGCGGGCGACCGGCCCGACTGGGCCCGGATCGCCGCCTGCATCCGCGGACCGCTCCTCACCCTGGCGGCGGCCGTCGTGCTCGACGTCCTGCGCAAGCACGACATGGGGATCCAGTCGCCCTTCTCCGTGCTGCTCCTGACGGTGGTGTATTCGGCATACATCGCCGGCCTCCGGCCCGCGCTCGTGAGCGTGGCGGTGGGTGCGCTGTACGCGATCCACTATTTCTCCGAGCCGGGCCTGCCGCTGCACTACACGTCGGAGGCCGCGACGAGTCTCGTCACGGTGGTCGGGTCGAGCCTGCTCGCGGGCCTGCTGGCGTCGCGACTCCACGATCGCTCCCGGCGCGCCGAGGCCATGGAGCTGTCCCGCGCCGACGCGGAGGCGTTGTCCCGCCGGTTCTCGTTTCTGGAGCACGGCTCGCTCATCCTGAGCTCCGCGCGCCAGTTCGACGAGGTCTTCCGCGACCTCTCGCGGCTGC
The DNA here is from genome assembly GCA_963840215.1 of uncultured Gemmatimonadales bacterium. Lineage (GTDB taxonomy): Bacteria > Gemmatimonadota > Gemmatimonadetes > Gemmatimonadales > GWC2-71-9 > CAVVWJ01. Next base: position 94,631 of record CAWIYG010000002.1, on the reverse strand, counting down.
TCGTGCCCACCCTGGCCGACTGGTGCGCCATCCACGTGGCCGGCGAGGACGGAACGCTCCGGTTCGTCGCCGGCACCCACCGTGATCCGTCGCGGGACCTCGTCGTCCGAGCCCTCGCGGAGTACGGGCCCCGGGCCCTGCCGTTCGCCACCGCGCCGGTGGCGCCGCAGGTGACCGAGGTGTCCGAATCGCTGCTGCGGGCGTCGGCCTCGGACGCGGAGGACCTCAAGCTGTACCGCGCCCTCGCGTCGAAGGCCGTCCTGCGGCTGCCGCTCCGCGCCCGCGACGCGACCGTCGGCTTCATCACGATGGCGATGGCGAGCGACACGGGCCGGCGGTTCGCGCCGGCGGACGTGGACCTGGCGGAGGAGCTGGCCCTGAGCTCCGGCGTCGCGGTGGACAACGTGCGCCTGCGCCACGATCTGCAGGAGACCGACTGCCGCGCCCGCCTGATCTTCGATGCCCATCCCCAGCCCATGTGGATCTTCGACGTCGATACGCTCGCGATCCTGGCGGTGAACGACGCCACGGTCCACCACTACGGCTGGGCCCGCGAGGAGTTCATGGAGATGACCATCATGGACCTCCTCGCGCCCGACGATGTCGGGACGCCGCCGGCCGCCACCGCCGACCGGACGCCGCTCCGGAGCGAGGTGGCGCTGGCCCACCATCGGCGACGGGACGGCGCGGTCGTGGAGATGGAGATCGTGAGCCACGAGCTCGAGCTCGATGGGCGCAGGGCACGGCTGGTCATGGCCACCGACACCACCGACCGCACGCGCGCCCGGGCCGCGCTGCACCAGAGCGAAGAGCAGCTGCGCCACGCCCATCGCGCCGAGGCCCTGGGCCGGATCGCCGGCGGGGTCGCCCACGACTTCAACAACCTGCTCACCACCATTCGCGGGTTCGGGGAGATGCTGCTGCTCGATCTGGTGCCCGACGACCGCCGGCGCCACGACGTGCAGCGGATTTGTCAGGCCGCGGACCGCGGGGCGCTCCTCACCCGGCAGCTGCTCTCTTTCGGTCGGCAGCAGACTCAGGAGCCCCGCGCGGTCAACCTCAACGACGTCGTGCGCGGCATGGAGCCGCTGGTGCGGCGGCTGGTCGGCGCCGACGTTGAGCTCGACCTGCGGCTCGCGAGCGGGCTGGGCGCGGTGCGGATCGATCCGTCCCAGATGGAGCACGTCGTGGTGAACCTGATCCTCGGCGCGCGGGACGCGATGCCGGTCGGCGGGCGGCTCACCATCGAGACCTCGGAGCGCCGGATCAGCGGGCTTACCCGCGGTCGGCCAGTCCGACCCGGCCGCTACATCGTACTGGCCGTGGGCGATTCCGGCGGCAGCCTGGACGACGACGAAGGCATCGCGCCCGCCGAGGCGGGCGGCAAGCCGCCCGCATCCATCGGGCGCGCGATCGTCTTCGGGATCGTACGGCAGTACGGTGGGGTCGTACGGGTGTCGAGCGAAGCGGGCGAGGGCACGCTGGTCAAGGTCTACCTGCCGCGGCTGGAAATCGACGGCGAGGCCGACGTTGCGCCCGGTGGGCCGGACGTCGAAGCGCTCCGCGGGTCGGAGACGGTGCTCGTGGCGGAGGACGAGGACGGTGTCCGCGAGCTGCTGCGCAAGGTGCTCACCGAGTACGGCTACACCGTGCTCACGGCCCGGCACGGTCGCGACGCGCTCCTGGTCGCGGGCGACCGGAGCGCCGGCATCGACCTGCTGGTGACCGACGTCGTGATGCCCGAGATGAGCGGCCGCGAGCTCGTCGAGACGCTGCGCGACCGCCAGCCCGACCTCCGGGTGCTCTATATCTCGGGATACACCGACGACGAGGTGATCCAGCGCGGGGTCAGCGGCAGCGAGGTGGCCTTCATGCGGAAGCCATTTGCCGCGGAGGACCTGGTGCGGCGGGTGCGGGCAGTGCTGGACGGCGCCGCCGTCTGAGGCGGCGCCGTCCGGGCGGCTAGCGGACCCGGGGCCGGTAGAGGCGGAGCACGTCGGGACCGGCTTCGCCGTGCAGCCAGATGGCGCTCTCGCCCATCACCCATCCCAGCGCGGAGCCCGGCGGGACCGGCTGTCCCGGCCGGAGTCGCTGCTGGTCCAGCATGATGAGCCGGCCCTGCGAGTCCTGGTACACGACCCGCACGACCGGCCGCGTCGCGTCGGCGCCGGGCACGGCGACGCCCTGCGCGAGCCCCATGAACATCGCGCTCATGCCCTCGATCACATGCGCCGGCCCACCCAGCTGGCGCGATGCCTCGTCGAGGCCGATGCGGAGATAGACCTGCGCCCGCTGCTCCAGCGTCGGCGGTGTCGGGGCCGGCGCAGCGGCGGGCGCCACCTGCGCTCCTCGCGCGACCGCTGGCCCCGCCTGCGAGGCCCGTCGGCGGCGCTGGGCATCGAGTGCGGCAGTGGCGGCGGCGGCATCCTTGCGGCGCCGCTCCCGGTCGAGGTCGGCGAGGGCTTCCGAGGCGCGCTCGCGCACATTGGCGAGGTCGCCCTCGGCCAGCGAGTCGGCATTCGAGTCGACCGCGTCCGCTTCGTCGCCCGCGGGCGACTCCGCCGCCGTCGACACTTCGGCCTTGGGCTCGGTATCGGCCTGTCGCGCGAGCGTCAGCGCCTCGGCGGGCGCGGTGATGCCGGCCGCGGCTCCGCCGGCGTCATTGCTGAGCTGCTTGGCGGCATCCCGCGGGGCATCCGCCCGAAGCGGCGGCTTCAAAGCCACATTCGACCTGGACGCGGCGGGCGGCGTGGCCTTCGCGGCGAGCTGGGACGGAGCGCTGTCGGTGGCCGGAAGCTCCGGCCGCGAGGTCTCCTCGGCGCTCACCACCGCGCTTCCGGGCGCGCGGGCCGCGGGCACGTCGAAGGCGGGCGCGGGCTCGCGCATGCGGACCCCGATGACGCCTGCCCCGACGAACACCAGGATCATCGCGGCCCAGCCGTACTTTCGCACCCGCCGCATCCGCCGGTCGGCAGTGGATTCGTTGTCGGGCATCAGAAGCGGCGGCGGCGGTGCGTTCCACGACTCGGTGGCCACCGGTCGGTCCGGCACCGGTCGCGGGGGCGGCGAGGCGGGCCGCTGCGGCTCGGGCCGGACGGGCACCTCGGCGCGAGCGGCGGGCTGCGAACGGATGGGCAGCTCGGGCCGGGGCGGCTCGGGACGGGCCTGAGGCGGCTCGGGTCGCATCGGCTCCGGGCGCGCCGTCTCGACACGGGGCGGCTCGAGCCGCGCCAGGTCGGGCGCCGCAGCCGGCTCCACCCGCCGCATCGGCGCGGCGGCAGCCGCCCCGTCCATCTCGACGGACGCGATCAGACGATCAGCCTCGTCGAGGAATTCCCGGACCTCCCGCAGCCTGAGCCCGCACGACGTGCACGAACCGATGTGGGCCTGGATCTCGGCCACTTCCTTCGGCTCGAGCTCGCCGTCGAGCATCGCGTGCAGTGTGCCTTCGTCAAGATGCGACATGCTTCCCCCGCTCCTTCTGCCTGGCGCGTTCCTGTGCCCGGTAGGCCTCGACCAGCCGCCGGCGCGCGCGCGCCAGGGTGGTCCCGATCGCCCCCTTGGCCAGGCCCAGCGTGGCCGCGATCTCCTCGTAGTCGAATCCCTCGGCCCGGAGAAGCAGCGCCTCGCGGTCGCGCTCGTTCAGCGTGGCCAGCGCGGCACGGACCCGCGCCGTGTCTTCCCGGCGCTCCATCTCGGTATCCGGCGCGTTCGACGGCTCGTCGTGCTCGGCGCGCAGCAGCTCCAGCCGCCGCCCTCGCGTGGCCGCCCGCCGGCCGTCCTCCCGCACCAGATTGAGCGCCACGGCGAACAACCAGGGTCGAGGATTGTTGGGCGGCGCCGCCACGGCCCGGGCGAACGTCTCCTGGGCCAGATCTTCCGCCCGATCGTGATCCCCCGTCCGCCGGTACAGCATGCGGACGAGCGAGGCGTAGTACTGCTCGAAGAGCTGAGCGAGGTCGGCCGTCATGACTCCGGGCGGTGATGAGCGTGCCTCCCCACCGTCCCAAATTGGTGAGCGGGAGACACACTGGCTGTGATCCGCATCCTATTGGCCTGCCGAATCGGCGTCCAGTCCCGCCGACAACGACTGACGCAAATTACTGCACCTGTTGTCGTTAGCCGCATCCAGCCAGCCCGATACGATCGACCCCGAGCCGCAGGAGATGCTCCGGCGGTCCGGGGTTGCACGTCCTGTGCCCAGGATCAGGCGAGGGCAGACTGCGAGACGTGGCGGAGGACGCTGCTCAGGTCGTCGGGCAGGAAGGGCTTCTGGAGGAAGCCCGTCGCCCCGCCGGCGCCGTCCAGGATCTTCGCGGCCACCTCCTGCTCGGTGTAGCCGCTCATCAGGACCACCGGCAGGTCGGGCGAGCGCTCCCGCAGGTGGTGGAATGCCTCCTGGCCGCCCATGCGCGGCATGGAGAGATCCAGCAGCACGGCGCTCAGGGGACCGTCGTGCGCGTCGAGCACGCGGATCGCCTCCACACCGTTGGCCGCCATCAGCACCTGGAATCCGAGCCGCTCGAGCATCCGTCCCACGACCTCGCGGACGCCCTCCTCGTCCTCAGCTACCAGCACCGTGCCGCGCCCGCGCCAACCCGCGCCCGACACCCGCCGGGGCGCCGGGTCGGCCACGCCGGCCACCGCGGGCAGCACGACCCGGAAGGCGGTCCCCTCACCCGGAGCGGTGCGGATCCGGACGTGGCCGTGGTGGCTCTGCACGATGCCCATCACCGCCGCCAGGCCGAGGCCGCGGCCGGTGAACTTGGTCGAGAAGAACGGGTCGAAGATGCGCTGCAGCGTCCCGCTGTCCATGCCGCAGCCGGTGTCCGTCACCTCCAGAAACACCGCGGGCCGCGGCGCGTCGTCGGTGTCGCCGCGATCGGTGTCTTCGTCAATGCCGGTCCGGAGCGTGATGCTGCCGGTGCCGTCGCCCAGCGCGTCGGAGGCGTTGGTGATGAGGTTCATCACGACCTGGCGGAGCTGCGTGGGATCGGCCGTGATGGCGGGAAGGTCGGGCGCCAGGTCCCAGGCCAGCGTGGCCTGCTTGGAGATCGCGGTGCGGAGGAGGGTGCCCATCTCGCGCACCTCGAGCGACAGATCGAGCTGCCGGCTCTCCACTGCACCCCGCCCGCTGTAGGCCAGGAGCTGCTGGGTGAGCTCGGCCGCCCGCTGCGTTGCCCGCACCACCTCGTCGAGGTGCTCGCTGGCCGGCGACGCGGGGGCCAGGTGCAGCCTCGCCAGGTCGGCGTTGCCGAGGACGACGTGCAGGAGGTTGTTGAAGTCGTGCGCGATCCCGCCGGCGAGCACGCCGATGCTCTCGAGCTTCTGGACGTGGTAGGCGTGGGCTTCGCTCGCCTCCGCTTCGCGGCGGGCCTCCTCCTCCCGGAGCCGGAGCTCGTCGGTGAGCTGGCGGTGGGCCGAGGTGTCGCGCACCAGCCACCGGACCCCGAACGCCTTGTCGCGGGGGCCGCCCCGGGCGACCGACAGCGTGAGCGAGGCGTCGAACACCTGGCCGCCCCGCGGCTGGAGCCGCAGCTCCAGGCTCTTGGCCGCGGGCTCGGAGCGCCAGCGGCCGATCTCGCCGCGGAGCCGTGCGCGGTCCTCGCCCGCCACGAAGGAAACCAGTGTCTTGCCCACCAGGAATCGGGGCTCCACGCCCAGCAGGTTGGCGGCGGAGTGGTTGGCCTCCCGGATGATGCCGCTGAGGTCGGTGAGCAGGTAGGCGTCGGGCGCGTACTGGAAGAGGTGCTGGTAGCGCCGGCGCTCGTCCGCCACCTCGGCGTGGGCCAGGATCAGCTCCTCGTTCCGCTGGCGGAGCTCCTCCTCGGCGACGCGCAGCTCCTCGACCGCCACGAGGAGCTCCTCGAACGCGGCGTTGGAGCCCTCCGACGTCCCGCGCATGGCTTCCACTTGCCGGCGCATGTCCTCCAGGCGCCTGGCGAAATCCTCTGCGTTCACTCCGACCTCACAGGAGGCGGCCCGGCGCTCACGGGCGTCCCGTCCGCCTCTTCCATCAGGAGAATCACGCCGCGGGGTTGATCGTCCGCGCCGGTTGCCAACGGGGTGCACGACACCCGTACCTTGACCGGCCGACCGCGACGATTGATGGCATCCAGCGTCACGTCCATGTACTCGGACTCCCGCGCCAGGCAGGCCCGGATGGGCACTCTCAGGCGGTCCACGGGAAGCCCGATGTCCAGATTGAGAAAGTTCTTGTGCAGCGCCTCGTCCTGCCGGAGGCCCCACATGTCCTCCGCCCTGCGGCTCCACTTGCGCACGTGGAGGTCGCGGTCCACGACGGCCACCGCGTTCCGGAGCGAGGTGAGGATCGACTCGAGAAAGCCGTTGACCTCGCCCAGCTCGTCGCCGCGGTCGCGGGCCTCGTCGTTGATCGTCTGGAGCTCCTCGTTGGTCGACTGGAGCTCCTCGTTCATCGTCTCGAGCTCCTCGTTGGTCGACTGGAGCTCCTCGTTGGTGGTCTCCAGCTCCTCCACCGTCGACTGCAGCTCCTCGTTGGTCGTCTCCAGCTCCTCGTTGGTGGACTGGAGCTCCTCGAGGGCGGTCTCGAGATCCTGGCTGGCGCGCTGCACCTCCTCCTGTAGGCGGCGCTGGCGGCTCACGTCGGTGAAGTAGACGCTGGCGCCGATCGGTACGCCGGCGTGGTCGAGCAGGGGAACCACGGTGAGCTCGAGGAACGCGATGTGGCCGCCGGGACCGGTCCAGCGGCCCTCGACCGAGGTCGTGTGCCGGCGGTCGGCGTAGGCGCGCTCGATGGCGGAGCGAAGCTCGAACGGACGGTAGGAGAGCTCGAGGTCCTGCAGCGGCCGGCCGATGTCCCGCTGGCTCAGGCCGAACATGGTGCGCAGCTGCTGATTCGCGTGGACGATGACGCCGTCGCGGTCGACGACCAGCGCCGCCACGGGCCCGACCTCGCCCGCCGCGTCGCGCAGGCGGCGTGTGCTCTCGTGCTCGTTCGGGGTCGCGAAGGTCAGAGGCCGTCCCTCCGAATGCCGCTCGGTCTTGGCGAACAGGCGTCGTTTCACGTCCACCGGCTCGAACATGGCACTCTGGGCCAGCAGCGTTTCCGCCTTGCCCAGGAACAGTACTCCGTGGGGCACCAACGCGAAATGGAATCGCCCGAGGATCCGGCCCTGCGCCTCGGTGTTGAAATACATCAGGCAGTTGCGGCAGATGAGCAGGTCCACGCGCGAGATCGGGGCGTCCTGGATCAGGTCGTGGCGGCCGAAGATGACCGAGCGCCGGAGCTCCTTGTTGAAGGTGTACCGATCGTCCTGCCGATCGAAGTATTTCTCCAGCAGCGGCGCGGGGATGTCCTCCGCGGTGCGGGGCCCGTACACGGCGTGGCGGGCCTGGTTGAGCGCCTCGTCGTCCACGTCGGTGGCGTAGATCTTCACCCGCTCGCGGAACGCTTCGATACCGATGGCTTCGGCGAGGAGGATGGCGGCGGAGTAGGCCTCCTCGCCCGAAGCGCACCCGGCGCTCCACACCCGGATCGGGGTCACGGCCCCAGTCGCCCCGACGAGCCCCGGAAGGACCTGGTCGCGCAGATACTCCCAGTTGGCGCTGTCGCGGAAGAAGCTGGTGACGTTGATCAGGATGGTGTTGAACAGTCGAGTGAACTCTTCCGGGTCCACCTGCAGGTAGTCGAGATAGGCGGGGAAGCCGTGGATGCCCAGGGTCTGCATGCGTACGAGCACGCGCCGCATCAGGCTGGTCCGCTTGTAGGCGGTGAAGTCGAAACCGCGGCTCTGCTTGAGATACGCGAGCAGGGCCTCGAATTCCGCGCTGGTCGTCTCGTCCGCGGGGCCGGCCTGCTCGGGCGCGCTGGTCGTAGGCTTGGTCATGCTGGAGCTCCAGCGCCGACGAGCGACTCGAGCTCCGCCGCGATTTCGCCGAGCGGCAGCACGCGGTCCACCGCCCCGGCGCTGCGGGCGGCTCGGGGCATCCCGGTGACGGCCGAAGTGGCGTCGTCCTGTACGAGCACGGTACCCCCCAGTCGGCGCAGCGCTTGGGCGCCCTGGGCTCCGTCGTTCCCGTGCCCAGTGAGGACCACCGCGATGGCCATGGGACCGTAGCACTCGCCGACGGACGCGAACATCCGGTCGGCGGAGGGGCGGCACCAGTGAAGCGGTGGCAGGTGCGACAGGACGAGGCGGCGGTCGCGGCCGACGAGCAGGTGCACCCCCGGCGGCGCGACGCAGACGACGCCGTGCTGGAGCCGCATCCCCGCTTCGGCCTGGTGCACCGCGAGCAGCGTGCGCCCGGCGAGGATCTCGCTGAGGTAGCTGTGGGGATTGGGCGAGAGGTGCTGCAACACCAGGATCGCGGCCGGCAGGGTCGCGGGCAGGTCTCGCAGTACCTGGGAGAGCGCCGCGAGTCCGCCGGAGGAGGTAGCGATCGCGATCACCCTGGTGGCGTCGGCGCGGGTCGCAATCGCGCGGGCTGCGTCCACCCGGGCCTGCTGGATGGCGGTGGTCACTCGGGACCGCGTGCCCGCGACGCCGATTCGAGGACCTCGTCGTCCGGCTCGGCCGTCGCCTCGATGGTTTCCCCGACGGGGCCCTTGAGCAGGATCTGGCGGAGGACACCGGAGCCGTGCTCTGCCTCGCGCGCGGCGGCTTCGAACTGCGCGGCCGCCCGCGGCAGCCCGCGACGGCCGCTGCGCTCGGCGAGGCGGCGCGACAGGTCGGCCTTCTCTTCCAGCGCGCGCAGGGCCGACCAGAGAGCGCCCTCGAGCGCCCGCGACTGGCTCGCGAACACGGCTTCCTCGCTGTAGGCGTGGCCGACGTGACACCGGAAGTGGAGGAAGTCGCCCTGTTCGCTCTCGAACAGCACGCCGCCGCAGTCGGGACATACCATGCCGGATGGGCGGCCGAGCTTTTCGGGACGCCGAAGCGATGCCGTGCCGGCGACGGCGGGATCCTGGGCGGAGCTGGTGCCGGCCGGGTCGAACCCCGCCTCCGGAAGGTCCAGCTTGGGCGAGGACAGTTCCTCGCGCGCCAGCCGGTCCAGTATCACACCCAGCTCCCGCGCGGGGGCTACGTGATCCACCAGGATGTTCCGGAGCGCGCTCTGGGCCATGCCGGGATAGGATGCCTCCTCAGGCTCCTGCACGAGGGCGAGCCCACCGCACGCCTTGACCTCGATGAGTCCGGCGGTACCGTCATCCAGCGTTCCGGACAGGATGACGCCCACGACCCGGGGGCCGAAGGCGCGCGCGGCGCTGCGGAAGAGCGGGTCGACCGCGGGGCGGTGTCCCTGCTCCCGCGGCCCGTGGGTGAGCCGGACGCGAGCCCGCTCCAGGAGGAGGTGGTGGTCGGGGCGGGCGACGTAGACGCGGCCGGGAACGATCGGCTCGCCGTCGACCGCCTGGGCGACGGGAATCTTGGCCGCGCGCCGCAGGATCGCGGGCAAGGCGCTGACGCTGTGGGGCGGAAAATGGTGCACGACGAACACGGCGCCGGGAAAGTCGGCGGGAAGCGCCCCGACGAGCCGGAGCAGGGGGTCGATGCCCCCGGCTGAGAATCCCACCACCACGATGTCGCGAACCGCCATGCATCCCATCCCTTTGTGAGGGAGAAACATAGCGGTCGTGCCGGGGGGGCGCAAAGCCGTGGATCACATATTGGCGGGGCGCTAAGCCGTTGGGTATCTTTCCCTTGTGACATCGACGCCCACGGAGGACCGCATGCAGACCGAGACCGCGACCGCTCCCGCCGCCACCGGCGACACCTTCCCGATCAACGGCACCGACTACATCGAGTTCTACGTCGGCAACGCCAAGCAGGCGGCGCTTACTATCGCAGCCGCGTTCGGCTTCCAGCTGGTCGGGTACCGCGGGCCCGAGACCGGCGTCCGCGATCGGGCCAGCTACCTGCTGCAGCAGGAGCAAGATCCGGTTCGTGCTGACGACGCCGATCCGGCCGGATCTGAGCGATGAGGCCCGGGATCGCCGACCACGTCCACCGGCACGGCGACGGCGTCCGGGACATCGCGCTCTGGGTCGACGACGCGCGCGACGCCTACGCCAAGGCGGTCGAGCGCGGCGCGAGTCCCGCGCAGGAGCCGACGGTCGTGCAGGACGACGACGGCGAGGTCGTCCTCGCCGCGATCCGGACCTACGGCGACACGATCCACTCGCTCGTCGAGCGGCGGAACTACCGCGGGCTCTTCCTGCCGGGCTTCCGCGCCGGTGACGCCGCGCTACCAGCCGGCGCCGGCCGGGCTCAAGTACGTCGACCACTGCGTCGGCAACGTCGAGCTCGGGCAAGATGAACGACGTGGGTGCAGTTCTACGGCGACGTGATGGGCTTCCGCAACCTGCTCACGTTCGACGACAAGGACATCTCGACCGAGTACTCGTCGCTGATGTCGAAGGTGATGGCGAACGGCAACGACCGCATCAAGTTCCCGATCAACGAGCCGGCGGCGGGCAAGAAGAAGTCGCAGATCGACGAGTACCTCGACTTCTATCGGCGGTCCCGGGCGTGCAGCACCTCGCGCTCGCGACCGACGACATCGTCGCGACGGTGACCGCGCTCCGGGACCGCGGCGTCGAGTTCCTCTCGGTGCCGACGACGTACTACGAGCGAGCTGCAGGACCGCGTGGGCACGATCGACGAGCCGCTCGACGTGCTGGCCGCAGCTCGGCATCCTGGTCGACCGCGACCACGACGGCTACCTGCTCCAGATCTTCACCAAGCCGGTCGAGGACCGGCCGACGCTGTTCTACGAGATCATCCAGCGCAAGGGCGCGAAGAGCTTCGGCAAGGGCAACTTCAAGGCGCTGTTCGAGGCGATCGAGCGGGAGCAGGCGGCTGCGGGGGAATCTCTGAGGGGCGGGACGATGTGATGTGTGAATCGGATTCTGGCCGGCAAATGATCTAAGGAGAGATGGACGATGCCGATCTACCACACGCTCGGCCAGATGCCCCGCAAGCGGCACACCGCGTTCCGGAAGCCGGACGGCGGGCTGTACGCCGAGGAGCTGATGGGGCACGAGGGGTTCACCGGGACCTCGTCGCTGCTCTATCACATCCATCCGCCGACCACGGTCAAGACCGTGCGCCGGCTGCGGGAGACGAAGTTCGAGGCCGACGACGACCAGACGCTCCGGCACCGGCACTTCCGGACGTCGCAGGTCAAGCGCGGCGGCAGCCCCACGCTCGACCGCATGCCGCTGCTGTTCAACCCGGACATCGCGATGCTGTACGTCGAGCCCGACGAGAACGACGCGCACTTCTACCGCAACGCGCAGGCGGACGAGGTGGTGTACGTCGCGAAGGGCACGGGCACGCTCGAGTCGGTGTTCGGCGACCTGCCGTACCGCGAGGGCGACTACCTCGTGATCCACCGCGGCATCATGCACCGCTGGCGGCTCGACCTGTCGGCCGGGCCGCAGAAGCTCCTGGTCTTCGAGAGCCGCGGGCACGTGCGCTGGCCCAAGCGCTACCGCAACGAGTTCGGCCAGCTGATCGAGGGCGCGCCGTACTCGCGAGCGCGACATCCGGCGGCCCAGCGCGAGCTCCGGATCGCACGACGAGACGCGGCGACTTCCCGCATCCTCGTCAAGCAGTACGACGGGCTCAACGAGCTCATCCTCGACCACCACCCGTTCGACGTCGTCGGGCTGGGACGGCTACTTCTATCCGTGGGCGTTCAACATCCACGACTTCGAGCCGATCGTCGGCCGCGTGCACCAGCCGCCGCCGGTGCACCAGACGTTCCAGGGCGACGGCTTCGTCGATCTGCTCGTTCTGTCCCGCGGCCGTACGACTTCGACCCGAACGCGGTGCCCGGCGCCGTACAACCACAGCAACGTCGACTCGGACGAGGTGCTGTACTACGCGTCGAGCGAGTTCATGAGCCGGAAGGGGATCGAGTTCGGCACGCATCACGCACCACCCGGACGGCATCCCGCACGGCCCGCATCCGGGCCGCGCCGAGGCGAGCGATCGGCGCCAAGTACACCGACGAGCTGGCGGTGATGATGGACTCGTTCCGGCCGCTCAAGGTGGCCACCAGCCGCCACGTCCATCGAGGATCCGGAGTACCACAAGTCCTGGCTCGACGCGCAGCACGCGCAGTTCAACCCGCCGACGTCCTGAGCGGGGGCACTCCCCCACCGGCGCCGGTGTCCGCCGCTCATACCAGCGAACCGATCTGGACCCCGAGCCGGGAGCGCGTCGCACAGGCGACCATGACGCGCTTCCTGGCTCACGTTCGTCTGGCGCGGCCTGCCGGGTCGGACGAGGTGTGGGACGTCCGGTCTCTGTACGACTGGTCGGTGGCGCGGCCGGAGGCGTTCTGGCCCGAGGTCTGGCGGTTCTGCGGCGTGATCGCGGCCGAACGGCCGGGGCGGGCGCCGTGGGACGAGGTCGTGGTCGGCCTCGAGCGAATGGCGCCGCCGGTCCCGGGGCTGGGGCCCCGCTGGTTCCCTGGCGCGCGGCTCAACTTCGCGGAAAACCTGCTGCGGCATGACGGCGACGGCGACGCGCTGGTCTTCTGGAACGAGGGCGGACGTCAGCGCCGGCTCAGCCACCGCGAGCTCCGCCGCGAGGTGGCGGCCGCCGCGGCCGCGTTCGCCGGTCTGGGGGTGGGGCCGGGCGACCGGGTCGCGGGGTTCCTGCCGAATCTCCCGGAGGCCGTCGTTGCCATGCTGGCCACGGCCAGCCTCGGCGCGACCTGGTCGTCGTGCTCGCCCGACTTCGGGGCGAACGGCGTGCTCGACCGCTTCGGGCAGATCCGGCCCAAGGTGCTCGTCTGCGCGGACGGCTACCGCTACGCCGGCAAGACGATCGATTCGCTCGCGCGGGTGCGCGAAGTGTGCGCCAAGCTGCCCGCGATCGAGCGGGTGATCGTCGTTCCCTACCTCGTGTCGCGGCCGGATTGTCGCGGGCTGCCCGGCCCGCTCCGCTGGGACGAGCTGCTCGACGCGCACCGCGGTCCCGACCAGCCCGACTACGCCCGCCTGCCGTTCGACCATCCGCTCTACATCATGTACTCGTCGGGTACGACGGGGCTCCCCAAGTGCATGGTGCACGGGGCGGGCGGAACGCTGCTGCAGCACCTGAAGGAGCTGGTGCTGCACACCGACCTCGGTCCCGGCAACCGGGCGTTCTACTTCACCACCTGCGGCTGGATGATGTGGAACTGGATCGCCTCGGCGCTCGCGGTCGGGGCGACGCTGGTGCTCTACGACGGCGCCCCGCTCGCGCCGCCAGCGATCCTGTGGCGGATGGCGGAGGAGGAGCGGCTGACGGTGTTCGGCACCAGCGCGAAGTATCTCGCGCTCGCGGAGAAGGAGGGGCTCGCGCCCGGGCGCACGCACGATCTCACGGCGCTCCGCGCCATCCTCTCCACCGGCAGCCCCCTCGCGGCGCACAGCTACGACTACGTCTACGCATCGATCAAACGGGACGTCCATCTCGCGAGCATCAGCGGCGGCACCGACATCATCTCCTGCTTCGCGCTCGGCAATCCGGCGGGACCGGTCTGGCGCGGCGAGCTGCAGATGCGTGGGCTCGGGATGGCGGTGGATGTCTTCGACGCGGATCGTCGGCCGGTGCGAGGCGGCGAGGGCGAGTTGGTCTGCATCCGGCCATTTCCCAGCATGCCCATCGCGTTCTGGGACGACCCCGACGGCGCCCGCTACCGTGCAGCCTATTTCGACTTCTTCCCGGGCGTCTGGCGGCACGGCGACTGGGCTCGCCTCACGTCGCACGAAGGTCTCGTGATTCTGGGCCGGAGCGACGCGACGCTCAATCCGGGCGGTGTCCGAATCGGCACGGCGGAGATCTATCGCCAGGTCGAGCAGCTGCCGGAGGTGGTGGAGAGCCTGGTAGTGGGTCAGGACTGGGAAGGGGACCTGCGGATCGTGCTGTTCGTGCGCCTGCGGGAAAATGTTACACTCGACGATTCGCTCAGGGAGCGTATCCGGCGTTGCATCCGGGAGCAGGCGAGCCCCCACCACGTACCGCGCAAGATTCTGCAGGTAGCCGACATCCCGCGCACCATCAGCGGCAAGATTACCGAGCTGGCCGTGCGGGATGTCATTCACGGGCGCCCAGTTGCCAATCTGGACGCCCTGGCCAATCCGGGGGCCCTGGAGCTGTTTCGCGACCTACCGGCGCTCCGGGAGTGAAGCCGACCTGGAAAAGTGTGATCTGTGACCTAGTGGAGTGGCCTCCGGGCTGATACCTTGGGGCCTCGGATTGAACGAGTGCGAGTTTGATCGATGCTGTAACGTGCAGGCTTTCTTGCAGGCCCGCAGCTGACGAACGATAGGCGACGACGCCCAGTGCGGGCAGGGCTCGGTCGCCACTAGGAGCGAACTCATGAAAACTCTTTGGATCCTGGCGGCGGCTGCTACCTTCGCCGCCTGCCACAATCGGTCGGACGAGGACATGGGCGCGGCGCCGGACCGTGGCGACACCACGGCCACGAGCGGCTACGACACCACGGCCGCCCAGCCGAAGTATGACACCACGTCGACCGCTCAGCCGAGCGTGCCGAGCGCGGATACGTCGGTGACCCAGCCGACCACGCCGAGCGCCGACACCTCGATGACGCAGCCGACCACGCCGGGCTACGACACCACGTCGGCCGCTCCGCAGCCGACTGCGCCGAGCGCGGGCTACGATACGACCAGCACCGCGGTTCCGCCGACGAGCACGGATACCACGCTGGCTCCGACCTCGCCGCCGATGGATACCACGGCCATCCCCGGGGATAGCGTCACCACCCCTCAGTAACACGGGATGCAGGTCAGGCAGGTGAAGCGGCCCCGGCAGACGCCGGGGCCGCTTCGTATTAGACTCTTCGCCATGCCCACGCTCGTCACCCGGACCTACCTCGAGCTCGGCGCTCCCGCCGAGCTGCGCGCCGTTGCGGCACCCGATCCCGCGCCCCGCGTGGAGCGGGTCGGCGATTGCCCCCCCTCGTTCTACCGGTATCTCTACGGCGAGGTGGGCCGGGCGTTCCACTGGGTGGACCGGCTGTCCTGGACCGAGGAGATGGTCCGGAGCCACCTGGCGACGCCGGGACTGTCGCTCTGGCTGCTCACCTGGAAGGCGGCGCCCGCGGGATATTTCGAGCTCAAGCCGCACGCCGACGCGTCGATGGAGATCGCCTACTTCGGCCTGTTGCCGGAGTACATCGGGCGAGGGTGGGGCAAGTGGCTGCTGAGCGAAGCCGTCCGGGAGGCGTGGGCGGCGAAGCCGGCGCGGGTGTGGCTGCACACGTGTACGCTGGACCATCCGGCGGCGCTGCCGAACTATCTGCGGCGGGGGTTCCGGGCCGTGCGGGAGGAGACGTATACGCTGGAGGGGTAGGGGAGCCCCATCACATCCCGCCGTGGGTGACCTCCCCATCATTGGGAATGCCCACCTCCCGCGCGGCCGGCTGGCGAACGCCCGACATCCTGCGGGCCGCGCTGGTGGTTGCGGGTGTGTGGCTGACACTGCAGCTCCTCTGGGTCGCCCGCTCGGTCTTCTTCCTCGCATTTCTCGGCGTGCTGTTCGGCATCACCCTCTCGGGCGGCGTCACGTGGCTCCAGCGGCGGCGCGTGCCGCGGGCAGTCGGTACGCTGCTGCTCGTGGCGGGATTCTTCGGGGCGCTGGTGGGCCTGGGCGCGCTTGCCGCCCCGCGCATCACCGAGCAGTGGGGCGAGCTGCGGCAGCAGCTGCCGGACGCGCTCGACCGCGTCGAGCAATGGGTGGGGCGGCGGCAGGGCACCATGACGGAGCTGCTGCAGGCGCCGGCCGGTGGCGAGCCGGACTCGGCCGGAGCACGGGACGGCGGGCGCCAAGCGGAGGGCGGCCAACCGCCGACCGACGTCCGCCAGACGATCGCGCAGCAGGTGCGCAACCTCAGCACGCACTTCTTCACCGTCTTCTCGAGCACGCTGGCCGCGCTCGGCAGCCTGCTCGTCATCACGTTCGTGGCGATCTATATCGCAATCGATCCGCGCACCTACCGTCGCGGCATCCTGCACCTGGTGCCGCACGGCGGGCGCGCCAAGGCCATCGAGGTGATGGACGCGACGGGCGTCACGCTCCGGCGCTGGCTGGTGGCGCAGCTCATCGGCATGGTGGTGATCGGCGGGCTCACGACGGTCGTGCTCCTGCTGCTCGACGTCCGCGCCGCGGTGGCGCTGGGCATCCTCGCCGGCATCCTCGAGTTCGTCCCGTTCTTCGGCCCCATACTGTCGGCCGTGCCCGCGATCGCCATGGGCTTCCTCGACGGGCCGGAGAAGGCGCTGTGGGTGGCGCTGGCGTACCTCGCCATCCAGCAGATCGAGGGGAACGTGCTGACACCGCTCCTGATGAAAGAGGGGTTGGACCTGCCGCCGGTGCTGACGATCATCGGACAGTCGGTCATGGCGCTGGCGTTCGGCTTCGTCGGGCTGGTGATCGCGATGCCGCTGCTCGGCGCGGTGATGGTGCCGATCAAGCTGCTCTACGTGCAGGACGTGGTGGGCGACGAGGTGGAAATGCCGGGCGGGGGGAGCGGGTAGGCGTCGGCCGAGCCCGCTCCGTGCGACGCGCCGCCGGCCCGACGGGCCGGCGGCCGCGCGGGCCTACTTCCTGAGCTTTCCGAGCATTCCGCCGATGTCATCCATGACCGACCCGTCGTGGTCGCGATCCAGGAACGACGTGAGCATCCCCATCACGCCCGGTGCCGCGTCGGCCGCACGCTGCTGCTCGCCCCCGAGCATGCCGGCCAGGCCGCCGGTGTCGAGGCCCTTCTCGCGTTGCGCCTTGCCGAGCGCGCCCATGACGAGCGGGGCGAGCATCGACAGCAGGAGGCCCGCCTTGGAGGCGTCGAGTCCTGCCGCCTGGCCGAGGCCGGTCTCGACGTTCTCCTTCCGGCCGCCGAGCACGTGGCCGAGGATTCCGGCGCCGTCGCTCGTGTCGCCGCCACGGCCGAGGTAGCCGGCCACGTCGTCGAGGACGCTGCCGTCGTGCTTGCCGAGCGCGTTGGCGAGCGCGCCGGCCTTGCCAGGGTCCTGGGCGTTCCGGGCGAGCGCGCCGACGAGCATAGGGAGCGCGGCCGCGATGGCCGTTTGGGTCGTCGAGGGGTCGGTCCCGAGCTGCTTGCTGATCTGGTTCACGGCGTCGCCGCCGAGTCGCTGTTGGAGCATGTCGAGCATGGACATGAGTGCCTCGTGGTGGGGGACAAACGCTGATACCCCCAAGATCGGGCCTCGGTTATCTTCGCGCCATGCTCGCCCGTCCCTCCGCGCGCGTTCAGCTGGCGGTCGCCGCCCTCCTGTTCTCGACCGGCGGGGCGGCCATCAAGGCTGCCGGCTTCACCGCCTGGCAGGTGGCGAGCTTCCGGAGCGGGGTCGCGGCGGTCGCCATCCTGCTGATCGCGCCGGCGGCGCGGCGCGGGTGGAGCACGCGGGCGGTGCTGGTGGGGTTCGCCTACGCGGCGTGTCTGACGCTGTTCGTGCTGGCCAACCGGCTCACGACGTCGGCCAACACGATCTACCTGCAGAGCACGGCGCCGCTGTACCTGCTGGTGCTGGGACCGTGGTTGCTCAAGGAGCCGATCCGGCGGCAGGACATCGGATTCATGGCCGCCGTCGCCCTCGGCCTGGCGCTCTTCTTCGTGAGCGCGGAGGCGCCGCGGGCCACCGCGCCCGATCCGGTCATGGGGAACCTGCTGGCGCTGGTGAGCGGTTTCTTCTGGGCCCTTACCGTGTGCGGGCTCCGCTGGATGGGTGCGGCGGACGGCGAGCATGGGTCGCCGGTGGCGGCGGTGGTAAGCGGCAACCTCACGGCATTTCTCGTCGCCCTGCCGATGGCGCTCCCGCTGGGCTCCCACGGCGCGGTGGACTGGGCCTTGATCGCCTATCTCGGCGTGTTCCAGATCGCGGTGGCGTACGTGCTGGTGACGTCGGCGCTCCGGCACATCGCGGCGCTCGAGGCGTCGCTCATCCTGCTGATCGAGCCGGTGTTCAACCCGGTGTGGGCCTGGCTGGTGCAGGGCGAGCGGCCGGGCTTCTGGGCGCTCGTGGGCGGGGCGGTCATCCTGGGCTCGACCACCATCAAGGGGTGGCTGGACGCGCGGTCGAATCGCACTGTGGTGCCGCCGGCGGAGCTGGCGGTGGAAGGGAAGCCGGCCGCCCGATGACGCGGCTCGGCGTCCGCGGACGCAAGGGAGACGGGCCATGGAGACGCTGATCGAGACCGTCCGCCTGCGGAACGGGGCGGCGCCGCTCTGGTACCTCCACGTGCGCCGGCTGGCGACGAGCTGCCGCGCGCTAGGCGTGCCGATCCCGGTCGAGTTGCCGACCCCCGAGGGAGGCCCCGACCGGGTGCACCGGCTGCTGGTGAGCCGGCGTGGGGTGGTGGCCGGCGAACGGCCGGTCGGGAGCATGGCGCCGGTGCGGCTCCTCACGGCGAAGGTGGTCCACCGGCCATACCCTCATAAGCTGGTGGACCGCGAGCGGTTCGATCGGGCGTTGGCAGACGCCAAGGCGGCCGGGGCGGACGACGGCCTGCTGCTCACGGTGGGTGGCCAAGTGGCGGAGACTGCGATCTGGGGAGTCTTCTGGTGGGAGGATGGGCAGGTGGCGGCCCCGGCGCTCGAGATCGGCATCCTGCCGGGCGTGGCGCGGGCCCGGATCGCCGAACTGGTGGGGGATATTGCCGAGCGGAAGGCCACACTGGAGGAGATCCGTGGCCGGACGCTGTTCGTGGCGAACGCCGTGCGCGGCGTGGTTCCGGTGGCCTCGCTCGACGGCACAACTATGCCGGAATCGGCGGAAACCGACGCGCTCGCGCGTCGCTTCTGGCCTTGACCCGAGCCCCCCGGACGCGGTACTTTTTCCGGCTCTGGAAACGGGGCCCAGGCTCCCCGCGGTGGTTGTAGCTCAATCGGTTAGAGCGCCGGACTGTGGCTCCGGAGGTTGCGGGTTCAAGTCCCGTCAGCCACCCTGGAAGAGATGCAGAGGTCCGTAGCTCAATTGGTAGAGCACCGGTCTCCAAAACCGGGGGTTGCAGGTTCGATTCCTGCCGGGCCTGCTGGTCGCATGGCGGCTTGTCGCATGGCGGCTTGTCGCATGGCGGCTTGTCGCATGTCGACCTGTCGCATGTCGGCTGGGTGCTGATCGGACGCTAGGCGCTATCGTCTAGGGGACTAGGACGGGGCCCTCTCAAGGCCCAAACACGGGTTCGAATCCCGTTAGCGCTACTCGGCCCCATCGTCTATCGGTTAGGACGGGACCCTTTCAAGGTCCAGAGAGGGGTTCGACTCCCCTTGGGGCTATGGGTGGGGAGGGGTGGCATGCGGGGCGCGCGCCGCTAGCTCAATTGGCAGAGCAAGTGACTCTTAATCACTAGGTTGTAGGTTCGATTCCTACGCGGCGCACTGAAGCGGAACGGCACAACAGACAACGGCATTCGCCTCGATCTCGGGCTCCTGTTGGAGCCCTTTTTCACGCCCGATGTCGAACTCTTGACCCTTCACTCGTCGTGTCGGTAGAGGGCCGCGAGATCGCCGGATGGCGTTCGCCCTTGGCGGACGTGTGCCCGGTCTCAGCTCTAACCGGAAAGGGAAAGCGATGACTGATCACAAAATCGGAACCCGCGCAGAGTGGCAGGCCGCGCGCGACGAACTGGCCAAGCTGGAGGCCGAGCACGCGGAACACAACACGGAGATCAAACGCAGGCGGCTGGAGCTGCCCTGGGTTCCGGTCGAGAAGCAATACGAATTCGAGACCGAGAACGGGCGCAGGACGCTTGCGGATCTGTTCGAGGGGCGCTCGCAGCTCCTCGCCTACAACATCATGTTCGGGCCCGACTACAAGCTCGGCGCCTGCCCCGGATGCTCGAGCCTGGTGGATCATCTCGACGCCGCCGCGCTGCACCTCGGACACCGCGATGTGACGTTGATCCTGTTCTCGCGCGCGCCGATCGATCGGCTCGTCGCCTACAAGCGGCGGATGGGTTGGCAGCTCCCCTACGTCTCGACCTCCGGAACCGACTTCCCGTTCGACTTCGGGCTCGCGTTGACCAAGGAGCAGGCGCGGGAAGCCCCGGAGATCAGCGGGATACTGGACGCCCCTCCGGAATGGCTGCAGGACTGGGGGAAACAGATCGGCGCGAAGCTCGAGGACGGTCTCCGCGAGAACCCGAGCTGGATTGCGTTCGCTCGCGAGAACGGGACCGTCTACCACACCTACACGGTGTCGGCGCCCGACCCGTTCGTTGCTCCCTACTTCTCGTTCCTGCTCGAACGGACGCCGATGGGGGCCGACGAGTCCGAGCCACGCTCGTGGCGCAAGGACGAGTACCCGACTTGATCGGTGCGCCGCGATTTCAGGGCGCGCCCGCGAAGCACAGGGGGTTGCGGCTGCTGTAACCACGGTTACTGTGGAGGGCATGGGCCCGACCCCGTGGATCCTGCTCTCCTCGCGTCTCCCCCGAGAGCCAAGCCGCCTCCGACTCGGAATCTGGCGCCGGCTCAAGCGCCTAGGCGCCGTGCTGATCCATGACGCCGTTTGGATGCTGCCTGCGGATGCCAAGACACGGGAGGCATTCGAGTGGCTGGCCGAGGAAATTGAGGAGCAGGGCGGCACGGCGTGGGTCTGGGAGGCGGCGAGTCTTTCCTCTGCCCAGGACCGCCAGGCCGTCGACCTGTTTCGCCGGGAGGCTGATGGCCGATACGCTGAGATTGCCGCATCGGCACAGGCGATCCGTGATGCGACGCTTCGGGGCCGCCGGCGGGGGCGCCGGCACCACCCATCGGCACCTGCGGCGCTGACTCACGCGGTGCGACAGCTTCGTGGGCTGGAGCGTGCCCTTCGGCTGGAGCGTCGCCGGGATCACTTCCGGGCCGCCGGTCGGAACGCCGCGGCAACTCTCGTGAGCGGGGCCATTGCCGAGCTGGAAGCGGAGCGATCCGCGTCGGCGGGGGGAGGTGCCAGCCGTGCTGTGGGTGACTAGGCCGGGACCCCACATCGACCGGACCGCGAGCGCGTGGCTTCTTCGGCGCTTCGTCGACCCCGAGGCGACCTTCGCATTCGCTCCCGATCCGGACGCCGCGAAAGCCTTCGGTGGTACCCCATTCGACATGCGCGGCGTCGAGTTGGGGCACCACGAGGGCCGCTGTTCATTCGAGAGCATCCTGCACACGTATGGCCTCACCGACCCTGCGCTCCATGAGATCGCGGCCATGGTGCACGACGCCGATCTCGATGACGACAAGTTTCGCTCGCCCGAATCGCCTGGTCTGGATGCAATCGTTCGCGGGCTGGGCCTCGTGATCCGGGACGATCACGAGCTGCTCGATTTCACGCACCGCATATACGATGGTCTGTATGCCTGGGTGAAACGGACGATCCCGTGAGCGCCATTCCCCACGGCCGAGGGGGCGTTCCTGCGCAGGGTGCTGCTGGGGCCTCCCTGGGTGCCCTCGCGAGCTACTTCCTACGGCTCGGCACGTTCGGGTTTGGTGGTCCGATCGCGCTCACGGCCGCCATGCAGCGGGACCTGGTGCTGGACCGCGGCTGGGTGACGGCGGAGGAATACAAAGAAGGGTTGGCGCTCGCGCAGCTCGCACCCGGTCCCTTGGCGGCACAACTCGCGATCTATCTCGGCTGGGTGCGTCAGGGCGTGCCGGGTGCGACGCTGGCGGGCTTGGCATTCGTAGGTCCGTCGTTCCTCATGGTGATGATCCTGTCGGCCGTCTACCTGCGGTTCGGCGAGCTGGCCTGGATGCAAGGAGCCTTCTACGGAATCGGCGCCGCGGTCATCGCTATCGTGGGCCGCGGAGCGGGGAAGCTGCTCGGGTCGAGCGTCGGGCGCGACCCGCTGCTCTGGGTCGTCGTGCTGGCGAACGCGCTCGTAGTGGCGTGGACCGAAGCGGAGATCCTGTGGGTTCTGGGGCTCAGCGGAATGGTCGTGCTGGTCTGGCGGATGTGGCACGAGCGCGCCCCGGGCGGATCTGTGACCACCACCGCCCTCGTCCCGCTCTGGCTGGTGACCGGCCTCCACGGCCCCGCGTCCGGCGAGACGATGGCCCGGATTCTCGGCTTTTTCGCGAAGGCAGCGGTGGTGGTCTTCGGCAGCGGCCTCGCGGTCGTACCATTCCTCCATGGGGGCGCGGTCGGAGACTACGGCTGGCTTACGGAGCGACAGTTTCTCGACGCCGTGGCGGTCTCAATGATCACGCCTGGTCCGGTGGTGATCACGGTCGCGTTCATCGGCTATCTCGTGGCCGGGCCGGTCGGAGGAGTGATCGCCGCGATCGGCATGTTTCTGCCGACCTACCTGGCGGTGATCCTCGCCGCGCCGTCGTTCCACCGGGTCACCGCCAACCGGCGACTCAAGGCCGCCGTGGACGGCGTCACGGCGGCGGCCACGGGGGCGATCGCTGGCGCGGTCGTGGTGCTGGGCCGTCGGGCCATCACCGACGTCGTGACCGTCGCGATCGCGCTGGTGACGCTGCTCGTCTTGATCCGTGTGCGACGAGTCCCCGAGCCGCTAGTGATCCTCGCGGCGGGAGTCGCCGGTGTGGTGCTCATGCAGTTGCGCTGATTCGGCCCAAGGTGCCGCTCGGGCGGATGTCGGAGGAGGGGCGCGTCCATGTCGCATGCCACGTTGGTGGTGTCCCGGACTGAGGTAGCGCGCCTGCTACGCCTGCCGGATTGCATCGAGGCCATCGAAGACGCCTTTCTGCGGCACGCCCGGGGCGAAACGATCCCCTCGGGCGTCCTCGGGGCGCATGTGGATGGCGGCGGCTTCCACCTCAAGTCGGCGGGGCTGCTCGACGCACTTGACGGGAGGTCCGTCTTCGCGGCCAAGGTGAACGCCAACTTCCCCGGTAACCCGGATCGGCATGGCCTCCCGACGATTCAAGGTGTCATTGCCTTGTTTGACGCTGGCGACGGCCGTCTCCTGGCCCTGCTGGATTCCATCGAGATCACCAGCCTGCGCACGGCTGCGGCCACGGCGGTCGCCGCCAGGCATCTGGCTCCGGAGGCCGCCACCGTGACTCTCTGTGGCTGCGGTGCTCAGGCCGGAAACCAGCTTCGCGCACTGGCGTGTGTCCGGTCCCTCCAGCGAGTCATGGTGTTCGACCTCGACGTGGATCGGGCGCGGCGATTCGCCGGCGACATGAGCAGCGCACTGGGCATGGACATCCGGGTCATCGGTGAGCTGGGCGAGGCGGCAAGCGACACCACGATCTGGATCACGTGCACCCCCGCGGCTCGCTGGTTCCTCGGTCGCGAGCACGTCGCGGCCGGCGCCTTCGTCGCGGCGGTCGGCGCCGACAACCCCCACAAGCAGGAGATCGAGCCGGAACTGCTCGCCGCGAGTGCCGTGGTAGTAGACCACCTTGAGCAGTGCGCCACCATCGGCGACCTCCACCACGCGATGGCCGCGGGCATCATGCGCCGCCAGGACATCCGGGCCGAGCTGGCCGAGGTCGTCTCCGGGCAGAAGTCCGGACGTCGCTCCAAGGACGAGATCGTGGTGTTCGACAGTACGGGCACAGCCCTCCAGGACGTGGCGGCCGCCGCCCTGGTCTACGAGAGCGCGCGGTCGAGCGGCGCCGGTCTAACCGTGCAGCTGGGGGCTCCGTGAGCCGGGCGGTCGGCCCGGACCAGCGAGACGCCCCGGCTTGACTGACGGGCCGCGGCCCGCCAACGTGACAAACCGACGAGGACTTCAATGAGGCTCAGGATCACAAACTCCTAAATGAGGCGGCCACCCTGGCCACCCTTATGAAGACGTCCAAGTCCCCGCCTAAAGCCGGCGGAAAGGCCAAGCCAGGTGCGAGTGACGCCAAGCCAATCAAGGTTCAGGAAGATGAGCCAGCCTCCCGGCTCATCGACCAGCGGATCCGCGATCTGGAAGGATGGCGCGGGGAGACCCTGGCCCGCATGCGGGCGCTGATCCTGGAAGCCGACCCCGAGATGACCGAGGAGTGGAAGTGGAGGCAATCCGGTCTGGTCGCACCACGGGATCGTCTGCACCGGGGAGGCGTACACGAAGGTCGTGAAGCTCACGTTCGCCCGGGGCGCCAGCCGTCCCAGACCCATCGCACCTCTTCAATTCCAGCCTGGAAGGCAACACGCGGAGGGCGATCGACATCCACGAAGGGGAGAAGGTCGACGCGGGCGCGTTCAAGGCGCTCGTGAAGGCCGCGGTGGCCCAGAACAGCCAGCCGGCGAAGAAACGGTAGACCCTGATGCGAGCGTCTCGCAAGGCGAAGCTACCCAGCCCAGGTTCTGAGAAGTCCGTGCCGGGCGCCGTACCGCATAGCTACCGTGAGGGAATATGAGCGACTGGCTTCTCAGTCTTCCCGTGGTGTGGATGGGGGTGTTGATCCTTGGGGCCGTCTATGCCTTCACGGCGGGACTCTACTTCCTGGTCACGGCGCTCGCGGTGGGCGAGCGGGCCCGCGCCTTCAAGGGCATCTCGCCGGGCATGCTTCCGCCGATCTCCCTCATGTTTGCCCTGCTGGTGGGATTTCTGGCCGCGCAGGTCTGGAACGATGTTGATCGGGCGCACATCGCCGTCAACCGAGAAGCGAGCGCGCTGCGCGCGGCCGTGCTCCTCGCCGCGGGGTTCCCGGGCGAGCCCGAGGCGCGCCTGCGCGAGCTCATCCGGCGCCACATTCAGGATGCGGTCACCCAGGAATGGCCCGCGATGGCCCGGCGGAACGCCACGCTGACGATCGTTCCCGCAGGGCTGGGCGAGGCCCTCCGGCTGACGCTCTCGCTCGCGCCTCGAGGCGAGGGCCAGGTCGCGGCGCAACGGGAGCTGGTGGCCGCCCTCCAGAGTGCCTTGGAGGCTCGCCGGCAGCGCGTCATTCTCAGTGGATCCGATCAACTGGGTCAAGTGGACGGTGCTGCTCGTGCAGGCGGGTCTGACCCTGGTCACGATCGCCATGGTCCACAGCGACAATCGCGCCGCCAACCGCATCATCCTGGCCATTTTCGCGACGGCAGTCGGCACCGCGGTCGTGCTGATCGCAGCGCACAGTTGCTCGTTTACCGGGGACATCGCAGTGCGCCCTGCCGCCCTGCTCCAGGTCATGCCGGAAGGTGGCCCGGTGGCCGCCAGTCCGTGAGAAACCCATGCGAATGATGACGAGTCCGACTGCAGTGTTGAGCATCGCGCTTCTCTCCGGGTGCGCCGCTGCCCAGCCCTCCTCGACCGGGCCGCGGCCCGAGCCCGACTGCTCGTTCCGTTCTGCGTCGACGTGCTGGACGATGGCTGGCCGGTTTCCTTTCCGGCGCTCCGGATCTGACACCCCGAAGCCGGATGACATCCGACACCGCTCGCCTGCGGTCCTCGCCACCGCGGCTGATTCCGCGGGCCATTCCGCAAAGTCCGCTCCGCATGAATGAGAAGGAGCCGTCATCGGCCTTGATCTCGGCGCTGACCACGGAGCACTACGTGCTCCAGAGCGCGATCAGCGCCAACACCAGCGAGGTCGGCACCCGGGCATCGCTCTACCTCTTCTCACTGTCCAGCTCGCTGGTGGCGCTGGGATTCGCCTCCAGGTCGCCCGAGCTGTTCCAGCCCTTCATTGCCATCGTGCTGCCCGCGCTGTTCATCCTCGGCCTGTTCACCGCCGTCCGGCTGGTGGACAGCAACCTGGAAGGGATGCAGTATCTGAACGGCATCGCCCGGATCCGCCGATACTATCGGACGCTCGGCCCGGAGGCGGCCGAGCATTTCTCCGCCGAGTCCGGGCGATGGCCCGAGAACCCGTCCACGCCGGCGCTCCGCATCGGACCCTTCGTAGGTTTCATCACCACGACCGCGAGCATGGTCGCCTTCCTCAACAGCATCGTGGCAGGCGTCGGCGTGGCCATGCTGGCCGGCGGACTGCTTCGGGAGGGGCGGGGCGGACCGCGGTTGCTTCGCTGATCGGAGCCGGCATTGCGCTGGTGCTGATGGCTCTCTTCTTCTTCTATCAGAAGTGGCGGTACGACTCGACGACCGCGCACGTGCAGGAGGCCCACCCTTAACGCCCGGACGTGAGGGGCTGTGAAATGGGGGTACTTCGGTCGAAGCTTGGTTGGACGCTAGTCGTGATCTGCGTGGGCGCGTTCCTCACGGTGTATGCGCACGTCCAAGCCCACCGTGAGACATTCCTCTACGACATCGGCCTCGACCTCATGGAACTGCCTTACATTCTGATTGTGGGGCGGTTGCTCCTGCACCAGCCGACGTTCGCGGTCCACGCCCATGAGCCATGGGGGCTGGTGCCGGCAGTCGTGTTCTGCAGTGGGCTCGTCCTGCTGGCGGGGGCCGGACTGGAACGCGTAGGGAGAGGTGTGCTGAACCGGCGACGGGCATCGGCCGTGTCGGAGCCCTCCCAGCCGCGGCAAGAGACCGTAGGTTCCTAGTGGTCGTCTGCAGCTGACCAGTAGCCGTTGGGCAGACGAACAACGGCCATCCCTCTAGACGGAAGTGCAAGTGTTCGACATCGAACTGATCGGCCGGCCCGAAGGACAAGGCGATGACCTTTTCAACTGGGGCCGCCTCATGCTCGGCGCCTTCCGGGAGGAGTTTCAGGCCCCGCTCTACGAGTGGGCTCCCGCCGACTACGCCGCGCACTGGCTCGAGTCGGCGGAACGGCTGGTGCGGGGGTCGCCCGTTGCCGTCTTCTTGACCCACATGGTGCGCCCGGATGCAGACTACCACCTCGGGTGGCCGGCGTGGCGGGAAGGGGACCGCGTCTACTTGCAGGAGCGATTGTTCCTCCGCGAACAGCTCACTGGAACGTTTGATCCTGAGTACCCGGAGGTCCACGCAGGCCCGCGCCAGGAGCTGTCGCCCGAGGGCGAACGCATCGCGCAATGGGAGGTCGCCCTGCGTGACGTGGCGGCCTTCGTGGAGCGGCGCGCGGATCGCACGCCCCTGCCGCCCGCTGAAAACGGATCCGGCCGATGAATGGTAGCCCGGCATCGTTGATGATCCTCGTGGCGGGACCGTATCGCTCGGGGACGAGAGACGATCCAGCGAAGTTGGCCGAGAACGTGCGGGCGAGTGGAAGCGTTTGCGCTCCCTCTCTTTCGGGCAGGCCACATCCCGGTGATCGGCGAATGGCGCGCCCTCCCGCTGGTCGCGCTGGCGGGCTCACGCCAGGTGGGCGACGCTGCCTTCGAGGAGATCTTCCACCCGATCGCGGAGCGGCTCCTGGCCCGGTGCGACGCGGTGCCGCGCGTGGGCGGCGCGTCGCAGGGGGCGGACCTCATGGTGCGTAGCGCGCGGGACCATGGGCTGGCGGTGTTCTCGAGCCTGGGCGAGATCCCAGGGTGCGGTTGATCCGTTCCAGGCGCTGGATACTCTGGTGTCTCGGTCTCGCACTGCCGGTGCAGGCGACGGCGCAGGCTAGCGACCGCAGTCAGCAGGTCGCCGCGGCGGTCCTGCCGCTGCCGGTCTCGTTCCGAAGCGGAGCCGGCGTGGTGGCATTCGACAGCGCGGGGACGCCGGAGGTCTGGCGCGCGAGCGCGAATGGAGTGGTCTGTCTCGCCGACGCACCGGGCGACTCCACGTTTGACGTGCGCTGCTATCAGGCAGCGTTCGCCCCGGTGCTCTACCGGATTCGCCAGCTCACCGCGCAGGGTGTGCCCGACTCGGCGTTGGACGGGAGACTTGACGCGGATATCCGGAGCGGGAGATTGACCATTACCAGGCTGCCGACCGCGGGCTATCGCATGTATGGTCCGATCAGCGGCTACGATGCCACGCACAACGCAGTGAGCGACACGATCGATTGCTGGCAATCGGTTCACATGCCCTATCGCACCGCCGAGGATCTCGGGCTGTCCACCAGCGAGGATGGCATCAATCCTTATGTCATGGCGTCCGGCACGTATTGGGCGCATGTGATGATCATGCAAAGGCCACTGCGCTACTGAGGCGGGCAGTCCCAGCTTCTCGCATAGACTTGTCGCGGATCTATTGGAGGCCAAGTGGTCGAGCGCTCATGGGTCAGTGCCGATGGTCGGACGTGGAGGTTTCGTCCTCGCGCGGACGTCCGGAAGGATGAAACCGAGACGCACGTGGTCCTCCTGGTGGAGTCCTTGGGTGAAACCAGGATTGTCTCGTGTCTGCGCAACGAGTGGGAGGGCGCCGCCCCGGACTGGGCCGGCCTGCTCGCCCGATCCCTGCCTGAAGGGGGTTCGCGCGGCATTGGCCGGCCGCGCGCACCTTCGAGAGCGGAGCCATTCTGACCCGCACGTGGGTGGGCGAGTCTTTCGTGCGCCTCTGGCTAGCATAGGTTCAGGTCGAACGTTGCATCTCCTATCACCGTGGCCGCCAGGTATCCTGGCATGGAGTCTCTCTATGTCCGTCGCCAAAATCACCGAGATCCAATCCTCTTCGTCGAAGAGCTTCGAGGACGCGATTCAGAAGGGGATTGCCCGCGCCGAGAAGACCCTTCGCAATCTCAGCGGTGCATGGATCAAGAGTCAGAAGGTCGTGATCGAGAAGGGGAAGATCACGGAATATCGAGTGTTGTTGAAGGTGACCTTCGTCTTGCAGGACTAGCACGCCAGCTTCGACAACCCGCGAGGCCACAGTGCAACGTTCGCCTGTTGGGGTTCGTCTCGCCCTGCTGCGTCTGACTGCTCCCCTCCTCGGAGCCGCCGTTCTCGGCTGCAGCGACACGCAGAGCCC
Organism: uncultured Gemmatimonadales bacterium; assembly: GCA_963840215.1. Taxonomy (GTDB): domain Bacteria; phylum Gemmatimonadota; class Gemmatimonadetes; order Gemmatimonadales; family GWC2-71-9; genus CAVVWJ01. The sequence continues at coordinate 65,952 of CAWIYG010000002.1, read as the reverse complement.
ACTGGACGCCGAGACGTGTCCCGGCAACCTGGTGACGGTCTCGGTGCAGGCTCCGGCAAGCGCGACCCCGCGCTTCAACTGGACCCCGGCTTGCGCCGTCACCCTGCTCCAAGTGAGTGCGCTCGCGCCCGCCTCGGGCGTGGCGTGGTCCATTGGAGGGCGGATGCAGAATATCCTCCCGTCCGGCATCACCTACGGGCAGTCGCCGGTGGCAGCGGAGGAGGGCGTCGCGCCGGTCGCACTTCAGGTGGGGGTGACCTACGAGGTGCGCGTCATGCGGGCGGTACCCACGGAGGAGGGCGTCGGCCTGGGGGGCGGTGGCGTGGCCACGTTCACCCGCTAGAGGAGGACCAGATCCGCTTGAGATGATCCCCCAGTCGCACCGCCAGCGCGACGATGGTCAGCGTGGGATTCGCGTACCCCCCACTCGGGAAGACGGAGCTGCCGGTGACGAACAGGTTCGACGTTCCATGGACCCGGCTGTTCTCGTCCACGACGCCGAGCCGGGACGCGACGTGCATCCGGGTGGTCCCCATGTGGTGCTTGCCGCACTCCAGCACGCGCCGCCACGCCGCCGGCGCGTCCGGAAAGGCGCGCTCCAGGTAGCCGACGCCGGCCTGCCTGACCGCCTGGTCGAAGAGCTGCGTCACGCGGCGCATGTTCTCGACGTCCGCCTCACCGATTCGCCACTCGATGCGTACCCGGCGCCTGCCGAGTCGATCTCGCTCGTCGCTCAGCATCACGCGGTTGGCGTACCGAAACCCGGTCTCGAACGCCGCGCGCATGCGCCAGCGCCGGGCCGGCCCATGGCGGACCAGAAGCTTGCGTGCCATCGCCATGGCGAGCCGGTGAGGGGCCCTGACGGCCTGCCTGACATACGGCCAGGCGGCTCCCGGCACCCCCCGCTGCTGGAACTTGTTCCACAACTGCAGGAAGGCCTTCACTTCCGCGGTCTCGAAGGCCCGATGGGCCTCGTAGAGGGGATGGAAGAACCAGCCCGCATTCATCAGGCGCTCGCGCTCCACGACCTCCCGGCGGAGTGAGAGGACGGCCCGGACCGAGCTCGCCCCCGGCGTCGGGGCCACCGGCCGCAACCGATAGAACTCCAGCGACTCCGGCTCGCGCAGCACCAGCGTCCCCGGCTCGATGTACGAATGGTCGGTGAAGTAGCGGCCGACGAGCCCGCCGGCATTGCCGGGAGCGCCGGCCGGGTCGTCCGCGGAGAGCAGCAGCAGCCTGGGATTCTCGACGCCACCGGCCGCGAGCACGAACCGGTCCGCGCGGATCGCCATCTCGTCCCCGGCCAACGTCCGGATCTCGACCGCGGCGCATGCCGCGCCGTCCATGCGGACCCGCATGACCGGGGCGTGCAGCACCAGGTCGATGGCCCTCGACCGCTCCAGCCGCTCGCGATAGCGATGGCCGAAGTTCTGGATCTGGACGTGAAAGATCTCGTTGGTGAACGTGGGGTCGTCGGGCAACAGTCTTTGGGATCCGAGGATCCCGGCCCAGCGTTCGGGGTCGTATTCGAAGGCGGCGAGCCCGCAGATCTCGTGGGCGCGGGCATAGTAGGGACGCAGCTCGTCCAGGCCGAAGGGCCAGCCGCCGGCATCGCACCAGTCCCGCGGCTCGAAATCGAGCGCATCGAGCGGACGGCACCAGCCCGCCCACACGCTGGTCGACCCACCGAGGGCGCCGACGCGCGTATCCCGCAGCAGGGGATATGGCTGGCCCACGACCTCGCCCTCGAACAGGCGCTGGGTCTCGGCTTCGTATGCCGGTCCGCCCGCCTCCAGCAGGCACACCCGCCACCCCGTCGCCTCGAGCTCCAGGGCAAGCGTGATTCCCGCCGCGCCGGCGCCCACGATGCAGAGATCGTAGCGGGACGGCTCGTGCCGCAAGCCATGCTGCGCATCGAGGATCATGGTGCGAGGTCCATGGTATTATTCGGCCGATCCGGAGGTCCCGCGATCAGAATGGATGCCCGCCGATCTCTAATGGCGGCGGCAATCCGCGTCAACGTCGCTCCCTCTGGTGATACGAGAGCTATCCGTGGCCGCTCGTCGCGTCTCCGTCGGCATCGTGAACCACAATGGCGAGTCGTACCTGCAGCAGACACTCCGCGCCGTGGCCCGCCTGGGTCCCGAGGTGGACGACGTGCTGCTGATCGACAGCGGGTCGACCGACCGCGGCGTTGCGCTCGTGCGCGAGCATTTTCGCGATGTGCGGGTGATCGAGCTGGGAGCCAACCTCGGCCCTGGCGCGGCCCGCAATCGAGCCATCAGGGAGGCCATGCATGATCGGATCCTGTTGATCGACAACGACGTCGAGCCGCAACCCGGGAGCGTGCACGCGTTGACCTCGGCCCTCGATGTCCGTGCCAACGCGATCCTGGCGATGGCGGCGGTGCTCTACGAGCAGGCGCCGGACACGGTTCAGTATGCCGGCGCCCTGCCACACTTCCTGGGAACGACGGCGCTGCTTCACGCGGACACTCCTGTGGCGCAGTTGGACGACGTCGTGCGAGTGGTGGGATCGGCCATCACCTGCTGCGTGATGGTGGACCGGACGCGTTTCGGCGACCGGCGATGGTTCGACGAGCACCTGTTCTTGTATCTGGAGGACCACGAGTTCGGCCTGCGAGCCAGCCTGCAGGGGTTCGACTGCCTCGTCGTCCCCGAAGCCCGGTGCCTGCACCGGGCCGGGACCATCGGCGTCTCGGTCCGCCAGACGGGGCGCTTCACCCCGTTCCGGGTCCGCCACACCATCCGCAATCGTTGGCTGACGATCCTCATGCTGTACCAGGCGGGCACGCTGCTGCGGTTCGCGCCGGCTCTGGCCGCGTTCGAGGCGTTGCAGCTGGTCGGCGCGGTCAGGAAGGGCTGGCTCGGCCATTGGCTCTGGGCTGCGGGATCGACGGGCCGGCTGCTGCCTCATGTGATGGGCGTCCGCCGAGACATGCGGCAGAGCCGCCGACGCGAAGACCTCGAGATCCTGACCGGCGGCCCCTTCCCCTTCAACCCGAAATGGCAGCGGTCCGCGCCGGAGCGCGCGGCGCAGCGCGCCCTCGACCTGATCGCCCGATGCAACTGGCGCGTGGCGGGGGGACGCGCTCCGTGAGGCGAGGCAAGATCCGACGTGACCTGCTGATTGCCTTCGTCTCGCAGCTTGTCTACAAGATTCTCGGCTTCGCCGTGCTCGCCGTGATGGCACGATTGCTGTCCCAGGCGGAGTACGGCAAGCTGATGTTCGCCTTGACGCTCTGCGGCGTGACCGTGCTCGCCACCGACCTGGGGGCCAGCACCGACCTCTCCCGGCGCGCGGCGACCGCACCCCGGGGAGCACGGCGCCGGCTCGAGGCCGTGCTGTCGGCGCGACTGCCCCTGCTCGCGGCTTATCTCGTGCTCCTGCCCGGTTGGGTGGCGGTCACCAAGCCGGACGCGCTGGCCGTGGCCGCGGCGATCGCCGTCTTCAGCGTGTGCAGGGACGTCTACCGCACCTACTCTTCGCTCTTCCAGGGGCTGCATCGTATCGGATACACCGTCGCGGCGTTCGGGGTCTCCCTCCTCGTGCTCGTGGCCGCGGTCGCTGCCGGTGCGCTGACCGGCGGCGGGTTGGCGTGGATGACCGGGGCCCACGTGCTCAGCGGAGTGGTGCTCCTGGGTGTGGCGGCGGGCATCACGCGACTGAAAATCGGGCCCATCCACCTCCGATGGGGGTGGCGCCGGATGCAACGTGTCTTCAAGGGGTCTGTGTGGTTATTTGTCCTGTCGGTCGCGGGGCTGGTGCACTTCGCTGCCGATACGGTGATGCTGGGCTACCTGCAGCCGTACGAGCAGGTCGCCCGATACCAGGCGGCGGCCAAGCTGCTCGAGGCATCCCAATTCGTGGTCCGGCCCCTCACGCTGATCCTGCTCCCGGTGTGCGCGGCGCTCGCGTCCCGGCAGCAGTGGAGCGACCTCCGTCGCCTGATGCACAAGATGTTCGCCGGCATGGCCGTCCTCGGCGTGGCGGCGTGGGGGTTCGTTGCCCTGCTGGCCCTGCCGATCATCCGGGCCGTCTACACCGCCACCTACGATGACTCGGCCGAGGTGCTGCGGGTGCTGTACCTGAGCGTGCCAGGACTCTACATCGCGACGGTCGCGATGTTGCTCGCCTCGTCGACGATGCGGGAGAAGCGAGCGGTGTTCATCATGGCCCTCGGCGTCGCCCTCAATGTGGCACTCAACCTGGTGGCGATCCCGCGATATGGCGCATTGGGTGCGGCCTGGGTGACGGTCGCCTCCCAGACCTTCGTCGCCGTGTGGTTGGTCGCCGACGCCTACCGGACCGTTGCCCGGCACCCGCGGACGGCCCTGGAACCCGAGCAGCAGCTCGAGGCTGCGATCGCGCTCCGGGATGACTGAGCTCCTTCGCATCGCCATGATCGCGGCCTGCCCGTTCCCCTGGCCGCGCGGCACCCCGATTCGGATTCAGCGCATGGCCGAAGCCGTGGCGAGCCGGGGGCACGCGGTGCACGTCGTGACCTACCACCTGGGCGGGGAGCTGGCCGATCCTCCCTTCGTCGTCCATCGGATCCGTGACGTCCCCACCTATCGTCGGACCGATCCGGGGCCCACGTTCCGCAAGCTCTTCCAGCTCGACCCGATGCTCGTCGGGCTGCTGCGCCGCCTGCACCACGAGCATCGGTTCGACCTCGTCCACGCGCATCACTACGAGGGCCTGCTCGTCGCGTCCCACGCGCTGCGGGAGACTCCGATCGTGTACGATGCCCACACCCTTCTGACCAGCGAGCTGCCCACGTATCCGCTCGGCGTGCCGCGCGGCTGCATCCGGGTGGTCGCGCCATGGCTCGATCGTCACCTGCCCCGACGTGCCGACCGCATCATTGCCGTCAGCGAGGCGATTCGCCGCGGGCTCGCGACCCTCGGCGCCTCCACGCCCGAACGCATGCACGTCATTCCCAGCGGAGTCGAGTGGGAGCGCTTCCAGGTCGAGCGAGAGGTCCCGCCGGATGGCCGCACGGTCATCTTCACCGGCAATCTCGCCCCCTACCAGGGGGTGGACCTCATGCTCGAGGCGTTCGCCGTCCTGCACGCGCGCCGGGCCGACGTGCGCCTGATGATCGTGACGGACTCGTCGTTCACGCCCTTCGACGCGCTGGCTCGGACGCTCGGCGTGCGAGACGCCGTGGACCTGCGCCGGGCCGCGTTTCCGCAGCAGCCGGCCCTGCTGGCGGCCGCGACCGTCGCCGTCAACCCTCGCGTTCAGTGCGACGGGATACCGCAGAAGCTGCTCAACTACATGGCGGCCGGCCTGCCGATCGCGACCTTCGAGGGCTCGGCGGGTCCGGTGCGGCACGAGCTGAGCGGCCTGATCGTGCCCGACGGCGAAACGGCCGCCATGGCCGACGCGATGGAGCGGCTGCTCAACGACCGCGCACTGGCGCGGACGCTGGGCGACGCCGCGCGTGAACAGGCGCGGCGCGAGTACTCCTGGACCGAGGTGGCCGCTCGCGTCGAGCAAGTCTACCGCCAAGCGATCGTGGAGGCGCGCTAGTCGCCCAGCAGCTCCTCGATCGGCCGGCCCACGAAATGGGGTGGTCGCGGGGCGCCGAGCCAGTGGAATACGGTCGGCATGAGGTCGGCGGTGTCGTAGGTCCGGGCACTTGGTCCCGGTGGGATCCCGGGCCCCTTGGCGACGAACCAGCCATGGGGCGTGTGGTTGCCCGAGCGGCCCGAGGCCAGCTTTGCGCCCTTCGGCCAGCGCACCTCGCCGAACTCGTCGGAGACTACGCCGCTGGAGGCCCACACCGGCCCCGGCGGGTCCCACAGCACGACCAGATCGGGCAGGTACCGGCGGCGCGGCGCGGTGGACGCGATCAGGTCGTCGACCTTGATCGTGCCCCGGATCACGGGCTTGCCGGTGTCGATATCGCGGAAGCTTTGGAGCGCCGCGTCGACCTCGGCGATCACCCGATCGGCGTCCGTGGGGTCGACGCAGCCCTCCTGCTCCCGGCCCTTGAGGTTGAGGCGGATGTAGCCGTTGTAGTCCATGGGGAGGGCGAAGTACTTCCGCTTGGGCCAGTCGTGCATGCGCCGGGACCACAGCGGGACCAGCGCCTTGTTCCAGGCGTGGGGGATGCGGCGGGTCACCTGGCGCACCAGCGTCCACGGCAGCGCCTGCTTGAGGCGGAACAGCAGGCCGGGCCTGGCCGGCGCGCCGCCGCCACCGCGGTGGATCCGCTCGAGAATGCGAGGCAGGAGCTCGTACCAGCCGTCATTGGGCCCCATGCCGTGAAGCGCGAACACGACCACGCGCGCGTCGGCCGGGGCGGCGTCGAGCACCCGGCCCAGGGCTTCGTCGGCGGAGGTGTAGCAGGCCTCCAGGCCTCCCTCGAGGATCGCACGCGTGGGGCCATCCAGATGCTCGTGGTCGATCTGCGACAAGTCCCACAGATAGTGCGTGCCGCGATGCAGCGAGCCGAACACGGCCAAGAACAGGTCGAAGCGATCGCCGGTCAGGAGGTCGCGGCAGATGTCGGCGAATTGCCGGTTGCCGTCCAGGACCTCCTGTCGCTGCGCCATCAACGTCGCGGCGCTCTGCGGGCCGAAGACCTCTGCGGTCATGCGGGGCTTGCCGTGCCGATCCCGGATCCGCGTCCACAGGCCCGACGGGAGTGCCTTGCGCCCGAAGTCGTCGTGGCACTGCCAGCCGTTCAGCGCCGTCATGTTGGGCCGCGTCAGGAGTGGGGACGCATACGGCAGGTCGAGGATCGCGAGGCGGTACGACGGGTCGAGCGACAGCCAGAACGGCTGCAGCGGCAGCCACGAGGGGTCGACGTACTGCAGGCGCTGGCGATCCGGATTCCAGATCTTGTTGAAGTACCAGCCCTGCTCGCCCAGGCGCGACCCGCAGAAGAAGGTGGACCAGACCAGGCTCAGGAAGTGCGGCGGCTCCGTCTGCAACCGGCCCCAGCGTCCCTGCTGGCGAAACCGGGCCAGGTTCGGCATGCGGCCGTCCGCCACGAGCCGGTCCACGACATCGATCTCGGCCGCGTCGAGACCGATGAGGATCACGGGCGGGGTCTCGCTCATCGGCGGCTCCCTTCGGGGTGTGACGGGCCGAAAGAGTTATCGGAGCAATCCAGAAGCGTAGACTAGGCACCGACGCTCTGGAAGTGTCGCCGCGGCCGGCAGGAGGCCTGAGATGAACGGATTGCGGCCATTTTCTGACAGCCAGTTGGCGGCACCTCGCCATGCTGAACTACGAGGTGCCGGCCGGGCTCCTGCAGCCGCTCATACCGGCCGGCACCGAGCTGGACGCCTTCGACGGGACCGTGCTGGCCAGTGTCGTCGGCTTCCGATTCCTGGACACGCGCGTGCTGGGCATCGGCGTCCCGGGGCACCGCGACTTCGACGAGATCAACCTTCGGTTCTACGTCCGCCGGCGCGGGGAAGACGGAGCCTGGCGACGCGCCGTCGTGTTCGTGCGCGAGCTGGTGCCGCGGCGGGCCATCGCGCTGGTCGCGCGCTGGTGCTACAACGAGCCCTACTCCGCGGTGCCCATGCGCCATGAGCTCGCGCTCGACGGCGCCACGGAGGGCAGGCCGGGTCGCGCCGCCTACGCGTGGCGGATGGGAGGGCGGTGGCATGAGCTCGAAGTCGCGACGGACGGCCGCCCGGCGTTGCCGATGCCTGGCTCCGAGGCCGCGTTCATCACCGAGCATTACTGGGGGTATACGACACAGCACGACGGTGGGTGCAAGGAATACCAGGTCAAGCATCCGCCCTGGCGCGTGTGGGCCGGGGTCCGGAGCGGGCTCGACTGCGATGTCCGGGCGGTGTACGGAGTCGGCTTCTCGGAGTGCCTCACCGCACCGGCGCGGTCGGCGTTTCTGGCCGAAGGCTCGGACGTGGCGGTCTACCCGGGCCGACGCCTGTGAGCCGTGAAACATCCTGCGCTCGCCGAGCGAAGGGAGGAAAGGGCTCGCACACCATTCTTCCCGGAGCGACCGATGAGCACACCTATGAGTGGGCGCATGACCTGGCTACTGCTGGGCCTCACGCTCGGACCCCGGCTTGCCATTGCCTCCACCACGCCCCCGGACTCCGCCGCGGTCGTAGCAACCGTCGAGGAATACCATGAGGGCTTCCAGCGCAGTGCGCCCGCTCGGGTGAGCGCGGTACTCGGCCCGAGCTTTACGATGTTCAACGGCAACTTCTCGGGTGACCCGCGTACCTGGGAGGTCCACATGTACCTGACTGGAGCAAGACTTACGGAATGGCCGGTGAACTTCTTGCGGGAGGCGGGCCCCTACCAGAACCAGGTGGAGGTGGTTCGCGTGTATGTGCGCGGCGATGCCGGCTTGGTGGTGACGGAAGAAACGGGCCGGAATCGCTTCCGCCAATGGGACCGGGAAATGGTGACGTACCTGCTCGGACGCGAAAGCGGCGGCCGCTGGCGGCTGGTGGGATGCTTCATCAGGGACATAGCCAACCCCAAATGACATCAGGCAGCAGGATACGCCATTCGATGGCGCACGGCAGGGAGACCCCCAGGAAGTGGCCTGTGGGCTGGCCGCCCAAGCGGCAGCCGGCTTGAGCGAGGCTGTCGCCGATCCCCCCTTGTGAGCTAGCCTGGCCGCCGCCAGCCACCATCTTTCCGAGATGTCAGAGATCCGGGTCGGCGCCATCGGCTTCGGCTACGCTACGCGCACCTTTCACGTCCCGCTGCTCGCGGCTACCGACGGCTTCCACCTCGCCGCGGTGGCGACCACGCAAGCCGCCGAAGCGGGCGTGCTGCTGCCGGGCGTCGAGGTCGTCGCCGATCGCCAGGCACTGACCCGGCATTCGGGCATCGATCTCATCGTCATCGCCACCCCGAACGAGACCCACGCACCGCTGGCGGAGGCCGCCCTCCGCGCGGGGAAGCACGTCGTGGTGGACAAGCCGTTCACCGTCACGGCCGCCGAGGCGCGCCGCCTGGTGGACCTCGCCCGGGAGGGTGGCAGGTTCCTCTCGGTGTTCCACAACCGGCGGTGGGACAGCGATTTCCTCACCGTGCGGGCGGCGATCCGTCGCGGTCTCCTCGGCCGGGTGGTAGCGTACGAGTCTCGCTTCGACCGCTTCCGGCCGGAGGTCCGTGACCGCTGGCGCGAGGGAACCTCGTTTGGAGCGGGACTGCTCTACGACCTCGGTCCGCACCTGATCGACCAGGCGCTCGTGCTCTTTGGGATCCCTGACACCGTGCAGGCGACGCTCGTCCGTCAGCGCGCCGGCGCGAGGAGCGACGACTGGTTTCACCTCGTGCTGCGCTACGGCGAGGGGCTCGTCGCCACCCTCCAGGCGGGCAGTCTGGTCGCCGGCGGTAGCGCGCGCCTGACGCTCCACGGCGACCATGCGAGTTTCGTCAAGCGGCGGCCCGACGTGCAGGAGGAGCAGCTCCGAAACGGCGTGCTGCCTGGGGCACCGGGGTGGGGGGTGGACCCCGACGAGGCGGTCCTGTACGACGGGGCGACCGGAGACTCGCGGGCACTCGAGGCCGTGCCCGGCGACCAGCGCGGGTACTACGTCGCCTTGCGCGAGGCGCTGCGGGGACGGGGTCCGGTTCCGGTACCGGCGGCCCAGGGCGCCACGGTGATCGCTCTCATCGAGGCCGCGCTGTGGTCGGACTCGGAAGGCCGCCGCGTCGCGCCCGACCTGAGGGACGACGAGCGGGACGCATGGCTCGAGCGGGATCCAGCCGGCTAGCCCTACCCCCCGACGGTATCGAGATGCCACCCCGTATGGATCCACCGGCCCTTACGGCGCACGAACACCTCCGTCCCCCGTCCGGTCGTCTCCTGTGCCTGCCCGGCGCTGTCGCTGAGTGCGATGCGAAAGGTGGTATAGAGGATGACCACGTCGCCGTAGCGCTGAAACACGTTCCGCGGAAACTCGAGCGCCGTCAGCGTCCGTCCGCTCTTGGCGAACTCCCCCATCTGCGCCACGGTCTGGCCCCGGTCGTCCCACGGGCCACCATCCCACCCCAATGCGACGAGCTCCTCGGGCACGACCCGCTCGAACCCGGTCCGATCGTTGGCGAACCACGTCCGCCAGGCCGCCTCACGCAGCGCCAGAATCTCCTGCTGCGTCGCCGCGTCGGGTTGCGGTCCGAACTGCTGCGCCGAGACGGGGGAACTGCCGACGGCGAGGACTACGGTCAGGGCGGTACCGAGCGTGCGCATGAGCTCCTCGTGGTTAAGGAAGGCGAAGCTATATTATCCTCGATGCCGACCCACTCGCTTCCAGAATCTTGCTCTCGTCTGACGCCGCTGTTCCACGGCGAGTGGTTTCGCCATCGAGGACTGGCGGTGCGCTGGCGAGGACACGCCGGCCCGACGCGAAGAGTGGTCCACCGATGACCTACGGCACCACGTTGGCCACCTCGCAGTAGCGATGAAAGAGCCCAAGGTCTCGCAGGCACACCGCACGTTCTCGATGGCCTGCCGCGTCGAGGTCAACATCCGGGCCGAGCCTGAGATCGTCTGGCGCCTTCTGACCGACGCGCAGAGCTTTCCGCGCTGGAATTCGACGGTTACCGGTATCGAGGGCGAGATCCGCGAGGGCGAGCGGCTGCTGGTCCACGTGCCCGGAACCGACCGCACCTTCACGCCCCGGGTCTCCGGCGTCGTTCCCAACGAGCGGATGACCTGGACCGGCGGCTTCGCTCCGGTCTTCAATAGCGTGCGGACCTTCGTGCTGACGCCGCGCAACGATGGCTCGACCGATTTCGCGATGGAGGAGCGCTTCGCCGGCCTGATGCTGCCGCTGGCCAGGAGCTCGATGCCCGACTTCGGTCCCGTGTTCGAGCGCTACGCCGACGATCTGCGGCGCGAGGCCGAGCGGCCCGCCTAGCGCTGCGCCGCGTTGAGGTCACGAGGGAGTCACGGCCGAAGGCGATCCTGGACCTGCTGCCGGCCCCATACCCCGTACTTGGAGTCGAAGCCACATGCACCTGCCTGTCGCCTTCGTTGGTCTGAATCCCTGTTGCTGCTCGGCTGTTCCGAATCCACTGCGCCCGCGGCGGGACAGTTTCAGGCCGGGTTGAGCGGCGCGAGCGCCGCCATCATCGCCGGCGCGTCGAACGCCCGCTCGTTCTCGACGGAGGCCGACCCCGACGGCGTGCGCTTCGGCATCGGCATGTTCGCCGCCGCAAACGACACTGCGGTCGATATCGATCAGCTGTCCGGGTGACGTGCCCCCGCCACCAGGGACGTATCCCTTGACCGCCGGACCTGGGGGGTGCCGAAACGGGTACGATCGGCTGACCTCCACACCGAGTGCCGGCACGGTCATCCTGGAGCAGACCTCGGCTGCCTCGGGGAGCGTGACGATCACCGCGTCGAGCGACGCCGAGGTGGCGGGAAGGTTCGGCTTCGAGAGAGAGCTCGTCGTCGGGACCGAGCCGGCGGGCCCCGTCTCGGTATCCGGAGCGTTCAACGCAACCAACCTGGATTAGGCGTCGGTCACCGCTCGCCTACACACCGGACCGATAACCAGTAGGTGACGTTCACGGCCGACCGCCAGATCGAGTTCCGATTGGCGGCGACGTCCCGGTGCCAGACGGTGGCGGAGACGTCGTCGGGAGGCGCCGGGGTCGAGGTCCAGTACGCCGCGTTCCGGCCCATCGCGATCGAGCTGTCGGCGCGATGCGGATCGATCCAACCCGAATAGCGGACGTTGAAGCCCGTGTCGCCGCCGAATTTGAGTCGCCGCCCCAGCGGCTCGCCCCGGCCGCGCTCCTTGCCCAGGTCCACATCCGCCATTCCCAAGGCCCGCTCAAGATCCCGCCAGTCGCCCTCCGACGGCACGCGCCATCCCGGCGGGCAGGCGCGAAGCGCATCCGCCAAGCGGTACAGCCGCCCGTGGTCCTCGCAGTTCGCGTCGTCGCCTTCGTAGCAGCGGCTGTCGGCGGTCTTGAAGCGCAGGTTTTCCGCGAGCCACCGCCCGCGCCCGATCGTCACGACGGGGTACGCGTAGCCGTCGCGCGGGTCCACGAACGTGGTGCCGGACCTTCGGCCGGGCCCGGCAGCCAAGAGGCACACGGCCACCACACCGAGTAAAGTCGCGCCGACTCCCGCACGGCCTGCAACCTGGGGCATGCGTGGCCGTACGCTACGGAACCGGGAGCGGTTTCGGGAGCGGACGCTGGCGCGCGATTCCTCGGGGACCTATCGTTTTGCCTCGAAGCCGCGCGGCGAACCTGCCGCTTCGAGGCGCTTCACAATCGGTGGATCCTGCAATCCCGGAGGTCTCGCATGGTGGCCACGGTCGCGTCTCAGGAGCGAATCGCGCGGATCGCGTCCATCGACCTGATCCGGGGCGCCGTCATGGTGCTCATGGCGATCGACCACGTCCGGGTCTACTCGGGGCTTCCCGCGGGCGGCCCCACGCCGGGCATCTTCTTCACCCGCTGGATCACCCACTTCTGCGCGCCCGCGTTCATCTTCCTGGCCGGCACCAGCGCCTACCTTTACGGCCGGCGGCATGCCGACCTCGCGCGGTTCCTGCTGCTTCGCGGCCTCTGGCTCGTCCTCCTCGAGCTGACGGTGATCCGGGTCGCTTGGACGTTCAACCTCGACTTCGCCGACTACCTGCTGGCCGGCGTCATCTGGGTGATCGGCTGGTGCATGATCCTCATGGCGGTGCTGATCCGGCTGCCGCTGCCGCTGGTGGGCGGCCTGGGCCTCGCCGTCATCGCGCTGCACAACGCGGTGATGCCGCCGCTCGTCCCGCTGCTGCCCGGTCCGCTCCGGGCGATCCTCTACACCGCGTTCGCCGACGAGCCCATCGGGCCGCTCATGGTCCTGTACTCGATCGTGCCATGGATCGGGGTGATGGCGGCGGGGTACGCGTTCGGCCAGGTCCTGACGCTCGATCCGGCGCGGCGGCACCGGATCTGCTATGCGGCGGGCCTGGGCGCCCTCGGGCTCTTCCTAGTGCTGCGCGGCTTCAACCTGTATGGCGACCCGCGGCCCTGGACGTCCACGGGGCCGATGCCGGCGGTGCTCTCGTTCCTGAACACGACGAAGTACCCGGCATCGCTCAGCTTCCTCCTGATGACGCTGGGACCGACGATTGCCCTCATCCCGGTGCTCGACCGGACGCGCGGCATGGTCGCGGAGTGGATCGCCACGTTCGGCCGGGTGCCCTTCTTCTTCTATGTCGCGCACATCCCGCTGATCCACGTGCTCGCGCTCGTGGTGTCGCGGGTACGCTTGGGCAGCGTGAGTCCCTGGCTCTTCGCCAACCATCCGATGGGCAATCCGCCCGCGCCCGAAGGCTACATGTGGAGCCTGGGGCTCCTCTACCTGGTGTGGGCCATCGCGATCGTGCTGCTGTACTTCGCGTGCCGGTGGTTCGCCGACCTCAAGGCAAGGAGAACCGACGGGTGGTTGCGGTACTTCTGAGCCGGCCGCACATTCAGGCTCTTCCTTAACCTCGATCGCCGCTCATGTCCTCCCGGTTGACGCTCGACCTGCTGGACCTGGAGGCTGTCGTGGCCTGCCTCAAGTGCGGCATGATCGTCAGCCGGCCGGCGTCGGATTCGCCCCGGTGCACGCAGTGTGGAACGACCGTCGTCGGTCGCACCACGCTGGAGCTGGCGCAGCTGGAATCATTCGCCGGGTTGCTCAAGGCACTGTGTGCCCGGCCGGAAGGCGGCGCCTACCGGGTGCGGATGCAGATCGCGACGGATTCAGGGACCTGACGGACTGTCGGGCGGGGGCAGGGTCAGCGTGCGGCGCGGGGGCTGGACAGCATCGTGCGGGGCCCGGCGTACATGTGCGTGTGGGCGCCGAGGACCCCGTCGAGGCCGGCCACCTTGGACCCGGCGTCGAAGATGTCGATCGGGTAGGCGCAGAAGAGGCTGCAGGCGCTTCCCACCAGCAGGTCGTTCCAGTACTGCTCGAGCAGCATGGCCTCGGCCTGCTGTCCGTCCACCCAGAGCAAGCCTACCATCTCGCCGAATGCGCGAACGTGCCCGCTGGAGGCTTTCGGCAGCACGTCCTTGAGCACGCCCCCGACCAGGCTCCGAAAGCGGGCTTCGTCCGGGTGGCCGTCCACGAGGAAACTCTCCAGGGTGGCGCGGGCATCGAGCACCACCAGTCGCCCCTCGTGCAGCGCGGATGACACATCGCTGGTTTCCTCGCGCAGCTGCCGCATGATGGCGTCGGCGTGGCCGCTCGTCGCGATCATGACGAGCCCGTCCCCGCGCCGGAGACCCTCGAGGAAATACCGGCTGACGTTCCGCGTGAGCAGCTGATCGTCCGCGCCGTACAGTTGCACGACGTGTTCTTCCGGCTCGGCCCGATCTAGGAGCTCACTCCAGGACGACATCGCGGTTCCTCGCCAGGACCTGGCATTGAGAATGCGCGCGGCACTTGCTCCACCACCTACACGATAATTGTATGCCCTGCATCGAGATAGCGCAACCATTCGGGCCCGGTTCGGGGAGGATACGATCACGGGGAACGGCCAGGGCATCGTCAGGGCTGCGCACAACCGCTACCTTTTGCAAAGTCGAAGTGCGGCAGCGGATGATACTTACCGCCCGCATCCAGGCTGCTGGCCCGTAGGTTCATTTGCCTGAGGCTCCATCCGCCCCCCATGCGTGTGAGCGACCCCAGCATTCCCCACGTGATCGTCGCGAAATCGGACCTGGCATTCGATGCCTCGCCCTCTCCGCTCCTGTGGATTGCGCCTGACGGGACGATCCTGGCGGCCAACGAGGCGGCGCTCGATTTGTTGGGGTACGAGCACGAGACCTGCCTCGAAAATCCGCTCTCCGCGCTCCACGCCGACCAGGCTGCGCTCGATGTCCTGCTCGACAGGCTCCGGAGCGGCGAGATCGTCCGGGATCATGCTGCCCAGGTGCGGCGCCGGGACGGCACGATCAAGCACGTGCTGCTCGATTGCAGCGCCGCACGCGACGATGGCCCCACCGGCCAGACCCTCTGCGCCATCCGCGACATTTCTGCCCAGGTTCACGCCCAGGACGAGCTCCTCCGCACGCGGGAACGGCTCTCCCTCGCCGCCGAGGCCGCCGGCGATCTCATCTGGGACTGGGACCTGGTTCTGGGGGATGTCGTGTGGTCCGGGATCGTCGAGCAATATCTCGGCGCTGCGGCCACCGCCGACCGTTACGACGCCTGGGCGTCGCGGGTCCATACCGACGACCTGGCGCTGAGCGAGGCGACCGCGCGGATGGCGCTGGAGAGCGGGGCACACTCCTGGGAGCACCAATATCGGTTCCGCCGGGCCGACGGCACGTACGCATGCATGCTCGAGCGCGCCCGCATCGTGCGCGACGCCCGCGGCCGGGCCCGGCGCGTGGTCGGCGTGATGCGGGATGTCACGCAGCGACAGGCCGCGGAGGAGGCAACGCTCCGGCTGGCCGCCATCGTCGCGTCCGCGAGCGATGCCATCGTGGGCAAGACGCTGGATGGTGTCATCTCGAGCTGGAACGCCGCCGCCGAGCGCATCTTCGGGTACACGGCGCGCGAGATGATCGGCCGATCGGTGTTCGCGATGGTTCCGGCGGAACTGCACCTGGCGGAGCAGACGCTGCTGGCGCGCGTGCGGCAGGGTGAGCGGACCGAATTGACGATCACCGAGCGCATCCGGAAGGACGGTACCCGGATCTCGGTGTCGCTCACCGTGTCCCCGATCTGGGATGCCTCGGGCGTCGTCGTCGGCGCGTCGTCGATTCAGCGCGACGTGACCGAACGGAAGCGGGCCGCCGAGGAGCTGTCCCGGCGGGAAGAGCGCTATCGGGCGCTGGTCATGGCCACCACGTCCATCGTGTGGACCGCGGATCGGGACGGGAGATTCGTGGAGCCGCAGCTCGCCTGGGAGGCCTACACCGGGCAGCCCTGGGACGAGCACCAGGGGCTCGGCTGGATGGAGGCGCTGCACCCCGAAGACCGCGCGACGCTGAAGGCCGTGTGGCTCGACGCCGGCGACCGCCGCTCGGTCTACCAGGCCGTCGGCCGGATCTGGGATCGGCTGCACCAGCGGTACCGGCACTTTGCGGCCCGGGCCGCCGCCGTCCGCGACCCCGATGGCTCGGTGCGGGAGTGGATCGGCACCCTCACGGATGTCGAGGAGCAGCGCACGTCCGAGGAGCGCCTGCGGCAGACCGACCGGCTCGAATCGGTCGGTCGCCTCGCGGGTGGCGTGGCCCACGAGGCGAACAACCAGATGACGGTGGTGCTGGGGTCGGCCGGCTTTCTGTTGCGCCACCACCACGATGCGCGCTTGCGCGAAGACCTGGAGCATATTCGCCGGGCCGCGCAACGCACGGCGGCAATCACGCAGCAGTTGCTGGCCTTCAGTCGCCGGCAGATCCTCCAGCCGCAGGTGGTGAACCTGAACGCCACCGTCGGCAACCTGGAGCCGGTGTTGCAGCGCGCCGTGGGTGAGTCGTCGCGCGTGGTGCTCCGGCTGGCTCCCGATCTGGCCACGGTGCAGGCCGACCCCGGCCAGCTCGACCAGGTGCTGCTCAACCTGACCTTCAACGCCAGGGACGCGATGGCGCACGGGGGCGACCTGACGGTTGAGACCGCCAACGTCACCCTGACCGGCGCGTACGTGGCCGCCAAAGGCCTGCAGTCGATGGCGCCAGGGCCGTACGTCATGCTCGTAGTGAGCGACACCGGCCACGGGATGAATCAGGAGACGTTGAGTCACGTGTTCGAGCCGTTCTTCACCACCAAGGGCGTGGGTGAGGGCACCGGACTCGGTCTCTCCACCGTGTACGGTATCGTAAAGCAGAGCGGCGGATTCGTGTGGGCGTACAGCGAGCCCGGGCACGGGACCGCATTCAAGATTTACCTGCCGGCCATCCAGTCCGCGTCCGCGGAACCGGTCGCGTTCTCCCCGCCGCTGATCGAGGGCGGCGCGGAGGTCATCGTGATGGCGGAAGACGACGACCTCGTCCGCGGCGTCCTGAGCCGCGCCCTCCGGGAGTACGGGTACACGGTCCTCGAGGCCGGGGACGGGGCGGAGGCGCTGGAGGTGGTCGCGGCGCAGGCGGTCCCGCCGAGCCTGGTGATCGCGGATGTGGTCATGCCGCGGTTGAATGGCCGGCAACTGTCGGAGGCGCTGCACGAGCGGTGGCCCGATCTCTCGATGCTGTTCATGTCCGGGTATACCGATCTCGATTCGGTGACGCGGGGCCTGGTGGAGGAGGGGTGTGAATTCCTCCAGAAGCCGATCGAGGCGGATGTGCTGGCGACGAAGGTGCGGAGCATGCTGAAGGCGGCGAAGGGAGGGGGACGCTGAGTGCCTAACGTTCAGCTCGCCCAGGTCAACATCGGCCGGGCGCGGGGCGAGATGACGGATCCGGTGATGGCCGGGTTCGTGAGTCGCCTGGCGGAGATCAACGCGCTCGCGGACGCGAGCCCGGGCTTCGTCTGGCGGCTCCAGACCGAGGACGGGGATGCGACCGCGGTGAGGCCCTATGCGGACACCCGGGTCTTGATCAACCTGTCGGTCTGGGCCGACCTGGCGGCGCTGCGCGCGTACGTCTACCGGAGCCCGCACGCCGCGGTGATGCGGGGCCGCCGGGAGTGGTTCGAGCGATTCGAGCGGGTGTATGTCGCGCTCTGGTGGGTGCCTGCCGGCCATCGGCCCACCGTGACGGAGGCGGTGGAGCGGCTGGCGCACCTGGAGCAGCATGGGCCGACGAGCCACAGTTTTACCTTCGCGGAGCCGTTCGAACCCGGCGGGGAACCGGTTCGCCCCGAGGACGTACCCCGTGGCGATGCGTGCCCTGCGTTGTGAGCCGTCTCTCTCACCTTCCCACCCGGAGTGTTCGGCGTGAAGTTCATGCTCCTCATCTATACCGACCCCGATCTTGTGGATGCCCTGCCGGAGGGACGCCTCGACGCGATGTTGCGCGACTGCTTCGGGCACATGGACGAGCTCCGCAACCAGGGCGTGTTGATCGAATCCCGGATGCTCGACCTCCCGGCGACGGCGAAGTCGCTCCGGGTGCGGAAGGGCCGCTCCCAAGCCACCGACGGGCCGTTCGCCGAGGCGAAGGAAGTGCTCGGAGGCTTCAACCTGATCGAGGCGCAGGACATGAACGCGGCGCTCAAGATCGCCGCGGGGCTTCCCTGGTCCGCCATCGGCTGCGTCGAGGTCCGTCCGGTGCAGGATCTCGATGCCGTCCGGCAGCGCGTGGGCCACGCCGCGGTGTCCGCGTAAGTACTTTGGCCCGCCGCCGGCGGCGCCGGCAGCCGTGCGTGCCATCGCGCGGCCCCGCGGCGGGTGACAGGATAGCAGCGCTGCCCTCCGCCCGACTTTCAAGCCCGTGTTCCCGCACGCCAGGAGGTACCGTGTCGCCCTCGTCATCCGACTCCGCCGACGATCTCACGCTCGCGCTGACCAGGACGCTGCGCGCGGCCTTCGACGCCTTCCCGCTGCTCGTGCTCGACGCGGAGCAGCTGGCGACCCGACTGGCACCGGGACTCGCCGGCACGCTCGGTGAGGCCGCCAGGTCGGCGGGGACGACGGGCTCCGATCTGGCCCGCGCCCTCACGACGCGGTCGAGGGTGTCCGGACCTAGGCCGGGCGCGGGCGTGGCGTCGGTCGAAGAGCGCGTCATGCTGGCGCTCAACCGGCACGCGAGCGGACGGGAGCCCGGCGTGACGCCGGAGTCGCTGGCGTCGCTCACCGGGCTCACGGCGGCCGAGCTCGGCTCGGCGGTGAGCGCGCTGGTGCAGTCGGGCGACCTGGTGCGCGAGGGGTGGCTGGTGCGTCTGCCGCAGGCGGGCGACCTGCTGCCGAACGCGCGGCCCGACCAGCGGGAGCGCGCCGGTGAGCGCCCGCAGACGAGCGAGCGCCGCGCCATTGCCGACCGGCGGGCGGTCGGCGAGCGGCGGCTCTACGACCGGCGCGCCGGGGACTGAACGCATGGCGGTCCGCCTGGCGATGGTCGTGATCCCGTGCCTGGCCCTGACCCTTGTCGTCGCGAGCGCGTCGGCCCAGGCGCCGGCTCCGGTCCACCACGTCAAGGGCGTCGTCCCGCCCGCCGTGTCGAAATTCAAGCATCACAAGAAGCTGCGAGCGGTGTACGACAGCCTGGCCGACTCGACGCGCCTCTCCGTGATGACCCACCGGGGCCAGTACTTCCTGACCGTCAAGCGTCCTCGGCTCACGTGGAGCGTGGTCTACGGCGGTCAGAAGCCCGGCGCCGAGCCGCCGGCGGAGATCTGGCTCGAATTCCGCACGCAGTCACCACAGGTCGCGCTCGACAGTCGCCTCGACGTGTTGTACGGCAGCGGGCAGCGGCTTGAGGTCCCGAGCGCCGGCGCCCACAGCGACCCCGGTATCCTGACGTGGAACTACTTCATGCGGTTCGCGATTCCGATGGGCTCGTTCGCTGAGGTCCTCAGGACGCAGAAGGTGCTGATCACGGTGGGCGGCGTGTCCGAGTATCTCGAGCCGGAGCAGCTGGAAGCGCTGCGCGACCTGGTCAGTCGGGTCGGGGAGGGTGCGCCGGCTGCGGCAGCCAGCGGATACGCCGCCTTCACGCCGGCGCCGCCCGGCACCGACGTGCTGGCCGTCGAGTTCAAGATCAACTCCTGGCGCCGGCGCGGGCGCCGACGTTCCTCGCGCGCGGGCGCGTCCGCGCGTCCGGCGCGCCGGGCGGACGCTCACGGTCTGCCAGGCCGAGGTGTTCACGGCAGGCTCCGACGAGCCGGCGCTGATCGCCGTCATGCTCTCGACCCTCGTATTGCGCGCGGTCCAGCCCGCGGGCACCTCAGCGAAGGATCCACCGATGCTCCAAGACGCATGAAATCCGCCTCCCTGCGGCTCGCCATCGCCGCTTCGCTGCTGGCCGCGCCCGCCGCCGTTCCGCTCGCCGGTGCGCAGGCGGCCTCGACCGACTCCGCCGCCATCCACGAGATGAGCCGTCAGTTCTCGGCTGCGTTCGTGCGGGGCGATGCCGACGCGATGACCGCGCTCTACACCGCCGACGCCGTCATCTTTCCGGAGCGGTCCGCGGCGATCACTGGACACGAGGCCATCCGGCGCTACTGGACGCCGTTGCCGGGGCGCCGCGTCACCCGGCACGTGCTCACGGCGACGCGCATCGTGGTCGACGGCGGGCATGCCTACGACCACGGCACCTACGAGATCGCCGGTGAGCGCGACGGGAAGGCCTGGGGCCCGGCGCGCGGAAAGTATGTCGTCGTCTGGCGGAAAGAGGCCGGAGGCTGGCGTATGGCGCTCGATATCTGGAACAGCGGCCCGGAGTCGGGGTCGTGAGCGTGCGCACGGCAACGTGGGGCGTGATCGCGCTGGTGCAGGCGATCGCCGCAGGCCCGGCCGCGGGCCAGACCACGTGCGAGCCCGTCGCCGCCCGGGCCGGCCGGACGCTCGGGTGCTTCATCACGGCGCGTGAGGAGCTGGGCGCGTTGCCCCGCGACAGTGCGCTGTTCTGGCACATCACTTCGTATCCGAGCCTCGAAGCTGCGGCGGCGGCGGCGACCAAGGCTCCGCGGAGCACCGCGGTCGCATCGCTCGGCCTTACCTGGCTCTTCACGATCGCAAACGGCTCGTGGCGCCCGCCAGGCGGCCGCCGGATCGCGCGGATCGGCCCGCTGCCGCTGGTCGATGCGAAGACCTTCGCGGCCGTCTACATGGAGGGGGTCTTCGAGCCCGGCATGCACTCGGTCGTGCACCGGCATCCGGGCGCGGAGGCGTGGTACACGCTCCAGGGAGCGCAGTGCCTGGAGACTCCCGAAGGCCGCCTGGAGCAGCGCGCCGGCGGGCGCGGCGTCATGGTGCGCGGCGGCCTCCCGATGCAGCTCACCGGCATAGGCACGGACGTGCGGCGCTCGCTCGTGCTCATTCTGCAGGACGCGACCCAGCCCCGCTCGGCCCCGGCCAAGGACTGGACGCCGAAAGGGCTCTGCCGGCCGTGATGCCGGGTCGCGCGGGGACCGGGGGCCGCGGTGAAGACAGTCGCTGATGCGCGCGTGGTGGCCGACCTCGAGCGTCGGCTGTCGGGACTCACGCCGGCCACGCCGCGCCGCTGGGGTACCCTGACCGCGCACGAGATGCTGTGCCACCTGGCCGCCGCCAGTACGAGCGTGCTGGGCCGTCCGGGGGGAAGCACCGCACCGCCGCGACGGCTGCGCAAATGGCTGGGCCTGTATACCACCATCCCCTGGCCGCACGATCTCAAGACGCCGCCGAACGTGGACCAGCGGATCGGCGGCACGCCGCCGGACGTCTTCGAGCGCGATCGCGAGCGCGCCGTTGCGGGACTGCGGGCGCTCGGCGCGGCCAGGGCCTTCCCGACCACGCACGGGCAATTCGGCGGCATGACGCCGCGGGACTGGCAGCGGTGGGGCTACCGGCACGCGGACCACCACCTGCGGCAATTCGGGCTCTAGCGCATGCGCTGCCCTCGGAGACGTCGTTCATGAGCGATCCGCCGCTGGAGGTGTTCCGCCGGCTCACGAATGGAGTCTATGTCGTGGGCGTGGCGCACGGCGACCAGCGCGACGCGTTTACCGCCGCATGGGTCACCCAGGTGAGCTTCGACCCGTTGCTGCTCGCGCTGAGCATCAATCCCTCTCACGCGTCGTTTCCCATTCTGGTCGCGGCGGGCGCGTTCGTCGTCAGCGTGCTGGGGCAGGGTCAGCTCGAGCTGGCGCGGCACTTCGGCACCCAGTCCGGGTGGGTGGTGGACAAGCTGGCGGGGCAGCGATGGCAGGCCTCGTCCAGCGGGGCGCCGGTCCTTTCCGACGGCCTCGCGTACCTCGAGTGCCGAGTGGCCGGCCGCTACCCGGCGGGGGATCACGAGCTCGTGCTGGGACAGGTGACGGGCGGCCGCGTGCTCGCTCCCGACGGGTCGCCGATGCGGTACGCGGAGACCGGCAACCTCGACGGCAGCGCCGCGCTGTATCCTTCGACCTTCTAGGCTTCGCACCCACCACCAAGGAGCGCGCATGAGCATCACCCGTCGCGAGTTCACCGCGGCGCTTGCGGGTGTGGCCGGCGTCGGGACCCTGCGGCGGGGCCCGGCCGGTGCGCTCCCGGCCGATCCCTGCCGACTTCCCGCACCGATCGCGGCGCTCACGCCCCGAACGGACGACGTCGCGCCGATCACCGACGACGAGCGCCGCGCCCGGATTGCAAAGGCGCAGCGGCTCATGGCGGAGCAGGGCCTCGGCGCGGTGGTGATCGAGCCGGGATCGAGCATGGGATATTTCACCGCCGTCAGCTGGAGGCCGTCCGAGCGGACATTCGCGTTGGTGCTGCCGGCGTCCGGCGCGCCGGCCTGGGTCTGCCCCGCGTTCGAGGAGGCCCGGGCGCGGGAGCTGATCCGGTTCGGAGACGACATCCGCGTCTGGCAGGAGGACGAGAGCCCGTCGGCCCCGATTGCAGCGATCCTCAAGGAGCGCGGCGCCGGGCGCGCGAAGGTGGGGATCGAGGAGACGACGCGGTTCTTCGTTACGGACGGCCTGCGCCGGGCGGCGCCCTCGGTGGAGCTGGTCACCGCCACGCCCGTGACCGCCGGCTGCCGAATGATCAAGTCGCCCGCCGAACTGGCGCTGATGCAGCGGGCCACCGACATCACCATCCTCGCTTTCAAGGCCGCGTTCGCGACCCTGCGCGAGGGCATGACGCAGTACGAGCTCGGCGACAACATGACCGCCGCGCTCACCCGCCTGGGCGGCAGTGACCCCTGGGCGCTCGTCGGGCTGGGGCGCGTACTCCGCCTTCCCGCACGGGACCGTGCAGCCGCAGCGGCTCGCGCGCGGCGACATCGTGCTGATGGATGCCGGCTGCGCGGTCGAGGGCTACCAGTCGGACGTGACGCGCACGACGGTCTTCGGCCGGCCGACGCGTCGGCAGACCGAGATCTGGAACCTGGAGCGGAGGGCGCAGGACGCCGCGTTCGCCGCCGCCCAGGTGGGCGTGCCCTGCGAGGCGGTCGATGCCGCTGCCCGGAAGGTGCTCACCGACGCGGGGTTCGGCCCGGACTACCGGGTCCCCGGCCTGCCTCATCGGACCGGACACGGCATCGGACTCGACGGCCACGAGTGGACGTACTTCGTGCGCGGCAACACGACGCCGATCGCACCGGGGATGTGCTTCAGCGACGAGCCGACGATCGCCATCTACGGCGAGTTCGGCGTTCGCCTGGAGGACTGTCTCTACATCACGGAGCAGGGGCCCAGATTCTTCTCGACGCAGAGCATGGCGATCGACCAGCCGTTCGGCTAAGCTCCGCCGTCTCTCACTCGTGCTTAGGAGGTCGCTTGCGAGGCCGGATCGTCCAGCTCAACCTCAAACCGAAAGAGGGCAGGTCCCGCGGGCTCCCCAAGCGGTCCGTTCCCGAGCTCGCCGTGACGACCGACGGTGTGCAGGGCGACTTCAACCGCTGGCGCACCGAGGAGGCCGGCCGTGACCCGGACCAGGCGGTGCTACTCCTCAGCGACGAAATTCTCGCGCAGCTGCGGGCCGATGGATGGCCCGTCCAGGCCGGCGAGCTGGGCGAGAACCTGACGGTCGCGGGCCTCCCGGCGGACGCGCTGCAACCCGGGGTGCGGATCCGGATCGGCCAGGTCGTCCTGGAGGTGAGCAAGGCCTGCGACCCCTGCACGATCCTGTTCACGCTGCCCTACGTGACCGCCGAGCGCGGACCGGCCTTCCTTCGGGCGCTCGCCGGCCGGCGCGGATGGTTCGCCAGGGTGGTTGACGGCGGCACGATCCGGGCGGACATGCCGGTTGAGATCGTTGGTGCCGCTGGGAGCGTTGCCCGGAACGGCCGGCGGATGGTTCACGACGCCGAGGGGTTCAATACCGCGGTCTGGCCAACCCGGGCCGATCGCCTCCTCACCCCGACCGATCAGTTCTTCACCCGCAGCCACGGTCCCACTCCCCACATCGATCCTTCCGGCTGGCGACTCGAAGTGGATGGCCTGGTGGGCCGCCCGAGGACCTTCACGCTCGAGGAGCTGGCCGCGTTTCAGCGTCGGACAGTCACCGCCACGCTGGTCTGCGCCGGTCTCCGGCGCGACGAGTTCCTGTCACTGGGCCCGTTGCCCGGGGAAACGCCCTGGGGACCGGAGCCGGTCAGCACGGGGGAGTGGACCGGCTTCGCGTTGCGCGACCTGCTCGACACGGTCGGCGTGGCGGACGGGGCCCGGCACGTGGAGTTCATCGGCCAGGACCAGGTGGAGCGGCATGGCCACCGCTTCGGATTCGGCGGCTCGATCGATCTCGCCAAGGCGCTACGGGAGGAAGTGCTCCTCGCCACCGAGCTCAACGGGGCGCCGCTGCCGCCCGTACACGGCTTTCCGCTCCGTGCGGTGGTGCCCGGCTGGATCGGCGCGCGCAGCGTCAAGTGGCTCGGCCGCATCAGGCTCGCCGCGGAGCCGTCGCAGAACTACTTCCAGAGCAAGGCGTATCGCGTCCAGCGGGAGCTCAACCCGCAGGATCCGCGCGACGTGTCCGCGGGCGTCGCGATGAGCGCGGTCCCGCTCAACGCCGTGATCCTGGAACCCACACCGGAGCAGGTCGTGCCGGCGGGGCGGGTGGTCGTGCGCGGCTGGGCGATGGGCTCCGAGGGGCGGGCGCCCAAGGCGGTGGAAATCTCCCCCGATGCGGGCGAGCATTGGGTCGGGGCACGCATCGCGGTCGGAGGCGAGGCGTGGACCTGGGTGATGTGGGAGGCGTCGATCGAGCTCGCGCGGGGCCGGCACACGGTGGTGGCGCGGGCCACCGACGCCAGCGGCGCGGTCCAGCCGCGGACGCTCCGCGAGACCTGGAACGTCAAGGGATACGGCAACAACGCGTGGCACCAGGTGACGCTCCGCGCCGAGTGACGCGCGGGGGCGCAGTCGCGGCGCGCGAAGGTCGCCGAGGAGGCACGGATGGACGAGGATCTGGCAGCCATGTCGCGCGAGCAACTGGTCGCCGAGGTTCGGAAGCTCCGCCAGGGCATCCGCGACCACCGGGACAGCACCGGCCACGAGCTCTGCTGGCATCATCCGGCGCTCTGGGGTCTGCTCCCCGAGCGGCAGGACCCGTTGCCGACGGTGCCCGAGTGGCCCGAGTTCATGCGCGGCTGCGTACGATACCGTCAGTCACTCGACGAACAGGCGCCGGAGGCGCCGCGGTCGTCTCAGCCGTACGAGGGCTGAGGCGAGGCCCTCGCCGGTAGCGCGGTGACTTCCCTGCCGTCGGCCATTGCCTTCCGGCCGCTCACGCTGACGGACCTGCCGCTCCTGCATGAGTGGCTGGGGCGGCCGCATGTCGCGCAGTGGTGGGAAGGGGTGCCCTCCCTCGCGGAGGTCGAGGCGGATTTCGTGCCGCTGATGAACGACCGATCCACCACCCGCGCCTACGTCGTTCTGGGGGACGGACGGCCGATCGGCTACATCCAGTCCTACGTTGCGCTCGGCTCCGGGGAAGGCTGGTGGCCGGATGAGGTGGATCCGGGCGTCCGAGGCATCGACCAGTTCCTGGCGAACGTCGAAGACCTCGGGCGGGGCCTCGGCACCGCGATGATCAAGGCCTTCATCACCCGGCTGTTCGCCGACCCGGACGTGTCGCACATCCAGACCGACCCGTCGCCCGCCGAACGCGCGGGCAATCCGGTGCTACGAGAAAGCCGGCTTTCGCCCGGTCCGCGTGGTGGACACGCCCGACGGCCCGGCGCTGCTCATGATCTGCGAGCGCGCAACGCCGGCCGGCTCAGGGCCCCGCGCCTCGGCCGACGGAGAGTCATGAGGCAGGGTGCTTCCGCGGCGCGGTCGGGACGACGGCCGTGGCTCCAGGCGGCGATCAATGGCGCCCGTGTCCGCGGGGAGCACGCCGCCCTCCCGCTCACTCCGGGGAGCAGGCCAAGGCGGCCGCCGCATGCCGGCGGGCGGGCGCGGATGCCGTCCACGCGCACGTGCGTGATGACGACGGGCACGAGACGCTCGCGCCCGCTGCCGTCGCGGCGCTGGTGCGGGCGCTTCGGACGGCGACGCTGGACCTTCCCATCGGCGTCAGTACCGGCGCGTGGATCGTCCCCGATCCGGCACTCCGCCTCGCGCTCGTCCGCGATTGGCGCGAGCAGCCCGACTTCGCCTCGGTCAACTTCGACGAACAGGGCGCGGACGAGCTCGCCGTGGCTCTGCTGGCGCAGGGAGTCGGCGTGGAGGCGGGGCTGGCGTCGGTGGTGGCCGGCGAGACGTTCCTCGCCAGCGGGGTCGTGTCGCGCTGCCTGCGAGTTCTGCTGGAGCCGCAGGAGGTCGCCTTACCGGACGCCTTGGCAACCGTCGCGGCCATCGAGCAGGTGCTTGGCGGGGAACGTACGGTGGTACCGCGGCTACTCCACGGCGCGGGCCCCACGGCGTGGCAGCTGCTGGCAGAGGCCGTGCGCCGCGGGTATCAGGCCCGCATCGGACTCGAGGACACGTTGCTCCTTCCCGACGGCCGGGTCGCCCCGGACAATGCGGCCCTGGTGACGGCCGCGAGAAGCCTCCGCTGAATGCTGTCGCCGCGTCTCACACCGAGGGTGTGATGGTATCAACCGATCGCAGGAGGCGAAAGTGACGTCTGCGCACGCCAAGGTGGCGGTCCTGGCGCTCGGTCTCTTCAGCCTGGTGTTGCTGGTTGCTGCGGCGCGCGAGCGGTGGTCGGGCAGGGTGGCCACGGACCGGACCGCGTCCGCCCCGAGCGGCGCCGCGACCGAGCTCTCTGGGTGGGAGTCGGCGGCTTTCTCGGGATCATGACCCTGCTCCGGCCGTGGTGGTTCTGGGAGAACTGGCGGGCCCGAGGGCTGCGGAATCTGATCGGAGACGAGGGAACGGCGTTCTTGTATCTGGCGCTCGCGGCGGTGATGGTCTGGGTCGGCCTCTTCACCGACTGGACCTTCGGTCGTCGCAGTGCGTCACATCGTGGAGATCTTGAAGTACCTGCGGATATCCGGCGCCGCACTGAATGCCAGCAGTCCCAGCCCCAGCGCGAGCCCGAACAGAACAGCGCGTCGCATCTCCGTCCACCTCCCTCTCAGGCCGTGGTCACTCTTTTGCCAATCGAAGATGGATCCCGGGCGAAGCAATCGTCTGTGACCCGAGACACCCCTACCCGCCGGCCATCGCCCCCACGACCAGGAACGGCTCGGCGCCGGTGGCGACCGCGTCGGGCAGCGGCGTGTCCGGCGGCTCGTGCGACAGGTCCTGCTCGCAGGCGAAGAACCGCACGAACGGCCGGCGCTGCGTGCGTGCCGTGGTCGCGGATCGTGCCGCGCAGCATCGGATAGCGGGCCTCGAGCGCGTCGAGCACCGAGCGCTGGCGTGACCGGACCCTCGACCTCGAGCTCGACCTCCTCGCCCGACGCGGGCCAGCGTCCGCAGGTGGTGCGGCAGCACGACGCGGATCATGGCAGCGTCTGCACCTCGACCGACAGCACGGCCGGCAGGTCGCGGACGATCGGCGTCCAGTTGTCGCCGGCGTCGGCCGAGGCGTAGACCTGGCCGCCGGTGGTGCCGAAGTAGATGCCGCAGGAGTCGAGCGAGTCGACCGCCATCGCGTCGCGCAGGACGTTGACGTAGCAGTCCTCCTGCGGCAGGCCCTTGGTGAGCGGCTCCCACTCGTTGCCGCCGGTGCGGCTGCGGTAGACGCGGAGCTTGCCCTCGGGCGGGTAGTGCTCGCGAGTCGCTCTTGATCGGGACGACGTAGATCGTTTCCGGCTCGTGGGCGTGGACGTCGATCGGGAAGCCGAAGTCGGTCGGCAGGTTGCCGCTGACCTCGTGCCAGGACTCGCCGGCGTCGTCGCTGCGCATCACGTCCCAGTGCTTCTGCATGAAGAGCACGTCCGGGCGCGACGGGTGCATGGCGATGCGGTGGACGCAGTGGCCGACCTCGGCGTCGGGATCGGGGATGTACTGCGACTTGAGGCCGCGGTTGATCGGCCGCCAGGTCTGGCCGCCGTCGTCGGTGCGGAAGGCGCCGGCGGCGGAGATGGCGATGAAGATGCGCTCGGGGTTGGCTGGATCGAGCAGGATCGTGTGCAGGCACATGCCGCCGGCGCCGGGCTGCCAGTGAGGGCCCGACGCGTGGCCGCGCAGGCCGGAGAGCTCGCTGCCAGGTCTGGCCGCCGTCGGTCGAGCGGAAGAGGGCGGCGTCCTCGACGCCGGCGTAGACGGTGTCGGGGTCGGTCAGCGACGGCTCGAGATGCCAGACGCGCTTGAACTCCCAGGGGTGCTGGCGTGCCGTCGTACCACTGGTGGCGTGCCGGGGACACCGTCGTAGACGAACTTGTTGCCCGACCGTGCTCCCAGGTCTTGCCGCCGTCGTCCGAGCGCTGGATCATCTGGCCGAACCAGCCGCTGGTCTGCGAGGCGTAGAGCCGGTTCGGGATCGACGGGCGAGCCCTTTGAGGTGGTAGATCTCCCAGCCCGCGAAGTGCGGGCCGCTGACGTCCCAGCTTCTCCCGCTTGCCGTCCGACGTCAGGATGAACGCGCCCTTCCGCGTGCCGACCAGGACCCGTACCCCGCTCATGCGTCGCTCCTTTCGGTAGCCTGCCAATTGTCCCCGGCGGGCATGGCTCCCGCCCATAATGTAAACGATCGAACCGGCCCCAAATCGACATCTGGCCAAAGGCGCGGGATTTGCGCCCGGGAAAGGCATGACGAAAGCTTTCGCCGCCCTGGCCGGCGCCGTTGCCGCGGTTCTCATCGTGCTCGTGGGGGTCTTCGCGCTGTACGACCCGCCGACACACGACAACTGGGATTTCGGCACCCCGATGCTCACGCTGATGGCCCTGCTTCCGGCCGCCCTGCTCGGCGCCGTGGTCGGGTTCCTGCTCGTGGACCTGGTGCAGGGCGCGGAAGCGGCAGGCGGCCGGCTGGGTGGGTGGCGGCGGGGCGTTGCTCATCGTCATGATCCCGCTCGGCATCGTCTTCTTCCCCTACATCGTGCGCCTCTTCCCATCCCGGCCTCCCACTCCCGGGGAGGTGCGGGCCGAGTGGGCGCGGCGGCTCGGCCGGGCACCGTCG
Organism: uncultured Gemmatimonadales bacterium; assembly: GCA_963840215.1. Lineage (GTDB taxonomy): Bacteria > Gemmatimonadota > Gemmatimonadetes > Gemmatimonadales > GWC2-71-9 > CAVVWJ01. Next base: position 36,886 of record CAWIYG010000002.1, on the reverse strand, counting down.
GACCTGGGCGCTCGGCTCGCCGCCGACCTGCAGCGCTGCATCGGCGACCAGGCGGTCCCGTCGTCGGCGGAGGCCCTCCTTGCCATGGGGTGCGATGCGGCGCCGCGCCGCCGGCTCGCGCTCGGACCCGAGGATCTCATGAAGCTGGGAAGCTATTCCGACGCCGACGACGGATGGCGCTGGGATCTCATCGACCGCGCCGGCGAGCGCTGGCTGGTCGTGCTGCCCGATCCGCTGTTGGCCCAACCCGGACCGACGTTCGAGGTGCGGACGCGGGAGACCGTACGGAACGATCCCGCGCCGCCGCCGAGGCCGCCGCGCTTCAACCGCGATTCCACGCTGCTCAGGCTGGCGCACTTCCGCGAGTGCGTCCGAGCTCGGGCCGCTGAGCTCCGCCAGGCGGGAACCTGGTCCGGGCTCGGTGAATCGCTGCCACCGCTGCTCGAGACCAGGGAGTCGTCGGCCGAGTGTCCCGCCGTGGGGATCTACGATGTGGCCGAGAGCGCACTCCGCCCGTGGGCGCTGCAGGTGCGCGACGGCGGCGCCTATCCCCTCCGTGTCCAATTTCGGGCGGTCTTCGACGGCACCGTCGATACTCCGTTCGAGCTGTCGGTCGTGATCGCGGGCGTTGCCTACATGATCGACCGGCATGGAGCGTGGCACTCGCGCCCCGGTGAGCGGTCCATCGCCGAGGATCCGCCGCCTGATCCCTGCATGCTCGATCTCTCGGTGCCCTGCCAATAGGAATCCTTCACGGCGACGCGGGGGCGCCGGCGGCCCCCTGACTCACAGGCTGTTGATGTCGCGAGTCTCCAGCACGGGTCGTTCGAATCCTCGCCGGGCCACCGCCAGCATCGCACGGCCGACCTGCGCCGTGGTCGTCACGCCGCCGGGCAAGAGCCGCTTGAGCGCGGGATAGAGCGGCGCGACCACTCGGTACATTACGCGATACCACCGTGTCCGCGACTGGATGCCGTCGAGCGGCTGGATGTAGCCGGGGCGGAACAGGTACGCCTTGAACGGCAAGGACAGCAGGGCATTCTCCGTCCGTCCCTTGACCCGTGCCCACATCACGCGTCCCCGCTCGCTGCTGTCGGTCCCGGCGCCCGAGACGTAGACGAACGTCATCCCGGGGTCGAGTCGCGCGAGCGTCCGGGCCACGGCCAGCGTCAGGTCGAAGGTGAAGCGTGTGTAGCGTTGCTCCGTGAGCCCTGCCGAGGTGACCCCGAGACAGAAGAAGCAGGCATCGAAGCCCGTCAGTTGGGGCTCCACGGCGGCGAGGTCGGCCGGGTCCGGCACCACCAGGTCGCGCAGCTTCTCGTGCGACTGGCCGGTGGCGCGCCGTCCAACCGCGAGGACGCGCGCGACGCCGGGGTCGCGCAGGCACTCGCGGAGCACCCCTTGTCCGACCATGCCGGTCGCGCCGAAAATGAGGACGTTCATTACTCTCAAGATACCCGACATCGACCGGTCACCCTCGCCCCCGGATGCCACCGTGCCTCCTGCGCCTCCCAGGCTCATCGGCCTTCCGTACGACGGCAGCAGCTCCTTTCTCCCGGGCGCCGCGGAGGCGCCGCCGGTCATCCGCGAGGCGCTTCGGTCGCCCTCGTGGAACACCTGGTGCGAGCAGGCGCGGGAGGTGACCGGTCCCGGCGGGCTCAGCGACGGGGGCGACCTGGTGCTGCCGGCCACCGCCGAGGCCCGCGCCCGGATCGAATCGGGCATCGCGGAGCTCATCGCCGCCGGCCACCGCCCGATCGCGCTTGGCGGCGACCACTCGGTGACCTATCCGGTGCTGCGCGCCGTGTCCCGCGGGCACTCGCGGCTCACGATCCTCCACATCGACGCCCACTCCGATCTCTACGATGAGTTCGAGGGCGACCGGTTCTCCCACGCCTGCCCCTTTGCCCGGATCATGGAGGAGGGTCTCGCCCGCCGCCTCGTGCAGGTGGGCATCCGGACCATGAACGATCACCAGCAGCTCCAGGCCGAGCGCTTCGGGGTAGAGGTGATCGAAATGCGAGCCTGGCAGACCGGCGCGCGGCCCAGCGTGGACGGGGCGGTGTACATGTCGATCGATCTGGACGGGCTGGATCCCGCGTTCGCGCCGGGCGTATCGCACCGCGACCCCGGCGGGCTCACGGTGCGCGAGGTGATCGGACTGGTGCAACGGGCGGGCGGCTACCTCGTCGGCGCCGACATCGTGGAGTACAATCCGCGGCAGGACCTGGGCGGCATGACCGCCACGGTGGCCGCGAAGCTGGTGAAGGAGGTGGCGGGACGGATGTTGAGCGACCCGGTTTAGAGCCGATCACCCCCCGGCTTACCCCGGCAGACTTGGCGGCGCAGATTGGAGGCGGCCCTCAAGCGGGAGTGTCTGCATGGGCATGTATCTCTTGCTCGCCAACGTCAGCGACGCGACGATCGCGCGGCTCCACACCGACCCGCCGCTGGTGGAGCAGATCCTGGAGCCCGGTGATCCGGACGCCGTCGCAAGGGCGCGGGGGCGGCCACCGGGACCGGGGCTGTTCGGCCGGCTGCTCGGCCGCAAGGCGCCGCCCCCGCCGCCCGCCCCGCCGCCGCTCGAGCTCCAGCCCGGCGAGGGCGACCTCGGCCCCGACGGTGATCTGGAGAAGATGTGGCACGGCATTCATTACCTGCTCACGGGGACGGCGTGGGAGGGTGATCCGCCACTCAACTTCCTGCTGGCCGGCGGGCGCGAGCTGGACATCGAGATCGGTATCGGGCCGCCGCGGACCTTCTCCGCCGCCGAGGTCCAGGTCATCGCCGCAGCGCTCGCCCAGGTGGACGACGCCGAGCTGCGCCGGCGATTCTCGTCCGAGGCGATGATGCAGCTGGATATCTATCCCGGAATCTGGGATCGGTCTTCGGAGGTGGAAAAACCCCTCGAATTCCTGATCGAAAGCATCGCCGGGGTGCGACAAGCCTTCGCCCGCATGGTTGCCCAGGAGCAGGGTCTGCTGATCGTGCATACCTGAGCTGGAGGCACGTCTCCGGGGCCGCGGGTGCGGCGCGTTGCATTCTGGCGCGCGGTCGATGTCGCGGCGCCGATCCGTATCACCTGTCGAATTCGATCCTACCCAATCGACCATTTGACGTCACCACGTATTCCACCCCCGATCCGGAGGATCGAAATGCGGTACCTGTGCCTGATCTACGACGACGAGAAGAAGGTCGCCACGATGCCCGAAAGCGAGGCGACGCGTTCATGGGCGAGTACTTCGCGTTCACCGACGGCATCAAGCAGAGCGGCCACTACCTGGCGGGCGAGGCGCTCCAGCCGGTGGAGACGGCGACCACGGTACGCGTACGGAACGGCAAGGTCGGCACGACCGACGGCCCGTTCGCCGAGACCAAGGAGCAGCTCGGCGGCTACTACCTGATCGAGGCGCGCGACCTGAACGACGCCATCCAGGTCGCCGCCAAGATCCCGTCGGCGCGGATCGGCAGCGTCGAGGTCCGGCCCGATCGTGGAGTTCAACCAGCCGTAGCGTGACGTCCCGCCGACGCAGGCACGCGCCGCCGTGGACGCGGTCTACCGCGCCGACTCGCGCCGCGTGCTGGCCACGCTCATCCGCCTCCTCGGCGACTTCGATCTCGCCGAGGAGGCGATGCACGACGCCTTCGCCGCGGCCGTCGAGCGCTGGCCGCGGGACGGCATCCCCGCCAACCCCCGCGCCTGGCTGGTCTCGGCCGGGCGCTTCAAGGCCATCGACGGCATCCGGCGCCGGGCGCGCTTCGACGCGTCGCTCGGCGTCATCGCCGAGCGGCTGGATGCCGGCACCGCCGACCCGGCCGACTGGGACGACGAGCGCCTGGAGGACGATCGCCTCCGGCTGATCTTCACCTGCTGTCACCCCGCGCTGCCACCCGACGCGCAGATCGCCCTCACGCTGCGCGAGGTCTGCGGACTCACCACCGAGGAGATCGCCCGCGCGTTCCTCACCGGCCCGCCCACGGTGGCGCAGCGGATCGTCCGGGCCAAGGCCAAGATCCGCGACGCGCGGCATCCCCTATCAGGTCCCCGCCCGCGCCGACCTGCCCGACCGGCTGGCGACGGTGCTCCACGTGGTCTACCTCGTCTTCAACGAGGGCTACTCCGCGTCCGGCGGGCGAGTCGATCACCCGGCTCGACCTCTCGACCGAAGCGATTCGCCTCGGGCGGCTGCTCGTGGAGCTCCTGCCCTCGCCGACGGAGCCCGAGGCCATCGGCCTCCTCGCCCTGATGCTGCTCCACGAGTCGCGGCGTGCCGCGCGCGCGTCGGCAACGGGCGAGCTGATCCTGCTCGACGAGCAGGACCGCGCCCGCTGGGACACCACGCGCATCGCGGAGGGGTCGGGCGCTCGTGGAGCAGGCGCTCCGCTCCCGCCGGTTCGGCCCCTACACGCTCCAGGCCGCGATCGCGGCGGTCCACGCCGAGGCCCCGACCGCGGCGGCGACCGACTGGGCGCAGATCGTGGGCCTCTACGACGTGCTGCTCCGCGCCGAGCCGTCGCCGGTCGTGGCGCTCAACCGCGCGGCCGCCGTGGCCATGCGCGACGGCCCGGCGGCCGGCCTCGCGCTCGATCGACGCGATCCTCGCGCGCGGCGACCTGACGGACTATCATCTGGCGCATTCCGCCCGCGCGGACCTGTGCCGCCGGCTGGGCCGCATGGCGGAGGCGCGCACCGCCTACGAGCGGGCGCTGGCGCTCGCGCGACAGGCGCCCGAGCGCCGGTTTCTCGAGCGCCGGCTCGGGGAGGTGACCCCGGACTGAAGGGAGATCGCCCATCAGCAAGCTCGTCGACCGTTGGCCGTATGCGGACTGACCGCGGGGGCCGGATCGCGGGCGTGGTGCTCGCCGCCGGAATGTCGTCGCGGCTCCGGACCAACAAGCTGCTGCTGTGGCTCGACTCGGAGCCGCTGGTGCGGCGCGCGGCGCGGCTGGCGCTCGAAGCGGGGCTCTCGCCGGTGATCGTCGTGCTCGGCCACGAGGCGGAGCGGGTAGCGGTCGCGCTCGACGGGCTGGCGGTGGAGACCGTCGTCAATCCGGCGCATCGCGCCGGAATGCACGGGTCGCTGCAGCGGGGCATCGCGCAGGTTCCCGGCGACTGCGCGGCCGCGATCGTGCTGCTCGCGGACATGCCGGCCGTGACCGCCGCCATGGTGGCGGCTCTGGTCACCCGGTTCCGGGGCGGGAGCGAGCCGCTGGTGCTCTCGGTGTATGGCGAGGTGCAGGCGCCGCCGACCCTGTACGCGCGATCTCTGTTCAAGGCGCTCGCGGACGCAGGCAGCGGTGGCGGGCGGCAGGTCGTCGCCGAGCACCGGAGCGCGGCGGCCGAGCTGCGCTGGCCGGAGGCCGCCGTCGCGGACATCGACCGACCGGAGGACGCGGCGCGGTTCGGGGCGCGGCCGCCGGAGCCGGAAGGCTGACGCATCGACTCGGGCACGGTCGCGGATGATCGCGCCGGCCTTGCGACGAACGACCATCTCCCGCATCCTGGTCCAATCATGCAGCGCGTGCTCCTCGCGGTCATCGTCGGTCTCGTGGTGCTGCTCGGCGTGCATCACCTGCGGCGCCCGCCCGCCGTCGCCCCGGCTTCCACGCCCGCGGCGGCGCCCGCCGCCGCCACCCGCACGGCTGGTACGGCCGAGGACGCCGCAGGAACACCGCCCGTCGAGCTGCTGACGGCGACCCAGCTCGCGGCCTTGGTGCGGCGATATCCGTCGCCCACCGTGCTGGTCCTCTACGGCACCACCAGCGCGCTCTCCCGCGATCTCATGCCGGGCCTCGAGCAGATCGCCGGCCGGCATCGCGGGGCGGGGCTGCTGGTCCACGCGGTGAACGCCGATCCCGACTCCGCCGTGTACGACATCCCCAGGTTCATGCGGAGCACCACCGCCACCTTCCCGGCCGTGCGCCTGGCCGACCGGGATCCAGCCGCCCTGGGTCGGGCCTTGACCTCGGCCGGCAGCCAGGTGATCACCGGTGACAGCGCGTACACGCTGCCGGTGGTCGTGGTGTGGGATCGGGCTGGGACGGTCGTCGCGCAGGGACAGGGCATGGCCGATGCGGCCGAGCTCGAGCGCGTCGTGACCGGAGTGCTCGACCAGGGCCGCTGAGCGGCCGCCGGGACTCTCCTCCGGCGGGCTCCGGCACTACTGCGCGGGCCGCAGCGGCGTACATTCGTACATCATGGCTCCCCGCCGGGTGCTCTGGCTGGTTCCCCTCCTCCTCGCGGCGCACAACGCGGAGGAGGCGTTCTTCTTTCCCCGCTACCTTCCGTTCGTCCTGGCTCGCCTGCCCGCGGGGTGGCAGGCGGTGGCGGCGCCGCTCACGACGGGTCAGGTGTGGATCGCCTTGGCCATCGTGACCGCCGTCGCGTTCGCGGCCGCCTGGTGGGCGCACGCCCGCCCGGGGAGCCGGGGCGCACGCTGGCTGCTGCTGCTGATCCAGTCCGCGATGCTGGTCAACGCGATCTGGCACGGAGGCGTGGCGGTGGTACTGTTCCGCGGCTATGCGCCGGGCCTGGTGACGGCGCTGCTCCTCAACCTGCCGTTCTCGCTCTACCTGCTCCGGCGGGCGGTCGTGGAGCGCTGGCTCAGCCCGCCGGCGCTCTGGGCGCTGGCACCCGGCGCCGTGCTGCTGCATGGCCCGCTGCTGGCGGTGCTGATGCTCGCGACCGAGCGCCTCTAGGCGAACGCATGGAGGGTTCGATGGGGGTGTCGCCGGACCGTCCCTTCTTCGACGCGCTGCGCGCGCGCTACGTCGTCGAGCGCGAGCTCGGCCGGGGCGGCATGGCCACCGTCTACCTTGCCCACGAGGTGCGCCACCAGCGCCCCGTTGCCCTCAAGGTCCTTCGAGGCGAGGTCGCCGCCGAGCTCGCCCCGGAACGGTTCCTCCACGAGATCGAGATCGCCGCCCGGCTCCAGCATCCGCACATCCTGCCCGTGTTCGATTCCGGCGAGGCTGACGGCCGGCTCTGGTTCACGATGCCGTTCGTCGACGGCCAGAGCCTCCGCGAGCGCCTGAGCCGGACGCCGCCGCTGACGATCCCGGCCGCGCTCCGGATCGCGCGGGAAGCGGCCCAGGCGCTCGAGTACGCCCACCAGCACGGCGTGATCCACCGCGACGTCAAGCCCGAGAACATCCTGCTCACGCTGGACGGCAGCACCCTGGTCGCCGATTTCGGCATCGCCCGGTCGCTCGGGACCGGCACCGAGCGGATCACGAGCGCGGGCATGGTGGTGGGCACGCCGAGCTACATGAGCCCCGAGCAGGCCAGCGCCGACCGCGAGGTGGACGGCCGGAGCGACATCTACTCGCTCGGGTGCGTGCTGTACGAGATGGTGGCGGGCCGCCCGCCGTTCACCGGGGCGACGCCGCACGCCGTGGTCGCGCGCCATCTGACCGAGCCGCCGCCGCCGCTTCGCGGCCCCGGCCGCCGCCAGGTGTCCCCCGCGCTCGAGCGAGCCATTCTCGTGGCGATGGCGAAGGATCCGTCCGACCGGTTCGACTCGGCGGCCGCTTTCGCCGCCGCGCTGGACGAGGTCGAGGCCGAGATGCCTCGGCGGCCGTGGAGCCGCCGGATCCTGATCGCGCTCGCGGTGGCCGTGCTGGCCGCGCTCGTCGCGGGCGCGCTCCTGCTCCGCCACGGGCGTGAGGCCGGGCTGCGCGCAGGTGGGACCGTCGCGTCCGGATTCGCCCGGAAAATGGCCCAGCTCACCACCGGCCAGGGCGTCGAGGAGTGGCCCGCGTGGTCGCCGGACGGGGCCCAGCTGGCGTACGTGTCGGAGGTGAACGGCTTCCGGCAGCTGTTCGTGCGAACGATCGCCACCGGCGAGGAGCGCCGCGTCACCCAGGAGGCCCGCGACTACATCCAGCCGGCCTGGTCGGGGGACGGCCGGCGGCTCGTGTTCGTCCGCGCGGCGGCCGACAGCGGCAAGCTCGAGCCGGGCGACCTCAACGGCTGGTACGGCGAGGGCGGCGACGTCTGGAGCATGGACCTCGCGTCGGGCCAGGAGACACGGCTCGTCGGCAACGCGTTCGGCCCGGCGTGGTCGCCCGACGGCCGGCGGCTCGCGTTCGACGCCGCGTGGGCCGGGCCCCGGCGCGTATGGATCAGCGACGGGGAAGGGCGCAACCCCCGCCAGCTGACGTCCGATTCCAGCGAGGCGGTGATCCATGCCGGTCCCCGCTGGTCGCCCGACGGCGGCCGCCTGGTGTTCCGGCGGATCGAGAAGACCGACGCCGACATCATGACGGTCGAGACCGCGGGCGGCGTCGCGACCCGGGTGACGCACGACGGCTCGACCGACCTGGATCCCGCCTGGTCGCCCGACGGCCGCTCGGTCTACTTCGCGTCCAACCGGGGCGGCGGGATCAACGTGTGGCGCGTCGCCATCGGCGCCGACGGCGCGGCCAACGGGTCCCCCCAGCAGCTCACGACCGGCGCGGGCGACGACGTCGAGCCGGCGCCCTCGCCGGACGGGCACCGGCTCGCCTTCGCGGTGCGCGGCCTGAACGCCGATCTCTGGCGGCTGCCGGTCTCGCCCGCCACCGGCGCCGCCACGGGCCCGCCGTCGCCCGTGGTCGCGTCGACCCGCGAGGAGAGCCGCGGGGCCTGGTCACCGGATGGGCGAACCATCGCCTTCAACTCCGACCGTCAGGGCGAGATGAACATCTGGCTGCACGACGTCGCTACGGGTGCGGACCGCCGCCTCACGAGCGGGCCGGGCGGCGACTACCAGCCGGCCTGGGCGCCCGACGGCCGCACGCTGACGTTCTTCTCCGGGCGAGGCGGGAGCATCGACGTCTGGGCGGTGGCGGTGGCGGACGGCCGGCTCACCCGGCTCACCGACGATCCGGGGATGGACATCAACCCGTTCTACTCGCCGGACGGGCTGTCCATCGCGTTCATGTCCGACCGGCTCGGCCGGACGGATATCTGGGTGATGAACGCCGACGGATCCGGCCAGCGTCGACTCACCGCGACCGGGGCCGGCGGCCACTTCCTCCGCTGGACGGCCGATGGGCGGAGCCTCGTGTATCGCGCGGAGACGGGCACCGAACGGCGGATCATGCGGATCGCGGTGGAAGGCGGGGCGCTGACGCCGCTGCCGGACGTGACGAGCGGCGCGCACATGTCCTGGTCGCCCGACCAGTCGATCGTCCTGGATGTCCGTGGCCATCGCACGCTCTGGGCCTACCCGGTCGACGGCACACCGCCTCGGCGGGTGTTCGAGTTCGAGGATCCCGACATCCGGATCGACTATCCCGTCTGGTCGCCGGACGGGCGCTCGGTGCTGTTCGACCGCGCCGCGCCCCACGGCGGAGACCTCTGGCTGCTCGACGGGATCGAGTGAGGACGGTTCGCGAGCAAGCGCGTTCCAATCGCGCTTGTGAGCGACGACCAGTTTCCCTATGTTGGCGAGGCACGCGCCCGCAGCGGTACCCTTGGCGGAGGCCCCGTGGAATCCTCAGCACCTGATCCCCTTCCCTCGCCCCGCCGCCGGTTTCTCGGGCGGCTGTCGCTCGCCCTGTCTGGCCTCATCGCCGCCGCCACTACCGTCCCCGTCATCGGTTTCCTGATCTCGCCGCTCACGCGGAAGTCACCGCGCGCGTGGCGCCCGGTGGGCGCCGTAGATGGCTTTGCGATCGGCCGGACGGTCAACGTCGTGTTCGAGGACGCCAGTCCGCTCCCCTGGGCCGGCGTCACGGCGCGCACCGCCGCCTGGCTCCGGCGCGACGACGCCGAGCGCTTCACCGCGTTCAGCGTGCACTGCACCCACCTCGGCTGCCCGGTGCGCTGGGTGGCCGACGCGGAGCTGTTCCTCTGCCCGTGCCACGGCGGGGTCTATTACGCCGACGGCACAGTCTCCGCGGGGCCGCCGCCCCGCACCCTGCCACAGTATCCGGTGCGCGTCCGGAACGGGCAGGTCGAGATCCTCACGAGCCCGATTCCGATCGCCTGAGCGCCGAGTGCTCGCCCGCCTCCTCGCCTGGCTCGACGACCGGAGCGGCCTGGTCACCGCCGGGCGGCGTGTGCTCGAGCATCCCGTCCCGCCGCGCACCGGCTGGTGGTACGTCTTCGGCAGCGCCACGCTCATCGCCTTCATCCTGCAGGTGGCCACCGGGATCGCGCTCTCCACCGCGTACGTGCCCTCGAGCGGCCAGGCCTACGAGAGCCTCCGCTTCATCTCCGAGCAGGCGATGCTCGGCCGGTTCCTCCGCGGCATGCACTACTTCGGCGCCTCGGCGATGGTGCTGCTGATCGGGATCCACGTCTCCCGCACCTACATCATGGCCGCCTACAAGTTCCCCCGCGAGCTCAACTGGCTCACGGGGGCGGTGCTGCTGCTGCTGACCCTGGCGCTTGCGTTCACGGGCCAGCTGCTCCGGTGGGATCAGACGGCGGTGTGGTCGGTCATCGTCGGCGCCGCGCAGGCGGCCCGGATGCCGATCGTGGGCGAGCAGATCGGGCGGTTCATCCTGGCGGGCGACACGATCGGCGGGGCCACGCTGAGCCGGTTCTTCGCGTTCCACGTGTTCTTCATCCCGGCGATCGTCTTCGCGTTCATCGGCCTGCACCTGGCGCTGGTGCTGCGGCACGGCATCTCGGAGCGGACCCGGGATGGCCCCGTGGTCGAGCCGGCCAGCTACCGCTCGCAGTACGCGTCCCTGCTGAAGCGCGAAGGCGTGCCGTTCTGGCCCGACGCCGCCTGGCGCGACGTCGTCTTCGGCGCGGCGGTGACGGCGACGATCGTGCTGCTGGCCCTGATCGTGGGCCCGCCCGACCTCGGTCCGCCGCCCGACCCCAGCATCCTCGAGGCCTACCCGCGCCCCGACTGGTACTTCCTGTGGTATTTCGCGCTGCTCGCGCTCGCCCCGAACAACCTCGAGTCGGCCATCATCGTGCTCGGGCCGCTCATCTTCGGGGCGGCACTGCTGCTCGTGCCGCTGTTCAACAAGGGGCCTCGCACCATGCGGCGGCGCCCGTGGGCACCGCTGCTGGTGGTCTTCATGTGGACGACCATCGGGATCTTCTGGGTCGCAGGCGAGCGGGCCGACTGGTCCCCCGACTTCGGGGCCCAGCCGTTGCCCGCCTCCGTCGTCGGCGACGCGCGCCCGGAGGTGATCGAGGGCGCGCGTCTGTTCCACGAGAAGGGGTGCGAGTTCTGCCACCAGATCGCCGGCTACGGCGGCCGGCGGGGCCCCGAGCTCACCGACGTGGCCAGCCGGATGAAGCCCGACGAGATCACCGCGCGCATCACCAACGGCGGCCCCAACATGCCTGCCTACGTGCGGACCCTGACGCCGGCGCAGATCCGGGCACTGATGGCGTTCCTCGCCACCCGGAAACCGTAGGACAGGCGGAACCCCGCGCCGAGGCGGCGCCCCCTGCGCGGGGCACGCGAATCCCTAGAAGCTGAGCTTGAGGATCGTGCCTCCGACACCCACCAGCCAGCCCGCGTGCTTCCCGGCGAAGCCGGCCGCCCAGTAGCCCGACACGCCGGGCAGGCTGTTCCACGTCGCTCCTTCGTCCGGTGACCACGCCGCACCCGCCGGCCCGGTCGCCACCACCGTTCGCTGGCCATACCCCGGGACGTACGCGAGGCCGTAGACCGCGCTCGCGAAGGGTGTCGGCGTGGCGAGCGTCCACGTGGCCCCGCCGTCGTCCGACACCGCGACGTTGTCGGTCGGCGGGGTGGTGCTGCCGAGGTCACCGCCCGCCAGGATCCCATGGCGCGGATCGCGGAAGGCGACGCTCAGTCCGCCGGAGATCGACGTACCCTGCGTGATGGGCGTGTTGTACGCCTGCCAGGTGTTCCCGCCGTCGGTCGTCGCCAGGATCCTCGCCAGGGCCGCGCCACCGGTGGTGATCCACGCGCGCTTCCCGCCCTGCGTGGCCACGCACGTGCCGCTGGCCGCGAACGCCGCCTCGCCGGCCTGGGCCGCCGGCAGCCGGGCGCCGATGTTCTGCCAGGTCTCGCCGTCGGTGGTGCGGATGACCGGGAACACGCCGTCGACCGCGTCGCTGAACGTCACGCCGCTCTTCTGGTCCCAGAAGGCGAAGCAGTCGTAGAAGGCGCTCTCGATCGTGTTCTGGAACTGCAGCGTCCAGGTGGCACCGCCGTCCTCGGTCTTGTAGATGCGCGAGTCGGCGCCCGTCCCCGCGGACATGAGGTAGGCGACGCGGTCGCTCACTGCTTCGACGTCGCGGAATTCCAGCGCCTCCGCCCCGGGCACGACACCCGCGCGCCAGGTGTCCCCGCCGTCGGTCGTCACCACGAACGTGCCGTTGACGCCACTGGCCCACGCGACGCGCGCGTTCACGGGGCTGATGGCTTGGAGGCGGCTGGTGGTGCCGCTCTGTTGCGGCGTTAGGGTGGGCGCGGCGGACGGTTTCAGGGCGGGGACCGACGTGGGCGAAGACGGGGCATCGACATCGGAGCAGGCGAGCAGCGCGGCGGCGGCGGAACCCAGCAGCGACGCGGCCAGTGAGAGCGAACGGATCATGTGAGTCTCCAGCAAGATGGTGAAGCGAAGGAGCCTCGAATCTGGCAGGGGGCAGCAGGCCCGCGCAAATGGGCGCGGCCCGCGCGCGGGGTCGCGTCCCGCGCCCAGGATCGCCATACTCCGGGCGTCCCCATACGTGAGCGACTCGATGTCCGAACCGAAGCTGCAGACGGTGGTGCGCGAGATCCGAGCCCAGCTCGCCGGCGCCAAGGACCTCAATCCCGAGACCCGGCGCTCGCTCGAGTCCCTGGTTCAGGATCTGGAAACGGTCGCCAGCCGACCGCCAGGCGAGGCCGCCGCCACCGAGGGCCTGCAGGAGCGGCTCGCGGACGCCGTCCGGCGGCTCGAAGCCTCGCATCCCGTGCTGTCCTCGACCCTGGGCAACGTCATCGACACGCTCGCGTTCTTCGGTCTGTAACCGGTCGGCGCCGGGACCCGAGCCCGGCTGTCGCCGCGCTGCCCTCGCGGTGCACGGGACGCCGGATCCGGCGTCCCCTTCGGCATCCCCAGCCGAGGCAACACATGACGCGTCACGCGGCGGTCTTCGTTCCGCTCGCCCTGGGCCTCGGGCTCGCGGCCGGCGCCTGCGGCCGCCCCACCGAGCCCAACACCGAGCGGGTCGTCGGCCGGATCGACCCGTCCCTGAGCTCGCGGCCGGTCGTCGCGGCACCGCAGGAAGTGCGGGCCGGCATCGCCTTCACGATCACGGTGACCACGGTGGGCTTCGGCTGCACCGCGGCCGAAGGCGGCGCGGTCGAGATCCGCGGCGGGCTGGCCCGCGTCATCCCGTACGATCGCGAGCCCAAGGCGGGCCACGACTTCTTCTGCGCCCCAAACGTGACGGTGCTGCCGCGCGACCTGCAGATCAAGCTGCCGCTCGCCGGCACGGCACACCTCCGCGTCGTGGGCCTCAAGGCCGCGAGCGACGTGGCGCTCGATTCCGTGGACGTCACCATCACCGTGCTGCCGTAATCCGGCCGCGGCCAGGAATCCCGGCGACACGCCAGGGTTTCCGCCCCTGGCGCCGGAGTCTTGGCATGGCCATCATCTCAGGCCATGCCTCGCTCCCTCCTCACAGCGACCGCCGTTCTCCTCGCCGCCTGCCGGCCGTCTGCCGACCGGCCGGCGGCCACCGCGATGCCGCCGGCCGATCTGGTGCTTCGGAACGGCGCGGTGTACACGGTCGACGCCGCCCGCAGTTGGGCCTCCGCCGTGGCCGTGCGCCAGGGCAGGATCGTCTACGTCGGCACCGACAGCCTGCCCGCCGGACTGGTCGGACCCGAGACCGAGGTGGTCGACCTGGCGGGTCGCATGCTGCTGCCGGGCTTTCAGGACGCCCACGCGCATCCGGTCGACGGCGGCGTCTTCCTGGACCACTGCGACCTCAACGCGGCCACGACCGTGGACGCAGTCTCGACCGCCATCCGCGCGTGGGCGGCTGCGCATCCCGCGGAACCGTGGGTGCGGGGCGCGGGGTGGCAGCTGCCGCTCTTTCCGGATGCCAACCCGTCGCGGGCCCTGCTGGACCGGCTGGTGCCCGACCGACCGGCCATGCTGTGGGCCGCGGATGGCCATTCCGCGTGGGTCAACTCACGGGCCCTGGAGCAGGCAGGCATCACCCGACGCACGGCGGACCCGCCGAACGGCCGCATCGAGCGCGATGCGCACGGCGAGCCGAGCGGGACGCTCCGCGAATCGGCTGCGGACCTGGTCGGTGACGTGCTCCCTCCGATCACCGACGCCGAGACCGCCGCAGGCCTGGCCCGTGCCGACAGCCTGGCCGCGCGCTTCGGCATTACGACGATGTTCTCCGCCCTCACGGAGGAGAGTCACCTGCGGGCATTTGCCGCCGCCGATCGCGCGGGCACGCTCACCGTGCGGCTCGTAGCCGCCCTCGCGGTGCCCGGCGCTGAGGGCGACACGCTGCTCGCGCGCCTCCGGGACTGGCGCGCCCGCTACGCGACCCGGCACGTGCATCCCACGGCGGTCAAGCTGTTTCAGGATGGCGTACTCGAGTCCGGCACTGCGGCGCTGCTCGCGCCCTACCTGCGTCGCGGTGGCGACGCGGGACGCCCGAGGCGCGACCAGGCTACCCTCGACCGCCTGGCCGCCGAGCTCGACCGCGACGGATTCCAGATTCATATCCACGCAATCGGCGACCGCGCGATCCGCATGTCGCTCGACGCGCTGGCCCGGGCCCGCGCGGCCAACGGTCCGCGGGACGCCCGGCACGCCATTGCCCACCTCGAGCTGATCGACCCGGCGGACATCCCGCGCTTCCGCGCCCTGGGAGTCGTCGCCAACTTCGAGCCGCTCTGGGCCAACGGCGACGACTACCTCACGAAGCTCACGGAGCCGTTTCTCGGCGCGGCGCGCTCGCGCTGGCTCTACCCGATCGCGAGCGTCGTGCGGAGCGGTGCCGTGGTGACCGGAGGGAGTGACTGGCCGGTCTCGTCGCTCAACCCGCTCGAGGGGATCGAGGTCGGCGTCACCCACCGCGACCCGGGTGACACGGCCGGTGCGCCCTGGCTGGCGATCGAGCGCGTCGAGTTGCCCGCGATGATCGCGCTCTACACGATCAATGCGGCCTGGGCCCACCATCTGGATCGGGAGACGGGGTCGATCGAGGTCGGAAAGCTCGCGGACCTGGTGGTCCTGGACCGGAACCTGTTCGAAGTGCCGCCCAGCCGCATCCACGAGGCCCGCGTCGTGTGGACGCTGCTGGAGGGCCGCACGGTTTACCGAGACACGGCGGCGGCGTCCCCCTGAGCGGACCGGAGGGGCAGGCGACGGCCCGAGGCGTCACCCTCCCAACCGCGTCGTGGCTTTCGTGATCAGGCCGTCGAGTGCCGCTCGCCCCAGCCACCGCCCTCCCACCGCCACCCCCTCGATCCGCGTTGTGTTCCGGATGTCCGCCAGTGGGTCCGCGCCGAGCAGCACCAGGTCCGCGCGCTTGCCCGGCTCGATGGTGCCCCACTCGTTCAGGGCGTGGAGAAATTCCGCTGGATTCCGCGTGGCGGCCGCCAGGGCCTGCCAAGGCGTGAGTCCGGCCGCGACGAGGCTCTCCATTTCGCGGTGGAGCGTGAAGCCGTAGCCGAAGAACCACTCCGGGGTGTCCGACCCGGCCAGGATCCCCCCGCCCGAGTCGACGATCGCCTTCACCAGCTGGTTCCGCACCGTCATCCAACGCGTGCGCCGGGCCACGCTCGGCGGTTTCGCCCAGTAGTCCGCGTTCGCGCCGAGATAGAGCTCGCGCACCGAAGCCGGCATCATCCCCCACTCGGGGCGCCCGCGGATTTCCGCGTCCGGCTGGCCGGTGCCGAAGGCCCGTCTGAACACCGTGAGGGTCGGCGTGGTCCAGACGCGGGCCCGGGCCGTGGCGCCGGCGATCTGTTCGACCTTCCGGTCGTCCACGTAGTCCAGGCTCACCCACCGCTTGGGGTAGAACACCCCGATGTCGGACACCGACTCGCGGGTGGGCGACGAGTCGGCCAGGACCGATTCCAGGTAGTTGTCGAGATGCTCGATGTGCTGCCCGGCGGCGAGCGCCCGCGCCACCCCGACGCGAGGGTCCACGTGGCCCACGACCCGGATGCCGTTCCGCGCCGCCTCGGCCACGATCGCGTCGTAGACCGGCGGCGGGATGAACAGCGTCAGCTTGATGAAGTCGTACCCGCTGTCGGCCAGGGCCTTGACCGCGGCGCGCGCCTCCTCCGGGGTGGTGACCACCCGGGTGTTCACGTCCGGCTTGCCCCGGAGCTGCGGACTCGCGACCCAGAGCTGCGGCCCGAGGACGCGCCCGGCGGCGACATCGCGCCGGAGGGTCAGCTGCTCGGGCGTGCCGATCATCATGCGAACGGCCGTGACGCCGTTGGCCACCATCACGCCCAGCTCGTCGGGCGCGAGGGAGTCCGGTGCCGCGTCGTCCGAGTAGAGATGCACGTGCATGTCGGCCAGCCCGGGGACCAGGTAGCGTCCGCGGCCTTCGATGCGGCGGACGCCGCTCGGCACGCGCACCTCGGCGCTCCGGCCCACCGCCGCGATGCGTCCATCCCGTACGAGCACGGTCGCGTCGCGCAGCACGGTGTCGGCGGTCATCGGCACGACGGTCACGTTGGTCACGGCGAAGGCGCCGGGCGCGAGCGCCCCGCGTGAGGCCTGGGCCGCGACCGGCGGCGCCAGGACAAGAGCCGCCAGTAAGGGCACGGTGCCGCGGGGGTTCATGAGGGCTCCGGAGGTGATCATCGGTGGAGGGGCGACGAGGGTCCACGCTTTACGAGAGGTCTTGAAGGCGGTTTCAGGTCCGGCCCGGGCCGATGGACAACCCGCCGGGCCGCGCTTAGCCTCCGACGAGGAGGTGCGACATGGATCTGGGCATCGCGGGGAAGCGCGCCCTGGTGACGGGCTCCACGGCGGGCATCGGCTTCGCCACGGCGCGGGCGCTCGCGCGCGAGGGCGCGCAGGTGATCCTGAACGGACGGACGCAGGCGCGGGTCGACGCCGCGGTCGCCGGCATCCGGGCCGAGCTGCGAGGGGCCCACATCGGCGGCGTCGCCGCCGACCTCGGCACGGCGGCGGGGTGCGAGGAGGTGATCGACCAGGTCCCGGTGGTCGACATCCTGGTCAACAACGTCGGCATCTTCGAGCCGAAGCCGTTCGAGGACATCACCGACGACGACTGGATGCGATTCTTCGAGGTGAACGTGTTGAGCGGCGTGCGCCTGACGCGGCACTATCTGCCGAGCATGCGGAGCCGCGACTGGGGGCGGGTCGTCTTCGTCTCCAGCGAGTCGGCGGTGCAGATTCCGACGGAGATGATCCACTACGGCATGACGAAGACGGCCCAGCTCGCCATCGCGCGCGGCCTCGCCGAAACGCTGGCGGGAACCAACGTGACGGTGAACAGCGTGCTGCCGGGGCCGACGTCGTCGGAGGGAGTGGTGGGGTTCGTCGCCGACCTGGCGGCGGCTCAGGGCGTGGACGCGGCGAGCGTGGAGCGGGAGTTCTTCGCCCGGGCGAGGCCGTCCTCGATCCTCCAGCGATTCGCCTCGCCGGATGAGGTGGCGGCGATGATCGTCTTCGTCTGCGGGGCCCCGGCCTCGGCGACCACCGGCGCGGCGCTGCGCGTGGACGGCGGCGTGGTACGCGCGATCGTCTGACTGTCCAGCGGCGTGGCGGAGGTGTTCAGGGCGGGTGGGAGGTATCCGTCATTGATCGGTCGAGACGATCCCGACCCGGACCGCATAGCGGACCAGGCCCGCCAAGTCGTGAATCTCGAGACGCTTCATGACCTGCGCACGATGCGTCTCGATGGTCTTGACGGAGATACCCAAATCGCCGGCGATGTCCTTGGTCGACTGGCCGGCCGCGAGACGCCGCAACACCGCGCACTGGCGCGCCGACAGGCGGCGAAGTGGCGCCCGAACCTCCAGGGCCGATTGCATGGCGGGCCCCAACCGCGCAACCTCCCCCTTCATGACCAGGTCGGCGGCCCCCGCCTTGAGGCACTGGACGCTGGCCGGCTGAAGTGCGCCGCAGACCATGATCAACGGGGTGAAAGGAAGCTGTGCTTGCAGGAGGCGCAGGGCGTCGCGTGCCCCGAAGCCCGGGGACACCGCTGTCCGAGATCAGCACGTCCGGCGCGAAGGAGTCGAGCGCCTGGGTAGAGGCGCCCCGACTCCTGACTACTTGCACCACGCAGGCGGGAACCGCGTGCCGAAGCGCCTTCTCCTCGACCTCCGCGTCGCGGGGGTCATCCTCGAGGATGAGGACGCGAAGCCCCGCACGGTCGTTGGTCGTCATGTCCTAACATCGGGCCCATGGGCGGTTTGCGCATCGGGGAAACCCTGACCCCTGACCTGAGCCCATCATCCTGGTGTGAGCCGATCGCTTAGGGCCTCTGGGTTTCCGTCTCGGGCCGCTCGCCGCCCAGCGCCTTGTAGAGCGCGGCGTACGACGTGGCCGCGTCAGTGTGCGCCTGCGCGAGCTGATCCTCGGCATCGAGCTGCGTGCGCTCGGCGTCGAGCACCTGAAGGAAATCCGCCACGCCGCCTTCGAACCGGAGACGCGCGAGGTTGGCGGCCCGGGCACTCGCGGCCGCGGCGTCCTGGATGCGCTCGACCCGGGTCCGGGAGGTCCGGTAGCGCACCAACCCGGTCTCCACCTCCTGCAGCGCCCGGAGCACCGTCTGCGAATACTGCGCCTCGGCGTCGGCCGCGCGCGCGCGGCTGGCGTCCACCCGTGCTTTGACCCGCCCGAGGTTGAGCGCCGGCCAGGAGATCACCGGGCCCACGGCGTAGCGGAACGAGCCGTCGTTGCCGAGCCCGTCCAGGTCGGCGGAGGAGTAGCCGGCGCTGCCACCGACCGTCACTCGCGGCAGGTAGTCCGCCTTGGCCGCGCCGACGAACGCGCGCTCCGCCGCCACCTGTCGCTCGGCCGCCAACACGTCGGGCCGCCGCCGTATCAACGAATCGGGCCTCGCGACGAGCACACCCGAGGGCAGCTCGGGGAGCGCCACGGCCTGCACCAACTCCTGGGCCAGGGTGGCCGGCGGGCGGCCCACGAGCACGCCGATCTGGTACTGCGCCGAGGCCACCTGCGCCTCCAATGTCGGAATCGACGCGAGCGTGAACCCGAGCTGGGTGCGCGCGCGCTCGGTGTCGAACGCGGTGCCGCGCCCCGCGTCGAGCCGCTGCTGGGTGACGGTGAGGGTGCGGCGCTGGTTGTCGGCATTGCGACGTGCCACGCCCAGGCGCTCCTGCGCACCGCGCAGCTCGAAGTAGGTCCGCGCCACCTCGGAGGTGAGGAAGACCTGGACGTCGCGCAGGTCCTCGCTCGCGGCGCCCACCAGCGCGCCCTGGGCCTGCACGCTGCGGCGCACCCGGCCAAACAGGTCCAGCTCCCAGGATGCGTCGAAGCCGGCGTCCCAGATGTCCTGGTCGGGGAACCTGCCCTCACCGGTGATCGGAAACGTGGCGCTCGAGAGCCGCTGGCGCGTGTATCCGCCGGCGACCGTGACGGTCGGCACGAAGTCGAGCGCCGCCTGCGTGCGGGCCGCGCGGGCACCCCGCACGCGCGCTGCCGCCGAGCGCACGTCCAGGTTGGCCTGGATGACCTCGCCGATCAGCCGGTCGAGCGTGGAGTCGCCCAGCGCGCGCCAGTACGCCGACTGATCGGCGGGCACGCCGTCCACGCCGACCGGCGCCGGCACCGCGGACGGCACGGAGTCGGCGGGGAGGGCACCGCGTCGGACGGTGTCCGGCGCGGTGCTATCGGTGGCCGTGCTATCGAAGACCGGCCGCGTCGGCGTCAGCTCGGCCGGCGATCGGGTGGTGTCGACCGTGGATTCGCGGAACGCCGGCGGCACCGCCACCCCGGATGCGCGATAGGGCGGCGCGCCGGCGCAGGCCGCCAGGCCCGCAATCAGGAGGAGCGCCGAGAGAAGGGGACTACGCATGGATCGCCTCCGCGGCCGGCGGTTCGTCGGACGCCGTGCGCGCCCGGCGGCGCTCGACGATGTGCAGGATCGAGACGTAGAACACCGGCGTGAGCACCAGGCCGAAGAACGTGACGCCGAGCATTCCCGAAAACACCGCCACGCCCATGGCGTGCCGCATCTCGGCGCCGGCGCCGCTCGAGAACACCAGCGGCAGCACGCCCATGATGAAGGCGAACGACGTCATGAGGATGGGCCGGAGCCGGATGCGGCAGGCCTCGAGCGCGGCCTCCACCGGTGAGCGGCCCTGCATGTGGAGCTCGCGCGCGAACTCCACGATCAGGATCGCGTTCTTGCACGCGAGCCCGATCAGCACCAGAAACCCGATCTGGGTGAAGATGTTGTTGTCGCCCTTGGTGAGCCAGATGCCGGTGAGGGCGCAGAGCAGGCTCATGGGCACGATCAGGATGACCGCGAGCGGGAGCGACCAGCTCTCGTACTGGGCGGCGAGCACGAGGAAGGCCAGCAGCACGCAGAGCGGGAACACGAAGATCGCGGTGTTGCCGGCCAGGCGCTGCTGGTAGCTGAGGTCGGTCCACTCGTAGCCGATGCCGTTCGGCAGGACCTCTTGCGCCAGCGCCTCAATGGCGGCCTCCGCCTGGCCCGAGCTCGTGCCGGGGGCGGGCCCGCCGTTGATGTCGGCCGCGGGGTACCCGTTGTAACGCAGGGACTGGTCGGGCCCGTGCGACTGCCGCACCTGGACGACCGAGCCCAGCGGCACCATCGCGCCCTGCGCGTTGCGGACCTTGAGCTGCGCGATGTTCTCGGCCGTGGCGCGGTACTCGGCGTCGGCCTGCACCTTGACCTGATAGGTGCGGCCGAACCGGTTGAAGTCGTTGGCGTAGACCGAGCCGAGATAGACCTGCATGGTCTGAAACAGGTCGGTGAGGGAGATGCCCTCGCGCTTCACCTTCTCGCGATCGACCTCGACCTCGAGCTGCGGCACGTTGATCCGGTAGCCGGAGAAGACTCCCGCGAGCTCCGGTGTCTGGTAGGCGCGGCCGATCAGCGCCTGCGTGGCGTCGTTCAGCGCCGCCTCGCCGAGCCCGGCCCGGTCCTCCAGCTGGAGCTTGAACCCGCCGACCTGGCCCAGTCCGTTTACCGCCGGGGGCGGGAAGACGGCCACGAACGCGTCCTGAATGCTGGAGAACTTCCCGTTGAGCGCCCCGGCGATGTTCAGGCCGTACTCCTCCTTCCCATGCCGCTCGTCGAACGGCTTGAGCGTGAAGAAGACGATGCCGGCGTTCGGGGCGTTGACGAACCCGTTGATGGAGAGCCCGGGGAACTGCACGGCGTTCTCGACGCCGGGCTGCTTGCGGCCGATGTCCGCCATCTCCCGGATGACGCGTTCGGTGCGATCGAGCGTCGCGGCATCGGGCAACTGCGCGAACGCGACGAGATACTGCTTGTCCTGCGTCGGCACGAAGCCGTGCGGCACCTTGTTGAAGCCGAACACGGTCAGCGCGACCAGCCCGGCGTACACCACGAGCGCGATGCCGCTCCGCCGGATGACGCTGGCGACGGCCGCGCCGTAGCGCTGAGAGCTGCGGGTGAAGACCCGGTTGAAGGGACGGAAGACCCAGCCCAGGCTCCGGTCGAGCAGCCGGGTGAGCCGGTCGCGCGGCGCCTCGCGGGATTTGAGCAGGATCGCGCTCAAGGCTGGACTCAGGGTGAGCGAGTTCACGGTCGAAATCACTGTCGAGAACGCGATCGTGAGGGCGAACTGCCGGTAAAACTCGCCGGTGAGGCCGCTCAGGAACGCCACCGGCACGAAGACCGCGCAGAGGACGAGGCAGATGGCGATGATCGGGCCGCTGACCTCGTCCATGGCCTTGTAGGACGCGTCCCGGGGCGACAGCCCGGCCTCGATGTTCCGTTCGACGTTCTCGACCACGACGATGGCGTCGTCCACCACGATGCCGATGGCGAGCACCAGCCCGAAGAGCGACAGCGTGTTGATCGAGAACCCGAAGGCGAGCAGGATCGCGAAGGTGCCGACGATCGAGATCGGCACCGCCACCAGCGGAATGACCGACGCGCGCCAGGTCTGGAGGAACAGCACCACCACGATCACCACGAGCACGATCGCCTCGAACAGCGTCTTCACGACCTCGCGGATGCCATCCCGCACGTTGATGGTCGGGTCGTAGACGATCCGGTACTCCACCCCCTGCGGGAAGTTCTTCTTGAGCTCCTCCATCGTGGCCCGCACGGTGGACGAGAGCTGCAGCGCGTTCGAGCCCGGCGCCTGGAAAATGCCGATGCCCACCGCGTCCTGGTTGTCCAGCAGCGAGCGGAGCGCGTAGTCGCCGGCGGCGAGCTCGAGCCGCGCCACGTCGCGGAGCCGCGTGATCTCGCCGTCGGTCCCGGTCTTGAGGATGATCTCCCCGAACTCCTTCTCGTCGAGCAGTCGGCCCCGGGCATTCACGCTGAGTTGGTAGTCGACCGGCACCGGCATCGGCGGCGCGCCCACCACGCCGGCCGCCACCTGGACATTCTGCTCCCGGATCGCGTTGACGACGTCGCTGGCGGTCAGGCCGCGGGCCGCCACCTTGCCGGGATCCAGCCAGACCCGCATGGCGTAGTCGCCCCCACCGAAGACCTGAACCTGACCGATGCCGGGGATGCGGGCGATGACGTCCTTGATCTGCAGCAGGCCGTAGTTCCGGAGGTAGACGTCGTTGTACCGCTTGTCCGGGGAGACGAGGTGCACCACCATGATGAAGTTGGGGGAGCTCTTGACCGTCGTGACGCCGAGCTGGCGCACCTCGTCCGGCAGGCGGGGCAGCGCCTGGCTCACCCGGTTCTGCACCTGCACCTGCGCCAGGTCGACGTCGGTGCCGACCCGGAAGGTCACCGTCATCGTGAGCACACCGTCCGAGGTGGCCTGGGACGACATGTAGAGCATGTTCTCGACGCCGTTGATCTGCTCCTCCAGCGGCGTCGCGACCGCCTCGGACAGGACCCGCGGGTTGGCCCCGGGGTAGACCGCCCGGACCACGATCGAGGGCGGCACGACCTCGGGATATTCGCTCACCGGGAGGGACACCATCGCGATCAGGCCGGCGATGAAGATCACGATCGAGAGCACGGCCGCGAAGATCGGCCGGTCGATGAAGAAGCGGGATAGTCGCATGGCTTAGTGCTCCGCGACGGTGGCGCCGGCCGAGTCCTGCGCGACGCCGCTGCCGGTGGAGGAGTCGGGCACCATGGCGACGGCCGTCGGGGTCACCTTGATGCCGGGGCGCACCCGCATGAGCCCGTTGACCACGACGCGCTCGCCGGGCTTGATGCCGGAGCGGACGATGCGCAGGCCCTCGGTGAGGCGACCGAGTTCGACCGGCCGGTACGCGAGGGTGTCGCCCGGGCCGACCACCAGGACGAACTTGCGGTCCTGGTCGGTTCCGATGGCCGCGTCGCGCACCAGCAGGGCGGGAGCGCGCTGGCTGCCCACCAGCTTCACCCGGGCGAACAGGCCGGGCGTGAATTCGCGGCCGCGGTTCGAGAAGATGGCCCGCGTCCGGATCGTCCCGCTGGCCGGATCGATCCGGTTGTCCACGAAGTCCAGCCGCCCCTCATGAGGGAACCCGGTCTCGTTGGCCAGCCCGAGGTAGACCGGGAGGCGCGCGTCGCGCCATCCCCGGTTGCCCGCGGCGGCGGCCCGGTCGGAGTAGCGCAGGTACGTCTGCTCGTCGCTGTCGAAGTAGAGATACATCGAGTCGAGCGCGACGACCGTCGTGAGCAGGGTGGCATCGGGCGGCCCGGACTGCACCAGGTTGCCTTCGGTCACCTCCGCGCGGCTCACGCGGCCGGCGATCGGCGCCCGCACCGCGGTCCAGCCGAGATTGAGCCGGGCAGTCTCGACGGCGGCCTCCGCGGCCCGGACGGCCGCCACATTGTTGGCCAGGGCGCTGGTCCGGCTGTCGAATTCCTCGCGCGAGATGGCCTGGACGTTCACCAGTTTCTCGGCGCGGGCCACCTCCCGCCGGGCCAGGTCGGCCGCGGTGAGGGCCTGCTGCAGCTGCGCCTGGGCGCGCTCCAGGTCGGCCTGGTACTCCCGGGGGTCGATCTCGAAGAGCACCTCGCCCTTCCGGACTTCGCGGCCCTCGGTAAACGTCACCCGCTTGATGTAGCCCCCGACCCGGGGACGGATCTCGACCTGGTCGACCGCCTCGAGCCGGCCGCTGAACTCGTCCCACTCCGAGATCTCGCGCTGGAGCACCGGCGCCACGGACACCGCGGGCGGCGGTGGGGCCTCCGGCGGCTTGGACGAGCAGCCGAGCAGGGCGCTACTGAACCACAGAGCACCGATCACCACGAGCGAGCGGGACGGCATGCCATCCTCCCTGAGTGCACGCGGCCCCGGGCTGGGGCCGCGTGGTGTTACGATAGTTTCACAACTGTCTAACGTTCCGGCTAGCCCCGCGCCTCATCCGCTCCGCCCGTCCGCCGCAGCAGCTCCGCGGTATAGGCGCCTAGCACGTCGCGCCGGACCTCGCAGTGGAGGAACTGTCCCGCCTTGCGCGCGTCGACCAGGCCCGCGCGCACCAGCTCTTTGATGTGGTGCGAGATCGTGGCCTTCGACACCGGAAACTGGTCCCGCAATCGCTGGCACGGGCACGCCTCTTCCGAGGCAATCGTCTCCAGCAGCGCCATTCGCCTGGGATCGGCCAGCGCCTTGGCGATGAGTTCGAACTGTCGGCCGGTGATCCGGTGCGCGTGCCGTGTGCTCACAGTTCAATGATCATCGAACTGTGCATCGCTGTCAAGGCACGATGTCCTGCCGCCCTGGCGCACCGGCCGCGGGGCGCGCGGCCGGCGGCCGACTCATCGAAACGTGCCGGGGCTCACCTGATAGGTGACATGGTACCGCCCGGTTTCGGTCTCCGGCGCCCAGAAGCCGAGCTGCTCGGTCCATCGGGTGGACTGCAGCCGCCGGCCCCGGAGCGTCAGGAAGCCCGCGGCGCGCGTCGTCACGACACCGAGGCCGCGCAGATCCGCCAGGCCGCGCAGGCTCAGGCCGGACCGCTCCGCCACCAGCCGGCGGGCGGAGCCGGGGCCGATCCCCGGTACCCGCACGAGCTCCTCGTAGGGAGCCCGCGTCACTTCGACGGGAAACCGCTCCGGGTGGGACAGGGCCCAGGCAGCCTTGGGGTCCACCCCGAGCGGCAGGTTGCCGGAAGGCTCGAACACCACTTCGTCGGCGGTAAAGCCGTAGTCGTGCAACAGGTAGTCGGCCTGGTAGAGCCGGTGCTCCCGGAGCGCCGGCGCGGCCGCCACATGTTCCATCGGGGTGTCGACGATCGGCCGGAAGGCGCTGAAGTGGGCGTGGTGGATGCCACCCCCCGCCTGGAGCCGGGCCACCGTCTCGAGCAGGGTGCGATCCGTGTCGGGGGTGGCACCGACTACGAACTGCGTCGTCATGCCCGCGACGCCGCTCGGGTGGAGCGGATCGGCCGGCCGGCCGTGGCGCCGCGCGGTTCGCTCCTCGAGTACCAGCGTGCGCACCCGTTCCAGGTTCTCCAGGGCCACGGGCAGGCTCTTGTCCGGCGCAATCCGCGCGAGGCTCTGGCCGCACGGCGCCTCGAGGTTGAGCGAGACGCGGCTCGCCAGCGCGGTGAGCCGCTCGATCTGGGCCGGCTCCGCGCCCGCCACGAGCTTCACATGGATGTAGCCGGCGAAGCCGTGCGATTCGCGCAGCAGCTCGAGCGCCGCGATGAGCTGGTCCATGATCCGGACCGGATTGCTCGGGATGCCGGTGGTCACGAACAGGCCATCCACCCAGCCGCGCCGGAGGGCGCCGAGGAAGATCCGGACGAGCTCCTCGGGCTTGAGCAGGGTCCGCGGCATCTCCCGATCCCGTCGCATCGGGCAGTAGTCACAATTGTAGCTGCAGGCGTTCGTCATCAGAATCCGGAGCAGGCGGTTGCGCCCGCCGCCCCTGGCTCGGAGCTCGCGGATGTTGACCGGCCCGAGAGCGCCGACGTCGCGCGCGTGACGGAGGCGGGGCGGGGGGCCGTCCCGGTCGTCGGTCGCGAGGCCGATCAAAGTGTCGAGCTTCCGCTCGAGGTCGGGCACGTGCAGCATGAGGTCGCCTCCTGCGATTGTCAGCCGGTCCACACTACCCGAACAAACGCCGAAACGCAAGATCCCGACTCGAGTGCCCGCGACGAGAGCGTTCGGTGTGACCTGTCAGGTCGCCGACGGGCTTGCGCCTGAACCGGACCGCCCGGTTCATTGAATGGCGGCGACCGCCGCCCGGTCCTTCCGTACGCCACCCTCTTCCCTAGCAGGTGGGCCTCGTTCCCTCCCGACCCGGCTGTCCATTCCGTTCGACCCTCGCGGCGTCTCTGCTCTTCGCGCTGGCGACTCCGTGTCTCGCACAGACAGTGCAGGGCCGCGTGCTCCAGCTACCCGCCGAGATGCCGGTGCCGGGTGCGCTCGTGGTGCTGCTGGACGGCGCGGGGCGGGATCTGGCGCGGGGGGCCACCAGCGCCTCGGGCGGGTATGTGCTCACCGCGCCCGGGGCGGGGCAGTATCGGATCGCCGTGCGTCAGATCGGGTGGCAGGCCTGGATCTCGCCGGCCTTCGAGTTGACCGCGGGGGCGACCCGTTCGCTGGTGCTCCGGGTCGAGACCGAGCCGTTCACGCTGCCGACCATCGTGGTCGAAGCGCGCCGGCCGCGGTGCGGCATCCGGCTGGGCGACGACGAGCTGGTGAGCCGTTTGCTCGAGGTGGCGCAGACCGCACTCTCGCTCGCGCAGGCCACGGCCGACGACGGCACCATCAGCTTCTCCAGCGAGTGGTACCTCGCGCGGTACACGCCGACGCTCGAGCTGCTCGACAGCGCCAGCGCGGGCGTCGTGCGGCTCGCGCGCTGGCCGATCCAGAGCGCGCTGCCGGATACGCTGCAGCGCTGGGGCTTCATCCGCACCGACGGTCCCGGTCAGGCCTGGACCGACGTCGGCTCCGCACGCGGGCCGGTCTACTACGGGCTCGATGCACGAGCGCTCTTCAGCGACTGGTTCCTCGCCTCGCATTGCTTTCGCGTGGATGAAGAGCAGGGCGGGGAGCTGCGCGTTCGCTTCGACCCGTCTCGGCGGGAGGACCGTGCCGACGTGGCGGGCATGGTGGTGCTGGACCGGGCCTCGCTCGAGCTCCGGCGCATCGAGTTCGTCTACGTCAACCTGCCGCGCTGGGTCCCGCGCGAGCGCGCCGGCGGCGAGGTGCGCCTCCGCCGGCTCCGGAGCGGGGCCTGGGTCCCGTATGCCTGGCGCGTTCGCGCTCCCGTGCCGCGCCTGGTGGTCGGGCGGGCGCAGCCGATGATCGATGCCTGGCTCGAGACCGGCGGGTGGGTCAGGTCGGTGCGGGGGCCGGCGGGGCGGGTGGATAGCGCCATGACCAGAGAGATTCTGGGGCACTGAGCGATGCGAGCCCGGATGCTGCATGCCCCGGTATATCGAATTGCGGGCCTGGCGCTGACCTTAGCCGTGGCGGGCTGCCGCTCGTCCGCACCGGCCGTCATCGGCACCGCGACGTTCTCCGGGGGGCCACCGCTGCCGCCCGATGCCGTCCTCGAGGCGACGCTGCTCGAGCTCTCCGGCGCGGGGGCGCCTGGACGAGTCATCGGGTCGGTACTGGTCGGCGGGCCAGGAGCCTCGCCCGTCCCGTTCCGAATTCCCTTCGACCCGGCCCAGATCGACATGACCCTGGGCTACGCCGTGCGTGCGCGTCTGAGCGCCGAGCGGAGCGTCCTGTACCTGAGCAGCAACGACCCCGCCGTGCTCACGCAGGGCCACGGGAACACCGCTGCGGTCTCGCTCCACGCGGCCACCGTGACCAGCCAGCTGCCCGCGACGTTCACCGGCACCCTGCCGTGCGCCGCCTGCGTCGGCGCGGACTACCAGATCGAGCTACTGCCGGATTCCGTGTTCTACCGGCGCGCCATTCGTCGGCAGCCCGGCGACAGTTCGGTGCGTGACGACATCGGCCGCTGGACGCTCGCGGCCGACGGCGCGCGCCTGGTGCTCGAGGGCGACACCGTGGAGACGTTCGCTCCATTCGGGGCGAGCGTGCTGCGGCCGCTCGATCCGGCCGGCCGGCCGATCGCCGGCGGGCGCGACCACGAGCTGCTCCGGACCAGCGCCGCCGCCGCGCTCGAGCCCGCGCTGCGGCTGCGCGGCCTCTACCGCGAGACCGGCGCGGGCGGCGTCTTTGCCGATTGCCGGACCCGTCGCCCGATCCCCGTGGATTCCGGCGGGGATCGTCCGGCGCTCGCGGCCGCCTACGATCGCACCCGCGCCCGGCGGGGCGGCGAGCTGCTGGTCCGGCTCGACGGTCGAATCGTGCGCGCCGGCGCGTCGCGCGAGTCGGCCGTCACGGTCACCCGCTTCCTCGGAGCCTCGCGCACCGGGCGGTGCTAGCTTTCGCCGGATGGGCAAGCGGCGGAGCGGAGCCACGTGACGACAGGCGCACTCGAAGCGGAACGGATCGGGGCCGAGCGGTGGATCATCCTGCTCGGCCTCATTACGGCGGCGATCATGGAGGTGCTGGACACCACGATCGTCAACGTGGCCCTCCCACAGATGGCCGGCAACCTCGGCGCGACGCAGCAGGAGATCAGCTGGGTCAGCACCGGGTACATCCTCTCCAATGTCGTCGTGCTGCCGATGACCGCGTTCTTCACCGAGCGCTTCGGCCGTCGGCGCACCGGGGCGCGATCGCACTGCTCGACCAGCAGGTCATGCGCGAGGCGTCGATGCTGAGCTACAACGACGCCTGGATGCTCCTGCTGGTGAGCTTTCTCGTGGTGGCACCCGTCATCCTCCTCGTTCGGAAGCCCCGCGGCGGGCCTCGCGCGGCCGTGGACGCCCATTGAGCGATCCGTCGCCCCGCCGCGCGCGGCGGACGAACCTCAGCGCGGGCCTGCTGCTATTCCGGCGCGGCACCGGCCTCCAGCTGTTCCTGGCCCATCCGGGCGGGCCGTTCTGGCGCGACCGCGACGTCGGGGCCTGGACCATCCCCAAGGGCATGGTGAACGAGGGCGAGGAGCTGCTCGCGGCGGCCCGCCGCGAGTTCGAGGAGGAGACCGGGATCCGGCCGCGCGAGCCGTTCCTCCCCCTGGGCAGCATCCGGCAGAAGGCCGGCAAGATCGTTCACGCCTGGGCGTGGGAGGGCGATGCGGCGCCGGCCGAGGTGACCAGCAACAGCGCGCGCACCGAGTGGCCGCCGGGCTCGGGGCGATGGATCACGTATCCCGAGGTGGACCGGTGCGCGTGGTTCGACCCGGGCGCCGCGCGGAACAAGATCAACCCCGCCCAGGCGGAGCTGATCGGGCGGCTGGAGGAGTTGCTGTCGAGGCGCGAACCGCCCTCGGTATGACGGCCGGCGGGCCGGAAACACTCCTGCCCGCCGGCGCTGCCTCAGGGCGTGGGAAGGTCCCGCACGGGGTCGCTGGTCGGTAAGTCCTCGCCGATGGCAATGACTGCGGCCGCATCCGGCGGACACGAGGGATGGCCCCAGCCGCTCGCGCTGGCGCCGCTGCCGTCGAGGTCGAAGACGATGTTGTCGGTGCCGCTCGCCGGGTCGACGCCGCCCGGGACGAAGTCCAGGACCAGCGCATGGCGGACGCGCCAGGCGATCACGTGATCCGCGCACGAGGAATCGCCGCTCACACCGATGGCGCCGATCACGGCTCCCGTTGCGTCGTATAACGCCAGGCCGCCGCCGAACACGTTCACCCCGCCGATCCGCTTCCCGAGCATGTAGTCGCTCGTCGTCCCGTAGTCGTCTGCGTTTCCGCCGTACGCCGCGTCGGTATTGACCGGATTGCTCTCCTGCAGCCCGAACAGGCTGCCGCCGGGCTGGACCGCGCTGTACAGGTTCGCGGTCGACAGCGCCAGGCCATCCAGGCTCAGGCTGTTCGCGGTGTTGGCCTTCTGCGCCGAGATGACCCGCGACGCGGGCCACTGGTCGCCTTCCTTCGCGCCCGAGAATGCGATGGCCCGCACGATGCCGCTGCGGTCGACGACCGTCGCCCACATGTCCAGGCCGAATCCGCCGTTGGCATCGCCGCTGGCGATGTCCGGCAGGCTCTGCACCGAATCGAGCACGAACTGGACCCGCTCGAACGTCGGCAGGCTCGGGCTCCCGTCCGGACCCACCCCGCCATTGTTCCCGTCATCATCGTCGTCGCTGCATGCCGCAACGCTCAGTGTCAGGCCGCACGTCAGCAGCACTGTGGCTGCGCGCCGGCCCGTGGAAATGAGGCTTCCCATCGGTGTCGCCCTTTCATTTCGGGTGGGTGGATGCGGGCGATAGGCCACCGCCCCGGTTCGGCCGCGCTCGAGGACCCGTGGCTTTGCGTCCCCGGCTTTCGCCGGGTATGCGTTTCACAGTGAGGCGGGAACGTCGAACGTAGGAATTTTTCGGGCGAGGGTCAAGCGGGCCGGTCAGTGGGCCGTGAATTCTTCCATGCCGCAGTAGTTCAGGAATGCCACCAGATCTTCCGCCTCCTGCGGTGTGGAGACCATGATCGTCGTCTGCCCGCGCTCCACCAAAGGGATGAAGTCGAGTCCGCCGCGGCCACGCTTCTTGAGCGGCCGCGTGCCCACGTGCCAGGGACCGTTCTGCAGCCGGTCGGCCGACGGCCCGCCCGAAAGCACCTCGGTCACGAATCGGCGCAGCAGCGCGGAGTCGCGGCGCTGCCGACCGCGCGGCCGGCGCTGGTGGGTGATGAGCGCGGCAAGCTCCAGCGCGGCGCGCTGGCAGTACGTCAGGGTCGCGAGTTCTTCCATGAAGGCTCCCGTTGGAATTTGCTACATACATGCTCGCGCGTCAAAACGCCGTGACTCCGGTCACCCGTCGTGGAGAACTAGCCTCCGCAAGTGTGAGCCGGAACCCGGCATGGCTCGTTGCCGTTTCCTTACCATGAGTCAGGCGCCGACACAAGGATCGATGCGATGCTCTCAACCGTAGTCCCCGGAACCCTGGTGCTCCCCTCCGCCTTCCTCGGCGACCTCTCGCAGGCCCTGCTGATCGGGTTGGCGGGCTCGTGGATCGCCCTGCTCTTTCACGAGCTGGGCCACGCGCTTGCCGCGCTGCTCGTGGGGGTCCGGATCTGGGGCATCCGCCTGGGGATCGGCCCCACGATCTGGCAGGGGCAAATCGGCGGGTGCCGGGTCCGTCTGGCCGTGTTCCCGTTCGTGGGCGCGGTGCAGCTCCTTGACGAGGACGCCAACGCCATTGGGTATCGCGACATCATCGCCGGGCGGTGGCGCTTCGAGTGGGGGCCCATGGCCTGGCGGGCGCCGATCATCTCCGCGGCCGGTGGCCTCGGCAACCTGATCGGGCTGATGCTGCTGGTCCTCTGGTGGGATGTCCTCGGCCAGCCGGCCCTTGGGACCCTGGCGGGCGACCTGATGCTTGTCGGGATGGCCTCGAACGTCGCCGGCTACCTCAATTTGATTCCCTGTTTCCGGTCCGACGGCATCCACCTGCTGGCGCACATCCGCGCCGCGCGCTTCCACCTGCAGCCGTCCCGCGCCTGACAGCCAGGCGCGGGAGCGCGCCGAATTCTGCACCTCCCCGTACCTTTCATTATCTATCCTGACTCTATCGCGTCGTGGCGCGCGTGTTGCCGCTCCGGCCTCGCGTCGGGCGCCTCGGTTTTTGCTAAGCCAATCAGTCGCAACGATTTCAGAGTAAGTCCGGCGCTCGCGGACGATTGGACCTCGTCACGCGCTTCGCGGGACCGGTGCGGATCGCAGGTCCGTTGACGTCCCGTGAGTATTCGTGAAACTCCCCGTGCCGTGCGGAGCCGCATGTTCCACCCTCGCCGCCTGATCCCGCTAGCTCTGGCCGCCCTCGCCGCCTGCGGCGGGAGCGATCCGAGCGGTCCCAGCACCGGCTCCCTGGCCATCGCGGTGAGCGGTCTGCCCTCGGGGACGCCGGCCTCGGTAACGGTGACCGGCCCGGCCAACTATTCCCACGTCGCCGACGGGTCGGAAACGCTCTCCGGGCTGACCCCCGGCGCCTACACCGTCGCGGCTGAGCCCGTCAACAGCAACGGGCAGAGCTATGCCCCGGTGCAGAGCTCCCAGACCGTGACGGTGGGACAGAGCACGACGGCCGTCACCGCCCAGGTGATGTACGGGTTCGCCGGCGGCAGCCTGACAGTCAACGTGACGGGCTTGCCGCCTGGCACCGCTGCCGCGGTCTCCGTGTCGGGGCCGGACGGCTACCAGCAGGACGTCACGGCGACGACGACCCTGTCGGGTCTCGAGGGCGGCGTGTACTCGCTGTCCGCCGAGAGCGTGTCGTCGTCGGGCACGCAGTACGATCCCAGCCCCGCCATTCAGACCGTCAACGTGCCCAACGGCGCCACGGCGTCGGCGAGCGTCGGCTACGCCCAGGCCTCGTCCGCTGGCCTCAATCTCCGCATCGACGGGATGTATCTCACCCAGAGCGTGCAGACCTACGCCGGCGCGGTGCCGCTCGTGAAGGACCGGGATGGATTCCTGCGGGTCTTCGTCACCGCCACGCAATCAAATCTCGCCGCGCCCGCGGTCCGCGTCCGGCTCGCTGTGTCCGGGGTCGTGACCAAGGACACCGTGCTCGGCCCCAACGCCCTGTCGGTTCCACTCTCACCCAACGAGGCCAGCCTCCCGGCGTCCTGGAACATGCCGGTCCCGGGCGCGCTCATTCAGCCGAACCTGACGATCCTTGCGGAGGTGGATCCGACCAACGCCGTGACCGAGACCAACGAGTCGGACAACCTGTTCCCATCCTCGGGCACGCCGCTGCCCATGGAGGTGCGGACGACGGCCGCCTTCTCCGTTCGATTCGTGCCGGTGCTGCAGACGGTTAACGGCCTCCAGGGGGACGTGACCAACGCCAACAAGGCGGGCTACCTCGCCGCGACCATGCGGATGCATCCCCTGGCCGCCTTCGACGCCGATCTGCGGGCGCCGCTCATCACCAACGCCCCCGCCGTCCAGGCCAACAGCAGCACCGCCTGGACCCAGATCCTCAACGAGGTCAAGGCGGCGCGGACCAGCGACGGGAACTCGCGCTACTACTACGGCATCGTCAAGCCGAACTATTCCAGTGGCATCGCCGGCATCGGGTTCGTCGGGCTGCCGGTGGCCATCGGGTGGGACAAGTCCGGCGCCGACCAGGTGGCCGCCCACGAGTGGGGGCACAACTGGGGCCGGGAGCACGCGCCGTGCGGAAGCGCCGGCAACCCGGATGTGAACTATCCCTACGCCAACGGCGTCATCGGCGTGTACGGCTTCGACGTGCACTCGGAGACCGTCAAGCCGCCCACGTATGCGGATCTCATGGGCTATTGCACCAATGAGTGGATCAGCGACTACACCTACATGGGTGTGTTGAACTACCGCGGCACGCACGCCGATGTCGAGAGTGCGTTCGCGCAGGCCATGCAGCCGTGCCTCCTGGTGTGGGGGCGCATCGTCGACGGCCAGCCGGTGCTCGAGCCCGCATTTCAGATCGTCACCCGGCCGTCCCTGCCCGCGGCACCGGGTGCGTACAGGGTCGAGGGACGAGCCGCGGATGGCTCGACCGTCTTCAGCGTCAGCTTCACGCCGGATCCCGTGGCCGATGATCCGTCGGGCGGCGCCCAGTTCGCCTTCGCGGTGCCGCTGCAGCCGGACCGGGCGGAGCGCCTCGACGCCATCCACCTTGCCGTGCCGGGCCGCGCGGTCATCAGCCGCCGCGCCTCGACCGGCGTGTCGGCCGCCTCCGCCCGCGTCACGACCACGCGCTTGGCCGGCGGCCGCGTCGGCCTCCGTTGGGACGCGACGGCGCATCCGATGCTCATGGTGCGCGACCCGGTGAGCGGCGAGGTGTTGTCGTTCGCCCGTGGCGGCCGGAGCGAGGTCGTGACCGATCGCGGCGCGCTCGACCTGCAGCTCTCGACCGGCGTCCGCGGCCGCTCGATGCGCGTCGCCGTGCCGGCGCGATGATCCACCCGGAACGCTGGTCGAACCGCGCCCTCGCGGGGACTGCGGCGATCCTCGCCGCGGCCTGCGCCCGCCCGTCGCCACCCGTGCCATCGACCGATGCCGCGCAGGTGGCGGCGGACTCGGCGGTGCACATCGCGCTCGAGCGTGGCCCCTGCTTCGGGACCTGTCCCGTGTATGCCGTTACGCTGGAGGGTTCGGGCGCCGTGCTGTTCGAGGGTCGGCGGTTCGTGGCGGATACCGGGGTCTCGACTGCCACCGTCCCGCGCGCGGATGTCGCCAGCCTGGTGAAGGATCTCGTGGCCGGAGGCTACTTCGAGTTCGCCGACCAGTACCGCGCGGGCGAGCCGGGTTGCGAGCGCTACGCCACCGACTTGCCGTCGGTGACCACCGAGGTGCGGGCCGGCGGCCGCACCAAGCGGATCGAGCATGACCACGGCTGCATGGAAGCCCCCGCGGCCTTGAGCGCCCTCGAGTCCCGCATCGACCAGGTGGCCGGGGTGGCCAGGTGGATCAGGCGGTAATCCCCGGATCCAGCCGGTCCCGCACCGCATCGCCCAGCAACGTCGCCGCCACCACCACGAGCACCAGCGCCACTCCCGGCGCCGCGGCCACCCACGGCGCGTTGACCAGCGTGTCGCGCCCCGAGGCGATGAGGTTACCCCAGGACGGCGTGGGCGGCTGCACGCCGAGCCCCAGAAAGGACAGTCCCGCCTCGAGCAGAATTGCGTTGCCGAGGCCGAGGGCGGCCGCGACGATCACCGGCGTGAGCGCGTTGGGGAGGATGTGACGGATCAGGATCCGCGGCCCCGGCACGCCGAGTCCCACCGCGCTCTCGACGAACGGCCGCCCCGCGAGCGCCCGCACCTCGGCGTGCACCAGGCGCGCGATCGGCATCCACCCCGTGAACCCCAGCACCAGGATCACGAGTGCCGCGCTCGGCCGCCAGAGAGAGGCCAGCAGCAACAGGAGCACGACTCGCGGCAGTGCGAGTGCGAAGTCGGTGAGCCCGAGCAGCGCCGTTCCCAGCCATCCCCGCCAGAAGCCCGCCGCCGCCCCGACCGCCACGCCGATCATCACCGACAGGAGCACCGCCAGCACACCGACGCCGAGCGAGACCCGCGCGCCGAAGATCAGCCGCGCCCATACGTCGCGGCCCAGCCGATCGGTGCCCAGCAGATGGAACGCGCCGAGCGGATCGGTGGCCCCCGGCGCCAGGAAGCGGGTCGCCACGATGTCCCGCTGGGCGATCGGGTCGCCGGCCAGGAGCGGCGCCAGCAGCGCGGCCAGGGCGGCCAGCACGAGGATCGCGAGGCCCACGGTGGCTCTCCGGTCGGCGAACAGCCGGCGCGCATCGCCCCTCATCGCGCCCTCGGATCGACCCAACGCACCAGCGCCTCGGCCAGCAGGTTGCCGAGCACGACGAGCACGGCGCTCACCGCCGTCGCCGCCATGACGACGGGGTAGTCGCGCGCCTGGACCGCCTCGACCAGCACCCGCCCGACGCCCGGCCACGCGAAGATCGCCTCGATGAAGACCGCGCCGGAGAAGAGCGCGGGGAGCGAGAGCCCGAGCAGGGTGACCACGGGCACGAGCGCGTTGCGGAGCACGTGGCGCAGCACCACCCGCGTCTCCGACAGGCCTTTCGCCCGGGCCACCGTCACCCACGGCGCCCCGGCCACGTCGAGCATCGCGCCGCGGACGAACCGCGCCGTGCCGCCGATCCCGTGGACGCCGGACGCTTCACCGGCGGCGGCTCCACCTCTGGCGCGTCCGGAACCCCGGGGCGAATGCGTACGAGGCGATCACCCCGGTCACCGCACAGACAGCCAACGCGGGCAGCTGCCCACGCTTGCGGTTTGACCCGACGCCTGGTTGAGGAGGATCGTCGTGGCCACAATCGGTGTTGCTGGTATCGTCCGCCGGGTGTGACGTTCGTTTGCTGGATTGCCGCTCCGTTAATTACTTCGGCTGGTGGCGGCGCTGCCCCATCCACCGCGCCTCGTGCGAGGGCAAACTGGGCCTCGTCGGGGGTGACAACTGGCATTGGCAGCCTCGCCTTGAGGCTTGTGGAGATCGGTTCGAGGTCGTCGGGAGTGCCAACGAGGAACAGGCCGTCTGAGTGCAGATGGTTGTTCTCAATCACCTCGGTCAGCCATGTACTGAGCCCGTCGGCGAGATCGGGCATATGGGTGATGGCGGTGGTACGAAGCGGTGCTGTTCCGAACGGTCAAGACTGTCATGCTCGTACATTCGACAAAGACACACCGCGCATGTCTCGAATCCGAGAGTGCGCCCGAAGGCGAAAGCCCAGGTTCGGCTGGCCTCCTTCAGCTTGATCGGGACGATATGATCAAAACCGAACATCCGGCAACGACTTCAATAGGAGCGGCGCCTTATCGGCGACATCATCGCTCCATGTCACGTGAATCGATTTGAGCTGGCGACCGCTCGATTCCGCGCACTGCCTGCGCGCGGCGAACCGCCGACGTTGTAGGGCAATGTCGTCATCCGAGGCCACCTCGGGGACGAAGTCGAAAGCGAGGTTCTCAAAGCATCGTGATCGGGGACGGTTGCGTCGACGTCTGGTTGGTCACGCAGTACCCAACCGGTACCCGTCGACGTCATCGACAGTCCGAGTATCGCGTTCATCGGTCCCCCTTCCCTCTGACAAAACAACCCACAGCTGTCCAGCGTTCACGCAGTCAGCACAATTTGCTAACGGAGCAAAGTTTGCCGCCTGCGCACGGCGCCCGTTCGGTCGACGTGCGCCATGGACCAGAACCTCCTCGGCGATTGCGACCCTCCCACCCAGAGTTAGCAGTGGGAGCGGCGATAGAGAATGCCTGGTGCTTAGCCGATTTGTTTGCTGTTACGGCGAAGT
>CAWIYG010000001.1:0-873995 GCA_963840215.1 uncultured Gemmatimonadales bacterium | reverse complement strand
ACGCGATGCTCGAGGGATTCCGCTACATCTTCGGGAACCGCTGGCCCCGGGCGATCATGCTGCTGATCGCCACCTTCGCCGTGTTCGGCTTCTCGTTCATGACGATGATGCCGGTCTTCGCGCGGGACGTGCTGCAGCTCGATGCCCGCGGGTATGGCGCGCTGGTCTCCGCGATCGGCGTGGGCGCGGCCGCATCCGCGTTCTTCATGGCGGCGGTCGGCGGGCGGACCCGGCGGGCCCGGCTGGTGCTCGGCTCCGGCGTGCTCTTTGGGCTTACGCTCACCGCGGCGGCGCTGGCGCCCGGGTTCGCCACCGCGCTCCTGCTGTTCACGCTGGCCGGCTGCCTGATGGCGCTCAACGGGATCGCGGCCAATACCATGCTCCAGCTCCAGGCGCCCGACCGCCTGCGGGGCCGCGTCATGGGGTTCTACGCCTTCGTGGTGCTCGGGATGGCGCCGTTCGGCTCGCTCCAGGCCGGGTGGATGGCCGAGCGGTTCGGGGTGCGGGTGGCGGTCGCTTCGGGCGGGCTGGTCTGCCTGATGGTGGCGGGCGGCGTAGCGTGGGGGATGTGGTATACGCGGGTGGGGCCGCGGGGAGTAGTGACCAACCCCGAGTCACCCTGAGCGGAGGGCGAGCCGCTGCACTCGCTTCCGCTCCAGCCGCCCGGCCCCCATCTTATCCCGATGCCGACCACCGTCGCCACATGCTGATCACGATCTCGCGCCAGTACGGCGCCGGCGGATCCGAGGTGGCGCGGCGCGTGGCCGAGGCGCTCGAGTGGCGGGTGGTGGACAACGAGCTGATCGAGCAGGTGGCCGCGCGAGCGGGGCTCCCCGCCGAGCGGGTGGCGGAGCGGGAGGAGCGCTGCCTCACGTTCGTCGAGCGGCTGGCCCGCACGCTCGCGGCCGCCACGCCGGAAGTCTTCCCGCCCGCCGACACCATCGGCACCCTCGTCGACCTGCCCGAAGCCGAGCTGGTCCGGATTACCGAGACCGTCGTGCGCGAGGTCGCGGCCCGCGGCCGGGTGGTGCTGGTGGGGCGGGGGGCGCCGGCGGTGCTCGAGCGCCAGGCCAACGCGCTTCACGTCAAGCTCGTGGCGCCGCGCGCCTGGCGGATCGACGTGGCCGCCGCCCGGCTCGGCGTGTCCGCGGAGAAGGCCGCCGCGGTCCTGGACGACACCGACAAGATGCGGGCGCGTTACAGCCGGGAGTACTACCGGCGCGACTGGGATGATCCGGTCAACTTCCACATGGTGCTCAACACGGCTGTGCTGGGGCTGGATGGGGCGACGGAGGCGGTGGTTGGGCGGGCGCGAGTGCTGGGGTGGGGATAGCCCCTCACCCGAACGAGATCCCGCCCTTCCCATACCCCGGCTCCCGACGCTCCGGTTTCATCCGGGTGTAGCCCAGTTCCTCGCTCCGGCTGATCCGCTTCTGCGCGGCCAGGCCCTCGAGCACCAGCTCGCACGCCGCCACGGCGCGCTGGTGGTCGGCCCGGGGCGACAGCCCGAACTCCGCCACCACATCGAGCAGCCCGGGCACTACGCCGAAGCCCTGGAAGCAGAGCTCGGCGCGCTCGTCGCCCGGGACCTTGAGGGCGCCGCCCCCGTCGAACCAGGCGACGATCTTGGCCAGGTCCGCGCCGCCCATCCGGTCCTCCATCACCTTGCCCGCCGCCCGGCGGATCAGCTCGCGCGCGATGGCGTCGCCGCCCTGGAGCTCGCCCTCGTACTCGAGCTCGATCTTGCCGGTGATCGCCGGCAGGGCGGCGTAGACGTCGCTGATGCGCGGCACGATCCGGTCCTCGCCCAGCAGCGCGGCCCGCCGCTCGGCGTTCGAGATCGCGTTCTCCAGCACGGTGATCGGCATGCGCTGCGATCACGCCCGAGCGCTTGTCGATGCGCTTGTCGTCGCGCGCCTCGAACGCGATCCGCTCGATCACCTCGAGCATGAAGTCGGGCATGTCGAGCGGGATCCCGCCGCGGCCGGTCCACGCCTCCTGCGCCGTGATCTCCATGCCCAGCTCGACGGTCCGCGGATAGTGCGTGATGATCTCGCGCCCGATGCGGTCCTTGAGCGGCGTGATGATCTTGCCGCGCGCGGTGTAGTCCTCGGGATTGGCGGTGAAGGACAGCAGCACGTCGAGCGGCAGCCGCACCGGATAGCCTTTGATCTGGACGTCGCCTTCCTGCATGATGTTGAACAGGCCGACCTGCACCTTGCCGCGCGAGGTCGGGCAGCTCGTTGAGCGCGAAGATGCCGCGGTTCGCGCGCGGCAGCATGCCGTAGTGGATCGTCAGCTCGTCGGAGAGCATGTGCCCGCCGCGCGCGGCCTTGATCGGGTCGACGTCGCCGATGATGTCGGCGATCGTGACGTCGGGCGTCGCGAGCTTCTCGACGTAGCGCTGGTCGCGGCCGACCCACGCGATCGGCGTCGCCGTCGCCGCACTCGGCCAGGAGCTCGCGGGCGTACTTCGAGATCGGCGCGAACGGATTGTCGTTCACCTCGCTGCCCGCGACGATCGGGATCGCTCGTCGAGCAGCCCGGTCAGCGCCCGCAGGATGCCGGCTCTTGGCCTGGCCGCGGAGGCCGAGCAGGATGAAGTTGTGCCGGGCGAGGAGGGCGTTGACGATCTGCGGCATGACCGTCTCCTCGTAGCCCACGATCCCGGGAAAGAGCGGGCCGCCGGCGGCGAGCCGGGCCAGGAGATTGGTCCGGATCTCGTCGCGCACGGTCCGCCCGCGGAGCGGCTGCTCCGCCCACGGGCTGCTCTTGAGGTCGCTGAGAGTGCGGGGGAGAATCATATGCGTCATCGCTCGTCAGTCGGAGTGCGGTTGTGCGTAAGCTGTTGTCGTCTCAAGACGTACCAATTCACCGCCGGCCGCCGCCGGGAAGCGTTCGGGCCGGGCAGCGCTTGACAAAACGTTGTCCCGGCTTAGGTTCGGCGCCGTACCCGGCGATGGTGGACCTGACTCTCTGTGGCAGTGCCAAACCCTAGCGTACCTGGAGCTACGATGAAGAAGACCATGATGCTGGCCGCGATGCTGGTGATGATGGGCTGTGGCGAGAAGAAGGCCGCCGACACGATGCCCGCCGACACCAGCGCGATGATGCCCGCCGACACCGGCATGGGCGGCATGACGCACGACAGCGCGATGACGTCGGACACCACGATGGCCCGGGACACCACGGCCAAGTAAGCAGCCGATCCACCGTCCGCGGCGGGCCCCGGGCATCACGCCCGGGGCCCGCTGTCGTTCGTCATCCATCCACCTCGTCCGCCGCGAACGGCAGCGCCACCACGGTGGCGGGGCGGCCGCCGGCCACCACGGTCTCGCCGGGGCCCACGTCGCGCCGCAGCAGACTCAGCCCGAGCACGCGGTCCTCGAGGGTGAGGGTCGAGCGCACGCTGCCGACCGCCTTCTCGCCGTGGACCACCGATCGGCCGTCGAGCGGCTCGGCGTCCGTCCATTTGAGGCCGCGGAGCTCGCGGTTGGTGTGTCCGCGGAAGTGGAGCCGCGCCACGGTCTCCTGCCCGGTGTAGCAGCCCTTGGTGTACGACACTCCACCGATCTCGTCGTACCGCACTTCCTGCGGCAGGGTCCGGTCGTCGATCTCGACGCCGAGGGCGGGCCAGCCGCAGAGCAGCCGGAGCGCGTGCAGGTCACACTCCTCCCCGACCCCGGCTCCCGCGGCCACGAGTCGCCCGACCAGCGGCTCGACGGCGGGCGTGAGCCCCACCGCCAGCGCGACGAAGGGCGCCGACTCGGGGGCCAGGGCCACCGACACCGGGCTCAGCTCGCCGCCGACCGATATCACCCGCGCCGCCGCCTCGGGCGCCCCGACGCCAGACTTGGCGAGCACCTGGAAGCCGTGGCCGCCCATCAGCCAGGCGACGGTGGCCTGGCCGGTGAGGTCGGTCGCGCGCGCGAGCCGCGGCGGGAGCTGGCGGGTGAAGAGCTCCTGCGCCTGGGCGCGGCCGGACGGCGCCACGATCAGGGTGAAGGTGTCGCCCTGGCGGAGCACCCACGCGTCCACCACGATCATGCCCTTGGGCGTGAGCAGCGCCCCGTACACGATGCTGCCGTCGCCCGGCTTCTCCAGGTCGTTGGTCAGCAGGCCCTGCAGGCAGGCGAGGGCGCCCGGCCCGGCGACGCGGAACACCGCCGGCGTGGTGGCGACGACGGTGGCCCCGTGCCGCACCCGGTCGAGCCGGCCGCGATCGAACCGGAGGTCGAGCTCAGGCATGGGCCCAGGGCAGGTCGGACGGCTGATGGCCGCTGAAGTCGCTCCAGACGAGATCCGCCCCGACGCAGGCCTCTTCGCCATGGGACGTCGAGAGCATCGCGCAGCGGAGCCCGGCCGCGCGCGCGGCGGCGAGGCCCGGGTGCGAGTCCTCGATCACCATGCAGCGGCGGGGCGCGATCCCGAGGGCCTCACGGGCCCGGTTGTAGCCCTGGGGATCGGGCTTGCAGGCGGTCACGTCCTCGGCGGCGACGATCTCGCTGAAGTGGGGCCGGAGACCGGCGAGATCGAGCACCAGCTCGATCTCGCGGCGGAGCGCGCCGCTCACGATGGCGAGCTGGAACCCGTCGAGCGCGGCGCTCTCGATGAACTCCTCGGCGCCGGGCACGAGCCGCATGGAGTCACGGATGGCGCGCTCGTAATGGACGTTCTTCCGCTCGATGGCCTGCTGCAGCGCCGGCTCGTCGGCCGCGCGCCCCATCCGCGCGAAGGTGAAGCGGAAGCACTCGCGATCGTCGAAGCCGAGGTAGTCGCGGTAGTAGGTGTCGCGGTCGAGCGCGTAGCCGTCCTCTCCCAGCGTTGCGATCAGCGCCTCGCAATGCTGCGGCTCGTCATCGATGATGACGCCGTTGAAGTCGAACAGGATGGCGGCGGTCATATGTCGGAAGGTATAACGGGGTCGACGGGCGAGGGTAAGATGGCCTTGACGTTAGATTGAAGACGTCTGTCCGCGAGGGTCGCCAATGCACCCGGTCTGTGCCGGAATTCTCGGATCGAGCCTGCTCGCCGGCGCCATGTGGACCGCCGCCGCGGGGCAGGCCGCGCCCGAGCGGACCGTGCAGGCGCAGATGCGGAACGTGGCCTTCCACGTGGATTCGACCGCCGTGCTCGCCATCCACTATGCCCGCGGCGTGCTCCGCCGGACGGACGCCGCGCACGCGCCCAACCTCGACGACAAGCACTCGTTCGTCCTCGACCTCGACACCGCCCGCATCGGGATCTCGCCGGCCGCGCTCGGCATGGTGCTCAACCGCTACACGTTCGCCTAACCCGGCTCGCCGCTCCGGCGCCTCGTCGTCACCATCGACCAGGGCCAGCTGCGCCAGCACGGACGGCTGCACGGCATCTTGTTCGACGTGGTGGGCGACCTGTCCCTGACCCCGGAAGGCGATCTCCGGCTTCACCCCACATCGGTCAAGGCCGTCGGCATCAAGGTCGGCGGGCTCATGAAGTTCTTCGGGCTGCGCCTGGAGAAGCTGGTGAACACCGACCGCGCCCGCGGCGTCCGGATCGACCGCGACGACTTCATCCTGTCGCCCACCCAGCTGCTGCCTCCACCGGCCGTCGACGGACGGCTCGGCGCGGTCGAGCTCACCGACCAGGAGATCGTGCAGATCTTCCGCCCGCCGGACGGCCGGGCGGCCAAGGCCCTGGCGCCGCCGGCGAAGGCGGAGAACTACATGTTCTTCCGCGGCGGCGTGCTGCGCTTCGGCAAGCTCACCATGGACGACACCGACCTCCTGATCGTGGATGCGAACCAGCGCGACCCGTTCGATTTCTGGCTGGACAGGTACAATGACCAGCTGGTGGCGGGCAGCTCGCGGAACACGCGGGATCATGGACTGATCGTGCAGATGCCGGATTGGCGGACGGTCGGTCAGGCAGTCAACTGACCGCCTGACCGCCCGACCGCCTGACCGCCTTCCTCGTACACCCCTCCTACCCGATAGCTCTCGTCCAGCAGCTCGACCGGATGCACCACCCGGATGCCCATCCCCGACGCCCGGACGCCGGCGCCGATCTGCATCAGACAGCCCGGATTGCCGGTCGCCACGACCGCCGGCACCGGTGCCGCCGCGGCGAAGCTCTCCAGCTTGAGGTCGAGCACCGCGCGGGCCATGGCGGGCCGGATCACGGAGTAGATCCCCGCGCTGCCGCAACACTTGTCCGAGCTGGGGAGGAGCGTGAGGCGAAGTGCGGGAATGGCGCCCAGCACGGCGAGCGGCGCGGCCTGCACGCGCTGGGCGTGCTGCAGGTGGCAGGGGGCGTCGTAGGCGACGTCGAGCGGCAGCGCGCCTCCGCGGCGCGGCCCCGCTTCGGCGAGGAGCTCGGTGACGTCGCGCACCCGGGCGGCCAGCGCCGCCGCCGCGTCGGTGCCGAG
Organism: uncultured Gemmatimonadales bacterium; assembly: GCA_963840215.1. GTDB lineage: Bacteria > Gemmatimonadota > Gemmatimonadetes > Gemmatimonadales > GWC2-71-9 > CAVVWJ01. Next base: position 867,589 of record CAWIYG010000001.1, on the reverse strand, counting down.
CAGGTGACCATAGCCCTTGAGCAGCGCGCCGCAGCCGGCGCTGTTCACCACGACGTAGTCGACCGAGTCGGCCAGCGCCGCGACGTTCGTCCGTGCCAGCGCCTCGGCCGCCGCCCGGTCCCCGGCGTGCTCGTGCAGCGCCCCGCAGCACGCCTGGCCCTCGGGCTCGACCACGGTGTAGCCGTTGGCCTCGAGGGTGCGGCGGGTAGCGTCGTGAACGTGGCGGAAGAGCGTGTCCATGACGCAGCCGCGGAAGAGGGCGACGGTGCGGGCGGTGGAAAGCTCGGGTGATGGCCCCTTCGCTCCGCTCAGGGTGACTCCACCTGGGGCCCGCGCCCGCCCGCCCGGCACCGTCGCCGCGAGCATCCCCATGCCGAACCCGACCCGTCCGCCACCCGACAGCAGCGCCGGAATCCCCGTCGCCCGGAGGAGGCGGCTCAGCGTGAACAGCGGCCGCCAGAGCCACTCGCGCCGGAACAGGCCGAGCACCATCCTGGCCAGTGGCGACAGGCGCCGGGCCGCGAACAGCTGTTCGCGCGCGGTCTGGATGCCGCGGCCGTAGGCAACGCCAGAGGGACAGACGGGCTCGCAGCCGAGGCAGCCGAGGCAGGCGTCGAGGTGCTGCACCAGCCCCGCGTCGTCGGCGTCGAGCTCGCCGCGCTCGAGCGCGCGCATGAGGACGATGCGGCCGCGGGGGCTGTCGGCCTCGTCGCCGGTGGCGAGGTAGGTGGGGCAGGCGGGGAGGCAGAAGCCGCAGTGAACGCAGGGATCGAGCGAGGAGTAGTCGGCGGTGGACGCGCTCACTCCCCGGCACCCTCCAGCGCCACCTGCAGGCACTGGCCCGGGTCGAAGGTCTCGCGCAGCCGGCCGACGATCTGGCCCACGCCTTCGCGGTACGCGCCGAAGTGGCCGAGCGCGCGGCGCACCGGCCAGGGCGCGCGCTCGAGCGTCATCGGGATCTCGCGCGCGGCCGCCGCGCGGCGCACCGCGCGCAACCGCTCGACCGGCGCGTCGCCGGTCCAGCGGATCATGCCCGAGCCGGCGCCGGCGGAGAGCAGGTGCTCGTCAAGGTCGTGCGCGAGGAGATCGATGGCGTCGTCCACGCCGTCGCCGAGCACGCCGAGGCGGAGGGTGATCGGGCCGCCCTGGCTTCCGCGCGCCACCAGGCTCCAGAATGCCGCCGTGCGGTCCGGCGGCAGCGGCTGCCACGCGAGGTCGGCGATCGGTGCTATGCGCCGTACGTCGCCCTGGACGGCCGCGTCGGTGCCGAGGAACCGTGCGGCGAGCACCCAGTCCGCCTCCGCCGCCAGCGCGGGCGAGAGCAGCTCGAGGGCCGCCGGCACCAGCTCGGCGGCCATCAGGTCGCGCGCCGGCGGAGGTGAGCGTGTCGCGAGTGCCGCGTGCCACCAGCGTCACGTCGGCGCGGGGCAGCGCGCGGAGCCGGAGGTGCGCCTCGGCGATGATCCCGAACCCGCCGAACCCGCCGACCTGCAGTTTGGTGAGGTCGTAGCCGGCCACGTTCTTCACCACGCGCCCGCCCGCCTTGACCAGCCGGCCGTCGCCGGTGGCGACCGTGCAGCCCAGCACGTGGTCGCGGACGGGACCGAAACCGTGGCGGAGCGGGCCGGCGGTGGCGGTGGCGATGACCGAGCCGAGGCTCCGCTCCGGCCGGCCCGGCGGATCGAGCGCGAGCCACATCCCCTCGTCGGCCAGCCGCCGCCGGACCGCCTCGAGCGGCGCGCCGGCCTGCACGCTGGCGACGAGGTCGGCGGGACTCACCGAGAGCACCTGGTCGAGCGCGCGGGTGCTCACCGTGAGATCCGCCGGCGCGTCGGCGGGGAGCCAGGTGCCCTGACCCTCGACCCGGATCTTCCAGCCCTCCTCGTGCGCGAGCCGGCAGACCAGGGAGAGCGCGTCCTCGTTCTCCGGAATGGCGCGCGGATGCCCGCCGGCGTCGCGCTCGACGCCGCCGGTGCCGAGCAGCGCGCGGAGCCGGCCGTGGACGACGTCGCTCATCGGGCCGCCGGCGTCGCGAGCCACTCGCGGCACGCGTGGAACGGGAGGACCTTGCCGGGATTGGCGCGCTCGGCGGGATCGAACACCCGCCGCACCGCCCGCATTGCGCCGAGGGTCTCGGCGTCGAAGATCCAGCGGCATGTAGTCGAGCTTGTCGCTGCCGACGCCGTGCTCGCCGGTGATGCTGCCGCCGGCCTCGACGCAGGCGGCCATGATCTCGCGGCAGGCCAGGTGCACCCGGTGCGCGAGGTCCGGATCGCGGCGGTCGAAGGAGATGTTGGGGTGCAGGTTGCCGTCACCGGCGTGGAACACGTTGCTGATGCTGAGGCGGTGCCGGTCGCGGATCTCGGCGATGCGGTCCATGATGTCGGGCAGGGCGCTCCGCGGGACCACCGCGTCCTGCACCGCCAGGTCGGGCGCGATGCGGCCCATCGCGCCGAAGGCCTTCTTCCGGCCCTGCCAGAGCCGCGCGCGGTCGGCCACGCTCGAGGCGCTCCGGACCGTGCGGGCGCCCCGCGCGAGCAGGATGGCGCTCACGGCCTCGGACTCCGCGTCCACCGCGTCGTCCTGGCCGTCGAGCTCGACCAGCAGCACGGCGGCGGCGTCGGTCGGGTAGCCCGCCGCGTAGATCGAGGCCTCGACCGCGGCGACGCAGGCGCGGTCCATCATCTCCATCGCCGCCGGCACGATGCCGGTCGCGATCACGGCGGAGACCGCCTCGCTCGCGGCGCGCACGGTGGGGAAGTCGGCCAGCAGCGTCCGGATGCTCGGCGGCACCGGCTCCAGCCGCACCGTGATCTCGGTGACGATCCCGAACATCCCCTCGCTTCCCACGAACAGGCCGACGAGATCGGGCCCCCAGGGCTCGCCGTGCGGCGAGCCCAGCACCACGGTCGAGCCGTCGGGCAGCACCACGTCCAGCCGCACGATGTGGTTGGTGGTGACGCCGTACTTGAGGCAGTGCGGCCCGCCCGCGTTCTCGGCGACGTTGCCGCCGACCGTGCACGCGGCCTGGCTCGACGGGTCCGGCACGTAGTGCAGGCCGAGCGGCGCCACCGCCTCGGAGAGGCGCGCGTTGACCACGCCGGGCTGGACCACGGCCCGCCGGCGCACCGGATCGACCGAGAGGATGCGGTTCATGCGCGTGAGCGCGACGAGGACCGCGTCGCCGTCGGCCACCGCGCCGCCCGAGAGCCCGGTGCCGGCGCCGCGCGCGACGAACGGCACGTCGGCCAGGTGCAGCAGGCGCACGAGCTCGCGCACCTCGTCCGCCGACCCGGGCATGACGACGAGCCCGGGATACGATTCCCGCGTCGGCAGGCCGTCCATGGTGTAGGTCTTGAGCTCGGCGCGCCGGTGGCGCACCCAGCGGGCGCCGACGATCCGGCCGAGCGCCTCGACCAGGGCGGGGCGCATCATGCCGGGCCCGTTCATGCGGGCGGGAGGTTGAGGTGCGCGTGGCCGTGCCCGTTGGTGTGCGCGCGCTGGTGCACCTCCAGCGCGCGCTCGGCCTCGGCGGTGAGCGGCGGCAGCGCCAGCAGCAGAGCCTCCACCCGGCGGGCGGTCGAGCGCTCCACCAGCAGCCGCTGCTTGATCGCCGGGTCGATGTCGAGCCCGGCCGCGGCATGAAACGACAGCCCGACGGGATCCTCCGGCAGCTCGGGGTCCTGCGGCTGGACGTCGTTCAGCTCGCGGACCAGCGAGGAATAGCGGGTGAACCCCGCGCGAAGGTCCGCGGCGCGGGCAGCCTCGGGCAGAGTCCCGGGGTCGTCCTCGAAGGTCTCCACGCTGGCCACGTGGTAGGGGAGGGACTCGTCGAGCAGCGCCCCCACCACGAACCGGAGCCCGCCGAGGACCACGATGTTCGAGCGGCCGTCGGGCAGCTGCTGGTTGACGCGCACCTCGGCCGTGCAGCCGACCATGCCCGCGTCAGGCGCCTCGCCCGTCCGCCCCAGCGGGGTGATGCCGAGGCGCCGGTCGCCGGCCAGGCAGTCGTCGAGCATCTGGCGGTAGCGCGGCTCGAAGATGTGGAGCGGCATCGGGGTGCCGGGGAACAGCACCACGGAGAGCGGGAACACCGGGAGGCGCATGCATCGGAATCTAGCGTGGGAGCGGTGCGGGCGAGGCGGAAACGCGAAGGGGGCATGCCCGGAAGCATGCCCCCTTTGCGGAGTTTACCCTGGGCGAAGCCAGGGCTCAGGGTGACTCAGGCCGCGCCCCAGAACCCGCGCAGCGCGCGGACGTCCGGCGAGTCCCGCAGCTTCTCGAACGCGCGCTCGCGAATCTGGCGGATGCGCTCACGGGTGACGCCGAGCAGCTCGCCGATCTTCTCCAGAGTGAGCGCCTCGGAGCCCTCCTCGAGGCCGTAGTACAGGCTGAGGATCTTGCGCTCGCGCGGGGTGAGATGGCGCTGGAAGATCCGGTCGATGAACTCGCGCTGCAGCCGGCAGTCGGTCTGCTCCTCGATCTCGCCGCCTCCGGTGCCGGCGACCCGCTCGCCGAACGTGCTGGCGCTCCGGTCCTGGCGCTCGACCGGGGCGTCGAGCGAGACCTCGGTCGAGGTCATGCGGCGCGCGCTCCGGATGTTGTCCACGGTGTCGTTGAGCGCCATGGCCACTTCCGCGTCGGTCGGCTCGCGGCCGAGCTCCTGGGCCAGGAAGCTCTGCGCCCGGGCCATCCGGACCAGGGCGGAGTTCTGGTTGAGCGGAATCCGCACGCTGCGGGTCTGCTCGGCGAGCGCCTTGAGCACTGCCTGGCGCACCCACCAGACCGCGTAGGAGATGAACTTCACGCCGTGGTCGGGATCGAACTTCTTGACCGCCTTGAGCAGCCCCTCGTTGCCGATGGCGACCAGCTCGGAGAGATCGAGCCCGTGGCCCTGGTACTTCTTCACGTAGGAGATCACGAACCGCAGATTCGCCGTCACCAGCCGCTCGGCCGCGGTCTCGTCGCCGGCGAGCGCTCGCCGGGCCAGGCGCTTTTCCTCCTCGGGATCCGAGATCATCGGGAGCTTCTGGATGTCGAGGAGGTATTGATCGAAGGCGCCGGACGGGGCGGAGCGGACCAGCATACGAGCTTTCGTACGGACGTGGGCCATAAACAACCCCGAGCGAGAGTTGAGTGGACAGCGATGTGGACGTATGGGCGGCCGGCTGGGCCGAGGTGAGAGGCAACGAATATAGGAATTCACGGTGGGGCGGTCAAGCAAAATGTTGAATCCACATCACAAATCGTTTCCGCGATGGGGGTTCGCCATTTTGTCCACTTATCCGCAAAGCAGGCGGGTCGGTTTGACTGAGTCGCGGCGTGTAAGTTATTGCAGTGTTTTACGTTAAAACGCGTGTGCTGGCTGCCCGACGCCTAGGCAATCACCCGCAGCGCCTCCCGGATCGCCGCCTCAGGCGCCGCCCGAGTCCACCGTTCCCCTTCGTCCATCGCCCCGAGCCCGCACGGCAGCGCGAACCGCACCCGCTCGCCCCGATTCTTCTTGTCGGTGCCCATGGCTTTGACCACCCGCTCCACCGCGACGGGGGCGCCGAGCCTCACCGGCAGCCCCAGCCGCCCCAGCAGGCCTGCCACCCGCTGGCCCAGGCCTTCGGGCGCCACCCCCAGCCGCTCCGCCAGGGCGCACTCGGCGACCAGCCCCAGCGCCACCGCCTCGCCGTGCGGCAGGGCGTACGCCGTGGCGTGTTCCAGGGCATGGGCCACCGTGTGCCCGGCGTTGAGGATCGCCCGGCGGCCCGCCTCGCGCTCGTCGCCGCTCACCACCTCGGCCTTGATCTCGACGCTCCGCCGGACCAGCCGGGTGAGCGCCGCCTCGTCGCGGCGGAGCAGGGCCTCGCTGTCGCGCTCCATCCAGGCGAAGTAGTCGCCGTCGGCAATGAGCCCGTGCTTGACCGCCTCCGCCAGGCCGCCGCGGAAGTCCCGGTCGGACAGCGTGACCAGGACGCGGGGGTCGGCGAGCACGGCGGCGGGCGGGTGAAACGCGCCGATGAGGTTCTTGCCCTCGGGCGTGTCGACGCCGGTCTTGCCGCCCACCGACGCGTCCAGCATGGCGAGCAGCGAGGTCGGCGCCTGGAGGTAGGGCAGGCCGCGCATGTAGGTGGCGGCGACGAAGCCGGCCAGGTCGCCCGCGACGCCGCCGCCCAGGGCGACGAGGCCGCTGTCCCGTCCGAACCCCTCCGCCAGGAGCGCGTCGGTCAGGCGGGCCCACTGCTCGCGCGTCTTGGACGGCTCGCCCGCCGGAAAGGTGAGCGTGGCGCCGGTCCAGGGACCGCGGCCGAAGCGTCCGGCCTGGAGCAGCGCGTGCACCGTCGCGTCGGCGATCATCGCGACCCGCGCGGCGCCGAGGTGGGCCTGCACCAGCGCCTCGAGCCGGGCCAGCACGCCCGGCTCGACGTACACCGGGTACTCGCCGAGCGCGTGGGTGACGACGACCGGCCCGGCCGTCACCAGGTCACGTCGCCCGCGCCGTCGCGGTGGTTGGCCAGGCGCGCCAGCGTGAAGAGCAGGTCGGACAGCCGGTTGAGGTAGACCACGAAGAGCGCCGGCACCGCCGCCTCGCGCGCCAGGCGGACCACGCTCCGCTCGGCGCGGCGGCAGATGGTCCGCGCCAGGTGCAGCGCCGCGGCCTTGGGCGTGCCGGCCGGCAGGACGAACGCGCGCAGCGGCGGCAGCTCGCCGTCGGCGGCGTCCATGACCTGCTCGAACTGGCCGACCCGCTCCTCCGAGAGCTCGGCCTTCTCGAGCGCCGCGGCGACCTTCTCGGGGTCCGGAGTGGCCAGGTGGCCGCCGATGGCGAAGAGATCGCGCTGGACGGTCTGCAGCAGATCGTCGAAGAAGTGCACCGGCTGCGTGGCGCGGACGACGCCCAGCGCCGAGCTGAGCTCGTCGACGTCGCCGTAGGCCGTGACCCGCGGGTGGTCCTTGGGCACCCGGCCGCCGCCGAACAGCCCGGTCTCGCCCTCGTCGCCCGTCCGGGTGTAGATCTTCATCGACATGGTCCCTCCACCTCCGCTGCGGCCACCACGATGTTCTCCCGCGGCTGCACGATCCCCCAGCGCACGCTCGCGTCGCGCACGTCCACCTGCTCCATCCAGAGGTCGTCGCGGCGGAAGGCGAAGTCGCTGATCGGCTGGAGCCGGCGCCAGTAGATCGGCCGCCGCGCCGCGGCGCCCCACGGCGTGAGCCGTCCGCGCCGGAGCGCGAGCAGGGTGGGGCGGAAAATGGTCTGCTGCCACGCGCCGGCGCTATCCCAGACCATCACGGCGGTCGCCACCAGCGTGTCGCCCCGGTCGGCGATCCGGCGGGCGCGGAGCGAGACCGCGTAGCGCACGCGGTCCTCCGCCACGCGGAAGGCGATGACGTCGGCCGCATCCACGTCGGCCAGGGTGTTGATCTCGATGCGCTCGTCGGCGTCGGGGCGAAGGTCGAGCCCGCGGTGCTCGGCGCCGAGGACGGAGTCGAGGGCGCGTGCGGTCCGGTCCACGAGCTCGCGGGTGAGCGCCGCCGAGGGCGCCGGCACCGAGTCGCGCCGCACGAGTCCCCGCTCGCGCCGGTCCACCGCCGCGCCCGAGCGGAGCGAGCCCAGCACGGGCCCGCGGAGGGGCGGGTCGCCCCGGGGCCGGTCGTCGGCCACGATCAGCTCGGCCTGCGCGCCGCGGGCGCCGCATCCCCGGCCGCCGCCACGGATGAGCATCGCCTCGACGGCCACTTCGGTGTGCCCCAGCGGAGAGCCGACGACGGCCGACTCCACCCGTGGCCCCGACCCCGCCACGGTGCGGCGCCGCTGGGGCCCGCCGAGCGTGACGACGCCCTCGCGGCCGAGCGCGGCCCACGGGTCCGGCGCCGCGGCGAGATCGGGGCGATAGCGTCGGAGCAGCTCGGCGATGAAGGCGGTGTCGCTCGACAGCAGGTGCACCGCGCGGCTGGTCCCCTCGCCGACGAAGCTTCCCGCCAGGGTGCCGGCCGAGTCGAGTCGGGCGTCGCTCGCGAGGCCGAGGGAGTCGAGCGGGGCGGGCGGGCGCTCGCGCAGGAGCTCGCCCAGGAAGCGGCCGGCGCTCCGGCAGCCGCCGAGCGCCAGCAAGAGCGCGAGCAGGGCGAAGGAGGCGCGGGTGGAGCGCGGCGAGGGGCTCGCGCGGGGGACCGACATGGGCGGCAATGTGACGGCTCCCCCGGTCGAGCGGAAGGGCGCGTGCCGGCGGCTCCGTGGCTCTCGGGACAACCGGGGGGCCTGACAGGACCCGTTATTTTTATACATTCCACCGCTTGTTCCCGAAACGCCGACCGTTCACGCAGGAGCCGACGTGGCCGAGCAGGAGCTGAAGGACATTTCGATCATCGGCGGAGGCCCTACGGGGCTCTTCGCGGCCTTCTACGCCGGGATGCGGGGCGCGTCCGCCCGCATCATCGATGCCCTGCCCGCGCTCGGCGGCCAGCTCATGGCCCTGTACCCGGAGAAGTTCATCTTCGACGTCGCCGGGTTTCCCAAGGTGCTGGCCAAGGACCTGGTGCGGGACATGACGGTCCAGGCGCTCCAGTTCGGGGCCACCACGCACCTGGGGGAGATCGTCACCGGCCTCCGGCGGGTCGAGGACGGGAACCGAGCCGAAGGCGAGGTCGGCGGAGCCAACGGCGGACATTTCGTGCTGGAGACCGACGGCGGCGACTACCCGTCGCGGACGATCGTCATCGCCGCTGGCATCGGCGCGTTCGAGGCGCGCCGGCTCGGCATCGAGGGCGAGGACGCCTACGAGGAGAAGGGACTCTACTTCAAGGTCCTCGACCCGAAGGCGTTCGTGGGCCGGCGGGTGCTGCTGGTCGGCGGGGGCGACTCGGCGTTCGACTGGGCGGTCAACCTGCAGGGCGTCGCCGAGTCGATCATGCTGATCCACCGGCGCGACGGCTTCCGCGCGCACGCCGCCACCATCAATCAGGTGCACGAGCTCTGCCGTGAGGGGCGCTGCGACCTCCGGACCTTCTGGGAGGTGAAGAAGATCGAGGGCGAGGGGAAGGTCGAGCGGGTCACGATCTTCAACAGCAAGACGAAGGAGGAGGAGACCCTCGAGCTCGACGCCATCATCCCGCTGCTCGGCTTCCACTCCGACCTGGGCGCCATCAAGCAGTGGGGGCTCGACACCGAGAAGGCGGACATCAAGGTCAACCAGCTCATGGAGACCAACGTGCCGGGCATCTACGGCGCGGGCGACATCACCGCCTATCCCGGCAAGCTGAAGCTGATCGCCACGGGGGCGTCGGAGGCGTGCATCGCGGTGAACAACGCGGTGCACTACATCAACCCCAAGGCGAAGGTCAATCCAGGGCATTCGTCGAACCTGGCGATCTTCGGGCAGAAGGAGGACTGACGGGCGGGGCGGGCGGTCGGGCGGTCGGGCGGTCAGGCGGTCAGGCGGTCAGGCGAATCTACACCATCTTGGGGCGCAGGAAGAACCGAAGCTCTCCCGCGCCCGCGGCCGGTGCTTCAATCTCGATGCCCATCACGCCGCTCTTCGGGTAGTCGATACGCACGCCTGTTCCCGACCCGGTGAGCAGCAGTCCCGCCAGCTCCTCCATCCACGGCGAATGTCCCACCAGTGCCACGACCGCCTCGGCGCCCGCCTCTCCGATGGCCTCGCCCAGCTTCGCGAGGTCGGGAGCCGTGGCGAGGGCAGGGCAGGGCACCGGTGGGTTCGGGAGCGCCAGCTCGCGCGCCACGATCTCCGCCGTCTCCGCCGCGCGGGCCCAGGGGCTGGCCAGGACGAGCGTGGGCACGAGGTCGCGCTTGCGGAGGAACCGGCTCACGTCGCGCTGGGTCTTCCGCCCCTTGTCGGTGAGCAGACGGTCGCGGTCGTCGGGCCAGCGCTCGGCGTCGCGGTCGCCGGCATGAGCGTGTCGGATGAGCAGCAGAAGCATGGGGGCCTCGGTCGGGCGGGAGAGCAGGCGGTCAGGCGGTCGGACGGTCAGACGGTCGGAAGATAGCATCGGTAAGCGGGAAGTACTTATCTGACCGCCTGACCGCCTGACCGCCTGACCGCCTGACCGCCTGACCGCCTGACCGCCTGACCGCCTGACCGCCTGACCGCCTGACCGCCTGACCGCCCTACCGCCCCATCTCCACCACCACGCTGTCGATCTGCTGGATCACCGACCGGCCCGCCTGCGCGTGATGATTGGCCTGCACGGAAAACGTCCACACCCGTCCATCCTTCCGCTCGATGAACCCCGACAGGGAGTTCACGCCCGAGATGCTGCCGTCCTTGGCGCGCACGCGTCCATCGAGCGGGGTTCGGACGAACCGGCTCCGCAAGGAGCCGATCTGGCCCGACTGCGGCAGGCCGGCGAGAAACGTCTGGGCACGGGGATGTCCGCGGATGTAGCGCAGGATCCTGGTGAACGCGGCGGGACTCACGAGGTTGCCGCTCGAGAGGCCGGAGCCGTCGGACAGCGAGAACTCGGTCGAGTCCACCTTGACCGAGTCGATCAGGAACCGGCGCTCGACGGTGAGCCCCTCGGTCCACGAGCCCGCGTGCCCGAACTGGCGGCCAAGCTGCTTGAGCACCATCTCGGCGAACCAGTTCTGGCTGCGGTTGAGGATGGGGAAGATCCACTCGCGGAGCGGCCGGGACGTGATCTCCGCCAGCGCCGGCGTGGCCCGTGCCTGGCGGTACAACATCGAATCGGTAGTCGAGCGCGTGGTGCCGGTGATAGCGATCCCCGCCTCCTGCAGCACCTGACGGAGGGCGCGCGCGGTGAACAGGTTCGGGTCCGGCATGGCGAACGACTCGGTCTGTGTCGGCCGGTTGAGGGCGGCGGTGCCCTCGGCCCACACGTTGAGTGTGCCGGGCTCGCGGTAGAAGCGGTCGCCGATGTCGGAGCGGCCGCCCGCCGGCACCGTGACGGTGCGATTCTCGAACACCACGTCGCCCACGTCGGGCGACATCGTGATCACGGCCGGTTGCCCCGCCTCGGCGCCGGGGCTCCAGACGAAGTCCACGCTGTTGTCGTTGAAGCCGAGGGCGGTGACCGGCGCCGCGTACCACCAGTTGAGGTCGAACTCATCCCAGCTGGGATGGACGGTGAGCGGCTCGAAGTAGCTGCCGTCGCCGACCAGGTCGCCGCGGATCTCGCGCACGCCGCGCTTCCGGAGCAGGTCGGCCAGCTCGCGCAGGCGGGTGAAGGCGTCCCGCTCGCAGGCACCTTCGCGCAGCGTGTCGGTGGCGAAGCAGCGCTTGCCGAACGTCGGGTCGCCGCGGCCGTAGAGGATCAAGTCCCCCGCGAGCACACCGCCCGAGAGCTGGCCATTGCTGTAGAGGCTGGTCTTCACCGTCCAGTCGGGCGGCAGCAGCGCCGAGGCCACGGCCGCGACGACGATCTTGGTGTTGCTCGCGGGGATGAACAGCTGGCGCGGGTTCCGGCCGTACAGCAGCCCGCCCTTCTCGTTCACCACCGTCACGCCCCAGAGCTGGCGGTCGAAGGGCGGCGTGTCAAGGCGGGCGTCGAGGCGCTTGGGTAGCGACTGGGCGGACAGGGGGACTGCCAGCAACAGGAGGGTGACGAGAAAGCAGGCGAGAGTAACGAGGGAATGCCCCGAGATGGCCCCCTTCGCTGCGCTCAGGGTGACGTGCCGCCCCCCGCGGCTCGCCTGACCGCCCGACCGCCTGACCGCCTGACCGCCTGACCGCCCTCCCGCCCGCCCGACCGCCCGACCGTCAGTCATACGCCACCCTCGGATCCGCCCGCGCATAGAGCATGTCCGTCAGCAGGTTCACCAGCACGAACACCAGGCTCAGGAACAGGATGCTTCCCTGGACCGCCGGCAGGTCGCGCTTGTCGATCGCCGTGAGGACGTACCGGCCCACGCCGGGCCAGGAGAAGATCGTCTCGGTGAGGATCGACCCGGTGAGGTAACTGCCGAAGTCGAGCCCCAGCACCGTGATCACCGGGAGGAGCGCGTTGCGGAAGGCGTGGCGCAGGACCACGCGGCCCTCGCCCAGTCCCTTCGCCCGCGCGGTGCGGATGAAGTCGCTCTGGAGCACCTCCTGCATGGCCGCGCGGGTCATGCGCGACAGGAAGGCCACCGAGCGCATGCCCAGCGTGAGTGCCGGCAGGATGAGGTAGAGCGGCCCGCGCGAGCCCGACGGCGGCAGCCAGCGGAAGGTCACCGCGAAGACCAGGATCAGCAGCAGCCCCACCCAGTAGACCGGAAACGAGACGCCCAGGTACGCGCCGAAGGCGCTGAGCCGGTCGGCCCAGCTGCCCGGCCGCCACGCGCCGTAGATGCCGATCGCGATTCCGGTGACCGCCGCGAACAGCATCGCCGCGGCCGGCGAGCTGCAGGGTCGCCGGGAAGCGCTGCAGCAGGTCCTGAGGATCGGGCGGCGGGTGATGTAGCTGGTGCCGAGGTCGCCCTGGACGACACCGCCGACGTAGCGCACGAACTGCAGCGGCAGCGGATCGTCCAGGTGCAGCTCGGCCCGGAGCCGCGCGATGGTCTCGGCGTCGGCGCGCTCGCCCACCATGGCCTGCACCGGGTCGCCGGGGGCGACGTACAGCAGCAGGAAGGTGACCACGAGCACGCCGAGCAGCGTCGGGACCAGCAGCGCGAGCCGGGTCAGCAGGAAGCGCGTCACGGGGTCCGCTCCACGGTGGTCCAGCGCTGGCCCGTGAAGACGGCAGGAATCCGCCAGCCCTTCACATCGGGCTGGACCGCCCAGACGTCGGCCGGGAACCAGAGGAAGATCCAGGGCGCGAGGTCGAACACCCGGGCGTCGATCGCGCGGGACAGGCGCGCCTTCTCGATGGTGTCGGGCGTGCTGCGGGCGCGCTCGATCATGCCGTCGAGCAGCGTGTCGTTGAGAAAGGCGTAGTTGCCGCCCGGGCCCTTGTTGCTCGAGTGGAAGAGCGGGTAGGAGAAGTTCTCGGGGTCGGGGTAGTCGGCGTACCAGTCGCCGAGAAACAGATCGGCCTCCCCGTTCCGCACCGTGGCCCGGACGCTGGGCGCGTCGCGCTCGAGAATCTCGACCCGAATGCCGAGGAGGCCGAGATCCTGCTGTACCGACTGCGCCACCCGCGCGAGCTCGGCCCGCTTACTGCGCCAGAGCTGGAGCCGGAACCCCTTCGCGTAGCCGGCCTCGGCCAGGAGCCGCCGCGCCCCGGCGGTGTCCCAGGCGTACGGCGCGCGGGTCGAGTCGTACCCGAGGATGCCGGGCGGGACGGCCCCGGCCGCCCGGACGCCGCGGCCCGCCATCTGCGTGCGGAGCAAGGTACCCGACATCGGTGCCCAGGTTGAGGGCGCGGCGCACCCGGACGTCCTTGAGCGGCCCCCGGGTGGTATTCATGGCGATGTAGAGGTCGCGGAGGGCGGGCCGCCGCTGCAGCGCCTCGGGGCGCGTCATCTCCCAGCGCCGGGTCTCGCCGAACGGGATCTCGACCACGCTCAGCTTGCCGGTCTCGAACTCGGCGCCCTGGGTCAGCACCTCGGGAATGATGCGCACGGTGAGGGTGTCCGCTTTTGGGGCCCCCGCCCAGTAGCTGGTGTTCCTGGCGAGGACAATCGCGTCGTCGTGCGACCAGGAGACGAAGCGCCAGGGCCCGCTCCCGACCGGCGCCTGATCGAAGCCCGGGGGCGTGGGCGTCGGGACCACGGCCGCCACCGGCATGGCGAGGAACTTGGGAAAGATGTTGAGCGGCTCGGTCAGGGTGAAGACGATCGTCGTGTCGTTCGGGACGGCGATGCCCGGCACGGTGGGGGCTTTGCCCGCCGCGAACTCGCGGGCGCCCTTGATCGGAAAGAGAGGCCACTGGCGGCCCGCCTTCGACCGGGGATCGAGCGCTCGCAGGATCGAGGCACGCACGTCGCGGGCGCCGATTGGCCGGCCGTCGTGGAAGGTGGCGCCGGTCCGGAGGTGGAAGGTGTAGACCGCGCCGGTCCGGTCGCTCTCCCAGCGCGTGGCGAGGCCCGGTTGGAGCTGGGCTTCGGTGTCGAACTGGACCAGGTTGTCGAACAGCAGGGTCACGACCTCACCGCTCTGCACGTCGTTCGAGAGCGCCGGATCGAGCGACGCCGGATCGGCGCCCTCGTAGTAGGTGAGGCCCGTTCCGGACGGCTCTCCGCCGACCGCGCAGGCGGTGAACAGGAGGGTCAGGCCCGGCAGGATGTGGCGCAGCGGCAGAGGAATCGGGAGGCCCGTCGGCAAGCCCACGTTGACATGAAGGCGTAAGGTGGTCAAACTACCGGGCTTACAGCATGTCGTCAATCGCGCTGCCACCCCCCTCCGTCCCTCGACGCCCGGCCCAGGTGCCTCAGTGAGGGGCGGGGCCGCGGTGGCGCTGGCATTGCTCCTCGCGGCCGCCGGTCCGGCGGAAGCGCAGGAGCAGCCCCGGGTCGTCCGCAAGCTGGCCTTCGAGGGCAACAAGGCCATCAGCGACGAAGTCCTCGCGAGCGCCATCGCAACCACCAACTCGAGCTGGTTCGCGCGCGCGTTCCTGGTGCGCTCGCTGGGCCTGGGCGAGAAGCGCAACTTCGACGAGCAGGAATTCAAGCGCGACGTAGTCCGCCTGGAGGTGCTGTACCGCCGGAGCGGCTATCCCCACGCGGAGACCGACACGTTGGTCCGCCGGACCCCGACCAACGTCTACATCACCTTCCGGATCAAGGAAGGCGAGCCGATCCGGGTCACCCGGCTCGACGTCGCGGGCGTCGACACGCTGCCCGATCCGGTCCCTCGCGCAGACGCTGGTCGATCTCCCGCTGCGCCAGGCGGACCCGTTCAACCGCTTCATCATGCAGGCCACGGCGGACACCATCACCCGGCGGCTCCGCGACCGCGGCTATCCATCGGCGCGGGTGTTCACCAGCTTCGAGACCAACCGCGAGGCGGAAACCGCCGCCGTCACCTTCGAGACCGCGCCCGGCCGGCGGGCGGTGATCGGCGAGGTCAACGTCGTGGGCACCAACCGGATCCAGCCGCAGGTGGTGCGCAACCTGCTCATCTCCCGGGCCGGCCGGCTCTACTCGCAGGACGAGCTGTACCAGAGCCAGCGCAATCTGTACAGCTCGGACCTTTTCCGCTTCGCGACCGTGAACGTCGACTCTGCCAAGTTCCGGCCCGGCGCCGACTCGGTCCCGATCGTCGTCCAGGTGAGCGAGGCGCGGCGACGGCGCATCCGCGGCGGCATCGGCTACGGCACCGACGACTGCTTCCGCGGCTCGCTCGGCTGGACCACGCGCAACTTCCTGGGGAGCGGCGGGCGGATGCTCGACCTCACCAGCCGGATCTCCAAGGTGGGGGTGGGGGCGCCCTTCGACCTGGGGCTCGCCCGGAACATCTGCAGCAACTCCCGGGAAGACACGGTCGGCTCCGCCAAAGTCAACTTCAGCCTGGGCGCCTCGATCCGGCGGCCGGCGTTCCTGTCGCCCAACAACACGATCGCGGTCTCGCTCTTCACCGAGCGGCGATCCGAGTACAAGGTGTACCTCCGGCAGGAGACCGGCACCGCCGTCACCCTGCGGCGCGAGACGCCGAAGCGCCGAATTCCGCTGTCGCTGGCCTACACGCTCTCGTACGGCCACACGGAGGCCACGCCCGAGAGCTTCTGCGCGTCATTCAACGCGTGCACCGCCGGACGTAGTGGCGCTGCTGCGGCAGAACCGGGTGCTGGCCACGCTCACGGCCACCGGCTCGCGTCCGCAGGTGAACAATCCGCTCGACCCGTCGCGCGGCTCGCTCTCGTCGCTCGACCTCACGTGGAGCTCGCGCTTCCTGGGCTCGAGCGCGTTCCAGCAGTTCTTCCGCTCCGTCGCCGACTACTCCTGGTACCGGCCGCTGTCCCGCGACGTGGTGTTCAGCTGGCGGCTCCGCGGCGGCATCATTTTCGCCCCCAGCGTCGACGTCGCGACCCAGACCGGCAACTTCATCCCGCCCGAGCAGCGGTTCTACGCCGGCGGCCCGAACGACGTCCGCGGCTTCGAGCGCAACGAGCTTGGCGCCGTCGTGTACGTGGTACCCAAGGGTGAGGTCGACACCGCCGCGATCGAGATGCGCGACATCGATCCCGACCGGGTCACGGTCGCGGCCACCGGCGGCAACACCCTGGCGGTCGGGAACATCGAGCTCCGGGTCCCGTCGCCCGTGTTCAGCTCCCGCCTCCGCCTCGCGGCGTTCGTGGACGCCGGTGGCGTCTGGGAGCGGGGGAGCGGCAACCCGGCGGTGATCCGGGTGACGCCCGGCGCGGGCATCCGGCTCGCCACGCCCCTCGGCCCCGCCCGGCTGGACGTGGCGTACAATCCATACAAGCTGCAGGCGGGTACGCTGTTCCAGGTGGATACCCTGGGCGCGCTCACGCCGGTGCCGGGACAGGAGTCCTACATCAAGGCACGCGGCAGCAAGTTCACCTTCCACTTCGCGGTGGGGCAGGCCTTCTGATGCGTCAGCGGATCGCGCGCTTCGTCTTCGTCTTCCTGCTCGGCACCGTCGCCATGGTGCTGGGCGTGGTGACGTCGATGACGCTCACGCCGCCGGGCCGGAACCTGCTCGCGCGCACCGTGTCCCGCGCGCTCGACCGGATCGTGATCGGCCAGGTGAAGGTCGGCGCGATCTCAGGCTCGTTCGTCTACGACCTCGCGATCGAGGACCTCGTGGTCCGCGACACCGCGGGCGGCCTCCTGGCCGACCTGCCGCGCGTGCGGGTGACCTACCGGCTCCCCAACCTCCTCGCCGGCCAGGTGCTGCTCAGCAGCGTCACGCTCGACCACCCGACCATCCAGCTGATCAAGCTCCGGAGCGGCCGGATGAACTTCGAGGAGGTGCTGGGGCTCAAGAAGGGGAAGGGCGGCGGTACGTCGCCGCTGATCGAGTTCTACAAGGTGAAGGTCACCGGCGGCACGCTGCGGATCGCGCTGCCGTGGAACCCCGACCGCTCGCTCCGCACCGCGGCGCAGCGCGACTCCGCGCTCGAGGTCGAGCGCGCTAAGCCCGGCCGGGTCATCGAGGAAGGCGGCGACGGCCTCCGCCGCGTGATCCTGCTCTCGGACCTCAACGCCCGGTTCGCCCGCTTCCGGATCACCACGCCGGACCGGCAGCCCTTCACCGTCGACATCGACTCGCTCGCGACCCGGGTGAGCGACCCCGCCGTCACCGCTGCGCGACGCGGTCGGCCGCGTCCGGCTCCATGGCGACAGCGCCATCTTCAGCCTCTCGCATGGCGCGCTGCCCGATACCCGGTTCTCGGGCGGCGGCGCGGTCACCTGGCCGCACGACACCACGCTGTACGACTTCCAGGTCACCTCGCCGCACGTGAACCTGGACGACCTCCACTGGGTCTCGCCCGACTTCCCCGCGATGACCGGCAGCGGCGTCGCTCGCGGGCAAGTCGGAGACCGGCGCCCGGACCGCCTACGACATCCGCGATCTCCATCTCCGGAACGGCAACCAGCGGATCGACGGCGCCCTGGTCGCGATCACCGACCGCCGGCGCGGCCTCGGCTTCCGGGACATGGACGTGGCGCTCCGCGACCTGGACCTCGACGCGGCGCGCGCCTACATCGACTCGCTGCCGTTCTTCGGGACGCTGAGCGGCACGCTGGCCGGCGCCGGCTTCCTGGACGCGATGGACGTGACGCTCGACTGGGCCTTCGCCGACGCACGCGTGCCCGGCATGCCGGTGAGCCGGATCGCGGGGAACGGCATCGTGGGGGCCACCCGCGACAGCGGCCTCACCTTCACCAACTTCGTGGTGGGCCGCTCCGACGTGGACCTCCGCACCGTGCGGCGGCTCGCGCCCGCCGTGATCGTGGAAGGGCGGCTCGCGGCCGAGGGCACCCTCGACGGACCGCTCCGGAACGTGACCTTCCGCGGCACGGCGCGGCAGCAGGACGGCGACCGGCCGGCCAGCACCGCCAACGGCACGGTGTACCTCGACACCCGCGCCGACTCGCTCCGGCTCGCGACCGACGTCGTCTTCGACCCGCTCTCGTTCGACGGCATCCGCCGCGCATTCCCCTCGCTCGAGACCCAGGGCGATCTCCGCGGCCGGTTCCGGAGCGAGGGCACGCTGAGCCGCCTGGCGGTGGACGCCGATCTCACCGGCGACCTGGGCGACGTTCAGGCTCAGGGCTTCATCACCGTGCTCCCGCCCTACTGGGGCGCCGACGGGCTCCGGCTAGTGTTCTCCCGGCTCGATCTCGCCGCCCTCACCGGCGGGTCGATCAACACATCGCTCGCCGGCGAGCTCCGCGCCACCGGCGTCATCGACACGGCGCGGGCGCCGGAGGGCACCCTCGAGCTGGCGCTCACCCGGAGCCGGGTGCGGGAGTGGACGCTCGACAGCCTGTTCGGACGCGGGGGCGTGCACGACAGCGTGATCCGGATCGACACCGCGTATGCCGAGTGGAAGGGCGCGCGCGCGGCGGGTGGCGGCACGCTGGGATGGCGCGCGCCCCACGCCGGACGGATGCGGTTCGACATCGCCGCCGACAGCCTCATCGGGTTCGACTCGCTGCTGCTGGCGATGACGCGGCAGAAGCGCGACACCTCGGTCGACGCCCGCCCCCTTGGTGGCCGAGCCGAGGGGCGGGTGGACCTGGCGGGGAGCCTCGATTCGCTGCAGGCGGACGGGACGTTCGCCGTCGACGCCTTCCAGTGGCAGCGGATCGGGTCGCCCCGGATCACCGGCTCGGCCAGCTGGCTCGGCGGGCGGCGACCGCGCCTCACGGCACGGGTGGCCACCGACTCCATCCGGGTCCAGCAGTGGGTGCTCCGCAACGCCGGCGGTGTCGTCAACGGGTTCGCCGACTCGCTCGGATGGAGCGCCGGCACCAACCTCGGCGACGCGTCCCGGTTCGACGGCACCGGCCACTGGTACGTCCGGGACTCGGCACGCGTCCTCCGGATCGACACGCTGCTCGCGCGCCTCGCGGTGCGGCAGTATCGGCTGGAGGAGCCGGTGGTGATCGCGCTGGCCGACTCGGCGCCGTCGCTGACCCCGCTGCGGCTCCGGTCGCTCGACGGCTCGAGCCTGCTCCAGGCGGCCGGCCGGGTGCCGGGCACCGCGCCGGGCGACCTGCAGCTCCAGCTGCTCGGCCTCGACGTGCACGACTTCTACGGCCTGCTGCAGCGCGACACGTCCGGCGTCAACGGCGAGATCGAGCTCGACCTCCAGGTGGGCGGGACTTCGGCGGCGCCGACCTTCCGGGGTCTCGCCCGGCTGGCCGACGGCCGCTTCGGCGACTTCCAGTCGCCCTTCGTCCAGGGCGTCCTCAACTACGGCGACCGCCGCCTCGACGCGAACCTCGACCTCTGGCGCACCGGCGAGAACCTGCTGCAGATCGAGGCGCATCTGCCGCTCGATCTGGCGTTCACCGGGGTCGAGAAGCGCCAGATCGACGGCCCGCTTTCGGTGCGCGCGCAGACGGACAGCGTCTCCCTCGGCCTGCTCGAGGCGATCACGCCGGCGGTCACCCGCGTGGGCGGCACCCTCAAGGCGGACGTGCAGGTCGGCGGCACCTGGGCCGCGCCCCGGCTCGCCGGCCGCATCGACATCGACAACGGCAGCATGTCGCTCCCCGGCCTCGGCATCCGGTTCGGCGGGGTCCGCGGCGGGGCCACGCTCGAGGGCGATTCGGTGCGCCTCCGGAACGTCGTCCTCACCAGCGGCGGCGGCCAGCTCGCGGTTGGCGGCTCGGTGCGGCTCGAGAACCTGTCGCACCCGATCCTCAACCTCACGCTCCGGACGGACCAGTTCCGCGCCATCGACGTCCGGAGCTTCCTCACCCTGGTCGCCACCGGCGACCTCCAGCTCCGCGGCCCGGTCTTCGGCGCGGCGCTCACCGGCGAGCTGCTCGCCAACAGCGGCGTGCTCTACTTCGCGGACCTCGTCAACAAGCGGATCATCGACCTCGAGGATCCGTCCATCGCCGACCTGGTGGATACGACGCTGATTCGACGCGAGAACCTCGGCGCCAAGTTCCAGAACCGGTTCCTCGACTCCCTGCGGATCGAGGACCTGCGGGTCGAGATGGGCTCCGACGTCTGGCTCCGCTCGGCCGAGGCGAACATCCAGCTCGAGGGCCGCGTGCGGCTGAGCAAGCAGGCGGCGACCTACAATCCGACCGGGACGCTGAACGCGCCGCGCGGGACCTACACGCTCAAGATCGGCCCGGTCACGCGCGACTTCACGGTCAACCGCGGCCAGGTGACGCTACACCGGCGACCTCAACGCCGGCCTCGACATCGCGGCGCAGCACACGGTCCGGAGCAGTCGCGGGGCGACGAGATTCCGATCGTCGCCTCGATCTCCGGCACGCTGTACCAGCCGAAGCTCACGCTCGAGCAGCACCATCCGCCCGCCGATCTCCGAGACCGACCTCGTCTCGTACCTCATCACCGGGTATCCGGCGAACGAGGCCACGCTGCTGGGGCAGGGCGGCGCGCTCCAGACCGGCCTGGCCTATTTCTCGAGCGCGCTCTCGAGCGAGCTCGAGCGCGCCCTGATCCAGGACATCGGGGTTCCGATCGACCTGATCGAGATCCGGCCGGGCGTCTCGTCGAGCCCCGCCGGCGGCGGATCGCTCACGCAGCTTGCGGCCGGGTGGCAGATCGGCAAGAAGACCTTCCTGACCTTCAACGCCGGCTTCTGTCCCGACTTCAGCCAGCTGAGCTACAAGAACCTCGGCGCCAACCTCGAGTTCCGCTTCAGCCGCGAGTGGAAGCTGCAGACCACGGTGGAGCCGACGATCCAGTCGTGCAGCAGCTTCGGCACCGCCAACCGGTTCGCGAACACCAGCCTGTACCAGATCGGCTTCGACATCCTCTGGGAGCGCGAGTTCTAGTGCCGCGCGTCCTGCTGATCACCAATCCGGCCGCCGCGCGCACCCGACCCAGAGCGGTCGAGGTGCTCATGAGCGCCTTCGCCGCGCGCCGGGTGGAAGGCGGAGGTCATCGCCACCGGCGGTCCGGGCGATGCCCGCCGCCTCGCGGCCGAGGGCGTCGCGCAGGGCGCGGAGATCGTGGCGGTCTTCGGTGGCGACGGGACCACGATGCAGGCGGCGGCGGCGCTGGTCGGCACCGACGTCGCGCTCGGCGTCATTCCGGGCGGCACCGGGCAACCTGCTGGCCGGCAACCTCCGCATCCCGACCGCGCCGGCGCGGGCCGCGCGGGCGCTCGTCACCGCGCGGCCCAAGCCGTTCGACCTCGGCCGCATGGAGCGCGCCCGACGGCGACGCACTACTTCGCCGTGGCCTGCGGCGCCGGCTACGACGCGCGGGTGATGGCGGAGACCCTGGCCGAGCACAAGCGCCGATGGGGGATGGCGGCCTACGTCGCGACCACCCTCCGGCTCATCCGGGAGATCCGGAGCACCGAGCACGTCATCACGATCGACGGCGTGGAATACGACGCCAACGCGGCGATGGTGCTGGTGGCCAACTGCGGCGAGGTGATCCCGCCGTACGTCCGGCTCGGCGCCGGGCATCCGCCCCGACGACGGGCTGCTCGACGTCGTGGTGGTGCGGGCCAACGGCTTCGGGCAGAGCGTCCGGGCCGTCTGGGACCTGCTCCGGATGGCGCCGGAGCGTCGAGGGGCTCGACACCTACGTGGGCTACGCCCGGGGCCGGGAGGTCCGGGTCGAGAGCCGATCCCGTGCAGCCGGTGCAGCTCGACGGCGAGGCCGGCGGGGAGACCCCCTTCACGGCGACCGTCGTGCCCCGGGCCATCCGGATCATGGTGCCCGGGAACGGCTGACGCTGGCGCGTTGGCCGCGACTGACTAATTTTTGAACGTCTTCCCGAGCGCCGCGAGGGATCCCGCCCGGGAATGGCTCGTCCACTGCCCCGAGACTAAGGCACCTCATGGCCGCTTCCGTCCTGCTGATCGATGACGATGTCGACGTTTTGCGCAGCATCGGGAACTACTTCGAGCGGCTTCGGCTACGAGGTCACCCGGGAGCTGAGCGGGGAGGCCGGGCTGGCCACCTTCGACCGGCTCCGGCCCGAAGTCGTCATCCTGGACCTGCGCCTGCCGGGCATGGACGGCCTGGAGGTCCTGGAGCACCTGCGCCAGCGGGATGCCGCGGTCATCCTCCTCACCGGCGAGAGCGACGTCGCCACCGCGGTCCGCGCCATGCAGCTCGGCGCCGAAAACTTCCTCACCAAGCCGGTCGACATGGAGCACCTCGCCGCCGCCACGGCCCGCGTGGCGGACAAGGCGCGGCTCCGCCGGATCAACGAGGCGCTGCTGGCCCAGAGCGCGCCCCGGGCCACGGCCTCGACTCGCTCGGCTCGTCCTCGGGCATGCAGGACTTCGCCCACCAGGTGGGCCTGCTGGCGCAGAGCGAGCGGACCACCGTGCTGCTGACCGGCGAGAGCGGCACCGGCAAGGGCTGGGTGGCGCGCATGATTCACGACCTGAGCCCGCGCACGAAGGCGCCGTTCGTCGAGGTCAACTGCGCCGGGCTCAACGCCACCTTCCTCGACTCCGAGCTGTTCGGCCACGAGAAGGGCGCCTTCACCGACGCCAAGGATCGGAAGCAGGGCCTGTTCGAGATCGCCGACCACGGGACGATCTTCCTCGACGAGATCGGCGACCTGGCGCCCGAGCTCCAGCCCAAGCTGCTCAAGGTGCTGGAGACCAAGACCTTCCGCCGGCTCGGCGGCACCCGCGAGATCACCGTGGACGTGCGGCTCATCGCCGCCACCAACAAGGATCTCCAGGCCGAGGTCGAGGAGCGGCCGCTTCCGCGAGGACCTCTACTACCGCCTGAGCGTCATGCCGCTCATGCTGCCGGCGGTGCGCGACCGCTCGCGCGAGGACCGGCTGGCGCTCATCACCCGGCTCCTGAGCGATCTCCGCTCCGAGCTGCCCGACGGGCCGCCGACGCTCTCGAGCGAGGTGCTCGACCGGCTGCTGGCCTACGGCTGGCCCGGCAACGTGCGCGAGATGCGCAACGTGCTCGAGCGGGCGCTGATCCTGGGCCGCGGCGCAGCCGGCGGTGAGCGTGGAGCACCTGCCCGGCGAGTTCCGCGCCCGGCCCGGCATCGGCGACCGGCGGCACACGCCGCTCAGCCTCGAGGATCTCGAGCGCCAGCACATCGAGCGCACGCTCAAGCACCACACCGGCAACCGGACCCGCGCCGCGATCGAGCTCGGGATCTCGCGCGCCACGCTGATCAACAAGATCAAGCGCTACAGCCTGACCTCCTGAGGTCGCCATGGCCGAGATTCGCGAGCACGACGCCATGGGCTGCCGGGCCTGCGGGCGCGAGGAGCGCGCCTCGGAGGGCTACCCCTGCGCCAAGTGCGGCACCTTCATCTGCCTCATCTGCACCTTCCGCGGCGTGACGCTCTGCCGCGACTGCGCCGCCCAGGAACGCCGAAGACCCACGTCGATGCCGCGGTCATCGCCCGGGCCGCCATCGTCCCGGTCTTCGCGCAGCCGACGCTCCGGGCCGAGCAGGCCAGCCAGCTCGTCCTCGGCGAGACGGCGTCCGTGCTCGAGGCCAGCGGCGCCTGGCGCCGCGTGCGCACCGACCTCGACGGCTACGGCGGCTGGATCCACGCCGGCTACTGCGCCGAGGTGGACGACCCGACGGCCGATGCCTGGCGCGCGCGAGGCCACCGGCTGGAGCCATGGTGCCGTCGTCCGGCTCGGCGAGATCCGGGTCCGGCTGCCGCTTCGCGCCAGGGTGGCCCTCGAGGGCGACGGCGTCCGCCTGCCCGACGGCAGCCGGGGCCGGGTGGCCGAAGGCGCCCTCACCCACGCGGACGAGGCCATGTGCCGCCGCGCGCGCCAAGGCCCCCGAGCGCTGGGCGCTCGAGCACTTCGCGGGCTCGCCCTACGAGTGGGGCGGCGTGACCCCCTGGGGTGTCGACTGCTCCGGACTGGTGCAGACCACCTTCGCTCGCGCGCGGAGTCGCCCTGCCGCGCGACTCGTCGCCAGCAGGCGGAGTGCGGCGCACCGGTGTCCTTCGACGGCGGTCCGACCCGGCGACCTGCTGTTCTTCCGCGGCGACGCGGGGGCAGCGCATCACGCACGTCGCCTTCGCGGGCGAGGACGATACGCTGGTGCACTCGACGCTCGCCTGCGGCGGGATGGTGCAGGAGCCCTGGCTGCCGGGCAGCCGCGCCGCGTCCCTCCGCGAGCTGCTTGTCGCCGTGCGGCGGCTGGAGGAGCGGTGACGCGGAAGCTCGTCCTGTTCGACATCGATGGGACCATCCTCCTCACCGCCGGCGCCGGCCGCCGCGCCATCGTCGCCGCGCTGTCCGAGGAGGTGGGCGACCGGCCCGCGTTCGAGCGCATCCGCTTCGACGGCAAGACCGATCCCCAGATCGTCGCCGAGATGCTGGAGGCCGCGGGCCAGCCGGAGCCGCGGGAGCCGAGCGCGCGTGCGGGCGCTGTGCGAGCGCTACGTCGGCTACCTCGCCCGCGAGCTCGAGCGCCCCACCGCGCGGACCACGGTCATGCCCGGCGTCCATCCGCTGCTCGATCGGCTCGAGGCGGAGCCGGGCGTGGTGCTCGGCCTGCTGACCGGCAATCTGGCCGAGGGCGCCGCGCTCAAGCTCCGCTCCGGCGGGATCGCGCCCGAGCGGTTCCGGGTCGGCGCGTACGGATCCGACGCGGCCAACCGCCCCGATCTGCCGCCGATCGCCGCCCGCCGCGCCGAGGCCATCTTCGGCCGCGTTCCCACGGGCGCGGAAGTCGTGATCATCGGCGACACTCCGGCCGACATCGCCTGCGGGGCGGGCATCGCGGCCCGCGCGCTCGCCGTCGCCACCGGCGCCTACTCGGTGGCTGACCTCGAGGCCTGCCGGCCGCACGCCGTGTTCGAGGACCTGAGCGAGACGGACGCCGTGCTGGAGGCGATCCTTGGCTGACGAGCTCGAGCTCAAGGCCGTGATCCCCGATCCCGACGCCCTGCGCGCGCGGCTCAGCGCCTCGGGCGGGCGGGTGCGCTTCCGCGGCCGAATGAGCGACCGGCGGTTCGACCGCGCCGGCGAGCTGGCGGCGCGGGACGAGGTCCTCCGCGTCCGGAGCTACCGCCACGCCGACGGCCGCGTCGAGGCGATTCTCGGCTGGAAGGGGCCGGGCCGCCTGTCGCCCGAGGGCTACAAGCTGCGCGAGGAGCTGGAGCTGCCGATCGCCGCGCCGACTTCTTCTGGCGCACCGCAGGCGTTTCTCGCGGCGCTGGGCTACGACGTCGTCCACGCCATCGATCGCGAGGTGGAGATTTACGACCTGGGCGGCGCCACCGTCCGGCTCGAGCACTACCCGGACATGGACCCCCTGCTCGAGGTCGAGGGGCTGCCCGCCGAGATCGAAGTCGCCATCCGGGCGACCGGGATCAGGCGGGACGCGTTCACGGCCGACTCGCTGGCGGAGTTCGCCCGCCGGTTCGAGGCCCGCACCGGCCGGCCCGCGGTGCTGGCCGCGTCGTGACCGTGGCCCCCGCCGAGCAGCTCTGGATCGTGCCCGAGCTCGGCCCCTCCCTCGGCCGGCTGGTGGATCCGCCTGCCGCGCAGCGCGGCGCCCTGCAGGTCTCCCTCGAGGACATTCGGATCGGCCTCGTGACCGGCGTCTTCGATCTGGCCGGCGCCGGCCGATCATTCGCCGCCGCCGGCGACTACGGCGGGGCCGTCGCCTCGCTCGGACGGGTCGCCTGGCTCGGGCTCTGGGAGCACGCGGTCGAGACGGCCGCCGCGCGCATCGCGGCCGAGGCCAACGCGGGCCTGCGGCTCGCGGCCGAGGAATCGCGTTTTCCCAAGCGCCGGCTCGAGCGCCTCGCGCTGACCGACGACGATGCCCGCGCCATCGGCGCGCGGCTCGGCAGCGGGGGCGCCCAGTTCGTCGCGGCGCTCGATCAGCTCGAGCTGGCGGTGCACACGACCGGCAGCGCGCGGGGCCGCGGCGCAGTCGGCGCCCAGGCCTGGCAGGCGGCCCTCGGCGCGGCCGCGCGGCGGCTCGAGTCGGCGTGGATCGCGCTGGAGGAGAGCGCCCGGCGGGAACAGGAGCGGTGGGCGGTGGAGATCGCGCGGGTCCGCGCCTGGCACCGACCGACATGGCCGATCTGGCTGCTCACGGCCGTGATGGTCGGCGCCGCTGCCTACCTTGGCCTCGTGCTGGGTGGCTACCTGCCCGTGCCCCCGCCGCTCGAAAGCCTGGCGGCCTTCTGGTGGGCGCGGCTGTGAACGTGATCGGCGTGGGCGTGGACCTCGTGGACCTCGGGCGCGTCGCCCGGTTGCTGTCCCACAAGGGCGAGCACGCGATGCAGAAGTTTTTCACCGACGAAGAGCGCGCCTACCTCGCCACCCGACCCGATCCCACCGGGCACGCCGCGGCACGGATCGCGGCCAAGGAGGCGGTGTACAAGGCGCTGCAGTCGCTGCCCGGGGCGCGGGCCGTCGGCTGGCGGGAAATCGAGGTCACCAGGGACGGCGACGGCCGGCCGGCGATCCGGCTACACGGGCTCGCGGCCCGGCTCGCCGAGGCGCACGGCGGGCTGGCGGTGCAGGTGAGCCTGACCCACTCGGCCACCTCCGCGGGCGCCATCGCTATGGTGGGGAGGCAGTTGGGGTAGGGCTCCACCCCCGTCACACGTCCCTCTAGCAATTCCGACCTGCGCACTCTAATTTATTCCAGGCACTTCAAATCGGGTGAAAATGATTCTCATCGGCGCGCTCCTACCGATCGTTCTGGCTGCGTCCCCAATCCAAGCTGTTCAGCAGCCGGTCGTCTCGCAGGACCGAGCCCCCGTCGCTCGTCGCGTCGCCGCGACGGCCCAGCTCGCGGCGCAGGAATACCGGATCGGCGTGATCGACGGCCGGGTCGTCGCCAAGGCCGAGGTCGAGGAAGCCGAGCTGTTTCTGCAGGAGGCGCGGCGCTCGGCCGCCTTGCTGCCGGCAGACGCCGCGCGGCCGGCCGCCGCCGAGATCGACGCGCTGCTCGCGCTGGTGCGGCGAACGGCGCCCGCCGACTCGCTCGACGCCCACGTGCGAACGCTGACCACGGGCCTCACCGAGCGCCTGGGCGTCACGCTGGATGAGCTCCCCGCGCAGACGCCCTCGCTCGCGCGCGGTGCCGAGGTCTACCAGGCCAACTGCGCCGGGTGCCACGGCGCCGTCGGCCGCGGCGACGGCTCGCTCGCGGCCGGTCTCGATCCGCCGCCCGCCAACCTGGCCGACGGCGCCGCGCTCCGCGACGTCTCTCCGCTCGACTTCTACCGCCGCATCAGCATCGGCACCGTGGGCACGGCCATGCCGGCCTTCGAAGGCCGGCTCCCGGCCGAGGACCGCTGGGCGGCCGCCCTCTACGCCAGCATTCTCCGGGTGCCCGCGCCCCGCGGCGACGTGCCTCCGTCGCTCCGGGCCTTCGCCACGACCGGAAAGATGTCCGACGACCAGGTGCTCGCGGCGCTGGGCGTGACCGAGCGCAGCAGTCCCGACGCGCTGGGCAGTGTCGCCGCCGTCCGGACCTTCCAGGCCGACCACACCGGGGCCCAGTACGAGCAGGTCTTCGCGCAGGTGCGCGGCCAGCTCGACTCGGCCTTCGCGCTCGCGCGCACCAACGATCCCGCAGCGAGCGCCCGGGCCTTCGACGCCTACATGACGTTCGAGCAGGTGGAGCGCGGCGTGCGGGCCAAGAATCCGGGCCTGGCCGCGGAGCTCGAGACCGCCTTCGCCGCGCTGCGCACGCGGGCCGCGGGCGGCGCCGCGCCGGCCGAGCTCGACGCGCTGCGGGGCCGGCTCGACGCCGGTCTCGAGAGCGCGGAGCGCGCGCTGGGCGACCAGGACTCGCCGTTCAACCTGTTCGTGCAGTCGTTCATCATCATGGTGCGGGAAGGCCTCGAGGCCATCCTGATCGTCGGCGCGCTCATGACCTTCCTCGTGAAGATGGGCGCGGCGCACCGCCGCCGGGACATCCACATCGGCGTCGGTGCGGCGATCGGGGCGAGCCTCCTGACCGCACTGGCGCTCGAGACGGTGTTCGTGCTGAGCCCGGCGCACCGCGAGGCCCTCGAAGGCGGCACCATGGTGGTGGCCACCGCCGTTCTGTTCTACGTCAGCTACTGGCTGCTGTCGAAGATGGAAGTGGTGAAGTGGAACCACTTCGTGAAGAGCAAGGTGCAGGACGCGCTCAACAGCGGCTCGGCGCTCGCCCTGGCGAGCGCCGCGTTCCTCGCGGTCTACCGCGAGGGGTTCGAGACCGTGCTGTTCTACAAGGCGCTGTTCGTCGCCGGCGCGGCCGCCGGCACGATGCCGGTGGTGGGCGGGATCCTGGCCGGGTCGGTGGTGCTGGTGGGCGTCTACATCGCCATCAATCGTTTCGGCGTGCGGCTGCCCCTCAAGCCCTTCTTCGCGGTCACGAGCGCATTCCTCTACTACATGGCCTTCGTATTCGCGGGGAAGGGCGTGGCCGAGCTGCAGGAGGGTGGCCTGGTGAGCACGACGGTGCTCTCGTGGGCACCGCGAGTCCCGGCACTCGGTATCTATCCGACGGCGGAGTCGATCGGCGCGCAGGGCATCCTGGTGCTGCTGGCCCTGGTGGCGCTGGTGTGGAACTTCGTGCTCGAGCCCCGGCGCGTCCGTGGGGTGACGTCGGTGATGGTGCCCGAGCCGGTGCCGCCTCCCGCGCCCCCGATCGCGCCGGTGGCTCCGTCGCACGCGGCGCTCCGGCACGCCGCCGATACCGTCGGCCCCGCCGCCGTCGTCGAGCTGCTCCGCTCGCTCGAGCGCATGGAAGCGGATCTGGCCGAGATGCGCGCCGAGGTCGAGCGGATGCGGCGCCACCTCGTCTCCACGCCGTCGCTTCCCGTCCTGCCGAGGCCGCCGCGCTGATGCCGTTCGCCACTGCCGACCTCTGCGACGAGTTCGGCGCGGAGGTCCGCGTGGCCGAGCCGCTGTTCCGGGACTGGGGCGGCCTCGATCGCTTCGCCGGCTCGATGGCCACGCTTCGGGTCTTCGAGGACAACGCGCTCGTCCGCCAGGCGCTCGAAGCCTCCGGCGACGGCCGTGTGCTCGTCGTCGATGGCGGTGGGTCGCTTCGGACGGCCCTCGTCGGCGGCAACCTGGTGGCGCTGGCGCACCGGAACGGATGGAGCGGGCTGGTGGTGTTCGGCTGCGTTCGCGACGCGGCGGAGCTCGCCGCCACCTCCGTCGGCGTGAAGGCGCTCGCCGCCAGTCCGCGCAAGAGCGCCAAGGCCGGCGCGGGGGAGCGCGGCATCCCGGTGGCCTTCGCGGGCGTCACGTTCGCCCCGGGCGGCTGGCTCTATGCTGACCGGGATGGCATCGTGGTCGCCGACCGGAAGCTGGTCGATCGCTAGCAGGCGGGCGATGCCAGCCGATCCCAAAAACGCGAGCGGCCCGTCCAGATGGACGGGCCGTTCGCGTAGACAGGTGGCGGGTCGCCCCCTGAGTTTACGGAGACAGGCCGATGTGCCCGCTCCACCCTTCTTCGACCCACCACTTTTCGGTTGAAGTCGCCTTCGACTTCCCGGCCTATAATAAGGCAAGGGTAGTGCCACTCGGGCCTAAACACTGAAGTTGTTGGGAGGACATAACTTACGGTGATGCAGGGAGCGCCAGCAGAAGGCCAGATTCTGTCGACGATCGTGACACTTTTCGGACTGGCCTCGTAACTTCTTACGTGCGTTTGACTTCCAGCACTGGCTAAGACTTTGACGCAACCGGTTCCTCGTCACCCCTGAGATAGGCCCCTGGCTCCGGGTCCGGCGACCCCTTCCACGCGTTCAGCAGCCACACTCCCGCCGCGATCAGGACGATCGACGTGAGCTGTGCCAGGGTGAAGGTGCCGCCGATCAGCCGATCGTCTTTGGCCCGGAGGATCTCCACCAGGAATCGCTCGAGTCCGGCGAAGACCAGGTACCATCCGAACAGCCAGCCGACCGGCCGTGGCCGGCTGCGCCACTTCCAGAGCACGGCGAAGGCGAGCAGCATGAGCGCCGCCTCGTAAAGCTGCGTCGGATGCACCGCGAGCACCGTCGAGGGGTCGACGCCCGGCGGGATCGGGATGCCGAACATCGCGTGCATGTTGCCAGCGGTCGACGCCGGCAGCCCCTCGGGGAATTTCACCGCCCACGGCACCGACGTCGGACGCCCGTAGTCATCGTTGACCAGGAAGCAGCCGACCCGCCCGAGCGCGTACGAGGCCGCGAGCGCGGGAGCGATGAGCTGCATTGTCCAGCGGATCGGCACCCGAAGCCGCCACCCGTTGAGGATCACGGCCGCGGTGCCGCCGAGGAACCCGCCGTACCAGACGAACCCGCCGCGCGAGAACAGCGCTCCCGGGTCCCGGGTGAGTGCCACGTACCAGAGCTTGGCCCCAATCACGCCGCCGATGACCGCCGCCGCCACCATGTCGGCCGAGTAGTCCTCCGACAGGCGCCGCCGGCGGAGCTCGAGCGTCACCAGCCAGCCCCCCATGAGGAACGCCACCATCATCATCAGCCCGTAGCCCGTGAGCTCGTGGGGGAAGAACGGCAGCGGGATCTTGAAGGGGTAGATGTTCACGCGTCGGATCCGGAGACGGGAGTCGGGGTGCGGAGGCCGGGAAGGGGCAGGTCGTCGCGCGGCTCGAGGTCCCAGCCGCTCCGTTCGCCCCGCGCGAGCCGCCACGCGCCCACGGCGGCGATCATCGCCGCGTTGTCGGTGTTGAGCCGCGGGGAAGCTACGCTCACCCGGGCCACCCCCGCCAGCCGCTCGCGCAGGCGCGCCACCAGCGCGCGGTTGCAGGCCACGCCGCCGCCGATCGTTGCCACGGGGTAGCCCAGCGCTTCGACCGCATGCGCGGTCTTGGCGACGAGCACGTCGTTGGCTGCGTCCTGGAAGGCCCAGGCGATGTCGGCCTTGTCCTGCTGGTCAAGCGCCGCGGCGTCGGCGGACGGCGTCGGCCGTACGACGCGGAGCACGGCCGTCTTGAGGCCGCTGAACGAGAAGTCGTAGCGGTGCGGGCCGTCGCGGTCGAGCTCCTGGCGCATCGGCCGGGGGAACCGATATCGGTCGGGCCGGCCGTCGCGCGCGAGGCGCTCGATCGCCGCGCCACCGGGATAGCCGAGGCCCAGGAGTTTCGCCACCTTGTCGAACGCCTCTCCGGCGGCATCGTCCAGCGTTTGCCCTAGCAGGCGGTACTCGCCCCAGGCGGGGACGTCGAGCAGCAGGGTGTGGCCCCCGCTCACGAGCAGCCCGACGAACGGCGGCGTGAGCCCGGGATCCTCCAGCGTCGGGGCGAACAGGTGTCCCTCGAGGTGGTTCACGCCCAGCAGCGGGCGATCGAGGCTGTAGGCCAGGGTCTTGGCGTGCATCACCCCGACGAGCAGCGCGCCCACCAGCCCGGGGCCGGCCGTCACCGCAACGCCGTCGAGCTGCCGGAGGCCGATCCCCGCGTCGCCCAGCGCGCGATCGACCACCGAGCCGAGCGCCTGCACGTGGGCCCGGCTGGCCAGCTCGGGCACGACTCCGCCGAAGATCCGGTGGATGTCCTGGGAGAGAATCGACAGCCCCGCCAGCTCGCTGCCCGTTTCGCTCCGGCGCAGCACCGCCGCCGAAGTCTCGTCGCACGAGGTCTCGATTCCGAGGATGAGCTCAGCCATCGCCGCTCCGGCGCACCAGCGACAGACTGTCGGGCAGCGCGCGCGCCTCGAGCCCCGCCGGCGCCAGCACCCGAAGGGCTGCGCGTCCCTCGCCCGGTGGTCCGGTCCAGTCCACCACCACCGGCACGCTGTCGCGCGAGAGGCCGCCGAGCCTGGCGGCCGGTCCGCGTACCCGGACCTCGACCGTGCTGCGCTCCGGCCGGACTGTCGCCGCGAGGTCGCTCGGCAGGCGGACCGGCACCCGCGTCAGCGTCCGCTCGCCCACCGCCTCGACGCTGACGCGCACGGTCACCTCGACCGGCAGGACGCGCACGCGCCCGAACCCGGAGGAATCGAGCGCGAGCGTCTCCTCCACGATCCCGTCGGCGCGCGCTACCTCCAGCGGCACGGTGCGCACCGAGTCGATGCGCTGGATCGCGTCGCGGGGACCGAGCAGCCGGACGGTGCCCGGAACCACGGCGATGGCGCTGAGCACATGGCCGCTTTCCGGCGGCAGCCGCACGTCGGCACGGACCGGTACCACCCGCTGGAAGGTCGAGTCGAGTGCGACCGACACGGCGCGCGGCACCACGTCCTGCACGTGCACGTCGACGCCGCGCGGAAGCTCGAGCTCGCCGGGGGTGAGGTCCACCCGCACCAGGTCGCCGGCGGTGGTGTCGGGCAGGGTGCGGAGCACCCGCATCGGCGCGGTGGTGAGCTTGAAAAGTTCCCGACGGGGCCCGGTCACCAGCGCCCGCACCGGCGCGACGGCGTGCAGGAGCGTGCGTCCGGCGGGCGGACGCACGGTCACCTCCACCGGGACCAGCGCGCTCGCCGGCTCCTCGCCGGCAGCGAGGAACCAGAGGAAGACCGACAGGCCGAGAGAGGTGAGCTTGAGCGGCAGGTCGGCGGTGAGGGCGCCGCGGCGCGTCACGTCAGCTGCCGGGCTCGTCGAGGAGGCGCTCGACCAGCGCGCGGTTGACCGGCGAGTTCCAGTCGTGCGCGCCGATGATGCGCTTGACGATCACGCCGCGGCGGTCGAGCAGGAAGCTCTCGGGGACGCCGGTCGTCTGGTAGGTCTGCTGCACGCGCCCGGAGCGGTCCTGCAGCAGGTCGAAGCTGAGCTTGAGCTCCTGCCCGAACGCGCGCACGTCGTCGGGGCTGCCCTCGTCGATGCTCACGGCGGCGATGGCGAAGCCGCGCGGCGCGAGCTCGGTGTAGACCCGCTCCATGGCGGGCATCTCGACCCGGCACGGCACGCACCAGGTGGCCCAGATGTTCACCAGCGTGACCTTGCCACGATAGCGCTCCTGGAGCGAGACCGAGTCGCCGGTGGCGAGGTCTACCGCATGGAAGTCGGGCGCCGTGGCGCCCACCTGCACCGGCGCGACCTCGCTGCCGACCTTGGTGAGGATGGTGGCCCCGACGGCGACGCCGGCGACGACGCACCCCACGAATACCCATTGCTTGGACATGGTCGCCTCAGACCCGCGCGGCGCAGCGGCGCTGCAGCTCGCGCACGGCGGCGGCGGGATCGGCCGTGCCGAACACCGCGGTGCCGGCCACAAAAGTGTCCGCCCCCGCGCCCCAGGCCTCGGCGATCGTGGCGGTGGTAATGCCGCCGTCGACCTCGAGCGCGGCGCGCGACCGATGCCGGTCGAGCAGCGCGCGGAGGCGGCGGATCTTGTCGGTGGCACCCGGCAGGTACGACTGTCCGCCGAACCCGGGATTGACCGACATCACGAGGACCAGGTCGAGGTCGGGCACGACCTCCTCGATCAGCGCGAGCGGTGCCGCCGGATTGAGGGCCAGGCCCGCCTGCATCCCGTGCTCGCGCACCGCGGCGAGCTGCCGCTGCACGTGCACCGTCGCCTCGGGGTGGAAAGTGAAGACGTTGGCCCCCGCGTCGGCGAACTCGGCGATGTACTCCTCGGGCCGCTCGACCATCAAGTGGACGTCGAGCGGCCGGTCGGTGAGCCGCCGGAGCGCGCGGATGAGCGGCGCGCCGAACGAGAGGTTGGGAACGAAGTGCCCGTCCATCACGTCCACGTGGATCCACTCGGCGCCGCCGGCGATCGCCTGCTCGACCTGCTCGCGTAGCCGGCCCAGGTCGGCGCTCAGCACGCTGGGCGCGATCCGGGCGCTCACGGGCCAGCTCCCTGAGGGCCGCTCACCACCAGGTCGACCCGGGCTCCGCGCGGCCGGCCGTTCCCGGGCGAGGGCCGGGTGGCGATGACGACGCCCGCTTCCGCCCCTCCGCCGCGGACCGTGTCCACCCGCCCGACCCGGACGCCGGCGGCGACCACCACTTTCTCCGCGTAGGGCAGGGCCAGGCCCACGACGTCGGGGACCGTGACCGGCGCGGGGCCCGCGCTCTGCACCAGCTGAACGACGGCGTTCGGTGCGAGCACCATCCCCGGCGGCGGATCCTGCCAGAGGATGCTGCCGCGCGGGATCGTCGGGCTCGGACGCTCGCCCTCGATCCGCGAGCGGAAACCGGCGTTGGCCAGCACGGTCTTGCCCTGCTCGAGCGGTTGCCCGAGCACGCGGGGGATCGCGTGGTCGTCGCCGGTCACGCCGCCGGGCGTGATCCACATGACGGAGATGGCGTAGCCCACGACGAAGGTGAGGGCGACCAGGCTCAGGTCGCGGGCGAACCGGCCCCACGGCGCGGTCCGAATCGAGGCGAACCCCGGCCCGGTGTGCCGCCGCATTCTCATGGGCGCCTCACCGTTCGCCTCACGGCGCGCGCCGGAGCCGGGCCGCGAATGCGCCGTCCATCTGGTGCCGCTGCGGCAAAGTCATCAGGTCTCCCTCGGGCGACGTCAGGGCGGCGGGAAAGGTCTCGCTCGGCTCCCGCCGGAACTCCGGATCGCGCGCCAGGAATCGGTCCACCTGCTGCTGGTTCTCTTCGGGCTCGAGCGTGCACGTGCTGTAGATCAGGAGCCCGCCCGGCGCCACCGCGGCCGATGCGCCGTCGAGCAGTGCCGCCTGGCGCTCCGCGAGCGAGGCCAGCGCCTCGGGCGTCACCCGCCAGCGTGCGTCGGGGTGCCGCGCGAAGGTGCCGGTGCCGAGGCACGGCGCGTCGATCAGCACCGCGTCCACCGGCCGCACCGGCGGCGCCAGCGCATCGGCGACGATGGCGAACTCGCGACCGCTGCCAGCGCGCCGCAGGTTCTCCGCCAGACGCCGCACACGCGGCCGGCTGGCGTCGCCCGCGACGACGCGGGCCGCCCCGCGGCCCAGCGTGATCGCCTTGCCTCCGGGTGCGGCGCAGGCGTCGTACAGCGTAGCGCCCGGCGCCAGGTCGGCGTACCAGCCGAGCAGCGCCTGGGCAGGGTCCTGCACGAGGAAGGCGCCTTCCGCGAAGCCCGGCAGGTCCTGCGGCCGCGACCGGTCGGTGCTCAGCCCCGCGCCGAACGGCGCCGGGGTGACCTCGATCCCGGCCGCCCGCCAGCGCTGCTCGAGGGCCGCGGCCGATGCCCGCGCCGGCTGCAGGACGAGCTGGGGCCGCGTGTTGTTCCACTCGAGCAGAACCTCGGTCTCCGCCGCGCCGAACCGCTCGACCCAGCGCTCCACCAGCCAGTGCGGGTGCGACGCCGCGTCCGCGAGGCCGGCGGCGGTCGGCGCACCGGACGGCGCCTGGGGTGCGGTGCTCACGTCCTCCAGCCGTCCCACCCGCCGGAGCACCGCGTTCACGAACCCGCCCGCCCGTGCGCCGCCGGCCTCCTTGGCCAGTGCGACGCTGGTGTCCACCGCCGCGTGCGCGGGCACCCGGTCGAGCGCCGTCAGCTGGAAGGCGCCGAGCCTCAGCACCTCCTTGAGCTCCGGTGCCACGCTCGCCCATCCGCGGGGGACCAGCGGTGCCAGGCGCTCGTCGAGCGCCGTCTGGCTCCGGAGCACCCCGGCCGCGAGTTCGTGCGCCAGCCGCCGATCGGGCTCGGCCAGGCTCTTGAGCGCGCGGTCCAGCGCCGCCTCGAACGGCCGGCCGGCGCGGACCTGCTCCAGCACCGAATACGCGGCGCGCCTGGCATCGAGACCAGGGGCGGACACGGTGGCCAACTCAAATCACCACAGAGGCACTGAGGTACAACCCGCGGTGCCTCTGTGGTGAACTCGGTCGACGAGGCAACGATCTACTCCAGCATCCCGCGCGTCGGACTCGACGGCACCGCGACCTCGCGCCGCGGCATCCGGCCGGCGAGGTAAGCCAGCCGGCCGGCCTCCACGGCGAGACCCATCGCCCGGGCCATGGCCACCGGATCCTGCGCTTCGGCGAGCGCCGTGTTCATCAGGATCCCGTCGACCCCCTGCTCCATCGTCACGCAGGCGTCCGAGGCGGTGCCGACGCCGGCGTCCACGATGACGGGGGCCGACAGCCGGCGTTTGATCGTTCGGATGCCGTATGGATTGACCAGGCCGAGCCCGCTGCCGATCGGCGAGGCGAGCGGCATCACGGCGGCGCAGCCCGCATCCTCGAGCCTGAGCGCGGTGATCAGGTCGTCGTTGGTATACGCGAGCACCTGGAAGCCCTCGCGCACCAGCGTGCGCGCCGCCGTGAGGAGGCCTTCGGTATCGGGCAGCAGTGTCTCACGGTCGCCGATGACTTCGAGCTTCACGAAGTCGTTGAAGCCCGCTTCCCGCGCCAGCCGCGCGTATCGGACGGCCTCGTCGGCGGTATAGCAGCCGGCCGTGTTGGCCAGCAGGAAGTACTGCTCGGGGCTCAAATGGTGAAGGACCCCCTCCTCCTTGGTCCGGTCGAGGTCCACGCGCCGCACGGCCACGGTGACGATCTCCGCGCCCGAGGCCTCGATCGCCCGTACCATGTCGCCGTTGCTGCGGTACTTCCCCGTGCCGACCATGAGCCGCGAGCGGAAGCTCCGGCCGCCGATGGTGAGCGGGGCGTCGGTGACGGTGTCGGGGGCGATCGTTCCGGTCATGTGGACTCCTTGCAATGCTGCGGGCGCTCGAGGCTGGGACGGGCGCTCCGGATGACGGAAAGATAATCGCCCCCAGGGCTCATCCCCCGCCCACGAAGTGCACCAGCTCGATGGTGTCGCCATTCGCGAGGGTGGTCTCGCCCAGGCGCGGCCGGCGGACGATCTCGCGGTTGAGCTCCACCACCACCGTGCGAGGATCGAGGCCCAGGTGCGCGAGCAGCGTGAGCAGCGTCGCCGGGCCCGGCACCCGCCGGGCCTCGCCGTTGACGGTGATCGCCAGGTCGCTCACGTGTCGCCCGCCCACGGCGCGAGCAGGGCCAGCGCCGCCGAGGCCGGATCGGGCGCGCGCCAGAGCGCCCCGATGGCCGCCACCCCCTAGGCGCCCGCGTCCCGTACCTCCGCTGCCCGGGCGGCGTCGAGCCCGCCGATCGCGATCACCGGCCGGCCGAGCGCCGCCGCCGCGCGGACGAGGCCCAGCCCGACGGCGGCGCGACCGGGATGGCTGGCCGTCTGGTAGACGTTGCCAACCAGGAGGTAGTCCGCCCCCTCGGCGACGGCCGCGGCGGCCTCGGCCTCACTGTGCACCGACCGGCCGATCCACCCCCCCGGCAGGATCGCGCGCGCGTCGGCCGGCGCGAGATCGTCCGCCGCGAGCTGTACGCCCTGCGCACCGACCGCGGCGGCGACGTCCGGCCTGCCGTTCACGAACACCGCCGCCTCCGCCGGCCGCGCGAGGGCGACGAGCCGGTCGGCCGCGCGGACGAGAGCCGCGCCGCCCGCCGAACGGTCGCGCGCGTGCAGTGCCACCGCCGAGCCGGCCGCCGCGATCGCCGCGGCACGCACGCCGAAGTCGTCGGTGGCCAGGATGGCCGCGTCGGTCACGGCGTGGAGTCGGGGCAGGGGTCTCACGCGAGCCGTTCCCCCGCGGCGATCCCGCGTCCCCGGACCCAGTCGCCGACGGTGAGCCGCGTCCTGCCCGCCGGCTGGACCTCGCGCACGGCCAGGGCGCCCCGCCCGGTCCCGACGACGAGCCGGTCGCCGGCCGACAGGACCAGGCCGGGTTCACCCGCTTCGTCCGTCGCCAGCGCGCCGAACAGCTTGAGTGGCGCGTCGGCCAGCGTGGCCCAGGCGCCGGGCGCGGGGTCGAACGCGCGCACCTGCCGCGCCAGCACCTCCGCATCCCGCTGCCAGTCGAGCCGGGCGCTGTCGCGGGAGATCTTGGGGGCGAGCGTCAGGCCGGCCGCATCCTGGGCCTCGGGCTGGGCGAAGCCGGCGGCCACGAGCGAGAGCGCCTCGACCAGCGCCGTCGCGCCGAGCTCGGCCAGCCGGGCGGCGAGGTCGCCGGCCGTCTCGCTGGTGTCGAGGGGCGTGGCGATCCGGTGCAGCACGGGGCCGCTGTCGAGTCCCTCCTCCATCTGCATGATGCTGATGCCGGTCTCGCGGTCGCCGGCGAGGATGGCGTGCTGAATCGGGGCGGCACCGCGCCAGCGCGGGAGCAGCGAGGCGTGGACGTTGATCATGCCCTTGGCAGGGAGCGACAACAGGGCCGGACGGAGCAGGTGGCCGTAGGCGACGACGACACCGAGGTCGGGCTCGAGCCGGCGGAGGCTGGCGACGAAGACGTCGCCCAGGGGGCGGTCCGGCTGGAGCACCGGGATCCCGGCGCGCGCCGCTTCCTCCTTGACCGGCGGCGGCACCAGCGTGGAGCGCGATCGGCCCTGCGGCTTGTCCGGCTGGGTCACGACGCCGACCACCTGGTACCGCTCCCGCAGCAGCGCCCGGAGCGACGGCACCGCGAACTCCGGCGTTCCGAAGAAGACGATCCGCATCACTCCGAGCTGGCCGATTCCGGCTGCACCTCTTTGGTGTATCCCGTGTCGTCCTTGTGCTCGCGCCGGTACCGGGCGAGCAGCATCTGCCGCTTGATCAGGCTGAGGTGGTCGAGGAAGAGAATGCCGTCGAGGTGGTCGATCTCGTGCTGAATGGCCCGGGCCTTGAGGCCGGTGGCTTCCTTCCGGTAGCGGTTGCCGTCGCGATCGGTGGCCTCGATGACGACCCGCTCGGGCCGGCTCACGTCGCCGTAGATCTCCGGAATGGAGAGGCAGCCTTCCTCGGCGGCCGCACGGCCCTCGCTCTCGAGGATGACCGGATCGATCATCTCAAAGCGGTCCTCTTCGGCGTCCACCACCGCCACCCGGCGCGCCACTCCGACCTGGTTGGCGGCGAGCCCCACGCCGCTCGCCGCGTCCATCGTCTCGTACATGTCGTCGACCAGGCGGCGGACCTCGTCATCCACCGCGCCGATCTCCTTGCTCCGCTGCCGGAGCACCGGCGAGCCCAGCAGGTGCAGCGACCGCAGACTCATGCCGCCGGGGCCCCCGGCGCCGAGGTGGCCCCGACGCGGACGATCCGCGAGCGCTCGACGACCACGCTGGCGGTCCCGGTCTCGACCGTGACGCGCATCTCCTTCACGCCGCCGGTCTCGACCTCCTTGATGTCACGGACCCTGCCGATGAGGCCCCCGCTCGTCATGACCTCGTCGCCCTTCTTGAGCTTGGTCGAGCAGCTCGGCGTGCCTCTTCCGCGCCTGGCCCGACGGGCGCAGGATGAGGAAGTAGAACACGAGGCCGATCGCCGCCATCTGGAGCAGCAGGACCGTGAACCCACCGCCCCGACCCGCCTGGTCGCCTGAAACATGACCTCGTCCTCACATGCCGCGAGCATAGTGGCGGCGGAGCCACTCGCGGCTCCAGCCGTCGAACGTGCCGGCCAGGATGTGGGCGCGCGCCTGCTCCCCCAGCCGGACCAGGAACCGGATGTTGTGCAGCGAGACCAGCCGGAGCCCGAGCATGTCCTCGACGACGAAGAGATGCCGCAGGTAGCCGCGCGGATAGGTGGTGCACGTCTCGCAGTCGCACTCCGGATCGAGCGGCTCGCTCGACCCCTTGAGAGCGGCGCCCCGCACGTTGACCCGGCCCGTCGGCAGCCACGCGGTGCCGTGGCGGCCGTTCCGCGTGGCGGCGACGCAGTCGAACAGGTCCACGCCGCGGGCGATCCCCTCGAGCAGATCTGGTGGAAACCCGACTCCCATAAGATAACGGGGCGTCTCGCGCGGCAGGGCGGGCTCGAGCAGCTCGAGCACGTGGTGCATGACCGGCTTGGGCTCGCCCACCGAGAGCCCGCCGATGGCGATGCCGGTCCACGGTCCGCGCGCGAGCGTGCCCTCGAGCGAGCGCAGGCGGAGCTCGTCGTGGGTGCCGCCCTGGATGATCGGCCAGAGGGTCTGGCGGCCGGCCGAGAGCGCGTCGTGTGTCGCCTTGCAGCGATCGAGCCACCGGAGCGTCCGCTCCATGCCCTCGCACGCGAGCTCGTGCGGCGCCTGGCCCGGCACGACGTGGTCGAACGCCATGGCCACGTCGGCGCCGAGCGCCATCTGGATCTCCATCGCCCGCTCGGGCGTCAGCGTGCGCAGGGTCCCGTCGATGTGGCTCTGGAACTCCACGCCGTCCTCGCCGATCCGCCGCAGTCCCTCGAGCGAGAACACCTGGAACCCGCCCGAATCGGTCAGCATCGGCCGGGACCAGGTGGTGAACCGGTGCAGGCCGCCCATGCGCTCGACGATCGCTTCGCCGGGCCGGAGGTGCAGGTGATAGGTGTTGCCGAGCACGATCTGCGCGCCGGTCCGGGCCACGTCGCCCGGGCTCAGCCCGCGCACGACGCCGTGGGTGCCGACCGGCATGAACGCCGGCGTCAGGACCTGGCCGTGGGGAAGGGTGAGCGTGCCGGCGCGGGCGGCGCCGTCGGTGGCCTGGAGCTGGAACTCGAACATCAGGCGAGGATCGTCATGCCTGCCGCGGCGCGACCCTCATCGTCCCGGCGCCCCCGCGGCCGTCAGCACCCGATCGATCTGCCGCCGGTGCACCAGGTCGTGTCCGCCCATCAACCGGATCAGGAGATCCACGCTCTCCGGCCCCCGCTCGCTGTGCATGCCCCACGCGGGCCCGCTGGGCCGGCGAGAGCGCGCCCCAGAGCCGGAGGTTTGCGGCGCGCATGGCGCCGAGCTGTCCGAGCGCCACCTCGAGCGGCATCGCGGCGTATCCCAGCGTCCGGGCCCACGCGTCCTGATCGTAGCCCTGGATCGGCGGGCGGTCCTCGGTGAGGATCAGCCGGGTGCGCCACCCGACCACGACCTCGCTGTCGGCCAGGTGCTGGATGACTTCGATCGCCGCACCACTTGCCCGGAGCCTCGGCGCGGCGCAGCGTGGCGTCGTCGAGCCCGGCGATGCGGCGCTCGATCCACGGGACCTGCTCGGCCGCCACCCCGAGCGGATCGCGGTCGCCGAGCAGGTCCAGCAGCGCGCGCACGTAGGCCGGGGCCGCCGCGGCCGCGCCACCGGCGGGGTTCGCGAAGGTCATCGGATGCTCCGGGTCAGAGGATCACCATGGCGTCGCCGTAGGAGTAGAAGCGGTAGCGCTGCGCCACGGCGTGCTGGTAGGCCGCCATCGCCAGCTCGTGTCCCGCGAATGCGCTCACCAGCATGAGCAGGGTGGAGCGGGGCAGGTGGAAGTTGGTGAGCAGCCGGTCCACCACCCGGAACTCGTACCCCGGCGTGATCAGCAGGCTGGTCTCGCCGGCGCCGGCGCGCACCCCGCCGTCGGGGTCGGCGGCGCTCTCGAGCGCGCGGACCACGGTGGTGCCGACCGCCCAGACGCGCCCGCCCTGCTCGCGGACGAGCTCGAGGAGGCCCGCGAGGCGCGGCGAGATCTCATAGCGCTCGGGATGCATCGGATGCTCGGCCGGATCGTCGGCGTCGACCGGCCTGAACGTGCCCGGCCCCACCTGCAGGTCGAGCCCGGAGACCAGCACCCCCTTCGCGGTGAGGCCGTCGAGCAGCGCGGTGGTGAAGTGCAGTCCGGCGGTCGGCGCGGCCACGCTGCCCTCGGCCCGCGCGTAGACGGTCTGGTAGCGGTGCTCGTCGGCGTCGGTCGGATCGCGGGTGATATAGGGCGGAAGCGGCAGCCGGCCGAAGCGCCGGATCGCCTCGTCCGCGGTCGCGCCGACGAAGCCCACCCGCCGGTGCCCGTCGCCCAGGACCTCCAGGGTCTCCACCGCGACCTCGCCGTCGAGCGCGATGCGCTTGCCCGGCTGCAGTGCGCTGCCGGGCTTCCCCAGCGCGATCCACCCGCCGTCGGCCGCGGGGTGAATCAGCAGGACCTCGGCGGGGGCGCCCGACGGCCGGGTGCCGAGCAGGCGGGCGTGCCGCACGCGGGTGGTGTTGAGGACGACGAGGTCGCCCGCCGGAATGAGCGAGGTGAGCTGCGCGAACCACGAGTCGGCCAGGACCCCACCACCCACGTTCAGGCGATCGCCCGGGGGCAGCGTGGCGGCGCGCGGGCTGGCCACGCGTCGGCCGACGCTGCGGGTGGATCGCTCGGCGGCCCGGCGATCGGACGCGGTGCCGAGCCGGCGGTCCGACCGGAGGACCATCAGCAGACGGCTCGCGGCCCGGTCCGCGAGCGGCTCCTGGGCGATGAGCTCCGGCGGCAGGTCGTAGTCGAAGTCGGTGGTACGGAGGCGCTCAGCCGTCAAAGATCGTCGCCTGTGCCGCGGGCGGCGTCAGCCCGAAGCGGCGGTAGGCGAGCGCCGTGGCGCAGCGACCGCGCGGCGTCCGCTCGAGGAAGCCCTGCTGGATGAGGTAGGGCTCGTAGACGTCCTCGAGCGTGCCGGCGTCCTCGCCCACGGCGACGGCGACGGTGCCGAGTCCGACAGGCCCACCGGCGAACTTCTCGATGATGGTGGTGAGGATGCGCGCGTCCATGTCGTCGAGGCCGAACTCGTCCACGTTGAGCCGGGCCAGCGCCGCCTTGGCGACGGCCGCGTCGATCCGGCCGTCTGCCTTGACCTGCGCGTAGTCCCGCACCCGGCGGAGCAGGCGGTTGGCCACCCGCGGCGTGCCCCGGCTCCGGCGCGCGATCTCCGAGGCGCCGGCCTCGTCGGTCGGCACCTGCAGGATCGCCGCGCTGCGGACGACGATCTGCTGCAGCTC
This sequence comes from uncultured Gemmatimonadales bacterium, assembly GCA_963840215.1. Taxonomy (GTDB): domain Bacteria; phylum Gemmatimonadota; class Gemmatimonadetes; order Gemmatimonadales; family GWC2-71-9; genus CAVVWJ01. The sequence continues at coordinate 825,011 of CAWIYG010000001.1, read as the reverse complement.
GTCGGGCGGATAGAAGCCGAGCCGCTCGACCAGCCCGAAGCGCGCGCGCATGGGCGGCGTGAGCAGGCCGAAGCGGGTGGTGGCCCCGATGAGGGTGAAGCGCTCGAGCGCCATGGGGATCGTCTGCGCGTGCGGTCCGTCGGCGATGCGGACGTCCACCCGGTAGTCCTCCATGGCCGGGTAGAGAAACTCCTCGAGCGCCGGCTTCATCCGGTGGATCTCGTCGATGAACAGCATGTCGCCGGCCCCGAGCGAGGTCAGCAGCCCGACGAGGTCGCCGGGCTTCTCGAGGACGGGTCCCGAGGTGGTGCGGAGCTGCACCCCCATCTCCCGGGCCATGAGCATCGCCAGCGTCGTCTTGCCGAGGCCGGGCGGGCCGAAGAACAGGATGTGATCGAGGGTCTCGCGCCGGCCCTTGGCGGCGTCGATGGCGATCTGCAGCGAGCTCTTCACCTGGGCCTGCCCCACGAACTCGTCCAGCCGCGACGGCCGGAGCGCGGCGTCGGCGCCGGTCTCCTCGGGGAGGGGCTCGGGGGTGGTGACCTGCAGCCTGTTCATGTCCGGGTTCATTCCTGCGTGAGGGCTGGCAATGCTGCTCCGTTTACCACGAAGGCACGAAGGACACGGAGGTGCACGAAGAAGAACACACTGTTGTTGTTGCTGTTCTTCGTGGCCCTTCGTGTCTTCGTGATAAGGGACCGCACGATCTTAACCCGGTTAGGCGTCCAGCCGCGCGTTCCACCGCACCGGCCGGACGTCGGGCTCGACGATGTGCCACGCGCGGCAGTGGTTGCAGCGGTCGCGGGTGCTGGTGGTGTCGGCCGGCACCAGCTTGCGGTTGGTGGTGCCGCAGCGGGTGCAGTTCCATTCGGCGGTCACGGCGGGCACGCTCATCACGGTCATCGCCCTCCCCGGGCGGCGGCGAGCTGTTGCAAAGCCCGCCGGATCAGTTGCGAGGTCTCCTGCGAGGCGCCGTCGGTGAGGGCGATCCTGACCGCGTCGTCGGCCGCGCCCGGCCCGTACCCCAGCCCCATCAGGGCCCGGACCGCCTCCTCGGCGCCGGCGGCGCGCGGGGCGTGCGACTCCAGGGACACGTCGCCGAACTTGTCCTGCAGCTCCAGCACCAGCCGCTCGGCCTTCTTCTTCCCGACGCCGCTCACCGAGCTCAGCGCCGCGAGGTCGCGGGCCAGCACGCTCCGCACCGTTCGCTCCGGCCCCAGGGCGGAGAGCAGGGCGAGGGCGAGCTTGGGCCCGAATCCGCTCGCGCCGAGCAGCCGCTGGAACACCATCCGCTCGACCGGCCGGTCGAACCCGTAGAGCGCCCATCCGTCCTCCTTCACCACCAGCTCGGTGTGGAGGCTCACCCGTCCGCCGATGGCCGGCAGCCGCTCGGCGACACCCGCGGGCACCGTCACCGCATAGCCCACGCCGCCGTCGGTGTGCACCACGATCATGTCGCCCGCGCGGTCGGCGAGCACGCCCGTCACCCAGGCGATCATCGGGTGCCCGTCACCTGGCGGAAGAACGCGGCCTGGCGGGTCCCGACCAGGAGGTGTGTGAGGGCCACCGCGACGCCGTCCGCCGCGTCGGCCGGCGCGGGCGCCGTCCGGAGCCGGAGGAGCTGCGCCACCATGTACGCCACCTGCGGCTTGAGCGCGGCGCCCCGGCCCACCACGGCCTTCTTCACCTGCGCCGGCGAATACTCCGCGATCGCGACCCCGGCCTGCTCCGCCGCGAGCAGGATGACGCCGCGCGCGTGGCTCAGCACCACCGTGGTCCGCACGTTCTTCGCGTAGAACGCGCTCTCCACCGCCACCGCGTCGGGCGCGTGGCGCGCGATCAGCGCGGTGACACCGTCGTGGATCACCCGAAGGCGGGCGGGGAGGGCATCGCGAGCCGCCGTGGTGAGGGTACCGCATTCCAGCAGTCGCGGATGCAGCCCGGCTCCACTCTCGACGACGCCGTAGCCGAGCACGGCCGTGCCGGGGTCGATCCCGAGCACCCTCACGGGAGCGCTCGCAGGCCTAGGCCTCCGCCAGCTGGGCGGCGTCGATGTCGAAGTTCGAGGAGACCCGCGAGACGTCGTCGAGCTCCTCGAGCACCTCCATGAGCTTGAGGATCCGCTCGGCATCGGCGCCCTCCACCCGGACGGTGTTCCTGGGCACCATGGTGAGCTCGGCCGAATCGATCGCGAGCTTGCGGGCGGCCAGCGCGTCCTGCACCGCGTGGAAGGCGACCGGCGTGGTGGTGACGATGTACTGGTCGCCCTCGCGGGCGAAGTCCTCGGCGCCGGCATCGAGCGCGGCTTCGAGCGTCGCGTCCTCGTCCGATTTGGCGGCGTCCAGATAGATCTGCCCCTTCCGGTCGAACATCCAGGCGACCGAGTTGGTAGCGCCGAGGTTGCCGCCGTTGCGGCTGAAGGCGTGGCGGATCTCGGCGACCGTCCGGTTCGGATTGTCAGTCGTGGCTTCGATAAAGATGGCCGCCCCGCCCGGTCCGTAGCCTTCGTACGTCAGCTCTTCGTAGACGCTCCCCTCGAGCTCGCCGGTGCCCTTCTTGACCGCCCGGTCGATGTTGTCCCAGGGCATGTTGACGGCCTTGGCCGCGTCGATCGCGGTGCGGAGGCGCGGATTGCCCCCCGGGTCGCCGCCCCCGCTCTTGGCGGCGACGGTGATCTCGCGGATGACCTTGGTCCAGGACGAGGCGCGGCGGGCGTCGGTGACGGCCTTCTTGCGCTTGATCTGCTTCCACTTGCTGTGGCCGGCCATGGCCAACTCCTTGATGCGGGCGAGGTTTTCGTAGGCGGAAACATAAGCGGGACAGCCGGTTGCGGCAAACCGACGGACTTGACCACCGACGCCCGGTCCGCTAGTCTCCCACCCCTATGATTCCCACGAAAATGCGTTGGCTCGTGCTCGCCGCCGCGCTCGCCGCCTGCGGCGACAAGAGCCCCAAGATGGCCCAGCTGAACCAGGCGCTCCCCAACGTCCCGCTGCCGCCCGAGGCCAGGTTCGTCGGCCGCTCGGGCGGCCCGGATGCGCTGCAGCTGACGGTGCGATCGCCCGCGGCCCCCGACGCGGTGGCCAACTACTATCGCGGCGTGTTCAAGACCGGCAACTGGAAGCTGGTGAACGACGCGAGGGACGCGGAGGGCGCCACCGTGCTCTTTGCGCAGCAGAACGGCCCGCCGCTCTGGGTGCGCATTCAGCCGTCCGAGGACGGCGCGGGCAGCGTGATCGAGCTGTCGGGTGCGATCCTGAGCCAGGTGGATACCGCGGCGGCCAAGCCGGCGTCCTGACGCGGGTGGGCTAGCGCTCCGGGTCCAGCAGGTCCTCGAACCGGAGCCACCGCGGGTAGAAGAACAGGTCCACGAACCCGGTCGGGCCGTTGCGGTTCTTGGCGACGATGAGCTCCGTCGCTCCTTCGACGCCCTGGCCCGGCCGGTACATCTCCTCCCGGAAGATTCCCAGCACCACATCCGCCGTCTGCTTGATGCTGCCGAGCGCGCCCAGGTCATCGAGCGCCGGCCGCGGGTCGGGGCGGTCCGGCCGGTGTCGCGCCAGCTCCGCCAGGGCGAGCACTGCCAGGTTGCGCTCCACCGCGAGTGCCTTGAGCGCCCGGACCGCGAGCCCGATGCGCTCGTCGCGCCGGCTTGCCGGCTGGGGCGACGGGGCGAGATGGAGCGCGTCCACCACGACGAGCGCCCGCCCGGGCACCTGGTCGAGCGATTCCGTGACCTCGTCGAAGCTGGCGCCGAGGAGGGACCGGAGCAGGAGCGGCATGCCGCGCAGCCGCAGGGCCGCCGCGCCGACGGCGGCCCGCGCCGGGGCATCGAGCCGGCCCTGGCGAAGGTCGTCGATCGAAGCCCGACCCTCCAGCGCGAGCGCCCGCTCCAACACCCGCTCCGGGCTCATCTCGCCCGAGAGGTAGAGCGTCGGTGAGCCGGCGAGCGCGGCGCGGATGGCGATGGCGAGCGCCAGCGCGGACTTGCCGCTGCCCACGTCGCCGCCCAGCACGATGAGATCCTGCCGCCGGAAGCCACCGCCGAGCATGCGATCCAGGGAGGGGAATCCGCTCGTCACCGTGTCCGGCGCGGTCCCGCCGGGCGCGACCGCGTCGATCCGCGCGACCACCCCCTCGAGCGAAGCCTCCGCGTCCCGCCGCGTCATACGCACGGCCGCCGCGGCCGGATCACCGCCGGTCGCCCCGGACGGTCGCCCGCGCCACGCGCGCCGCCTGCGCCAGGGCGTCGCCGGCCTCGGCTCCGCCGGCCTCGCGCGCCGGCGCGACAAGCTGACTCAGCACTTGAGCGGCGGTCTCGGCCCGGCCCTCCTTCAACTGGTGGAGCGCCGCGACGAGGGCGCGGCGAAGTGGGGGCGGAATGGTGAGGCTGGAGAGGCGGTGCTCGAGCGCCTGGAGCCGGCGGCGATGCGCCCGGTCGGGGGGAGGCGGATCCCTGAGGAGGTCCTGCGCGACGCGGACCGTGAGCCAGAGCGCGAAGATGCCCTCGCGCCGGGGACCGCGCGCCGTCTGCGGCAGGACCTGCAGCAGCGCCGTGGCGGCCGGATCCCACCCGCTCACGCCGGCGGGCTCATGCACGACGGCTCACGCGAGCGTGCGCGTGAGCGTGGTGAACACCATGTCCGGCAGGATCTCGCGCATGCAGAGGTGGTGCTCCAGGGGGCACTCGGGGCCGCCGTGGCTGGTGCAGGGGCGGCAGCCGAGGTTGCGTTCCACGACGCTGGCGTGGGCGTTGTAGGGGAAGAACCCGAACTGGCGCACCGTCGGGCCGAACATCGCCACCACCGGCGTGCCGACGCCGGTGGCCATGTGCATCACCCCGGTATCGCCCGAAATGAGCGCGGCGGCGTGCCGCAGAACGCCGCCGGTCTCCTGCAGGCTCAGGTCGCCGGCGGCGCTGGCCACGTGGGACCCGCCGCGGGCCGCGATCTCGGCGCCCATGGCCGAGTCGCCGGGGCCTCCGAGGGCGACGACGTCGGCGCCGGTATTCACGATCTGGCGGACCAGCTTGATCCAGTGCTCCACCGGCCACCGCTTGGTGGCGTGGGCCGCACCCGGGCCGATCGCCACCAGCGGCCGCTTGGTGCCGACGCGGGCCCGGGCGAGCCACCCCGCGGCCTTTTCCTCGGCCAGCGGATTGAGGAAGAAGTCCGGCGGGCCGCCGTCGGGCTCGACGCCGAGGTCCGTGGCGGCCTCGAAGTACCGCTCGGCCACCGGCACGTGCTCCTGATAGGAGTTGTGCTTGAAGCGGATGAGCAGCGCGCGCGCCATGCGGCGGTGGGAGAAGCCCGTCCATGGGCCGGGCGCCAACAGCCGGAGCGCGAAGGTCCGAAGTCCCCCCTGCAGGTCGAGCATGTGCGAGTACTTGACGGTCCGGACCTGGGCCGCGACGCTCCGCACCCGCTGCTGCGGCCCCACCCCGAACACTTCGGTGACGTTGGGGTTGTCGCTCACCAGCGAGACGTACTGGCGTCTCGTCAGCACGGTGACTCGGGCCCCGGGCCACTTGGTGCGGATCGCTCGCAGGAGCGGGGTCGTCAGCAGGATGTCGCCGATCGAGCTGAACCGCACTACCAGAATGTCGGGGGAGAGGAAGGAGTTATACGTCACGGCCCGTAATGTACGCGGGGATCGGAAGTTGGGGAACCGGGCGACCCCGCGCCCGCCGGCCCCCCTATATTCCCCCACATGCCCCGTCCCAAGAGCATTCTCTGGGTGGACGATGAGGTCGAGAGCCTCACGTCCCACGTCCTCTTCCTGGAAGAGCAGGGCTTCGCCGTCGAGACCACCACCCACGGCGACGACGCGCTGGTGCTGCTGCAGCGCCAGCCCTACGGGGTCGTCCTGCTCGACGAGCAGATGCCCGGCCGCCGGGGCCTCGAGCTGTTCCGGGCCATCCGGGCCCTGGACCACGCGATGCCCGTGGTGATGGTGACCAAGAGCGAAGAGACCGAGACGCTCAAGGACGCCATCGGCTCGGACATCTCCGACTACCTCATCAAGCCGGTCAACCCGCGGCAGATCCTGTCGGTCGTCACCCGGCTCCTCGACGGTGACCGGATCCGCCAGCAGCGGCTGTCGCGCGACTTCGCCACTCGCTTCCGCGAGCTCGAGGGGCGCCGCGGCGGTCCGATGGCGTGGCGCGAGTGGGTCGAGCTCGTCGCCGAGCTGGCCGAGTGGGAGGTGCGGCTGGGCCAGGCGGACGAGCCGGGGCTGCAGGATGCGCTCCGAACGCTCCAGGAGAGCCTGCGCCAGGACTTCGCCAAGTATCTGCAGCGCAACTACGCCGGCTGGCTGCACGACGGCGACAGCGACCGGCCGCCGCTCTCGGTGGACATCGGCGCCGAGTTCCTGCGGCCGGTGCTCGACACCCACCGCCGGGTCCTGCTGGTCGTGGTGGACTGCCTCCGGCTGGACCAGTGGGCCATGATCCGCCCGATCATCGGCGCCCGGTTCGACATCGAGACCGCGCACTACTTCTCGATCCTCCCGACCGCCACTCCGTTCGCGCGGAATGCCATCTTCAGCGGGCTCTTCCCCGCGGAGATCAAGGCCCGCTACCCGCAGTGGTGGACCGACAGCGAAGAGTCGAGCCTCAACGCACACGAGGCGGAGCTCCTGACCGAGCAGCTGAAGGAGCTGACCGGGCGGAACGTCCCCGTCCACTACGAGAAGGTCTTCACCGCTGCTGACGGCGACGGCCTGCTCAGGCGCTTGCCGGCGCACCTGTCCCAGGACGGCGTGACGGCGCTGGTGTTCAACTTCATCGACCAGCTCACGCACGGGCGCACCGAGAACTCCACCCTCTTCGAGGTGGCGCGCGACACGTCCGCGCTCCGGAACCTCACGCGCACCTGGTTCGAGCGCTCCGCGCTGTGGGACGCGCTGCGCGAGGCGGAGCGCCGGGGGGTGCCGGTGCTGCTCACGACCGACCACGGCTCGATCCACTGCCACACGCCGGCCACGGTCTACGCCAAGCGGGACACGACGTCGAACCTGCGGTACAAGTTCGGCGACGACCTCCGGGCGCAGGACGCCGACGCCGCGCTCGTGGTCGACGACCTGCCGAGCTTCGGCCTGCCGGCCCGGACGCCCGGCACCCGGCTCCTGCTCGCCACGGGGGACCGCTTCTTCGTGTATCCCACGAAGCTGCGCGAATATCAGGCGCGCTACCGGGGCGCCTTCCTGCACGGCGGGGTCTCGCCGGAGGAGGTCATCCTCCCGATCGCACTGCTCACTCCCCGGACCGGGTGACGGTGCGGCCCGAGTTCCGCCTCCTCCGTCTCGTCGTGCCCTACCGCGGGCTTCTCGCCCTCGGCCTGCTCACGACCTTCCTCGCCTCGCTGCTCGACGGCTTCACGCTCGTCATCCTGATCCCGCTGCTCAAGCACCTGTTCGGGACCACCGGCGAGCTGCGCCCCGGCTCCACCCAGCTCGAGGCCTTCGTCACGCGGCTCACCGAGCCGCTGGTGACGGGCCTCCCGCCCGGCGAGGCGGCCGGGCGGCTGGTCATCGTGCTCGTGGTGGGCCTGCTCCTCAAGAACGCCCTCAGCTACGCCTCGAGCCAGATCTCCGTGGGCGTACAGGAAGGGCTCGTCCGCGACCTTCGCACCCGCATTTTCGACCATCTCCTGACGCTCGACCTCGGCTACTTCCAGCGGACCCGGGCGGGGCAGCTCATCTCCGGCATCATCACCGAAGTCGACCAGACCAAGACCGTCATCACCGCCTCGCTCCTGTCGCTGTTCCAGAACCTGGTGGTCGTGGCCATCACCCTGGTGGTGCTGAGCCAGATCTCGCTTCGGCTCACCCTGCTCACGCTGGCCTGCGTACCGGTGATGGTGCTGCTGCTGCAGACGCTGCTGAAGCGGCTGCGGCGCCATTCGCGGGCCCGGACCCACGAGCGCGGGGAGGTGACGTCCACCATCAGCGAGCGCATCGGCGCCGTGCGCCTCATCCGCGCGTACGGGGAGGAGGCACGGGAGAGCAAACGCTTCACCTCACAGGCGACGCGCTACCGGAAGATGGTGATCCGCACCCAGCGGTTTTCCTCGCTCACCAGCCCGCTCACCGAGGTGTTCTCGGGGTTCCTGGTCATCGTGATCATCTGGGCCGGCACACGGCCCGGGCTCATCGGGTCGGGCGCTCCGCTCGCGCCCGAGGCGATCATCGTGTTCCTCATGGCGGCGCTCAAGCTCACCTCACCGCTCAAGACCATCAGCTCCTATCCGGCGGTGATGGCCGTGACGCTCGCGAGCGCGGAGCGGGTGTTCGAGATCCTGGACGAGCCGAGCACCGAGGTCGACCGCCCGGGCGAAAGCCCGGCCCGGTTCGAGCGCGACATCGTCTTCGACCGGGTGAGCTTCCGCTACGGCCAGGGCGATCCGGTGCTGAGCGACGTCTCGTTCACGCTGCCCAAGGGCCGGGTGGTGGCGCTGGTCGGCCCGTCCGGCGCCGGGAAGACCACGCTGGCCGATCTGGTCCCGCGGTTCCACGATCCGACCGGTGGGCAGATCCTGATGGACGGGATCCCGCTCACGCGGCTCACCCGCCGCTCGCTCCGGTCGCTGCTGGGGGTCGTGAGCCAGGATACCGTGCTGCTCAACGACACGGTGCACGCCAACATCGCCTACGGCTCGCCGGGCGCCACGCGGTCCCAGGTCGAAGCCGCGGCGCAGGCCGCCAATGCCGACCTGTTCATCGCGCAGCTCCCCCTGGGCTACGAGACGCTGCTGGGCGAGCGGGGCACGCGGCTCTCCGGCGGGCAGCGCCAGCGGATCGCGATCGCCCGGGCGCTGCTCCGCGACCCGCCGATCCTGATCCTCGACGAGGCCACCAGCGCGCTCGACACCGAGTCCGAGCGGCTGGTGCAGCAGGCCATCGACCGCCTCATGGCCGAGCGCACCGTGCTCGTCATCGCCCACCGGCTCGCGACCGTGCGCGATGCCGACGAGATCGTCGTGCTCGACGCCGGCCGGGTGGCGGAGCGCGGCACGCACGACGAGCTGTTCCGGGCCGGCGGCCTCTACCGTCGGCTGTACGACCTGCAGTTCCGCGACCAGGAGCCGGCGCTGGCCGCTCGGCTCTAGCGGCCGCCGACGCGTCGCATCTCGCGGGTTGTCATCGCGACTCGTTCGGCTAGTTTCGTTTTCGTGGCGACCCAACCTTCCGAGATCCGTGTCCTCCTCGTCGGCGCGTTCGACGACGCGCTCCACGCGCATGCCGCGCTGCGCCGCCGTGCGCTCGAGCGGCTGGGCTGCCGCGTCACGACGCTCAATCTGATCGGGAGCGGCGGCTGGCTCAGCCGGCTGCGCCGGGCCGGCCTGCACGACCGGCTGGCGCGCGCCATCGCCAGCACTACGCCGGCGCTGGTCCTCGTGCTCGAGGGGACCGCAGGTGGATGCCGCGATGGCCGCCTCGCTCCGGCATGGCGGGCGCCACCTGGGTCAACTGGTTCTGCGACGGCCGCCGGACGGTCGACGAGATCCGGCCGTTCGCCGCCGCCTACGACGCCGTGTTCGTGGCCGACGGCGCCACGGTGGAGGCCCTCGACGAGCCCGGCAACCCGCCGGTTCACTATCTGCCGGCGGCCTGCGATCCCTCGATCCATCGCCCCATGCGCGCCCGCGACCGATTCCGTGCCAACGTGGTCTTCGCCGGCACGGCGACGCCGCATCGCGAGCGCCAGCTCTCGGAGCTGGTGGAGTTCGGCGTGGCGGTCTGGGGGCCGGGCTGGCGACGGACCAAGCTGCGCGACTATTGCCGGGGCGAGCTGCTCGAACCACGAGGACTACATCCGGGCCTACGCGGGTGCTTCGGTGGCCATCAACGTGGCCTGCTGCGAACGCGGGGCGGGTGGGGCGGAGCCGGGTGCGAGCCGGCGGCTGTTCGAGCTCGCGGCCATCGGCGTGCCCCAGGTGGTCGAAGAGCATCCGGACATCCACCGGCACTTCCGCGAGGGATCGGAGATCCTGGTGGCCCGAAGCGCGAGTGACCTCCGGTCCCTCACCTCCGAGGCGCTGCACGACCGCGCCTGGGCCGAGCAGGTGGCGGCCGGGGCGCGCCAGCGAGCCCTCACCGAGCACACCTACATGCATCGTCTCGCGTCGCTGCTGCGGGCGTCGGTGGGACCGGCGCCGGTGCTGACGGCGGGCTAGGTCGCGGGCGGGCCCGCGTCAGCGCGCCTCGTGCGGAAGGCTCGCGTCGTCCGTCGTCCGTCCGTGCGGCAACACGCCCGTCGCGATGTACTCCCGAAACATCCGCACGTACTCGTCCGCCATCACGTGGTGCGTGAAGTGCCGCTCCACCCGCGCCCGGCACGCCGCAGGATCGATCCGGTCCAGCCCATCGCGCAGCGCCACCAGCTCGTCCACCGAGTCGCCCAGGGCTCCTACGTCCGGGGAGACCACCTCCGGCAGGGAGCCCCGATGCGTGCCCAGCACCGGCGTTCCGCTCGCCAGCGCCTCGATCAGGGTGATCCCGAACGGCTCGTCCCAGAGCGCCGGCATCCAGAGACACCGGGCTCCCGCCAGCAGCGCCGCCTTCTGCGCGCCGCCCACCTGGCCCACATAGCGGATCGACCGCCGGAGCGAGGGCCGCCAGCCGCCCGCGAGCACGCAGCCGCCGGCCGCCGCGTCGCGCGCCCTCGATGGCCCAACGGTATCCCTTTACCCGGTGGAGCCGGCCCAGGAACAGATCGTAGTCGGCCTTGTCGCGGCGGAGCTCGAACTCCGACGGATCGAGGCCGTTGTAGACGAACGCTTCGCCCCCGTGGCGCCGGGCATGATTCCGGCTCAGGTACAGCGTGTTGGGCGCGCCCGTCGTCCCGGGCTTCCAGTTGCCGGCCAGGCGGCGGATCCACGGCAGGTTGGGCGGCTGCCGGAGCGGGACGAACGAGAGCAGGACGTCGAGCCCCGCCGGCAGATGCGGCCGGATGTCGAACTCCGGCCGGCGCGCCGCGGCCAGGTCCACCGGCGCGAGCGTCGCTTCGGGGACGTCCGACCCTTCGCCTGCGACGAGCGTGACCCGGTGTCCGGCCGCGGCGAGTCCGCGGGCCAGGTACACCACGATCCGCTGCGTCCCGCCGTACTTCGGCACCGGCAGGCGGTCCCAGAAGAAGAGCGCGATGTGCATAGGGCTACCAATCTATCCCCGGCCCCACGCATCTTTGCCGCCGATGCCCTTCCGCGTCCTCCAGGTGCTGCACCAGGGCGGTGGCGCCGGCTCGGTCACCTCGACGCTCCATCTCTCGCTCGGCCTCGCGCGGGCGGGCGTCGCCGTGCGGTTCGTCTGCCCGCCGGATTCGGAGGTGGAGGCGCTCGCCCGGGCGGGCGGGCTCGAGGTGCTGCCGCTGGCCCTGCCGCGCGGCGCGAGACGCGCCAACGCCGCGGCGCTCGCCGCGCTGATCGAACGGTATCCGGTCGATCTCGTGAACTCGCAGAGCGCGCGGGACCGCGAGGCGCTGACGTGGCTCGCACTCTTCGGCCGGCTGCACGCGCCGCTGGTGGTGACCCGCCGCCAGATGCCGCTGACCTTCTACGCCGAGAACTGGCTCACCGGGCGCGCGGCGGCGCGGGTGATCGCCGTGAGCCGCCCCGTCGCCGCCGCGCTCCGGCGCAAGGGCACGCCCGCAGCCAAGCTCGCGGTCATTCCCAACGGGCTGGTGACCGCGCGGGTGGACCAGTCGGTGAGCGCGGCGGACCTGCGCACGTGGCGCGAGCGTATCGGCTGGACGCCGGAGCAGCGGAACGTGGGCATCGTCGCGCGGCCCAAGGACCAGCGCGTCGTGCTGGAGGCGCTGCCGCGGGTGCGGACGCCGGTGCGTCTCGTGCTCGCCGGGGTGGACGCCGCCGATCCGATCGCGCGGGCGGCGCGCGGGGTCCAGCGGCCCCACGCGGCCGTGTGCCTGCCGTTCACGCCCGACGTCCGGCCGCTCTACGACCTGCTCGACCTGGTCCTCCTGCCGTCGCGGAGCGAGGGGTTCTCGCAGTCGCTGCTCGAGGCCATGGCGCTCGGCAAGCCGGTGATCGCCTCGGCCGCGGGCGGCAACCTCGATCTGGTGGCCTCCGGCGGCGACGGGCTGCTGGTCCCGCCGCTCGACCCCATCGTCTGGGCCACGGCGATCGACCGCGTGCTCGGAGACGCCGCCCTCGCCACGCGCTTCGGGGCGGCCGCGCGCCACACCGCCCGCGAGACCTTCTCGCTCGAGCGGACGGTGCAGGATACGCGGGAGCTCTATCGAGCCGTGCTCGGCACCGGCGCGCTTGCCCCGGCGCCGCGCTCGGGATGAGATTGTCCCACCTCAGCTCACCCAGCCGGAGCCCGCGTGGTCAAGGTGTCGGGGTTCACCATCGTCAGGAACGCGATCAAGCTCGACTTTCCGGTCGAGGCCAGCATTCGCTCCCTCCTGCCGGTGTGCGACGAGGTCGTGGTCAACGTGGGGCGGTCGGAGGACGACACACTCGAGCTGGTCCGCGCGATCCGCGACCCCAGAATCAGGATCGTCGAGACCGAGTGGGACATGACGCGGCGCAACACCGTGCTCGGGCACGAGACTCTGCGTGCCATGCGCGAGTGCCGGCACCCCTGGGGGATCTACATCCAGGCGGACGAGGTCCTGCACGAGCGTGGAGCGGTCGAACTCGCCGCGGCCATCCAGCGCTACGACGGGGCCCCGCTGGTGGAAGGCCTGCTGGTGCGGTATCTCCATTTCTACGGCGGCTTCGACACCATCGCTACGCACCGGCGGTGGTACCGGCGCGAGGTCCGGGCCGTGCGGCTCGATCCGGCGCTCGACATCCGGCCGTATCAGGGGGCGCAGGGATTCCGGGTCGGACCGGCGCACCGGAAGATCCGCGCCCGGCTCACCACCGCGGAGATGTTCCACTACGGCTGGGCACGGCCGGCCCAGGCGCTGCGCGAGAAGCGCGAGCTCGGCAAGACGATGTATCCCTGGCGCGACGCCGACGAGCGCAAGCCGCTGCTCGCCTGGGTTCCGGGGATCCGGCCGTTCCGGGCGGCGCACCCGGCCGTCGCGCAGGCCTGGATCGAGCCGCGCCGGCTGGACCCCGACCGCGTCATCGCGCCCCGGCAGTTCCACTGGCGATTCCTGCGCTACTACGTCTCAGGAGCGATCGAGCGGCTGACCGGCGTCCGGGTGTTCGAGTTCCGGAACTACACCCTCGTCTGACGCCGGCCCGTCGAGATCGTACTCCCGGCCGGCCAGGAGCAGCTCGAGTCGCTGCGCGTAGGTATGGTGCCGGAGCGCGTGCGCCCTTCCGGCCGCCGCGATCGCCATCCGCTCCTCGGGCCGAGCCAGGTAGTGCCGGACCTGTTCGGCCGCGTCCGCGGGCGACGCGTACCACGCGCAGTGCCGGCCACCGACCGCGAAGCACTCGATGTCCGGCACCCGCTGGCCGAGGTAGAAGCCGCCGGAGCCCAGCACCTTCCACATCCGGTTCGAGGCCGAGGCCCGTGCCCCGTCCTGCTCGGGGTGGGCATTCGCGCCGAGCGAGACCGCCGCGCCCCGGATGACCTCGGCGAGACGCCGGCCGTGCACCGGGCCGCCGGCCACCGGGAGGTCGGGCGGCGCGGCGCCCCAGAAGGGGCCGCGGATCTGAAGCCGGCCCACGGCGGCGACTGCACGGAGCACGGGATAGCGATGCGGGTACTGCCCGGAGCCGACGAAGCTCGCGTCGCAGGCGTCGCCGGGCCGGCAGTCGGGGGAGGGGACATCGCGGTCGGGATCGACGCCCTGAGGCAGGAAGTGCACGCTGGGGATGCCCGCCGCGCGGAAGACGTCCACCTTCGACAGGCTGGTGACGTACATCCGCTCGGCCACCCGGCCGAGGGCGACGACGGCGGTCTTCGGCTGGAGGTCGAAATACCAGAAGGCGCGCGCGCGGCCGCGAAGCAGCGTCCGCAGCGTCGGCTCGCCGAGCCGGACGGCGTGCCGGGTCAGCAGCACGAAGTCCGGCGCGAACGCGTCGGTGAGGAGCCGGACCGCCGGTCCCGCCAGCGGTCCGGTATAGCGCGACCACCCTACCACGTCCACCAGGCGGCACGCATGCCCCAGCGCACGGGCGGCACGAACGATCGAGGCCTCGGTCTTCTGCGCTCCACCCGCGCCGAGCACGGCCACTCGCATGCGCCAAGTATAACGGACCGATGCGCGTCGCCCTGCTGACCTCGGCCAACGGGTGGCGCGGCTCCGGCGTGAGCTATGCCAAGCTGGCCCGCGGCCTCGCGGAGCGGGGCCACGTGGCCCACCTCGTCACCGCGCGCCAGCGGCTCACCAGCCGGCTCGTCGAGGAAGGCTTCGACGTCACCGAGCTCCCGGGTCACGACACCGGTCCCCGCGAGGTGCTCGCGCTCCGGCGGGCGCTCGTCCGCATCGGCGCCGAGGCGATCGTCACCGACACTCCGCGGGACGTGCGGCTCTCGTTCTACGCGACGCTGCTCCATCGCGCCCGCATCGTCTACCGCTACAATCTAAATTACCGCCGGCCCCGCACGCATCTCATGGACCGCGTGTATCTGAGCCGGGTCGCCGCCTGCGTCTACCAGTCGCGCTACATCCGCGACGACGCGATTGGCCACGCGGCGTGGATGGGCCGCCTCCCCGGCTACCACATCCCCAACGGCTACGACACCCTCCGCCACGCGCCGAGCCCCGACGCCGCGGCCGCGTTCCGCGCGGTGTACGGGATCGACGCGTCCGCGCGGGTGGTGATGAGCGCGGCCAAGCTGACGCGGAACAAGGGCCACGACGTCGCCATCGCGGCCCTCGGCCGCGTCCGCCGGGCCGGCGGCGACGTGCTCTACGTGATTTGCGGCGACGGGCATCTCGAGGGCGAGCTGGCGGCCTTGGCCCGGCGGGAAGGGCTGCCGGTGCTCTTCACCGGGCTGCTCACCAGCGAGGACATGATCGGCGCCTACAACGCCGCCGATCTGGTCGTCCACCCCTCGCTGCAGGAGATTTTCCCCAATGCCGTCGGCGAAGCGATGTCCTGCGGCCGGCCTGTCGTTGCCGCCGATGCGGGTGGGACCGGCGAGCTCCTCGGCCGGGACGGCGGCGCGGGCGTGCTGGTGCCGCCGTCCGATGCCGAGGCCCTGGGTGACGCGGTCGGCGCGCTGCTCGCCGATCCCGCGCGGCGTCGCGCGCTGGGCGAGGCCGCCCGCCGCCGGGTGGAGACCGAGTTCCCGGTAGCGCGGATGGTCGACGGGTACGAGGGTGCCCTGCGGGAGGTGGTGGGCGGCGGTGGATGACCTGCGCTGGTTCGCGTCCAACGCCTACACGGCGCGTCTGGTGCCAGAGCTCCGGCGGCTGGGGCTCGCCATCGCGACCGAGGGCGACCGGCCCGCGCGCGTGGCATTCGCGATGTCGGGACTGGTCGCCGACCGGGCCTGGCGGTTCGCGCGGGCAAGGGGCGCGCGCCTGCTGGTGTATCTCTGGGACCTGCCGCCGCAGGGGACGGCGCGTGGCCGGCCCGACCCGGTCTGGTGGCTGGGCGGAGGCTTCCTTCGGCTGCCGAGGCCGTGGGGCGGCTACGGCAGACGGCGGGGCTACTACAGCCGGCTGCGCTACATCGCCTCGCGGGCTGACGCGGTGTGGGTGCCCAGCGCCTTCACGGCGGAGACCGTGGCCGAGCGGTTCGGCGTGGCCTCGGAACGGGTGCCGTACTGCTACGACTCGGACCGGTTCGTCGCCGGCCCGGTCGCCCACGCGGTGCCGCCGGTGCTGCTCACCGTGTCGCGGCTCCGGTCGCACAAGAATCAGGCGGTCGTGCTCCACGCCGCCGCGGCGCTCGGTCGCGCGGTGCTGGTGCGGCTCATCGGACGCGGCCCCGATCAGTCGGCGCTCGAGGTGCTCGCCCGCCGGCTGGGCGTGCGCTGTCGAGTCGAGACGACGGCCGATGACGCGGCGGTGACCCGCGCGTACCACGAGGCCTCGGTCGCCGTGTGCCCGAGCCGGTTCGAGGGCTTCGGGGTCACGCCGATCGAGGCCGTCGCGTCCGGGGTGCGCGTCGTCGCGTCCGACATCCCCCCGCATCGCGAGTTCGTGGGTGCCGCGGCGCGGCTGTTCCCACCCGACGACGCATCGGCGCTGGCGCAAGCCATCATTGCCGCGCTCGACGGGCCGCCCGCCGATCCCGCGCTCGTCGGGGCGCTCACCATCCCGGCCGCGGCGAGGCGGTTCCTCGACCGGCTCGGCCCGCTCCGGCGCTGACGTGTCCCGCCAGCTGCTGCTCACCTACGACTTTCCCCCGATGGGAGGCGGGATCGCCCGCATGATGGGCGAGCTGGCCATGCGCTACCCGCCGGGATCGCTCGCCGTCTCCACGGGTCGGTTCGCGCACAGCGCGGCGGTGGACGCCGCGATGCCCAACCGGGTGCACCGGGCGTCCATCGACAGCCGGCGGCTGCGCACGGTGCAGGGTCTGGTCGTCTGGTGCCGGCAGGCGCGGGCCCTCGCGCGGGCCTTCGACCCCGGATTCGTCTGGTGCGGCAACCTCAAGCCGGCCGGGTTTCCGGCCGCGTGGATCCACCGGCGCGCCGCCACGCCCTACGGCATCTTCCTTCACGGCTCCGAGCTGCTGCTGCTCCAGCATCGCATCCAGCACTCGCCACGGAAGCGCATCGCCGCAGCCTACGCGCTCCGGCACGCGGCGGTCCTCGTCTGCGTCAGCGACTGGACCCGCCGGCTCTGCCTCCAGGTGCTCGAGGAGATGGGTTTCCGGCCGAACCAGGTCGAGGTCCGGACGCTGCCGCTGGGCACCGATCCTGATCGCTTCGTTCCGGGTTTGGATTCCCGTGACGTCCGGAGGCGCTTCGGGCTGGGTGAGTGTCCCTGGCTCCTCACCGTCGCGAGGCTCGCCGCGCACAAGGGCATCGACACCGGGATCGAGGTCCTCGCGGCCCTCCGGCAGACCCATCCCGACCTGGAGTACGTGGTGGTCGGCCACGGCGCCAGGCAGGCGGAGCTGGAGTCGCTGGCCGAGCGGCGCGGGGTCGCCGATCGCGTGCGGTTCCTGACCACCGTGCCCGATGCCGACCTGCCGGCGCTCTACAACGGCGCGGCGCTCTACCTGGGCCTCTCCCGGCCGGAGGAGCTGTTGATCGAGGGGTTTGGAATCTCCCTCACCGAAGCCTCCGCGTGCGCCATTCCGGTGGTCGGTGGACGGGCGGGTGGCATTCCCGACGCCGTGCGGGACGGCGAGACCGGTCTCCTCGTGGACTCGACCGATCCGGCCGCTGTCCTCACCGCCGTCCGGGCGCTGCTGGCCGATCCCGCGCTCCGGGAGCGGCTGGGCCGGGCGGGCCGGCTCGCCGTCGAGAGCCATTACAACTGGGACCGCGTCACCCGCGAGGTCCGCGCCATGGGTCAGGACTTCGGCGTTCGGGGCCCGCTGCGATAGATTCCGGGGCATGTCGACCCACCTGCTGCTCACCTACGACTTCCCCCCGATCGGCGGCGGCATCGCGCGCTGGATGGCCGAGCTCGCGCGGCGCTATCCGCCGGGCTCGCTGGTCGTTTCCACGGGGCAGCAAGGCGACGCCTCGGACGCGGACGCGGGCTTCCCGAACCGGGTCGATCGCCTGGCGATTCCGTCGCACCGGCTCCGCACCCTGCAGGGGATCCTGCTCTGGTCGCGCCGGGTGGCGGTGCTGGCGCGGTCGACCGACGCCGAGTTCATCTGGTGCGGCAACATCAAGCCGGCCGCCTACCCGGCCAAGTGGACGATGGAGCGCACCGGCACTCCGTTCGGAATTCTGCTCCACGGCGGCGACCTGCTCATCCTGCAGCACCAGGTGCACCAGTCCGCCATGAAGCGGAAGACCGCCGCCGCGCTGCTCGGCTCGGCGGCCGTGCTCGTGGCCAACAGCGACTGGACCCGCGACCGCTGCCTCACGCTCCTGAGCGAGCTCGACATCGACGCCACGCCCGACCGGGTGCGGGTCGTGCCCCTCGGCGCGGACCACGAATTTTTCCGCCCGGGCCTCGACACGCGAGAGGTGCGGGCCCGGTACGGTCTCGGCGAGGGCCGGTGGCTGCTCTCGGTGGCCCGCCTCGCGCGGCACAAAGGCATCGACACGGCGCTCCAGGCGCTGGCGCGTCTGCGGACCCGCTATCCGGAGCTCCGGTACGCCGTGGTCGGGAGCGGGGAGGAGCACGAGGCCCTCACCGCCGAGGCGCGTGACCTCGGCGTGGCCGACCTGGTCCGCTTCCTCACCGACGTGCCCGACCGCGATCTGCCCGCGCTCTACAACACGGCCGAGATCTATCTCGGCGTCTCACGGCTGATGGAGCAGCGGGTGGAAGGCTTCGGGATCTCGCTCGCCGAGGCGTCGGCCTGCGGGATTCCCGTCGTCGCGGGCCGGAGCGGCGGCATCCCGGCGGCGGTGCGGGATGGCGAGACCGGCCTGCTGGTCGACGCCGAGCGCGCGGACGCCGTAGCCGAGGCCCTGACCCGCCTGCTCGAGGACGCGAGCCTGCGCGCGCGGCTCGGCGCGGCCGGCCGACGCGCGGTCGAGAGCCACTACAACTGGGACCGCGTGACGCGGGATCTCGTGCGCATCGGCCACGAGCTCGGCGCCGATGCCAAGCAGGCCGCCGGCTGATGCACTCGGCCACCGGGCACCCGGACATGGAGGAATACGACCGGCAGTACCAGGTGTGGGTCGACCGCCAGGGCAGTCGCGCGCTGGACCTCGACTGGCGGCTCACCCACCTGCTCTGGTGGCAGCGCGCCCTGCTGCGGCGCTATCCGCCCGAGGGTCTGCGGGTGCTCGACTTCGGGTGCATGGACGGGGTGTTCGCGCTTCGGCTGCAGCAGCTCGGCGGGGAGGCCGTAGGCTACGACATTTCGCCCGCCGCGATCGCCCAGGCCAAGCGATTCCGGGGCGCCGCGGCGCGGCCGGTGTTCACGACCGTTCCCCCGGGGCCGGGACAGTTCGACCGGATCTACTGCAACGAGATTTTAGAGCACGTGGAGGACGATGTCGGCCTGATCGGCGAGCTGGTGGGCTACCTGGCCTCGAGCGGATCGGTGGTGGGGACGACGCCCGTGGGGAAGGCGCCCTGGGAGCCGGACACGAAGCGGCTGTACGACGAGGCGCTGCTCCGGCGAGCCCTGTCGCCCTGGGGCCGCGTGCGGCTGCACCGGTACTATCGCAGCCCGCTCCGAAATTTCGTGCCCGTGCGGCAGCGCGGCGCGGCGGTGCTGATCTTCGAGGTTACGCCGCCGTCCCCTCCGGGCGTACGCTGATCGCATCGGTCGGGCAGTTGAGCACGTAGGCGCCCTGGAGCGGACTCCAGGTCTGCACCGGCGTCGTCACCTCGGCCTTCCCCCGCGCGTCCAGCCGGAACACCTTGGGCGCCTGCACCACGCAGGTGCCGCAGCCGACGCACCGCTTCTCGTCCACCAGCACCCGGAGGCGCCGGGTGGGGTGCATGCCGCGCTCGATGAGGTGGAGCTGCCCGTCGAGCTGGTCGAGCGTCTGGGCGGTGGCGCGGTAGCCGGCCTCGATCAGCTCCGGCGTCCGGTCGAACGCGAACATCGAGATGTGCTCGACCTTAGGCTGCACCAGCACCAGCGGCGGGCCGTTCCAGTCCCGGAGCTGGCCTTCGATCTGGGTCTGCATCACGATCTCGAGCCCACGGATGTAGGTCGCCGCGAACCCCTCGGTCTCGTGGGCCTCGCGGCGGATGCTGGTGGCGGCGACGTTGACCGCGACGATCGGCCCCGACCCCAGCGAGGCCGCCAGCCGGACCGGCAGATTCTCGATCACGGCGCCGTCGACGTAGGCGCGGCCGCCGATCTCCCGCGGCGGAAAAATGCCGGGGAGAGCGCACGAGGCCGTGACCGCGTCGGCGACCCGCGCGTCGAGCAGGCCGGGCAGGCCCCACATCACCTGCATGCCGGTGTGGAGATCAGTAGTGTTGACGAGGAGGCGGCGCTTGAGATCGCGGAAGGTGATGTCGCCGACGAGGCTCGAGACCAGTGCGTCGAGCGGCTCGCGGCGGTAGAGCGCGGGCGCCATCAGCCGGCGGAAGGCAACGTCGACCCGGGCCACCTGGAACACGTCCCGCCGCTTGACGAGCAGCGCCCGCGCCTCCATCCGGTCGGGCGTGGCCCCGGCGGCCCAGGCGGCCCCGATCAGCGACCCGATGCTCGATCCCACGACCAGGCTCGGCGAGAGTCCGCGCTCTTCGAGCGCGCGGAACACACCGATGTGGGCGAGTCCCTTGAGGCCGCCGCCGCTGAGAACGAGGGTGAAGGGTCGGTCCGGGTTCAATCGCTTGCCCGGGTTGAGGTGGCCAGCGTAACGTTCGCCGGGAAGAATTTGCAAGAATCATGCGCCGCGCGCGGTGTGGCCCAACGATGCAAGGGTGTGCGCGGACCCCACCTGGCAGGGTAACCCACGTCACGGGGCGGTCATGGCTTCTGGGGTGCTGCGAGAGCGGCTGCGCCGCGACCGGTTCTTCCAGCTTGGGCTGGCCCTGGTGGCCCTGGTGGTCCTGGCGGCCCTCCTGGCCCCGTGGATTGCCCCGTTCGACCCGCTCAAGGGCGACCTGCGGAATGCCTACCTCCTGGACCCGGGCGGGCGGTTTCTCCTGGGAACGGACACCCAGGGCCGGGATGTCCTCAGCCGGGTACTGTACGGCGCCCGGATCTCGCTTTCGGTGGGGCTCATCTCGCAGTCGGTCTCGGTGACGCTCGGGGTGCTCATGGGACTCCTGGCGGGGTACTACGGCCGCTGGGTCGACGCACTGGTGATGCGGCTGGCCGACGTCACCCTCGCCTTTCCGACGCTCCTGCTCCTCATCGCCGTGGCCGCCGCGGTGAAGCCGTCGCTCCCGGTCGTCTTCCTGGTCATCGGGGTGGTCGGCTGGGCCGGCATGGCGCGGCTGGTGCGGAGCCAGGTGCTGGTGCTCAAGCGGGCCGAGTTCGTCCTGGCCGCCCAGGCGCTCGGCGCGCTCGACCGCCGTGTCCTCCTGCGACACCTCCTGCCCAACGTTCGGACGCAGGTGATCATCGCCGCGACGCTCGGGATCGCCGGCGCGATCATGGCCGAGTCGGCGCTCTCGTTCGTCGGCCTCGGCGCGCAGCCGCCCACCCCCAGCTGGGGCGCGATGGTCGCGGACGGCCGGGACCTGATCCGCGTGGCGCCCTGGGTGTCGTTCGCGCCGGGCATCGCGATCGGGCTCGCCGTGCTCGGCTTCAACCTCGTGGGCGACGCGCTCCGCGAGGCCTACGATCCGAAGCTGCGCAATGAGCGCTGAGTCCCTCCGGGTCGCGCCGCCGGACGCGCCCGCCGCGCTCGACACCGCCGCGCTCCGCCGCGTCGAGTTCCCCTGGGCCGACGAGACGACCTATCTCAACCACGCCAGCATCGGGCCGCTGCCGGAGCGCACCCGGCTCGCACTCGATGCCTTCAACCGGCGCCGGGCAATGCCGTTCCACCTCCCGGACCGCGATCTCTTCGCCACGCTCGCGGAATCGCGGCGGCTGATCGCCGGCCTGATCGGCGCCACCCAGGAAGAGATCGCGCTCACGGTGAACACCAGCTTCGGGCTCGGCGTCGTGGCCCGGGCGCTTCCGCTTCGCCCGGGTGACGTGGTGCTCGTGAGCGACCGCGAGTTTCCCGCGAACGTCTATCCCTGGCTCCGGCTCCGCGAGACCGGCATCGAGGTCGAGCTGGTGCCCACCGCCGCGAACGGCTGGCCCGACGAGGCCCGGCTGCTCGAGCGTCTCGAGGACCCGCGGGTCCGCGCGCTGGCGGTCTCGCAGGTGCAGTTCAGCAACGGCTATTGCGTCGACCTCGCCGCCCTGTCCGCGGCCACGCGGCGGACCGGCGCCTTCCTGGTCGTGGACGCGATTCAGGGGGTTGGCCAGCTGCCGATCGATCTCCGGCGAACCCCGGTCGACGTCCTGGCGTGCGGGGGACAGAAGTGGCTTCTCTCGCCGTGGGGCTCGGGCTTCGTCTACGTCCGCCGCGACCTGATTCGCGAGCTGAGCCCGCCGGTCACCGGGTGGATGGCCTTCGAGGGTACCGACGATTTCACGCGGCTCACGAGCTACAGCGACACGCTCCGGGCCGACGCCCGCCGGTTCGAGCTCATCACGCTCCCATACCAGGACTTCGCGGGGCTGAACGCGTCGCTGGGGCTGCTGGTCGAGCTCGGCGTCGAGCGGATCCAGGCGCACCTGCAGCGCCTGCACGAGCCCGTACTGGCCTGGGCGTCGCGGAGCGGCACCGTTGTGGCATCCCCCGTGGACGAGCATGGCTCCGGCATCCTCTGCCTGGCGCCCGAGGACGTGGGCGCCGCCTATCGCCGGCTCAAGGCGGCCCGCATTATCTGCAGCCTCCGCGAAGGGGCGATCCGGCTGAGCCCGCACGGATATAACACGGTCGAGGAGATGGAGCGGGTGGTGGCGGTGCTGGAGGGGAGCACGTAGTCTCCGCGATCGACTCGATACGGCCTGGCAACCAACAACCGGTGTACCGTCTCATGCCTCCTTCATTTCCCGACATGCTCACCGCCGGCTACGGCTTCACGGATCCGTCCGTCACCCTCGGCGCGGCGCTCGAGAGTTCCGGCACCGTGCACCAGGAGCCCAAGGTCAAGATTCCGCTCGCCATGATGAACCGCCACGGGCTCATCGCCGGCGCCACCGGCACCGGCAAGACCAAGACGCTTCAGCTGCTCACGGAGCAGCTCTCCGCGCTGGGAGTGCCGGTGTTCGTGGCGGACATCAAGGGCGACCTGAGCGGCCTCGCGATGCCCGGCGACGCCACCGACCGCGTCACCGGCCGCGCCCAGGATGTCGGCTGGGACTGGAAGGCCGCCGGCGTGCCGGTCGAGTTCGTGAGCCTCTCGGGAAAGCTCGGGGTCCAGCTCCGGGCCACCGTCAGTTCGTTCGGGCCGCTGCTCCTCGGCAAGACGCTGTCGCTCAACGAGACCCAGACCAGCGTCCTGACGATGGTCTTCAAGTACTGCGATGACAGCCAGCTCCCGCTGCTCGACCTGCCCGATCTCCGGGCCGTGCTTCAGTACCTTTCGTCCGATGAGGGCAAGCCGGCTCTCGCACAGTACGGCGGGATGTCGGGCGCCACGGTGGGCGTGCTGCTGCGCAAGATGGTGGAGCTGGAATCGCAGGGCGCCGACCGGTTCTTCGGCGAGCCCGAGTTCGACGTCAAGGACCTGATGCAGCTGACCTCGGACGGCCGCGGGGTCGTGACCGCGCTCGAGCTGAGCGACGTGCAGGACAAGCCGCTGCTCTGGTCCACCTTCATGATGTGGCTCCTGGCCGAGCTCTACCACAACCTGCCGGAGGCGGGGGACCTGCCGAAGCCCAAGCTCGCCTTCTTCTTCGACGAGGCGCACCTGCTGTTCGACGACGCGTCGAAGGCGTTTCTCGATCAGGTGCAGCAGGTGGTCCGGTTGATCCGGTCGAAGGGCGTCGGCGTCTACTTCGTGACCCAGACCCCCAAGGACGTCCCGGGCGACGTGCTGGCGCAGCTCGGCAACCGGGTCCAGCACGCGCTCCGCGCCCATACCCCCGATGACGATGCCGCGCTTCGCGCCACCGTCCGGACCTTCCCCAAGACCAGTTTCTACGACCTCGAGGAGACGCTCACCGCGCTCGGCATCGGCGAGGCCGCGGTGACCGTGCTCGACGCGCGCGGCTCGCCGACGCCGGTCGTGGCCACCCGCCTCATTCCTCCGTGCTCGCGCATGGCGCCGCTTACCCCTGAGGAGTTGCAGGCGGACATCCGCCAGTCGGCGTTCCTCGCAGACTACGGCCAATCCGTGGACCGCGAGAGTGCGCGCGAGATGCTGGCCGCGCGCATGGCCCGCACGCAGGCGCCGGCACCCGCCACGCCCGCGCCGGACGCGTCCGAGCCGCCTGCGCCTCCCGCGAAGAAGGGTCGCGCGGCCAAGACCGTCGCCCAGGTGGCCGGAGGGGCCCTGGTCGGCGCGCTCTCGTCCACCATCGGCCGCACCGTCGGCCGGGAGATCCTCCGCGGGGTCTTCGGGCTGCTGGGCGCCAAGCCGCCGCGCGCCACCACTACCCGCCGGTCGCGGTGGTAACCCTGCCGGAGGCCGCGCTCTGACCCCTCCCGTCCCGGACGCGTTCACCGCCGAGGCGCTGCTCGACGCCTATCCGATCCTGAGCACGGAGGAGCGCCTCGAGGGCTTCGCGATGCTCAGCGCGAACGAGGCGGCCGACTTCTTCCTCGCCCTCAGCACGCACGACCAGGCGGGCCTGCTGCAGGAGCTCGGGCCCGAGCGCAGCCGCCCGTGGATGCGGCTGCTGGCGCCGGACGACGCGGCCGACGTGCTGCAGTCGATGGAGCCCGACGAGCGCGCCAGCTTCCTCGCGCTGCTCGACACGGCCACGCTTGGCGAGGTGGGGGCGCTCCTCGCCTATGCGGAAGACGCGGCCGGCGGCGTGATGAATCCGCGGTACATGCGGCTCCGGCCGGACATCTCGGTCGAGGTCGCCATCCGCTACCTGCGGCGGCAGGCGATCCACGGCATCGAGGTGATCGACTACGCCTACGTCCTGGCGCCCGACATGCGCCTGCTGGGCGTCATCTCGTTCCGCGAGCTGTTCGCCGCGCCGCCCGAGCGGCAGGTGAGCGACATCATGCACACCGACCTGATCACGGTCAGTGAGGAGACCGACCAGGAGGCCGTCGCGCACCGCTTCGCCGAGGCAGGCCTCCTGGCCATCCCCGTCATCGACGCCGAGGGGCGGATGAAGGGCGTGGTGACCGCCGACGACGTCGTGGGCGTGGTGCAGGAAGAGGCCACCGAGGACATCCAGAAGATCGGCGGCAGCGAGGCGCTGGACGAGCCGTATCTGCAGATCGGCTTCAGCGACATGGTACGGAAGCGCGGCCGCTGGCTGGCGGTGCTGTTCGTCGGCGAGATGCTGACCGCGACCGCGATGGGGTTCTTCGAGAAGGAGATTGCCAGGGCGGTCATCCTCGCGATGTTCGTCCCGCTCATCATCAGCAGCGGCGGCAACTCGGGCTCGCAGGCGGCCACGCTGGTGATCCGGGCCATGGCCCTGAGCGAGGTCCGGCTTCGGGACTGGTGGCGGGTGGCCCGGCGCGAGCTCCTGACCGGCCTCGTGCTCGGGGCCGTGCTGGGTTTGATCGGCCTGGTGCGCATCGTGGTCTGGCAGGCGGTCGGCGACGTCTACGGTGAGCACTACCTGCTCGTGGGGCTGACCGTGGCGGGGAGCCTGCTCGGCGTGGTGATGTTCGGGACGCTCGCCGGGTCGATGCTGCCGTTCGTGCTGCGGCGGTTCGGCGCCGATCCTGCGAGCGCCTCGGCGCCCTTCGTGGCGACTCTGGTGGACGTGACGGGGCTGGTCATCTACTTCACGCTGGCGAGGCTCATCCTGGGGGGGACGCTGCTGTAGCGTTGGTCCTGCGGACAGCGCGGGGGGATGGGCTTGCGATTTATGCCGCTGGCAGGACCGGCCGCTGTCTCCGTGGCGGGAGTGGACCGGTCTCGAGGGCCCGCCTGGTGGGGCCAGCGCCCTGCGCGTCGAGACGATCAGTGAAGGCGGCCTGGCGGTCTTCGCCATCGGGGGCGACCGGGCCGTCCATCACCGCTGGCAGGAGAAGCCATTCGGGCGCTGGCGGCCGTGGGAGTCGCTGGGTGGGGCGGTCAAGCATCTCTGCATGACCAAGGCCGCCGCAGGAGGTCTGGCAGTATTCGTCGTCGGCCTGGACGACCGGGTCTCCTGCCGGACCCAGTCGCGCGCATTCGGCGAGTGGAGCCCCTGGGTCGATCTCGGGAAGCAGGCTCGGAGCGTCGCGGCTCAGCCGAGTTACACCGATGGGCTCGAGGTCTTCGCCATCGGGCTCGACGACGAGATCTCCCACACCTGGCGCGAGGAGGTGGGGGCGCCGTGGAAAGTCTGGTCGTTGCTGGAGTACGAGTCATCGCCGCTGCGCGGGACGGTCGGCGCGCTGCCGACGCCACTGCGTCAGGGCTCGAGGACGAGCCGCACGTAGTTCTTCTTCCCCTTCCGGAGAATCACGAACCGCTCGTCCGGCGGGCCCTGCAGCGAGTCCTCGCCGATCATGAGCTCCACGTCGTCGATCGGCCGGCCGTTCAGGTAGAAGCCCTTGCCCTGAATCCCGCGACGGGCGTCGGACTTGGAGCTGGCGAGCCCGCTCGCCACGAGCACCTCGACCACCGGCAGCCCGTCCGGGAGCTGAGTGCGGGACACCCGGCGCTCCGGCATGTCGGCGATCGCGTCGGCGGGAAGTCCCGGGCCGTCGCCGGCGCGGCCGAACAGGGCGGCGCTGGTGCCGATCGCGGCGTCGGCCGCCGCTTCGCCGTGCACGGTGGCGGTCACCTCGCGGGCCAGCACGCGCTGGGCCTCGCGCCGCCCCGGATCGGCCGCGTGCTCGGCCATGGTGGCGGCGATCCGGTCGAGCCGGAGGAAGGTGAACAGCTTGAGGTAGCGCTCGATGTCGCGGTCGTCGGAGTTGAGCCAGAACTGGTAGAAGTGGTACGGACTGGTGCGCTCGGGGTCGAGCCACACGTTGCCGCCCTCGCTCTTGCCGAACTTGGATCCGGTCGCGGTGGTGAGGAGTGGAAACACCAGGCCGTGCACGTCCCGGCCGTCGCGCTTGCCCACCAGGTGCGTGCCGGCCGTGATGTTGCCCCACTGGTCGCTGCCCCCCATCTGGAGCTCGCAGCCGTCACTGTGGAACAGGTGCCAGAAATCGTACGCCTGGATCAGCATGTAGCTGAACTCGGTGTAGCTGATCCCCGCCTCCATCCGGCTCTGCACCGACTCCTTCTGCAGCATGAAGCTCAGCTGGAAGTGCCGGCCGGTGTCACGCAGGAACTCCATCAGCGGGAGGCCGCGCAGCCAGTCGGCGTTGTTCCGGAGCAGGGCGGCGTTGGCACCCTCGAACGACAGGAACCGCTGCAGCTGGTGCAGAATCCCCTGGGCGTTACGGTCGATCTGGTCTAGGGTCAGGACCGGACGCTCCTCCCGCTTGCCGCTCGGGTCCCCGACCATGCCGGTGCCGCCGCCCACCAGCGCGATCGGCGTATGGCCCTCCCGCTGGAGCCAGGCCATGCCCATGACCGGGACCAGGCTGCCCACGTGCAGCGAGTCGGCCGTCGGATCGAACCCGACGTAGGCCGTGATCGGGCCCTGCCGGAGTCGCTCCGCGAGTCCCGGCGTAGCCTGCTGGACGAAGCCGCGCGCGGCCAACAGCTCGAATAGGTCGCTCATAGCCGGGTATCGTACCCGCTGGAAACGTGCCCCGCAACCGGCTAGCTTGGGGGCATGGCCCGCCGGCAACCCAGCTTCCTGCAGCGCGTTCAGCTTTCTCCACGCGCCCGTCGCATCGTCCTGGTCTCGGTCCTCGCGGTCGTCGCCTTCGGGCTCGCGGTCCTGACGGCGCTCTGGACGCGCGCGTGCGCCGGCAACAGCTGCCCATCCATCGCCGAGCTCGGCGGCTACGATCCCAACCAGGCCTCCAAGGTGTACGCGGCCGACGGCCGGCTCATCACCGACCTGGGACTCGAGCGCCGAACCGTGGTGCCGCTCGGCGAGATGTCGCCCTACGTCAAGGCGGCCTTCATCACGACCGAGGACAAGCGGTTCTACGAGCACCAGGGCATCGACTGGTTCCGGGTGTTCGGCGCGATCAAGAACAACCTGTTCAAGTTCCGCGTGGCCGAGGGCTTCTCGACCATCACCATGCAGCTCGCGCGGAATCTCTGGCCGGAGGACATCAGCGGGCGGGACAAGACCCTGAGCCGGAAGCTCCGCGAGGCGCACGTGGCCCGGGAGATCGAGGGCAAGTACTCCAAGGACAAGATTCTCGAGCTGTACCTCAACCAGATCGACCTGGGCAACCGCGCGTACGGGGTGGAGGCCGCCTCCCAGCGGTACTTCGGCAAATCGGTCCGCGACCTCAACGTGGCCGAGGCCGCGACCCTCGCCGCGATCCCGAAGGCGCCCTCCCGCTACAACCCGCGCAGGAATCCCAACCTGACCGTCCAGCGCCGCAACACGATTCTCAACCTGCTCCGGGACAACGAGCTGCTCTCCGCCGAGGACACGGAGCGCTGGAAGGCCTATCCGCTCCTGCTCAGCTCGCATTCCGACTTCAGCGGCGTGGCCGAGTACTTCGTGGAGTACGTCCGGCAGCAGCTCGACGCCCGGTTCGGGGCCGACCTCTACAAGTCCGGCTACCGGATCTACACCACGCTGGACCTCGACACCCAGCAGGCCGCCGAGCGCGCGCTCGAGGCTCGGCTGGAGGCCATCGAGAGCGGGGCCGACGGCAAGTTCGCCTGGCCGAGCTACCGCCAGTACCTGGACGCGCGGGCGGACTCGCCCGACAACGGCAACAAGATGACCACGCCCTACCTGCAGGGGCTCCTGGTCACGCTCGATGCCAAGACCGGCAACATCCGCGCGATGATCGGCGGCCGCGACTTCGAGGACAGCAAGTTCAATCGCGCCACCCAGGCGCTGCGGCAGCCGGGCTCGACCTTCAAGCCGATCGTGTATGCCGCCGCGGTCGAGGCCGGCTATCCGCTCTCCCACGTGATGGTGGACGATCCGCTGACCGTGGAGATCTCCACCGATACCACGCCCTGGGCGCCCCAGAACTACGATCTCGAGTTCGACGGGCCGATGACGCTCCGGCGCGCGCTCTACATGTCGCGCAACATCATCGCCATCAAGCTGGGCATGGAGCTGGGCGAGGACGCGGTCATCAGCGAGGCCACCAAGTTCGGCCTCACGACGCGGGTGCCGCCGTATCCCTCGATCCACATCGGCTCGGCGGACGTGTACCCGCTCGAGATCATCGCGGCATACACCACCTTCGCCAACCTCGGTACGCGCACGATCCCCAACGCGATCCTCCGGGTCGAGGATCGAGCCGGCAAGATCCTCTGGCAGCCGACGGTGCGTTCGGTGGCGGTCATGGATACGCCGCACGCGTGGCTCATGACCGATGCCCTCCGCGACGTGGTGCGCCACGGGACGGCCGTCGGCTCGGTCGGCTCGCGCATCAACTTCCCCGCCGGCGGCAAGACCGGCACGACCAACGACGGCTACGATGTGTGGTTCATCGGGTTCACGCCCGACCTCGTTACCGGTATCTGGCTGGGCTTCGACCAGCCGAAGAAGATCAAGGCCAACGCGCAGGGCGGCGTGCTCGCCGCGCCGGCCTGGACCGCGATGATGCGCGAGGTCTACGAGCGCCGCGCGATCCCGGCCGCGTGGCCGCGCCCCGACGGCCTGACGGCGCTGGACATCGACAAGACCACGGGCTACAAGGCCACCCCGTTCTGTCCCAAGGACGTGCATTACATCGAGTCGTTCATTCCCGGCACCGAGCCCACGGCCTTCTGCCCCATCCACTCGCCCTTCGGCGCAGTGGGAGGCGCCGGTCCGCTCGGCGGCACCGCGCCCGACGGCGCGCCGCACCCCACGGCGCCGCTGCCCCCGGGTGCCGTGCGTCCGGCCGTGCCGGCACCCGGCGCGGCTCCCGACGCGCCCGGCACGTCGACCGGGGTGATGGGGGGCTCGGGCCCGGCGCCGAATACGCAGCGCTAGCATGCGGGCCCGCCGGCTGGCGGCGCGGTGGGTTCTGCCGATCGTGGGTCCGGCGCTCGAGCGCGGCGCGCTGCTGATCGGCGCCGACGGACGCATCGTCGCGGTGGGGCCGGACGCGGCCGTGCCGCGTCCGGCGGACGTCCCGGCCGAGGACTTTGGGGACGCCCTGCTGCTCCCCGGCCTGATCAACACGCACACGCATCTCGAGCTCACCGGCCTCGACGGCGACCCGCCCGAGCACGACTTCGCCGCCTGGATCCGCCGGGTCCGGTCGGACAAGGCAGCCCGTGCCCCCGAGGCCTTCCTGGCAGCGGCGCGCCGCGGTCTCGCGGACTGTTGGGCGGCCGGCGTGACCACGGTCGCCGACACGGGCGATTCGGGGGCGGTGATCGAGGTGCTGGCCGACTCGGGCGGGTCGGGGATCGCGTACCACGAGGTCTTCGGCCCGCATCCCAGCCAGCGGGACGAGAGCATGGCCGGGCTCCGGCAGGCGGTGGCGCGGCTCGGCCGGTTCGCCGGCGGGCGGGTGCGGCTGGGTGTCTCCCCCCACGCGCCCTATACAGTGAGCGGGCCGCTCTACGCCGCGACTGCCGCCTGGGCCCGCGAGGTCGGCCTTCCCATGGCGGTGCACCTGGCCGAATCGCTGGCGGAGAGCGCGCTCCTGGCCGGCGGGAAGGGCGCCTTCGCCGAGGCGTGGCGCGGCCGGGGCATTCCGCTGCCCGTGCCGCTCGGGCAGACGCCGGTGGAGTGGCTCGGCGCGCACGGGGTGCTGTCGGAGCGGACGCTCTGCATCCACGTGGTCCAGGCCGGTCCGGCAGACATCCGGCAGCTCGCCCGGGCAAACGTTGCGGTTGCCCACTGCCCGCTGTCGAACAGGGCCCATGGCCACGGCGACGCACCGCTGGCGGCGCTGCTGGCCGCCGGGCTCCGGGTGGGCCTGGGGACGGATTCGAGCCTGAGCGTGGGGCGCCTCGACTTGCTGGCGGAGGCCCGCGCGGCCCGCGCCCTCGCGGGACTCGCCGCGGCCGACGCGTTGGCGCTGTGCACCCGCGACGCCGCGCGCGCGCTCGGGCTCGAGGCCGAGATCGGAGTACTGGCGCCGGGCACCTGGGGCGATTGCCTCGTGATTCGCGCGCGCGCCGATGCGACCGACTCCTCGGCCGAGGAGCGGGTGCTGGCGAGCGGCCCGCCGGATGTGCTGGCCACCTTTGTCGGAGGACGGGACGTGTACCGAACCAGCCCACCGCTATGAAGATCCAGCGTCACGCCGCCATCCTGCGCGTGGTCCGGGAGCGGCGCATCGAGAGCCAGGACGACCTGCGCGAGGCCCTTTCCACCGAAGGCTTCGTGGTCACCCAGGCGACCCTCTCGCGGGACATCCGAGAGCTCGGTCTCGCCAAGCTGGCGGATCCGCAGGGCGGGGCGTTCTACACCCATCCGCACCGGGCGGCGGTCCGGCCCGACTTGGCGCAGGTGCTGCCGGCGCTCCTGGTCAGCGTGGACGGTGTGGGGCCGCTCCTGGTGCTCAGGACGGCGAGCGGCTCGGCCGGCGCCATCACCGAGGCACTCGACCAGGCGGGCTGGGCGGAGATCATCGGCACGATCGCCGGCGACGACACCGTCCTCGTCATCACGCGGAGTCAGCGGCTGCGGGAGTCGATCGCGCAGCGGATCCAGGCGCTGGTCAAGAAGTAGGACAGCCTCGGCGTGCGCGGCCTCCCTTGCCGCTCCTCGGAGGCTGCGTTACGCTTGAAATGGGCGGCAGGCGGCGGTCGTAAGCGCCGATGCCGCTGGCAGTTTCCCCTCCACCTCCATCCGCTGCGGAGACGTCGCGTGCGGTGCTTGGCGTTGAACGCCTCGTTCGAGCCGTTGACGATGGTCCCGGTGCGTCGGGCCTTGCGCCTCGTCATCGAGGGCAAGGCCGAAATCGTCGAATCCGACGCGGGCGATGTCGTTCGAAGTGAACGCCTCACACTACCGAAACCAGCCATTATCCGGCTGGTCAAGTTCGTGCACGTCCCCCGCCGCTTTCGTCGCCAGGTCACCAACACATTCCTCTTCGCCCGCGACAGCTACCGCTGCCAGTACTGTCACCGGGGGCAGCTCGAGCTGCGGCACCGCGAGTGCCTGACGCGCGATCACCTGATTCCGCTTTCCCGGGGTGGTGACAACGAGTGGGCCAACGTGGTGACCGCCTGCAGCTCCTGCAATACCCGGAAGGGCAATCACCTGCCCGAAGAGTGCGGCATGCATCCCCTGCACACGCCGCGCGAGCCGCATTTCGTGCACCTCTCCTGGGCCGTCCGCCGGCTCTCCATCGCACAGGCCAAGTACATCAAGCTCTTCTACGGCGACGAAGCCCTCCGCGCGCTGGGCGGCACCGTCTAGCCGCCTAGGCGGCCACGTCCTGCCCCAGCGGCACGATCATCTGGAACTTGCCGTTGGGCGCCAGCGGGATGTCCTCCACCACCCTCAGCTCGTAGCGCAACGCGTCGCCCAGGTAGTGCCGCATCATGCCGAGGGCGGCCTGCCGCGACTGCTCGTTCCACCGCGGGTGGACCACCAGTTGGACCTGCAGCACGTCCGGCCCGAGCTGCCGAGCCTGCCACCGCCTGATGTCCTCGTGCATCGAGAAGCACGCGCCGAGAAGCGCCGTGTTGAGCACTCGTCCATCGGCCGTGCGGATGGCTTCGCTCGACCGGCCCGCGATCGGGCTCAGCAGCGCCAGGCCGCGGCCGCACCGGCACCGGTGCGTCCGGCGCGCCGCGAGGTCGCCGATCCGGTACCGGAAGAGCGGCGTGCTGAGGCAGGTGAGCGGGGTGATGACGACTTCCCCAATCTGGCCGTCGGGCACGCGTCGGCCCTGCGGGTCGACGATCTCCAGCAGCTGGACGTCGTCGTTCAGATGGTAGTCGCCGGGACTGTCGGGGCACTCCCACGCCAGCGGGCCGGTCTCCATGGTGGCGTACACGTCGAGCGGACGGACCCCGAAGGCCTCCTCGGCCAGTCGGCGGCAGCGCTCGCTTCGGGTCATCGAACCGGTATAGACCAGCCGCGGGCCCACCTCGAGCCCGCCCGCCGCGATCACCGCTTCGGCCAGCGATTCGATGGCGACGGAGTAGCCGCTCAGGACGTCCGGCCGAACCCGTCGCAGGACGTCCACCTGACGGTCCAGCGGGTCGAAGCTCGAGATGCGATGCAGGGCGGGGAGCAGCCCGGCGCGGCGGAGCGCGGCCACCGGGCCTTTCGGCGCCGCGGCCTTGCCGGACCCGATGCTTACCTGACGGTCCAGCGGTCGCCGGCCGAAGGTCGCGTGGATGCGCGCGTGCAGCGCGGACACGGCGGCCTGCTCGCGCTCGTTCCGGTACACGATCACCGGCCGTCCTGTGCTTCCCGAGCTGTCGAGGCGGAAGAGCTCACCGGGGGGCTGGGTGAGCATCTGGGTGACGCGCGACTTGAGGGTCGCCTTCTCCAGGATTGGAAGGCGCTCGAACCCGGCATCGTCGTCCAGCGTCTCCGGCCGGACGTCTGCGCGGGCGAACACGTCGGACCAGTACGAGGTCTTCATGGCTTCCGCCGCGAGACGGCGCAGGCGAGCCACCCTGAGCGCGCGGATCTCGTCGGGCGACCGCCACTGGTCCCGTAGCCGTTCGCGGATGGCGAGGGGAAGGGTCACGAGGGCGGCGGCCGAGGCCATGCGGGCTCCTTCTCCGGTGGTCGTTGCGTCAGCGAGCCTCGAACGTCGTGCTCCGGACCTCCAACCGGAGGCTCGGCAATCCCGCCAAGCGAAGCAGGAATCGCGTCGCGCCGCGCCCAAGCGCGTCGCCTACGCCACCCTCACCCTGAGCCACCTCGCCCAGGTCACCCTCCAGGAACCGCTGCAGCTCGTCGAGATCGGAGTCCGACAGCGTCGAGATCTCCAGCGACGCCGTGTAGTAGTACCGCCCCGCCACGACGGGTCGCACGTTGATCTGATAGGCGAAGGCGAGCGCGGCGGTCAGCGCGTCGACCGTGGCGTACCGCCGCTCCTGCACGCGGCCGCTGAACAGCGTGAGCACGGTGTACTGGTCCAACAGCGGCTCGTGCCGCAGCACGACGTCCCACTCCGCTTGTCGCTCGAACGCATCGAACCAGCCGCCGCGCGACCGCCACACTTCCACCCGATAGTGCAATCGCACGGGCAGGCCCGAGCGCAGGGCCGACAGCCATCGGCCGTCGCCCATCAGATTCTCCGCCCGAACCACCGGCGCCCGCGACCCCGATGGAGTCGAATCCGCCGCCAGACGGACGGTCAGGCGGACCCCCTGCGCCGTCTGCGCGGCGGCGGGGTGCGGGCGGGTGGTCCATGTGCCCAGGATCAGGACCATGGCAAGCAAGTACCGGGCCAGCCGGCATGCCCGAAGGAGTGAAATGACTTGCACTTAGAAGCGGCGCTGCAGGCGGACGACGAACCGCACCGGCTCACCCTGGCTGAGGCTCTTGGCGAGGTACGCGGCGATCGCCCCGGCGTCGAGGCCGACCCCTACGTCGGCCTTCCACTCGTGCAGGGAGGGGATCCGGTTGGCTGGCACCTGGCCGGGACCGTCGCCCGCGAGCCAGGCCTTGCCCGCGTCGCCCAGGAAGACCAGGTCGGCCTCCTCGATTCCAATGAATCGCCCGGTGCCGCCCTCACGGTCGCGCAGGCGGTACCCGAGGTTGAGGCCCAGGCGGGTGCGGACCTCGAGCTGCGCCACGACGGAGCGGTCGCAGAGCGCCGGATCGGACGGGTCCACGAAGCCGCGCGGCGCGCAGGTGAACGCCCGGAACCCGAAGCCGGGCAGGAGATCGGGTCCGCCGAGCGAGACGCGGCGCTGGATCGGCATGCGGTCGCCGCCGATCCAACCGTCCGCGCGGAGGCGGGCGTTCACGCGGAGGCTCGGCGTCAGCCGCGAGTAGCGCCGGAGATCCAGCGTCAGGCGATCGAAGGCGTAGCCGCCGCCCGTCGGGATCGGCGGGCGCACCGTCTCCGGCAGCGCCAGCGGCGCCACGTCGTCGCTCGTGCTGTGCTCGTATCGCGCGCGGAGCAGCCAGCCGGTCGTGCTGCGGTCGCGGTCGTTGCGGGAGTCGAAGTCCAGCTGGGCGCCGGTGGTGAAGTAGTGGCCGTCGTCGCTCAGCGGGTTGCGGCGCCAGCGGTCGCTGTTGCGGAGCAGGGACCATGGATCGGTGGCGCGGACGCTGCTCTCGTGGTCGCGCCGGAGCGACAGCTCGAGCCGCAGCGACCGGGTGGGCTGGACCCACGCGGCTCCGCCGCCGCCGCGGCGCTCGAACCAGTCGCGGAAGTCCCGCTGCATCAGGAAGGCCGACCAGCCGTTCTCGGCCGCCGAGAGCGGCTGGTCCTCGAACGGCGCGACCTCGCTGTAGACGCGCCCGGCGACGCCGCCACCCGGGAAGCGCAGCTCGGCCCGGGCGCCGTAACCGAAGTCGCTGCTCAGCCGGGATCCCTCGCCCGCCGTGCGGAGGATGCCGCGGAGATCGAGCCTGGCGAGCAACCCGCGGGACGGCCGGAGCTCGAATGTCGGGCCGAAGACGATCGGCAGCCCCTCGATGCGGTTGTAGGTCCCGCCGGTCGCGAGGAGCAGCTCGGTGCGGACGCGGCCGGTCTGGAAGGTCGCGCGCGCGGTGGCAAGCTCGCCCAGCGGCCGGCGGCGCTCGCGCAGCACGAGCGTCCCATCGGGGTTGCGGAGCACGGGCGCGGCATCCCACTGGACGCGCTCGCGCCCAACGTGCCGGGCGCCGGGACTGCGGATCAGGCGGCCGCCCACCACCAGCACGTCGCCCTCCACGTCGGCGCCGGGCAGCAGGTACAGCGTCGCGTTGATGACCACCATGTCGCCCCGGATCCGTCCGGCCAGGCGCAGCGAGCCGCGGAAGATCGCCAGCCGGCCGGAGAACTCGCTTCCCGCCGGGAAGCTCACGTCCCCCTGCATCCGGGTGGTCGCGCTGTCGTTGTAGAAGGCGAGCAGCTCGGACACCACGTCCGGCGGCGGGCCGCCGCGGACGACCATGGAGTCGCCGGGCGGCAGGTCGGGATCGATGACGATCACGCTGTCCTGGGCCCGGAGCAGCGGCGCGGTCGCGAGCAGGAGCAGCAGGCCACCGGCGAGGAATCGCATGCGGAGCTCGAGAGTGGAAGGAGTGGGCGGCCGGGCTACTCCCGGTCGAGACCCAGCCGCCTGAGCCGGCGGTACAGGTTGGCGCGGTCGGTCTGCAGCAGCCGCGCCGCCTCGGCGATGTTGCCCTCCGCCTGCGTCAGCGCGGCGCGCAGGAGGCCTCGCTCGTAGTCGTCCAGCGCGTCGGACAGCGGACGGCCGAGTGCGGTCGGGGCGGGCGGCGGCGGGGCCCCGCCACGCAGCACGTCGCGGACCGCGCCCGCGTCCACCGTGGGCCCGCACAGGATGCTCAGGCGCTCGACCAGATTGGCGAGCTCGCGCACGTTGCCGGGCCAGCCGTAGCCGGCGAGGGTATTGAGCGCCTCGGGCGTAAACGTCGGCCCCTGGCGGGGACGCACCCGCTCGGCCAGGTGCGCGACGAGCGCGGGCAGATCCTCGAGGCGCTCGCGCAGCGCGGGCAGCCGGATGGGGAAGACGTTGAGCCGGAAGAACAGGTCCTCCCGGAAGTCCCCGTCGGCTACCGCGTCCTCCAGCCGGCGGTTGGTGGCGGCCACGATCCGCACGTCCACCCGCTGCGACGCCTCGGCGCCGAGCCGCTGCAGCTCGCCGGTCTCGAGTGTCCGGAGCAGCTTGGCCTGGGCTTCGGGGCTGAGGTCGCCGATCTCGTCCAGGAAGAGCGTGCCCTGGTGCGCCAGCTCGAACCGGCCGAGCCGCCGCTCGGTGGCGCCGGTGAACGCGCCCCGCTCGTGCCCGAACATCTCGGACTCGACCAGGTCCCGCGGGATGGCCGCACAGTTGACGGTGACGAACGCCCGCGCCGATCGCCGGCTCGCCGCGTGGACCGCGGCGGCCGCCAGCTCCTTGCCGGTGCCGCTCTCGCCGGTGAGGAGCACGCGCGCCTCGGTGGGAGCGACCCGGGCGATCAGCGCGCGCACCTGTTCCATCGCGTCGCTCGCGCCGACCAGCGCCGAGCGACGCGAGAGCTCCGCGTGGAGGGCGCGGTTCTCGGCGCGCGTCCGGTTGAGCTCCACCGCGGCCCGCACCGTCACCAGCACCGATTCGGGCGCGAGCGGCTTCTCCAGGAACTGGAAGGCGCCCAGCTTCACGGCCCGGACCGCGTCCGTGAGCTGCGCCTTGCCGCTCATCATGATGACCGGCGTGCCGCGCCCCCGCTCGCGGATGCTCGCCAGAGTCGCGAGGCCGTCGGGCCCCGGCGGCATGAGCAGGTCGAGCAGGACGACGTCGGGATCCACGTCGTCGAGGCTGAGGAGCGCCGCGTTGCCGTTCGGGGCTTCGGCCACGGTGAACCCCTCCTCGCGGAGGAGCGCGGCCAGCATCCGGCGGATGTTGGCCTCGTCGTCGACCAGGAGGATCTGGGACCGGGCGCTCATCGGCCCCGCATCCGGACGACGAAGGTGGCGCCGCCGCCGGGCGTGGGGCGCACGGCGATCGTCCCCTCGTGCATCTCGATGGTCTGCTTCACCAGCGCGAGTCCCAGTCCGGTGCCGCCGCTCTTGCCGGTCACGTAGGGGTCGAACAGCCGGTCGGCCAGCTCGGGCGGCACGCCGGGGCCGTGGTCCTCGACCTCGATCGTCACGGTGCCGTCGTCAGCGCGGGCCACCAGTTCGATCCGCCCCTGGCCTTCGCACGCCTCGACCGCGTTGCGGATGAGGTTACCAAAGGCGCGGCGGAGCGGATCGTAGTGGCCCAGCAGGCTGGGCAGGGCAGGGTCGAGCGCCAGCGACACCTGCATCGTGGGCGGGACGCTCGTGCGCGCGAGGTCGGCCAGCAGCTCGGCGAGATCGACCTGTGCGGCCGGCCCTTCGGGCAGGCGGCCGAAGTCGGTGAATTCTCGGGCGAGCTGCTCGAGCCGGCCCGACTCGGCCACGAGCACGTCGATGGCCTCGCGCTGCGGCGGTGCGGCCGAGCGCGAGAGCTGGGACACCGCGAGCCGGATCGGCGTGAGCGGATTCCGCATCTCGTGCGCGACCCGCCGGGCGGTCTCGCGAAAAGCGCGGAGCCGCTCGGCCTCGATCTCCCGCGCTCGCCCCTGCTCGATGGCCGTGGCCATCTCGCGCAGCGCGGTGCGGAGGGCTTCGAACTCCGGGGCGCCGCGCCGCGGCCGATCGGGCGGCAGTGCCTCCAGCCGCCGGATGTGGGCGGTCCAGCCGATCAGCTCCTCGATCGGCCGGCTGAGCTGGCGCGAGAGGTGGCCGCCTACCCGGACGGAAGTGTAGAGGAACGCCGCGCCCACCAGTAGCACCACCAGCCCCAGGCCCGCGTAGTAGTAGCGGCCGAAGGTGTCGACCCGCTGGAACCGGACCAGCGCGCTGTTGAGCTTGTCGGCGTGGTCGGTGAGGGCCCGCCGCTCGGCGGGGGTGAGCCGGGTGGAGTCGAGCCGCTCGATGAGCACGCGTCCCGAGGTGCCGACGTCCTCCATCGCGCCCAGCGCCCCGGCCGCCGGCGTCGTCGAGCGCACGGTGAACGCCCACCCGAAGATCGCCACGGCGGTGGGCACCGCCCCGAGGCAGATCAGGGTGAGGAGAATTCGCTGGCGGAAGGCGAGACGCATCGCGTCTGAAGATAAGCCGCGGCCAGCCGAAGGGCCCAGCCGAGGGCAGCCCCGGCCACCGCCCCCAGCCACTCGGACCAGGGCGCGGCCGACAGCGCAGCCACGGCTGGCAACGCCCCGAGCGCCAGCGCGAGCCCCGCGGCGAGCCCGAGGGCCGCCCTCGCCGGCCGCCCGGCCGCCGCCGCCCAATAGCCCGCCGGCAGGTAGAGGAACGCCAGGCAGGCTGCGGTCATCCACCGAACCTCGCCGCCGCTGAAGAGGAACGGCGAGATGAGGAACCACCCGAAGGCCGGCGTGATCCTTATGGCGATCGTATGGGTACGCCCGCCGTAGGTCGAGGAGAGCACGACATGCCGCCCGCGCTCGGTCGCCCGGAGCACGACCGGCATCCCGGGTTCGACCGGAAACCCGTCGGGGAGGGTCACCATCGGCGGGAAGAACCGGTAGCGCAGCGCGCGGGCGGGCACGGTGAACGAGGCCAGCCGGTGGAGCTGGCCCAGCGTGACCGCGCCGCCCGACGGCACCCGGAACATGTAGACCCAGGAGGTCGAGACGGCGGGTGGACCGGATACGACCTCGGTGACGAGGCCGATCGTCCCGCGGGCGACTTCCTCCCGCAGCCGGGCCGAGTCCGGGGGTGTCCCGTTGGGCGGCATGGCGCGGCCGTTGAGTTGCACGGCGAGCACGCGGCCCCCGAAGACGTCGGTGCCCGGCGCCTCATGCGCCCAGCGGCTCAGGAGATGGCCCTCCGGCATGTCGGACCCGAGGAGCCACGCCGAGAGGGCCAGCAGCCCGAATGCTCCGACCAGCACCGCCGCGAGCAGGCGACCCGCGCGCGCCCCCGTCGCCGAGGCGAGGCCCGGCAGGGCGCCGCCGAGCGCGGCGCCCATTGCGCCGCTGGCCGTGTTGGTCAGCAGATCACTCAGGCTGGCATCCCGGCCGGGGACCACCAGGAGCTGCAGGAGCTCCACGGTGAACGAGACGGCCGCCGCCGCCGCCACGCAGCGCGGCCATGTCCACCCGGCGAGCCGGAGGCCGGCCGCGAAGGGGATGAAGAGCAGCAGATTGCCGGCGACGTCGGCCCCGCCCTGGCCGCCGCAGATCAGGCAGAGCAGGGGGGTGAGCAGATTCGCATGGCGGGGGTCGTCCAGCGGGGTGAGGGTCGCCACCAGGATAGCCACACCCCCGGCGAGTGCGAGCAGCTGGCCGACGCGTCGCCACGCCCGCGGAAGAGGGGGCACTGCACCGGTTTCGGTCAAGCTGGGCAGGCGCTGGCTGCTTTCATCGACACCGGGGTGCAGGTCATGGCACGCCCGGGAACGTAGCCGCCCGGCGGACCCTCGTCCACGGCTCTCCCCCCGGCTCAGCACGGCGCGCGCCGTCCCTGTGACTGGGGTCACGACCGGCGGAGCCCGCACCGGTTACAGTGTCGGGCGAGCCAGGATTCAGCGAGTCGCGCGGAGTACCCCATCCACACACGAAACGGGTCATCCATGGCAGTCGGCACGAGCGCGTTGGCGACCAGACCGGCCGAAGTGCCGCAACGGCGGGGCGAGGGCGGACGCCCCGCGCTCCGCATCGGCATCATGCTCCGCGCCGTCGACGAATATGACGGCGCGGGCGTGTACATCCGGAGTCTGGTGGATGCGCTGCTGGAGCTTGATAGCACCAACCAGTACGTGCTGTTCTACGCGAACGACGGGCAGCGGGGTCGGTATGCCGGGCGGGCCAACGTGCGCGAGGTGGTCGTGCGGGCACCGGGAAAGGTGCTGTGGGATCAGGTGGCCGTGCCGTTGGCGGCCTGGCGGGAGCGCCTCGACGTCCTGTTCCACCACAAGTTCAGCATTCCCGTCGTGGCGTCGTGCCCCACCATCGTGCAGCAGCGCGGGACCGAGTACTGGACCTTTCCCGAGTATTACACCACGCTCGCCGACCGGGTCAACCGGGTCTACAACGTCCTGAGCATCCCGCTCTTCTGCCGTCGCGCGGCCCGGGTGCTCACCAACTCGGACAGCCTTGCCCGCGAGCTCGAGCAACTGGCCGGGGTACCTCCGGAAAAGATGGCCACGATCTACGCCGCGGCCGACGAGCGTTTCGCTCCCATCACCGACCCCGCCATCCTGGGCCGGGTGCGCGCGCAGTACGGCATGCCCGATCGGCCGTGTTTCCTGATGGTGGTCAAGGGATACACCCGCATCGAATACGCCGGGCAGGCACTCTGCCCGCGCAAGAACGTGGAGGGCACGCTCGAGGCCTACGCCCTCGCGCGGGCCGCTGCACCCGACCTGCCGCCGATGGTGATCCTCGGCGCGGGCGTGCGGGAGCGGCTCACGCCGGAGGTCCTGCGCGATCGGTTCGGCCTCGGTCCTGACACCGTGGTCATCCCCGGCCTGATCGCGCATGATGACATGCCCGCCGTCTACAGCATGTCCGCCGCCCTGCTGTTCCCGTCCTACTACGAGAGCTTCGGCATCCCGCTGGTCGAGGCGATGGCCTCGGGGTGTCCGGTGATCACCTCGAGCGCGCCGGCCTGCCCCGAGGTCGTGGGCGATGCGGCGCTCATCGTCGATCCCGACGATGTCGACGGCCTCGCCGCCGCCATGCTGCGCCTGGCGTGCGAGCCGGGGCTCGCCGGCACGCTCCGCGCCCAGGGGCTCGCGCGCGCGGCGGAGTTTTCGTGGAGCGACGGGGCCCGGCGCCTGCTCGCCGAGTTGACCCGGGTCGGAGCCGCCTCAGTCTAGCAGCCGGGCGCGCACGATCAGACCCACCCCAGGCGGCGATAGGAGTTGAGCGTGCGGTCGAGTCCCACCCGGAGGGGAACCCGGGCGACGAAGCCCAGCTCCCGGCGGGCGCGCGAGGTATCGAACCACCGGTTGCTGGTGAAGAAACTGACCCGACGGCGGAAGATCGGCGGCTCGATCCCGAAGGGTATGCACACGGCCTCGCACGCGGCGCCAAGCAGCCAGAAAGGCCACACCGGGAGCCGGAGACGCGGCGGTCGGACCTGCGCGGCGTCGGCGATCTCGTCCACCAGCTCGCGCAGGGTAGGGGCCTCCTCGCCGGTGATGATGTACGTCCGTCCGACCGCGGCCGGCTGCTCGCCCGCCAGGCGGAAGCCTTCGATCAGGTCGTCCACGTAGACCATCTGGAACCGGGGCGATCCGTCGCCGAGCAATCGGAATCGCCGCCGCGCCACCCCGCCGATCAGCTTGAAGAGCCGCCGGTCGCCCGGGCCGTAAATGGGGCCGGGCCGCACCACGGTGAGCGGCATTCCGGTGCGCCGCGCCGTCTCCCACGCCATCCATTCGCCTTCGAGCTTGGTCTGCTGGTAAATGTCCATCGGCTGAAACGGCGAATCCTCCGTGGCCGGGCCGCCGCGCGCGACGTCGCCGTGGACCCCCACGGTGCTGCAGTGAACCACGCGTCCGACGCCTGCCTCCCGCGACGCCTCGATCAGGTGACGCGTCGCGTCCACGTGCACCGTCCGATACTCCGAGTCCGGCACGCCGGCGCGGCGGAAGACGGCCGCGAGGTGGTAGACGATGCCGACGCCTTCGAGCGCGTCGCGCACCAGGCGCTCGTCGCGTATGTCGCCCGTCACTACCTCGACGCCGGCGGCCGCCAGCTCACCGGCGCTTGCCGGGTTGCGGGCCAAACCGCGCACCGGGTGCCCGCGTGCGGCCAGGCTCCGGGCCAGCGCCAGCCCGGTGAACCCGCCCGCGCCGGTGACCAGCACGCGCGGCAAGGTCTGCTGCTGAGCCTGCTCCGGCATCGATGACTCCGAGGGAATGCGGGACATCCGCATGGCGGCCGGCTCAAGATGGCCGGGCGGATCGCATGGGACCGTGCGCGTGATCACAGGGGCCGAACCGGACTGCCACCCGGTCGCTTACGGCGTGGTCGCCGGAACCGTGGCAGGGAGGCGGAGGTGGCGCGCTGTCACGTACATGGCACCGACGGCGCGGAGGAGCCATCCGAGGGCGACCCCGTAAATGACACCGGCCAGCCCCCAGGCCCCGCCGGCCAGCCCGGCCGCGACCGCCACCACGACCGAGATCCAGCCGACGTAGTTGACCAGCGCCACCTCGCTCGGGGTGCCAATAGCCGAGACGGATGCCTTGAAGAAGGCGTTGAGGATCTTGGCGACACCGGCGACGATCGCCGCCACGATCAGTGCGGGGGTCAGGTGATACTTGCCGGCGAGGAGGTACTGCTCGACCGGCGGCGTGATCACCCAGATGAACGCCGCGCCGATCACCGCGACCGCGCCGACCAGCCAGGCTTCGTGCGCGAGCAGCCGGCGCCGTTCCTCCACGCTGCTCGCGGCCTTCAGGCGCGGCAGCAGCGAGTACCCGACGCCTTGCTGCATGACGCGGTAGAGCGACCCCACGAGCGCCGCCAGGACGCCGAACGTCGCCAGGTCTTCCACCGGTCGCACGTGGGGGATGATGAGCCGGTCGAGCTGCACCAGCAGCAGCCCCGACGCGTTCACCCCGGCGAACGCCAGCGCCTCCCCCCACACGACCGCGCACGTGCGCTCCGGCTTCGCGTGCCGCTCGCGGAGCAGGATCGCCCAACCGTACCACGCCGCGATCACGAAGCCCGCGGTCGAGACGGCGACGGCGAGCGTGGCGTCCTGGACACCGGCCAGGACCACGAGCACCGCGGCGGCGATCAGGAACAGGTTGGGGCTCTGCGCGATCGTGAGGCTGAGGCCGAACCGGAGCTCCGCCTGAAGCCGGGCCGCCGCGACGGACATGAGCCCGCCGGCGGCCGTGGCGAGGGCGAGGAGCGACGAGACCGTTCCGCTCAGGTCGTACCCGAAGTAGCCAATCGCGCCGATGAGCGCGCCGACCGGTACGGTCGCGGTGAGCACTTTGCGGAGAAAGCGAGGTCCGAACTCGATCGGCTGGCGCACGACGAAGGTCTCGAGGCCCGCCGGGGAGAGCGCATATCCCAGATTCACCAGCGCGAGAAACAGCGTGAAAAGCGCGTACTCGGTCTCGGGCAGCCGCCGGGCAAGGATGAGGTTGGCGCCCGCGAAGCCGACCCCCGAGAAGCCCATGACCGCCGCGCTCCGCAGGGTGGGGGACCGCCAGAGGACCATCACGTCCTGGCCCCGGGGGCCTTCGCTTCCATCGCGGAATAGAACACGGCGAGCTTCCGGCGCGCGGCCTCCGGCGTGAACTCCTCCTGGACGTACTGCTTCGCGTGCGTGGCCAGCCGCTCGCGCAGCGCAGGGTCCTCGAGCAGTCGGGCGAGGCCGGCGCCGAACGCCTCGGGGTCGGGGTCCACCAGGTAGGCCGACCGGTCGTCGAGCACCTGGGTGTGGGTCCTGAGCCGGGTGGCCAGCACGGCCGTGCCCGAATCCAGATAGGAATAGATCTTCATCGGCGTGTTGAGTCCCTTGACGCGCGGAGAGACGAGCACGTCGGCCTGCCGCAGCAGGCTGGGCAGCACTCTGACTGGTCGGGGGCCCAGGAAGTGTACCCTGGGCCCGATACCGAGCCGGTCGGCGACGCCCTGATAGCGCTCGATGTCCTCATCGCGCCCGCCCACGATCACCAGACTGGCATCGGGAATCCGCCGGAGCGTGTGGCGGAAGCCGGCGAGCATCAGGTCGATGCCCTGATAGCGCTCCAGATTGCCCACGTACATCGCGAGCGGGCCCGTGGCCTCCTCGGGCAGCGGGGCGTATCCGTTGCTGCTCCGGCGGCCGGTCGACGGCGGCAGCAGCGTGCTGTCTTCGACCCGGCCCACCGGCTTCTCGGGGTCGTGCCCCAGGGCCACGTCCTCGAGCGCCGCGCACACGGTGAGCACGCCGAGGCTCCGCCGCACCGCCACGGATTCGCAATACCGCAGCATGGGCAGCATCGGGTGCAGCCTCGGATACGCCTCGACCATCTGTTCCGCCAGCGACGAATCCATGTCGTAGATATACGGCACGCCCGATACCGCGCCGGTGGCCGCCGCGATGAACGCCGACTCCTCGACCGCGTGGATGAGGTCGTACCGCTCCCGGCGAACCATGCGCATGCACGACACCAGCATCACCGCGTCGCACAGCACCTTCTTCAGCGAGAAGCCCGGGCGGATGCCCCGGACACCCGGAATGGGCGGAATCCGGTAGATCCGGCAGTTCGGGATCGACACATCCTCGCCTTCGTGCAGCGTCAGCACGTCGACATGGTGTCCGCGGGCGCTCAGAAACTCGAGCACCATGCGGACGGCCAGCGGCGTGCCCCGCGCCTGGAAGAACGGGTGCGGCGCCAGCAGCAGGATCTTCACGCCACCTGCCCGGGAGCTGGGCGTGTCTCGAGAATTCGCTTCACAGCGTCGATTTCTTCATCCTTCGTGAATTTTTGGGCCTTCGCCGGAAAACATACCCCGAACCCCGCCCGCCGCTCCGTGGTCCATGACACGTGCTCGGTCGGCCGGGGCCGTGGGCCT
Source organism: uncultured Gemmatimonadales bacterium (assembly GCA_963840215.1). Classification (GTDB taxonomy): domain Bacteria; phylum Gemmatimonadota; class Gemmatimonadetes; order Gemmatimonadales; family GWC2-71-9; genus CAVVWJ01. Next base: position 780,189 of record CAWIYG010000001.1, on the reverse strand, counting down.
GCCCGATTCCCGCCCAGCCTTAAAGGGCAGCCACCACATTGATAGCCCACCCCGTCCGCGGCGTCGAGGTCGAGCGCCGGCCAAGCGGCTCGAACCTCGCCAGGGCCCCCGTCAGCCGATCGCTCGCCGCGGCGCCCTCGGCCGCGCGCGGGACCGCCAGGGTCGGGCGCTCGGGGTGCGTCAGCCGCGCATCGTGCCAGAGTGCACCGCGGGTCGCGCTGCGGCGGGAAACCCGGGGGAGGCGGCGGCGGCATTCATCCAGGGGAACCAGGCGGCCGTCGAGACGTGATGGGCGGGGTCGAGATCTCGGTGGCGATCGGCAGGTCGTCGAAGCGGAGGGCGGCGGCCACGGCGAGCCGGCCCCGCGCGGCCAGGTCGCGAATCATCCGTTTCTTGGCGTCCACCATGGTGCGTCGCTTCACCGCCGCGCCGGGCAAGCCGAGACGCGGCGGAGCCGGCTCCTCAGACCCGCTCGCGCACGCGATACGCGCGGCGGTGGGGTGAGCGCAGGTGCACGATGATCTCGCCCACGAGGCCCAGCCCCATCAACTGGACACCGAGGACTACCAGGAGGACTGCGAGCAGCAGGAGCGGCCGGTTGGCGATGGCCTGGCCACCGATCCGCTCGATCAGCAGCACCAGGCTGGTCAGCGCGCCGAGGCCGAAGCACACCGACCCCACGAGCCCGAAGAATCGGAGCGGCTTCTCGGTGAACTTGGCTAGGAAGAAGAACGCGGCCACGTCCAGCAGGCGCCGGAGATAGATGCCCGGGCCGTAGACCCGCGTGCGGGCGTCGCCCGGGTGCTGCGGCACCGCGACCTCGTCCACCCGGTAGCCTTCGCGGAGCGCCAGCGCGGGGATGAACCGGTGCAGATCGCCGTACAGCGGCAGCGCTTCGGCGGTCGAGCGGCGCATGACCCGGACGCCGCAGGCGATGTCGTGGAACCGGCGATCGGTAACGCCCCCGAGCATCCAGTGGAAGCCGCGCGACTGCAGCCGGTTGAGCCAGCTGTCCACCCGGGGCGAGCGATTGGCCACCACCAGGTCCGCACCGCCCTGGAGCGCGTCGAGCAGCGGGCCGATCCCCTCGGGCTGCACCTGGAAGTAGGCCGGCAGGGTCACAATGACGTCGCCTCGGCTGCGCTCGATCCCGAGGCGCAGCGCCGCCGTCTCCCCGAAGGTCCGCGCGAAGGACAGGAGCCGCACCGACTCGTTCTCATGGCTCAGCGCCGCCAGCTCGGCCGACGGGGCGAACCCGCCGTCGAAGACGAACAGGAACTCGTGCTCCTCGCCGCGGCGCTCGAGCTCGCCGGCGAAGGCGTGGTAGAGCACGGTCAGGTCGTCCGCGCGTTCCACGACCGGGACGATCACGGAGACGAGCCGCCCGTCGGCGCGTCCGGACGCATTCGACCGTTCGACGTTCGGCTCCATGAGGGCTCCCTCTGCGGTCATGATCGACGCACCTCCCACGCGGTCGGGATGTCGCGTGCGCTCTCGCGCTCGCTGCTGAGCGCCACCTCGGCGACGAGCCCGAGCATGGCGAGGTAGAAGGCGGCCCCGAGCCACAGGAGCGCGGCGCCGGGGAAGACGAGCGCATCGGCCTTGGCCGGCCCGAAGTTGGTGGCGGCGTACACCCAGACGGCCGCGAAGGCGGCCGACAGGGCCAGCAGCGGGGTCGAGGCGAGGGCGAAGCCCACGAGCGGCCGGGACCGGAACGTCGTGATCATCTTCAGCGTGATCAGGTCCACCAGCACCTTCACCGTCCGGCTGATGCCGTACTTGCTCTGGCCGAACCGCCGCGCGTGGTGCCGTACCGGCAGCTCCGTGATCCGCGCCCCCACGCTGGCCGAGAGGGCGGGGATGAAGCGGTGCTGCTCCGCGTAGAGCGTGATCCGGTCGAGCAGGTCGCGCCGGTAGGCCTTGAGCGAGCACCCGTTGTCGGTGATCTGGACGCCCGTCAGCCGGCGGATGATCCGGTTGGCCACCCACGACGGCACCTTCCGCAGGATCAGCTTGTCCTGCCGCTGCTGGCGCCAGCCGCACACGAGATCGTAGCCCTCGTCGAGCTTGGCCACCAGCATCGGGATGTCGCGCGGGTCGTTCTGGAGGTCGCCGTCGAGACTCACCACCACGCGGCCCTGCGCATGGTCGAAGCCCGCCATCATCGCGGCCGTCTGTCCCACGTTCCGGCCCAGCCGGAGCCCGTGCACATGCGGATTGGCGGCCGCGGCCTCCGCGATCCGGGTCCAGGTCTCATCGCGGCTGCCGTCGTCGACGAGGATGATCTCGAAGCTCGCCGGGTAGCCGGCCAGCGCCTCGAGTATCCACCCGACCAGCGGGGCGACGTTCTCGGACTCGTTGTACAGCGGCGCGACGACCGACAGCTCCGGCATGGCCTCTCGAATCAAGGATTGAGTCTCACGAACCATAACACCCGCCTGTGCACCACGCTTCAGCAATGCCCGTTCCGCGATCGACCGGGGCTGGGCGCTCACTTAACTCAGTGTCATTAAGGCTGTTAGCGGCTGACTACCGGCGGGGGCCCCGGCGGGCAGGGTTGCTGTTTGCGGGATGGTGATGCTCACCTGCCACAACTCGGGGGCGAGTCGGCAGGTGACGCTCACCAACCGCCGCGACGGAGGAGGATCACGGGGACGGTCTTGAGCATGATGCGCAGGTCTTCGCGCAGGCTCTGGCGGCGGATGTACTCGAGGTCGTAGCTGACCTTGGTGCGCACGTCGTCGATCGACCGGTCGTAGTGGTGGTTGATCTGCGCCAGCCCGGTGATGCCGGGCTTGGCCCGCTGGCGCAACGGGTACTCGGCGATGTGGTCGCGGAGCTCGGCGAAGATCGTCGGCCGCTCGGGCCGGGGGCCGACGATGTTCATCTCGCCCTTGAGGACGTTGAGCAGCTGGGGCAGCTCGTCGAGCCGGTACTGGCGCAGGACTCGGCCGAGCGGGGTGACGCGGGGGTCCTGCTCCTGGGCCCAGACGGCGGCGCCGCCGACCTCGGCGTCGACCCGCATCGTGCGGAACTTGTAGATCGTGAAGACCCGGCCGCCCAGGTCGTGCCGGCGGCGGTGGTTGTGAGGGCCTGGGCCGGGCAGCCGGCGATCGAGGCCGACGCGCTCCTGGAGGTAGAAGACCGGGCCGCGCGAGGTCAGCTTGATGAGTGCCGCCAGCAGCAGGAACACCGGCAGCAACGCCGCCAGGGCCAGTGCCGCGAGCGCGAAGTTCACCGCTCCCTCGACCCGTTCACCGGTGCCCACCGGAAACGAGCGACCGACGGCGCGCACGGCCCGCGCATACGCGCGAGTCCACCCTGGACGCGCTCGGCGCCGGGGGGCGAGCGAGCCGGACAGGTGCCGTCGGCGAACTCCTGATGTGGCGGTACCCATGAGTTACATCGGCTCGGGGCTCGGGTGGGCGTGCGTCGGAGCATCTAGTTGCAAGCTTAACGGTTCCAGCCGAGTGATCCTGTGATCTTTCTCACCAGCACGAACGGGATGTCAGCTCGAGGGCCGCCGTGGCACCGGGGGCCGCGTGCGCGTCAGCAGCGGATTCTGGAGCTCGCCCAGGCCGAAGCTGGCCAGCCACTGGCTGAACCGCGACCGCCCCACGGCGGGCTCGGCCGCGGCCTCGTCTATGGCCGGCGGGGACGTGACATCGGTCGTGCCGTTCCCGGCGTCGAGCGACGGGTTGGGTCCAGGTTCGTCAATCATGCGATGTCGACATCCAGGTGAGTGCCGGGGCGGTCGTAGGGTCCCCCGCTGGGTGTTCAAGGATGACGCCGCAAAAACCCGCGCTGCGCGTCCAGCCGCTCCGAGCTGGGTAAATCAGCCTAAGGCATTGTGTGGCAGATGCTTAGCGTGTATAATCAGGCTGGATGGTCCCGCCGGGCCCGGGGCAGTCGTTGCTGCGGGACCACAGCGGTCCGAGATTCCACGCCACAACCGGCCCCGGGCCGAGGCGTGGCGCCGGGCCACGAGACCTGTTGCGAGCATCCGCCGGTTCCGCGGGGCCCGGGTTCCGACTCTGAGCCTAAAGCGCTCGCGCGCAGATGGTTGGCGATTTCGAGTGGTCACGCACGAGTTCTGCACCTACGCTACCGGACTTCGTCGACGCTTCTCACCACCCCGGCATTTACTACATGGCTAATCGAGACAAGGCCCCGGCCGCATCCCCCCTCGTGCTGATCGCCAACGATCAGGAATGGTCTGCCCGCTCCCTGGAAAGCATCCTGGGACCGAGCGGCTACTCGGTGGTGCGCGCCTATACGGGGCAGCAGGCGCTCGAGCGTGCCCGCACGTCCCAGCCCGATATCATCATCCTCGACGCCCAGATGCCCGACATGCACGGCTTCGAGGTGTGTCGCGCGCTGCGCAGCGATCCGCGCTTCAGCACCACGACGCCGATCGTGATCACGACCTCCGGCCCGTCGGGCCGCACCCAGAGGCTCGAGGCCTACCGCTGCGGTGCCTGGGAGTTCCTGGGCCAGCCGCTCGACGGCGAGGCGCTGCTTCTCAAGCTCGACACCTTCCTGCAGTCCAAGCGGCAGGTGGACATCCTGCGTGAGGAAAATCTGCTCGATTCGGGCACCGGGCTGTACAACATGCGCGGCCTCGCCCGGCGCGCGCGCGAGATTGGCTCGGACGCCATCCGGCGGCGCGAGGCGCTCGCGTGCGTCGTGTTCGCCCCGGAGACCGAGTCGGAGGCCAGCGAGGACGAGACGCCGGAGGAGGAAGTGCTCCGGATGTCCGACCAGGTGGGGGTCGTGTTCCGCCAGGTGGGCCGGGTGTCGGACGCGATCGGACGCCTCGGCCCCACCGAGTTCGCGGTGATCGCCCCGGCCACGGGCGCCGACGGTGCCGTCCGGCTGGTGAACCGGCTGGGCGGGGCGGTCGAGGCCACCAAGATCCCGGTCCGAGGCGGGGAGCGCTCGGTGCGAATCCGGGCCGGCTACTGCGCCGTGCCTGACTTCGCGGAGTCGGCGGTTGACGCGGTGGAGCTCTTGCTTCGCGCGACGACGGCGCTGAGAGACCTCAAGAGCGGCGGCGACGGGGATCGGATCCGGGCCTTCGAACAGGTGCCGCTGCCGTACCCGGGCTAAGCTCAAAGCAGCCATAAGTGTAGGCCATACACTACGGTATGTTGCGCCCGCCGCGCCGAAACCTGTGGTTTTGGCGCGGCAATTGCTTGAATAGCGCAGCACTCTGTTGTATAGAACCTGCTCTTTCAGGCGACCTGGGGAGTCGATCCATCGACTTCCCAACGTATGCGTCGGCAATCCCACAGACCGCGCGGCGGTCCTGCCCAGGAGTCCAGATGTCCAACCCGCTCGCCCAGCAGGATCGGTCGGGCACGGCCCCGACGGATGCGTCCCGCGATCCGTTCAACATTCCCAGCGAGATCAAGGCCAGCATCCGGGTGCTCGTCGTCGACGACGAACGGACCCTGCGCGAGAGCTGCGCGAGCGTGCTGCAGATGGACGGCTTCAACGTCACGCTGGTGGGCCGGGGGGAGGAGGCGCTCGACACGGTCAAGCGCCGGAAGTTCGACATCATCCTGGTCGACCTGTACATGTCGCAGATCTCGGGGCTCGACATCCTCCGCGCCACGCTCCAGGCCTACAAGGACACCATCGTCGTCGTCATGACGGGCAACCCGAGCGTCACGAGCAGCATCGAGGCGCTCCGGGCCGGGGCCTGGGACTACCTGCCGAAGCCGTTCTGCGCCACCCACCTCCAGGTGCTCATCGGGCGCGCTTCCCACGCGGTCATGATGTCGCGCGAGACGCAGGACCTCCGCGTCCAGCTCATGAAGCAGCACGGCCACAGCGACAACATCGCCCTCATCGGGATCTCGCCGCTGTTCCGCCAGGCGGTCGAGCTGGCCCGGAAGGTGGCCGCCACCGACGCCTCGGTGTTCATCAGCGGCGAGAGCGGGACCGGCAAGGAAGTCATCGCCCAGTTCATCCACCAGAACAGCCGGCGGGCGGGCCGGGCACTGGTGCCGATCAACTGCGCGGCGCTGCCCGAGCCGCTGCTCGAGAGCGAGATGTTCGGGCACCGGAAGGGCGCCTTCACCGGCGCCGACCGCGACAAGCCCGGCCTGCTCGAGACCGCCAACGGCGGCACGCTCTTCCTCGACGAGCTGACGGAGATGACGATGCCGCTCCAGGCCAAGCTGCTGCGCGTCATCCAGGACGGCGTGGTCCGCCGGGTGGGCAGCGAGCAGCAGGACGCCGTCGTGGACGTGCGGTTCATCTCCGCCACCAACCGCGAGCCCCAGGAGGCCGTCGACACCGGGGTGCTGCGGGGCGACCTGTTCTACCGTCTGCGCGTGGTCCCGATCAAGCTTCCGCCGCTGCGCAAGCGGCCCGAGGACATCCCGCTGCTCGCGAACCACTTCCTGACCTACTACTGGCAGCGCCACCGCCAGATGGGCGACCGGGTGCCGCGGCTCAGCGAGGCGAGCATCGGGTTCTTGCGCTCGCGTCCCTGGCGGGGCAACGTTCGAGAGCTTCAGAACGTGATCGAGCACGTCGCGGTGCTGGCCGAGCCCGATCAGACCATTCAGCCCAACGACATCCCGGTCTACGACGACGGGAACGAGTGGCCGGCCGATACGGCGGTGAGCTCCGCCGTCATGGACGAGGCCTATCACAGCGCGAAGGACCGGGTCGTGGCGCAGTTCGAAAAGGAGTACCTCACCCGTCTCGTGACGCGGGCCGGGGGCAACATGTCGAAGGCGGCCCGGCTGGCGAGCATCGACCGGACCACGCTCTACCGTCTCATGGACAAGCACGCCTTCCACCGCGACGAGACCCCGGGGCCGGCGGAGTGATTCCGGAGAAAACCGCGCCCGGCACGACCAGCGGGGAGCGCCGGCGGGTAGGCGGTAGCTCCCCGCCGGTGCGCGTCTGGGATCCCGACGGCCCGTCGGGCGGCGCGGTCGCGCCGGCGCTGTGGGATGCGTTGCGCGAGGCGGTGCTCTGGGCGCAGGCGGAGTGGGAGCGGGCGGTGGAGCACGCCGCCGGGATGGACGAGGTCACGCTGCACCTGGCGCAGCTCTGCGCCGCCATCCGCCAGCAGGGCAGCGGCCAGAACGCGGATCTTGCAGCCTTGCCGCGGAACGCCCTCTCCCGCCGGCTGCTCGGCTTGATCCGGGCGGCCTTCGTCGAGCGCGCGGCGGGCCTCCCGGCACCCGACGCCGGCCAGCTGCTCCGCCTGCTGGGCGCCATCGAGCAGGTGGGCCAGCGGCTCGAGGCCGACTGGTCGCAGCACTTCTCCGACCGGCTCTCCGGTCCCGACGGCCTCGAGCTCGTGGTCGAGGTGGCCCACGACCTCCGCTCGCCCCTCACGTCCATCCTGTTCCTCGCCGAGACCCTGCAACGAGCCCGCAGCGGCCCCGTCAACCCGGTGCAGGAGCGGCAGCTCGGTCTGATCTACAGCGCCGCCTTCGGACTCAGCTCCGTGGCGAGCGACGTGATCGAGCTGGCGCGCGGCGGCGACCGCCTGGTCGACCTCGACCCGATTCCGTTCTCGGTCACCGACATCCTCGAATCGGTGCGCGACATCGTCCAGCCGATCGCCGAGGAGAAGAGCCTGGCGGTCCAGCTGACGACGCCCGAGGCGGACTTCCGGATCGGGCATCCGGTCGCGCTCAGCCGGGTGCTGCTCAACCTCACCACCAACGCGCTCAAGTTCACCGCCGAGGGCTTCGTCGAGGTGACGTCGACAGGAAACGGGACCCCGCGCGGTCGAGTTCTCGGTCCGCGACACCGGCCGGGGCATCCCCCCGCAGAGCATGGCCACGCTGTACGAGCCGTTCCGCCGGCGGCAGAAGCCCGGCGAGTACGCCTTCTCCGGCTCGGGGCTCGGGCTCTCGATCTGCCGCAAGCTGGTCGAGGCGATGGGCTCCACCCTCGAGGTCGAGACCGCGCCCGGCTACGGCACCCGGTTCCACTTCGTCCTGGACCTCCCCCTGGCGGGCGAGGCCGCAGTTCGGCTGAGCGGTCCGCCCACTACCCGTCGACCCCCACCTCGCATAAATTCTTCAGGCTAGCCACTTCCGGAACGTTCCTGCTCCCGCGCCACGGCGACCCGGCCGATCCCGCGCGCAGCCGTTGATCCGATCGTTCCGCGCCGTGGCCGCCGAGTGACGACCCCCTGTGGGCTCCCGACCTCGCGTTCTCCTCGTTGCCCTGCCGCAGTCCGGGTCCGGCCAGGCGCGTCGAGGGGGTCGCGCGCGGTACGAGGGGCCCGGAACCGAGCGAGACGTGAACCGACCGCTGATTCGGCCCGCACGGCACTTGAGCCAACCTCCAGTGCACGCCCCGAACGCCGCCCTGCTGATCGACTTCGACAATGTCACCCTGGGCATCCAGAAGGACCTGACGAAGGAGCTCCGCACCCTCCTCAACAGCGACATCATCAAGGGAAAAGTCGCCGTCCAGCGCGCCTACGCCGACTGGCGCCGCTATCCGCAGTACATCGTCTCCCTGTCCGAGTCCTCGATCGATCTCATCTTCGCGCCGGCCTTCGGGTCGAGCAAGAAGAACGCGACCGACATCCGCCTCGCCATCGACGCCATCGAGCTGGTCTTCACCCGCCCCGAGATCGGGACCTTCATCCTGCTCTCGGGCGACAGCGACTTCTCCACGATGGTGATCAAGCTCAAGGAGTACGGGAAGTACGTCATCGGTGTCGGGATCCGCGAAAGCGCGAGCGATCTGCTGATCCAGAACTGCGACGAGTACTTCTCCTACAACGATCTCGCCGGGCTCACGAAGGAAGTCGATACGCCGTCGATCCAGCGCGATCCCTGGGAGCTGGCGGGCGAGGCGGTGGCGCAGATGGCCCGCAACGGCGACGTCATGCGCTCCGACCGGCTCAAGCAGGTGATGCAGCAGATCGACTCCAACTTCGACGAGCGGAACGCCGGCTTCAACCGCTTCAGCAAGTTCGTGGTCGAGGCGGGCCAGCGGGGCGTCCTCGTCGTCACCAAGCTCGACAACGGGCAGTTCGAGGTGGCGCCGACCGCCGGTGGGATCGCCGCCGGCGCACCGGCCGTCGCCGGAACGACGAGCCGTCCGGCCCGCGAGGGCGAGGCCGCGCGGGACGAGAACGGCCGCCGCGGCCGGAGCCGGCGCGGCCGCGGGCGTGGCCCCGAGCGCGAGCGGGCACCGAGTGGGCGCGAGCGGTCGGAGGAGGCCCCACGCGAGGGCGCACCAGCCGGTCGGACGCCGGCGGCCGGTCGGGAGCCGCCCGCGCCGCGCGGCCGGACCGCCGACGGCAGCCTGTCATTGGCGCGCGCGTTCCAGCTCATGACCCAGGCGCTCAGCGAGCTCCGCGCCCCTGTGCCGCACGAGGCGCTCATGCTCCGCATGGTGGCGCTGCACGGCCGTGAAGACCCGCTGCTCGAGCCCGGCCGGTTCAGCCGGCTCCTGCGCCAGGCCAACGACGCCGAGATCGCCGACGTGCGCAAGGTGGGCGAGGACGAATACGAGGTGACGCCGCATCGCACCTCGGGGGTGCCGGCCATCGCCGCGCCCGCCGCGGCCGCCGCCGCGGCCCAGCCCACCGACGAGTTCGCCGCGGTGACGGCGCCCGACGCGCCGGCGGAGCCGGCTCGGAGCGACAACGGCCAGCGGCTGGGCCTCCGCTTCCGGCGCGGCTCGCGCGGTCAGGCCCGGCAGGGGGAGATTCCGCTCATCGGGGTCGTGCAGATGGACACCCCGGCGGAGCCGGCGGCCGCGGCGATGCTGGAGGCGCCCGAGGCGGAGCGCGAGCCCGCGACGCGGAAGCCGGCCCGGGCGCGCGCGCCCCGCAAGAAGGCCGCAAAGGCCGCGGCCACCACCCCGGCGACCGGCGGTGGGGATGAGGACGCGACACCGGCGCCCCGCGCGAAGCGAACGCGAGCGCGGCCCAAGAAGAAGGCGGAGTGAGCGCGACGCGACGGGCAGCTACGCTGCCCGTCTCGTTTTTCGCCCGTCCGGCGGACGTGGTCGCCCGGGAGCTGCTGGGCACCACGGTGAGCTCGACGCTCAGCGGGGCGCGCACGGCCGGCCGCATCGTCGAGACCGAGGCCTACCTCGGCTACGAGGACCCCGCGTCGCACGGGTTCCGCCATCGCCGTCACGCCCAGAACGAGGCGCTGTTCGGCCCGCCGGGCACCTGGTACGTCTACCTCTCCTATGGCATGCACTGGTGCGCCAACCTGGTCTGCGGCGCTCGGGGCGAGGCCAGCGCGGTCCTCCTCCGGGCTCTGGAGCCGGTGGAGGGTCTCGCGGTGATGCGCGAGCGCCGGGGCGGCGTCGCCGACCGCCAGCTCTGCTCGGGTCCCGGGAAGCTCTGCCAGGCGCTGGCGCTGACCCGCGACCAGGACGGCCTCTCGATGCGCCGCTCCGGCGCGAGGGTGAGGTCCGACGGCGGGCCGCCCGTAACGATTGTTGCGTCGCCGCGCATCGGCATCACCAAGGCGATGGACTGGCCGCTCCGGTTCGTGGTCGACGGCTCTCCCTGGGTCTCGCGGGGGCCGTCGCGGGGACCGTAGGGTCGCGGGAGCCCGACGCGAAACGGGCAGCGGATCCAGGATCCGCTGCCCGTTTCGCCGTCGTGCCGCTGCACCTACACCCGCTCAGTACCCGCCCGAGCCACCGTTCTCACGCGCGCGGCCCAGGCTGAGCCGCAGTCCGCCGGTGATCGTGTGCATGGCGCCCATCGTCCACTCGCCGTAGTCCAGACGGGTGAAGAGCGGGTTACCGGACGCGTCCTCCTGCAGCACCGTATTCACCAGCTTGAACCCCTGCTTGGTGGTGATCTGGTACTGGCCGAAGGCGCTCAGCGGCCCCACCCGGAACTCCAGGCCCGCGACCGCGGTGCCGAAGCCGGTGCTGCTCAGGTTGCTCTCGATGTTCCCGTCCGCGATCGGCCCGACGGAGTTGCCCGTGGTGTGGGCGATGCCGCCGCCGATGCCGACGAAGGGCTGGATGTTCGCGTTCCGGACCGGATACGCCATCAGGATCGCCGAGTACCGGCGGATGCCCTGGAAGGTCCAGTCGACGACGCCCGCCTCGACCGTGGTGTTGTCGACATCCCGGATCTCGTACAGGGTCTGCGTCGGCTCGTCCGAGCCGAAGCCCTGGTCCACGGAGAGCAGGAGGCCGGTGCGCTTCGCCGTGATGAGAATGTGTCCGCCGCCGACGGGCATGAGCTCGCGCCCGCCCACATTGGTGCGGAAGCTCGTCACGCCGCCGTGACCGCCGACGTACCACTTGAACGGGCTGGTGCCGGCCTGCTGCGCCGCCGCCGAGCCGACTACGAGGAGGCTGCCCAGAGCGACGAGGGCCAGACTCTGCTTCAGAATGCGCATTGGACTGTCTCCGTAAGGTGTCCCTGCCAGGCGGATCCTGGCGCTGCCGCGTCCCCGGTCGGCACGGTGCGTCAAAATGCGGGATGTTGCCGGAAATCGCGGGAAGGGAGGAGGAGCATCGGCCCAGCTAACTGCTTGCTGCGTCGCAGCTTATATAAGCCGCTAGAGGGCCGTCCCCACCCGTCGGATGACGTGGAAGTGCAAGGTCGGGGCCAGTTGGGGAGGGGGTGTGGGGAGACGATGGCAGGCGGGGACCGCGGAGCGGCGCGCGTTCCCCCTCAAATCAGGCGGAGCTCCCGGCCCACCTTCCGAAAGGCGGCGAGCGCCTGATCGAGGTCGTCGCGCGTGTGCGCCGCCGAGATCTGGCAGCGGACCCGGGCCTGACCCTGCGGGACCACCGGAAAGCCGAAGCCCGTCACGAACACCCCCTCGGCCAGCAGCAGCTCGCTCATCCGAATTGCCGCGGCGGTCTCCCCGAGAATGACGGGGATGATCGGGGTCTCGCCGGGCAGCGGCTTGAAGCCGAGCTCGAGGAGCTGGTTGCGGAAGTAGTCGGCGTTGGCGCGGAGCGCCGCGACGCGGTCGGGGTGGGCCTCGAGGAACTCGACGCTGGCGAGCGCGCTCGCCGCCACGGTGGGCGGGAGCGCGTTGGAGAACAGCTGCGGACGGGCTCGCTGCGTCAGGTAGTCGCAGACAGCGGCCGATCCGGCCACGAAGCCGCCGGCCGCGCCGCCGAGCGCCTTGCCGAGGGTGGACGTGATGATGTCGACCTCGCCGACGAGCCCGAAGTGCTCCGCGGTGCCGCGGCCCTGCGTCCCCAGCACGCCCGTGGCGTGCGAGTCGTCGACCACCAGCACGGCGTCGTGCCGCCGGCAGAGCTCGATCAGGTCGGGCAGCGGCGCGATCGACCCCTCCATGGAAAAGATGCCGTCGGTGATCACCATCCGCGTCCGCCGGTCGCTCGCGGCGGCGAGCTTCTGGTCGAGGTCGCCCAGGTCGGCGTGCTTGTAGACCGCGGTCTGGCACCTGGTGATCGACTTGGCGAGCCGCGCCGCGTCGATGATGGAGGCGTGGTTGAGCTGGTCGCTGATGACGATGTCCTGCTCGCCCAGCAGCGTCGCGGGCACCGCCTCGTTGGCGTTCCACGCGCTCACGAAGCTGAGCGACGCCCCGGTGCCCACCAGCCGCGCGCACGCCGCCTCGAGCGCCCGATGCACGGTGAAGGTGCCGCAGATGAAGCGGACCGACGCCGTCCCGGCGCCCCAGCGATCGAGCGCGGCCTGCCCCGCGGCGACAACCTCGGGCTGGTTGCTCAGGCCCAGGTAGTTGTTCGAGGACAGAATGATGACCTCGCCGCGACCTTCCATGCGGACCCGCGGCGCCTGCGGGCTGTCGAGGTAGTTGAGCCGCTTGTAGACGCCGTCGCGGATGAACTGCTCGAGCTCGCCCTCGAGCCGGTGCTCGAACGAGTGGGTCATGCGCCGATCTCCAGGATCACCTTGCCCGCCTGGCCGTCCTTGATGACCTGGATGGCCTCGGCGATCGATTCGAGCGGAAAGCGGTGGGTGATGACGGGACGCGGATCCAGCTGGCCGGCCTGAAGGAAGCGGCGCATCTCGTCCCAGGTCTCGTACATCTTGCGGCCGGTGACACCGTAGAGGGTCAGTCCCTTGAAGATGACGTCCCGGGCGAAGTCCACCTCGGTCGTGCGGCTGGGCGTGCCCAGCAGGTTGACCCGGCCGCCGAGCCGGGCCGCCGCGAACGCCTGCGCATGGCCGCTCGGGTGACCGCTCATCTCGCAGACCAGGTCCACGCCGTCGCCGTGGGTGAGCTCGCGCACCCGGGCGAGCACGTCGTCGACCGCGGGATTGAAGGTGACGTGCGCGCCCATGCGCTTGGCCAGGTTGAGCCGCATCGGATTGTAGTCGCTGGCCAGCACGAGCGAGGCGCCCGCGGCGCGAGCGACGCCCACCGCGAAGCAGCCGATCGGCCCGCATCCGAGGACGAGCACCGTGCTGCCGGGCACGTCCGCCTCGAGCACCGTGTGCACGGCGTTGCCCATGGGATCCATGATCGCCCCGACCTCGGTGGGGATACCGTCGAGCCGCATGACGTTCGAGGCCGGCATCGCGATGAGCTCGGCGAAGGCGCCGTCGCGGTCCACCCCGATGATCTGGGTACGCTGGCAGAGGTGCGCCGCGCCCAGCCGGCACTGGAGACAGTGCCCGCACACGATGTGGCCCTCGGCCGTGACCAGGTCACCGAGCGCCAGCAGGCCGGCCGACTCGGCCTCGCGGCCGAGCTGGACGATCTCGCCGGCGAACTCGTGGCCGATCACGACCGGCGGCTTGAGCCGGTTGCTGGCCCAGCTGTCCCATTCCCAGATGTGGAGGTCGGTGCCGCAGACGCCGGCATGATGGACGCGGATCAGGACGTCGGAGGGACCACAGGGCGGGACGGGGACGTCCTGGAGGGCCATGCCGGGGCCCGGGGCTGCCTTCACGAGAGCGCGCATCGAGCCTCGGTAAGAAGTCGGGCGGAATATAGGAGGGCCTGAACGTACAAACACCCCCGGACCGGAGTCCGGGGGCGTTTCGGGCTGCCCAATGACCGGTCAGCCCGGTCGGTTCAGGCAGCGTGCTCTGTCGGCACGTGCTGATGCCAATGGTCGTCGCAGGTATCCTCGTCGGCGGCCCACATGTAGGCCCAGAACCGGGCGGGCTTGGGCGCAGGGCCGCCACTCTTGATCACGATGCCGACGGCGGATGCCGGGACGACGAGTGCTGGTGTCCGCATGGGGTGATCCTCACGTGAGTGACATTACTTCGGATGCCCACAGCAAAAGCACCCTGCGTGCCGCGCAGGGTGCTTCAGGAAGTGCTTATATTTTAAAGGGTTACTGAACTGGCGCCGAGCCGGCTCGCGTCGTTATGACGCGGTGGACCGCCGGGCCGTCGTGTCCGCTGGACACGAGGGAGGCGAGAGCACGAGGCCCTCCGCCGGCTTGGTGCTGGTGCCGCGGCGCCTGCGGCGCCCGCCGTCCTCGGCGGTCCATCCTTCATAGAAGGAGAGCAGGGAGTCGGGTGCCAGCGAGGGGCAGGACGACAGGATCACATGGACGCAGGTCGGCCCGCTCAGCCGCTGCAGATGGGCGATGAATTCCATGCGGCAGGCGGCGCTCAGGTCGCTCAACGCGCCGGGATCCAGCACCACCAGGTCCAGCGGACCGGGGATGTCGACGAAATCCGGCAGCGACGGGCCGGCCTGAGCGACATATCCCTCGAACATGCTGCCCAGCGCCTCGGTCGCCATGCGGGACTCGACCCGCTCCACGCAGCCGAGGTCGCCCGCGAGGAACGTGACCACCGCGTCATACGCGGCGAGCAGGTATGCTGCCGGCTCGGCGGCGCTGCCGATCGCGAGGGTGACGTCGCGTGGCTCGATGCGGGGCAGCAGGCGGGCGAGTGCGCAGGTGGGGTCGAGCCCCCAGTGGGTCGGCGTCCGCTGGGCTTCGCGCAGCTTGAGGAATTGCCGGCGCCAGCGGTTGTACGGGCGGAGCGACAGCCGCTTCACGATGAGCCGGTCCACCGACTCGAGCATCAGCACTTCGGTCAGCAGGAACTGGCCCTCGGCCGCGGTCTGGAGCTCGGCGGCGGCCTCGTCGCCCAGCCGCAGGAGCTCGTCCCGTCCGATGGAGTTCTTGTACCCCTCGATGCGCTGGAGGATGTACTCCTGATAGTACTGCTTGTCCGAGTAGGGCGAGCGCCGTCGCGGCGCCGCGCCGCGCAGCTGGGCGGCGCTCAGCATGCGGCCTCGACGCGAGCGGGTCGCGACGTCGGGGCGGCAAGAAGCGATTGGCGGGGCGGAGAAGCGGCAGGCATCGACTGCAAAGATTGTAAGTGGGGGCTGCCATGTCAACGCGAAGAAAGATCAAAAGCGGGATTGGCCCAGGAATCGGGGGCCGTCGGCGGGTAACCCGGCGCCCGTATTGTGCCTACTCCGCCTGCAGCACCGCGCCCTTCAGGTAGCTGGTCTCGGGGATGGTGAGCACCTCGGGATGGTCGTCGCCCTGGCCCAGGATCCGTCGGAGGTGGACCCGGCGGCCGCTGTCCCCGGCCGCGTCCGCCAGCATGGTGAGGAACTCCGGCAGGCGGACGTGGAACGAGCAGCTGGCGGTGAGGAGGATCCCGCCGGGGGCGAGCGCGCGCATCGCGCGGAGGTTGATCTCCCGATATCCCCGGAGGGCCGCCTCGACCGCCCCCCGGCTCTTGGCGAACGCGGGCGGATCGAGGACGATCGTATCGAACCGCTCGCGCGCGCGGGCAAAGGCGCGGAGCGTCTCGAACGCGTCCCCCTCGCGCCATTCAATGTTGGTGAGTCCGTTGAGCGCGGCGTTGTCGGCGCCGCGCCGGAGCGCGTCGGCGCTGACGTCGAGGGCAAGCACGCTGGCGGCTTGCCGGGCCAGGTGCAGCGCGAAGGAGCCGTGGTACGCGAAGCAGTCGAGCCCTCGGCCCCCCGGGAGGGCCAGCGTGCCGGCCAGCAGCCGGTTGGGACGCTGGTCGAGGAAGGCGCCGGTCTTCTGTCCCACCCACGGCGCGGCCAGGTAGCGAACGGGTCCTTCCCGGATCTCGACCTCGTGCGGCACCGTGCCGCGGGCGAGCCCCACGGCCTCGTCGAGCCCCTCGCGGCGGCGCACGGCCGCATCGTTCCGAAGCAGAATGCCCTCCGGACGGCAGACCTCGGCCAGGGCCTCCACGATCGTCTCCCGCATGGTCTCGAGCCCGGCGGAGAGGATTTGGATCACGAGCCAGCGGTCGTAGCGGTCGACGATGAGCGATGGGAGACCGTCGCCCTCGCCGTGGACCAGGCGGAAGGCCGTGGCATCGATGGCGGTCCGGCGGGCGGCGCTCGCCGCCAGCCGCTCCCTCCACCACCCGGCGTCGACCGCCCGGTCGGTACGCTCGAGCAGGCGGAGCCGGATCTCGGACGCCGGCGAGTGCAGCGCCTGGCCGATGAACCGGCCGCGAGGGTCGTGGACCGGCACGAGCCCCGCGGGTGCGTCGGTCGGAGAGACCTCGCTCCGATAGATCCACGGATGTCCCCTCACCCAGCGCTCGGCGCCCCGGGCGGTGACCTGCACCGCGCTCACGCCCGATCGGGCCGGAGGACGGTGGCCCCGCGCAGATAGCAGTGCTTGATTTCCGCCCGGCTCCGCGTGGTGTACGCGTGCACCAGGAGCCGGATACACCTGGGCAGGGAGCCCGGCACCGGGATCTCGGTGGCGTGGAGCAGCGCCACGATGTTCCAGCCGTACTCCTCCGCCGCGCGCGCCGGGAAGGCGGCATCGAGGTCGCGGGTGACGGTGAACAACCCGCTCACGATGTCGTCCGGCGTGAGATTGTTGGCCTCGATGAGCGTCCGGAGCAGCTCGTCGGTGGCCGCCAAGATCTCGGCTGCGTCGTTGCGGCTCACGGTGGTGGCGCCGCGGATGCCCTGGAGGCGGGGCAGGGGGGTGGTCATGGCACCTAATGTAGCGGCATGGGTTCGGCTGATGCTCGTGACGGACGACCGGCTCGTGGCCCGCCGCGATCTCGTGTCGCTCGCGCGTGCGGCGGAGGCGGGTGGCGTGACCGCCGTGCAGCTCCGGCTCAAGGCCGTGACCGCGCGGGAGCAGGTGGCGGTCGCCCGGGCGCTCGTGGCCGCACTCCGGGTGCCGGTGCTGGTCAACGATCGTCCGGACATCGCACTCGCCGCCGGCGCCGCCGGCGTGCATCTCGGCGCCGACGATCTGCCGGTGGCGCGCGCACGCGCCATCGCGCCGCCGGGATTCGTCATCGGGGCGTCGGTGGGCTCCGAGGTCGAGGCCGCGGCCGCTGGGGAGGCGGACTACTGGGGGATCGGGCCATGGCGGGTCACGACGACCAAGACCGACGCCGGCACCGGCCTCGGCGCCGGCGGGTTCGAGCGGCTCGCGAAGTTGAGCGGTGGGAAGCCCTGCCTCGCGATCGGGGCCGTTCGGCCGGAGGACGTGCCGCTCGTGCATCGGGCGGGCGGTGTCGGTGTGGCGGTCGTGTCCGGCATCCTGGCCAGCGCCGATATCACCGAGGGTGAGGTCCGCGGGGCGGCCGAGCGCTATGCCGAAGCCTGGGTGCGCGCGCGGGTCGGCTGACCGACCGCCTGGGCGCCCTCCTACTTGCCTCGGCGCACCTGCGCGATGTTTCGAAGATGCTCGGCGTACGTCCTGGCGAAGACGTGGCGGCCGTCGGAGCCGGCCACGAAGTAGAGGTACGGGACCTTGGCGGGGTAGAGGGAGGCCTCGAGGCTCCGGCGGCTCGGTGAATTGACCGGGCCGGGCGGGAGACCGGGGTGCAGATAGGTGTTGTACGGGGATTTGATCTGGTAGTCGCGCTCGAACAGGCGAGTCTTGCGCCGGCCGGTGGCGAGAAAGATGGCGTACTGGACCGTCGGATCGGCCTGGAGCGCCATGCCGATGCGAAGCCGGTTGTGATAGACCCCCGCGATGGTCTCCCGCTCATCGTCCGCGCGTGCCTCGCCCTCCACGATCGATGCGAAGGCGACCAGCTGGAGCTGCGTCATGCGGATGGAGTCGAGTCTTGCCGTCCAGCCCGCGTCCCACCCGCTCCTGAACCCCTCGGCCATGACGCGAACCAGCTCGTCGGGACGGACACTCAGCGGCAGGGTGTAAGTCTCGGGACGGAGGAACCCCTCGAAGCTGCGGACCGGGTATCCCAGGAGCGCGCTGGCGGCAGCGCCGTCGCTGGCAGCGGCGAGCACCGAGTCGGCGGACAATCCCAGGCGCGCGGCCGCGAGGGTCGCGACCTCCGGAATGGTGAGCCCCTCGGGGACGGTGAACTTCTGGGAGACGGCCGCGCCCTTGGCGAGCACGGCCAGCACGTCCCACGGCGGCGTGCCGGGCGGGAACTCGTACACGCCGGCCTGCACGGTCCGATCCACGCGGCGGACGCGGGCGATGAGCTTGAAGACCCGGCGGCTGGCGATGACGCCGTGCGCGGCCAGCGTGTCGGTCACGGCGCCGAACGTGGCGCCCGGCGGCACGGTGACGCGCTCGGGGGCGGAGTTGGTGCCGGCGCAGGCGGCGAGCGCCACGGCCACCCCGCACAGGGCTGTCGCCCGGAGCGTGGCGCGCCTCATGGCTCGACCCTCGCCGCCCGCCGGGCCTCCATGAAATGCTGCAGCAGCACCGCCGCCGCGAGTGCGTCGACCTCCTCCCGCCGGCCGCGGGTGGAGCCGCCCTGCTCCCGGATCGCGGCGAGCGCCCGCGCGGTGCTCATCCGCTCGTCCCAGAACTCGACCGGCAGCGCCGTCCGGCGGCCGATGACGGCCGCCATCTCGCGCGCCGCCAC
The DNA here is from genome assembly GCA_963840215.1 of uncultured Gemmatimonadales bacterium. Taxonomy (GTDB): domain Bacteria; phylum Gemmatimonadota; class Gemmatimonadetes; order Gemmatimonadales; family GWC2-71-9; genus CAVVWJ01. The sequence goes on along the minus strand of CAWIYG010000001.1, from coordinate 761,429 downwards.
GGCGCTGGCGGCTTCCGTTCCCTCGCCCGTGAGGGGCAGGCCCACCACGATGCCGACCGGCTCGTGCGTGGCCACCAGCTCCACGAACCGCGGCATGGGGAAGCGCTTCCCCGCGCGCCGCACCAGCGTCTCGAGCGGGGACGCGAGAATCTGGGACTCGTCGCTCAGCGCGAGGCCGATGCGCACGTCGCCCCAGTCCACGGCGAGCAGGCGGCCGGAGGAGGGAAGCATCACCGTTCCCTCGCTCCCGCCTACTGCGCCATGGTCGCGAAGAATTCCTTGTTGTTCTTGGTGCGCTTCATCCGCTCGAGCAGGAACTCGAGCGCCTCCACCGGCGGCATGTCCGCCAGGAAGTTGCGCAGGAGGTACACCCGGTTGAGCTCGTCCTTGTCCATGAGGAGCTCTTCCTTGCGGGTCGAGGTCTTCTGGATGTCGATGGCGGGGTAGATCCGGCGGTCGGCCAGTCGCCGGTCGAGCACGAGCTCCGAGTTGCCGGTGCCCTTGAACTCCTCGAAGATCACCTCGTCCATCCGGCTGCCGGTATCGACCAGCGCGGTGGCGATGATGCTGAGGCTGCCGCCCTTGTCGATGTTGCGCGCCGCGCCGAAGAACCGCTTGGGCTTCTGGAGCGCGTTGGCGTCGACGCCGCCGGAGAGGATCTTGCCCGAGTGGGGCACGACCACGTTATGCGCGCGGGCCAGGCGGGTGATCGAGTCGAGCAGGATGACCACGTCCCGGCCGTGCTCGACCAGGCGCTTCGCTTTCTCGATCACCATGTCGGCCACCTGGACGTGGCGGTCGGCCGGCTCGTCGAAGGTGGAGGAGATGACCTCCGCCTTGACGTTCTCCTCCATGTCGGTGACCTCTTCGGGCCGCTCGTCGATGAGCAGCACGATGAGCACCACCTCCGGATGGTTCTCGCTGATCGCGTTGGCCAGCTTCTGCATCAGGATGGTCTTGCCGGCCTTGGGCGGGGCCACGATCAGCGCGCGCTGACCCTTGCCGAGCGGCGCGAGCAGATCGACCACCCGCATGGACAGGTCGCCGTTCTTGCGCTCGAGCCGGATGCGGGAGTCGGGATAGCGCGGACGCAGGTTGTCGAAGGCGATCCGGTGCTTGGTCTTCTCCGGCTCCTCGAAGTTGACCTGCTCGACCTTGAGGAGCGCCAGGTACCGCTCGCCCTCCTTGGGCGGCCGGACCTGCCCCATGACCGTGTCGCCGGTCCGGAGATCGAACCGCTTGATCTGGCTCGGGGAGACGTAGATGTCGTCGGGGCCGTAGAGGTAGTTCCAGTCCTGGCTCCGGAGGAAGCCGTAGCCCTCCGGCAGGATCTCGAGCACGCCCTCGCCCCGGATCACGGTGTCCGAATCGAGGAGCGACTGCTCGATGCGGAAGATCAGGTCCTGCTTCCGGAGGCCGGAGTAGTTGGTGATGTTCAACTGTTCGGCCAACGAATGCAGCTCTGCGACCGACTTCTGCTTCAGCTCAGCGATATCCACGGACACGACTCCAGACAGGCGGGCCCGACCGGAAGACCGGCGGGCGGTGGGAAGAAAGGTGCGTCAGGCCCCGCGAGATTGGGCGACGATGTATAAAGGGCGATGTGTGAATGGGCCCCGAGGACCGGAGCGTGCGGTACACGTTGTGACGGGGAGTTTCCTGCCAACCCAAGAAGCTCCTCAACTTAGAGCGCGCCGGGAGCCGAGTCAAGAGGGCGATGTCGCATTGCGTAACTTCCGGTCCTGTATAATCTTTCACGATCGGCGGCTCCCCTTGGAGGCACTGCGATGACGGCTGGCCCACACCGTTGCACTGCCTCCCCCTCCCGGGACGTGCTTCGCGACGCGCCGGTTTCGCTCCCCTCGCCGGTCCCGCGGGCCTGACGCCATGTCCGACGCCGACCGCCTCAGCAAGCTGCGCCACGATCTCTCCAACCCGCTCTCGGCCCTGCTGGCCGAGACCCAGCTGCTGCTCATGAACGAGGCCCAGATCGACCCGGCGACGGTCACCGGCCTCAAGGAGATCGAGGCGCTGGCGATCCGGATGCGGACGATGCTGCGCGAGCTCTGACCCCGTTGAGCAGGTAGGCCGCCAGCAGTCCCAGGCTGGCCGCGCTCGCCGCGAGCCGAGCCCCCACCCCGTACCCGCCGGCCGACACGAACCCCTCGATCATGCCCGCCACGACCAGCAGGAGTGCCGTGGCCCCGACCATCCGGACCGCGAGTCGCCCGCTCAGCACCAGGGCGTCCGACCGGCTGAGCTGGCCGGGCGCCACCACTGACCGGCCCAGCAGGAATCCCGCGGCGCCCGCCACCCAGATCGCAAACAGCTCGAGCGCACCGTGCCCGAGGATGAAGGTGAGCAGGTAGTCGAGCAGCCCGGCGTTGGCGAAGTGGCCGGCGAAGGCGCCGATGGCCAGTCCGTTGTAGGCCAGCAGGATCAGCGAGCCGACCCCGAGGAAGACGCCGCCGGCGAAGCAGGCGATCGCGACCCGCACGTTGTTGGTGATGATGCCCGAGGCCATGAGGGCGCGGTCCTCGGGCGCCACGTCCACATAGCCTTGCCCGGAGGCCTCCCGGCTGGCCCCGGCCTCCGCCCGGCGGAGCATGACGTCCGGCAGCAGCTCGGCGGCGAGCGCCGGGCGCTCGCGCAGCACCGCGAAGCCCGCTCCGGCCGGCACGATGAAGGTGAGGAAGGCGAGCAGGACGTAGCGGCGCGCCTCGACCACCGCGGCCGGACACTCGCGGGCGAGGACGATCCAGATCTGGCGCCAGGTGCTCGACTCGTCGCGATAGAGCGCGTTGTGCCCGGCCGCCGCCAGCCGCTCGAGCCGCGACTGGGTCGCCGAGTCGGCGCGATAGGTGCGCGCCCGGGCGAGATCGGCCGCGACCTCCCGATACCGGGCGGCGAAGTCGGGCAGCTCCCGGGACGCGAAGCTGTCCAGTCCCTGCGTCGCCGCGCGCTCGGCGAGCCGCTCGAACTCGTCCCACCGACGCCGCTTCTGGGCCGCGAACCGGGTGCCCGCGCCGGCCGCACCGCGGCGCGGAGAGGCCCCCCTGGCGGCGGGCCAGCTCCGCGGCGTGGAGGGCGATGAGGTGGGCCACGTCGCTCTGCCCCGCCGGGGACGGGTGGTCCGCCAGCCGCGCAGCCAGCCCTCCGGCCAGCCGCTTTCGCGCCACCGGCTCCAGGTCGGCCTGCCGGGCGGCGAACTGGGCAAGCAGCCGGAATGTCTCGTCGTCCAGCTCGGGAATCGAAGCCGATTCCTCCTCGACCGCCGCCTCCCGCGCGGCACCGGGCGCCTCCTGCGGCCGGTCGCGGCTCACGACCGTGCCCGCCACCAGGTCTCCCAGCCGCTTCGCGCGCGGGTGAAAGGCCACCAGCAGGAGGCCGATCAGGTAGGGCGGCGGGAGGAAATCGGCGACGCGGAGCAGATTGCGGGCGGCGGCGGCGCCGAAGGTGACCGGCGTGGCCGGTATCCATGACCACCCGGATGCCGGCCAGGCGCTTGCCCGGCGTCTGGCCGCGCCGGAGCCCCTCGAACAGGATGAAATAGCCGTTCCAGATGACGAAGCCGCCGATCGCCATGAGCACCGGGGCCGATCCGGTCCGACCGCACCCCGTACCCCGACAGGATGCCGAGCACCAGCACCACGGCGAGCGAGGCGCCCACCAGGATCGCCATGTCGAGCACCGCCGCCAGCGCCCGCGAGCCGATGCCGGCGATCTCGAGGTCGAGCACGACGTGCTCGGGCGTCTCGATCTCCAGGTGCTGGCGGTAGTCGGGCGGGACCTCGCGGAGGGCGGGCATGCTGCGATTGTAATATCTTTTCGGCCATGACGCCTCCCATGCTCCGCCCGCTCACGGTGGGCGAGATCCTCGACACGTCGTTTTCGCTCTACCGCCGGCACTTCGGCTCGCTCGCCACCGTCGCCCTCGTCTGCACCGGGATCCCGCTGGTGCTCCGCCTCTTTCTCCAGGCGAGCGGACGGCTTCCTGGTGAACATCCCTCTGGGCCTGCTCTACGTCTGATCTTGGTGGTGCTGAACCTCGTGGCGACCGCCGCCACCGTGTTCATCGTGTCCGAGAGCTACCTCGGCCGACCGCTCTCGGCGCGGGACGCCCTCCGCCGCTCGACGCCGTACATCGGCCGGATCCTGATCTGCTCCCTGCTCATGACGGTGGTGGTCGGTTTGGGCTTCATCCTGCTGTTCGTGCCCGGGGTCATCCTCGCGGTCGGCCTCGTGCTCGCGATCCCGGCGGTGGTGCTCGAGCCGCGGACTCAGCGCCAGCGGCGCGCTGTCCCGGTCGTGGGAGCTGACGCGCGGGTCGCGGTGGCGGATCTTCGGCCTCGGCGTCACCCTGCTCGTCCTGCTGTACGTGCCGGTCGTTGCCCTCGGCGGGCTGTTCGCGCTGCTGGTGCCCCAGGCGCCGGCGATGCTCGCGGGGCGCATCGATCGGGATGGTGGGCGTCCTCGCCGTCGGCTGGCATCGTGCAGATGTTCATCTACCCGCTGTTCTACTGCGTTCTCACCGTCACCTACTACGATCTGCGGGTCCGGAAGGAAGGCTTCGACCTGGAGCTGCTGGCGTCGACGCTGCAGTCGGCGTGATCGCCTTGCTCCAGGCCGCAGCCGTCGGCGGCGACGCTCCGGGCGGCGCTGGACAGCGTGTTCGCCGGGCCGGGCGTACCGCTGGGCGGAGACGCCGCCGCTGCTCCGGGTGATCCGGGAGTGGTGGGACCGGCTCGTCGGCTGGCTGGAGGCGCTGCGCCTCGGCAATCCCGCCGCCTTCCGGCTGTTCGTGTTCGCGCTGCTCGTCGCGCTCGTGCTCGTGCTGGCACACGGAGCATGGGTCGTCTGGCGCACCGTGCGCGGCGCATCGGCGCCCGATGACGGCACGCCTGGCGGCGCACCGCGAGAGCGGCGGGACGCCGCCTGGTACCTCCGCGAGGCCGATCGGGCCGCGGCGGCGGGGCGGACGGCGGAGGCGCTGCAGCTCGCCTTCGTCGGTCTGGCGCTCACGCTGGACGGGCAGGGGCTCCTGCGCTATCACGCCAGCCAGACGCCGGCCGAGGTGGCCCGCGCCGCGAGGCTCGCGGCCGAGGACCGCGAGCGCCTGCGCGCACTGGTCCGGGCCTCTACGCGTACGTCTTCGGCGGACGGCCGTGCGCGCCCGACGACTACCGCCGCTGGCGCGAGCGCAGCGCCGGTCCGTGGCATGCAGCCGCGCACTGAGCTGGCGGTCGGCACGGCGCTGGTGCTCGTGCTCGCGCATCGGTGCGGCGGCGGTGGGTCTCAGCCCGCCAGCGGCTGACCGACGCCGACCGCCGGCGGTCGACCTTCCTCGCGGGCCCCGGCGGCGCGCGAGGCTTCGCGGAGGCGCTCGACGCGGCTCGGGCGTCCGGGTCGAGTCGTTACCGGCGCCCGACGGCGACGCTCGATTCCACCGTCTCGCCCGGCACCCTCACGGCATTCGTCGGCCCGACCCGGTACCTCGACGCCCGCGAAGGTCGCGAGATCGCGGGGCTGCGGCGCGATCTCCTGCTCGCCGGCCCAGGTGCCGCGACCGCCATCCGGTGCCTGGGCTGGGACGTGCGGCGCGGAGTGCGGCGGTCACTCGCCATCACGGCGCCGCCGGGCGCGGACCGGCAAGCGTTCCCGGCGGTCGCCGCCGTGCTGCGCGAGCGCGCGTCGGCCGTGGTGGTCGACTCGTCCGACGCGGAGGACGGCGCCCCGGTGACGTGCACGGCACCGGCCGCCCGCACGGTCGACACGCTGCTTCGCGCCTCCGGTGGTCGGGTCGTCGCCCTGCGCGCGACGCTTACCGACGGCCGCACGGTCACCCTGGTCTCGGACGACGTCCTGTTCACCAACCGCGCGCTCCGCGAGACCGGCGGCGGGGCCGTTCGCCCTGGGGTTGGTGGTGCCCAGGTACGACCGGGTCATCGTGGACGAGTTCCACCACGGCTACGACGCGTCCCGCTCGCTCAGCGGCGCCACGCTCGCCTGGACGCTCCGCTCGCCGTGGGGCTGGGGCATCTGCAGCTCGCCGTCGTCGGTGTCGTCGCCCTGCTGGCGGCGGGCGTCCGCTTCGGCCCCATCCGCGCCGGGGTCGAGCGCCGGCGGCGCTCGCCGCTGGAGCACGTGCGCGCCCTGGCCACGGCGCTCGCGGCGGCCCGGGGACACGACGTGGCGGTGGGGCTCATCGTGCAGGGCCTTCGGCGCCGGCTCTCGGCGCGCCGGGCACCCGGCACGCGGCGAGATCGGTCGCCTGGCTGGAGGGCATCAGGCCGTCGGTCCGCACGCCGCGCGGCCGCACGGCGCTCGATACGCTCACCACCATCACCCGCCGGTCCGCAAGCGCGCAGGACGTGTTGTCCGCCACCGATGCCGTCGAGACGCTCTGGGAGGAGCTCAACCCGACATGACCGCGATCCGATCCCGCTCCATCCCGAGGAGGCGGCGTCGCACGCCGCCGCCGCGCACCGGCTCGTCGAGGCGCTCGAAGGCGTGGTGCTCGGCCAGCCCGCCGCGATCCGCGAGTCCGTCGCCGCCCTCCTCGCCCGCGGCCACGTGCTGCTCGAAGGGCGTGCCGGGCACGGCGAAGACGCTGCTCGTCCGCGCGCTCGGCCTGGCGCTCGGGCTCGAGTTCCGCCGCATCCAGTTCACGCCCGACCTCATGCCCTCGGACATCACCGGCGTGAGCCTGCTCGACGACGCCCGGGACGCGTTCACCTTCCGGCCGGGGCCGATCTTCGGCGACCTGGTGCTCGGCGACGAGATCAACCGCGCGCCCGCCAAGACGCAGGCGGCGCTGCTCGAGGCGATGCAGGAGCGGCGGGTGACGGTCGACGGCACGTCCCACCCGCTGCCGGAGGCCTTCACGGTGTTCGCGACGCAGAACCCGATCGAGTTCGAGGGCACGTACCCGCTGCCCGAGGCGGAGCTCGACCGGTTCCTGGTGAAGGTGCTCGTCGGCTATCCCGAGGAGCGGGTGGAGCAGGGCATCCTCGACGCGGGTGCTCGGCGGCTTCGAGGCGGACCTGCCCGGCCAGCTACGGCATCGCGCCGCGTGACCGACGCGCGCGGACCTCGGCGCTGCTGCGCGACGCCGTGCGTCGGGTGCGGGTCGAGCCGAGCCTGGTCGGCGTACATCACGGCGATCGTGCGCGCCACGCGCGACGCGCCGGTGCTCACGCTCGGCGCGTCGCCGCGCGGCAGCGTGGCGCTGCTCAAGATGGCGCAGGCGGCGGCGCTGCTCGACGGGCGCGCCGTACGTCGTGCCCGACGACGTGAAGGCGCTCGCGCCGGCGGTGCTGCGGCACCGGATCGCGGTGGCGCCGGAGCTCGAGCTCGAGGGCGTCACCGCCGACACGGCGCTTCGCGGCGTCATCGAGAAGATCGAGGCCCCGCGGTGATCGTGGTCCCGTCCCGCGCCGTGGCTGGTGGGGCGCGGCCGCGCTGGCGCTCGTGGCGCCGCTCGCGCTCGGTGTGGCCGGCGGCCGCCGGGCTGCTGCCCGCCGCTCGACCTGGCCTGGCTCGCGGCCTTCCTGCTCGACGCGGCGCGTGCGCCCGGCGCCGCGCACGCTGGCGATCGCGCGCGAGGCGCCGCTCGCGTTTGCGCTCGGGCGGGCCGCCGTGGTCCGCTATCGCTGGCGCGCACCGGGGACGCGGGCGGCTCGCGCTCGAGGTCGCGAGCGGCTGCCCGAGCCGCTCGGCGGCGCCGGTGACGCCCACGCGGCAGCTGGCGGTGCCGCCGGGCGAAGGGCTCGACGAGCGGCTCGAGCTCACCCCGGTCCGCCGGGGGCAGGGCACCGGCGGCGCGATCGCCATCCGCGCGCTCGGGCCCGCTCGGGCTTCGCATGGCGGCAGGTGACGCTGGACGCTGCCGTGGACGGCGACGGTGTATCCCGGCGTGACCGACGCCGCGTCTCCGCGCGCTGCCGCTCCAGGCGCTCCGCCGGCGCGAGGCCGGGCTCCGCGCGTCCGCCGCCCGGGCGAGGGCCGGCTGTTCGAGGGGCTGCGCGAGTGGGTGCCGGGCGACGAGACCCGCATCATCGACTGGAAGGCCACCGCCCGGCGGGGCAAGCCGATCGCCCGGCAATACGAGGACGAGCGGCGCCAGCAGGTGCTGATCGTGATCGACGCCGGGCCGCCTGCTCACCGCCGAGGTCGACGGCGTGCCTCGGCTCGAGGCGGTGATCTCCGCGGCGCTCCAGCTCGCGCACGCCGCGGTGGAGCACGACGACAACGTCGGCCTCATGGTGTTCGCCGACACCATCCAGCGCTACGTCGCCCCGGCCCGCGGCCGACGCGCGCTTCGCGCCGTGCTCGAGGGGCTGGCGGCAGGCGGAGGGCCGGCTGGCCGAGTCGGACTATCCCGCCGCGTTCCGCTATCTCGCCGCGCACAACCGGAAGCGCGCACTGACGGTGCTCTTCACGGACGTCATCGACCGCACCGCGAGCGAGGCGCTGGTGGCGCACGCGGCGACGCTCCGTCCGCGGCACCTTCCGCTGGCCGTCACGCTGCGCGATCCTGCGCTCGAGGCCCTGGCGTCGGCGCGCCCGGCCACGCCGGCCGCCGCCTTCGAGCGGGCGGCGGCCGAGGAGCTGCTCGGCGCACGCGATGCGGCGCTGGCCGAGATGCGCGGCCGCGGCATCATGGTGCTCGACGTGCCGCCCTCGGGCGCCGGCGCAGCGGTCGTCGAGCGGTATCACCAGCTCAAGCGGCGTGGGCTGCTCTGAGGGATGGGGGTGAGTCAGGCCACAGCGGCGGGGCCGGCCGGGCAGTAGATAGCGGGGCAATGAACATCGGCGAGAGCTTCACCCGGTTCGCGAAGGCGACGGCGCGCGGCGCAGGCCAGCCCGCGACCTTCGGCGTCGCCCTGCTGGTCATTCTCACCTGGGCCGTGACCGGTCCGATCTTCAAGTTCAGCGACACCTGGCAGCTCGTCATCAATACCGGCACGACCATCGTCACCTTCCTGATGGTCTTCCTCATCCAGAACACGCAGAACCGCGACAGCGCGGCCATGCAGCTCAAGCTGGACGAGCTGCTGCGCGCCGCGAAGGGTGCGCAGACGGCGATGGCCGACCTGGAGGACCTGACCGAGGAGGAGCTGAAGGCGTTCCAGACGCACTACCGGCAGCTGGCCGAGGCAGCGCGGCGCGAGATGCGGGAGTCGGATGAGCTGCCCTTCGCCAAGGAGCGGACCGGGGCGCCGAAGGGCGGCTCGGGCCGGGCGAAGCGCTAGGCCGAGAGCGGCAGCTCGGCGGGGTCGGGGAAGGCGTCGACGAACGCCTCGACCGCGGCGGGATCGAGCTGGGTGCCGGCGACGCGGCGCAGCTCCTCGACGGCGTCGCCGGGCTCGCGCGCGTCACGATACGGCCGCTCCGTGGTCATCGCATCGAAGGCATCGGCCACGGCGACGATGCGGGCCTCGATGGGGATGTTCTCGCCGCGAAGTCCGTCCGGGAAGCCGCGGCCGTCGAGCCGCTCGTGGTGCGAGCGGACGATCCGGAGCACGTCCGGCGACTCCTGCGCCAGCGGCTGCAGCATGCGCTCGCCCAGCGCCGGGTGCTCGGTGATCTGGCGGAACTCCTCGTCGGTGAGCGTGCCCGGCTTGTGGAGCACCGCCTCGCGCATGCCGATCTTCCCGATGTCGTGCAGCTCGCCGCCCAGACGGATCCCGTCCAGGCTCTGGCCGTCGAAGCCGAGGCGGGCGGCCGTTCCCACCGCGTACTGGCTCACCCGGATGGAGTGTCCGCTGGTATAGGCGTCCTTGGCCTCGAGTGCCCGGGCCAGCATCTGCACGCCCTGCAGGAACAGCTCCTGGATCCGCACCGCCTGCTCGTGCACCTGGCGCTCGAGGTGCTCCTGGTAGAACCGGTTCTGCAGGACGAGCGCGCGCTTCTCGAGCACGCGCGAGACGCGCGCCTGGAGCTCGCCCACGGAGATCGGCTTGAGCAGGAAATCGGCCGCGCCCATCTGGAGGCAGTCCACGGCCGTCGTGGTCTCGCCCATCCCGGTCAGCATGATGACCGAGGTGTCGGGGTAGCGCACGCGGAGCGCCTCGAGCAGCCCGATGCCGTCCAGCTCGGGCATCCGCATGTCGGAGATGACGAGCGGCGCCTCGCCGATGCGCTCGAGCACGCCGAGCGCCTCGCGGCCGCTGCCGGCCTCGAAGCAGGTGAATCCCTGCGCCTGGAGCATGCGGACGAGCGAGCGCCGAACGCTGGGCTCGTCGTCGACGATCGAGGCAGTTGGCGGCGCCGGCCATGGTCGGCGGCGCGCTGAGTTGTTCCGGCATGTAGACTGATCAGTCCGCGGTGGGGGATGGATGCCACGAACATCCATTGGCTTTCAGACTACCCAAGTCCGCGCGGAATGTCCATCGGGGCGGTGCCATCGGCCCTCCTCGCCATTTAGATTCCGCGGAACACTTCCTCAAGGAGCCCAGGGTGGCCGGCGTCCAGGCACGTCTTCGGTCCGAGCACCAGCGGAAGTATCCGGACATCAGCGCGTCGGTCTGGTACGACGTCGCGCCGATCTTCCCGGGCGTCACTCAGCGCATGGTCAACATGGCGGGCGAGCGGCTCACCCGGCTCTCGACGCCGCGTGGGTTCGTCATCCTGCGGGCGGACCATCTCGAATTCCGCCCGGTGCCCAAGGAAAGCCCGCACGCGGGCGCCGGATCGACCGCCTAGCCTCCGCCCGCGGGCGCCCGAGGGCGCGACGCGTCCAGCATTTCCCGGACTTTGCGTGCGAGCTCCTCCGGGGCGAACGGCTTCTGCTGGAACGGCGCCCCCGGCGCCAGCAATCCCCGCTGCGTCACGTCCTCCCCCGTGTAGCCCGAGATGTACAGCACCGGCAGCGACGGCCTGAGCGAGGCCAGGCGCTGACCCAACTCCCGCCCACCCATCTCCGGCATCACGACGTCCGAAATCACCAGGTCCACTTCGGACCGGAACTCCAGCTGCCGGAGCGCCTCGGCGCCGTGGCGGGCCTCGATCACCGTGTACCCGTGCTCGCGGAGGCCGCGACTCGCCAGGTTCCGTACCATCTCCTCGTCCTCGACGATCAGGATGGTCTCGGAGCCTCCGGAGGCCGCCGAGCCGCCCTCGGGCCGCGGCGGCATCGCGCCGCCCGCGCCGACGCGCGGCAGGTAGATCTTGAACGTCGTTCCCATCCGGGCTCGCTGTAGACCCATACGAAGCCGCCGCTCTGCTTCACGATGCCGTACACCGTCGACAGCCCCAGGCCGGTGCCCTGGCCGACGGGCTTGGTGGTGAAGAACGGCTCGAAGATGCGCTGCTGGGTCTCGCGGTCCATGCCGATGCCGGTGTCGCTCACGGAGAGCTGAACATACGCGCCGCGGGGGATGCCGATGCCGTCGTGCTGGTCGGCGTAGTCGTCGTCGAGCACCGTGGCCCGCGACGCGATGGTCACCCGGCCGCGCCCCGCCATGGCATCGCGTGCGTTGAGCATGAGGTTGACGAGCACCTGCTCGAGCTGGCCCCGGTCCGCGCGGATCTCGCCGGTGTCGCTCGCGAGCGCCAGCTCCAGCACGTGGTCCTCGCCGAGAACCCGGCGCAGCATCTTCTCGAGGTTCTGCACGACGCCGTTCACCGGCAGCACCTCGGGGCGGAGGAACTGCTGGCGCGTGAAGGCGAGCAGCTGCCGGGTGACATCCGCGGCGCGGGTGCCGGCCTTGATGATCTCGGCGACCTCGGCCCGCCTGGGGTCGACGGGCTCGAGGCTCCGAAGCAGGAACTCGCTGAAGCCGATCACTCCGGTCATCATGTTGTTGACCTCGTGCGCCACCCCGCCCGCCAGCCGCCCCGCCGCCTGCATCCGCTCGGCCCGCCGGAGCTGCTCCTCGACCCGCTTCCGCTCGGTCACGTCGCGATAGATCCCGCGGAGCCGGGGCGGCCCGCCGTCGCTCGCGGTGCAACTGACGTTGCCCTCGAGCGCCAGCGGCGCGCCGGCCGCGGTCACGAGGACGAGGTCCACGGGACCGATCGGCTCGCCGGCCTCGGCACGGGCCACGACCTCGAGGTAGCGCTCCCGGCTGTCGGCGTGGACCAGGTCCAGGAACCGGAGGCCGGCCAGCAACTCGTCTGAATAGCCCATGGCGCGGTGCCAGGCCCGGTTCACATACAGGAAGGTGCCGTCGAGGGTCGTGCTGCAGACCAGGTCGCTGGCATTGTCGAACAGGTCGCGGTAGCGGGCCTCGCTCTCGCGCAGCGCCTGCTCGGCCTGCTTCCGCTCGCTGACGTCGCGGGCGTTGAGACAGACGCCGATGACGGTGCCGTGCTCGTCCACCACCGGGGCGTGGGTGGTCTCGTACCAGCGCTCGACCCCGTCGGTGCCGCGGAGGCAGCGTTCGACGCTCCGCGCCTCACCGCCGAGGGCGGCCCGGAAGCTGTCGGCGGCCTCGGGGATGAAATCGTGGATCTGATCGCCCTCGCCGACCGAGCGACCGAGGATCCGGGTGGCCCACTCCCGGGCGGTGGGATTGAGGGCCTGGATGGTCCCGTCGCGGGCCACCAGCACGAAGGCCTGCAGGCTGGTGTTGAAGATCGCCCGGAGGTTGGCCTCGGAGCGACGGAGGGCCGCCTCGGCGCGGGCCTTCTCGGCGCGCGACTCGACCCGGGCCAGCGCCGCCTCGATGGCCGGCCCGATCCGGGCCAGGTTGCTCTTCAGGAGGTAGTCGGTGGCGCCCGCCTTCATGCAACCGACTGCAGTCTCCTCGTTGACCGAACCGGTGACGATCAGGAACGGCGTGGTTGGCGCCCGCTCCCGGGCCACTGCGAGCGCGGACATCCCGTCGAACCGGGGGAGGGTGTAGTCGGAAAGGATCAAGTCCGGGCGGAAATCGGCGAGCTCCCGCTCGAAGTCGGCCCGAGTGTCCACGCAGCGGGCATCAAAGGGGATGCTGGAGCGGCGCAGCTCGTATTCCACGAGCTCCGCGTCCATGGGGACGTCCTCGAGAATCAGAATCCTGAGCGGATGAGCCGCCATGGACCTTCTGCCTGCAAGGTGCCCCGGCGCGCCCGGGTGCCCTGCGCGAATCCTGAAGTTGGACTGTAGAGGGTGATCAGGAGCACAAGTTGCTTCTCCCCTGTGGATTACGGCTGTGACGGCCCTCACAGTTGAGCAAAAATAGCTGTAATATGTTCACCCGTCCCCCACTGTAATACGTATCTCCTGCCGGAGCTCCCATGCCGCACGCCTCGACGACCGGCAACGGTCGACCCGCGAAGCGCTCCTCCGATCGCAAGGGGGCCGCCCCCGAAACGCTCGACCTCGAACAGCTGCTCACCGTCCTGACCGCCATCCGCAAGGGCGACTTCTCGGTGCGCATGCCGGTGTCGAAGACCGGGCTGGCGGGCAAGATCGCCGACACGCTGAACGAGATCGCCGAGCTCAACGAAGACATGGCGCAGGAGTTCGAACGGGTCAGCCTGGCCGTCGGCAAGGAAGGGCGCATCGCCCAACGGGCAACGCTGGCGGGGGCCGCCGGCTCGTGGGCCGACTCGGTCACGTCGGTCAACACGCTGATCGGCGACCTGGTCCAGCCGACCAGCGAGGTCGCCCGCGTCATCGGCGCGGTGGCCAAGGGGGACCTGAGCCAGACGATGGCGCTCGACATCGAGGGGCGACCGCTCAAGGGCGAGTTCCTCCGGATCGGCAAGACCGTCAACACGATGGTCGACCAGCTCAGCTCGTTCGCCTCGGAGGTGACCCGCGTCGCCCGCGAGGTCGGCACCGAAGGCAAGCTCGGCGGCCAGGCGGAGGTGAAAGGCGTGGCCGGCACCTGGAAGGATCTGACCGACAACGTCAACTCGATGGCCGGCAACCTGACGGCGCAGGTCCGCAACATCGCCGAGGTGACCACCGCGGTCGCCAACGGCGACCTCTCAAGAAGATCACGGTCGACGTGAAGGGCGAGATCCTGGAGCTCAAGAACACGATCAACACGATGGTCGACCAGCTCAGCTCGTTCGCATCGGAGGTGACGCGCGTCGCGCGCGAAGTCGGCACCGAAGGCAAGCTCGGCGGCCAGGCGCAGGTGAAGGGCGTCGCCGGCACGTGGAAGGACCTGACGGACAGCGTGAACTCGATGGCCGGCAACCTGACCGGCCAGGTGCGGAACATCGCCGAGGTGACGACGGCCGTGGCCAACGGCGACCTCTCGAAGAAGATCACGGTCGACGTGAAGGGCGAGATCCTGGAGCTCAAGAACACGATCAACACGATGGTCGACCAGCTGAACTCGTTCGCGTCGGAAGTGACGCGCGTGGCGCGCGAGGTCGGCACCGAAGGCAAGCTCGGCGGGCAGGCGCAGGTGAAGGGCGTCGGCGGCACGTGGAAGGACCTGACCGACAACGTGAACTCGATGGCCGGCAACCTCACCGCCCAGGTCCGCAACATCGCCGAGGTCACGACGGCCGTGGCCAACGGCGACCTCTCGAAGAAGATCACGGTGGACGTCAAGGGCGAGATCCTGGAGCTGAAGAACACCATCAACACGATGGTCGACCAGCTCAGCTCGTTCGCCTCGGAAGTGACGCGCGTCGCGCGCGAGGTCGGCACCGAAGGCAAGCTCGGCGGCCAGGCGCGGGTGAAGGGCGTCGCGCGGCACCTGGAAGGACCTGACGGACAACGTGAACTCGATGGCCGGCAACCTGACCGCCCAGGTGCGCAACATCGCCGAGGTGACCACGGCCGTCGCCAACGGCGACCTGTCGAAGAAGATCACGGTCGACGTCAAGGGCGAGATCCTGGAGCTGAAGAACACGATCAACACGATGGTGGACCAGCTCAACTCGTTCGCCTCGGAAGTGACGCGCGTGGCCCGCGAGGTCGGCACCGAAGGCAAGCTCGGCGGTCAGGCGCAGGTGGCGGGGCGTGGCCGGCACGTGGAAGGACCTGACCGACAACGTGAACTCGATGGCCGGCAACCTGACCGGCCAGGTCCGCAACATCGCCGAGGTGACCACGGCCGTCGCCAACGGCGACCTGTCGAAGAAGATCACGGTCGACGTGCAAGGCGAGATCCTGGAGCTCAAGAACACCATCAACACGATGGTCGACCAGCTCAACTCGTTCGCGTCCGAGGTGACCCGCGTGGCCCGCGAGGTCGGCACCGAAGGCAAGCTCGGCGGTCAGGCGCAGGTGAGGGCGTCGGCGGCACCTGGAAGGACCTGACCGACAACGTGAACTCGATGGCCGGCAACCTGACCGGCCAGGTGCGCAACATCGCCGAGGTGACGACGGCCGTCGCCAACGGCGACCTGTCGAAGAAGATCACGGTCGACGTGAAGGGCGAGATCCTGGAGCTCAAGAACACGATCAACACGATGGTGGACCAGCTCAACTCGTTCGCGTCGGAGGTGACGCGCGTGGCGCGCGAGGTCGGCACCGAAGGCAAGCTCGGCGGCCAGGCGCAGGTGCGCGGCGTGGCGCGGGACCTGGAAGGACCTGACGGACAACGTGAACTCGATGGCCGGCAACCTGACGCACCAGGTCCGGAACATCGCCGAGGTCACGACCGCCGTCGCCAACGGCGACCTCACAAGAAGATCACGGTCGACGTGAAGGGCGAGATCCTGGAGCTGAAGAACACGATCAACACGATGGTCGACCAGCTCAACTGCTTCGCGTCGGAGGTGACGCGCGTCGCCCGCGAGGTCGGCACCGAAGGCAAGCTGGGCGGTCAGGCGCAGGTGAACGGCGTCGCCGGCATCTGGAAGGACCTGACCGACAACGTGAACTCGATGGCCGGCAACCTGACGGCCCAGGTCCGCAACATCGCCGAGGTGACGACCGCCGTGGCCAACGGCGACCTGTCGAAGAAGATCACGGTCGACGTCCGGGGCGAGATCCTGGAGCTGAAGACACGATCAACACGATGGTGGACCAGCTGAACTCGTTCGCGTCGGAAGTGACGCGCGTGGCGCGCGAGGTCGGCACCGAAGGCAAGCTCGGCGGCCAGGCCGACGTCCACGGCGTGGCCGGCACCTGGAAGGACCTGACCGACAACGTGAACTCGATGGCCGGCAACCTGACGAACCAGGTGC
Organism: uncultured Gemmatimonadales bacterium; assembly: GCA_963840215.1. GTDB lineage: Bacteria > Gemmatimonadota > Gemmatimonadetes > Gemmatimonadales > GWC2-71-9 > CAVVWJ01. The sequence continues at coordinate 745,343 of CAWIYG010000001.1, read as the reverse complement.
GCAACATCGCCGACGTCACCACCGCCGTCGCGCAACGGCGACCTCTCGAAGAAGATCACCGTCGACGTCAAGGGCGAGATCCTCGAGCTGAAGAACACGATCAACACGATGGTGGACCAGCTCAACTCGTTCGCCTCGGAGGTGACGCGCGTGGCGCGCGAAGTCGGCACCGAGGGCAAGCTCGGCGGCCAGGCGCAGGTGCGCGGCGTGGCCGGCGTCTGGAAGGACCTGACCGACAACGTGAACTCGATGGCCGAGAACCTGACGAGCCAGGTGCGCGGCATCGCCAAGGTCGTGACGGCGGTCGCCAACGGCGACCTGAAGCAGAAGCTGCCGTCGAGGCCAAGGGCGAGATCGCCGACGCTGGCCGACACGATCAACGAGATGACCGACACGCTGGCGACGTTCGCCGACCAGGTGACCACCGTGGCCCGCGAGGTGGGCGTCGAAGGGAAGCTCGGCGGCCAGGCCAACGTGCCGGGCGCCGCCGGCATGTGGCGCGACCTGACGAACAACGTCAACCAGCTCGCCGCCAACCTGACCACCCAGGTGCGCGCCATCGCCGAGGTGGCCACGGCCGTGACCAAGGGCGACCTGACGCGGTCGATCGCGGTCGAGGCGCAGGGCGAAGTGGCGGCGCTCAAGGACAACATCAACGAGATGATCCGCAACCTCAAGGACACCACCCGCAAGAACACCGAGCAGGACTGGCTGAAGACCAACCTGGCCAAGTTCACCCGGATGCTGCAGGGCCAGCGCGACCTGCTCGCGGTGTCGCAGCTGATCCTCTCCGAGCTGGCGCCGCTGGTCACCGCGCAGCACGGCGTCTTCTACATGATGGACAGCGCCGGCGAGACGCCGATCCTCAAGCTGCTCGCGAGCTACGCCTACAAGGAGCGCAAGAAGCGTGGCCGACGAGTTCCAGATCGGCGAGGGGCTGGTCGGCCAGTGCGCGCTCGAGAAGGAGCGGATGCTCACGTGGGCCGACGTGCCCGAACGACTACATCCAGATCGAGCTCCGGGCTGGGCGAGGCGCCGCCGCTGAACATCGTGGTGCTGCCGGTGCTGTTCGAGGGCGAGGTCAAGGCGGTCATCGAGCTGGCGTCGTTCGACGAGTTCAACGAGATCCACCTCACCTTCCTCGACCAGCTCACCGAGAGCATCGGCATCGTGCTCAACACGATCGCGGCCAACATGCGGACCGAAGAGCTGCTCAAGCAGTCGCAGGCGCTCGCCGAAGAGTTGCAGTCGCAGCAGGAGGAGCTGACCGAGACCAACAAGCGGCTCGAGCAGCAGGCCGCGCTCGCTCCAGGAGTCCGAGGAGCTGCTCAAGAAGCAGCAGGAGAGCTGCAGCAGACCAACGCCGAGCTCGAGGACAAAGCGCAGCTGCTCGCCGAGCAGAAGGCGGAAGTGGAGCAGCAAGAACCAGCGAGGTCGAGCAGGCCAAGCGTGGCGCTGGAAGAGAAGGCCGAGCAGCTGGCCCTGATCTCCAAGTACAAGTCGGAGTTCCTCGCCAACATGTCGCACGAGCTCCGCACGCCGCTCAACAGCCTGCTGATCCTGTCGCAGATGCTCTGAGCGAGAACGCCGACGGCAACCTGACCACCAAGCAGGTCGACTTCGCCCAGACGATCCACCCTCCGGCTCCGACCTGCTCGCCCTGATCAACGACATTCTCGATCTGTCGAAGATCGAGTCCGGCACGATGGCGGTGGACATCGACGGCGGTCGGCTTCGGCGAGCTGCGGGAATTCGTCGAGCGCACCTTCCGTCAGGTGGCCGACCTCAAGGGCCTCGACTTCGACGTCGAGGTGGACCGATCCTGCCGCCCGCGCTGCAGACCGACACCAAGCGGCTCCAGCAGGTGCTGAAGAACCTGCTCTCCAACGCGTTCAAGTTCACCGAGCGGGGCAGCGTTGCGCTCAAGGCCGAGCTCGCCACGGACGGCTGGAACCCGGAGCAGGAGCTGCTGAACGCCGCCAATGCGGTGGTCGCCTTCCCGGTCACGGATACCGGCATCGGCATCCCGCCGGACAAGCAGCGGATCATCTTCGAGGCGTTCCAGCAGGCGCGACACCGGCACCAGCCGGAAGTACGGCGGCACCGGCCTGGGCCTCTCGATCAGCCGCGAGATCGCGCGGCTCCTGGGCGGCGAGATCCGGATCGAGAGCGTGCCGGGCGAGGGCAGCACCTTCACCCTCTACCTGCCGCTGATCTATCCGATGCAACCCGCGGCGTCGCCGGCCGTCGCCGAGCCCGACGGCTCGTCCGACGCCGCCACCGAGACCGCCAAGCCGGCGACCACGGCCAGCTCGCGCGTGATGCTGGCGCCGGTGGTCGAGCGCGCCATCGGCGACGACCGGAGCACGATCGAGGAGGGCGACCGGATCCTCCTCATCGTCGAGGACGACCCGGCCTTCGCGCAGATTCTGCTCGACCTCGCGCGGGACCGGGGCTTCAAGGGCATCGTGGCCCAGCGCGGCGACCGGGCGCTCGCGCTGGCGCGGGAATACCAGCCGACGGCGATCACGCTCGATCTCCGGCTGCCCGATGCGGACGGCTGGACCATCCTCGACCGCCTCAAGCATGACCCGGCCACCCGCCACATTCCCGTCCACATCATTTCGGTGGACGAGAACTGGCAGCGCGGACTCCGGCTCGGCGCCATCGACTTCCTCACCAAGCCCGCGACCAAAGAGTCGCTGAGCGAGGCCTTCACGGCCCTGCACGAGTTCATCGACCGGCCGGTGAAGCGCCTGCTGGTGGTCGAGGACGACGAGACCGCTCAGCGGAGCATCGCCGAGCTGATCGGCGGCGGCGACGTGCAGACCACGACCGTGGGCACCGGTGAGGCGGCGCTCGAGGCGCTCCAGTCCGGCCCGTTCGACTGCATGGTGCTCGACCTCGGCCTGCCCGACATGACCGGCTTCCAGCTCATCACCGGGTGAAGAGCGAGATCGGGCTCCGGAAGCTTCCGACCATCGTCTACACCGGCAAGCAGCTCACCAAGCGCGAGGAAGCGGAGCTCGGCCGGCTGGCCGAGTCGATGATCATCAAGGACGCGCGATCGCCCGAACGGCTGCTCGACGAGACGGCGCTGTTCCTGCACCGGATCAAGGCCAATCTGCCCGAGGGCAAGCGCCGGATGCTCGAGAACCTCCACCGGACCGATCCGACGCTCGCCGGACGGACCGTGCTGATCGTGGACGACGACGTCCGCAACATCTTCGCCCTGACGACGTTCCTGGAGCGGAGCGAGATGAAGGTGGTGTACGCCGAGAGCGGGCGGGACGGCATCGCCCTGCTGCAGGAGACGCCCGACATCGAGGCCGTACTGATGGACATCATGATGCCGGAGATGGACGGCTACGAGACGATGCGGGAGATCCGGCAGATGCCCCGCTTCCGCCACCTGCCGATCATCGCGGTGACGGCCAAGGCGATGAAGGGCGACCGCGAGAAGTGCATCGAGGCCGGGGCGTCGGACTACATCGCCAAGCCCGTGGACATGGATCAACTGCTGTCGCTGTTGCGTGTATGGCTGTACCGGTGACGGGCGGGCGGGGGACGGGCGGTCAGGCGGTCAGGCGGTCGGACGGTCGGACGAGACGGAGCCGCTCGCCTCCGACCCCCTGACCGCCCGACCGCCTGACCGGCTGACCGCCCGACCGCCCGACCAGGTCAACATCCTCCTGGTCGACGACCAGCCCGCCAACCTGGTCGCCCTCGAGGCGATGCTCCAGGGACTGGGGCAGAACCTCATCACGGCGGGCTCGGGCCGGGAAGCGCTCAAGTGGCTCCTCACCCACGAATTCGCCGTCATCCTGCTGGACGTGAAGATGCCGGAGATGGACGGGTTCGAGACGGCCACCCTCATCCGGCAGCGGGACAAGTCCCGCCACACGCCGATCATCTTCCTGACCGCCGCGGACAAGACTCAGGAGCAGGCGGTTCGGGGCTATGCCGTGGGCGCGGCCGACTACCTCGTCAAGCCGGTGGTGCCGGAGTTCGTCGCGCTCCAAGGTGGCGGTCTTCGTGGAGCTCGCCAAGAAGTCCGCGCTGCTCCGCCGTCAGGCGGAGCAGCTCCAGGCGAGCGAGCACGAGGCGCGCGAGCTCGCCGAGACGCGCGCCGAGCTGGTGCGCGACCTCGAGCATAAGAATCGGGAGCTCGAGAGCTTCAGCTATGCGGTGTCGCACGACCTCCGGGCGCCGCTCCGGCGCATCGAGAGCTTCAGCCGGGCGGTGCAGGAGAGCCAGGGCGATCGGCTCGACGCCGACGGCCGCCGGTACCTCGACCGCGTGCGCGAGGCGAGCCAGGAGATGTCGCAGCTGATCGACGACGTGCTCTATCTGGCCCGGGTCACCCGCGCGGAGATGCGGGAGCAGGACGTCGACCTGAGCGGGCTGGTGGCGCTGCTGCTCGAGCGGATGCGGGAGGTCGAGCCGGCCCGGCAGGTCGAGGTCAAGATCCGACCCGGGCATCAGCGTGACCGGCGATGGCCAGCTGCTCCGCATCGCGGTGGAGAACCTGCTCGGGAACGCCTGGAAGTTCACCGCCCGCGAGGCCGCGCCTCGGATCGAGTTCGGCATGACCACCATCGCCGGCGAGACCGCCTACTTCGTCCGCGACAACGGCGCCGGGTTCGACATGGCCTACGCCGACCGCCTGTTCGGCCCGTTCCAGCGGCTGCACCTGGCGTCGGAGTTCCCGGGCACGGGCATCGGCCTGGCCACCGTCGCAGCGCATCATCCACCGGCACGGCGGCCGGGTCTGGGCCGAGGGCATGGTCGGCCAGGGCGCCACCTTCCACTTCACGATCGGACGCGGTCGCGCGTGAGCGGGGAAGACCGGTGACCGGCCTTCCCGACGACGTGAGCCGCTTCCTGCACCAGTACATCGACTCGGTCGAGCAGCTCGAGGTCCTGCTGCTCGCGCGGGCGTCGCCGGGGCGGAGCTGGTCGGCCACCGACATGGCGCGCGAGCTGTACAGTCATCCGACCTCGATCGCCCAGCGCTTCGAGCGCCTGCTGGGCGGGGGACTGCTCCGGGAGACCAGCCCCGGGCTCGTGCAGTACGCCCCCCGTGCGGCCGACCTCGAGCTGGTTCTCGCCCGCCTGGCCGATACCTACCGGGAGCGCCGGGTCGCGGTCATCTCCCTCATTGCCACGAAGCCCCTGGAGAACGTCAAGGCGTTCTCCGATGCCTTCCGCATTCGCAAGCGAAAGGAGGACGAGTGATGGCCACCGCCGTCTACGTGCTGTGCGGCCTCACCAGCGTCGCCTGCGCGCTGCTGCTGCTCCGCGCCTATCGCCAGCGCGGGGCCCGGCTGCTGCTCTGGAGCGGACTGGGCTTCGTGGGGTTCGCGGTCGGGAATCTCATGCTGACGGTGGACCTCGTGGTCCTGCCCGAGCGCGACTTCGCCCTCATGCGGAGCTTGCCCGTACTGGCCGGGCTTGCCGTGCTGACCTACGGGCTCGTCTGGGACACCCAATGACCCCGACCGACACGCTTGCCAACGTGGTGGCGGGAGCCATCGTGATGGGCTACGCCGTGTGCGGGCTGTTCTTCCTCCGCTTCTGGCGGCGCACGCAGGACCGGCTGTTCCTGGTCTTCGCCTTCGCCTTCTGGCTGCTCGGCGTGCAGCGCCTGGCCCTGGTGCTGCTGAGTCCGGTCGAGGAGACCCGCACCGGGCTCTACCTGGTGCGGCTGTTCGCGTTCCTGCTCATCCTCGGCGCCATCGTGGACAAGAACCGGTCGTCCGCCGGTCGGGCCGGGCCGCCGCCGGGCTAGGCCGGCCGCGCTATGGCGCGGGGTCCTCGGTGGGCGCGTCGGCGCGTTGGTGCTGGTAGCCCAGGCCGGCGTGCAGGTGCAGGGCGACGTTGGGCACCGACGCGTGACCGTTTGCCACCGGCACCCGCACATACGTGGCCGACACCCGGCCATCGAGACTCAGGAAGATGCCGGCCGCGAGCGGAAACCGCCGTGTCGCGCTCGCCATCAGGGTGCCTCCCGACAGAAAATAGCCGCCGAGGAAGCCCCGACCGCTCTGGAGCTTCTGCTCGCGCACGCGGTTGATGGGGAAGGTGACCACCGGCCCCGCCCCGAGCGCATACGAGAACCGCCCCCGCCGGAACCCCCGGCTCAGCGTGAACATGTTCATCCCGTTGGTGATCCGGAATTTCTGGATCTCCGCCGGGGGGTTGCTCAGGTAGATCTTGTGGTGTGTGAAATCGAAGAGCCAGCCGCGATCTCCTGACCACAGGCCGATCCGCCCGGCGTAGTACCAGGTGTCGAGGAAGGGGCGGGTCGCCCAGTGGGCCGTGAAGTCGAGGTCGGGCTGGCCCCGCTGCGTGATCGACAGCGGGGTCGGCGCGCTGAGCGAGGAGCCGAGGAAGCCCTGGAGCTCGAGCTGGGCCGACGCCGGGACGGGCAGCCCCGCGAGTGCGAGGAGCAGAAGCAGGGAGGGGCGAAGCACGAGACGGCGCTCACGACTGTTTGGGCTTCCGGCGGCTCTCGACGTCCTTCTTCGCGCGTCCCGGCTCGAGACCGGCGTCGCTCATCCGGCTGAGATCGGGCGGCAGGCCGGCCGGGCGGGGGGAGGCCCCGCGGAACTCGAAGTGGTCGTCCCGCAGCAGGCGGTCGCCGGTGATCACGCCGGACTGCGAGCGGTCGCCGTAGAGCATGGTGACCACCCGGTTGATGAGCGCCTCGACCGGCTGCCATGTGCCCGGCTCGATTTCCGGGTACAGGTAGTCGAACTCCGGACGCAGCCTGGCTTCACGGCCTCGGGCATCACTCACCGGCTCCTCCGCGCGGGGGTTGCCGGAGAGATATACCGGGCCTGCTGGCGCCGCAACGTGTGGCGCGGTGGTTCAGCGGGCGGGCGTCCGCGCGCCGGCGGGCGGCGGCAGGGGGTGTCGGAGGGCGAGGTCGACCAGCTCGGAGAGCTGCGTGGCGTCGAAGGGCTTCTGCAGCACGGGAACCACCGTGTCCCCATGGCCCAGGCGGGCCACGCCGCCAGGCGCGAAGGCGGACATGAGCATGACGGGAATATCCGGAAACTCGACCCCGATGCGGGTGGCGAGCTCGGTGCCGTTCATCTGCGGCATCACCACGTCGGAGAGGATCAGGTCCACGGCGCCATTCCGGCGGCGGACCAGGTGGAGCGCCTCCGCGCCGTCGCCGGCCTCGATCACGGTGTGCCCGCAGTTGGAGAGCTGGCGCCGGAGGAGGGCGCGGACGCCTTCCTGGTCGTCGACGACGAGAATGATGCCGACTGGGGCTCGATCGGGCACGGGCACTCCAGGCAGAGGTTGGCCGGGGAGAAGCTACCCCCCGGCCGACACCTCGCAAGCACGGGATCAGGGTGCTGCCTGCACCGTCACGTCGAACGACTCCAGCGTGGTGCCGTCGGCGTCCGCGTCATGGCCGTAGCTGACCAGCGCATCGCCGGTGCCCGGGGTCCCGCCGGTGACGTCGAACTGGTAGTTGTGGTCGGCCACCCGGGTGATGGTCCCGAGCGAGGTCGGCTCGAACGCCAGGCCGCCGAAGTGCCCGTCCTCGACGTCATCCAGGTCGTCGCCGCCGGCGTTGGTGAAGCGGAACCGCACCCGGACCGTCTCGCCCTCGGTCAGGATGAGCGGGTCCGTCGAGGCTTGAACGCCGTCCACGAACACGGTGTAGGCCACGGGGGTGTGGTCTTCGGGGCCCTGGGTCTCGTCGCTGCCGCACGCAGCGGCGAGGGGAAGAGCCGCGCAGGCGGCGAGGCGGATCAGCATGGATCGAGCGGTCGTCACGTGGTCCTCGGAGGATGAAGGGAAGCGGGCGCCCGGCTCACGGGCGCTCGGCGAACCGGAGCGCCGCGCGGAGGGTGCGCGGCGCGCCGGGGTTGAGGAAGCCCGACGCCCGGATCTCGGGGTACTTGGCGTCGAGCACGTTCTGGAGCTCGAGATCGAGCACCGCCCGGAGCGGGCTCACCTGGATCGACGTGCCGAGATCGACCACCGCGTACGACTGGGTCTCGGTGTCGGGCTCGCCGATCGGGGTGAAGGGGCCGGAGAAGCGGAGCATGGCCCGGGTCGCGAGCCGCGGCGTGAGTGCCGTCTCGATGCCGACGCGCCCCAGCCAGCGGGCCACGTTCGGCACGTGGTCGCCCGGCTCGAGCGGCTCGATGTGGAAGCTCGGACGGATATCAGGGCGGCCGGTCGACCCGCCGGCCACAAGCTGCTCCGGCAGCACGACGACCGGTGATTCCGCGACATCTCCGCCGCCCTTCACCGTCGCGTCGTTCACCGTGCCGTCCACGAACAAGGTGACGGTGCGGGTGACGCGCGCCTCCACGTCCGCGCTGATGCCCTGCCGCTTGGTCCGGCCGGTGGCCAGCACGTCGCGTGTGATCGGGTCCTGGATGCGCTCGTGGGAGACGTCGAGCCGGAACAGGGCCAGTTGCGCCGTGATCCCGGTGCCGTCGTAGCGCGCGCCGACCTCTTTGCTCCAGCCCCGGATGGGATCGAGCGTCGGATCGGCGATGACCCCGGGCGCGCCCCGGAACCCCTGGCTGAACGACGCCAGGACCGACCAGCCGCCGCCCGCCAGGTAGCGCGCGCCGAGCTTGGGGCTCACGATCAGGTCGCTCGCGCTCCGCCAGCCGGTGCCGGCCAGGCGGTCGAGCGTGCGATAGTGGATGCCGTCGGCGCGGGCGCCGAGGTCGAGCGCGACGCGCGTGCCCACGAGCGTGCGCCAGCGCACGAAGGCGCCGCCGCCGAAATAGCGCGCGTCGAAGTCCTTGCTGGGATCGATCCGGTTGCGGTCCTCGGTGGCGAACAGGTCGTAGGCCGCGAAGTCGGCCCGGCCGTCGACGCCGGCGCTCAGGTCGCCTGCGCCGATCGGCCGGCTCACCTGGAAGCGGCCGCCGACCGCGGTGCGGCGGTCCTCCTCGTCGCTCTGGTCGAGCGCGCCGTCCTCGGGGATCGTGAGGAAGACGCCGCTGTGCACCCGCTGGAGCCACGCCGTCGCCTCGATGCCGGTTTCGCCGGCCACGGTGGTGAACCGCCCGTGCGCGATGCCGCGGTAGGCCGAGCCGCCGTCGGTGGGGTCCATGGCGCGCTCGAGCCGGTCCGCGTTGTAGTCGGCCACCGAGACGAAGCCCGGCGAGTCCCAGCTCGAGCCGTAGAACGACACCCCGCCTTCCAGCCGGCCGGTCCCCGCCCGGCGCCAGCCGCGGACGGTGCCGTTCCCCAGCCAGTACGCCGAGTTGTCGCGCCAGCCCTGCTGGCGCCGGCCCTCGCCCGCCACGAGGAAGCCGCCGTCGGCGCCGCGCCCGCCGCTCCGGACCCACCCGCCGGCGTCGCCGTAGCTCGAGCCCGAGACGCTGCCGGACGTGCCCGCCGCATCGGCGGCGGTGAAGACCTCGACCACGCCGGCAAGCGAGAAGTCACCGTAGAGCGGGCTCGCCGGCCCCGTGATGACCCGGAGCGAGCCGATCGACGCAGGCGAGAGGATGCTCCAGTCGGAGTACCCCTCGACGTGCCCATGCACGGGGAGGTTGATCGGCACGCCGTCGATGGTGAGGAGCACGTCGGAGGAGTGGTCGGACGAGAATCCGCGGATGACGGCGTCGGACGCAAAGCCCGGCCCCTGGCCCTGCTCGTGCACTTCGATCCCGGTGGTGCGGCGGAGAAGATCGTAGGCGTCGGCCGCGAAGGTCCGGCGGAGCTCCGCGGGCGCGACCTCGATGGTCGTGACCGGCGGCGCCGCGGCGCGCGGGCGCTCGGCGGTCACGTTGATGGTCTCGAGCTGGGTCACCCGCGCACTGTCCGTGCGGGCGGCGGTGGTATCGACCGACTGCGCCTCGGCGGTGCCCGCCACGAGGGCGAGGGCGGCGAGGGCGCTCTGTGCGCGCATCGTCGTGAACTCCCCGGCGCGTCCGCGGAAGCGGAAACATCGCCGGCTGGTCGTGCTGAGATGGATCGCCGCGCGGACGGGGTGTCCGGCGGCGGGAGGTCAGACGAGAGGAGCGGGGGGGCCTTGGGCGAACGGAAGCGCGTGCGGAGTCCGAATGGTCGGGCGCACGGCGGTCGGCATGAAGCCGGCCGCGGCGGTGAGCGCGATCAGGCGCTCGCTGCCGAGGCTGGCCGGCGACAGGACGTGGAGATGAGCGCAGCAGAGGTGGACGACGCAGCCCTGGCTGCCGGCGGGCGTGTCATGGTGCCCGGCCGGATGCCCGGGAGCCCTGTGCTCGGCGTGGCCCGCGTCGCTGCCCGGCGCGGAACACGCGGGCATGACGCCGCCGCCGGTGCTCGCGATGAACGCGAAGCCCACGGCGACGACGGCGGAGACGAGCGAGCGGACCAACGGTCTGACCATGACGGCCCGGGCTGGAGACGGGCGAAATCTGAGCCTCGACCGACGCCCGCGCAATCCCCGGGTCGAACCGCTAGGTCACCGGTAGGAGCGCCGTGCCCTGCTCGAACCATACGTATTCGTCGAACTGATCGGCGAGGGAGCACTGGAAGTAATGGCTGGCCAACTCGGCCTGGGGCCAGTAGACGGCGCCGATGGCCCGCTGGAGGCGGGGCGTGCGGAGCTCCTCACGCGCGTCGGGGTGGGCGGGGTCGCGAAGCGGCAGCACCAGCGCCGACAGCCGGGTTGTCCGACACAGGTGCTCCCAGCTCTCGGGATGAGCGGGGCTCAGCGTGGCGGTCTCGGGAGGGCCGCCCCACTCGCGCGCTGCCGTCAGGGTTCCGGAAGCGACCCCGAACCCCACCAGGTGGGCCGCCTCGCCGAACCGGCGACGGCATAGTTGGCCCAGGCTGGGCTCGCCGCGCAGGCCGAGGCCGGTTGCCGACGCGTCGCCGATGTCGGCGTTGTGCGCCCAGACGACCACCCGGGCGTCGGCGCACCCCGTGAGGGCGTCGAGCGACTCGAACATCGTCCGTTCCCGCGCGCACCAGGCTTCGGTCGACCCGCGGTAGACCAACCGGAGGAATCCGTCCGCGTCCCCGCAGTCGCTCGCGATCGGCGCCTGCGTCGGCCAGCTCCGCCGCTGTTCGAGCCGCGCTCGCAGCTCGGCGAGGACCTCGGGCTCATGCTGTCGCCACTCGTCGCTCATGTCGACCTTGACAAAGGCCGACGGATCGCCGACCCAGGGGGTAATCCTGGCATAGCGAGCCCTGGCCTGCCGGGCGGCCGCCGGCGCGCCTCGGTCGAACCGCTCGAGCACCGAGGCGATGGCGTCATGGATGTCGAACGCGTCCAGGCCACGCATCTGCACCGAAGCCATCGCACCGGCGTGTCGGTTGCGGTCGCGCAACCAGCGAACGAACTCGAACATCTCCCGATTGCGCCAGACCCAATCAGGGAAGCTGGTCGATGGCGGCGGCCAGGCCCGCGTGTCTTCCTCCCCCTGGACGTACCGGTCCAGCCACTCGGCCTCGGTCGCTCCGGTGGCCAAGGCCACGGCGGTGAACCCGGCGTCCTCGATCAAGGCCCGGGTGATACGGGCGCGCACTTGAAAGCATTCGGCGGTTCCCTGGGTCGAGCCTCCTAAGAGAACGACGCGCGCCTGGGAGAGGCGGTCCAGAAGCGGACCGAGTGTCCCATCGTCCTGCGACAGGGGCTCAATGCAATCCTGCAGGAACGAGGCGAGATTCATGGAATCATGCGTGGTGCAGCATGGGTGAGGCACGGTGAGAAGGTCATGAGTGGATCCGGGGGCCGGGACGACCGGCGGTGCCGACGGCATGCAGGCACTGTCCCGCCCAGCGATGGACGTCGTGCACCGCGACGTGGGCGCGCAGCCGCCGCATGCGCACGCGACGCTCGGCGACTTTCATCGTGATGGCCGTGACGTATCCGCGCATCAGGCCTTCCGGGTCCTCCGGATCCACCAGGACCGCGTCGTTGAGTTCCTTCGCCGCCCCCGCGTGGCGGCTCAGGATCAGAACGCCCGACTCATCCTCTCGGCTGGCCACGAACTCCTTGGCTACGAGGTTCATGCCGTCGCGCAGCGGCGTCACCAGCATGACGTCGGCGGCGCGATACAGCGCCGACAGTCCGCCTTCGTCCACGGTGCCGTAGGTATACTCAATCGGTTTCCATGTCGGAGTGCCGAACCGTCCATTGATCCCAGCGACCATCGTCTCGACGTGGAGTCGCAGGGTCCGATAGGCGGGGACCGCCTCCCGCGACGGCACCGCGAGCTGAAGCAGCCTGGCCCGCCCCCGAAGCTCCGGGTAGCATTCCAGTAGCCGGCCAAAGGCCTCGAGGCGCTGGGGAATGCCCTTGGTGGGGTCAAGCCGGTCGATACCCACAAAGAGCGGCCTCCCGGCCGCACGCAGCGACTGGATCGCCCGGCAGATCTCGGGGTCGCCTGCCTGGGCGGCGAAGGCGGAGACGTCCACGCTCATGGGCGAGACATGGAGACGGACCGACCGGTCGGGCTCGGCGACGAATCCGGATCCGCCGGCCCGCTCGCAGTTCCGTCCGGCCAGCGCCCGTGACGCGGTGGCGAACCGCCTGAGGTCGTCCTGGGTCTGAAATCCGATCGCGTCGGCCCCGAGGACGCCGTGGACCAGTTCCGCCGACCATGGCATCGTGCTCAGGTGGGCCAGCCTCGGGAACGGGGAGTGTAGAAAGAACGCGATCCGAGCCTCGGGCCGGCGCTCTCGGAGCAGCCGGGGCAGGAGCATGAGATGGAAATCGTGGACCCAGATGAGGTCCCCCGGCGACCATTCGCGGAGCACCACCTCGGCGAACCGGGCGTTGGCCGAGCAGTATGCCTCCCAGTCAGCGCTCGTGGCGGGCGTTTCCGGGTGGTGGTCGTGTAGCAACGGCCAAAGCACGCCGTTGGCCATGTTGGTGTAGTAGCCGGCGACCTCCGCCTCGCCGAGCGCAACGCCGTGCACTCCGATCTCTTTCAGGCGACGATCGATCTCGCGCTGTACGTGCGCGGGCACGTCGTCGGAGATCCCGGCCCATCCGACCCATCGCTGGGGGCGGATGCTCCCGAGCCCAGTCGCCACGCCGCCCACGCTCGGCGCCAGGCGGACGGTTCCGTCGCCGACGCTCACGGACACGGGCAGCCGGTTGGAGACCACCAGCACATGATGCGAAGGCGAACGGGGGTGCGGCACCCGCGGTCCGGCCGTACCAATCCACTCGAGCGAGGCAGCCATTTGCACCTTTCGATGAAGAAGGGCGTCGCGGAGGACGCTGTCGCCGGCACCGGCCCCGGGTGTTTCTTGGAGGCGATAGTACTCCCGGACCCTCACGCCGGTCTCAGACCGATCTCAAACCGAACTCAATGGGAGCCCAAGTGGTGAGGTTGCGGACACTTGGAGGGCTGGATGTCATCAACGAGAGGGGCGAGCCGGTAGGCGGCGCCGCCACCCACCGGCGGACGCTCGCCTTGCTGGCCGCACTGGCCGTGGCGGGCGACCGGGGGCTGAGCCGCGACAAGCTCGTGGCTCTTCTCTGGCCCGAGGTCGATGAGGAGCGGGGCCGTCACTCGCTGACGCAGGCGCTGTACGCCGCCCGGCGGGCGCTGAACGTGGACGATCTGTTTGTAGGTGGGGGGGACGTTCGGCTCAGGCGGGATCGCTGCGGGAGTGATCTGCAGGAGCTGGAGGAGGCCCTGGACGCGGAGGATTTCAACCGGGCCGTGGCCCTCTATGCCGGTCCCTTCGCAGACGGGTTCTACCTGACGGGTTCCGGAGAGTTCGAGCAGTGGACCACCGCCCAGCGCGCCCGCCTTGAAGATCGCATGGCCGACGCGCTCGATCGTCTGGCGGTGATGGCCGAGGCCGAGGGACGCCCACGGGACGCGCTCGCCTGGCGCAAGAAACTGGCGGCAATCCGGCCGCTGGATGCGTCGGTGACCGTGGCCCTGATGCAAAGCCTGGCGGAGGCGGGTGACCGCGCCGGTGCGCTACGGCACGCCCAGTTGCACCAGGCGCTGCTGCGCGAGCAGTTGGGACTCGCTCCGGACCCGGTCGTGACATCGTTGGCCGCACGGCTGCGGCAACCAGTGACGTGGAGTGTCGGCGCCCAGGCCGGCGCGCGTGAGGAGGGTGATGCGGAAGGCGCCGCGATCTCCGCCGTGGAGATCGCCGCCGCTGGGGCGGATGCTCTATCTGCCCTCGAGCCTGCGGGCTCGGCTGGGGAAGCTGCGGCGGCAGCGTCGGTAGCACCGCCGTCCGAGCGGCTCCCAGGGTCCGGGGCGTCCCGCCGCTGGCGCATCGCAGGCGGCGTCCTGGCGGTGGCCGCCATCCTCGCAGCCGGGATTGCCTTGCTCATCCGGTTCGGCAACGGGGAACCCGCCACTCCTCCGCTGCCGACGCCCAAGATCGAGCAGCAGATCGTCGTCGCGCCGTTCCGCGTCTCCGGCGCGAGTGAATCCCTAGCGTATCTCCGCGAAGGCATGGTGGAGCTGTTGTCGACCCGCCTCGCGGACGACAGTAGCGATCGGTCGGTGGACGCCGGGACCGTACTGGCAGCGTGGCGGGCCGCCGGATTGGGAGCTTCGAGCAACGATCCGCGCAGCGCGATCGCTCAGCTCGCCGCCGGGCTGGGGGCCGAGCGGGTGGTCACCGGCAGCGTAGTCGGCACCCAGCGTCGAATCGTGCTGACGGCTGCGGTCACAGACGCGATCACCGGCCGCCCCATGGGACAAGCGAGCGTCGAAGGTGTGGCCGACAGCATCACCAGCCTTGTGGATCGTCTCGCCGCCCGCCTGCTGGTCCTCGATGCTGGCGAAGAGGCGTCGCTGGCAACCAGAACCAGCGAGTCGCTGCCCGCGCTGCGAGCGTTTCTGGATGGTCAGGCGGCATTTCGGACCGGCAACTATACACGCGCCCTCCGACGCTATGGGGACGCGGTGCGGCTGGATTCCACGTTCGCCCTCGCCTCGCTGCAGCTCGCCCGAAGCGCGGACCGGCTGCATCTGGTCGAGCAGCGCGGCCGGGCGCTCGCGCTGGCCTGGCAGGAGCGGGAAGCGCTGGACGCTCGCGCCTTGGCCTTGCTTGTGGCCCACACGGGGCCCGCCTACCCCGAGCCGTCTTCGGCGGAGGAGCAGGCGGACGCGTGGGAACGTCTGGTCGACCTCACGCCCGAGCGGGCCGACGCCTGGTACGAGCTGGGTGCACGCCTGCTCGAGGAAGGCCCCGTGGTTGGGGTATCGCAGGCGGATGCTCGCGGCCTCGGGGCGCTCCGACGCGCCGTCCAGCTCGACTCCACCCATCTGCCGTCGCGCGAGTTGCTGGCGCGCGCCGCGCCCGACGGCTCCGGCCGGGCCACGATCTCGGTCGGGGACGGGAAGACGAGTGCGCGGCTTCCGCTGGCACCGTTTCTCCAATGGCAGACCGCCCTGTACCGGGATGACGCTCGGGCCCTCCGGCGCCTGCGCGATACGCTGCCCTACCTCGGGCCGAGAAACCTCCGCGCCATCGCCTCTGTCGCTCAGCGCGGAGGATCGGCGCTCGGGGATGCGCAACTTGCGCTGGAGCAGCTCCGCGCTCTCGCTGTCCGGCCCGAGGACCGGGTCGACGCCGCGCTGGGGCAGTACGCCCTGGCCCTGAATCAGGGATGGCGTCGGGAAGCCGCTGCCGCCGTTGAACGGCTTGGCCAGCTTCGTCCTGCGGCACAGACGCGTCTCCGCCTCCAGGTGTTGGAAGCCCTCTACGCAGATGGGGATTCCGGTGTCGCCGCCGAAGGCGCGGTCGGCCTTCAGAGGTCTGTCGGCCTTCTTGACGTGGCGGATCCGGCGACCCGTGCGGTTCAGATCGCCAACGCATGCGTCCTTGGCCAGTGGTGGCTTGCGCACGGCGACACCACTGCGGTCCGCGGGCTCGTCGGCCGGTTGCGGGATGCGCCCTCCTCGACGGTGTCGCAGGCGCCGCCGGTGGCGGCCGGCCCTCGGGCGTGCGCTGAGCTGCTGTCAGCATCCCTGGCGGTGGCGCGGGGCGACGCCCGCGCCGCAGAGAGGGTTGCCCGGCTCGACTCCCTGGCGTTTACGGTCGGATCGGCGGGAGACGCCATCACGTGGGCGCCGTTGCTGATCGCGCGACTCCATGAGCGGATCGGGCGGCCGGAGGCAGCCTTGCATGCCGTGCGCCGGCGTGAGACCATCGTGGGGTGGCCAAGGTACCTCGCCACCGCATGGGCGGACGAGGGGCGGTACGCGGCCGCGACCGGAAGGTACGACGAGGCCCGACGGGCGTTCGGCAGGTACCTGGCGCTGCGACAGGCGGCAGATTCTCAGCTGAGAAGCACGATCGCGGCGGTGCGGCGCGACTCGGCCGCGGTCGAACGCGCCTCCCACTGACGCATCGCCAGGCCAGAGGGTCCGGTCGCACGGCATCGGCCCCGACGCGCTTGGCTACCAGGGGATTCTCCACGCCACCTATCGGCCGCGATGAGGGATGTCCGCCAGCCAGCCGCCAGCGCGCGTCGGTCGGGGGCTGGTCCTGGGGCGGCATGCCTCAGATATAGCGATGAATGCCGGTAGCCTTGAATGCCGCGTAGACTCGGACGCCCTCACGGAGCTCGAGCGCGGCCACGGCCTCGCGCGTCACTTCCGCGACCAGCGCCGGCTGCGTGTCGAGCACGACCCGCACCCTCTCGCCGCCCGGCGGCTCGGGAATCAGCTCCACGATCGAACCCGCGAAGACGTTCTGCGGACTGCCCTCGGGAAACGCTCGCGAAAGCATGATCTCGCGCGGGCTCACGGTCAGGTAGACCGTATCCGCGCCCCTCACCTCCTCGATGGCCACGGTCCCTTCCGGCGTGCGGATGGACGCGGCAGGCGCGGCCGTCGGCTCGGTCGCCCGGCCGACGAAGAGATTGGTGCCCACCAGCTCGGCCACGAACGGCGACCGGGGATGCCGCAGCAGCTCCTCCCGCGAGCCCGCCTGCGCGACGCGACCCCGATCGAGCACCACGACCCGCTCGCCGAACACCAGCGCCTCGATCGGGCTGTGGGTGACGTAGACCGTGACGCACGGCAGCCGCTGCAGCAGGCCGCGGAGCTCGACCCGCACGGCTCGGCGCGTCTGGATGTCGAGCGAGGACAGCGGCTCGTCGAGCAGCAGCAGGCGCGGCTCGAGCACCAGGGCCCGCGCGAGCGCCGCACGCTGCTGTTGCCCGCCCGACAGCTGCCCGGGCAACCGGCCGGCCAGCTCTGGAATCCCCACCAGGTCGAGCGCACCTTCGGCGGCCGGCCGGATCCGCTTGGGCGTGGCCCCGCCGGCGCGCAGGCCGAACGCGACGTTCTCCAGCACCGTCAGGTGGGGGAACAGCGCGTAGTCCTGCGCGACGTACCCGACGTTCCGCTGCCACGCCGGCACGTGGAGCCCGCCGCCGGCGTCGGCGTACCGGATGCCGTCGAGCGCTACGTGGCCGCCATCCAGCCGGTCGAGCCCGGCGAGCAGCCGCAGCACCGAGGTCTTGCCGGCGCCGCTTTCCCCGACCACGACCGTCGTGGCGCCGGCCGCGGCCTGGAAGGCGACGTCCAGCGCGAACCCGGCCCGCGTCTTAGCGAGATGAGCGTCGAGCACGGGCGGCGAGCGCCGCAAGGCGCGAGGGAGTGAGCCGGATCGAGAGCAGGACCGTCAGGGAGACCAGCAGGAGCAGGACCGACAGCGCCACCGCCGCGTCAAGATCGCTCTGGAGCGCCAGGTACACGGCCAGCGGCATCGTCTGCGTGACACCCGGCATATTGCCGGCGAACGTGATGGTCGCGCCGAACTCGCCGAGTGCCCGCGCCCAGCTCATGGCGGCGCCCGCGAAGAGCGACGGCGCCGCCAGCGGCACCAGCACGCGGAGGAAGGCGTAACCGGGCGCGGCCCGCAGCGTCGCCGCGGCATCGAGGTACTTCGGGTCGACCTCGGCGAAGCCCGCACGCGCGGCGCCGACGAAGAAGGGGGCCGCGACGAACGCCTGCGCCACGACCACGCCGAGCGTCGTGAAGGGGAGCGTAATGCCCGCGACCCCGAGCGCCTCGCCCGCCAGACCGGTCCGGCCGAAGGCGGTGAGGAGGGCGACACCGGCCACGGTCGGCGGCAGCACCATCGGCAGGTCGATGAACGCCTCCAGCAGCCGCTTGCCGCGGAACTCCGCGGTGGCGAGCAGATAGGCGACCGGCAGGCCGAGCGCCGCCACGGCCACCGTAGCGGCGAGGCTGGTGACCAGGCTCAGGCGGAGTGCCTGCAGGATCAGGGGATCGCGCAGGCGGGCGAGCGAGGTCGGCCGGGGGAATGCGAAGCACGAGGCTCAGCAGCGGGAGGCCGAGCAGCAGGATCAGCGTCCCGCCCAGCGCCGCCGCCGCGAGGCGAAGCGCGATTCCGCCGGGAGACGTGCGCCGCGGCGCGACCGCCGGCGTGCCGGTCAGGGCTGCCCGGCGGCCGGAGCTGGCGCCGCGGCTGGCAGGAGCCCGTGCCGCCCCAAGGCCTGTTGCCCCACCGGGCTCGAGACCAGTTCGATGAACCACCGTGCCGCCTCGGCGTTCTTCGCCGCCCGTAAGCACGGCGATGGGATAGCTCGCGATGACGTTGTAGGGATCGTCGATCTCGAAGACCCGCACGTAGCGCGACACCGCCGGAGTCACGTCGGACCGGTAGACGATGCCGGCATCGGCCTCACCGAGCTGCACCTTGGCCACGACGGCCTTCACGTTCTCCTCCTGCGACACCACGTTCGCGAGCACGCGGCGGTCGTATTCCGGCGGGAAACCCGGCGCCCCGGCCAGTTTCGCCAGCATTTCCCGGCTGTACTTGCCCGCCGGCACCGCCTCCGCCGCGACCACGAGCTTGACGCCTCGGCGCGCGAGGTCCGGCAGGCCGGCGATACGCGCGGGATTGGTCCGCGGCACGATCGCCACCAGGCGGTTCCGCGCGAAGATCTCGGCCCGCGCCCTCGATCAACCCCTTCTCCGCGACGTGGCTCATCCAGCGCTGGTCGGCCGACGCGAACACGTCGGCCGGAGCGCCCTGCTCGATCTGCAGGGCGAGCTGCTGCGAGCCGGCGAAGTTGAACTGCACCGTCAGTCCCGGGTGGCTCGCTTCGAGAACGCGACCAAGCTCGCGGAAGGCCTCGGTGAGCGAGGCGGCGGCGTAGATCGTGAGCGTCGACGGAGCGGCGCCCGGTGCCGCGGGGGGCGGCGCCCCTGGCCGGTATGCGACCGGCGCGAGGCCGAGGATCACGAGCGCCAGCTGGACGAGCGCGTTCATGCGTGGGTGGCGCCTTTCCCGATCATGACTTCGGTGGACTTGATGACGGCGATGGCCATATCTCCGACCTTGAGGCCGAGTCGCTCGGCGGAGCTCCGCGTGATCACGGCCACCAGCTCCTGGTCCCCGATCGCGATCCGGACCTCGGCCATGAGGCCCTCGGCGTGGAGCGCCACGATCCGGCCACGGAGCTGATTCCTGGCGCTCAGATCGAGCCCGCTCATGTCGGAGGGAGTCGGCCGGCCGAGCGCCGCGTCGAGGTCGCGCTGGTCGAAGAGCCAGCGTCGCCCGACGCGCCGGCCAGGGAGCTTCCCCGCGCGAGCCAGCGCCTGAACGCGCTTCACGTTGAGATGGAGGTGCTCGGCTGCCTGTTCGGCGCTCAAAAGTCCCATAGGTACCCTATCATACTTGATAAGCCGCCATGCGCAAGCCAAATTCGTCTCTTCGTGCCCTTAAAGACCCTCAGATTTCCTCCAATTGGTTCGTGGAGACCCTGTGCGTCACCCCACGCTGCCCGCCGCCGTTTGCCTCTTCGGCTTCCTCGCCTGGCGGCCGCTCCAGGCGCAGAGTCCGGCAGCTCCACCCGGCGCGTCGGCCCCCAGCGTCCGGTTCACCGGCTACGCGCAGGCTCGCGAAACCTATCGTGAAGGCTTGGGGCTGAGTGCCTCGATCAACCGGGCCCGCTTGACCGCCTTCGGCAACGCGACCAGCGATGTCACCTGGCGGGTACAGGGAGAATTTCGCACCGGGTCCGTCGGCACCGGTAGGGCGAGCGTGTCGCTGCAGGATGCTTATATCCGGTACAAGGCGGGCCAGTTCGGCATTCAGGCCGGCCAGTTCAAGACGCCGTTCACCCGAGAATTCATCGCCTCGCTCGCCGATGTGGAGACCGCCGACCGGGCGACGGTCGTCGACTCGATCGCGCCGAAGCGCGACATCGGGATCATGGCCGACTACGCCATCGGGGCCACTGCGACCCTCCTCCTCGGCGTGTTCAATGGGGAGGGGCAGAACGTCACGGCCAACGCGGATTCGAGTCTGCTCTGGGTCGGTCGCGCCACCGCCCGTCCCGTGGCGTATCTGACCCTCGGCGCCAACGTGGCGCAATACGGCTCCGACAGCACCCGCTACGGTGTCGACGGCACGCTCGAGTACCTGGGCGCCGCGCTCAAGGGGGAGTACATCGGACAGCACCGCGACGGTGGCGGGGTCGATGACAAGGGCTGGTATGCTCAGGCCAGCTACCGCGTCCTGCCGTGGGTGCAGGTCGTGGTGAAGCAGGAGGATTTCCGCCAGTCCGCGATCGCCGACGTGCGCAACCGCGCGACGACGGGCGGGGTCAACCTCGAGTTCGGGCGTGGGAAGGTCCGCCTGCTGGCTGACTACGTGTCGAGGAAGGTCGGGACACCAGGAACGCGCCGCGGCGCGCTCATTACCCAGGCGCAGGTCAAGTTCTGACCGACGGATCGGTGGTACGAAACCGCGCGGCCGGCGAGGTGCCGGCCGCGCGGTTTTTTTCGCCTCTGTGTTGGATCAGCTCGGCAGGAGCACCTTGTCGACCACGTGGATCACGCCGTTCGACTGCAACACGTCGTACGTCGAGATGTCCGCCACGTCGCCCTTGGCGTCGCGCACCACGATGTTGCGCTCCCCGTTCAGCATGACCGTGAGCGGCTCGCCCTGGACGGTCGTGAGCATCGCCGTCCGTGGCCGCTCTTGATGGCCTTCGTGAGCGCCGCGGCGTCGTACCGGCCGGCCACCACGTGATAGGTCAGCACCTTGGTGAGCTGGCCTTGTTGGCGGGCTCGAGCAGCGTCGGAATCGTGCCCTGCGGCAGCAGGCCGAAGGCGGCGTTGGTCGGGGCGAAGACGGTGTAGGGCCCCGCGCCCTTCAGGGTCTCGACCAGGCCCGCCGCCTTGACCGCCGCGACGAGGGTGGTGTGGTCGGCCGAGTTGACGGCGTTGTCCACGATGTCCTTGGTACGGAACATGGCCTGACCGCCGACCATGGTGGTGCCCTTCTCCATGCCCATCCTGGCGGTGCCCGTCTCCTGGGCGACGGCGGTGGATGCGGCGGCGAGCGTGAGCGCGAGGGCGAGCGCCAGGCGCTCGGTCTGCTTCGACAGCATGTTCGGTCTCCGGTGCTGGGGTGAGTTGACGGACGACCGAGCTACGGCGGGGAGCGGCGATTGGATTGGAGATCCGGCGGACGGCGGGGGGCGTACGGTCTGGCGCTACACGCTCTGCTGGCCGGTGCCGAGCAGCTCACCCAGCCATCGGAGACCCCTGGTATCGAAATCCTTGGTGGTCACCTCGGTCGAGCAGGGCATGTTCCCAATGAACTCGCCGTGGCGGTAGACCGCCCAGAGGGGCAGGTCGCTGTACGAAGGCGCGGACGGCAGCCGATGAAACTGAAAGGATTGGCCCCGCCAGGTGAGGGAGCGCTGATGGTCACGCATGGTGAGGGTCTCGTGGCGGCTCGGTGGATCAGGGAAACCACCCCCCAATAGTGCGGCGCGGGTCCCCGGCCGGCCAGAGGCCATTTGAGCTACGCTCGGCGCCTACTTGAACATCGTGCGCAGGTAGGCCTGCAGGCCGGCGTCCTGGAAGAGGTAGACCAGGAATGCCACGACGGCGATGACGAAGGCGGCCCGGAGAAGTCCCAGCATATCGCGCCCTCACTTCCTCGGCAGGCTGTACGCCGGGCCGACCAGCAGCCCGTCACGCGTGCACTCTCCGATCTTTCGCCCGTCCTTCCAGACCTCGATGATGGCGTCGCCGGCGTAGTCCAGCGACCGGCCGTACGCCGAGTGCAGCCGGCTGAAATTGTAGGAGACGGAGGTGCCGCGCTCGAACTCGTCGCCGGCCGCGACCCGCAGCAGCCCCAGCCGCATTTCCTGAAACCCGGCGACGAGCCGCAGGCGGCGCAGGTCCGCCATCGCGACGTGCAGCACTGGGGTGCGAAGCAGATCCCCATTCGAGCGGGGGGCGAGCTCGAAATTCTCGATCACGAGTGGTGGGCCGACCTTCGTATCCTGCGCGACGACCGGAGCTTCCGGTGGCGCCTTGGCCGCCACCGGCCCGGCCGCGGCGGCAGGTGATTGGGCGGCGCATCCGCTCACGGCGGCGGCTACGACGACGATGAGGCAGGTGCGAAGCATACCTGGCATGGGGGAGTGTAAGTGGTGGAGAGAGCAGCGTTCGTGGCGCCGTAAGCGACTCCGCATACTACGTCCGGACCTAGACCCGACGCGCTCAGGAGCGGTGGTGCCGGGCCCGGGTCCCGGAGTAGATCAGCGCCGCAGCGACACCCACCTGGACACCCAGGCCGATCCTGCTGGCGAGTGGGAGGCCCTGCTGAGACACCACCACGAACTGCACCGATGTCCACGCGATGATGCAGAGGCCGAGGATGATTCGGCCGCGCGGGGTATGAAAGAGTTGAGCCATGAATCGAACCGTAGCAAGGAGACAACGACAAGCATTCTACTCTTGAGAGATACCCCTGGGTTGGCGCTGCGGGAAGGGGCTGGGGAGGTGGTGGAGGGCCGCGCTCTGCACCGTCGGGTCCGGTGGAGAATCCGCCGATCTGGGGACGTCGTCGACTATTATCCAGGTCCGAGGATGCCGCACGCCAAGGTGGAGGGCCGCTGCGGCCGGCCTGCTGCACACTGCAAAGGGGCCGCGGGCGCTTCGCGGTCCACACGTGTCTCGTAGTTGGGGTAGTTATCACCATGTCCTGGCGAATCACCCACGGGTACCCCTTCCTGTTCGCCGTCATCCCTGTCCTGCGCCTTGTCGTGGAAAACCCGGGGTGGATGGATGTATCGGACGCCGCGGCCGTCGTGCTCGCGGTGCTCGCCGTCTGTGGAGTGGTGTACGGCCTCGTCCTGCTAGCGACTCGCCGGTGGGGCCGGCGGCTTCCGGCTCTGGTGCTGCTCGGAGTGGTGCTCGCGTTTTGGGTGTACGTGCGCGTTGCCTCGCTGGCGGAGCGCAGGGTCGGGTTGTCGGACTCGGTGCTCCTGCCGCTGTGGGTGGCGGCCACGGTGGGCAGCATCTGGTGGCTAGCGCGCCGGCCCGCGTTGCTCGATCGAGCGGAAAGGTTCCTGACGCTGACCAGCGGCATGCTGGTCGCGTGGTTCCTCGTGTCCATCGGGATTGCCCAGTACCGGACCGCGCGTGCGCTTCGGGAGAGCGCGGTCGTCCAGCGGCTCGTGGAGCCGATCCGCGTTCGACCAGGCGCGCAGGTCGGCCCGAAGCGGGACATCTACCTGATCGTCCTGGATCAGTACGCCAACGCCGAGGTGACGGGGCGGCTCTTCGGATTCGATAACCACGCCTTCCTGGACTCCCTGCGACAGCTCGGGTTCGTCGTGCCGGCGGTCCACAGCAACTACTGTCATACCTTTCTGTCGTTGCCGTCGCTGTTGAATAGCGCGCACGTCGCCGGGCTCTCGGGTGAGCTCGGCCGGCAGTCGGTCGATCGGACCCTGCTGGACCATCTGGTCCGGCACAGCCGAGCGGTGTCCTTCGTCAAGTCGCAGGGTTACCGCTACGTGCTGTTCCCGCCGCAGTCGTGGGAGGCCACCCTCCATGACCCACGGGCCGACGTGGAGTTCCACGTGGACCACGGATCACAGCCCGGGCGGCAGGTGACCCGTACGGCGCTCCGACAGGTCCTGGTCAAGACCTCGCTGCTCAAATTCATCAGTTTTGGATCGAGTCAGCGCAATCGCGATCACGTGAGTCGGACCTTGGACGGCATCGCCGAGATCCCCAAGATGCCCGGGCCGGTCTTCGCCTTCGCGCACGTCATGAGTCCGCATGATCCGTACGTCTTCGACCGGCACTGCGAACCGGCGCGCCACCAGGCTGAACCGGCGCGCCACGGGGCGGCTGGAACCAAGGCGCAGCGCGAGAAGAGCGAGTACGTGGAGCAGGTCCAATGCGTCAACCGGCTGGTGCTCGACCTGGTGACCACGCTCCTCAAGACCTCGGAGGTGCCTCCGGTCATCCTCCTCCAGGGTGATCACGGCACCAAGACCCAGCTGCCGTACCGGGATCGGACCCCGGAGCAGATCAGCCTCATCGGTGCCAAAGAGCGGCTTGGGGCGTTCGGCGCCTACTACCTGCCGGACCACGGGAGCGAGGCGTTCGGAGACACCGTGACCATCGTGAACGTGCTGGGCAACGTGCTGCGCTCCTATCTCGGTGCGGACCTGCCCCGGGAGCCCGATGACATGTACCTCTCGGTACATAAGGCTCCCCTGGCGTTCAAGCGCGTGGACTTCGCGTGGCTGGCGAGGGAGGATTGGTCGGTCGGTCCGCGCGGAGAAGCAGCGAGTCATTGATCGTGTCGGGCGGAGGTACGCATCGCCCAGCCAAGTCGGTTCGCTCAACAGGTGATATGGCGCCACGGGCGTGTCACCGGGAAGCAGCTCCACCGTCCGTTCGCCATCATCGGCGGCCTCCGCGCTGCGGCGCTTGCCCCCACGCCGATATGCATGCACCATAGAGGCATTCGTCTCGCGACCACCACCCCTACTCCGGACTCGTCGTGGCTGAGCGGACGCAGGCAATCGCCAGCACTCCCGCGCCACCACATCTCGAGACCGCTCGCCACGCGGACTTCGAGACGCTGTTTGCGTCCGTCGCCACCTGCGCCTTCGGCGTGGCCGTGCGGTATACCCGCAATCAGGCCGATGCCGAGGACCTGCTGCAGGAAGCGGCGCTCCTCGCCCACCGGGCATTCGATTCCTTCGAAGCCGGCACCCACTTTCGAGCCTGGTTCCTCAAGATCCTCACCAACTGCTACTTCTCGAAGCGCCGGCGGGAGAAGCGCCGGCCTGTGACCTCCGATCTCGACGACACCCCGGACCTCTACCTGTATGCTCGCTCAGGCCAGGCGGGATTCCCGACGCAGGGGCCCGATCCCGCCGCAACCTTGCTGGACAAGCTGGGTACGGAACGGATCGTGGAGGCGATCAACCGGCTGCCGGAGGAGTACCGGGTGGTCGCCACCCTCTACTTCGTCGAGGACTTAAGTTATGAAGAGATCGCCAGTGTGCTCGAGTGTCCCGTGGGCACGGTACGCTCCCGGCTACATCGCGGCCGGAAGATGCTGCAGAAGTCGCTCTGGTTGATCGCGGAGGCGGCTGGAATCGTGCGAAGCCCCGCACACGAGGCGGCTCAATGACCAAACTGGACCGCAGCAACTGCGAAGAGGCGTTCCGCCGGCTGAACGACTTCCTCGATTGCCGGCTGAGCCCGGACGAGATGCGACTCATCGAGGAGCATCTGGAGGTGTGCGCCTGGTGTGCCCGGGAGTTCAACTTCGAGGCGAGCGTTCTGGATGGGCTCAAGCGAAAGCTGCGTCAGGCCGACACGCCGCCTGACCTGCTGTCGAAGATCCTGTCCCGACTCCCCGGTCACGAAGGCCACGGCCACTAGGCCACCGGCGTCGGCATACCCCGCAGCGCCTCGATCTCACGGGACTCGAGGCCGACGGCCGCCAAGAAATCGTCGGTCAGACCAGGGAGACACGCGCGTAGCGACTCCATATCGATGGACGACGGGCTCAGGTGCTCCAGCGAGTCCAGGCCCAGCGCCTCGTGCAGGTCATGACAGCGCGCGAACACGGTCCTGGACAGATGGGCGTTGCTCAGCGCGGCCTGCGCCAGGAGGACCTCACCGAAGGTGGCCGTCGCCAGCTCGGCATGGCGCAGGTCGGCGCCTCGCAGATCCACGCTGTTGAGCACCGCGCCCGCGAGCGTGGCATAGCTCAGGTTGCACCCCCGCAGGTTGGAGTTGCTGCAGTTCGCGCCGCTCAGGTCCGCGCCCAGCAGCACAGAGTCGGAGAGGTCGCACCGCGTCAGGTCGGCCCCCTGCAGCGTGGCGTCGGCGAAGACGCATCGCCTCAGCGTGGAGAAGTTGAGGTAGGTGCGGGTCAGCTCGGCGCCGGTGAAGTCGGTGAGGCCGGGGCCGTCGGTTCCCATGTTGATGCCTTGAAAGCGAGCATCGGTCAGGTCGGCGCCCCGGAGCGTGGCGCCGACCAGATTGGCCAGCGTCGCGTCGGCATCCCTGAGGTCGGCGCCGTCCAGGGTGGCGCCTCGCAGGTCCGCCTGACAGAGATCGACCACCCGGAGATGGGCGCCGCGCAGGTCCGCGCCCTTCAGGTCGGCGCAGAGGAGCATGGCGCCTTCCAAGTCCGCGCCGGCGAGGGTATCCCCAGGCACCTCGTGCAGCGCCTCGCCGGTGTCCTTGTGCCGGATCACGATCATGGGCGGGCCGATCTCCTCATGCTGGGAACCGTGCCGAGCTGCCGCTGTGATGACCACAAATTGCGTCGGGTTGGCGGCGTTCGCTAGATCGGGCCACGCAGGCACCGAGCGTCCTGCGCGCCGCGAAACTCGAAGTGCCGCGGATTCAGCGTTCGCCGACGGAGGCTCTCCCGGCGTGCCTGGCTCGCGCGCGCGACGATCACTTCGGCGAATTCACGGGCCGATAGCCACACGTCACTGGCCAGTTCCGGATAGAGCCCGGCAAATGCCGACCGCACTCGCACCAGCACCTCACCCTTTGTGCTCATCGCGCCACCTCCTGCCGCACGGTCCCGGGCCGAATCCCCGGCACATCGACCCGCAGCCGATACACTCCGGTGCTCGCCGTCAAGTAGAGCGATCTTGCCGTCCGCGTCCCCGAAAGTGAAGTTGGCGTCGTGCTCCGGCGGGACGATCCGCCCAGCGGCTTGCCCTCCGGCGACAGAATCCAAACGCCACCCGGCGCCGAGACGTAGACGTTGCCCTGCTCGTCCACCTTGATGCCGTCGAGCGCCACCGGCTCGGGGTCCGGGTGAAGTCGTGGAACACCTCGCCCGTCGGCGAGCGTCCCGTCGGTGCTCACCTCATAGCGCATGAGCACCTTGCGCTTGAGGTCCCAGTTGCCGACGTACAGGTAGCGCTCGTCCGGCGAGAAGGCGATGCCGTTGGGCCCGCTCAGCTCCCTGGTCAGCAGCGTCACCTGGCCGTCCTTCACCATGTAGACGCCGCTGAACGGCAGCTCCTTCCTCGGATCGTCGAAGACCTTGGGCAGCCCGAAGGGCGGATCGGTGAAGTAGAGCGTGCCGTCGGAGCGATACACCAGGTCGTTGGGGCTGTTGAGCCGCTTGCCCTCGTACCGGTCCGCCAGCACGGTGATCTTGCCCAGTCCGCTCCAGACGGGTCACCCGCCGGTTGCCGTGCTCGTTGATCGTGAGCAGGCCGTTCCGGTCGAGGTGAGCCCGTTCGAGCCGGGCTGGTGGTACTCGCCGATGTCGACACCGGTGTACCCGCTCTTGCTGCGGAAGACCGAGACTGCACCGCTCCGGCGTCCAGCGATAGATGGTGTTGGCGTTGGGATCACTGAACAGCAGATAGCCGTCGGGATGCCAGACCGGCCCCTCGAGGAACTGGAACCCGCCCGCCAGCTTCTCGATCGTCGCGTCCCTGGGCACGATCCGGTCGAGTGCGGGATCGAGCCGGACGACCGTGGCCGGAGTGGCGGGCGCCGCCCACCTGGCCCGGCGATAGAAGTCGAGCGTCGCCGAGCGGACCCAGATGAAGTTCTCCGGCGGCCTGGAGATCGGTCCGTTGACCCGAAGACCGCGAGCTGGATCTGCTGGCCGGGCCGCGCGTCGCGGTCAGCACGACGCGGTTGGGCGCGTTGAAGCCCTTGATGAGCTGGCCGCCGGTCTGGCCCAGCACCAGCGGGAGCTGGCCGTCCACCCAGATCTCGGCGTAGTCGTCGACGACCAGCTCGAAGACGACGGTCGACGCCGGTCACGTCGAAGCCGCCGACCGTGTCCGGGCAGCGTGAGCCGGTGCGGTACCAGTTGAAGGCGAGCCGGCCGTTGGACCGGCGGGCCTCGAGCTCGGCGGGCTCGAGCGTCTCCCAGGCAGAGTCGTCGAAGTCGGCCGCCCCCGGCGTGGGGGCTGATGTCGTTGGTCCGGTTGGGCGGGCCCGAAGGCCGCAGATCCGGGTCCGGCGCATGATGGTCGATCTCGACCACCTCGACGTCGCTGTAGCGCCACCGGGCCTTGACCAGCGCCGCGCCTTCGGCGTGCGGAGATCGACGACGGTCGCGGCCGGAGCGCCGACCGGCAGGTCCACCGTGGCCTGGCCGTGCGTCGGCGCACGGCGGCACGGAGAGCAGGGCGAGGAGCCAGCGCCGCACGCAGATACCAGCGATGGACGTGGGCGCATCACATGCGCTCCCGACGGCCGTGGTCGGGGACCCGCTCCGCCTGCCGTGACCTTGACCACGTAATAGAGGAACGGCGCCTCACTTCCTTGAACCAGTGCGGCGTGCCGTTGGGGATGACCACCACGTCGCCCACGGCTCGAGCTGGCGAGTCTCGCCGCCCTGGATGGCGGTGCCACGCAGCTCCTCGGGCGCCGATCTCCTTCGACGCCGACGGCCATGCCGCCGGTCACCAGCGTGGCGGATCCCTGAAGGACGTAGGCGATGTCGGTGTCGCGGGTGTGGATCTCCGCCATGCCGGGGCCCTCCCGCCGGCTCGCGTGAATCTTGTAATCGCGCACCTCGATCATCGGCATGCCCTTGGCGAAGGCGGCCGTGACCTGCGTCGTGCCCGAGATATCTGACGGCATCGTCGCCGGTCTGTGCGCGAGCCGTGGCGAGCGGCAGGCCGCCAGGGCCGCCACGCGCCGCAAGTGTCGAGAGTCGCATCGCGATCTCCTTCACCGGCTCGCGCTGGTCTTGCCGGGCCGAGCGCGGCGGCGCCGGCGATGGCGATCACCGCGTCTCGCGCCGCGCTCGAGGCACCGCTCACGCCGACCGCGCCGACCACCTGGCCATCCACCACGATCGGCTCGCCGCCGTTGAGCGGCGCCGACCACGCGTTGAGCAGCGGCGTGCGGCCGGCCGACGATCGCGTCCTCGAGGATCTTGGTCGGCTTCTGGAAGAGCGCGGCGGTGCGGGCCTTCTCGGTGGAGATCGTGGCGCCCATCGGGAAGGTCGGCTGCAGGCGCTCGAGGTACATCAGATTGCCGCCGTCGTCCACGACGGCGATCGAGGCGCCCTCGCGTCCCTTCGTCGCTTCGGCGACGGCCGCGGCGGCGACCGCCTTGGCGCCCTCCAGCGTCAGGGTCTGCTTGGTGACGGTGGACTGTGCCTGGGCCCGACCTGCCACGGCCCACAGCGCCAGGGCGATCAGGCACGACTCTCGGAATCTCATGGCGAGCTCTCCTCTGCGGGTGCGGTGAACGGCGGTGACATGCGCTCTAATGCAGGCAGCCCCCGGCGGGTTCCCACGCGCGTGGAACCCCACGCTGCGGCGTCGCGTTCTCGCCGTCAGTTGGGAACGTCGTCCAGGCGAGGCACCCGCAGAGTCGAAAGCAGGCAGTGTGAGCGAAAGCGAGAGGTCAGCGTCCTGCGAGGCGATTCTCCGGCGGCTGGATGACTACATCGATCGCGAGCTCTCCCCGGCGGACTCGCGCATGGTCGAGCGCCACATCGAGGAGTGCCTTCGGTGCGCCGGCCGATACCGGTTCGAGCTGAGCCTGATCCAGGAGATCCGAAGCCGGCTGCGGCAGATCCGGCTGCCGGGGGACCTCGTGGCCAGGATCAGGCTACGGCTCGACGCGGAGCGGGCGAGGTGAGTCGCCGGGTGGGAGTGGATGGAACCTCCTCCGGACCAGTGGCGTTGTATCCTGCAGCACGCCCCACCAACAACAGATCGAGACGCGAGCCGTAGCACGCGTCGGGAGGCACCTCGTGGCCGGAGCGGAAGCCGAGCGTCTCGCGGAGGACGCGCGTCGCGGGCGGAACTGGAAGCGCTGGGGGCCGTATCTGGCCGAGCGGCAGTGGGGCACGGTCCGCGAGGACTACTCCGCCGAACGGCGACGTGCTGGGACTACTTCTCCCACGATCAGGCGCGCAGCCGCGCCTACCGCTGGGGCGAAGACGGGCTGCTCGGCATCATGCGACCGCCAGTGCCGGCTCTGCTTCGCGCTGGCGCTCTGGAACGGCCGCGATCCCGATCCTGAAGGAGCGGCTGTTCGGCCTCACCGGGCCCGAGGGCAACCACGGCGAGGACGTGAAGGAGGCGTACTTCTACCTCGACTCCACGCCGACGCACTCCTACCTCAAGGCGCTCTACAAGTACCCGCAGGCCGAGTTTCCCTACGCGCAGCTGGTCGAGGAGAACCGCGCGCGCGGCAAGCGCGAGCCCGAGTTCGAGCTGGCCGACACCGGCGTGTTCGACGACAGCCGCTACTTCGACGTCTTCGCCGAGTACGCCAAGGCCGGCCCCGACGACATCCTCATCCGCATCACGGTCGCCAACCGCGGGCCCGAGGCCGCGACGCTCCACCTGCTGCCGACGCTCTGGTTTCGCAACACCTGGTGCTGGGGCCGCGCGCAGCGAAGGCTACTCGGCCGAAGCCCGCGCATCCGACGCAGCGGACCGGCCGGCATGGTCGCCGAGCACGCCACGCTCGGGCAGTTCCGAGCTTGCGAGGCCGACGTCCGCGGGACGGCCGCCGCCGGCGCTGCTCTTCACCGAGAACGAGACCAACCTCGCGCGGCTCTTCGGAGCACCCAACGCCGGCGCCGTACGTGAAGGACGCGTTCCACGAGTACGTCGTTCGACGGCGAGACCGCGGCGTGAATCCCGACGAGCGCGGGCACCAAGGCGGCGGTCGCACTACGTGCTCGACGATCCCGGCCGGCGGCGAGCGCGTCGTGCGGCTCCGGCTGCGGCCGGCGAGCGAGGCCGCCGAGCAAGCCGTTCGGCGCCGACTTCGATCGGGTGTTCGACGACGCGGATCGCGGAGGCCGACGAGTTCTACGCCGAGCGCATGCCCGCAGGACGCCGACCGACGACGAGCGGCGGGTCGCTGCGGCAGGCGTACGCCGGGCTGCTCTGGAGCAAGCAGTTCTATCACTACGTCGTCGCAGCACTGGCTCGAGGGCGACCCGAGCCAGCCGCCGCCGCCCGGCAGGGCGCGACGCAGGGCCGCAACGCCGACTGGCCGCACCTGTTCAACCGCGACATCATCTCGATGCCGGACAAGTGGGAGTATCCCGTGGTTCGCGGCCTGGGACCTGGCGTTCCACATGATCCCGTTCGCGCGGATCGATCCCGCACTTCGCCAAGGAGCAGCTCCTGCTGCTGCTGCGCGAGTGGTACATGCACCCGAACGGCCAGATCCCGGCCTACGAGTTCGCCTTCGGCGACGTCAACCCGCCGGTGCACGCCTGGGCCTGCTGGCGCGTCTACAAGATGACCGGCGCGCACGGGCCAGCGCGACCGGCTGTTCCTCGAGCGCGCGTTCCAGAAGCTGCTGATCAACTTCACCTGGTGGGTGAACCGCAAGGACCCGGAGGGCAGCAACCTCTTCGCCGGCGGCTTCCTCGGGCTCGACAACATCGGCGTCTTCGACCGCTCGCAGCCGCTGCCGACCGGCGGCCACCTGGAGCAGGCCGACGGCACCGCGTGGATGGCGTTCTACTGCGCCACGATGCTCGCGATGGCGCTGGAGCTGGCGCAGCGAGGATCCGGCCTACGAAGACATCGCGTCCAAGTTCTTCGAGCACTTCGTCGCCATCGCCGACGCGATGAACACGCTCGGCGGCACCGGGCTGTGGGACGAGGAGGACGGCTTCTACTACGACCAGCTCCACGTCGAACGGCATGCGCATCGCCGCTGCGGATCCGCTCGCTGGTCGGCCTCATCCCGCTGTTCGCGGTCGAGGTGCTGGACGAGGACGTGATCGACCAGCTGCCCGGCTTCGAGAAGCGGATGCAGCTGGTTCCTGAGCAATCGCCAGGACCTGGCGCGGCACGATCGCCTGCATGCGACGCCGCGGCGACGCGGGAGCGCGCACGCGCAGCGGCTGCTGGCGATTCCGTCGCGCGAGCGGCTGGAGCGCGTGCTGCGCTACGTGCTCGACGAGAGCGAGTTCCTCTCGCCGCACGGCGTCCGCTCGCTCTCGCGGGTGCATCGCGAGCAGCCGTACGTGCTCGACGTGCGACGGCGAGGAGTCACCGCGTCGACTACGTGCCCGGCGAAGTCGCACGACCGGCCTGTTCGGCGGCAACTCGAACTGGCGCGGGCCGGTCTGGTTTCCGGTCAACTACCTGCTGATCGAGGCGCTGGAGCGCTACCACCACTTCTACGGCGACGACGCTCACAGGTCGAGTGCCCGACCGGCTCGGGCCGGATGCTGAACCTGCAGCGAGGTCGCGCGCGAGCTCGGCGCGCCGGCTGGCGCAGTCTGTTCCTGCCCGACGCAGTCGGGCCGCCGGCCCTGCCACGGCGACGACCCGCGCTTCGCGAGCGATCCGCACTGGCAGGACCTGGTGCTGTTCCACGAGTACTTCCACGGCGACAACGGCCGCGGCGTCGGCGCCAGCCATCAGACCGGCTGGACCGCGCTGGTCGTCCGCTGCATCGAGGACCGGGCGCGCGTCAGCGCAGTCACCCCGCGCGGGGCAAGGCGAAGCCCGGGTCGCCTCGCGGTGAGCGGGCGATGAGCAGGCCGATTGCGGTCGACGACGGCACCGAGTGGCTGGAGGCCGACGGCCAGGGCGGCTTCGCCTCCGGGACCAGCTCGGGGTGCGCACCCGGCGGTACCACGCGCTGCTGCTCACCGCTACGACGCCGCCGACCGGCCGCATGGTGCTGGTCAACGGGCTGGATGCCTGGGTCGAGGACGGCGCCGAAGCCGAGTTCCTCACCCGCCAGCGCTACGGGCCGGGCGTGCTCGCGCCGGAGCATGGTGCGACGCTGGAGTCGTTCACCGACCAGCCGTGGCCGACGTGGACCTACCGCCTGGCCGACGGCACGCCGAATCGAGCACGAGCTGTTCGTGCCGCACCGCCGAGCGCTCGTGGCGCTCCGCTGGCGATGACCGGGAGGAACGACGCGGCGCTGCCTCTGGCGGTGCGCCCCTTCCTGTCGGGGCGCGACTCGCATGCGCTGCACCACGAGAACGCCGGCTTCCGGTTCGAGGCGCGTGACGTCGGAGCAGCAGGTCGGCGTGGCCGCCTTACGACGGCGTGCCGACGGTGCAGGCGCTCTCCAACGGCGGCTACCACGCGGAGCCGTTGTGGTATCGCAGCTTCCTGTATGCGGAGGAGCAGGCGCGTGGGCTCGACGACGACCGAGGATCTTGCGGCGCCGGGCATGTTCCGCTGGGATCTGTCGCCAGGGCGACGCCGTGCTGCTGCTCGGCGCCGACGGCGCGCCCGCCGGCGAGCTCGCGCGGTCGAGAGCTTCAACCGCCTTCGCCGGTCGGAGCGGGCGCGGCGCGCGCGGTTCGCGACCCGGCTCGAGCGCGCGGGCGATGCCTACCTGGTCCGTCGCGGCCGCCGGCAAGACCATCGTCGCCGGCTATCCCTGGTTCACCGACTGGGGGCGAGACACGTTCATCGCCCTGCGGGGGCTGTGCCTCGCGACCGGCCGGCTCGACGACGCGCGGTCGATCCTGCTGGAGTGGGCCGACCTGGTGTCGGAGGGCATGCTGCCCAACCGCTTCGTCGATCAGGGTGATGCGCCGGAGTACAACACGGTCGATGCGTCGCTCTGGTACGTCGTCGCCGCGCACGAGTACCTCGAGGCCGCGGACGCCGCGGGCCGCCCGGCATCCGCGCGCGACCGCAAAGCGCTTGGCGGGGCAGTACAGGCCATCCTCGCGGGACACGTGCGCGGGCACCCGCTACGGCATCCGGGTCGCGGACGACGGCCTGCTCGCCGCCGGCGAGCCGGGGGTGCAGCTCACCTGGATGGATGCCAAGGTCGGCGACTGGGTGGTGACCCCGCGGATCGGAAAGCCGGTGGAGATCCAGGCGCTCTGGCTCAATGCTCTCCGCATCGCCGAGCAGTTCACGCCGAGCTTCGCCGCACTCCATGCCAAGCGGCCTGGAGAGCTTCGGCCGCCGCTTCTGGAACGCCGACGCGGGCGGACTCTACGACGTGGTGGATGCCGATCACGTGCCCGGCCGGCTCGATTCCACCTTGCGACCCAACCAGATCCTTGCCGTCGGCGGCCTGCCCTACGCCCTGCTCGAGGGCGACGCGGGCTCGCCAGGTCGTCGATGCCGTCGAGCGCGAGCTCTGGACGCCGCTCGGTCTCCGCACGCTGGCGCCGGGCGCGGACGGATACCACCGCGTACCAGGGCGGCGTTCGCGAACGCGATGGCGCGTACCACCAGGGCACGGTCTGGCCCTGGCTGCTCGGGCCCGTTCGTGGAAGCCTGGGTCAGGGTGCGCGGCAGCGGTGACGATGTACGGTCCGAAGCCCGGCGCCGGTTCTTCCGGCCGCTGCTCGATCACCTCGACCAGGCGGGCGTGGGTCACGTCTCGGAGATCGCCGACGCGGAGCCGCCGCACACCCCGCGCGGCTGTCCGTTTCAGGCGTGGTCGGTGGGCGAGGCGCTCAGGCTGGATCGACTGGTCCTCGGCGCGGAGGAGCGCCCCCAGGCGGCGAGGCGGCGACGTGCGCAGCCTGTCACCCGCTGAGCGGGCCGTGCCGGCAAGAACGGCTCTCACCCCGGCGATGATGCGTCATCTGCCCGAGTACCTGATGGAGGCGGCGCTGCTCGGCCTGTTCATGGTCTCGGCGTGTGCGTTCACGGTGCTGCTCCAGCATCCCGCCTCCCCAGTGTACGCCGCCGTTCCGGAGCCCTTCGTGCGCCGGCTGCTGACAGGGCTCGCCATGGGTGGGACGGCGATTCTGCTGATCTACTCACCCTGGGGCATGCAATCGGGCGCCCACATGAATCCGGCGATCACGCTCACCTTCACCCGGCTCGGCAAGGTTGCGCCGCACGACGCCCTCGCCTACGTGGCCGCGCAGTTCGCGGGTGGCCTCGGGGGCGTGCTGATCGCCCGGTGGGCGCTCCGCGGTCTCCTGGGCGATCCCACGGTGGCATACGCCGTTACGCTGCCAGGCCGCTGGGGAGCGCCGGTAGCCTTCCTCGCCGAGGCCGGCATCTCGGGTTTCCTGGTCCTGGTGGTCCTCTCGGTGTCGAGTCATCCGCGTTGGGCGATGCACACGGGCCTGTGCGCAGGGGCGCTGGTGGCGTGCTACATCACCTTCGAGGCGCCGCTGTCGGGGATGAGCATGAACCCGGCGCGGACCTTCGGCTCGGCATTCTTCGCCGGCAACTGGACCGCCATCTGGGTCTACTTCACCGCGCCGCTCGCTCGGCATGCTCGCGGCGGCCGCAGCTGTACGTCGCGCGCCGCGGCCGGCAGTCGGTCGCTTGCGCCAAGCTGCA
This sequence comes from uncultured Gemmatimonadales bacterium, assembly GCA_963840215.1. GTDB lineage: Bacteria > Gemmatimonadota > Gemmatimonadetes > Gemmatimonadales > GWC2-71-9 > CAVVWJ01. Next base: position 709,833 of record CAWIYG010000001.1, on the reverse strand, counting down.
TCACCAGAACACGAAACGCTGCATCTTCTGCGAGTACCAGGTCGCGAGAGCAGGCGCACCGCTCCGGCAGGGAACCAATCCGCACCCCTCGACATTATAGCCCGCGTCATGGGAGTCACACTCGGAGCGGCCACTGCGAAAGGAGATCGAAGGATGAAACGGCGTGCCTGGGTTCTCGGCCTGGTCGTGCTGGGGGGAGTGGGATGGTACCTCTTCCGCCCGGAGCTGCTGTTCGTGAACAAGACGGTCAACGAAAATCTGGTCACCGCCAGCGCTTCGACGGAGCCGAGCGGCGATGTGACGCCGCCGGCCAGCCTGCTGAGCGGGCAGTTCCACTCGGTGGCCCACGAGACCCGGGGGACCGCGGCGGTACACGATCTCGGCGGCGAGCGCCGCGTGTTGCGGCTGACCGACTTCGCGACGTCCAACGGCCCCGATGTGCGAGTCTTCCTGATCGCGGCAACGGACGCCGCGGACAACGAGACCGTTACCAAGGCGGGCTATATCGAGCTCGGAAAGCTCAAGGGCAATGAAGGCAACCAGAACTACGACATTCCGGCCGACGCCGACCTCACCAAGTACCGCGCGGTCTCGATCTGGTGCTACCGGTTCAGCGTCAACTTCGCGACCGCGCCACTCACCCCGGTTTCCTGAACAGGAGAAGGTCATGTCGCTCGCTCGCGCGGTGTCGCTCTCGGTCGCCATCCTGGCCCTTGCGCAGGGCGCGCTAGCCCAGGGGGCCGTGCCTCAAGGTGGGCCGGCCACCACCAAGTTCACGATCAAGGTCGAAAACGTCTCGACCGGTGAAGTGCTCAAGCTGTCCAACGGGAAGACCGCCCCGTTCGTCTCCGCCCCCGTGCTGTGGGCGGTCCACGCGGGCGGCGCCAACCCGATCTTCGTCGCCGGCCAGGCCGACGCCGGGAAGGGTCTGGAGACGCTGGCCGAGACCGGCAATCCCGCGCCCCTCGCCATGTCGCTCCATGGTGCCACCGGAGTGGTGGCGGTGGGCGCGGACGACCGGCCGGTCGGCTCCGAGGCGGGTGGGCCGATCGTGCCGGGGCAGGGCTACCAGTTCGACGTGGCCGCGGTGTCGGGGCAGAGGCTCTCGCTGGCGTGGATGTTCGGGCAGTCGAATGACCTGTTCTACTCGAACGACCGCCCGATCGCCTTGTTCGATGCAGCGGGCAAGCCTGCGGCGGGCGACATGACGCTCCAGCTTGCGCTTTGGGACGCGGGCACCGAGGTGAACGAGGAGCCGGGGCTGGGCCCCAATCAGGGTCCCCGCCAGATGACACCCGAAGCCGGCATCACGGAGCATCAGGGCATCGCCCACGTGCACGATCGGTTCAGCTATCCTCGCACGACCGAGGTGCTGCGGCTCACGATCACTCCCGACGCCGGCGCGGTCAGCAGCAGGTAGGCTGTCCATTGCATGGGGGCGCAGAGCAACGCGCCCCCGCCAGCGATCTTTCACCTGGTCCCGGACCTTCTCCATGTCATCCTCACACTACGACGTCATCATCATCGGGTCCGGCGCGGGGGGTGGCACCCTGGTCCACCGGCTGGCCCCGTCCGGCAAACGAATCCTGCTGCTCGAGCGCGGGGACTACGTGCCTAGGGAGCCGGACAACTGGAGCACCAGGGCCGTCAACGTGGAAGGGAAGTACCAGACCAGGGAGCACTGGCGCGACAAGGACGGGAAGGACCTGCACCCCCACACCAACTACTGCGTCGGCGGCAACACGAAGTTCTACGGCGCCGCGCTGTTCCGGCTCCGGCAGGAGGACTTCGGCGAGCTCCGGCATCACGGCGGCATTTCTCCGGCGTGGCCGATCGGCTACGACGAGCTCGAGCCCTACTATACCGAAGCGGAGCAGCTCTACCAGGTCCACGGAGAGCGCGGAGCGGACCCGACCGATCCGCCGGCCAGCGCGCCGTACGCGCATCCCGCGGTGAGTCACGAGCCGAGGATCCAGCAGCTGAGTGACGACTTCTCCCGGCTGGGACTTCGCCCTTTCCCCGTGCCCCTCGGGGATCATGCTCGACGAACCGAACCGGCGTCAGAGCCGCTGCATCCGTTGCGGCACGTGCGACGGCCATCCCTGCCTCGTGCAGGCCAAGTCGGATGCGCAGGTGGTCTGCGTGGACCCGGCGCTCAAGTACCCCAACGTGACCCTGCTGACCGGCGCCTACGTCACCAGGCTCGAGACCGGCGCCTCGGGCCGCGAGGTGACCCAGGTGCTGGTGGAGCGGGACGGCGCGCGCGAGCGCTACTCGGCCGACATGGTCGTGGTCTCCGCAGGCGCGATCAATTCGGCGGCGCTGCTGCTCCGCTCGGTGAGCGACCAGCACCCCCGCGGGTTGGCCAACGGCTCGGACGTGGTGGGGCGGCACTATATGGGGCACATCAACTCGGTGTTGATGGCCCTGTCGAAGTGCCCGAACCCGACGGTGTTCCAGAAGACACTCGGCGTGAACGACTTCTACTTCGGCTCGCCGGAATGGGAGTTTCCGATGGGCCACATTTCATTCGTCGGCAAGCTGGACGGCACCACGCTCTCGGCGGGCGCGCCAGCGATCGCCCCGGGCTGGACGCTCGACCTGATGGGAAAGCACTCGCTCGACTTCTGGCTCACGTCGGAGGACCTCCCCGATCCTGACAACCGGGTGACGCTCGATCGCGAGGGCAGGATCGTGCTGAGCTACACCCCGAACAACGGCGAAGGGCACCGGCGCCTGATCCAGAAGCTCGAGCTCCTCATGCAGCAGCAGACGAAATGCACGGTGCACGGCGATGCCTGTCACCAGGGACTGTTCGCCCGCAACCTGTTCCTTGGCCAACGCATTCCGCTGGCCGGCGTGGCCCATCAGAACGGCACGATTCGCTTCGGGCGCGATCCCAGGACCTCTGCCCTCAACACCGACTGCCGGGCGCACGAGGTGGAGAACCTGTACGTCGTGGACGGCAGCTTCTTCCCTTCCAGCGGAGCGGTAAACCCCGCTCTCACGATCGTGGCCAATGCGCTCCGGGTGGGTGACAGGATCCTCGAGCGGCTCGGTGCGCGCCGGGGCCAGGCCGTCGCGGGCCAGACGGCGGGGGTGGCGTCATGATCGCGCGCACGTTCCGCGGGTCGCTTGTCGTCGCCGCCCTGCTCGGCGCCACTCCACTCGGGGCCCAGTCGACTCAACCGTGGTCCGGTCGCGGTGCGATTCCCCGGCAGCCGTCTGCCCAGCCGGCCGCCGCCGGCCCGGCCCGGGCGGTGGCAATGGTTGGCTTCACGGTGGCCGAGATGGACCGGTCGATCACGTTCTACACGTCGGTGCTGGATTTCCAGCAGGTGTCGGATGACGAGGTGGCGGGGAGCGCCTACGAGCAGCTGGAGGGCCTCTTCGGTGTCCGCATGCGGATCGTCCGCCTGAGGCTCGGCGACGAGCTGTTGGAGCTTACCGAGTACCTGGCGCCGCGCGGGCGGCCCGCACCGGTTGACTCGCGCAGCAACGACCGCTGGTTCCAGCACGTCGCCATCATCGTCAGCGACATGGACAGCGCGTATGCCCGCCTCAGGCGGCACAAGGTCCAACACGCCTCGACGGGTCCGCAGCTTCTGCCCGAGACCATTCCCACTGCCGCCGGCATCCGGGCGTTCTATTTTCGGGATCCCGATGGTCACCCGCTCGAGATCCTGCAGTTTCCGCGGGACAAGGGGGACGCGAAGTGGCACGCGCCGAGCGACCGGCTGTTCCGGGGCATCGACCACACGGCCATCGTGGTGGGCGATACGAAGGCCAGCCTGGCGTTCTATCGCGACGTGCTCGGCTTTCGGGTCGCGGGTGAAAGCATGAACTTCGGCACCGAGCAGGAGCACCTGAACAACGTGCAGGGCGCTCGACTCCGCATCACCGGCCTGCGCGCCCCCGCCGGCCCCGGGATCGAGTTTCTCGAGTACCTGAGCCCGCGAGACGGCCGGCCGTATCCGGCGGACGAGCGGACCAATGACTTGGTGCACTGGGAGACCACCGTGTGGGTCTCCGACGCCGAAGCGGCGGCGGCGGCCGTCCGGGCGGGCCGGTTTCGCCAGGTAGCACCCAGGCCGGTCGAGCTCCCCGACACCGCGCTCGGCTTTCAGCGCGGCATCCTGGTCCGCGATCCCGACGGTCACGCCGTCCAACTCGTAGAGCACGAAGGAGGAGTCCATGCCCAGCACTGATCGCGCGGCCCGTGGCGCGGTGTCGACCGCCCAGCGCGCACCGGCGGCGGCCCAGCCGGGCGCGGAGCCGACCATGATGAAGGCAGTGGCTGTTCTGCCCGGCGTTCCCAACTCGATGCATCTGGCCCGGCTTCCCAAGCCATCGGTGGCCGAGGTACCCGAAGGCCGTGGGGTGCTGGTGAAGGTGCTGAGAGTCGGAGTGGATGGGACCGACAAGGAAATCAACGCGGCGGAGTACGGTGCCGCGCCCCCGGGGTACGACTTCCTGGTGACGGGCCACGAGGGCTTCGGACAGGTGGAATCGGTCGGTCCCAACGTCACCGAGCTGGTTCCCGGCGACTACGTCGTGGCCACGGTCCGGCGCCCCGGGTCCAGCATCTACGACCGGATCGGCACCTCCGATATGACGACCGACGACATCTACTACGAGCGGGGAATCAACCTCCGCCACGGCTATCTCACCGAGTACTACGTCGACGACGCCGAGTTCATCGTCAAGATCCCGTGCGAGCTGAGGGCGGTGGGAGTGCTGCTCGAGCCCACGACCGTGGTCGAGAAGGGGATCGCCCAGGCGTACGAAATCCAGCGCCGGCTGCGCGTGTGGCGGCCACGGAAAGCCGCGGTCATGGGCGCCGGCACCATCGGGCTGCTCGCGGCCCTGGCGCTCCGGCTCCGCGGTCTCGACGTCACGGTGTTCGGCCGGACCGCGCGCCCGTACCTCAACTCCGATCTGATCGAGGCGCTGGGCGCCCGCTACGAGTCGACGGTGACGCTCCCGATCGTCGCGGGCGCGAAGAAGTACGGCCCCTTCGACCTGATCTTCGAGGCGACCGGCGCCTCTCCGGTGGTATTCGATAGCATGCAGGCGCTCGGCAAGAACGGCGTCCTGGTCCTGTCGAGCGTGACGGGCGGGGACCAGATGATCCAGGTCCCGGCCGATCGGATCAACCTGGAGTTCGTGCTGGGCAACAAGGTCATGGTGGGGACGGTCAACGCGAATCGGGAGTATTTCGAGATGGGCGTGAAGGATCTTGCCCATGCCGAGGCGCAATACCCGGGTTGGCTCGAACAGTTGCTGACGCACCCGGTGAACGGGCTGGAGAACTGGCAGCAACTGCTGGACACCCTGAACAACGCGAAGGGCGCGATCAAGGTGTTCTGCGAAGTCGCGGAAGGGTGAGGAGCCCATGTCTCCAGCGACCGAGGTCCAGGGAGCCCGTCCTAACCGCAGCGGTCACGCGCCACGGGAGGCCCGGCTCCGGCCGGAGCACGCGCACCGCTATCCCGACGTCCGTTCCGAGCGTTGGGAGCCGGCGGCGACGGTCGCCGACCGAGTGCTCGCGGGCTGGCTGCTCCGGGGGGACATGATGGCCATTCGCGGGCGGGTGCTGCTGGACGCCCACTTCGAGTTCCGGGGGGGATGCAGGCCAGGTGGCGAGCGCGAGGGCGCCCGACCGCGACGCGAGGACCGGTGATGGAATCCCGGAGGACGTCATGATCACCGTCCGGCACCGGGAGAGCGGCGAGTCGCTGCTCGACTGGGCGGGAGACACGCTCGCCGGCGCCGAGCTGGCGAATGCCGTCCTCCTCTACGCCGATCTCAGGGGGATGAACCTTGCAGGCGCCGACCTTCGGGGGGCCGACCTCTGCCAGGCGGATCTCCGCGGCACCGTCTTTGACGGCGCCAACCTGGCGGGCGCGGACGTCACGCTGGCCAACCTCGCGGGCGCCAGCTTCCGGCACGCAATCCTGGCGGACGCGCGTCTGCAGGCGGTCACGCTGGAACTGAGCGGCCCCGCCAGCACCGACTTCCGCGGCGCCGAGCTCGCCAGGGTCAACCTCAAGAACTCGAACCTGTCGGGCTCGACCTTCGCCGACGCCGAAATGCGCCGGATCGACCTGACCCACGTCGATCTTTCCGGAGCCAATCTCAGCGGGGCCAACCTCACCGAGGCGAACCTCAGCTACTCCTCGCTGCGCGGGGCCGACTTGAGCTACACGATGCTCGTGGGCGCCCTGTTCAACGCGGTCGACCTGACGGGCGCCTCACTCCGGCATACCGATCTCACGTTCGCGGTGCTGAACGGCACGGAGCTGACGGATGCGGACTTCGCGTCCGCGCTACTGTCGCAGACCGTGATCGCCCGGTGCCCGAGCCTCGCACGGGCACACGGACTGGACACCCTGGAGCTGCTGACCGCGTCGTCCATCGACCTTGCAACACTGCGCCATGCGCTGGACCACCTGCCGGACGCCCTGCTGGAGCGAGTGGGCGTCGAAGGCGGGCAGCTCGCGGCGCTCCGCTCCGCGAGCCCGGCGCGCCGCTAGCCCGCGCCGGTCGTTCGGGCAGCCTGGATCTCCGCCGTGATGCGGGACACCAGATCCGGCGGCATGCTGAGCTGACGGAGTTTCTGTCGGACCCCCGCCAGCACGCTCGCCTCGTAGGTGAACTCACGGGCGCACGCGGCACAGATGTCGAGGTGCTCCTCGATCAGGTGCATCTCGGCATGGGCCAGCCGCCGGTCGAGGAAGTCGTCGAGTCGGCGGAAGGCCTCTTCGCAGGTGGTCCGATTCAGGGGATGGCTCATTCGCCGACGCCAGTCGCGTGATGTTTGATGATTCCGCTCTCTTCAGCTACCTGCCATAGCGCCTTCTGCAGCATCTTTCGTCCCCGGTGCAGCCGCGACCGCACGGTCCCGACTGGGCAGCCCAGCGTCTGGGCAATCTCCTCGTAACTCAAGTCTTCCATGAAGTACAGCGTCGAGACCACCCGATACTCCTCGGGGAGACGGGCGATCGCAGCGACCACCCGCTCGGTCCCGAGCTGGTCGAGCAGCTGCGCCGCCGGGTCCGGCCCCTGGGTCGGGAACCCCGCCTCGGCGGAGCGGGCGTAGAGGTAGAGGTCGGGCGTGTCGTCGAAGTCGGACGTTACGGGGCGGCGCTTTTCCCGCCGCCGCTTCGAGAAGTAGCAGTTGGTGAGGATCTTGAAGAACCAGGCGCGGAAGTTGGTGCCCGGCTCGAACGAGGCGAAGGCCCGGAAGGCGAGCAATGCCGCCTCCTGCACCAAGTCCTCCGCGTCCGCCTGATTGCGCGTAAGACGCGCGGCGATGCCGAAGGCCGTTCCCGCGACCGCCGCGAAGAGGGATTCGAAGTCGGCGACAGGGCGGCGAGGCACCGCCTGTGGCGCGGACGTGGCGGCGGCGGAGGGCTCCTCGAGCACGTTTGCGGTCACGTGGTGGCAGGGCACCCTAGTGCCTGTGAACGGCTCATCCTGCCCTGTCGGACCGTCCCGAGAATCACCGGAATGCTGAGGGGATGCGGGTCTACCATGGAGGAGCCCTGTGCAGGGTGATTCAGGTGGGTCTCGGGGGGTGTAATGCCGAACTGGGGCGGGAGGTTCCCCATGAGCGAGAGGGCAGAGACGAACAACCCCGCGACACCGAAGCATCGACGGGACAATCTCTTCCAGAGTGGGCCCGGCGCGACTCGAACGCGCGACCTCTTGCTCCGGAGCGCAGGCCTGATCGCCAACCACCGTCAACCGGCGCTGATTCTCCCTGAGATTCGGGCTTTCACCGCTGGCTGGCGCTGACCGACGCTGGGAGGGATAGTCATAAAGATCGTCATAAACGGCCCGTGGCTTCCGCGCAACGAGTGACGAGCATCACAGGCGGTTGGTACGGTACCGTACTGAGAGTATTGGCGGAAAGGAAATGGCGGTCTAGCATCGCCGCAACACGCACTCTACATTGAGCGAACACTCCCCAGAAAATCTGCAGGGTACCCTGCTGCCAGCAGGTGCCACGTGGACCCCGCGCTCACCGCTCCTCACGGTCCGATCTGGCAAGGGGCCACCGTGCTGGTTGTCGACGACGAACCGACCCTCCTTGGGGTCGTTCGCCGCACGCTCGAGGCCGAAGGCTTTCACGTCGAAGAGGCCCCAGATGGTGAATCCGCGCTGAGACTCGTTCAGGCGCGCGCGGAGCCGTTCGATTTGGTCCTGACCGACCTCTCGATGCCAGTGATCGACGGGCGTCAGGTCTCGGAAACGCTGGCACGGTATCGGCCGAGCGTGGCTCTCCTGTGCATGTCCGCCGACCCCGACGCGGTGCCGCATGTCGCATTGTCGGACACGCCGGTCCGGGTCCTGCTCAAGCCCTTCACCGCCGACGACCTCTACCACGCGGTCCGTGAGGCCATCAGCCGGTCCACCGATTTGGCGGCCGCCGCCGAAGCAGAAATTGTCCTGGCGCACGCGGGATTGAGCAAACTCGCGGCCGCCCTTGAAGCGAGTCGTACTATGCGGGTGCAGACACTCGATCTCGTGGTGGCGGCCCGCGAGCTGCGGCGGGTCACCACCGAGCCTGGGATCGATCGCCCGGGTCCCTCCTTACCCTGAGCGGGCCGCACGATTTAGCGTAGAAATCTGCCCCAGTCGCGTACCCGAACGATCTCGGCTCTGAGGACCACCAAGTCCCGTCGAAGCATGTCGGATTCGCGCCGCAATTGGGCAGAGCGGCGTCGCACGAGCTCACCTTGCCGCAGCAGCTCGGCCGAGCGCACCAGGACATCGGGCGAGTAGCGGTCCGCCTCCATCCAGCCATATGGTGGGCGAGGGCCCTCCCTCCGCAATGGGCCATTCCGCCGAGGGCCAGTCCATGGGAGGCGGGCATGGGGCGACCAGGTGCGAACGGGTCAAGGGTCACCCCGGCCCACGGTCCAGCGGAGTACAGTGCTAGGCAGGAGTTCCTTTCCTTCCTGCGACGGCCGGCTGTCACCGCCGGACCAAGGATCCCACCTTGTCAGCCCCCTCCCGCGCACCATCCTCCGGTCCCCGGATTGTCATTTGCGACTACAACCTCCTACTGCTCTCGGTTACGGGCCTCTTACGGATGAGCGACTACGCCGTTTTTCAAGCCTATGACGCGGCGGCCGCCAAGGAACTGTGCTGCGTACTCCCGGACGTCGCGCTCCTGATCCTGAACACCACCGGGACCGGCATGGATACGCCGAGTCTTGTCCACGAGATCCGGGAGGTGCACCCCGACCTGCCCGTGCTCCACATTGGCCCGTCGGCCTTGGCCGGGATGCCGGCCGATGTGCCGACACTCGCCGAATCATTTTCGGCCGTGGAACTGCTGGAGGCCGTGGGAGCCCTTATGCCCGCAGGGACTCACTAGACCATGTGAGCGGAGTCAATCTTTCGGGCGAAAAGGCATGGAGGGACTAACGTGATCCACGGCGGGGCCGAAGGTCCGGCCCTGCCACAGTTGGCGCGGTATTCTCGCCGGCGATTGACCTTCTGGCTATCTAGGTACCCGACGGCAACGTATCAGGGTTGCCGCTCTCAGCCATCGCGATTCTCCGGAAAGCCACCAAGACCTCGCGTGCCATGGCCTCGGGGTCCTTCCCACGGCTGTCGATCGGCACGACCACGGACCCTTCGGAAAAATGCATCGTCACCGTCGTCGACTGATCGAAGGAGGGCAGTTGCGAGCCGTCGTGGCCCGGGATGCTCGGGTGCCACGGCGAGCGCGTGATGGTCGGGAGGCCCCCGTGGGGATCCTGCGCCTCGAAGGCCAGCGACGACTGCCGGAAGCCGTGGGGGATGTTGATGAGCTGCTGCGTTGCCTGGGCCATGGCCTCGGTGAAGGAGTCAGCGGTGATGAGGCCTGCCGCAAAGGCTGCGCGCAGCCGCTCCATCTCGGTCGCGACGACGTGCCCCTTGCTATCGAGCAGCTGAATGCCGTTGGCGCGTGCGATCCGATCCAGTTCCTCGAGGCTCGTACCCGCCGCTTCGAGTTGTTCCTCAAGCTCGCTCGCGTCGAATCCAATCTTGGGCCGTCCGAAACCTGCCCTCTCCAGTGCGCGCCGCCCTCGTTCGGTGTCTAGCACGGCGTCGAGCCCGGCCTTGGCGGCGTCCAGATCGGCCTGCCCTAGCGCGGGGAGTTGCGCCTCGGTCAGCCGTTTGATCGCCTCGGTGTTCTCCTGGATGATGCGGTTATGTTCGCGTTCGGTCTCCGATGGCCCCACGAGGCCTCCCAGAAATCCGATCCCCGCGCCGATCAGCCCGAGCACATTCCCCGCAGACGCTGACTCGATCAGGTTGCCGACCGCGTCGGCCAGGTCCAGCACCGAGCCGATGGCTTGGGCTGCCTCCTCCCCGATCAGCCCAACATTAGCCGCGGCGCCCGCGACCTGGTCGAGGCCTCGGGTCAGGCGGTGCACCTCCTCGTTGAGTCGCTCGCCCTCCTCGCGCGCCCGCTCGAACTCCCGCTGCAGCTCGTCACCCTCGGCCGTGCCGTTCAGCTCACGCTGCAGCGCGGGCCGCAAGATGACCGGGATATCAATTGACGAGGGAATGTTGAGACCGCCGGCGCCGGCCGTGAGGTTCCCACCGCCGGCCTGCGTGACGCGCAGGGCGTGCTGCATGGCCAGCACGGCCTCGAGCGTGCGCTTGGCCGCCTCCGCTGCCCGCTCCCGCGCCTGCGCCTCGTCCCGGGCGGCATCCGCCAGCTGTCGCGCGGCCGGGGTGTTGGCGAAGACCTGCTGGAGTTGGTTGCCGACTTCGCCCATCCGGGTAAGGATCTGGAGCCGCTCCGCCTCAATGCGCCGGATCTCCTCGCCGTTATCGATGGCCTGACGCCCCCGCTCCTCACCGAACCGGTCGACAATGGGGATCGTGATACCCTGCGAGCCCTGCAGGCGGGCGAGCTGCGCGTTCGCGGCCTCCAGCTGACGGTTGAGGTCGCCCGCGGCGGCAGCGAGTCCCGGGAGCGGGTTACGGGCCACGGCAGCCCGGTCCAGCTCGTCATTGAGCTTCTGCTGCGCCTCGGCGGCCCGGCGCGCCTCGGCCGTGAGCGCGCCATACGCCGAGCCGAGCAGGGCCGCCCCCGCCGCGACCCCGAGCACGGCCGCGGAGCCCGCACCCATCAGCACCAGCCCACTGACGGGGCGGCGTCAGCTTTCCGAGGGGGCGACCGTCGGCCCCTAGCCCCGAACCGCCCTCGCCGCCCACTTTTCACGGCCGGCACCTCGAGCGGATGCGTTTGGGGACCTCGTATCCGGACGTCGCCACGCACGTGAAGACGCTGCTGGACACCCCGCCGCTCAAGGGCAAGACGCAACTCGTGGTGGACGCCACGGGTGTGGGGCGTCCGGTGGTGGATATGTTGATCCAGCAGGGTCTCGAACCTATCGCCATTACCATCACCGGCGGCGATCAGGTTGTCTTCGAGAAGGGGTGGCGGGTACCCAAGCGCGATCTCGTTGGGTGCGTACAGATCCTCTTGCAGACCTCCCGCCTCAAGTTCGCGGAGCAAATCCCGGCCGTGCCCGCGCTCGTGCAGGAGTTGCTCGCGTTCCGAGTGAAGATCGACCCGCTCACGGCCCACGACAGTTATGGGGCGTGGCGAGAGGGTGCCCATGACGACTTGGTGCTCGCCGTCGCGGTGGCCGCGTGGTGGGGCCAGCGCTACACTCCGGTCCGCCGGTGGCTTCCTGGCTCCAGGGCCTCAGCGGTCGGGTGGTAATTCGATGAGGTGCATATGACCCCGAAGAAGCGTCGGAGCCGTGTCTACTGGAACCATGGCCGACTGTGGGGCGACTTCCGCGACTTCGCGGCCGTGGGCGGCCGCCGTGAGCCGCTCATCCCCGCTGGCCAGAAGCTGGCCACCACGGACCCTGATTTGGCGGCGCGCCTTGTTGGGGTCCGGCTGCGCGAGCTGCAGGCCCTGGCCGACCGCTTCCACGTGAGCGGCCACGTCCCCGCGCCCGGACTCGCAGCCTTTGCGGTGGAGCACCTGATCGCGAAGAAGCGGGCGGGGAAGGTGACCGACGGCTGGCTCGCGGCCACTGAGGGCTTTCTCCGACGCGCAGCCGAGTTCTTCGGGGCCGCCCGCCCGCTCGATGCGATCCGCCCGAGCGATGTCCGCGAGTACATGACCCACCTGGGGACGTTGCCGGCGAGGACGCCCGTGAAGGGAAAGTCGCCGAAGACGACGATCCGCACGATGACGGCCTATACGGTCCGGGCCCATCTCTTCGCGCTCAGCAACCTCTACCGACGCGCGCAAGAGAGCGAGGTGGTGCCGGTCGGATTCAATCCCGTCGCCGCTCTCATGGACAAGCCCGCGATCGTGCGACGGGAGGCCAAGTGGCTTGAGGTGCCCGATGCAGCGCTCTACCTGGAGTCCGCGCGGACGCTGCCGAACGTGGTGACGGCCGCCGGCGACGCGCTCAGTGCCGCCGTCGCCACCCCGCTGATCGGCACATTCCTCTTGACCGGGGGACGGCTCGCCGAGGTGCTCGGGCTAGAGATGGACGACGTGAGCTTCGACCGCCGCACGGTGACTTTCCGGCCGAACGACTGGCGGCGGCTGAAGACTCGGACGTCGTGGCGCGTCCTCCCGCTCTGGCCGCAGTTGGAGACGCTGCTCCGCGCCTGGGTCTTCGGCCCCCGCCTCGAGATGGGCGGCCGGCTGCTCTTCCCCTCATTCGCTAGCGGCCAGGAAGCTCCATTGCGCGAGACGCGGCGGCTCCTCGACCGGATCGCGCAGCGGATCGGGTGGAAGCGGGGAGAGATTCGGCATCGCATCTTCCGCCATTCCTGCTGCGCGGCCCGACTCCAGACGCCCGACCGCGGCGCCCCGGTCAGCCTCTACACGGTCTCGCGCGAGCTTGGCCATGGCAGCGAGGACCTGGTGCGCCGGGTCTACTCGCACCTGGGTACCGTGCGGCATCGCTCGGAGGTGGTGGAGTTCCGGGGTGAGCAGCACTTCGAACGGTTGGGCGATCAGCTCCGCCGGCTGGGGTTTGTCATAACCTCGGACATAAAGGAAGGGGCAGGGGGAGCAAACGAAGAACCCCGCGACACCGAAGTGTCGACGGGACAATCTCTTCCAGAGTGGGCCCGGCGCGACTCGAACGCGCGACCTCTTGCTCCGGAGGCAAGCGCTCTATCCAACTGAGCTACGGACCCGTAAGGACTTACACCACTTGGACTAGCAATAGTGCCGGAAAATAGTGCCAATCCGGCCTTCCGGACACCCAATTCTAACGGCGTACCCCACTGATGGTAGCCCCCGGCGGCTGCCTGTCTTGCGACAAGCCGACCATCCGCTACCTCGAACCAATGCTCTGGGCGGAACTCCGGGGCCTCCACGCGATGCCGGACCTTTCCATGCCTCGCGTACACTCGCCGGACCATCTCCCCGGACTCATGACCGAGCTCCTGGGCAACGGTGTACACACTTACGGGCCGTCCCTGATCGAGTGTCTGGAGCCTCGCGGCGCAGTACGTCTGGCGGAACATTCGGGTTCGGATGCGCCGGCCAGTCCACATCGGCTGGCCAGATGCACGCCGGCACTGCTTGCCGGTTCGAGGATCGATCAGGGGTACTGAGAAGGTCCGCCCGCACGGCAACCCGGTCGAGAAGATCTCTGAGGTCAGTCAGCGGCCGATCGCCCTTGATGTGTGGAGAGGGGAAGAGCACGTCCCCCGGCAGACGGCAGCGGTGGCTCTCCAGATAGGCGGCGAGAATCTCGTAGAGCTGCGGCCAAAGCTGGATCGTACGCTCTGCGCCTTCTGTAAGGAAGGTGCCAATCAAGGGGTAGGCGAGCCGCATTTCTGGTTCCTGCGGCTTGGCCGGGTATGTGGCGGCTGCCCAAAGGAGCCTCGCTGCCTCCGGTACTTCGAGAAAATCGGTCTGGGAACGGCCAATCTTAGAAGTCGAACAGCTCCAGCCCACAGATACCCGCCTGGTTCTCCGGCAGGAGGTCGCGGTTGTGGGCCTGAAGCCAGCGCAGGAAGCCCAAGGTCCCGCCGTTGCGCCATACCCAGTTCGGGAATCCGACCACGGAAGGTGGCCACAGGGGCTCAGCCCGTCATTGCTGCGTGAATAGCGGCCGTGTGGGGCAAAATGATCGGGTGATCACCGCGGGACAGGGCATTCGTCGCTTCGGAGGCCGTGAAGGATGGCTCGTAAACAGTTGATGTCCGAGGCCGTGGCAAGCCGTAAAACGTTCGTCATAGGAATCGCGAGTCGTGTGCCTGACCATGACCGACGCCGTTGATTCCATTTCCGCACCACGACTTTGCCTCCCGGCGTGCATCCGAGCCCTATGGCAAGCTGTTCAGCGGTGCCTCACGACAACGAACTCAGGTAGCCAGACCGGTACGGATTTCGCCCGGCCATCGGCCTGGAGGTTAAGGCGCCCAGTGAGCACGGACACCGTCCACCTCTTCAATTGCACTTGGGTGCCGTCAGCGCGAGCAATCGAGGGATTCGGAGCCCTTCTCATCCCAATCGGAGAGCGCAAGCTGGAGAGGGTCATCTGGGTGCTCGCTGAGGATGTGGAGGACGTCAGCCTCTTGGCGGCTGGGGTCGGCCTCACCCGGAAAGCCGTGCGCCGTCATGAGCATAGGCAGTCGCCGGCTCCGCAACCGCTGTGCCACACGAGGTCATGCCGGATGGGTCCGACTTGGGAACCTCCTGCATCTCAGCTTCGACTCCCACGAAGCGCAACCCAGCCGGCCGCACCGGCAATGAGAGAGGCTCCAAGGATGCCGAGCTTTGCCGCCAGGAGCAGCTCCGGCCGACCTGTGAAGGCCAGGCCGGCGATGAAGAGCGCCATGGTGAAGCCGATGCCGCCAAGCAGTCCGGCGCCGCCGATCGCGCGCCACGTGACGCCGTCCGGCAGGGCGGCAATGCCTGAGCGCACCGCCAGCCACGCGGACAGTGTGATGCCGATCGGCTTTCCCAGCAGAAGCCCCACGGCCACGCCGAGCGCCACTCGCATCCCATCGGGGGCATCGAGACCGCTGAGCCCCAAGGGCACGCCGGCATTGGCGAGCGCGAACAGGGGCATGACGCCGAACGCAACCACTCCGTGCAGCGAGTGCTCGAGCCTGAGGAGTGGCGACTGAACTTGCTCCGCGAGCCGCTCCAGGTGCTGGACGGCCGCCTGGTGGTCCGGGTCTCGCAACGCGGAGGCGCCCTCCTCGTGCACAACCTCAAACCGCGCAAGCGAGCGACGTGCCCGGCGGAGAAAGTGCTCCTCATCGATGCGGGTGCGGGCAGGAATCGTCATCGCCAGGAGGACCCCGGCAATCGTCGCGTGGATTCCCGAGGAGAAGACAGCGGCCCAGAGAGCGAGGCCGATTGCCCCGTACGCCCAGGGACGGCGAATCCCCGCGAGGTTTGCTCCGATTGCGAGGAGTACGAAGCCCGCGGCCAAGGCCAGCGAGCCCCAGGCGAGGCCGCCCGAATAGAAGATGGCGATCACGAGCACCGCGCCGATGTCGTCCACGATCGCGAGCGCGGCCAGGAACACCCGAACGCCCACCGGCACCCGATCGCCCAGAAGGGCGAGCACGCCCAACGCAAACGCAATGTCGGTCGCCATGGGTACAGCCCAGCCCGGCGCACCAGGCCCGCCCGCGTTAAGGGAGGCATACAGCAGGGCTGGCACGATCATTCCTCCGAGTGCGCCCGCGATCGGCAGCGCGGCCTGCCGGGCCGAGGCGAGCTCGCCGGCCAGCATCTCGCGCTTGATCTCAAGGCCGACCAGGAAAAAGAACACGGCCATGAGGCCATCGTTGATCATGTGATGGAGCGTCGCTCGCGCAACGAATGGCCCGATGGCGACGGTGAGCTCCGTCTCCCAGAGATGATCGTATGAGGCCGCCCAGTTTGAGTTGGCCCAGGTGAGCGCCGCCACGGTGCACAGGAGCAGGACAAGCCCGCTGGCGGCCTCCATTTGGGTGAACCGTTGAAACGGCGCGAGCATGCGCTCGATAAGGGGCGGATCCAACTGGGCGTCGTCGATCACGGCGCGGGATTGGACGCCGTCGGCAGTAGGCTGCTTCATTGAGAGCTTCCTCAGGTTCCCTCTGGAGCTGCCAGGCGACACGGATTGCCTGCAGTAGCAAGCCGAGTCCACGCAGGGGACCACGCGTGTCAACCCATGAGGAATAGATCACACCATGGCGGCAAATTCAACAACTTGGTGGCCGGCAGCAGGCACTCTAGTGTGTGGAGTCGCGACTCTCCTCGGGCTCATCGGCGTGTTTGCCGAGTTGCCGGGTCGCGTCTGGTGGCTCGGGCTGTGGTGGGGAGGCATCGTACTGGGGGCGTGGTTTGCGCGGCGCTGGGAGCTGGCTCGCAAGGCCGCCCCTCGTGACGCGGACTAGCCGTACAAAGCAGACTCGGCGGCGGACCAGCACTGCCAGCACGTCCTCGTGACGGACGAGCGAGGGGTCATCGACGAGCCCGTCGCCGTGCTCGATCCGCTGGCCCAGCGCTACCCCGCCGCCGACAGCGGAGTGCTGATCACCGGCGTGGTGCTGGGTGGCCGCTCTGCCCGAGCCGGGCTTCGGCCGGGTGACGGTGCTCTCCGCCGTCGCGCTCTCCGTCGTCATCTACTTCGGCTGTGCGGTGCTGCTCGCTGGGACCCTGCCGGGCTACGTGCTCCGGGGGGACTACTTGGCGATGAAGCGGCTCGCCTCGTTCGCGGCAGTCAGCGACCGGATGCGTTCGAGGGAATGTGAGTATGAGCAAGTTGCCTGTTCTGGACCCGCCGAAAGATCGTGGATGATCGCCGGCATCATCGTGCTCGCGGCGATCCTGCCAGCGGGGGAGCGGCGATCGGCGTACCGGCGGGGCCCCGGCAGCGGGGCTCCGGCCCTGATCGGAGCAGGCCGAGACGGAGGAGCCCGCGTACTTGGTCGCGGACCTGCTCGAACGTGGTGACCGTCGAATGAGGAGTGCAGCACTCGCGACCCGCAGACCGTCAACGGCCACTGATGACCGCCCGCTGCGCCGCCAGGATCGCGATCCGCCGCTCGATCACCCGTTTCTCCCGCTCGACAACGTCCTTCTCCTTCTCGACCCGCTTTTTTTGAGCCTCCAAGGTGGCCCTTTCCAGATCCAGCAGGATCTGGTTGGCTCGCGCCGCTTCCGGTCCCGCGCCCTGCACGCCGCTGTGCTCGGCTCGCTTGAGCATCAGCTGCTGTTCCAGTTCGAGCGCCTGCCGCCGGAGCGCGGCCAGCTCCTTGGTCTTGCGCGCGACATCGATTTCCGCCTCGCGCAGCGACTTGCGTCGCTCGAGCAAATCCTTTTCCCGCTCCAGCGCCTGCTTCTCCGCTTCCAGCGCGGTGACTTCGGCCTCACGCTTTTCCCGCCGGGCCAGTTTCCTTCGGCCGTCCGTCGTGGAGATCATCTGCTTCTTGGCCTGAATCCGCGCGTCGGCTCCGCTGCGGAGCGCCAGCGCGCTCTTCTCCGCCTGGTCGGCGGAACCGTAAGCCTGTTGCGCTGCTTGGATCTCCTCCGCGATCTGGGCCGGGGCACGTGGAGGCACCAGGGCGAGAAAGCTGTCTGACGCGGTTGGAATGGTGGCGGTCTGGGCCCCGACGGCGGGGCTCCAGGCCAAGAGGAACGCCACCGCGGGCCAGCGCCACCGTGATTGGTCCGGCATACGACCTCCTTCTGCGAGAACCCGCGATTCGAGTCCGGCGCGGTGCATGGTGATGTAGAGTGGATGGAAGATCCTAATATATAGCGACCTGGGTTATCTAACGTCAAGCATGGCAATAGCATGCGGCGCGCCTGCTGAACCGCCTTGCCTCTGCACCCTCGGCCAGTCACATTGGAGGAAACCCTGAAAGCGCACCACGCCCTCTATGCACGTGTTCGACTGGCTCGAGTCCAAGCCGAAGCCCGCCATCCTCGCCGCCATGTTGGTTCTGGTCGCGCTTCTGGGCGGGACCGACTATCTCACCGGCACCGAGATCGCGTTCTCGGTCTTCTACTTTCTGCCCATCGCCGGCGCGGCCTATTTCGTGGGGCTCACGGCCGGCTTGTCGGTGGCGGCGGCATCGGCGCTCACATGGCTCCTCGCCGAACTGGTGGGCGGCCATCTTTATTCCAGCACACCGATCGGGGTCTGGAACACGATCAGCCGGCTGCTGTCCTTTGCCGTGCTGGCGCTGCTCCTTGCCGCCCTGCGGCGCGGGTACGAGCACCAGAAGGAGCTGGCGTACAGCGACGTGTTGACCGGTGCCCGGAACCGGCGCCGTTTTCTGGAGCTGATCGAGGTCGAGATCACCCGCGCCCGGCGCTTTCGGCGGACCTTCACCGTGGTGCACTTCGATCTGGATGGCTTCAAGGCGGTCAACGACCGCTTGGGCCACAGCGAGGGCGACGCGGTGCTGCGCGCCATCGTGGAGGTGGCCGGCAGGACGCTCCGGGAGACCGACCTGGTAGCCCGTCTTGGCGGCGACGAGTTCGCCATCCTGCTCCCGGAGACCGACGCGGAGACCGCCCGCGGCGCGGTGTCGAAGCTGCAGGCCTCGCTCGCCGAGGCGATGCAGCAGCACGAGTGGCCGGTGTCCTTCAGCATCGGCGTGCTGACCTGCATCGATCCGCCGCTGGACGCGGACCAGTTGATGCACCTGGTGGACGGCTTGACGTACACCGCGAAGACGAGCGGCAAGGACATCGCCGTATTCGATGTCGTGGCGGCGCGGCTGGTCAGCATCGGGAAGCCTCAGCCCGAGCCCCGGGCTCCCGCCGACCGGCCGACTCTCTGATCTGAGATCCCTCCGCCCGCCGCTCAAGCGTGAGGGTCGCCGTAGCGTGGAGCTGTCTTTCGTAGTGCCACCCCGCTGACGCCGCCAGCGCGTCAGCACGTGCGTCGTCATGTGCAGGCGCCACCCGCCCGAGCACGGTCACTGCGGCTCGCATTTTCCGTCATGGCCAGCGCCCGATCGGGCGGAGCGCCTCGATATACAGGGCGGCATCACCGGCCTCCGGAGATTTCGGCGGCACGCAGCCTCCATCGAGCGCCCCCGCGTGAAGGAACACCCGAAGCGTCCGAGCCGAGTCGCGGTAGCGCACCTCGACCTGCGCGGTCCTGAGCCCGTCCCGAGTGTCACGTGCCGGAGGTGCAGCTCACCTCGTTCGGCGTCGTGCAGGCGCGCCAAGAGCGCGCAGACTGCCGCGAGTTCCTGTGCCGCCGTGTCCCTGCGCCGAGATAGATGCCAACGGTGCCAGATTCAACGCTGCTGCCCTGGTGCCGCTAGCGTCGTCGTCTGATGGTGGCCGTGGGGCCTGTGTGAGGCATCCCTGAAGGCGCCCAGTGAGCGCGGATACTGTCCGCCTCTTCAATGACGCTTGGCTGCCGTCAGCGCGAGCAGGCGGCTGGTGGCTCGGGCTGTGGGGGCGAGGCATCGTACTCAGGGCGGGGTTTGCGCCCCGCTGGGAGGTCGCTCGCAAGGCCGCACCGCGTGACGCGGACTAGCCGTTCAACCGGCTCCGCGTCCGACTTGGGCTAGGGCATCGAGTTGGGCGGCTACGTCTTGTGTGCAGTTAGTGGCTCCACTACCCAGCCGGAGACGTGGGCGATCCAATCTTCCGACCGATCGGAGTGAGTCTGGGGGCATTACGCCGGACCTCTCGCTTGCCACGCTGGCCCGAGGTAAGGTCTCACCCAAACTGGAGCGTCGCGCCAGTGCCAGAAAACAGTGCCGCAGCCACCAGCGCCATCTAGCGCCAACGGATGCGGCACTAACGGAAATCCTTGAGAATTCGCTACTTGGCGCTGTCCGCCGCCGCCCCCTCTGCTCCGGAGGCAAGCGCTCTAACCAACTGAGCTACGGACCCGAGGGCCTAGAGTCGCTCCCTGCGCCCTCGTGAGCAAGCGCTTTCGCGCCTCTTCGCTCCCCCGTCCCGGCTGCCAGATCGGCTCGCCGTCGATCCCCGGCGGCACCGCCACGCCGAGCCAGTCCAGCATGGCCGGGAACAGGTCCACCGTCCGGAGCGGCTCGGCCGGCAGCGGCTCGCTGGACCACACCGGGGTCTGCATGTGCGAGCGCACCAGGCTGCCGTGGCCGGCGCGATGCTCCGGCACCTCGAAGCGCCGCCGGAAGTCGAACCCCTCGCGGGCGATCACCAGCAGGTCGCCGGTCCGGCCGGCCCGGAACTGGTCGAGCAGGTGATAGGCCGCGTCCGGATACGCGGCGTCCCACGTCGCCTCGAGCCAGTCGCGCGCCGAGCCGCGGCGCGCGCCGCCGCACGCCAGCGGATCGCCGGTGAGCGGCTCGTACGCCATGGCCGTGAGCGCGCTGCCGCTGCCCGTGCTGCTGAGGCGCGCCGCGCCCTCCGCGTCGCTCACCCAGACGCCGCCGTCGCCGCTCTCCGCCGCCACCAGCCCGACGGCCGGCTCGCGCAGCAGGGCGGCCACCAGGTCGTGCTCCACGCCGAAGGCGTCCGGCTGCCGGAGCCGCTCGATCGGCCAGCGCTCCGCTCTCGGGGCGTCCGGCCGGGCGTAGACCATGGCCGACCCGTTGCCCGCCACCATGACGGCCGCACGCGGCGACCGCTCCCACAGCACCGGATGCGAGAGCGTCGGCACGCCCTGCGCCCGGAACCAGTCGGCCAGGTCGAGATGGGTGTGGACCGACGCGGCACCATGGTCGCTCACCAGCAGGAGCAGCGTGGACTCCAGCTCGCCGCGCGCCTCCAGCCGCGCCCGCACCCGGCCCACGACCGTGTCCACCGTTCGGAGTGCCCGACGCACCGGCTCGGCGTCGGGATCGGTCTGGTGGGTGTAGCCGTCGACCGCGGGAAACTGGGCGAAGACGAAGCGGGCGGCTCCGTCCACCGCGCGCAGCAGGTGGCGGGAGACCGCGTCGTCCGACGGCTGGTGCCACTGGCGTAGTGCGCCACCGCGCCCCAGAACTGGCGCTCGCGCCGCGACGGATCGCGCTCGGCCGCGAGCCCCCGCGCCACCGGCGTGAAGATGCCGAGGCTCTCGGGCACCAGCTCGAAGATGGTGCGCACGTCGGCGGCGATGTCGTGGTCGAGCCGGGCGCCTGGTAGCCGCAGTAGCTCCGCACCGCCTCGCGCTCACGCCACCACCGCCCGGCATACGCGCGGCGGTCGAGCCAGCGAATCGAGGGGATATTGCAGCGGCCGGGCGTGCATCCGGTCAGGAAGGGCAGGTAGGCGACGCTGGTGGTGGACGGGAAGACCGTAATGGCGCGGGTCCGGCCGCCCGCCCGAAGCATGGCCTCGAGGTGCGGCAGCTCGCCGGCGGCCACGCGGGCCTCGGCGACATCCGGACGGAGTCCGTCCACGAGCAGGAGCAGGCAGCGGTTCGGCGGCACGCCCATCAAGGTAACCCGGTCCTCGGAGATCCAGTGCGCGCGGCGGAATAGCTACGGGTCAGGCGACATCCACGATGGCGGGCATCCTAGCGGTCGACAGGCGGGGTGGCGGATAGCTCTCGAGGTAGCGGCGGGCCACGGCGGGCCAGGTGAAGCTGTCGTGCAGGCGGGCCTGCGCGGCCACGGACAGACGGCGGCACAGCTCGCGGTCGGAGGTGAGCCGGGTCAGCGCCACCCGGATCGCCTCGGGGTTCCGGGGCTCCACCAGCAGGGCCGTGTCGCCCACGACCTCGGCGCAGCCAGTGCCCTGGCTGGTGATGATCGCCGCGCCGGCGCGCATCGCCTCGAGCAGCACCAGCGGGAAATTCTCCGCCTCCGACGGGAAGACGTAGATCTCCGAGCTGTCGTACAGGCTCCAGAGCTCCTCGGACCCCCGGTCCAGCCAGCCCCAGAAGCGCACGTTGACGCCGAGCTCCACGGCGAGGGACTTGAGGGTCGGCAGGTAGGGTCCGTCGCCCACGATGTGCACTTCGTGCTGCAGCCGCATTCCCTCCAGTGCGCGCAGGAAGTACTGGATGCCCTTCCGCTCGAACATCCGGGTCACCACCAGAATCCGGCGCTGCTTCTCCCCGCCGTAGCTCGCCGCCGGATCCTCGTCGATGCCGTTGGGGATGACGGCGGTCCGGGCGGTGGGCTTCGAGCGCAGCACCAGTCCCTGCTGCAGCTTGCTGGGGCAGATGATCCGCTCCGCCCGCCCGACGATCGCGCGCCAGATGGGCGCCAGCATGCGGTGCGCGAGCAGGAAGCGGTGCGGGTTGAAGCCGGGCACGTCCGAGCCGTGGCTCGTGATCACGTAGGGCAGGCCGACGAACCGGCGCAGCAGCATGGCCGCCAGGCCGTCGGGGAAGATGAAGTGCGTGTGGTTGATGTCGAAGTGACGCCGAAGGGCGAGCTTGACGGCATAGGGGACCACGGTGGCCAGGTAGGTCGCCTGCTCGGCCATGGTGCACCACGACGTGCTCAGCCGGACGCACGGCACCCGGTGGACGTGCACGCCGTCGACCCACTCGTGCGCGGGCAGGCCCTGGTAGCGCATCGTGACCACGTCGACTTCATGGCCCATGCGAACCAGCTGCCCCGACAGTCCGCGTACGACCCCCGCCCCCCCTCCCCCGATAGGCGGAAACTCGTAACACATCATCAGGATGCGCATGCTTCCGCCCCGTGTTCCGGATATGGCACTGGAATCTTGCGCGTCGGGAACGCCACGTCGAGACATCGCGACTGCACAACGGTCGGGGCTTGAGCGCGCTCCCAATATACGCCGATTTTCACCGGCGGACGTCGGGGAGGGCGCCGCAATCTCTTGCACTGCCTCCTCCTGCGGCCCCGGGAGTCGACCCCACGACGCTCGTCCCCCACACAACGAAGCGCCGAACGGCGATCCTCGCAGCCGTCCCGCGCGCTCGGCGAACTGGTCGGGCGGACCGCTACTTCAGGATGCGCGGCGCAGCGGCAATGAGGGCGACGAGCCCGGCAAGGACCAGCAGAATCAGGGTAGCGGCCAGGTGGGGCGCGGCTCGCGCCGCGACCGCGGCGCCCAGGTCTACCGGATCGACGATCCCCGCGCCGGCCCGCCGGATCGCGTCAGCGAGCTCGCGCGGCGTCAAGCTGGTGCGGACGAGAAGCGTCGTGGCGGCGGCGGTGTCGAGGGCGAGCGGGAGATAGAGTAGCGGGGCACGCGGCTCTCCCGGCACGGTGCCATACAGGTCCGCCGCGACGCCCACGATCGTAAGCCAGTCGGTCACGCGCCCCGGATCCAGGGCGACCCGAATGCGGCGGCCCAGCGGACTCGCGCCAGGCCAGAACCGCGCCGCGAGCGAGGCGTCGACCACCACCTCCCTCGGTGCATCGTCCGTCCGGCCCGGGGTGGAGGGCGAGGTGAACGTTCTCCCCGCGACGATCGGAAGGCCGACGACGCCGAAATAGGCCGGCTCGGCCAGTTGGAGGTCGGCCGTCATCGGTGCTCGGTCCATTCCACGCGATGACCCATCGGTCACGAAGGTCACACCGTTCAACGACTGCACGAGCGGCGCGGCCAGAGTCCTGCTCACGGTCTCCACCCGCGGGAGATGCGCCACGAGGCTAGGCCAGCCGTCCGCGCTCGGGTGCGCCCCCGGCCCCATTGCCACGGCCAGCAAGCCATCGGCCCGGAAGCCGGTGCCGCAGCCCACCAGAGCGCGGTACCCCCACGCGCTCAGGCCAGCTCCGAGGGTCAGGGTCACCGCGCAACCGAGCAGCGTGAGGGGGACCCGGCGCCGGGCGGTCTGAGCGGCTGGCCGCCGCCGAGCGCGCATGCCGGCCAGATGCGCTACGAGCGCGACGCCGGCGCCGACCCCGACAAACGCCAGCGCCCCGTCACCAGCGCCCGCCGTCCGAGCGCCGGGCAGCCACCCGTCGAGCCACGGACCGAGCGCCCGTAGCGTGCCCGCCGCGAGGAGCGCGCCGATGGCCGCCCCACCGGCCACCGTGGTGAGGGCCTGCAATCCGCGCGTGTGGCCGGGCCGCGCCCGCACCCGCGCGGCGCTCACACTCGCAGCACCCGTGACACCCGCGACCAATGTGAGCACCGCTCCGGCGGCGAGCAGCGCCAGCAGCCGGGCGACCCGGGGCCCGCGGCCACCCACCGGTTCTACAATTACACTCCAGACGACTCCGAGCTCCCCGAGATAGCCACCGGGCCATTTGCGACTGCAGCCGACGGCTGAGACGGTTCAGCTCACCCTCCGCGGCCTCGGAGTGGCACCGGCTCGGAGCCGTGCCACCGCGCCCACCATGTGCTCTCCGGGGGACTTCGGCAGAGGCCCGAGGGGAAGCCAGAGCCGCGTTCCGGCCGCGCGGCATCCCGACCCCTGTCACCACACCGACGACGCGATGCGGCGCGCCGCTGATCACGACCATCCTTCCCACGATCCCGCGATCGCCACCAAAGCGCTCACGCCAGAGCTTCGAGTCCAGGACCACCGGTGGAGCCGCGCCCGCGCGATCGTCCCCAAAGTCAGCTGCGCGCGAGCGTCCGCCCGAGCTCGGCCGCGACGCCAAGCGTCTCAAAGAACTCGGCTGAGACCAGCCCGGCGTCGACCGCCGTAGCCTCTACACCAGTGCCAAGCGTCACGACCGCCGCCCGCTGGCCGGCCAGGGCCTCGATCGACGGACTCTCGGCGCGGAACGTCCGAAGCTCGAGCGCCGAGAGACCCGTCCGGCCGATCTGCGCGGCCGGCGCGCGGTTCCAGAGCCGCACCACGCGCTCCTGCCCTGTGGCGGCCACACGAGTCCGCGCCGCCTGCGTCACCCCGAGCACCGTGCCGCCCACGCCGAGGGCGAGCCCGAGCGACAGCACGGCCGCGGCTGTGCGCAGCCGGTGCAGCGCCGAGCTCCCGCGCGGCGAGCACAGTGTTGGCGAGCAGCGCGCGCGGTGCCAGACTCCGGCCGAGCACCCACGCGGCGTGCCAGTAGGCGCCGAGGCAGCGGTGGAGAGCGCGACGCCTGCCGGCAGCGTGAGAGGGCCGCGCCGGTCGAGCTGCAGGACGCGATACCAGAGTTCGGCGTCCCACGTCCCGCGCCAATGGTCGCGATCGTTGGCCGGGACCAGGTGGCTGGCGCTGCGCACCGTGAACAGGCAGAGCCGGAGCACCGTCCGGGCGCCTGGCCGCATCCGGGCGCTCATCCGTGCGCCGGCCTGGGTCGGCCGGGTGGGCTTGGGCGGCGCCGCGGAGCAAGCGCGGTCATCCGCTGCATCGCTTCGTCGAGCTCGGTGGCGCCGGTGGCGGTAAGCTCGTAGTAGCGGCGGGGCGGTCGCTTTTCCCGCCGCGCGATGCGCGCATCCTCCCAGCCCGAGCGGGCCAGGCCGGTCGCCTCGAGCTTGCTCAGGATGGGGTAGACCGTCCCACTGGGCAGCTCGGTTGCGTCCATGACGTCGAAGCCGTGGCGGAAGCCGCGGGCGAGCGCCTGGAGCACGAGGATGGTGGCCGAGCCGAGACTACGTCGGGTCATGGCGCCCGGGGTAGCGGTGACCGGGGACCTGTGTAGCCAACATACCTATGTCGCCAGCGACAGCCTAGATGCCCCGGAAGGGCCAGGAGAAGTTCTCGCCAGCGCTCGATGGGCCCGAGCCTGGCGAGATCTCTCCATGCCGCTCAGTGCGGGTCGTAGATCAAGTCGAAGGTGGTCGTCGGCCACGTCTGGCCGCCGTCCGTGCTGGCCTGCCCGTGCTGGCGGACGCGGCCGCCGCCGAGGGGCGACCAGGCGATGCGATCGGCGTTGTTCGGCATCGTGAGGATCATGTCGCCGCCCACGAGCCCGCCCTCGAAGAGCAGCCGTGCATGATCGGTGTCGACATAGGTCTGGTGCCAGTGCTGCGTGGCCGGGTTGAACACGTTCACGCTTACGCCGTGGTAGGCGAGATCGGTGAAGTCCTCGAACACCGCACACCCACCAGGCTTCCACCGTGATATGGCTTCGGGCGGCGCGCGTGCCGGGGGCGGACCCGTTGGGGGTCACATCCCAGTCGCCGAGCCAGAAGTCGAACTGACGTGCCTCTGTCGAGGTGCAGGGCGCGCTCGCCGGAAGGCGCCCGACGCCGAACGTGCCGGTGCCGCCGATCTCGGCACTCACCGAGAGCGCTGCCGGGTTGGCGACCTGCGTGGCCAGGGGCACCCACGCCGCGCCCTGTAGTCCGCGAACGCCGAAGGCATCTTCCGCCACCCCCTGCGGCGCTGTGGCCGGAACATAGGCCAGCGTCAGCGTCGCCGGCGCGCTGAAGGTCACGCTGCCCGGCGCGAGCAGCACTTCGCTTCCGGCCGCGGCCGAAGCGTCGAGCGGGAGCGACCGGGCCGCGAGAACCGCACGGCGACCGGCGCGGCCACCGCGCCGGCCGGCACCTCGAGCGCCACGCCGCCCGCGAATCCCGTCACGTGCCGCCCGCCGGACCCACGAGACCGCCTTCAGCGACGGAAAACGTGACCGTCGCGCGTCTTGGATTCCGGACGCCGCCTGGAGGGTGGTCGAGCCCGCCGCGACGGCCGTGACGAGACCGGTAGCGTCGACTGTCGCCTTGTCGGGATTGGCGGAAGTCCAGGTCACCGGTCCGACCCGTACAGCTCGTTGCCCGCCCGCATCCCGCACGGTGGCGGTGAGCTGGACCTGCTCGCCCGGCACGCCCGAAGGAGCGACTCGGGCTCAGGCGCGATCGACGCCACCGCGGCCGGATCGACCGTGAGCGCGGCGGTCCCGCTTCTCGATTCAGCCGTGGCGGTGATCGTCGCCGACCCTTCCGTAATGCCTGCCACGATGCCGTTGTCCGTCACGGTCGCGATGGCGGGTCCGAGGAGCTCCAGGCAACGGTGCGGCCGGTGAGCGTCCCCCCGCCGGCATCCTTGAGCGTGGCGGTGAGCTGTAGCTGGCTGCCCGCCTCGACGGTCGGCGGTCGGCCGGCGCCACGACGACCTCGGCGACGGGCGGTGGATCGTTCGACGGATCGGTGCCGCCACAGGCGGCGAGCAGCACCAGCAGGAGCCGGCCGGCGGCCGGCCGAGGGAGGAGGACGACGCGCATGGGGACTCCGGGGCAGAGGTATGACAAGATTGTCTAGCTATGTAGATATACGATCTACAAAGAGACGGCGCTGCCCGCGGAACGTGCACAGCCGCACGATGGCGCGTTCCCCAAACGCATCACGCCCAATCCCGGGCGTGGGGATTCGGCGTGAAGGAATGCGAGTCGGGGCGCGGGGATTTGAACCCCGGACCTCCTGCTCCCGAAGCAGGCGCGCTAACCGGGCTGCGCTACGCCCCGTTCCGGTCTCGCTAAGCCCTAACTGCTGCCGCGCTTCGGCTTAGGGACCGTTCGAAGGGACCGGAAGGTACAGCGGGCACCTCGGCCGCGCAACGCTCGGAGGCGCCCCGGCGCAGGAGAAGCAGCCAGGCTTCCCGCTACTTGTCCGCCGGACCGGTGCGCCCCACTGTATAGCCACCGTTCCTCGAGCGTGGTTCCCGACCTCCACCAGAGTTTCCGTGCTCCGACCCGATCGCCCGGCTCTCGCCCGCTGGAGCCTGATCGCGTTCTGCGCCCTTGCAGCGGCCGGGCTCGCGGTGCTCGCCGTGCGCCGCTGGGGCGGCACGCGGCCGGCCCGCACCCGGGTCGTCGTGGCGGTCTTCGCCAACCGCACCGGCGATCCCGCCCTGGAGCAGTTCGGCAGCATGGCGGCGGACTGGATCACCCGCGGCCTGGCCCGGACGCCGACCGTCGAGGTGGTGGACGTGGGGGCGCTCTACGTGCAGGGGCGCACGCCGACCGGCCAGCCGACCGAGCCGCTGGCGCTCGCGCGCCAGAACGGCGCCGGCAGCGTAGTGGCCGGGAGCTACTACGTCTCCGGGGACACGCTGGCGGTCCGCAGCACGGTCATCGACGTGGCCACGGGCGAGGTGCTCCAGACCGTGACCCCGGTGCGCGTCGCGCGGAGCGAGTCGGTCAAGGCGCTCGAGCTGCTCCAACAGCAGGTCATGACGGCCGTGGCCGGCGCGTTGGCCGTGGAGTTCCGTCCGTTCACCGCCCAGCCGTCGGCGCCGCCGCCGTACGCCGCCTACCAGGCCTTCGTCGCCGGGCAGGCCGCGTATTGGCAGGGCCGCCCCGCCGGCGAGGTCCGCGACTTCTTCCAGTATGCCGCGGCGAGCGACTCGACGTTTCTCACCGCGGCCGTGTGGCTCGCCTTCGTGGGCGCGAACGGGGCAGGGTGCGCGTTGACCGATTCGGTGGCCCGGGCGCTCGCCGGCCGGACGTCGGCGCTCAACCGGTTCGACCAGCTCACGCTCGGGATCAGCGCGGCGCGCTGCCGCAATCGCTGGCACGACGCCTTCCACCTGGCGGCGGAGCAGGCGGCCCTGCGGCCGCGGTCGACCTACGCCGTCTATACGGCCGGCTTCTTCGCGCTGACGAGCGGACGACCCCGCGTGGCCCGCGACTTCCTCGGCAGCATCGACCCCGCGCACGAGCTCGGCTGGCTGTCGGATTCGGCCAAGAGCGTGTACTGGCGCGATCTCACCGCCGCCGAGCACCTGCTGGGCGACTACCGCTCGGAGCTGGACCATGCCCGTCGCCTCGAGCGCGCCTTCCCCGACCGGGCCGGCACGCACCTGATCGCCGCGCGCGCGCTCGCGGGTCTCGGCCGGTCGGACGACGCGCTGGCGGTGGTCGACGCGGTGCTGCGGCTGCAGGTCGATGCCACCGTTCGGGTGCAGGGCTCGCTCAGCCCCGGACTCATCTGCCAACAGACGGCGGCCGAGCTGCTGGCGCATGGCGACTCGGCCGGCGCGCGCGAGGCGGCGGAGCGGGCCGTGGCCTGGTACGGGGCAGCGGACGACCACCTCGAAGGCCGCTACGAGCGGCTGTGGCTCTCGCGGTCGTTGATGATGCTCGGGCGGCACGACGAGGCGCTCGCCGCGGCGGTGGTCGGCAGCCGCGCGGATTCCACGGACGTCTCGTACCTCGGCCTCCGTGGCGTGCTGGCTGGCTATCGGGGAGATGTGCAGCGATCCCTGGAGCTGGACCGGCGCCTGGCCACCCTGCAGGGAGCCGACCCGCGGGGTGCGCCCTCGTGGGTGTGGCGGGCCCGCATTGCGGTCGCCCGGGGTGACCGGGCGGCGGCGCTGGAGAGTCTGAAGGTTGCCGATGAGCAAGGCCTGCCGCGAGTCGGGATCGGCGTGGACATCCACGCCGACCCGATCTTCACCCCGCTCCGCGGCGATTCGACGTTCGAGGCCATCCTCCGCTCGGGCGAGTGAGGCCGGCCGGGCTGAGTTCCCCGCTACGGCACCACCCTCAGCGTCACCACCAGGTCGCGAAAGTCAGGAACCGGGTCGAATGGCGTCCCGACCGCATCCTCGATGTTGAGCGTCCACTCCGGATAGGCGCCGCTCACCTGAACCGCCGTCGTGAACTCCGTCAGGCCGCCCCGCATCTCGAACGTGACGACCGTTCCGGCGGGTGACGGGGCCACCTCCGCCTGCGTGCCAGCCGGGGCGAAGCACCCGTCCGCGGTCAACGTATCCGCGACCGGCGCGCTGAACGCCAGGACGTCGCCGACGGCCCCGCACGGCTTCGGCGGGCCGAGTATGGCCACGACGCCCGCGGTCTGCGGCAGCGTGAACGAGCACGTGGCGGCGGCGCCGGGCACGGTGGCATCGGCGCAGGTGAGCTCGGCCGTCGGCGCCACTGGCTCGGCGGTCTTGGTCACGGTGCCCGTCGCGTCCGCGCTGTCGGTGACGACCAGGGTCACGCTGTAGCTCTGGCCGGCGTCGTAGGTATGCACGGGATTCTGCTCGGTGCCCGTCGAGCCGTCGCCGAAGTCCCAGTGCCAGGACCGAATGCTGCCGTCGGGGTCGTTGCTGCCGTCGGTGAACGTGCAGTCGAGCAGCGCGCAGCTCACACCAAAGTCGGCGGTCGGCGCCACGTTCTCGGGGGGAGGTTCCTGAATGTCGCCGCCGTCGTCACCATCTCCGCCGCAGGCAGCCGCCAGGATCACTCCGACCACGGGCATCCAGCCGAATTTTCGCATCGTCATTCCTCGGAGGTCGGAGCACGGCAGTCACCCCGGGCAGGTGTGGGCCGAGGCGTCCTTTGCGTGCTGCTGGGACATGATCAACGAGGAAGAATGCGATGCCAACGCGGCGTCGTGCCGTGATATACGGCACAGGGGGGGCAAAACTAGCCTTCTTGATCTCCAGGTTGTGGGTTCGCGTCCCCGAAGCGCTCCCGCGGCCTTTCCGACCCACGCATGTCGGCTGGTCCCCCGCGGAACTCGAAGTGCGACTCGTCCAGCAAGCGGTCTCCGGGTGCGGAGCCCGTACGCCGCTGGTACAATCCCCGCTCCAGCACGAACTCCGCCAGCACGCACGCCGGGAGCCAGGTGCCCGGCGTCAGATCGGGATACAAGGCCCCATAAGTCCGGCGAAGCCGAGCCTCGCGAATCACGACCCCTCGGTTCCCTGTGTCAGGGAAACTGAGCGATTCTCACTGCCTGCGGGCGTACCCGCAAGGGAGTTGTACGGTTTGTCACGAGGTTGTTACGCGGAGACTTCTGTGACATGGACGGTGATTGACGCCGTCGCTGGCCGGCCGTATCTCACTCCCATGCCAACCGACCCGAGTGACAGCGACGGACTGCGGCAAGCCCGACTTCGTCCCGAGGCCATTGCGCGCTGCCCGTGGGCACCCGCAGATGTCTGGCTTCCGGCCGCAAACTTGGCCGAGAAGGCCCTCCGCGAAGCAGGACGTGGCATCCTGGTGGCCGAAGTCGGTCGTCGCGCTGCCGGATGACGCGTTCGAGTTTCGGGGTGGACGGCCGGAGCTGGCCCTACGGGCCCGTGCGCGCACGCGGTGGTCGGACCGGCCGCGCTACTGGGCGGGCGGTGATCGCGGCCGATAGCGGTCGATCAGATCAGGTGGAAGGCCCGGCGTCGGGCATCCCGGAGTCGACTTGCTGCGCCACTTTCGGACGAACGACCTTGGTCGCCCGTGTCCGGAGGGAAGGGCGCTGCTTCAGTTTGTCCGCCACTCTTTTGTCCGCCACCTTCGAAGCCCCGGCCGTCAGCACCACCGCGCCAGCTGCCTCGGCGGCCGCCTTGGCTCCCACGCTCGCCTTCTTGCCTCCAAGGGCCTTCGACGCCCGCGTCCCGGTCGCCTTTCGAGCCCACCGGCGGGCTTTCTTGGGCTTCACATCGGGATGCACCGCCAGGATCTGAGCGGCCGTCGTGGACACCAAGCGCTTGAAATCCCGCTTCTTCATCGTGCCCTTGAGTTCCTTCAATCCACTGACCAACCTGCCCGCTCCCAACCGTGCCGCCGCTTCCTTCCAAGGCATGACCTCCTCCTCCCCATGTGGTTCGACCAGAGCCACCGCCAGAAGCTCAAGTTCACATACATAGTGCGCGGTGAGTCAGCCCACAAGTCAACCGCTGTTCGACTGCTTCGCCGGTCCCCCGGGATGGCTGGCCGATGCAGGATGTTCGGCCGTGGGCAGCAGAGCGCTCGGCGGCGGCCGACGATCCCGCGGCCCTGGTTGAGCACATACCGCTGCGGAAAGAAGCGCGAGGTCTGATCGCCTGGCGACGAAGGGTGTGGTGGCAAATTGGATGGGGATGTGGATGGGAGGCGGGCGGAGCGAGCTATTCACCCAGGGTCGTGTCGACCCCGACATTCGCTGAGACATCCTATTTCGAAGCGGGGGTTCCGAAGGCAGGCCAAGCCGGTGAGGGAAAGCTGATGCGCCCTGAGGGACTCGAACCCCCAACCTTTTGATCCGTAGTCAAATGCTCTATCCAATTGAGCTAAGGGCGCGGACGATGGGCGGTACAAGACTCGAACTTGTGACCTCCACGATGTCAACGTGGCGCTCTAACCAACTGAGCTAACCGCCCGTCTCAGAGCGGTCAGGCGGTCAGGCGGACCGACTGTCCGCCTGACCGCCTGACCGCCGAATAGCGGGGGTGGGATTTGAACCCACGACCTCCGGGTTATGAGCCCGGCGAGCTACCAGACTGCTCCACCCCGCGACGTGTGCTGCAACCTAACCTGTCGCGCCCTGCCGTACTCGGCCTGCCGTGTGAGAGCGGGAAACGGGACTCGAACCCGCGACCCCAACCTTGGCAAGGTTGTGCTCTACCAACTGAGCTATTCCCGCAGAGTGCCATCCCGCACTAGGCAACGCAAGCGGGTAGGATTTTAGCGTCCGCTCACGACCCGCGCAACGCCCAACCGTCCGTCCACCCCTACCGCGACCTCACCTCACTGCGCTCGGCCACCGGGGGAATGGAGGCGAGGGGGATCGAACCCCTGACCTCGTGAATGCCATTCACGCGCTCTCCCAACTGAGCTACGCCCCCGTTATATATCGACCCGCCCTCGACATGTTCCGCGAGTCTCCCGCCCCTGGCGCCGTGGCAGCACGGAAACCTAGCCGCCGCCCGAGCGAGCGTCAAGCGGATTACCTATCTTCTACGACATGGCGAAGAAGAAGCCCGACGCCGGGGACACGACCCCGCGCCCCAGCAAACGACCGGCCGACACTTCCGCCGAAGCCTACGCCGATGACCTCACTACGGCCGAGATCCTGGCCCACTCCCCGCCGGCCAAGCCCCGCCGGGCCCGCAAGGGCGACAGCACCAAGAACCTCGGTGTCTACGACGCCGACCGCGACATCCTCGACCAGTATCTCTACGAGGTCAGCAAGACGCCGCTCCTGACCGCCCAGCAGGAGATCGCCATCGCCAAGCGCGTGCGCGCGGGCGACGACGAGGCCATGCAGGAGCTGGTCAAGCGCAACCTCCGGTTCGTCATCTCGGTCGCCAAGAAGTACCAGAACCGCGGGCTCGCGCTCACCGATCTCATCGGGGAGGGCAACGTCGGGCTGCTGACCGCGGCCCGGAAGTTCGATCCCGATCAGGGCGTCAAGTTCATCTCCTACGCCGTGTGGTGGATCCGGCAGGCCATCCTGGCCTCGCTGGCGCGCCAGGGCCGCACCGTGCGGGTGCCGCTCAACCGGACCGCCGATCTGTCGCGCATCGTGCGGACCGCCGAGACACTGCGGCAGGAGCTCCGCC
This sequence comes from uncultured Gemmatimonadales bacterium, assembly GCA_963840215.1. Lineage (GTDB taxonomy): Bacteria > Gemmatimonadota > Gemmatimonadetes > Gemmatimonadales > GWC2-71-9 > CAVVWJ01. Next base: position 676,804 of record CAWIYG010000001.1, on the reverse strand, counting down.
GGGAGCCGACGCCGGAGGAGATCGCGAGCTCCACCGGGTTGTCGGTCGACGTGGTGCAGTCCCTCGCGGCGCTCAACACCAGCGACGTCCGGCTCGATGCGCCGCTCGATCCCGAGGGCGATCGCTCGCTCATCGAGCGCTTCATCGCCGACGAGCAGGGCGACCCCGAAGCGCAGGCGATGGACAAGTTCCTGTCCGAGGAGATCGAGAACGCGCTCCGCACCCTGCCGCCCCGCGACGCCAAGGTCCTGCGCCTCTATTTCGGCCTGGATGGCGGCCGCGAGCACACCCTCGAGGAGATCGGCGGCATGCTCGGCGTCACCCGCGAGCGCGTGCGCCAGCTGCGCGACCGCGCGCTCAAGCGCCTGCGCGAAGGCGAAGTCGGCCGGGCTCTAGCGAGCTTCGCGGCGTAGTCGTACTTTCCGGCTGTGTCGCCCCCCGTGGCCTCCCGTGTCGCCGCCCGGGACGGTTTCGTCGCGCATGTCGGCCGCCGCAGCCTCGAAACCGCCCGTGCACTCGCCGATGTCCGCACCTGGTCGCCCCTCCTCGTGGGACAGATGCGGCGGCTCGGCGTGGACTCCGTCCCCATCGCGCTGTTCATCGCCGTCTTCACCGGCATCGTCCTCTCGCTCCTGTCCTCCTACATCTTCACCGGCGCGGTCCCGCTCTACTTCGTAGGGGCCCTCGTCGGGAAGACCGTGATGATGGAGCTGGGCCCGGTGCTGACCGGCATGGCGCTCGCCGGCCGGGTCGGCGCGAGCATCGCCGCCGAGCTGGGCACGATGAAGGTGACCGAGCAGGTGGACGCGCTCGAGACCCTGGCCTACGACCGATACGCCTACCTGGTCGTCCCGCGGGTTCTCGCAGCCACGCTGATGTTTCCGGTGGTGACCGCGTTCGCCATGGCCATCGGCGTGACCTCCGGCTGGATCACGGCGGTCAACCTGCTCGACCTCTCGACGCCGGAGTTCTTCAAGGGGCTCAAGTTGTTCTACCAGTTCAAGGACATCTGGTTCGGCCTGGTGAAGAGCGCGAGTTTCGGCGCGGCCGTGGCGCTCATGGGCTGCCTCCAGGGGCTCGAAGCCAAGGCCGGCGCCCAGGGGGTCGGCCAGTCCACCACCCGGGCCGTGGTGCTCGGCTGCGAGGCGATCCTGGTGCTGGACGCGTTCTGGGCGCTGGTGCTGTTGTGAAGCCGGTCGGGCGGTCGGGCGGACCGCCGTGATTACTCTCGACAGTCTCACCAAATCGTTCGGCCCCAAGCGCGTCCTCGAGGGCGTCACGCTCGACGTCCCCGACGGCGAGAACACCGTCATCATCGGCTACTCGGGCTCCGGCAAGAGCGTGACGCTCAAGTGCATCGTAGGGCTGATCGAGCCGGACGCGGGGCGGGTGGTGGTGGACGGCGACGTGGTGCAGGACCTGAGCCGGGAGGCGCTGGCCGAGCTGCGCGGCAAGATCGGGTACGTCTTCCAGTTTGCCGCGCTGTTCGACTCGATGACCGTGGCGGAGAACATCGCGCTGGGGCTGGTGAAGCGCGGCCTCGACCGCGACACGATCGCCGAGCGGACGGCGGAGAGCCTCGGCGTCGTGGAGCTCGCGGGCACCGAGGACAAGTATCCGGCGGAGCTCAGCGGCGGCATGCGCAAGCGGGTCGGCATCGCCCGGGCCATCGCGCTCAAGCCGCGCTACATTCTCTACGACGAGCCGACGTCGGGGCTCGATCCGGTCACCTCCGCCGTCATGGACCAGCTCATGGTGCGCACCCGCGATCTCGGCGTGACCGGGCTCGTCGTCACGCACGACATGCGGAGCGCCTTCTGCGTCGGTGACCGCATCGCCATGCTGCACGAAGGCCGCATCCGGCAGGTGGGCACCCGGGCGGAGCTCCAGGCGACCGCCGACCCCGTCGTCCGCCAGTTCATCGAGGGGCGTCCATGAAACGCACGAACGAATTCGCGGTCGGGCTCGCGGTGCTGCTGGCGCTCGCCGTCGTGGTGGCCGGCGCGCTCTGGCTCAGTGAGACCGACGTCAACAAGAAGAACATCGTCGCGCTGGCACGGTTCCGGACGGTCGGCGGCCTCGGTGTCGGGGCGCCGGTCACGCTGCGCGGCGTCAAGGTCGGGCGGGTCGAGGCCATCCGGCTGGTGCAGGACGAGTGGGTCGAGACCGAGTTCAGCATCCACCGCGGCGTCGAGCTGCCGGCCAAGCCGGCCGTGATCTCCGCGTCCGCCAGCCTGTTCGGCGAGTGGAGCGCGAACATCATCTCCTACGAGCCGCCGCCGGTCGACCCCAACCTGCGGGACGCGCTCGCGGAGTCCGATCGCGCCGGCGGCGAGGCCTGGCCGGGCGCCACTCTCCCCGACATCGGCCAGCTCACCGCCCAGGCCAGCCGCATCGCCGGCGACGTCGGCGTCGTGACCCAGCGGATCAGCCAGGCCTTCGACAGCACCGCCCTCAAGAACCTGCAGAAGAGCGTGAAGGACCTGGCGGAGATCTCGGGCCGGCTGGTGACCTTCGCCGGGACGCAGACGACCCGGATCGACCGCGTGAGCCAGAACGTCGCCACCACGTCCGACGCCTTTGCCGGTGTGGCGCGGACCTTCCAGGGCGCCGTGGCGCGGCTCGACACGGCCACCAGCGACAACCAGCTCAAGGACATCCTGAACAACGGGCGGGCGTCGAGCGCCGACCTGCGCGAGGCCGCGGCCGACATGCGGTCGGTCATGGCGGCGGCGCGCGCCAACGAGGCCAGCCTCGTCCGCGTGCTGCAGCAGGCCGACTCGCTCATGACCAGGATCCAGCAGGGCAACGGCACGTTGGGCATGCTCGCCACCGACTCCACGCTCTACCGCGAGACCACCGCGACGGTCATCCAGTTCCGCGAGCTGATCACCGACATCCAGGCGAACCCCAAGAAGTATCTGAAGATCTCGGTCTTCTGATGAGCAAGCGCCGGGCGGAGCTGGAAGTGAGCGCGGGCGGGATCGTGTTCCGGCGGATGCCGGACGGCGGGGCCCGCTTCCTCCTCATCAAGGACTCCTACGACAACTGGGGCTTTCCCAAGGGTCACCTCGAGGACGGCGAGTCCCCCGCGGAGGCGGCGGTGCGGGAAACCGGCGAGGAGACCGGCCTCGACCTGCTCGTGCTGCAGGGACCGATCCGCGTGATCGACTGGCATTTCCGGTTCCGCGGCCGCCACATCCACAAGTATTGCCACTTCTTCCTGCTCGAGAGCCCCGAAGGCGAGCCCAAACCGCAGGCGGACGAAGGCATCACCGCCTGCCAGTGGCGCACCCTCGAGGAAGCGCTTCAGACCCTGAGCTATGACAACGCCCGCGGCGTGCTCAAGCGCGCGGGCGAAATGGTTCGCACGCTGGTGGCCATCGGGGCCGGACGGTCCCGTCCCGCCGCCGACCGCCCGGGCGCGGACCGGCCGACCGCCGACCGCCCCGCGCCGAGCTGACCGGTGGCCGCGATCGCCACCCTGCTCGAGAGCCGCGGCGCACTGCTGGCGCTGCGGCGCACGCTGCCCAAGAGCGGGCCCGGCGTGGTCGCGTGCCGCACGCCGGCGGCGCTCCGGCGGCTGCTCGAGCGGCGGCTGGTGGACGCGGTCGTGCTCTGTCCCAGCCTCACGGCGCTGCCCGATCTCGAGGAGCTCCGGAGCGAGCTGCCCGGCATTCCGGTCGTGGCGTACGCCCCGTTCCGGCCCGACGACGGCGAGCTGCTTCTCGCCTGCCGCCGCTACGCGGTAGCCGGCGTCGCGGTCGAAGGCGTGGACGATCCGATTGTCGGCGAGATGGTGATGCGCGCGTCGATCACCGCCGAGCGCCGCCTAGCGCTGGCCGACGCCCCCCGCATGCTCCGGCTCACCGAGCCGCTCCAGCAGGCCGCCTGGGCGGTGCTCGTGGGCGAGGTCGAGCGTCCGTTCCGCACCACGATCCTCGCCAGGCTGCTCAAGGTGAGCCGGGAGCACCTCTCCCGGCAGTTCGGCGCGGGCGGCGCCCCCAATCTCAAGCGGGTCATCGACCTGACCCGCATCGCCTGCGCCGCCCAGCTGCTCGGCAACCCCGGCCTCGCCATCCCCACCGTCGTGCGGGTGCTGCACTTCGCTTCGTCGAGCCACTTGAGCAGCACCGCGCGGCGGATCGCCAACGTCTCCAGCCGCGGGCTCGGTGCCCTCGGGCCGAAAGGCGTGCTGCAGGCGTTCGCCAAGGGCAATACCCGCAGCAGGCTCTGAACCAGTCGCCGCAGTTCCCTCCCGATGTCCCGGATGGCACCTTTACAGCGTCGACCACCACCAACGCTCCCCGTCTCAGGCAGGATGATCATGTTCCGCCCATTCGCGGTCGCTCTTCTTCTCTTCACGCTCTCCTCCCGATTGCCGGCACAAGCCGACCACCAGCACACCGGCCCCGCGCCCGAGCGCCTGGGGCGCGTCGACTTCCCATCCGGCTGCCGGCCGCAGGTCCAGGCCGCTTTCGAGCGTGGCGTGGCGCTCCTGCATTCCTTCTGGTACGAGGAGGCCGGCCGCAGCTTCCGCGAGGTGGCCGCCGCCGATTCCACGTGCGCCCTGGCGTACTGGGGTCAGGCGATGAGCGTGCTGCACCCGCTGTGGACGCCGCCGAGACCGGAGGAGCGGGCCCAGGCGCTGGCCGACGCCGAACGCGCGGTGCGGCTCAGCCGTCCCGGGACGCGTCCGCGCGACTACGCCGAAGCCATCGCGGTCTACTATCGTGGCGGTGACACCGTGGCGGACCGTGTCAGGCTCGCGGCGTACGAGCGCGCGATGGCCGCCGTGGCCCGACGCCGGCCGGCGGACGAGGAGGCCCGGATATTTCACGCGCTGTCCCTCATCGCGCTGGGCCAGCTCGACGCGGGCGACTCGACCCACGCGCGCCAGCGCGAGGCCGCCCGCATCCTCGAGCCGCTGTTCCGCCGCCGTGCCGAGCATCCGGGCCTCGCCCACTACCTCATCCATGCGTACGACTCGCCGGCGCTCGCCCGCGACGGGCAGACGGCGGCCGACCGCTATGCGACCATCGCACCGTCGGTGCCGCATGCGGAACACATGCCGTCGCACATCTACATCCGGATCGGCGAGTGGAAGAAATCGATCACCGCCAACCTCCGCTCGGTCGAGGCGGCCCGCCGGTTCGAGGCGGCCGAGCATCACGGGGCGCTGTGGGACCAGGACGCCCACGCCCTCGACTATCTCGTGTATGCCTACCTGCAGCTGGGACGCGATGCCGAGGCGAGGGCGGTGGCGGCGCGCGTGGCCGGCGTGACGGAGACGTTTCCCGCCGCCGCGCTCCCGCTCGACTACGCGCTGGCGGCGATCCCCGCGCGGCTCGCGCTCGAGCGGGACGACTGGCGCGCCGCCGCGACGCTTCCCGCCCGTCCGGCACCCGCCTGGCGCGGCGCCGAGGGGATCACGCGCTTCGCCCGCGCGCTCGGGTCGGCGCGCGGCGGCTTGGTGCCCGCCGCCCGGGTCGAGATCGACTCGCTCGCCGAGCTGGAGCGGAGCCTCGCGGCGGCCGGAGGCCCGCAGACCTACTGGTCGACCCAGGTGCGGATCCAGCGCCTGGCGGCATCGGCGTGGGTGGCGCTGGCGGCGGGCGATACGGTCGAGGCGCTTCGCCAGGCCGCCGCCGCGGCCGACCTGGACGACGCCGTGGAGAAGCATCCCGTCACGCCCGGTGCCGTGCTGCCGGCGCGGGAGCTCTACGGAGACCTCCTGGCCCAAACCGGCCGTCCAGCCGAGTCGCGGGCCGCCTACCAGCGGACGCTCGCACGGCAGCCGGGGCGGGCGCGGTGTCTGGCCGCGATGGCCCGGGTGGAACAGGCGGTGGGTCGCCGGTAGCGGATGACTGGCAGGAGTCACGAGTGTAGCTTGGAGGCCGCGCGGGCCCCGACACTTGCCCGCCTCCTGGCATTGTGATTATTTTCACAAGCTGTTCAGGGCATCCCCTTTTCCTTTAAGTCAGGCTGCTCACGACATGGCCACCGAAACCATTCTCCGTCCCGGCGAGATCAAGGACATCCTCCTCCGCGAGATCGAGGCGGCCGACCTCACACGAGCTCGACGTCGAGGAGGTCGGCACCGTCCTCGAGGTGAAGGACGGCATCGCCCGCATCTACGGCCTGCAGTCAGGCCATGGCCGGCGAGATGCTCGAGTTCACCGCCACGGAGACCGGCGAGACGATCACCGGCCTCGCGCTCAACCTCGAAGAAGACAACATCGGCGCCGTCGATCCTCGGCGACTACCTCCAGCTCAAGGAGGGCGACGAGGTCCGCCGCACCGGCCGCGTGCTCGAGGTGCCCGTCGGCCCCGCGCTGCTCGGCCGCGTGGTCGACGCGCTCGGCCGGCCGATCGACGGACGCGGCGACGATCCACGACGACGCACCACGCGCAAGGTCGAGATGCGTGGCGCCGGGCATCATCGTCCGGCAGCCGGTGAAGGAGCCGCTGCAGACCGGCATCAAGGCCATCGACTCGATGATCCCGATCGGCCGCGGCCAGCGCGAGCTGATCATCGGCGACCGCGGCACCGGCAAGACGGCCATCGCGGTCGACACGATCATCAACCAGAAGGGCACCGGCGTCATCTGCGTGTACGTCGCCATCGGCCAGAAGGCGTCGACGGTCGCCTCCGTCGTGGAGAAGCTCGCGCGACGCGGGCGCGATGGAGTACACGATCGTCGTCGTCGCGTCGGCGTCCGATCCGGCGCCGATGCAGTACATCGCGCCGTACTCCGGCTGCGCGATGGCCGAGTACTTCATGTACGACGAGGGGAAGCCGACGCTCTGCGTCTACGACGACCTCTCCAAGCAGGCCGCCGCGTACCGCCAGCTCTCGCTCGTGCTGCGCCGCCCGCCGGGCCGCGAGGCGTACCCGGGCGACGTGTTCTATCTCCACTCGCGCCTGCTCGAGCGCGCCGCGAAGCTGCGCGAGGACGCCGAGCGTCAGTCGACGGCAAGACATCCTCAAGCCCGGCGGCTCGCTCACCGCGCTGCCGATCATCGAGACGCAGGCCGGCGACGTCTCGGCGTACATCCCGACCAACGTCATCTCGATCACCGACGGCCAGATCTTCCTCGAGTCCGACCTGTTCTACGCCGGCGTGCGTCCGGCCGTGAACGTCGGCATCTCGGTGTCCCGCGTCGGCGGCACCGCGCAGATCAAGGCGATGAAGCAGGTCGCCGGCGCTCTCGCGTCTCGACCTCGCGCAGTACCGCGAGCTCGAGGCGTTCGCCGCAGTTCGCCTCCGACCTCGACGCCGCCACGCAGCGGCAGCTCGACCGCGGCGCCCGCACGGTCGAGGTGCTCAAGCAGCCGCAGTACCCGCCGATGCCGGTCGAGCAGCAGGTGATGATCATCTACGCCGTGACCAACGGCTTCCTCGACGAGGTGCCGGTCGAGCAGCATCCGCGCAGTGGGAGCGGGAGTTCCTCGACTACCTCGAGGCGCAGTACCCGCAGGTCGGCGACGGCATCCGGACCAAGAAGGCGCTCGACGAAGACCTCGACGGCCGACGCTCAAGGCGCGCGATCGACGGCCTTCAAGCCGCTCTTCGACGGCGAACGAGCCTGCATGGCCAAGGGCCGCGAGCTCAAGGGGCGCATCAAGTCCGTCGAGAACACGCGCAAGATCACGCGCACGATGGAGATGGTCGCGACGTCGAAGATGAAGCGGGCGCAGGACCGCGTGGTGGCCGCGCGGCCGTACGCGCAGGCGCTGCGGCGAGGTGATCTCGCGACCTGTATCTCGCCGGAGCTGGCGGAGCGCTTTCCGCTGCTCCGGCGCCCGCGCTCGGCGAAGGGCGGCGCCGCGCGGGCGGCCGTCGTCCTGCTGACGGCGAACCGCGGGCTCGCCGGCGCCTTCAACGCGAACCTGATCAAGGAAGCGCGCGCGCGCATCGAGCAGCTCGAAGCGCGAGGGCTACGAGGTCGAGCTGCACGTCGTCGGCAAGAAGGGGATCGGCTTCTTCCGGTACCTCGGCCGGAAGCTGGCCGCGGAGCGCATCGACATCACCGACCGGCCGACGGCCGAGGACGCGGCGACGCTCGTCGACGCGCTGATTGCGGCGCTTCGCCGCGGGCGAGCTCGACGCGGTGTACGTGGTCTACGCGCAGTTCAAGTCGGCGCTCTCCGACGCCGCCGGCCACCGATCCGGATCCTTCCGGTCGAGCCGCCCGCCGGCAGGCGGACGCGGCGGCGCGCGACTACATCCTCGCGCCGTCGGCGGAAGCGATCCTCGAGCGAGCTGCTGCCGCTCGTACGTGCGCAACGCGGTGTACCGCGCGCTCGTCGAGACGGCCGCCGCCGAGCAGGGCGCGCGGCGCACCGCGATGAAGAACGCGACCGACAACGCGGGCGAGATGCTCGAGCTGCTCAAGCGCACCTACAACCGCGCCCGCCAGGCGCAGATCACGCAGGAGATCGCCGAGATCGTCGGCGGCGCCGCGGCGCTGCAGGGCTAGGGCACACGTTCACGCTGAACACGAGAGAGATCATTCATGGCGACTGCTATCGCAACCGAGAAGTCCGGCACCGCGCCGAAGGCCAGCAGAACATCGGCAAGGTCGTCCAGGTCATCGGCCCGGTGCTCGACGTCGAGTTCGAGCCGGACACCTGCCCGAGATCTACAACGCGCTCACCATCGAGGACGACGTCGGGCACCGGCGCACGATCCGCGTCATCGCCGAGGTGCAGCAGCACATCGGCCGCAACCAGGTGCGCGCGGTCGCCATGTCGCTCGACCGACGGCGTCGTGCGCGGCATGGACGTGATCGACACCGGCGCGGCCGATCACGGTGCCGGTCGGCGCCGCCGCGCTCGGCCGCATCCTCAACGTGCTCGGCGAGCCGGTCGACAACGGCGCCGCCGATCCCGGCGAGCACGCTCGCGCGTGGCCGATCCACCGCAAGCGCCCGACTTCGCCGACCTCGAGCCCAAGACCGAGATCTTCGAGACGGGCATCAAGGTCATCGACCTGATCGCCCCGTTCGTGAAGGGCGGAAAGATCGGCCTCTTCGGCGGCGCCGGCGTCGGCAAGACGGTCGTCATCATGGAGCTGATCAACAACGTCGCCAAGGGCCACGGCGGCAAGTCGGTGTTCTGCGGCGTGGGCGAGCGCACGCGCGAAGGGAACGACCTCTACCTCGAGTTGAAGGAGAGCGGGCGTCATCGACGAGCTGCGCGCTGATCTACGGCCAGATGAACGAGCCGCCGGGCGCGCGTCTCCGCGTCGGCCTGTCGCGGCCTCACGGTCGCCGAGTACTTCCGCGACGTCGAGAACGCAGGACGTGCTCGTCTTCATCGACAACATCTTCCGCTTCACGCAGGCGGGCTCGGAGGTGTCGGCGCTGCTCGGCCGCATGCCGAGCGCGGTGGGCTACCAGCCGACGCTGGCGACGGAGATGGGCGATCTGCAGGAGCGCATCACCTCGACGCACGAACGGCTCGATCACGTCGGTGCAGGCGATCTACGTGCCCGCCGACGACCTCACCGACCCGGCGCCGGCGACGGCGTTCGCCCACCTCGACGCCACCGTCGTGCTCTCGCGCGCGATCACCGAGCTCGGCATCTATCCCGCCGTCGATCCGCTCGACTCGCTCGAGCCGCATCCTCGATCCGCAGTTCATCGGCGAGCGGCACTACAACGTCGCCATCGACGTGCAGCGCATCCTGCAGCGCTACAAGGAGCTGCAGGACATCATCGCGATCCTCGGCATGGACGAGCTGTCGCGAGGACGACAAGCTGATCGTCGGCCGCGCGCGCCGCATGCAGCGCTTCATGTCGCAGCCGTTCGCCGTCGCCGAGCAGTTCACCGGGTATCGCCGGGAAGTACGTGAAGCTCGAGGAGACGATCTCGTCGTTCGAGCGCCTGCTCGCGGGCGAGTTCGATCATCTGCCCGAGCAGGCGTTCTTCATGGCCGGCGGGATCGACGACGTGGTCGCGAACGCGAAGAAGCTGGCGAGCTGCGTGATGCAAGTCTCGGTGATCTCGCCGGAGGCGTCTTGTTCGACGGGGAAGCGGACGCGGTCGTCGCGCCCGCGTTCGACGGCGAGGTCGGCATCCTGCCGAATCACGCGCCGATGATGACGCTGCTCGGCGAGGGAACGCTCACGGTGCGGCGCGCCGAGTCGGTTAGTCGGTTCGTGGTACGCGGTGGGTTCCTGCAGGTCGTGGACAATCGAGTACGCGTGGTGGCCGAACACGTACAAGGAGAGTCTCATGCGTCATAACCTCTGCGGTGGGATCCTGGTGCTCACTCTGCTGGCCGGCGCGGCCGGCACCTCCGCGGCCCAGGAGACCGGCACGCCGATCTTCAAGGCGCCCTACCGGGCCTTCACCAACCACGAGCTGGGCGTCTCGCTGTCCGATCCGGGCGAGGGTGTGAGCCTGGCGCTCGAGGGCTTCTATCGGTACGGCCAGGGCGCCAACGACTTCAGCGTACGCGGCGGCTTCGCGGACCTGAACGGCTCCGGCGGAACCCGCTTCCTCATCGGCGGCGACTTCCGCACCCAGGTCGTCAGCTACAGCGAGAGCTTCCCGCTCGACGGCTCGCTCACCCTCGGCCTCGGCGCCAACCTCGGCGACGGGACCGATGCCTACTACATCCCGATCGGCGTTTCGCTCGGCCGGCGGTTCGACCTCGAGGGCTCCAACACCACGTTCGTCCCCTACGCGCACCCGGTCATCGTCCCGACCTTCGGCGGCGGCGAGAGCGACGTGAACTTCGCCCTCGGCCTGGGCGTCGACATCCGCTTCAGCGAGCAGTGGGCCATCCGCGCGAGCGGGGGCCTGGGCGACATCGAAGGCGTCGGCATCAGCCTCGCCTATATCCGCTAGTCTGCGTCGCCGACCGAAACGCCCGGCCGCGGCCCTCCGCGACCGGGCGTTGTCGTTGCCGCCAGCCCGATTGACTTCCCGCGAAGCGCCCGAGTAGCTTCTGGCGCCTTGATCCACCCGAGTCGCCGCTCCACGGAGGAAGCATGCGGTACACCGTGCGCGCCATCGTTGTTCTCGCCCTCGCGCTGGGCGCCTCTCCGGCCCAAGCCCAGAACCCGGGGCTGCCCGTCTACAACATGGGCGTGGCGCGCGGCTTCGCGCTCTACGGCGACGTCGGCTTCCCCAACGACGAGGCCGGTGGGGGGACCGTGTACGGGGTGACCGGGCGGGCGGGCTTCGGCCAGCTCGGGGCCAGCGCGACGCTGTCGTCGTTCAACCAGGATGGGCCGGGCGGCGGCGAAGTCTCGGTCGGAGGGACGCTCAACTACAAGCTGTTGGGCGGCCCGCTCGTGCCGCTGTCGGTCACGCTGCAGGGCGGTGTCAGCTACCTCAAGCTGGGCGAGGGCTTCCTGCCCGGCGACGACGTCTCGCTCTATCGCTTCCCGGTCGGGATCGGATTCGCGCTGGTCATCCCGAATCCGGTGCTGTCGATCCATCCGTGGCTCGCCCCACGGATCGATATCAACTACCAGACCGCCGGTGCTGCCTCGAACACGGACACCAACTTCGGCCTCTCCGGCGGGCTCGAGCTCAACCTGCTGAACGGCTTCGGGGTGCAGGCGGCGTACGACCGAGTCTTCGCCAAGGACGTCGCCGACCCGGCGACGTTCGGGATCGGCGCGCACTACGCCTTCCGGGTCCCGGGCCTGTGAGGGCGCGAGGCGCCGCCCTCCTCCTCGCGCTGGTCTGCCTGCTGGGCGGGTGCGCCCAGACCTTCGATGCTACGACCCTGGGTGTCCCCGCCACGCTCGCCTCGACCGCGGGGCAGCCGCCGGCCGGCGAGCGCTTCACCGTGTCGAGCAAGGCGGTCTTCGGGCTCTGGGGCATCGCCCGGCTCAAGGAGCCGTCGATCCGGAAGGCGCTGGCAGCGCAGCTGGCCGGTGGGAGCGGCGTCGCCGACGTGAAGATCCGGATCCGGAGCCGCTGGAGCGACGTGCTGTTCACGGTGCTGACCGCGGGTCTGATTGTGCCGCGGACGGTCACTTTCGAGGGGGTCGTGACGAAATAAGCCCCGCCAGCATTTCCGCCGATCGCCGCGCCGCGCCCAATCCCTCCGCAACGATCGCCCGCGCCCGCTCCCCCTGCGCCGCCCGGCGCGGCTCGTCCGTGATCCATCGCTCCCACCGCTCCGCCAGCACCTCACCCATCCCGTCCGATCCGACTCCCGTGTCCAGCGACTCGGCCGCCCGTCCTAGGAGCAGCAGCTCCGCATCGCGGCTGTTGCGCCAGTGGGGCCCGAACGCGACCGGCACTCCCCATGCGGCCGGCTCGAGCACCGAGTGCAGCCCGGCCCGGCCGAACCCGCCGCCGACGTACGCCATGGTTCCCGCGCCGTACATGGTGGCGAGCACGCCGACCCGGTCCACCACCAGCAGCGGCGACGGCCCTGTCGCGGTGGTGAGCCGCACTGGCACCGGCAGCCCGGCGCGGACGGCCCGGCGGTCGAGGGCGGCGAGGTGATCGCCCGTGGGCTCGTGAGGCACCAGGATCAGCCGGGCATCGGCGTGGCGGGCACGGAGCCTGGCGAACGCCTCCAGCAGCACGGCCTCGTCCGGCGGCCACGTAGAGCCGGCCACGAGTGTGGGCGCGCCGTGGCCGAAGCGGAGCAGGGGCTCATCGGCCGGGACCGCCGCCACGCGGGCCGCCACGCTGTCGAAGCGAGGATCGCCCAGCACGCGGATTCGCTCGGGGCGGACGCCGAGCCGGGCGAGGCGCTCGGCGTCGGGCGCCGCGACCGCACCGGCCGCGTCTACGGCCGCGTACCCCTCCCGGAGCAGCGCTCGGGCCGGCCACCGGAGCCGGCCGCTGCCGGCGCTCACGGTCGCCGCCACCAGCGCGACGCTCGCACCGCCGGCCGCGGCTCGCGTGGCGAGCTCGGGCCACAGGTCGAGCTTCGAGAAGACGAGGAGGTCGGGGGCGAGCGCACCGAGCAGCTGGTCTGCGGCTCGGGGGAGGTCGTATGGCAGGTAGTCCGCCGCGTCGACCACGAGGCGGCGCGCCAGCGGCTCGGCCGACGGGCTGAAGTGCGTGTAGACCAACTGGCACGACGGCACGAGCCGGCGCAGCTCGAGCAGCACGCTCTCGGCCTGCAGCCCCTCGCCGACGCTGGCCGCGTGGAACCAGGCGAGCGGCCGAGCCGCGTTGCGCGACCCGACGGCCCAGGCCGACAGCCGAAGGGCGGCACCCCGCCGCTGGCGGTGGCCGTCGCCCACCTTCCGGTCCACCAGCCCGAGGGCGGGGGCCAGTGCCGCGCCGAGGCGGACCGCGGCGCGATACCCCCAGGAGGTCGACGGCATCGGGGCAATGTCGCGGCGGCCCGGACGGGCGTCAATCCGCCCGGCCGGTGCCTGGCCGCGGCGGACTTGCGAGCGAGCGGGTGGGCGTTCTAGAATTCCGATACGAAGTTCATGTCCCACCTGCTACCGAGGGAGGTGATCCATTGTCTACAGAGTCAAGGGTCGCCTGCGGCTGCTGAACAGCACTGCACGCTGAGACCCGGGCGACACTTGGAACCTGGGGGGGCCGCCGAAGGCGGCCCCTTTTTTTGTCCCTGATCCCTGCGACCATGGCCCTCTCGTCCTCGAGCAACCGATACTGGCAGGCGGCGCGCGCCCCGCGCTACAGTCTCACGTTCGCCTTTCCGCTCCTCGTGGCGTACGAGGTGCTCGCCTTCACGCTGTCCCACGATTCGCTCACGGGCGTCCGCAATGGCGCCGACGTCATGCTCAAGAGCGTCTTCGTGCTGCTCGGCGGCCGGAACGGCCTTCTGGTATTCGGCGCGCTGCTGGTCGGCACGGGGGTCGCGCTCGTCTGGCGCGACCGGCGCCGCGCGGGCCCCATCGAGGGCCGTGTGTTCGTGCTGATGGTGGTCGAGACGGTGCTGTACGCGCTGCTGTTCGGGCTCGTGACGGGGACCCTGACGGGACTTCTGCTGCACGGCCTGCAGGCCGCCGAGCCGCGCCTGGCGGCCGGGCCGGCGGGTATGGGCCTCCCGACCCAGCTCATGATCTCGCTGGGTGCCGGACTCTACGAGGAGCTGCTCTTTCGGGTGATCCTGGTGGGTTCGTTGGCCTGGACGGCCCGGCGGGTGTTCGGCTGGGGACCCGCGGCCGCGGGAATCTTCGCCACCCTGCTCGGGGCGCTCGTCTTCTCCGCCTTCCACTACCTCGGGCCCTACGGGGACCGCCTCGAGCTGGGCTCGTTCACCTTTCGCGCGATCGCGGGCGTGCTGTTCAGCGGGCTGTACCTGCTGCGGGGCTTCGGGATCACCGCGTGGACCCACGCGCTGTACGACGTGTTCCTGTCGCTCATCGGCAGCTAGGGCGAGGCGCCCTGGGGCTTGGCTTGTGGCCGCGTCTTGAGCCGGATGATCGAGTCCAGCACGTGCCGGAAGACGGGCAGCGGCTGGGCGCCCGCCAGCAGTCCCCCCTCGATGTAGAAGCTCGGCGTGCTGCTGGCGCCCGACCGCTCGGCGCCCTGCGCCTCCTGGCGAACCGTTTCCCGGGTTGCCTTTGCCTGCACGCAGGCGAGCAATGCCGGGCGGGAGATCTTCGCCGAATCGGCCAGCGTCAGGAAGAAGGCGCCGGGCTGCTTGAGCGGCGCCCAGACGTCCTGATGCTGGTAGAGCAGGTCGTGCACGCGCCAGAAGGCGTTCTGCTGCGCCGCGCACACGGCCACCTCGGCCGCGGCGAGCGCGTTGTCGTGGATGCTCGTGAGCGGGAAGTTGATGAAGACCCAGCGGACCTTGCCGGTCGCGATGTACTGGGAGTCGATCTGGGGAAAGGTGGTCAGCGCGAACGTGCGGCAGTAGGGGCACTGAAAGTCCGACATCTCGTACACGGTCACCGGCGCCGCCGCCGCCCCGCGGACCCGGCCGGCGAGCGGGTTGCGTGTGCTGTCGGGCTTCGCCTGTGCGCCAAGGACCGATGGCGCGGCCAGGGCGATGGCGAAGGCCAGCGCCGCGGCCTCGACGAAGCGCTTCGCTTCCCTCAGACTGATGCTGCTGGCCAACCGCTCCATCCGTCCTCCACTTCGACGCTCGTCCAAAGCCGACACCGCCGCTAGTACCGCATCTGCCGCCGCGCCGAACGGCTGGTCAGGAGGATCGTGTCCCCGGCCACGGGCGTGTTCCAGTACCACTCGGCGTTCGGGTCCTCCGCGTCCCAGCTCCGCGCGTGGATCCACCACCGGCCAGGGGCGAGGGTCAGGTGCGCCCAGCCTTCCGAGCCCGTCGTGTCGGTAACCGGTTGCCGCCTGCTCTGGCGCGTGAGCGCCTGAACGAGGCTGTCCCATCCCTGGTAGGTGCTATCTTCCCACTGGCGCATGCGGCGTCGGAGGCTGTCGCTCCGCTCGATGAACTGGCGGCGCGCGCGGTCGAGCTGTGCCCGGGCCCGCTCGGCCCGGGCCTCGGTTGACCGGAGCGAATCGGCCAGGCGCGACGAGTCGGGCCCGGACCGCGTTTCCGCCACGGAGTCGCGCAGCTTGCCGAGCCGGAGCATCACGGCGGAATACGCCGTGAACGGCCCGCGGAACGCCGCGAAGACCGTGTCGAGCGGGGCCGGGTTGGGTCGCGGTGTGCGTGCCCGGCCCTCGAGCTCGCGGAGGATGCTGTCGCGATCGTAGGGCAGCGCGATGACCCCGACGCCGGTCACGGGAGTCTCGGCGGCGTCGGGGCCCGGAATCGAGACCCGCACCGCCACGTCCCGGGGCCGCTCGCAGGCCGCGAGGGCGAGCAGGAGGGCCGCGGATCGCCAGGCGCGTGCACGGGGGCCACGAAGGAGTGGGTGTGAGGGAAACACGACGCAAAGCTACCGCCCTCGTGGCGGGGCTACAACTGATGATGGCCGCCGCGGCGCTGGCGCAGAGCCCGGAAGTCGAGCGGCTCTTCCCGGCACAGCCCGTGGGCCTCGTCAACGACTTCGCGTCGGTGATCGAGCCCTCGACGCGCGCGGAGATGGAAGACCTCCTCACCCGGCTCCGGAGCGCCACCGGCGTGGAGGTGGCGGTCGTCACGCTCAGCACCATCGGCGACCACGACGAGGCCGATGTGGCGCTGGCGATCGGCCGGAAGTGGGGCGTCGGTGCCCGGGCGGCGATCGGCGATGAGCGGCGCAACGCCGGCCTGGTCCTCCTCCTGGCCCCGCGGATCAACCACGAGCCCGGGACGGGGCACATCCGGATCGAGGTGGGGCAGGGGCTCGAGGGGATCGTTACCGACGGCGCCTCCGGGCAGATCCGTCGCGACGTGATGGGTCCCTTGCTGGCGCGGGAGGAATACGGCCCCGCGCTCGAGAGCGGCGTCCGCGCGCTGACGGGGCTCATCGCGCGTGGCTTCGGGGTGACCGATTCGACGCTCGCGCTCGCGCCGCCTCGCGTTCCGGTCCGGGGTCCGAGCTCGCAGCTGTTCTCGCTGCTGCCGCTGCTGCTCTTCATCCTGTTCGCCATCATGGCCAATCGGGGCGGACGCCGGCGTCGGGTATATTGGGGTGGGCCCTGGATCGGCGGTGGTGGCTTCGGCGGCGGCGGCGGGTTCGGCGGTGGCGGCGGCGGATTCGGTGGCTTCGGTGGTGGCGGTGGCTTCAGCGGCGGTGGCTCGGGAGGACGGTTCTGATGCACGAGACGGTCGATCGCGTGGTGACGCCGTTCCTCGCGGCGGCGGACGCCGCCCTGGGGGCGGGGTACAGCGCGCTGCTCTATGGCTCGGCCGCCCGGGGCGACTACCTGGCCGGACGCTCGAACATCAACCTCCTGCTGGTGCTCGACGATCCGTCGCCCACCCGGCTCCGGGCTCTCGCGCCCGGCTTCGCGGCCTGGCGCAAGGCCGCCTCCGAGCCGCCACTCCTCATCAGCCGCTCGGAATGGGCGCGGGCGTCGGACGTGTTCCCGATCGAGATCACCGACATGCGCGCCGGCTACCGCGTGCTCCGCGGGGCCGATCCGCTCGCGGCCGCCAGGGTGCAGCCCACCGACCTCAGGCAGGCGCTGGAGCGCGAGCTCCGCGGCAAGCTGCTCCGGTTGCGCCAGGGCTACGCGGCAGCCGCCGGCGACGAGAAGCTCCTCGGCGAGCTCGCCGGGGGGAGCGCCGGCACTATCCTGGTGCTGTTCCGCTCGCTCCTGAGCCTGGCCGGACGGCCAGTTCCCGCGGCCCCGACCTCGCTCGCGACCGAGGCTGCGGCCCTGGTCGGAGTGGCGGCCGGGGCGCTGATGACGCCGGTGGAGCGGCGCGGTGAGCGCGGATGGCGATGTACCGCGTCCCAGTTCGAGCACTACATGGACGCCGTGGCGCGGGCGGCGGGGTATGTGGACCAACTTCAGCTCGGAGACCAGTGATGAAGCGCTCCTCGAGGGTCGCCTCAACGCTCGCGGTGGTGGCGGTGCTCACCGCCGGCTGCGGCTACAACACGATCCAGACGATGGACGAACGGGTGAACCAGGCCCAGGGCCAGATCCAGACCCAGCTCCAGCGCCGCGCCGACCTGATTCCCAACCTGGTGAACACGGTCAAGGGGGTCACCAAGCAGGAGGACACGGTCTTCATCTCGATCGCCAACGCGCGCTCCCGGCTCGGCGGCGCGATCCAGGCCGGCAACGTCCCCGAGATGGCCGCCGCGAACGCCGCGCTCAACCAGGGGCTCGGCCGGCTCATCGCGATCTCGGAGGCCTACCCGCAGCTGCGCTCGAGCGAGAACTTCAAGCAGCTGCAGGACCAGCTCGAAGGCACGGAGAACCGGATCTCGGTCGCCCGGCAGGACTACAACGCCGCCGTGGGGGAGTTCAACGCCTATGTCCGGCGTTTCCCGTACAACATCACCGCCAAGGTCTTCGGCCTGGGCAAGCCGCGGGAATACTTCGAGGCCGCGGCCGGGGCAGCGGAAGTGCCGAAGGTGCAGTTCTAGGCCTACCCTATCGCCGAAATAACGAAGCCCCCGGGGCAACTCTCGCCTCGGGGGCTTCCTTAAATTGTCGCCTGACCGCCTGACCGCCTGACCGCCTGACCGTCCTGACCGCCTAGTCCGTGACCACCCGGTCCGGCAGCACGTACCGGAGCGGATCCACCGGTCGCCCGTTCACGTGCACTTCGTAGTGCAGGTGCGGACCGGTGGCGAGGCCGGTGTTGCCGACGAGAGCGATGCGCTGGCCGCGCTGGACCCGCTGGCCGGTCTTCACCTGCAGCTTCGAGGCGTGGGCGAACTTGGTGACGACGCCGTAGCCGTGATCGATCGTCACCGTGTTGCCGTAACCCGACTCCCAGCCCGCGTCGGTCACCACGCCCGCGGCCGGAGCCTCGATCGGGCTCCCCATCGGCGCCGTCACGTCGATGCCCTCGTGCGGCCGGGCGACGTGCAGGATGGGATGGTCGCGCATGGACGAGAAGGCGCTCGTGAGCCAGCCCTGGGTTGGCATGATCGACGGGGTCGCGGCCAGACGCAGCGAGTGGCTGGCCAGACTGTCCTTGGCCTCCTCGAACGACGAGGCGAGCAGGTTGGCCCGCCGGATGAGCGCGTTCAGGTCGACCCGGATCTCCTGCGAGCGCCGCACCGCCGGCCCGTCACTCGGCAATCCCGGACGGGGCGCCAGGGTGGGTCCGCCGATACCGGCTGCCTGGACCTGGGGATCGATCGGCTCGAGGTTGGCCAGCACCCGGATCCGGGCGTCGCGCTGGCTGATGCGGGTGAGGGTATCCGACAGGGTGGTAAGCCGGCCGTGCAGCTCGCCGATGGCCTGTTCCAGGCGGGCGTTCTCGGACTGGAGCCGGGCGGTCCGCGAGAGGTCCGCCGTGCGGGCCATGGTCGCATACCCCACCAGCAGCGCCGCGGCCACGCCGAGGGCCACTCCGCCGATGGCCATCCTGATCAGCCCGTAGGAGACCTCGACGATCTTCGAGGGCTCCGAGCCGTGGGGTACGAAGACAACGGTCCACCGGCGTTTGGCCATGCGCGCTCCCTCATCGATCATGAAACAGCAGTCGTCAGACTTCGACCCTAGAGTCTCGGCTTACAATCTGAGGACTGCGAGGCCAAAATGAGGTGACCGGACACACAGAACTCACGCAAGAAATTGGCCCATGACCCTCCCCTCGTCAAGTCCGGCCGGCCACCGATAACTCTTTGACTGTCAAATAGTTTTGCTCATTGACAGCCTAACTTCTAGACAGCGGTGGGCTTGGGGAACAGCACCTCGGGTTTGTTGGTAGCTAGCCCCGCCACCGGAGGCTCTACCAGGGACGCCCAGGCGCCCTCCAGGGCCTCCCCAGGCAGCCCGAGGGATTGCCAGAGCAACCGGGCTTTGCCCGGGATGAATGGGGCCGCCAGGACCGCCAGGCGGTACAGCGCCCGCCCGAGCGAGGCGAGCGATGCGTCCAGCTCGGCCTCCCGGCCGGCCTTGGCGAGGGCCCAGGGGGCCACCTGCTGGATGTACAGGTTGGCCGTCCCCACCAGCGACCAGGCCGCCTCGGCGCCCCCACGGAGGTCCAGCGCGTCCATGGCCTTGGCGTAGGCTGCGACGGCCTCCCGGCCGGCCACATCCAAAGCGGATTCCGCCGGGACGTCGGGCACGACGCCCTCCCGGTACTTGGACAGCATGGCAAGGGAGCGCGAGGCCAGATTCCCGAGCCCGTCGGCCAGGTCGGCGGTATAGCGCTCGTCGAACCGGTCCCAGGTGAAGTTGCCGTCGGCCTCGAACCCCACCTCCCGAAGGAGGAAGTACCGGAGGGCGTCCGTGCCGTGGCGGTCGATCGCCTCGCCCAGGCTGACCGCCGTGCCGGCCGACTTCGACATCTTGGCACCTTCCCACTGCACGTACCCGTGGGCCCAGACCTCGCGCGGCAAGGCCACCCCGGCGCTCAGGAGCATGGCCGGCCAGATGACGGTGTGGAACCGCGTGATCCCTTTGCCGACCACGTGCAGATCGGCCGGCCACAGCCGCTCGTAGCCCGCGTCGGGATACCCGGTGGCGGAGAGATAGTTGATCAGCGCGTCGAACCAGACGTAGACCGTCTGCTTTTCGTCGCCCGGAAACGGGATGCCCCACGACTGGCGGTTCCGGCTCACGGAGATGTCCTGCAGCCCGTCCTCGAGCAGCCGTACGATCTCGTTGCGCCGGATGGCGGGCTCTACGCGGAACTCGCCCGAGCGGATGAGCGACAGCAGCTGGTCCCGGTAGCGGCTCAGGCGGAAGAAGTGATTCCGCTCTTTCGTCGGCACGAGCTCGAGCGTCGGATGCTCGACGCAATGGCCGTTCACGATCTGGGACGGCTGCTTGAACTCCTCGCAGCCGAAGCAGTAGAGCCCTTCGTACTCGCCGACGAAGAGGTCGTCCGGGCTCTGCCGGGCGATCTGCCCGAGCAGCGCCGCCACCGTCCGGTGGTGCCTGGGCTCGGTGGTGCGGATCCAATCGTCGTGGCTGCACTCGAGCCGCCGCCAGTAGGTCTCGAACGTCGTCGCCATCCGGTTCACCCAGGCCTGGGGCGAGAGCCCGTTCTGCTCGGCTGCCTGGATCACCGCCTGCGAGTGCTCGTCCATCCCCATCAGGAAGTGGACCTGGTCCCCCCGGAGCCGCCGGTAGCGCGCGATGCAATCGGCGCCCACCTTCTCGAGCGCGTGGCCGAGATGGGGGTCACCGTTGGAGTAGTCGATGGCGGTGGTGAGGTAGAACTTGGGCATGCCGGAAAACTAACCCGGTTTCCTGCCCCTCATCACGGGGCCGAACGAGGCCTTAGGACGGGCCGGCGGCGGGACGAGACCCAGTCGGCAATGAACTCCGCAACCGACTCGGGGCGATTGAGATCCAGGCGCACCACCGGCGGCACGACCGGGAGGTCCGCGTCCGAAGCAATGGCCACGACGTCGGGATCGCCCGGCCAGCACCGCGGGGACCGGCCGTAGGCCGGACGGTACACCTCGATCTTGGGGACGG
This sequence comes from uncultured Gemmatimonadales bacterium, assembly GCA_963840215.1. GTDB lineage: Bacteria > Gemmatimonadota > Gemmatimonadetes > Gemmatimonadales > GWC2-71-9 > CAVVWJ01. The sequence goes on along the minus strand of CAWIYG010000001.1, from coordinate 655,869 downwards.
CTTCGTGGGAGAATCCTTCGGCGAGCACCAGATCGATCTCGCCCGGAGCAAAGCGGGCCACGAGCGACGCGAGCCGTGGATTCTCGGCGCCCGGAGGCTCGTCCCCGATCAGGGCCCACTGCCGGTTCGACCCGACCAGCACCTGGGCCGCTCCGGCGCGGCGGACCCGGAAGCTATCCTTGCCCGGCTGATCGATTTCGAACCCCTGGTGCGCATGCTTCACCACGCCGACCCGGTAGCCGTACGCCTTGAGGAACGGCAACACCGCTTCGATCAGCGTGGTCTTCCCGCTTCCGCTCGAGCCCACGAGCGCGATGGCCGGAACTCGCTCGCCCGTCTCGAGCCGGAGTATATTCCTCATGAGTTCCCCGGTCGCACGACGAGACGGTCCGGCAGCGTGGAGTCGCCGAGATGGCCATCGATCTCACTCAGATGCAGCACCCGCTGGGCCTCCGTCGGCTCGGCTACGCGTCGCCACTGCTCGAGGTCTCCGCCCGCCGCTGGGAAGGGGGCCGGGCGCAGGAGGGAACGGAGCAGGTGGCCGAGGAGACGCCCGTGGCCATCGTCTACAACGGCATTCCCCACGTCGTCATGATGGCCACGCCGGCGGATCTCGAGGACTTCGCGCTCGGCTTCAGCATCACCGAGGAGCTCATCCGGACCCCCGCGGACCTGCAGTCCCTGCAGGTGGTTCGGTACGGGCAGGGCATCGAGATTCAGGCGATGGTCTCCCCCGACTGTGAGGCCACCATCGCCACGCGCAACCGCCGGCTCACCGGGCGGACGGGCTGCGGCATCTGCGGCGTGGACAGCATCGAGGGCGTCCTCAAGCAGCTGCATCCGGTGACGTCGAGCGCCACGCTGACCACCGCTGCCGTCGAGAACGCCTGTCGGACGCTGGTCGGGCACCAGACCCTGAACGCCGCGGCAGGAGCCGTTCATGCGGCGGGCTGGGCGTCCCGTGATGGGGAGATCCAGCTGGCGCGCGAGGACGTGGGCCGGCACAACGCGCTCGACAAGCTGATCGGCGCGATGCTGGGCCGCGGGGTGAAGCCGGAGAGCGGTTTTCTCGTGGTGACCAGTCGGGCGAGCTTCGAGATGGTGCAGAAGGCCACAGTCTTCGGTGCTTCGCTGCTGGTCGCGATCTCGGGACCCACCGGCCTTGCCGTGCGGATCGCCGAGCATGCCGGTCTCACGCTCGTGGGCTTCGCGCGTGCCTCGCGGTTGACGGTGTATACCCACGGCGAGCGCCTCACCAGCTGATCCGGTCACGGTCGCCGCACGCCCTCTCCCTGCGCTCCGGACCCGCGATTCTGCACGTATCTCCAGCCAAACCGGCCCTTGATGCACAGGTTGCCGCGGGTCACCTCGTGGTCCAGCGGCGAGGTCACCCGCACGATCTCGTTGTCCTGCACGTGCAACTCCAGGTTGCAGCCCACGCCGCAATAGGGACATACCGTTCGGGTCACGGTCTGCCGCGATTCGTCCCAGGTTCCGGCCTGCCGGTGGTCGTACTCGCTCTTGAACATGAGGGCGCCGGTGGGGCAGACGGCGATGCAATTGCCGCAGTACACGCACGCCGACTCGGGAAGGGCCACGGCGAACTCGGTCGAGATGCGCGCATCGAACCCGCGCCCCGCGACGGTCAGCGCGAAGGTATTCTGATAGTCCTTCCCACAGGCCTCCACGCACTTGTAGCACAGGACGCACTTGCCGTAGTCGCGCACGTAGAGCTCGTTGTCGACCTTGGTCGGCTGGCCGACCGTCGCGCGATAGGCCGGATCCGGCGGCGCATGATGGCCCGGCTGCAGGCTGTCGCGCTGGCCCGCCGGCGCGGGCGGGGCAGGCGGGCCGTAGCGCTCCGGCGCCGCCTGATAGTCCCGGATCCACTCCTCGGCGTCGGGAGTGGTCGAGAGGTCGACCGACGAGGCCAGAAATTCGATCACCATCTTGCGGCTGTGACGCACCCGCGCCGAGTTGGTCCGCACCACCATGCCTGGCTCGACCTTGCGGGCGCACGACGGGACGAGGACCCGCGACCCCTCCACCTCGACGACACACACCCGGCAGACGTTGACCGGATGCAGGGTCTCCAGGTAGCAGAGCGTCGGGATGGCGGTGCCCCGCTGGCGGCAGGCCTCGAAAATCGTGATCCCCTCCGCCACCTGGACCTTTTCATCGTCGATGGTGAGCTCCACGGTCCGGCGGAGCGGTTCGAGCTGGACCAGGGCGGTCATGAGGGCGCTCCGTTGAACAGGTGCAGGCGCTTCACCGCCGACTCCACCGCGCTGTAGGCGGTCTGACCCAGACCGCAGATGGACGAGTCCTTCATCGCCAGGCCGATCTCCTCAAGCAGCGCCAGCTCACTGCCGATACTGCCGAGCGCGCGTTCGCTCTTGAGCCGGTGCAGTGCTTCCTCCTGGCGCACCGTGCCGACCCGGCAGGGGACGCACTGCCCGCACGACTCGTCGCGAAAGAACGACGCGATCCGCAGGATGATGTCCAGCATGTCCACCGTATCGTCGAACACCATGATGACCCCGGACCCGAGCGTCGCCTGCGCCGCGCGCGCGCCCTCGAAGGTCAGCGGCATGTCGAGCTCGTCGGCCCGGACGAACACCCCGGCCGCGCCGCCGAGCAGGATGGCCTGCAGCGGCCGGTCGCCAGCCACCCCGCCGGCCATCTCCAACAGCTGCCGGAGGGTGGCGCCGAAGGGCACCTCGTACACGCCCGGCCGGGTCACGCAGCCCGAGAGGCAGAAGAGCCGCGGCCCGGTCGAGTCCGCGGTGCCGATCCGGGCATAGGCTTGGCCGCCGATCCTGAGGATCTCGAGAACGTTGACCAGGGTCTCGACGTTATTGATGACCGTCGGCTTGCCGAAGACGCCGGACTGCACCGGGAACGGCGGCTTGTTCCGCGGCTCGCCCCGAAAGCCCTCGATCGAATTGAAGATGGCGGTCTCTTCGCCGCAGATGTACGCCCCGCCGCCCTTCCGGATCTCGATGTCGAAGTCGAATCCGTGGTCCAGGATGTTGGTGCCGAGGAGGCCCCGCTCGCGGGCGGTGTCGATGGCGTGCTGCAGCCGCTCGTGCGCCAGCGGGTATTCGCCCCGGAGGTACACGAAGCCTTGGGCGCACCCCGTCGCGTACGCGGCGATGGTCATGGCCTCAACGACGCCGAACGGATCGCCTTCCATGATCGCCCGGTCCTTGAACGTGCCGGGCTCGGATTCGTCCGCGTTACAGATCAGATAGTGGGGCCGGACCGGCTGCCGAGACACGGCCTCCCACTTCCTGCCGGTGGGGAAGGCCGCGCCACCGCGTCCCATCAGCTTGGCATCCGAGATCTCTCGGATGATCCCTTCCGGTCCCAGATCCAGCGCCCGCCGGAGCGGTTGGTACCCGCCGTTGGCGCGGTATTCGTCCAGGCTCGCGGGGTCGACGACGTCCACCCGCCTGAGGAGGCGGAGCGACGCATCGCCCGCCTGGGGCAGCCGGGGATGGGGCAGGGCCGCCGACGAGAGATCCCCCGCGAGCAAGCGTGCGACCGAGGCGGCCGTGACGTCACCGACGAGCCGCTCGACCGGGGCTTCGCCCGCGACAGTCAACAGCGCGGCCGGCGCCTGGTCGCACAGGCCGAGGCACGGACTCCGAAGCCACACGGCCCCATCGTCGGGAATCTCGTGATGGTCGCCATCGGGGCCGCCGTGGTAGGCGGGTCCAACCGCTCGCTCGAGCTCGGCGCAGAGCTGCTCCGCGCCCTTGCACCGGCAGGCGATGTCGTCGCACACGTGCACCACCCGCCTGGGACGCGGCACCGTGGACAGGAGCGCGTAGAACGTCGCCACGCCGTACGCGTCCGCCGGCGGCACGGTGAGCCGCTCGGAGATGTAGTTGAGCGCGCCTTCGCTGATCCACCCGACCCGGGACTGGACGGCGTGGAACGCCGGCAGGAGGAGGTGTCGTCGCCCCCGGGCCGCATGGCCGCCTTCGGCGGTATGGGCGTCCCTGGGCTGGCGCTCGCCGCCGTCCCAGCCCGACGCCGGCGGGCCAAGGAACGCATCGACCGCCGCGCGCTCCTCGGCCGTCGGTTCCGCGGCCATGAAGTGGAGATCCAAGGGCGAGGGCTCGCTAAGGAGAGGGTTTGGGGGACCGTGGTGTGGTGACGCGCTCGGCGCCGGCGCGAATCGGATCCACCCGCACCGCGCACGCCTTGAATTCGGCCGTGCCGGACCTCGGGTCGGTTTCATCGAGCGTGAGCACGTTGGTCTTGACCTCATCCTGGAAATGGAGGGTCATGAAGACCAGGCCCGCGCGCAGCGAGCGGTCGATGTGCGCCGGCGCCACGACGCTGCCGCGCCGCGAGGTGACCCGCACCGGATCGCCTTCGAGCAGGCCTAGGCGGTCGGCATCCTCGGGGCAGAGATCCAGCGACTCGCCGCGGCGGAGCGGCGAGCTGTATCCGCCGGTCTGCACGCCGGTGTTGTACGAATCGAGGCGCCGGCCGGTGGTCAGCTGGAAGGGATACTCGTCGTCGGGGCGCTCGACCGGGGGGTCGTGCACCACGACGGAGAACGGCGCCGGCGGGCCCTGCCGCGGCTCTTTCCAGAGCCGGCTGTGAAGGAACAGCTCGCCCGGATGCTGCTCGTCGTAGCATGGCCACGGCAGGCCGCCCTCGGCTTCCAGCCGGGCGTAGCTCATCCCCGCGAAGATCGGCGCGAGCGAGCGCACCTCGTTCCACACGGCCTCCGCCTGGGGTGGTCCCAGGTCGTGGCCGAGTCGCTTGGCGATCTCGCAGATGATCCACATGTCGTCCCGGGCGTCGCCGGGCGGATCCAGCGCTTTGCGAACTCGCTGCACCCGCCGCTCGCTGTTGGTCACCGTGCCCTCGGCCTCGCACCAGCTCGAGCTCGCGGGCAGCACGACGTGGGCGAACTCCGCCGTGCGCGTGAGGAAGATGTCCTGGACCACGAGATGGTCGAGACCGAGGAGCAGGCGTTCGGTGCGGCTCTGATCGGCCTCGGACTGGGCCGGGTTCTCGCCGATGGCATAGGCCGCGTGCAACTCTCCGTGCTCCATCGCCTCGAACATCTGGGTCAGATTCCTGCCGTAGGTCGGCTTCAGCGGGACGCCCCAGGCCCGCTCGAACCGCTCCCGGATGGCCGGATCCTTGGTCCAATCCTGGAAACCGACGAGACGGTTCGGAATGGCGCCCATGTCGCCGCCGCCCTGGACGTTGTTCTGCCCGCGAAGCGGGTTGACTCCCGAACCGTACCGGCCGACGTGGCCGGTGAGCAGCGCGAGATTGATCAGGGAGACGACGTTGTCGACGGCGTTGTGATGCTCGGTGATGCCGAGCGTCCAGCAGATGACCGCCCGGTCGGCCCGTGCAAAGGCATGGGCCGCCCGGCGGATCACCTCGGCGGGCACGCCGGTCTCACGCTCCGCATACTCGAGCGTGTACGACTCGACGCCGGCCCGATACGCCTCGAAGTCGCTCGTGGCCCGCCGGATGAAGGCCTCGTTGGCCAGCCCGGCATGGATGATCTCGCGCCCCATGGCGTTGGACAGCGCGATGTCGGTGCCCACGTTGAGGCCCAGCCAGTCGTCCGCCCACTGGGCGGACGTCGTCCGCCGGGGATCCATCACGTACAGCCTGGCCCCGCGATGGACCGCTTTGAGCACGTGGTGGAAAAAGATCGGGTGATTCTCCCGGGCATTCGCGCCCCAGAGGAAGATCACGTCCGTTTCTTCCACCTCGCGATAGGAGCTCGTGCCTCCGCCCGCACCGAATACCGTCGCCAGACCGACGACGCTAGGGGCGTGTCACGTTCGATTGCAACTATCGATGTTGTGCGTGCCGAACGCGATCCGGGCCAGCTTTTGCGCCAGAAAATTGACCTCGTTGCTGGCTTTCGAGCAGCTGAACGTCCCGATGGCGTCGCCGCCATGCTGGGTCTTCACGCGGCGGAACCCGTCGGCGGCTCGGTCGAGCGCCTCCGCCCACGAGGCGGGCCGCAGCACACCGTTTTCGCGGACCAGGGGCTCGGTGAGGCGGGAGAGTTTCATGACCATGCGATTCAGACTCCGGCCGGAGCAGGGAGAAAGGAAACCGTAGGCCTGGAAGTATGCCCCGGTCCTGCACCCTCAGCAAATAGGCCCGTGCAATGGGGCGATAGATCGCGACGATGACATGAGGGGCCTCAGTGTGGAACGTCGACCTCGGGCCGGACCCCATCGAGCGCTGATGTCAGGTCCAGGGTGGCGGCCACGGCGGCCAGGGCGCGCGCCGATGGGGTGAGCGGCTCGTGGTCCGACACGACCAGCCCGACGCTGTGGGTAGCGACGGAGCCCGTGATCGGGATGGCCCGAATGCCGGCGGGCTCCCCGAACAGATAGAGAAATGCCTGGGAGAGAATGCTCGAGTACGCGCCGGTCCGGACGTGCGACCATAGGGTCAGCACCGAATTGGTCTCCATGGTCGGGTGGACCGTGGCTCCGGCGGCGGCGAAGAGGCCGTCGATAATCCGGCGATTCTGCATGTCGGGCGTGAGCAGGCACAGCGGCAAGCCGGTGACCTCCCCCCACGCTACAGCTTCGCTGTCCGCCAGCGGACTGCCGGCCGGCGTGAACAGCAGGTAGCGCTCATGGTAGAGTGGAATGGTGCGGACGTTTGCCAGGGGCTCGTTGTCGAGGTAGGTGAGCCCGGCATCGAGGCTGAAGTCGTCCAGGCCGCGCTGGATATCGACCGAGGTCAGCGAATGGATCGAGATCGTCACCTGCGGGTGCTGCTGCGAAAATGGGAGCGTCAGGAGCGAGAGCGCCGGAAGCGTCGTCGGAATCGCGCCGATGCGAAGCCGCCCCTGGAGCCCGCCCCGGAGCACCGCGGCCTCCTGTTCGAGGCTCTCGCAGTCGGCGAGGATGCGCTGCCCCCACTCGAGAATCCGCTGGCCCTCAGCCGTCAGGCCCTCGAACCGCTGCCCGCGGCGGACGATCAGCAGCCCCAGCTCCTCCTCGAGCTGCTTGATGCCGGCCGACAGCGTCGGCTGGGTGACGCCGCAGGCGCCGGCGGCGCGGGAGAAGTGCCGCTCGCGGGCCAGGGCGGCGAGGTATCGCAGATTCTGGAGAATCATGGCCCGCGGGCTTCAGGCCGGTGGCGGCGAGTCGTCGCTCGGGTCCCGCCGGTGCCGCCGCCGCCGCCGTCGGTGCGGTGAGCTTCGCGGCGTGGGCGCGCCGCCGCTCGGCGGCGGCGGCGCGGGGCTCCCCGGACCGTCGACGTCGAGGGGCAGCTCGTCGACGCCGGTAGGCGCCTCCTCCACCGCCGCCGCGGCAGGTGACTCCGCCGCCACCGCCAGCCGGCTCCGGGACTCGGCCGTGCTGAGCACGTCGCCCCGGGCCTCGACCTCTTCCCGCAGTTGCACCAGCGGGATGATCCGCGAGCCGTGCTCTTCGCTCCGGAGGAAGACCCGCTCGCGAAAGATGTCCACCGCGATGACCTTCTCCGGACCGCGCGACGTCGTGAGCAGCTTGCCCTCCTTGGGGAAGCGCCGCCGGGCCTGACGTAGAACTCGTGCTCGTACCGGAGGCAGCACATCAGGCGCCCGCAGGCGCCGGAGATCTGGCTGGGATTGAGCGAGAGCTGCTGATCCTTCGCGACGCCGAGGTTCACCGGCGCGAGCTCGGGGAGCCAGGAGCTGCAGCAGTACTCCCGGCCGCAGCGGCCGACGCCGGAGAGCCGCTCCGCCTCGTCGCGCACGCCGATCTGCTTCAGCTCGATGCGGGTGCGGAACATCGACGCCAGGTCGCGCACGAGCGCCCGGAAATCGACGCGCTTCTCGGCCGTGAAGTAGAACGTGAGCTTCTTCCGGTCCCACTGCCACTCGGCGTCGGTCAGCTTCATGACCAGCCCGTTGGTGCGACCCGCTCGATCGCCTTGCGGCGGGCGTCGTCCTCGTCGAGGCGATTCTGGTCGTGGACGCGTTGGTCGTCCCGCGTGGCGCGCCGGAGCACCGGCTTCGGTGGCGCGGCATCGGCGGAGCTGCCTCGCCCACCGCGCAACCGGTGCACGCCCCGGCGCACTTCTTGGCGGCCGCCTCGCCCACCGCGGTGACGCGGCCGAAGTCCCGCCGCGGTCCGCCTCGACGATCACGGACTCTCCGGTCCGGACGGCGTGTCGGCGTCTTCCCAGAGGAAGAACTCCTTGCGGTTGCCCTTGAACGCGACCTCGACCGTCTGACGCATCAGGCCTCGGAAAAGGCGCCCATGGCGCCGAACTTCTCGCCCCGGCGGCGCACCAGCTTGTCCGGGCGGATCTTCCGCAGCTCGTCGACGTGCCGGATCAGCGCCTCGCGGAGCGCCTCGCCGGTCGCGTCGGGATCGATGTGCGCGCCGCCGACCGGCTCCGGCACGATCTCGTCGATGACCCTCAGCCGCAGCAGGTCCTGGCGCGTGATCCGGAGCGCCGCCGCGGCCCGCTCGCCGCTGGCTCGCGTCCTTCCAGAGGATCGCCGCGCAGCCCTCGACCGTGATCACCGAGTAGACCGCGTTCTCGAGCATCAGCACGCGGTCGGCGACGCCGAGCGCGAGCGCGCCGCCGGAGCCGCCCTCGCCGATGACCGTCGCGATGATGGGCGTCCAGAGCTGGCCATCTCGAACAGGTTGCGCGCGATCGCCTCGGTCTGGCCGCGCTCCTCGGCGCCGAGGCCGGCCCACGCGCCCGGCGTGTCGATGAGGGTGATCACCGGGACGCTGGAACTTCTCGGCCAGCTTCATCAGGCGCAGCGCCTTGCGGTAGCCCTCGGGGTGGGGCATCCCGAAGTTGCGCTTGAGGTTCTCCTTCGTGTCGCGCCCGCGCTGGTGGCCGATGACCATCACCGTCTCGCCGTCGAGCCGCGCCCAGCCGCCGACGATCGCCGGTCGTCCGGAAGGCCGGTCGCCGTGCAGCTCGATGAAGTCGGTGAAGATGATCTGAGGTAGTCGAGCGTGAACGGGCGGCGTGGATGGCGCGCCACCTGCACCCGCTGCAGCGGCGTGAGGTTCCGGTAGATCTCCGCCCGGAGCGATTCCAGCTTGCCTGCAGTCGCTCGAGCTCCCCGTCGACGTCGATCTGCCGCTCGCCGCCGATCCGCTTCAGCTCGTCGATCTGCCGCTCGAGCTCGAGGATCGGCTTCTCGAACTCCAGCGTTAGGCTGAGGCCATCGGGGTCATCCCGCCTTGATGTAGTGGACGGAATCGGCGCCCAGGAGAGCGCGCAGGGCCCGAACGAGGTCTTCCTCCGCCGCGACGCGGACGCGACGGGACCGGAGCCGCACCGACTCTCCATTCCCGTCGCTCCACTCAATATCCAGGGGCGCGGAGCCGGGGTGGGCCGCAGAGCGCCGCGGCCGCCCGGAGCGACTCGGGGAGCGGCGCGCCCGGCGCCCGCCACCGGAGGCTCAGGGCGACGGCGCCGGACCGCCTTGAGCTCGTCCAGGGCGCGGGCCGACTCGACGATGAACGTCGTGGTCCTCGCCGCGGTCCCGGTCGCTGTAGCCGCCCTTGAGCAGCAGCGGCACGTCGGTGAGGATCGGTCCGTTGAGCATGGCCCAGGCCTCGGGGAAGACGAGCACTTCGGCCGTCCCGGAAATCCTCGACCGTCAGCCGCGCGAACTCCGCGCCGGTCTTCTTGGTGATCTGCCGCTTGACCGCCGTCACGACGCCGCCGAGGTCACGGGGTGCTCGCTCCATTCGCCGAGCGTCGCGGTGGTCCGGGTGCCGAACAGCTCGCACCTCGTCCCGGAAGGGCTCGAGCGGGTGCCCCGAGATGTAGAAGCCGAGGATCTCCTTCTCCTTCGCCAGCCGCTCGGTCTCGGTCCAGGCGGGGATGTCGGCAGGACGCGCCGGCTCGCGGCGCCGCACGGCCGGCTCGCCCGATCCGCCCGCTCCCTCCGCCGAACAGCGACGCCTGGCCGGCCTCCTTCTCCTGCTGCAGCAGCTGCGCCTCGCGCAGCACGTGGTCGAGCGCCGCGCAGAGCTGCGCGCGGTGGCCGCCGAGCCCGTCGAGCGCGCCCGCCACGATCAGCGCCTCGAACACGCGCTTGTTGCAGAGCCGCAGGTCGACGCGCTCGACGAAGTCGGAGAGCGTCGTGAACGGGGCGTCCTGCGCGCGCGGCGAGGATCGATTCGATCGCCCCCCGGCCGACGTTGCGGATCGCGCCGAGCCCGAAGCGGATCCGCTTGTCGCCGACCACCGTGAACTTGTAGCCCGACTCGTTCACGTCCGGCGGCAGCACCTCGATGTCCGAGCTCGCGCGCCTCGTTGATGTACTTCACCACGCTGTCCGTGTCGCCGATCTCCGACGACAGCAGCGCCGCCATGAACTCGGCCGGGTAGTGCGCCTTGAGCCACGCCGTGTGGTACGAGATGACCGAGTACGCGACCGAGTGCGACTTGTTGAAGCCGTAGCGGCCGAACGTCTCGATCTGCCCGGCGAGCTCGTCGATGATCTTGCGGGTCGTGGCCCAGCGCCATCGCCCGCTCGCACGAACTTGCCGAGCTCCTTCTTGATGAGCTCCGCGTCCTTCTTGCCCACCGCCTTTCGCAGCACGTCCGCTTCGGCGAGCGAGATGCCGGCGAGCAGTTGCGCGATACGCATCACCTGTTCCTGGTAGGTGATGACGCCGTAGGTGGGCTCGAGGATCTCCTCGAGCTCGGGGAGCGCGTAGCTCGACCGGCTCCTCGCCGCGCTTCCGCCGGATGTAGACCTTGTGCATGCCCGCGTCGAGCGGGCCCGGGCGCATCAGCGCGTTCGACGCGACGAGGTCGTCGAACCGGTCGCAGCGCATGGCGCGCAGCATGTCGGTCGCGAGCGGCGACTCGAACTGGAACACGCCGGCGGTGCGGCCCGGGCGCAGCAGCTCGTAGACCTCCGGTCGTCGAACGGGAGCGCGTCGAGGTCGAGCGTCGACGCCCGTGCGCGCCGCGATCGACTCGCACCGCGTCGTGGATGACCGTGAGCGTCGTGAGGCCGAGGAAGTCCATCTTCAGCATGCCGGCCTTCTCGAGCGCGTTCATGTCGTACTGCGTGACGATCGAGTCTTCGCCGTCGGCTGCCGGCGCCCGAGCCCTGGTCGACGCGCGTGCAGACCGGCACGTACTCGTCGAGCGGGCCCGGCGCGATCACGACGCCGGCCGCGTGCACCGCCGTGTGCCGCGAGAGCCCTTCGAGCGCGATCTCGAGGTCGAGCAGCTGGCGATAGGCCGGGTTGGCCTTCACGAGCTCCCGGAGCTCGTCCACCTTCTCGCTCGCCTCGCGGATCGGTGAGCGAGTAGTCGGGCCCGTTCGGGATCAGCTTCGCGAGCGCGTCGGTCTCGGCCGGCGGGAAGCCGAGCACGCGGCCACGTCCTTGACCGCGGCGCGCGACTTCATCGTCCCGAACGTGACGATCTGGCCGACGCTCCTCGCCCGTACTTCTCGCGCACGTACTCGATCACCTCGCCGCGGCGCTCGAAGCAGAAGTCGACGTCGATGTCGGGCATCGACACGCGCTCGGGATTCAGGAAGCGCTCGAACAGCAGGTCGAACTTGAGCGGGCAGACGTCGGTGATGCCGAGCGCGTACGCGACGATGCGAGCCGGCCGCCGAGCCGCGGCCCGGGCCCACCGGGATGCCGCGCTCGCGCGCCGCGGCGATGAAGTCCTCGACGATGAGGAAGTAGCCGGCGTAGCCGGTCGTGTTGATGACGCCGAGCTCGTAGTCCAGCCGCTCCTCGACCGCCGCGGGCAGCGGCGTGCCGTAGCGCCGCGCCGCGCCCTGGCGCGACGAGGTCCTCGAGCAGCGCTTCGTCGGTCTCGTAGCTCGGCGGGGCGGGGGAACCCCGGCAGGAAGTACTTCTTCTCGAAGTCGAACTCGCAGAGGTCGGCGACGGCCTGGGTGTTGGCCAGCACCTCCGGGTGGTCCGGAAAGAGCGCCCGCATCTCCTTCTCGGACTTGAAGTACGATTCTTCGCCGGTGAAGCGGAAGCGCTTGGGGTCGTCGAGGTCGCTGCCGGTGCCGATGGCGAGCAGCACGTCGTGCGACTCGGCGTCCTCGCGCCGGAGGTAGTGCGCGTCGTTCGTGGCCACGACGCCGATGCCCAGCTCCTGGCCCAGCCGCAGCATGCCCTCGGTGACGACCCGCTCCTCGGCGATGCCGTGGCTGCTGCACCTCGAGCCAGAAGCCGTCCTTGCCGAACACCCGCGCGAACCACTCGGCGCTGCGCTTCGCCTCCTCGTACCGGCCCTGCCGGAGGTGCAGCGCCACCTCGCCCGAGAGGCACGCCGCGAGGCAGACGATTCCGTCGGCTGTACCGCTCCAGGCACTCCTTGTCGACCCGCGGCCGCCGGTAGAACCCCTCGGTGTACCCGATCGAGGTGAGGCGGACGAGGTTCTTGTACCCGGCGCGGTTCTTCGCGAGCAGGACGAGATGGCTGTAGGCGGCGGGCGCGCTTGCTCGGCTTCTCGCGCGCCTGGCGCGGCCCGAACGCGAGGTAGGCCTCGAAGCCGAGGATCGGCCGGATCTCTGGCGGCCTTGGCCGCGTCGTAGAACGACCAGGCCGCGTGCATGTTGCCGTGGTCGGTGACGGCCAGGCTGTCCATGCCGAGCTTCTTGACGTGCGCGACGAGATCGGGGATCCGGCTGGCCCCGTCGAGCAACGAGTATTCGCTGTGGGTATGGAGATGGACGAAAGCCATGACGGCTAACTCGATCTCCGCGGTCGCGCCTTCTAGCTCCTTCCAGCACGGCGTCCAGCGGGACACCGCGAGCTTGCAGCAGCACCAGAAGATGATAGAGGAGATCGGCCGCCTCGGACGCGAGACGCTCGGGCTCCTCCGCATTCGCCGCCACGACGACCTCGACCGCCTCCTCGCCCACCTTCTGCGAGATCTTGGCCACGCCCGCGCTCGAGCAGCTGCACCGTGTACGAGCCTTCGGGCCGCTCGGCCGCCCGCCGTGCGATCGTGGTCGCCAGCCGGGTCAGCAGGTGTGCCACCGGGATCCTCACCGGACGTCGTATGCGCCGTCCTGCGCCACGGCCGTCGAGAAGCAGGTGCGCGTGCCCGTGTGGCAGGCAGGGCCGGTCTGCTCGACCCGGTACAGGATGGCGTCGCCGTCGCAATCGATCCGGATTTCCCGGACGCGCCTGGACGTGGCCGGACGTCTCGCCCTTGCGCCACAGCGCGGCGCGGGATCTGCTGTAGTAGTGCGCCCGGCCGGTCGCGGCGGTCCGCTCGAGCGCCTCCCGGTTCGCGTACGCCACCATCAGGACGTCGCCGGAACGGCTTTCCTGGGCCACTACGGGCACCAGCCCGTCGGCCCCGAACCGGACCGCCGCCAGCCAGTTGGTCTCGGACACCCGGAACAACCTACCGGCGACCCCGACGATTGTCAAAAGCCGTTGTGGTTCCTTATCTTGCTGAAGATTTCGCCCTTCGTCCGCCGCTCCGGAGCTTCCCCACGTGACCCGATCCCTCGCCCGCTGGACCTTGCTGGCCGGCGCGCTCGCCACCGCCGCGTGCGGCAGCGATCCGAACCCGCCCGACACCGTCGACTGCGATCCAGTGGCCCCAACGGCGCTCGCCGCGGGACAGTTCACGATCCTCGACGCCTCCCAAGTCGCCTGTGTGCGAATTCCAGGCGCCGGCGCCCAGGAGACCGAGTACCTGTATGTCGCCCTGTCGGGCGACGGCGCGGTGAGCCGGAACGGGACGGCGGCTCCCTACGAGATCCAGGGCGGTGAGAGCCCGGCGGCCTCGGTGGCGGCGACGAGTCAGGCGGGGTTCGACAGGGCGCCGACCGCGGCGCTGGCCTTCCACGACCTGCTGCGCACCCGCGAGCGGACGCTCTCGGAGCGGCCGTCCGCGGTGAGCGCCTCCCGCGCGCGGATCGCGGCGTCGGCCGCGGCGGCGGACCCGCCGCTCGTCGGCTCGCAGCGCACCTTCGAGGTCTGTGCCACCACGACCTGCGACAGCTTCGTCCAGAGCACCGCCACCGCCAAGGTGGTCGGCCAGCGGGTGGCGATCTATCTCGACGACACCGCGCCGGCCGGCTTCACCCAGACCGACCTGGACGAGGTCGGTGCCCTCTTCGATGCCCATCTCTACGCGATAGACACCACCGCCTTCGGGCGCGAATCGGATCTCGACGCCAACGGCGTCGTCATCGTGCTGCTGACCCAGCATGTGAACAACCTCTCGCCCGACTGCAACACGACCGGCAGCATCATCCTCGGATTCTTCTTCGGCCTCGACCTGCTGCCGACCGAGGACCATTCGAACGACGGCGAGGTGTTCTACGGGGCCGTTCCGAACCCGGACCTGCCGGGGTGCTCGTCCTACACCAAGACGGTGGTGACGCGGTCGCTGCCCGGCGTCTTCAGCCACGAATTCCAGCACATGATCAGTTTCAACCAGCACGTGCTGGTGCGCGGCGGCGACGTGGAGGAGACCTGGCTCAACGAAGGCCTCTCCCACTATCGCCGAAGAGCTGGCCGGCCGCCAGGTGCCGGACAGCTTCTGCCCTGCATTCCCCCAGTGCGAGGATCAGTTCCTCGGCGACAACCTGTTCAACGCGTTCGGATATCTGGACGATCCGGAGGCGGCTTTCCTCGTGGCGCCGTCGACCTCCGGGGGATCGCTCAACGAGCGCGGCGCGGGCTGGCTGTTCGTGCGCTGGCTGGGCGACCACTTCTCGGCCACGCAGCCGGCCGCGACCGAACTGACGCGCGCGCTGCTCCTCACCGGTGCGACGGGTGCCGCCAACGTCGAAGCCGTCACCGGCGAGGACTTCCCGACGCTCGCCTCCCAGTGGCAGATGGCGAACTATGTGACCAATCTGCCGGGCTTCACCCCGTCGAGCGATCGCCTGCGTTACACCAGCTTCAACCTCCGGCAGGTGTACGAGGCCAACTTCCCCAGCGTCTTCAGCAAGCCCTATCCTCTGACCCCCGACAGCACCCGGACCGGCATCTTCGATCGCACCGGCGTCCTGCGCGGCGGATCGGGCCGGCACGTGCGCATCATCCAGCCGGCCGGGTCGTCCGAGGTCGCGTTCGTCCTGACCAACGACGCCGGCTCGCTCCCCCTGGCCAGCACCGTCGTTCCCAGGATCGCGCTCGTGCGGGTGCGGTGAAGGGCGTGATCTTCCTGGTGGTCGTCGCGGCGCTCTTCGCCGGGTACGGCACCGCCTACCTGGCCAGCGACGACGTCCGGTACCTGACCCGAGCCGGCATCGAGGAGACCCGGATCCTCCAGGCCCGCCAGCCGATCGCGAAGCTCGCGGCCGACCCCCGCACCGATCCCGCCCTCCGGGACGCGCTCGGCCTGGTGGTGGCGAGCCGGGACTACGCGGCCAGTCTCGGCCTCGAGGCCAAGGAGACCTACACCACTTACGCCGACGTCGGCCGGGACACGCTCCTGCTGGTGCTGCAGGCGGCGCCCCGGGATTGCATCTGCCCGCATACCTGGAAGTATCCCATCGTCGGCCGCATTCCGTACAAGGGCTTCTTCGACACCAGGGCGGCCCGGCGCGAGGCCGACCGGCTGGCGGCGCGGGGGTACGACATCCACCTCCGCCCGTCCGGGGCGTTCTCCACGCTCGGGTGGTTCAACGATCCGCTGCTTTCGACCGCGCTCACCGGCGATTCGGTCGAGCTCGCGGCCACGGTGTTTCACGAGATCGCCCACAACACGCTGTACGTCAAGAGCGCCACGCCCTTCAACGAGAGCTACGCGCAGTTCGTCGGCTACCACTCGGCGCAATCCTTCTTCCGGGAGCGCGGGGACAGCGTGCTGGCCCGGCGCGCGGGCGACCGGTGGCACGACGAGATCGTGCTCGGCGAGTTCTACGCCGGCCTGGTGGAGCGCTTGCAGGGGCTGTATGACACGCATCCCGACTCGGCCGCCCTCGAGCTCGGCCGCGAGGAGGCGGGGGCGTGGGCGCGGACGGAGCTTCAGGGGCCGGTCGCGGCGCGACTCCGCACCTTTACGATCGGCCGCGTGCCCGAGCGCCCGGTCAACAACGCGCGGCTGATCGGCGCTCGAATCTACCGGACGCGCCTCGATCTCTTCGACCGGTGGTTCGAGCGGCACGATCGGGACGTGCGGGAAAGCGTGGCCGCACTGGGGAAGCTGATGGCGGGCGTCGAAGGCGACAGCGCTTACGTGCGGCTGGAGTCGGCCGTGGCGGACAGCGCGGGGTCTGATCGCTAGGCCTGAGTCACACCCGTCGTCACCCTGGGCGAAGCGAAGGGGGCATGCCTCGAGGCACGCCCCCTTCGCTTCGCCCGGGGTGACGACGGGGGACTGATCGCGTCAGGGCGAGGTCGACGTACCTGCAGGCGACGTGCTCGAAGGCGACGTGCTGCTTTCCGGAGGCGACGTACTGCTGCCCGAAGGCGAGGTGCTGGAGCCCGAAGGAGCGGCCGTCCCTGAAGGTTCGGTGCTGCTGCCCGACGGCGAGGTGCTGCCTCCCGAGGGGGACGCGCCGGGGCTCACTGTAGAGCCCGGATTGGTGGTGTCGGGACGGCGCCCGCCCATGCCGCTGGTGTCGCTGGTACCGAGGGAGTCGGCCTGCAGGGCCGACGTATCCGTCACAGCCGCTCCGGTGGTGTCTCCAAAGCGGCCCGCGCTGGTGTCGACGCCGCCGGCGCCAGTGTACCCCGAGGTGTCCGGTCGTGCCACTCCGGCAGACGACGTGTCCTGCGCCGCGAGACGCGGGGCGAAGGCCCCGAACACGAGGGTTGCGGCGAGGGCGGTGAGGTGAGCTTTCGACATCCTGCCTCCTGCCAACTCTAGGGGGACCGGCAGGCCGCCGACGCGGCCATCCGGGGGCCCCGGATCCAAGGAGCTTGATCCTAGGGCGAGGAGGTCGGCGCCAGCGGTGAGGCAGGTCACCGGCCCTCTCGCGCCGGACCCCCCGGCGTGTAGCTTTCCCGGCATTCACGGCGCGCCACCTTCATTCCGGGGCTCCATCCATGGATACCAGCTTCGTGACCCGCGAACAGAGCCGCCTGCTGGGCGAGCTCTCCGGGTTCCTCTCCATTCCGAGTGTGAGCGCTCTGCCAGCGCACACGGCCGACTGCCGCCGGGCCGCCGAGTGGCTGCGGGACGAGCTCGTGGCCCTGGGCTGCCCTACCGTCGACATCCTCGAGGGACCGGGGCACCCGGTGGTCTGGGCGGAGAGCCCGGAAGTTCCCGACCGGCCCACACTGCTGATCTACGGCCACTACGACGTCCAGCCGCCCGATCCGCTCGACGAGTGGGTCACCCCACCCTTCGAGCCGACCGTCCGGGACGGCCGGCTCTACGCTCGCGGCGCGGCCGACGACAAAGGCCAGGTGTTCTGCCTGCTCAAGGCCTACGAGGCGACGCTCGACGCCGATCGGCGGCCGCCGCTCAACGTCCGATTCATCTTCGAAGGGGAGGAGGAGAGCGGCGGGCACGTCATCGCCGACCTGCTTCGTTCGGAGCCGGAGCGCACGCGAGCGGACGCGGCGCTGGTTTGCGACATGTCGTATTACGCGCCGGGGTGGCCCGCCGTCTACACCGCCCTCCGCGGCCTCTGCTACGCGGAGATCTCGGTGCGGACCCTGGAGCGCGATCTGCACTCCGGCACTTACGGGGGCGTCGCCCCCAACGCGCTCGAGACGCTCGTGCGGCTCCTCGCCAAGCTCAAGGACGCCGACGGCGAAATCCAGATCCCGAAGCTGTACAAGGCGGTCGAGTCACCCAGCAAGCACGAGCTCAAGACCTGGAAGCAGCTGCCATTCGACAAGGCGGAGTTCCTGCGGGAGGAAGTGACGGGGCAGGTGCTCACGGGGCTCAAGGAATATTCGGTCCTCGAGCGGGTCTGGGCGCTTCCCACGTTCGAGATCCACGGCATCAAGGGCGGCTTCGTGGGGGAGGGGGCCAAGACCGTCATTCCCGCGCAGGCGACCGCGAAAGTGAGCCTGCGGCTGGTGCCGGGCCAGAGCTACGTCAAGGTCGCCCGGCAGCTCGAGCGCGCGGTCGCCTCGCTCGCGCCCCGGTGGGCCGAGGTGAAGGTCACGGTGCTGCACGGCGGCGACCCGGTGCGAGTCGACGTGGACCACCCGGCGTTCGCGCTGCTCGACGAGGCGTTCGCGGCGGTCACCGGCCGGCCCGCCGTGCGGGTGCGGGCGGGTGGGTCGATTCCCATCATTCCCGAGCTTGGCCTGGCCGGAGCGCCGGTGCTGCTCACCGGGATCGGGCTGCCAGATGACGGGCTCCATTCCCCCAATGAAAAACTCGACCTCGCTCAGCTGTGGAGCGGGATCGAGATCTTCGGCCGGTTCTACGAGCTGTTCGCCGAGAAGGGCGTGGCGGCGGCTAGATCTCCTCTTCCGGTCCCAGCCGCTTGACCGGGCCCGAATAGCGCGCCTCGGTGCGGGCGTGGAGCTCGTCGATGCCGATGAGCGCCCGCGCCGAGGCGATGATACCGGCCACGACGTCGTCGGCCCAGTACGGATCGGGCCGCTCCCCGGCCGGCAGCTTCCCGGCGCAGCTCTCCAGGTAGCGGATGGCCGTGGTGATCCACTCGGTCTGGGCGGACGCGACCGTGGACCACGAGCCGGTCGAGCGGAGCTCCATCTCCTCGAGGGCCTTGAGGTGCTGGTCCACGCCATGGGTGACGGGGCTCGACCGCAGCCGGTCGGCCACCATGCTCAGCACGGTGCGGCGCTCGCTCTCCTGCGGCTCCGGGAGCGGGGCGAGGTAGTGCCGCTGGTCCGCCACCATTTCGGCGAGCCGGATACAGACGGCCCGGATGGCCGGCGTGAGCGCTCCGGGCGCCTCCTTGGACCAGCTGTCCGCCGCGCGGAGGATATCGGTGATGCGCTGGTCCGCCTGCGCCTCGGGCGTCGGACGTCGGGGCGATTCTGCCATGTTAGACAGAAAAACCGGGTTGGGCGCCAAACACAAGACTTGAACCCGTCGAATTTCTCCCGCGCCCGACCTCGCTAGATCCCCCTCACCGCGGGCCCCGCCGCATCCGCACGGGGTCCGGCCGACCGAACCGTTCCTCCCGCCACGGATCGCCCCGCATGTGGTAGCCGTTCCGCTCCCAGAAGCCCGGTTCGTCCTCCTCCAGCAGCTCGAAACCCGTCACCCACTTGGCGCTTTTCCAGAAGTAGAGGTGCGGCACCAGCAGCCGGACGGGGCCACCGTGCTCGGCCGGAAGCGGCTCCCCGTGGTGCGCGAGCGCCAGCAGGTTGGCCGGCCGATCGAGGTCCGCGAGCGGAAGGTTGGTCGTGAACCCCTGTTCGGCGTGCACGAGGGCGAACGCCGCCCGCGGCAAGACGCCGGCGCGCGCGAGCAGCGCCTGCACGGGGACGCCCTCGAAGACGTTGTCGTAGCGGCTCCAGCGGGTGACGCAATGGATGTCGCACGCGGTCTCGCGGCGGGGGAGGGCCAGCAGCTCGTCCCAGCTCAGGGAGAGCGGCCGTTCGACCGCGCCCCGCACGTCGAAGCGCCAGGTGGCCAGGTCGACGCGTGGGACGGTGCCGGAGTGCAGCACCGGCCATTTCTGGGTGATGATTTGACCAGGAGGCAGGCGGGTGCGGTCGCCGTCGCGGGTGTCGATGCGGTCGGGCATGCGCAGAAGGCTCCTCCGCCGGGGCGGCGATCAGGTCGTCATCGCGAGATCAGGGGGTCATCGCGACAGCACTGCTGGAGCCGACGTCGCGCGCTCGACCTCGTCGTATCCGAACGTCGCGCCGAACGCCGCCACCACCGCCTCCCGCGTCTCACCCCACAGCGCCGCCGCGTCGGCCCGTCCACGCTCCACCGCGATGCTGGTCATCACGACGCCCTCGATCCCGCACGGAACGATCGTCTCGAAGGCGCGGAGATCCGTGCTGACATTGAGCGCGAAGCCATGGAACGTGACCCACTGTTTCACGTGGATGCCGAGGCTCGCGATCTTGCGCCCGCCTGTCCACACGCCGGTGCGTCCCGGTGAGCGTTCGCCCCGAACGCCGAGGGTGTCGAGGGCGGCGATGAGCGCCGCCTCGAGCTGGCGGAGATACCAGTGCAGGTCCTCCCGGTGCTCGCGCAGGTCGAGGATCGGATACCCGACGAGCTGTCCGGGACCATGGTAGGTCACGTCACCGCCGCGCTCGACCTCCGCCACTGCGAACCCCCGCCGCTCGAGCTCGGCCGGCGCCAACGGGAGGCTGGTCGAGCGCGTGCCTCGGCCCAGGGTGACCACGGGATCGTGCTCCACCAGGAGCAGGAGGTCCTCGCCGCGCTCGTGAGCCATCCGCTGCCGGCAGAGTGCCCGCTGCAGCTCGAGCACCTCGCCGTACGGCCGGCGCCCCAGGTCGAGCACGTCCAGGCGGGCGCTCACAGGGCCTCCCGACGTCCGCGCCAGCCGGGCGAGGACCCAGGAGCCCAGCGCCGCCACGAGCCCGAGCACGGCCAGTCCGGGCCGCCCCGCCAGCTGGTGGACCGGGATGCAGAGCAGCATCGGAAGCACCGTGGCCAGCCCACTCACGATGCTGAGCCCGCCGCGCCGATAGAGGGAGAGGATCGGGTCGAGCAGTCGCCAGGCCACCAGGCCGGCCAGCACCAGGCTGGCCAGGGTGCCGAAGAAGAGCAGGTACAGCGGGGCACCGAGATCCGGCGAGGACGCGGCGGCGTCGCCCCGCAGGAGGTCGACGCCGAGGACGGTGGCGGTCACGGCCGCGAGTCCGAACGCCACCCCGGAGCCCATCGCCAGCCCCACCAGGCGGATGGGGCCCACGATCAGATGTGGATGACCCGCCCCATCGAGTCGAGCGCCGCCTCGGCGATGGCCTCGGAGAGGGTCGGGTGGGCGTGGATGGCCAGATCGACCTCCTCGACCGTGTACTCGTTCTCGCGGGCTACCGTGAGCTCGTGGATCATCTCCGAGGCGTGGCTGCCGACGATGTGGGCCCCCAGGATCTCGCCGTACTTCTTGTCCCGAATGATCTTGACGAAGCCCTCGGTCTCGTTGGTGCTCCGCGCCCGGCCGTTGGCGCTGAAGGGGAAGCGGCCGACCTGGTAGTCGAGCTTCCGCTCCTTCGCCTGCTCCTCGGTGAGCCCGATGCTGGCCACCTCGGGGTGGCAGTACGTGACGCTGGGGACGTTGTCGTACTTGATCGGATGCGGATGCCCGCCCGCGATCAGCTCGGCCACGACCACGCCTTCCCGGCTGCCCTTGTGCGCCAGCATGGGCGGTCCGGCCACGTCGCCGATGCAGTAGACCCCCGGCGAGGTAGTCTCGAGCGTGGCGGGATTCACGCGCACGAAGCCGCGGTCGGTGAGCTGGACGCCGGCCTCCTGAAACCCCATCGATTCGGTGTTCACCGCGCGGCCGGCCGCCATCAGCACCTTCTCGACCTCGACCGACTCCTTCTTGCCGCCCGTCTCGAGCTCCAGCGTCACCTTGTCGGCCGCCACCGTCGCCTTGGTCACCTTCACGCCCGCGTGCACGGCGATCCCGCGCTTCTTGTAGCTCTTGGCCAGCGCGTCCGACGATTCCGCGTCCTCGAGCGGAAGGATCCGCGGCAGCGCCTCGATCAGCGTGACCCTGCTGCCGAAGGCGTTGAAGATGTCCGCGAACTCGCATCCCACGGCGCCGGCGCCGATCACCGCGAGCGACTTCGGCACCTCGCTGAGGAACAGCGCCTCGTCGGAGCTGATGACCGTGCTCTTGTTGATCTCGAGCCCGATCTGCGGAATGCCCTTCACCCGGGAGCCCGTCGCAATGACGACCGCCTTCCGGGCCTGGTATTCGTCGTTCCCCACCTTGACCGTGCGGTTCTTGCCGAGGATGCCGGTGCCCTTGATGACCGTCACCTTGTGCTTCTTCATCAGGAACTCGACACCCTTCGAATTCTGCTCCGAGACCTTCCGGGAGCGCCGCATCGCCACGCCGTAGTCCGCCTTGACGCCGCTGACCTCGACGCCCAGGTCCTTCGCGTCGTGCGCCACCAGATTGGCCACGTAGGCGCTGTGCAGCAGCGCCTTGGTCGGGATGCAGCCGATGTTGACGCACACGCCGCCGAGCTTGTCCCGCTCCACGACCGCCGTCGCCAGCCCGAGCTGGGCGGCGCGGATCGCGCAGACGTAGCCGGCCGGACCGCCGCCGATGATGATGACGTCGAACTGAGTTGCCACGGATGTCCTCTAGTGAATGGTCGCTACCACACCAGCGCCAGCGGGTTCTCCAGCATCGCCTTGAGCGTCTTCAGGAACTGCGCTCCGGTGGCGCCGTCGATCACGCGGTGATCGCACGACATCGTCAGCCGGAGCCGCCGCCGGACCGCCAGCTGGCCCTCGTGCACTACCGCTTGTTGAACAATCCGGCCGACCGCCAGGATCCCGGCCTCGGGCGGATTGATCACGGCCGTGAACTCGTCGATATCGAGCATGCCCAGGTTCGACACCGAGAAGGTGCCGCCGGTGTACTCCTCCGGCGTGAGCCGGCGCTCCCGGGCCCGGGCCGCCAGGTCGTGCGACTCGGCCGCGATCTCCCGCAGCGACTTGAGGTCGGTGTTGCGGATGACCGGGGTGATGAGCCCCTCGTCGATGGCCACGGCCATGCTCACGTGGACCTCGTGCCAGTAGCGGATCCGGTCGTCCTGCCACCAGGCGTTGCAGGCGGGGTGCTGGCGCAGCGCGGTCGCCACGGCCTTGATGATGACGTCATTGAACGACACCTTCGGCCCGTCGCCGAGCGCCTTGAGCCCTTCGCGCGCGTCCCACGCCCGCTCCATGTCCACCTCGGTGGTGAGGTAGAACGTCGGGATCGGGCCGATCGACTGCGCCAGGCGGCGGGCGATGGTCTTCCGGATCTGGCTGAGGGGAACGTCCGTGTAGGGCGCGCCGTCGGGCGCGCGGACGACGACGGGTCGGGACGGTGCAGCACCCGGCGCCGGGGCGGCCGCGCCCGCCGCGGGCTCCGCAGCCGGGCGCACCGCCCCGGGGGCTCCCTCGAGGTCGCGAAGCACCACTCGACCCTCAGGGCCGGTCCCGGCGATGCCGCCGAGATCGATGCCACGTTCAGCGGCCATCCGGCGCGCGAGCGGCGATGCCTTCACGCGTCCCGCCGGAGTCACCGGGGCAGGTGGAGCGGGCGCCGGCGGGGCGGCGGAGGCAGCCGGGCGCGCGGGCGCGGGGCTTGGCGCGGGCGCGGGGCCCGGCGCGCTCTCGGTCGCCTTGGGCGCGGGCGGGGCCGGCGGCATCGACTCCGGCCGGTTGGCACCGGGGGTGGGCTGGGTCGCCTGCTGCTCCTGGGCGGGCGCGGGCTTGCCGTTCTCGATCGCCTCGCCGGGCTCGCCGATCAGCGCCACCAGCTGGGAGACCGGCACCGTGGTGCCGGCGGCCACCACCTGCTTGAGCAGCGTGCCGCCCGCGCGGGCCACGAGCTCCATCACCGCCTTGTCCGTCTCGACCTCGGCCAGCACGTCGCCGACGGCCACCGGATCGCCTTCGCTCTTCTTCCACTCGACGAGGCGCCCCTCTTCCATCGTGGGCGAGAGCGCCTCCATGACCACCTTGGTTGCCATCGGTCAGTCGCGGTACAGCACCGAGTGCACCGCGGCGGCGACCCGGGCGGGGTCGACCTTCGCGGCCTTCTCGAGGTGCTTGTTATAGGGCATGGGAACGTCGGCGCCGGTGACGCGGAGGATCGGCGCGTCGAGCTCGTCGAACGCCTCGCGCTGGATCGTGTCCACCACCTGGGCCCCGATCCCCGCGAACGGCCAGCCCTCCTCCGCCACCACGCACCGATGGGTGCGGGCCACCGAGGTCAGGACCGCCTCGGTGTCGAGCGGGCGGATGGTCCGGAGGTCGAGCACCTCGGCGTCGATCTCCTCGGCCGCGAGCTGCTCGGCGGCCTTGAGGGCGACCGCCACGGTCTTCGAGTGGCAGACGATCGTGACGTCGCTCCCGGCCCGCTTGACGTCCGCCTTGCCGAGCGGGACGACATGCTCGCCTTCCGGGATTTCACCCTTCAGGTTGTAGAGCATCTCCCCCTCGATGAACACGACCGGATTGTCGTCGCGGATGGCGCTCTTGAGGAGGCCCTTGGCGTCGGCGGGTGTGGCGGGCATGACCACCTTGAGTCCCGGGATGTGCGCGTAGTAGCTCTCGAAGGCCTGGGAGTGCTGCGAGCCGAGCTGCAGGGCGGACCCACCGGGCCCGCGAAAGACCGCCGGCACGCCGACCTGGCCGCCGGACATGTAGCGCATCTTGGCTGCCGAGTTGACGAGCTGATCGATGGCGAGGAGGGCGAAGTTCCAGGTCATGAACTCGATGACCGGCCGGAGGCCCACCATGGCTGCCCCCACGCCGACGCCGGCGAACCCCAGCTCGGTGATCGGCGTGTCCACCACGCGCATCGCGCCGAACTCGTCGAGCAGCCCGCGGCTCACCTTGTAGGCGCCCTGGTACACCCCGACTTCCTCACCCATGAGAAATACGTCGGGGTCCCGCTGCATCTCCTCGCGGAGGGCCTGGTTGAGCGCGTCCCGGTAGGTGACGATGGCCATCTCCGTCAACACCCCGCGCCAGTATGCGCGCGGCCATCGTCACCCTGATCCCACCTCACCTCAGTCCGCATACACATGCGTGTACAGCTCTCCCGCCTCCGGATCCGGCGCTTCCTCCGCGAACTTGTACGCATCCTCGACTTCCTCCATCACCTCTTTGTCGAGCGCCTTGACCGCGGCCTGCTCCATCAGCCCATCCTCGACCAGGCGCTGCGACCAGACCGCGATCGGATCCCGCTTCCGCTGGTCTTCGACCTCCTCGCGGGTGCGGTAGTGGCCGTGGATCGGGTCGGACATCGAGTGGCCCATGAAGCGGTAGGTGCGAACCTCGAGCAGGGTCGGGTGCTTGTCCTTCCGCGCCCGCTCGACCGCCCGCTCCATGGCCGCGTGCATCACCAGGACGTCCTGGCCGTCCACGACCTCGTTGGCCATGTCGTACGAGCACGCCCGCTCCGAGATGTCGTAGATGGCGCTGGCGCGCTCAAGCGCCGTGCCCATGCCGTAGCGGTTGTTCTCGCAGATGTAGATCGCCGGCAGCTTCCACAGCGCGGCCATGTTGAGCGCCTCGTGGAAGGCCCCGTTGTTGACCGCGGCCTCGCCGAAGTAGCAGATCGCCACCTGGTCGGTGTTGCGGTATTTGGCGGCGAAGGCCATGCCGGTCGTGAGCGGGATATGCCCGCCGACGATCCCGTGTCCGCCCAGGAACCCCAGCGAGGCGTCGAACAGGTGCATCGACCCGCCCTTGCCCCCGCTGCAGCCGGCGGCCTTGCCGAACAGCTCCGCCATGACGGCGCGCGAGCTGATCCCGCGCGCCAGGGCGTGGCCGTGCTCGCGGTAGGAGCAGGTGATGTAGTCGTCCGGACGCAGGGCCGCGAGGCTCCCGACCGCCACCGCCTCCTGCCCGATGTAGAGGTGGCAGAAGCCGCCGATCTTGCCCAGGCTGTAGGCCTCGCCGGCCTTCTCCTCGAACCGCCGGATCAGCACCATCTGGCGCAGCCAGCCGCGGTACTCCTCCGCGCGTGCGGGGTCGAGGCCGCGCCGGCGGGCGCGTGGCTTGGGCACTGCGGTGCCGGCCATCAGGCGCCGCTCCCGGTGGCGGCGGTCACCTGCTCCCACGCATGGTACGAGGACCGGGTGAGCGGACTCGACTGCACGTGCGCGAAGCCCATGGCGAGCCCGAGGTCGCGCAGCTCGGCGAACTCCTGGGGCGTGTAGTAGCGGGCCACCGGCAGGTGACTGCCGGAAGGCCGGAGGTATTGCCCGAGCGTGAGGATGTTGACATCACTGCGCCGAAGGTCCCGCATGCAGACCAGCACCTCGTCCCATTCCTCGCCCATTCCCAGGATGATGCCGCTCTTGGTCAGCGCCTCGGCGTTCATCCGCCGGGCGTTGGCCAGCAGCGCCAGCGCCCGGTCGTAGCGGCCGCCTGGGCGAGCCAGCCGGTAGAGCCGCTCCGCGGTCTCGAGGTTGTGATTGAGGATGTCGGGCCCCGCGTCCATCACCAGGCGGAGCGCCCGCTCGGAGCCCTTGAAGTCGGGAATCAGGACCTCGACCGAGGTCTCGGGGAGCCGGCGCTTGATCTCGGTGATGCAGCCGGCGAACGCCTCGGCGCCGCCGTTCGGGAGGTCGTCGCGGTCGACCGACGTGATGACCACGTGGGCGAGCCCCATCCGCTCGACCGCTTCGGCCAGGCGCACCGGCTCGAGCGGATCGAAGGCCGTGGGAGTGCCGTGGGAGACCGCGCAGTAGGTGCAGTTCCGCGTGCAGACGTCGCCCAGGATCATGAAGGTCGCCGCCTTGTGCTCCCAGCACTCGCCGATGTTGGGGCAGCGGGCTTCTTCGCACACGGTGTGGAGCCCGAGCTCGCGCATCAAGTTCTTCAGATGCACATAGTTCGGTCCGCCGGGGGCCTTGACCTTGAGCCACCCCGGCTTTCTCACCGGGGCGGCGGAGATGGATGTCGGGGCTTCGGCCGCGAGGGCCGAGCGCGTCAACTGGACCAGCGGGACCGCCACTGCGTTCTCCTTCGATCGGTGGTAGGAGTTCGCCGTGGAAGCTAGCAGCAGCCGGGAACGGATGGTACTGATACCGCGCGGGGCGCTCCGGCCGAGGCGCCCCGCGTCTCGACGTCCCTCGGCCATCTCCTTACGACGCGGTCTGACAGGCCTCCACGAGGCGCTGGCCGTCGGCGGCGACATCCTTCGACGGCTTCTCCTCTTCTTCGGTCGGTCCCCGCTGGGTGGTGTACTCGGCGAAGGTTTGCGGCACCACCTCGAGCCTCGTCTGCCCGTCGGCCTCGGCGCCGACTTCGGCCTGCAGCTTGTTGATGATGCGCCGGAACTGGGTATCGCTGCGCCGGGTCATCAGGTCCAGCTTGCTGGCGTTCACCCGCAGCGCATCGGTGTCGATCGAGCTCTGTTTGTACCCAAGGACTCCGAGCTGCTGCTTGATGCAATCGAACACGACTCCGGACGCCGCGCTGGTCCGGACCACGGTGGGCGATGCGTACGCGTGGGCGCATCCTGCGAGCGCGACACAGCCTGCCAGGAACCGACGATAGGCCATCGAGTGCTCCGGTGTGAGGAAGTGGGAGCGCGAAATGTACACCGCCCGCGACCAAACGACGACGGCCTCCCGGAACGGGAGGCCGCCGCGTGTGACCTGCACCTGCAGCTGCCTAGAAGAACAGCATCAGGCCAACGGTCGGCGCGAAGGTCTTGTTCTTGTCCGCGGCCGACTCCTTGTTCTTGGTCCAGGCGTAGTTGCCCTCGCCCACGACTTTGAGGGATTTGGTGGCCTGGTAGTAGATGCCGCCCGAGATGAGCGTGTTCTCGGTCTTGAACGCGGTCTCGCCATCGGTGGCCTTGAGGTAGCTGGACCCGAAGCTGCCGGCGAGCGTCACCTTGCTGTTGGCCGGGGTCACCGTGACCTGGCCAATGAAGCCGTAGGAGGTCCGGAGCTCGCCGTCGTCGCCGACGCCGAGGCCGTCGACCGCCGAGCCGCCACCGGAATTCACGCCGTTGAACTGCAGCGTGGTGCCGATGCCCTTGCCCCAGTAACCGCTACCGGTCAGCGAGAACATGGCATTACCGAACCGGAGGCCGCCGCCGACGCCCGTGGCGGTCTTTGACTCGTCGGTGAGGAGGCTCTTGGCATTCTGCGCCGTGCCGTTCACCCAGCCCTTGACGTTGCCGCTGCTGTAGGTGAACTCGGCCTCGACCCTCGGGACCTTGGTTTCGTCGTAGAGCGCGCCACCGCTGCCGGCGAGGGACGACGGCTGGAAGATGCCGATCGCGAGCTGCGACGGCCGGCCCGCCGGCGTCGAGTAGGTCATCTGCGCGACGAACTGCGGATAGATGTAGCCGAAGCCGATGCGACCCAGCGTGGTGCCGCCGCCGTTGATCCCGCCGGTGGCGCCGATGCCGAACAGGGTCTGGTCGGTCAGGATGTTCTGCCGGTTGAAGAGCCCGATCTCGCGACCGGCGAGAATCTGGCCCCACGAGCCGCCGACCGTCAGGAAGACTTGGCGCATGTCGATCTGGGCGCCGAAGCAGTCGTGCGCCTGGTTGCCGCACTGGATCTGGGGCGCGAAGCCGAAGTGCACGCCGAGATCCGTCTCGCCTTCCTTGCCCTTGGCATCGAACACCGCGAACGCTGGCAGCAGGCCGGTGCGGATGTTGAATCCCTTGCCGCCGACGCCGACGAGACCGCCGGGTGTGGCGGTGGCGCCGCTTTCGCTCTGCGACTCATAGATCGCGAACGCGTTCACGTTGCCGGCGAACGTAAAGCTCCAGCCGTTGCTCATCTGCATCGTGAGCTGGGCTTCCGCGGCATTGGCCGCGCCCATCGCCAGACCCAAGCACAACAGTGCGACTTTCTTCATAGGTGCTTCTCCCTCGGAGTAAGTATTGACCGCCAACGACAGCCAACCTTCGGGACGTGACTGCACCACACAATCGGGACCGCGGCGGCGGAACGCCTGGCGCGCGGGGTCATTCGTCGGACGAGTGAGCGATGTGTTCACCTCCCAGAAAGCGGACCTGTCAATCAAAGGAATCGGCCGGCAAGGCATCCCGACCGCGGGGACCCTGCCGGCCGAGGTTGGCTGCTACTTCTTCATCGCGCTGGCCTTGGCAGGGAGGCCGAAGACCAGCAACGCATCGCCGAGGGGGAAGCTCAGCTGGAAGTTGCCGCCACACGCCACGGCGATGAACTGCTCGCCGCCGAAGGTGAACGACATCGGAGCCGAGTTGCAGCCGGCGCCGCCGTTGAACTGCCACAGCAGCTTGCCGGTTTTGGAGTTGTAAGCGTTGAAGTTGCCGTTGCCTTCACCGGTGAAGGTGAGGTTGCCGGCGGTGGCCAGCGCGCCGCCCATCATCGGCTGATCCACCTTGTTCTGCCAGGCGATCTTGCCGGTCTTGAGGTCGATGGCCGAGTAGAGCCCGTACTGCTGCTCGCCCGGGATGGCCACGAACGCGGAGCCGAGCCAGAGCCGGCCCTTCTCGTAAGGCGCGGTGTGCACGATGTAGTTCATCGGCTGGTGGAGCGCCGCGACGAACGCGTAGTTGAGCGTCGGATCGATCGCGATCGGCGACCACTCCGCGCCGCCATTCGCGCCGGGGAGCATGCGCGTGCCCTTCTCGCTGGGCAGCGCGAACATGTTCTCCTGCGGGACGAAGGCGTCGCTCTTGCGGACGAGCTTGCCGTCGGCCGCGTCGAGCACGTACAGCCAGCCGGTCTTGCCCGCGTGCACGACGACCTTCTTGCCGCCGACGGTCGCGACGACTGGCGGGGAAACGGCGTCGAGGTCCCAGACGTCGTGGGGCACGGTCTGGTAGTACCACTTGGTCTTGCCGGTGGTGGCGTCGATGGCGACGACGCAGTCGGTGTAGAGGTTGTCGCCCGGGCGGACGCTGCCGTCGAGATCGGGCGACGGGTTGCCCACGGCCACGAACAGCGCGTTGCTCTCCTTGTCGTACGCCGGCGTCATCCACACGCCGCCGCCGCCGACCTTCCAGGCGTCGGCGAACTTCGCGCTGTCGCCCTTCTCCTTGGTGAGGTCGCGGTGGAGATCGGCATCCTCGGCCTTCGGGGCCCAGGTGCCGAACCAGCCGTTCGGGGCCTTGTCGTCGAAGGTGGAGTCGCCCTTGGGGGCGGGGATCGAGTACCAGCGCCACACCTGCTCACCCGACATGGCGTTGTACGCGGTCACGTGGCCGCGGATGCCGTATTCGCCGCCGGAGACGCCGACGATGACGTTGTCACCGATGATGAGGGGAGCGTGGGTGATGCTGTAGCCCATGGCCGGGTCGGAGACTTCCTTGTCCCACAGGACCTTGCCGTCCTTGGCGTCGAACGCGATCAGGTGGGCGTCGAGCGTTCCCATGTACAGGTGGGCGCCGCCGTGAATGGCCACCCCGCGATTGTTCGGGCCGCAGCAGGTGATGGTGGTCCCCAGTTTGTGCTCGTAGCGCCACTGCTCCTTCTTGGTCTTCAGGTCGTAGGCGATGAGGGTGTTGTACGGCGTCGTCACGTACATCATGCCGTTCGTGACGATCGGCGTATTCTCGAACGAGCCCAGCTTGGTGATGCCGGTCTGGAAGATCATCCGGGGGACCAGCTGCGACACGTTCGAGGTGGTGATGCTCTTGAGGGTGGAATACCGCTGATTCCAGTCGTTGCCGCCGTACGTCGTCCAGTCGCCGCTTTGGGCCGCAGCCTGGCTCGCCGCGGCGAGGAGCACCGGGGCTACCCACCAACGCGTCCTCATGCTCATGAACACTCTTCCTTTCAGCAGGACCTGCTGTGCGGGAACGGACCGTGGCGGCCCGCGAAGGATCGGTGGGGAGAAGCCCCCAAGATCCGGTATCAGCTGCGTCCCGGCGAGGCAGTGCCGGGAAACGGCCCCATCGAGCCGATCGTGGCACCCGACTGCGCGCCCCGCCATGGCCCCGAACGGGCGCTAGCGGACACAGCGGGGGGGTGGTCGGTGCCGTGGGTGGTCGCCCTGAGGGCGTCGTCGATCCGGGGGCGCTAAGTGTTGAACCGGTTACAATCTGCGATGCACGGTGCGCCCGTCAAGACCCCAGAATCCCGACAGTGCGACCATCGGGCCTGGTACCAGGGCGTCAACTCTATTCAATGCAAAGGTTTGCGTTCGAGCTCTGGTGTCAGATTTTGCGCCGGTCGGGCTAGCGGAAGAGCGCGGCCGCCTTCAGCAGGGTGTTCCAGACCCCCCACAGCAGCGGAACTCCAACCAGGACCCACGCCAACGCCACCAGGCCCCACTGGCCGGGAGCCCCCTCCGGCGACCGTCCCTGCTCGCTCATGCGCTGCTCCCCGGGCTGAGGGATGGAGACCGGTCCCGGCCACGGCCGTAATAATATTCAGGGCTGGGGGATTTTATGCAATCGCTCACGGGCGGCCTCCCGCCGGCGCCAGCCCCCGCTCCCGGGCCAGGTCGTCGTCGGACATATAGTACCGCTCGTCGACCGGGCGGACCGCCAGGTTGGCGAACAGGCCCGCCACCAGCAGGCCGGCCAGGACGTACATGGTCACGTTGTACGCCTGCGCGGCCGGGATCCCGCGATCGATCTGAAACTCGCGGATGTAGTTGACCAGCACCGGTCCCAGGATGCCCGCCGCCGACCAGGCCGTGAGCAGCCGCCCGTGGATGGCCCCGACGAACTGGGTCCCGAACATGTCGGCCAGGTAGGCCGGAATGGTGGCGAACCCGCCGCCGTACATCGTCAGGATCAGGCAGAAGAGCGCCACGAACAACCCCACCTTGCCGCTCTGCCCCGCGAAGGGGACCGAGGCGTAGAGCGCGGCGCCCAGCGCGAAGAAGATGAAATAGGTGCGCTTCCGGCCGATGTAGTCGGACAGCGAGGCCCACCCGATCCGGCCGGCGATGTTGAACAGGCTCAGCAGCGCGGCGAAGGCCGCCCCCGTGGTGGCCAGCTGCGCCTTCTGAGCCGGGGATAACTGCGCGAACGTCAGGTCCGGGAGCTGGATCAACCGCCCGCCGAAGACCTCCTGGATCATGGGAGAGGCCATGCCGATCACGCCGATCCCGGCGCTCACGTTGAGGCAGAGCACCGCCCAGAGCATCCAGAACTGCGGCGTCCGCCAGGCCTGGTCGACGTGGACATGCCGGGTCGTGATCATGCCGCTCTGCCGCACTGGCGGCACCCAGCCCGCCGGCTTCCAGTCGGGCGGCGGGACCCGGTACCCGAAGGCGCCGGCCATCATCGCGATGAAGTAGATGATGCCCATCGTGACGAACGTCTCCTCCACCCCCACCGAGGTCGCCGTCGCGTAGTGCTTCATGAGCCGGTCGGCCAGCGGCGCCCCGATCATCGCGCCGCCACCGAATCCCATGATCGCCATCCCCGTCGCCATGCCGCGGCGGTCGGGAAACCACTTGATGAGGGTCGAGACCGGCGAGATGTAGCCCAGGCCCAGGCCGCATCCCCCGATCACGCCGGAGCCGAGCCACATGAGCCAGATCTGATGCAGGTGGACGCCGAGGGCGGAGAGCAGGAAGCCGCCGCCCCAGCAGAACGCCGCGACGACGCCCGCCTTCCTCGGCCCCGCGTGCTCCAGCCAGCGGCCGAACAGGGCGGCGGACGAGCCGAGGAAGACGAAGAAGAGGGTGTACATCCAGCCGAGCATGCTGATCTTCCAGTCGCAGTTCGTCGCGACGATGTGCTGGAAGATGTTCATGTCCGCGGGACACGCGACGGGCTGGGTCAGGCCGACGGCCCTGCTGAGCGGCAGCCAGAACACGCTGAAGCCGTACGCCATCCCGATCGAGAGATGGATCGCCAGGGCGGCCGGCGGTACCAGCCAGCGGTTGAACCCCGGTCCCGCGACGATCCGCTCTCTCGAGAGTAGTCCGGCCATCGCGATTCTCCTCGATTAAGTTCCGACCCGGAAGCCACTCAAGGTACCGACGACCCGAAGAGGAGGCCAGACCGACACATGGCGCATGTGATCCTCCACTGCCGGCGCGCCGGCGCGGCCGCGCTCTTCGCCCTAGGCGCGGCTTCCGCGTGCGGATCGGCCCAGACGGCTCCCGCTGCGTCCCCCGCCGCCCCGACCACCCGGGCGGCCGCGCAGCCCTCGGAGGCGCCGCCCTCGGAGACGCCGCCATGGCTTGTCGCCGACACCGCCGGGCGGACCGTGACGGTCGCGCTGCAGGTCACTCCTGGGTCCGCCGGGAATCCCGCGCTGCTCAACGGACACCACCACGGCGATCTCCAGATCGTGGTGCCGCTCAACTGGACGGTGCAGTGGGACTGGCGCTCGGCCGACTCGACTTCGCCGCACAGCCTGGTCGTCATGGCCGAGCGCGAGAAGCTGCCGCTCGAGGGAGGTCGCCCGGCGTTCACCAACGCGATGACCCGGATGGTTACCGCGGGGCTCCAGGCGGGGCAGGGCGACCGTACGACGTTCACGGCCGATGAGGCGGGCTGGTACTGGATGCTGTGCGGCGTCCCCGGACACGCGATCGCGGGCGAGTACCTCGGTCTCCGGGTGGATCGGGCCGCGACGACCGCAGGCGTCAAGACCAAATAGCGGTCCGCCCGAGGGCGGCCCGCCCGCCGGCTCACTCCGGCCGCTCGGCCAGGAGCCGCTCCACCTCCCGCTCGAATTCGCGGACCATCCGCTGGTGCTGCGCGCCCGTCGCCGGGCCGTAGAAGCCTGCGTGCACCAGCCGGACGCGTCCGTCCCGCCCGAGGAAGACGGTCGTCGGAAACGAGGTGAATCCCCGGAGCTGCGGCAGCGTCGCCGCGGCCGCCTCCGTATCGTTGATCCCGGCGAGCAGCAGCGGAAACGAAATGCCGAACTTCCGGCGGTACCGGCGCACCTGCCGCGCGTCGATCGCGGTGTCGCCGGTGACCTCGTAGGCCAATCCCACGATTTCGAGCCCACGCGCGTGGTACTTCCGGTACAGCCGGACCAACTGGGGCGCGGCGTCATGACACGTCGGGCACCAGCTTCCGAAGACATCCACCAGCAGCACCTTGCCGGCGAATCGCGGGTCCCGCTCGGTCACCAGCCGTCCCTCGAGGTCGGGAAAGGCGAACCGGAACGGGGCGCTGGTGTCGGCGGTGGTGATCTCGGTCGGTGTCTTGAGGTGGGCCGCGCCGGTGCTGCGGACCGCGACCCACGGCGTCTGGGTCCGGAGCCCTGCATGGAAGACGCCGCGCAGGGTGTCGCCGTGGCGGGCCCCGGTCAGCATGTAGACGTAGGCGCCATCGAAGTGCGCCAGGGCGAAACTGTCGCCCCGCACTTGCCCGGCGAAGTGGCCGTAGTCGCCGGTGTTCGAGATCATCGTCCCCTCGAACCCCTGAGGCCCGTCCCGCAGCTCGAACACTCTCGGGCTCGACCCGAAGTCCGAGAAGAAGGTGGCATCCCATCGGCCCGCGAGCGCGGCCGGCGCATGGGTCACCGGCCAGCGGCCGCGCGCCGCGCGGAACGGAATCACCCGCGGGCCGCGGTTGCCCACGTTGCGATAGGCGCCGATGAGGGAGTCACCCGCAAGCCTCGCCTGGATCGTCGCGTCGTAGTCGGCGATTTCGAGCGTCACGCTGTCGGGGGTCACGCGCACCGCGGACAGCGGCTGGCACACGCGGCCGTTGCAGAGGGTGCCCCGCCAGCGGGCCCCTCCGCCTGCGAGCTCGAGCGCGAAGGGCAGCGCGCCCCCGGCCAGATCGAGTGCCGCGCGCCAGGCACCCGCGACGCTCGACGAGGCACCTGGCTGCCGGTCGCCGGTCAGCGCAGGCCGCGGCGGGACGGCGGATGGCAGGGGCCGCGCCGCCGGACCCGGTGCTGAAGGCGCCCACACGACGAGGCCCGCCGCCACGGCCCAGAGCGCCGATCTCACGGCCGGGCCTTCGGAGTAACCGGATCCGGTGGCTCGGCCGGCGCCTCGAGCCCGCCGCCCGCATACCGTTCGCCCGCTTCGACCGGCGCGTCGATCGCATTCCCTCGCCATGGCGCTGGGCACGGATACGCCGAGCTGTAGGCGCAGAACGGATTGCGGGCGCCATTGAAGTCCAGGCGGTACCGCCCGTCCCGATCGGGCACCAGGGCGACGAACCGCCCGGCCGGATAGGTGCCCCGTCCGTTCGTGCCGTCCCGGAAGAAGATCTCCAGCTCCGATTCCTCTCCGCCGGCGATGGGCAGCCGCCGCACCCGAAGGCGCACGCGCCCGCCGCCGATCGGCACCAGCACGCTGCCGGCTTCGGCCGCCTCGACCTCGATGCCATCCGCGCCGAGCACGCGCACGGTGCCCCTGGACTCGGGCGCAAGCAGGGGCCCGACGAAGACGAGGCCGGGCTGATGGTCGTAGTGGAGGGGAGGCTTGGCGGTGTGCCGGGGGCCGAAGACCGTGAGCACCGCCCGTCCGGGTGGCCCGTCGGCGGTCAGCGTGTACGATCCGAGGCGGACGGGCGCCCCGCGCGTGATGGGCCGCGAGCCACCCGCGGACGCGAGGGTGATCGCGCCGCCGCGCTGCTCCACCCGCTGCTCGGCGAGGCCGTCGAGGGGCACGTCGGCGTCGGGCGGTCCGAGCCGGAGGCCGGCGCCGATGGGCTGCTGGGCGATCGCGGCGCGTGGTGAGGTGCGGGCCGTTGTGAGCCACGCGACGTACGCCGGGCGTTCGGCGGCAGCATCCGGGGCCGCCTGTCCAGCGAGGACGGCGGCGTGGGCCACCACCGCGATCGCCAGGGCAACCGCGCGCCGCGCCTGCATCTCCGCCGTGCGCCGGTGCATGTCGGGGTCAGGACTGCTGCAGCGTTCCCACCATCACGATGGGCGAGGTCGGCTGGGCGGAGCCGGCTTCGGGTTCGACGGTCACGGCCGCGGCGCTGACCGAGCCGTCCGTCGGCACCGGAATACTCTCCACCTTGGCGTGGCCGTCCGGCTCGGGCTTGAACGTGACCGACGGCACCGGCTTCCCGTCCCTGAAGAACCACAGCTGGTACGCCCGGCCGGAGGGCAACGCCTTGAGGCGGTAGGCGTGCACGATGGCACGCTGCTGCTGCCGATTCCAGAAGAGCTGAATCCCGGGCTCGGCGTCGCCGGTCGCGGTGAGCTGGAACAGCCGGACCGCTGGATCCAGGATCGAGTTGAGGGTCGCCTCGCGCTCCG
Organism: uncultured Gemmatimonadales bacterium; assembly: GCA_963840215.1. GTDB lineage: Bacteria > Gemmatimonadota > Gemmatimonadetes > Gemmatimonadales > GWC2-71-9 > CAVVWJ01. The sequence continues at coordinate 620,157 of CAWIYG010000001.1, read as the reverse complement.
TGAGGCGCTTGCGGAACTGGGCCAGCGCCAGCTCGCGCGCCGCGAGCTCGGTCTCGACCGCCGCGAGCCGTCCCCGCGCCGAGACCAGGGCGGCGCCCAGGCCGACGGCCAGGAGCAGGCTGGCGGCAAGCGCGAGCCACGGCACGCCCTGGACGCGCGCGGGCGCCGCCGCGGCGGGCGTTCCGGGTGCGGCTCCAGTCGGGATGGCGCGTGTCTTGGTCTCGCCGATTCGCGCCAGCACTCGCTCGCGCAGGGTGTCGCCGGCCGCGGCCGCCTCGCCACCCAGGGCGAGCAGCGCCGCCACCTCGCGGTACTCCGCCACTTCACGCTGCGCCTCCGGCGAACTCGCGACGAACACCTCGAATTCCCGCGCCTCCTCGGGCGACAGCGCGCCAAGGGTGTAGGCGGCGGCGAGGTCGAGCGGCGCGTCGTCAGCCGGGCCGGTCATATGCCACGCTCGAAGTAGAAGGGCCGCAGACACTCGCGCAGCTTCTGCATGCCGAGCCGCACCCGCGTCTTCACGGTGCCGAGCGGCTCCTGGAGCCGCTCGGCGATCTCCGACTGGGACAGTCCCTCGAAGTATGCCAGCTCGATCGCCTGCCGCTGGGGCGGACTCAGCGTCTGCAGCGCCTGGTGGACCTGGTGCCGCCGCTCGTCGTGCTCGAGGGCCTTGGCCGGGTCCGGGCGGAACTCCCCCATAGCCGGCGAGGTGTTCGGCCGATCGGCCGCCGCGGAGGCCGTGATCCGGTCGCGCCGGCTCCGGGCCCGGACCATGTCGAGCGCCCGGCTCCGGGCGATCATCGTGAGCCAGCCCGCCACCGAGCCGCGGCCCGCCTCGAACCGGGGCGCGTCGCGCCAGGCCTGGGCGAACGCTTCGAGGACCGCCTCTTCCGCGTCGGCCCGCTGCCCCACGATGCGGTACGCGACGGCGTAGAGCACGCCACCGTAGCGATCGTACAGCTGCCCGATCGCCCGCTCGTCACCGCGCGCGGCGCGCGCGATGAGTTCGCCGTCGACGGACGGCAGGGCGGCTGGGTCAGACATGCGGCATGGGTCGAAGACACTCCCGAGAACGGCGGCATCGGCGCGTGGAACAACTGAGAGTCTACACGCCACCGTGGAGCGTCCACAAGCAGCCTCGGTCACGGGAGAACTTTGGACGTCTCGCCCCTGGTGAAGAGGAGCGTCGTGGTGCGACCGGCGTACGCCGCGCGCACGACGTTCACCTGGTCCTCGAAGCGCTCGCACAGCACGAGGCTCGTGATCCGCGCCCCAGCGAGCCCGCCCGGGACCTCGCCGCGGAGGCGGAGCAGGATCACCTCACCCGAGCGCTCGGCGCCGATCCAGGCCAGGCGCACCGGGCGCCCGGTGCGGTCCGCGAGCGCGAGCGTCGAGCGGAGATAGCGTGCCATCCCGGAGTCGGCCGGCGCCGGGCCATCCCACGCGGGCACAGCGGCGGCGAAATCGTCGGCGTACGCCCGCACCAGGATCGAGGTCCGGCCGCTCGCGTCCTCCTGTGTCACCTCGGTCACCGCCGTGTGGATCGGGTGGGCCCGCCCGGCGGCGAGCGCGAGCGCGAGCAGCGCGATCCAGGGCGCGGCCATGCTACCAGGGCGCCCGGCGGGCGGCCATCCCGGCCGCGACCACGACCACAACCATCGAGACGGCGACCACGCGCAGCCGATAGACCGACGGCCGCGCGTCCGGCGCGCGAAGCCGTGCCAGGGCGCGATCCAGGCCGGTGAGGCCCAGCGCCGCCGCACCGAGCAGGACGAGCTGGCCCAGCTCGATGCCGATGTTGAAGCCGAGCAGCGGGACCACGATCGAGCCGACGAACAGACTCTGCAGGTAGTTCGCAAACCCGGCGCCGTGCACCAGGCCGAAGCCGCTTGCGAGGACCGGCCGGTATGCGCCCCCGAGCGGCGCCCGCTCGCGCCGGCGCGCCAGGAGGTTCTCGAGACCCGTCGCCAGGATCGTGACCGGGATCAGGAACTCGATCAGCGCGGTCGAGAGCCGGAGCGCGCCGGTGGCCGCGAGGCCGAGCGTGATCGAGTGGCCGACGGTGAACGCGGAGATCACCCACAGCAGGTCGCGCCAGTCGCGCCCCCGATAGATCGCGGCGAGCGCGACCAGGAACAGGATGTGGTCGAGCGCCGCCAGGTCGGTGATGTGGCGGAACCCCAGCTGGATAAAGGTCAGGAGGTCGGACATTAGCCCCGCCTACCGGGTAAGCGCATCCAGCGCCGCACGCGCCTCGGCGGGCTGCGACGGATGCCAGTACGGGTTGATCGCGAGCGCGGTGTCGAGCCGCGCGCGGGCCACCGCGGTATCGCCGACCGCGCGGGCGATCATGCCCGCGTGATAGAACAGCATGGCGTCCCGCGTGCCGAGTGCGAGCGCCCGGGCCGCCGGCGCCTGGGCCTCGGCGTCCCGGCCCGACTTGTGAAGCGCCCACGCGAGGAGGTCGTAGCCATAGACGTCGCGGCGGGTGCGCAGCTCGTTCCGTACGTTGGCGAGCACCCGGGGCACCTCGCGGTCGTGGTCGAGCAGAAACAGGCTCCACCCGCGGTGGTAGGGACCCGGCTGGCGCAGCACCGTGATGGCCATGGCGCGGTAGTACTCCGCGGCCTTCGCGCTGTCGCCCAGCGCGGTCCAGGCGTCGTGCAGCAGGCCCAGCGTCGCGGGATCGAGTGCACGCGAGACGGCCAGCTCGCCGACGTCGGCGGCGCGGCGCCAGTCGTGCCGCACGGCATGCAGGCGCGCCAGGGTGCCGAGGAGCCGGTGGTCACCGGGCAGGATCTCGAGCCCAGCGGCGAGCTCGCGCTCGGCTTCGTCGAGCTGGCCCGCCCGGAGCGCCAGGTCGCCGAGCCGGAGATGGAACCACGCGACCTGCTCGCGGGGCATGCCGTGGCGCCGGCGCGCGGCGCCGAGCGCCTGTCGGAGGAGCCGCCGCGCTTCCTGAGGCCGTCCCCGCAGCTCCGCCCAGCGCGCCAGCCGCGGCGCGACGCCGAGGTCGGCCTGATAGGTGGCGAGCCTCCCGAACTCGCGTCCGGCCTCGGCGTACCGCCCCAGCTCCAGCTCGGCTTCGGCCACGAGGCCGCGGGCCGCGATCGAGGTCGAATCGGCCGTAAGCAGGCCGTGGGACACCGCGAGCGCCTCGGCAAAGCGGTGCTGCCCCATCAGGCTCGACGCGAGGACACCGTACGCCTCGTCGTTTCGTCCGCGGCGGAGTGCGAGCGAGTGCCGGGCCGTCTCCTCCGCCCGGACGAGGTCTTCGTTGTCGGCCGTCTCCCGCGCGCGCCGCAGATAGAGCCCGGCGAGCTGAGTGAAGTCGCGGGCGCTCAACGGATCGCGGGCCACGCGGGCGAGGTAGAATGTGATGTCCAGGTCGCGGATACGCGCCCCGGACGGCGCGACTGCCGTGGGTTTCCGCCCCCCGCCGGAGGGGGACGCCGCGGTCACGATGCCCACGGCGCCGGCCAGAGCCAGCGCGGCGACGGCTGCGTACCATGCGCTGCGGTGCATCTATGTTCCTTTCAAATCCCGGAGCGTCCGGCCGCCAGGGCGGCCGGATGCGCCTGCGCCGTCAGTTCGGCGGCGCGAGGTAGGGGAAGGTGCCGGTGATGTTGGGTGAATCGTTGCCGACGAAGTCGGTGGTGAGCTCCGGCGTGGCATTGGCCGCGTCGCCGAGGGCATCGCCAAAGACCGCGGTCAGCGCGAGGTCCACCACGTCGTCGGTCAGCTTGCGGCCGCCGTAGCCGGCTCCCAACTGCGGCAGCCAGGTGAGCCACCCTGCCGGCCCGGAGGGATCCTTGCTCGTGTCCACCACCAGGAGGTCGGGGATCAGCGCGGGCGCGATCGCCTGGATATAGGCCGGATCCCGGCCGGCCACGGTGGTCAGGAAGTCCACCACTTCGGGCGCTACGAGCGCCGCGTCCTGATCCGGCCCGATCGAGCCGTGCGTGGGGTGGCTCCGCTTGGACAGCAGGACCTCGCTCACGAGCGGATTCCCCAGCCTCTGTACCTGATTGTACATCCGGGGGACTGCCGGGCCGGTGCCGCCGTTGTCGTCGTCGCTGCACCCAGTGGCCGCCAGGCCCACCGCCGCGACGGCCCCGGCGAGCGCCAGCCGGCGCGTCACACAGGTGAAAGTCATTCGCTGCATCGTGTTCTCCTTGTGGATTCTGGTCCGGTGGATGATCACTGGCTGACGGTGCCCCAAATGCCGACCGGGCCGGGCGCGCTGCCCTCGATCTGCGACGTGGGCAGCTCGATCACGATGGAATTGACGTTGAAGCCGCTGACGTAGTTGACGCCGGGATTGCGGAAGTAGAACGGCGTGCCGGGCTGGCTCGGCGTGAGGGCGCAGGAACTCGACAGCTCGCCCTGAACGGGGCGGCGGTCGGGCAGGATACAGAACGCGGCCTCGAGGTCGATGAAGAACGGATCGTCGCGAGGGCCGGCGAATACCTGCATCCCGCCGCTGCTGCCCAGTGCGGTGCCGAGGGCGCCGGTCACGGCCGGCGTCACGTCCGCCACCGTGTTCTCCATCGCGCCCCTGGTCGGCGGCGCGATCGGCCCGCGGACCTCGACCTGCTGGCTCGCCCCCTCGCCGGTGAAGGTGACCTGGATGACCTTGTCCTCCAGCGCGTCGCCATCGGTGTCGATCTTGAACTGGTAGAGCAGGTCGGTGTCGAACGATGCCTCCGCCGGGTCGGTGGCCTGCGCCGGAGTCAAGAAGGCACGCGTGTCCATGGCGAGGACAATGCGACCGGCGCCGCCCGCGAAGGCGTAGACGTCGGTCAGGTCGGTCTTGGGGTTGAGCTCCACGAAGGGCGTATCCTGGTGGTCGGACGCCCGTGCGACCGCGATCGCGACGGTGCCGCAGAGCGCGAGCGCGGCGCCTGCGGCGATCCACTGCCGGCGGGGGACCGGTCTGATGATCATGGCGTTCCTTCTCCTGTGCATGTGAGGGACGGACAACCTTGCAGCCCTCGTACGGCCGCCGAGGAGGAACGGATTGGTTTCTCCGGTGCCGGGCCGGCCGATGAATCCGGCGCAGACGGCCGGCGCGTACTGCGGGCGCCACCTCAGCCGAGCAAGGTGTCTCGTGGGCCGGTCACTTTTCGGGCGTCGGGAGCAGAAGCGAGGACAGAGAGGGCGCGGCGGGGCCAGGAAGCGGCCTGCTGTGAGGTCGCGGGGCGGCAGGAGGGCGGAAGGGCGTGAAACCGCAGAGCAAAGGAACGGCACGGACTGTGCGAATGCGCGGACGCACGCGACAGCGCGACAGTCGCCGGCTATCGGGCTGCAGGGGGTGCAGGTTCGTTCTACTGCTCTACTGACCTCTGCGGTGCGGTAGTCGGCGACTCCGATTTACCACGACCAGAATCGGCCGGGCGCGAACGCGTCGATGGCCTCGACCGTCGCCTCGCCGGTGACCAGCTGGCGGATGATCACGCCCGTGATCCCCGCGAGCAGAATCCCGTTGCGCCCGTGGCCCGTCGCGTACCAGAGCCCGGGGAGCCGAGGCTCCGCACCGATGAGGGGCAGCCCGTCAGGCGTCACGGGTCGGAGGCCGGCCCATCTCCGCGTGGCGGCTGAAGGCGTGAGTCGAGGGCAGAGCGCCGTCACGCCGCTGAAGATCCGTGCGATGCCGGGAGCGGTGACCTCGGACCGGAAGCCCGCATACTCCATCGTCGATCCCACGATCGCCTCGTCGCCGCGAGCCATGATGTAGCAGCCGTGGCCGTAGACGATCGCGCGCCGGGCGCCCTCGGGCCAGGGCAGTGCGGCCATCTGGCCGCGCACCGGTGCCACTGCGACGGGCCGCGGCAGCCCTTCGAGCGCGCCGGACCACGCGCCGGCCGCCAGGACCACGTCGGCCGAGGCGTAGCGGGCGGACTGGCCGACCACGCCGACGACCCGGTCGCCACGCTGCTCGAGCGCGACCGCGGAGTCCCGCAGCAGCACCGCGCCGAGCCGCGCGGCGTCGGCCAGGAGCGCGGCGACGAGCTTCGAGGGCTCGAGCGCGCCCTCGCGCGCCGCCCAGAGGGCGCCGGCCGTCGGCCCGAGCCATGGCCAGCGGGCCTTGACCTCCTCCGCGTCGAGCCAGTCGGTCAGGTGTCCGTGCTGCCGCTGCCAGCCGCAACGGGAGCGCAGTGCCGCCGCCTCCGCTTCATTCGCGGCGACACAGGCGATACCTTCCCGCCAGAGCCCGAGGTCGATGCCCGTCGACTCCCGCAGCTGCTCGGCGAGCGGCGAATACAGCTCGCGGCCCGCGAGGCCCAGCTCGAGGAGCGGGTCGTCGTCGTTGGCCTCGATCTGGGGCGCGAGCATGCCGGCGGCGGCGTGCCACGCCTGGCCCATCTCCCCGCCGGGCTCGAGCACCAGCACCCGCCGTCCGGCGAGCGACAGCTCCCGCGCGCACGCCGCCCCGACAGGGCCACCGCCCACGACGATAACATCGTAGCTCGCAGTCACTTATATTCCTATGAAACTATTTGAAACGTGCGCACGTAGGACGCGCTGACCCGCTTCCCCGAGGGAAACTACCATGTTCCGGAGCCTGCTTGGGTTCGCGATCTTCGCTGTTATCGCCGTGTTCCTGTTCAAGGTGTTCCTGGGCCTGTTCGGCCTGCTGATCGGGCTGCTGGTGACCGTGGCCTGGTTCGCCTTCATCGGCTTCCTGATCTACCTGGTGCTCAAGCTGATCGCGCCGGACACGGCGGCCCGGGTCCGGGAGATGATCGCGGGGCGGCCGGCCATGTAGCGGCGCGTCGCTGTCGCCAGGCGGAACCGTCCCGAGCGCAACGAGGGACCTGATCCTCCGGGGTTCGATGCCCGCGGGAGCAGGTCCCTCGTTGCGCTCGGGACGACGGGCCGTTTCCTCAGCCTGAGCCCAGCGCCTCCAGCACTCCCCAGACGAGCAGGGGCAGCATCAGCTCGTGATGCCCCGTGAGCAGGTAGCCCTCGCCCCCCGCGCGCGTCGGCCGCTGGACGACGTTGAGCCGCGGCCGGTAGTGGCGCTGCATGTCGAAGTCGGCGGCGAGAAAGTGGGTCGGTGAGCCGTGCTCGAGATTCCGGGCGATGGTGAGCGCCTTGAGGAACACCTCGGGCAGGACGACGGCGCTGCCGAGGTTGAGCACCACCCCGCCGTGGTCGAGCGCGGGAAGGGAGCCCGCCAGGCGGCGGAAGTCGCGGTGGCTCGTGGCGCCGATCGCGGCGCCGTCGGCGGTGGGGTGCTGGTGGATGATCTCGGCGCCGATCGCGGCATGGACGGTCACCGGGACGTCCCGCTCATGGGCCGCGAGCAGGATCGACGCGTCGCGGCCGGGCAGCGGGGTCCGCGCGGCGAGCGCCCGGGCGAGGCCTTCCCCCATGCCCTGGCCGGCGCGCTCGGCCGCGCCGATGGCCGCGTTCATCTCCGCCCCCGTCTCCTCCGCCATCCCGAAGCTGCCGTCGGCCAGCCCGCTCTCCACGTCCTCGCTGGTGCCGCCGAACGCGGCCAGCTCGAAGTCGTGAATCGCCGCCGCGCCGTTGAGCGCGACGTGGGTCACGACGCCGCGCGCGACCAGCGTGCCCAGGAGCGGTCCCAGCCCGACCTTCACGACGTGCCCGCCGACCAGCAGGACGACGCCGCGTCCGGCGCGGGCGGCGGCGGCGACGCCGGCGATGACCGCACGGAGGTCGCGAGCGGCGAGCACGTCGGGAAGCGCGGCGAGGAAGGCGGCGAAGGAGCGGTCCGCGCCGGGCGGCGCGGCGAGCAGCGAGGGGTCCACCTTGTTGTGCCGTCCGGCCACGGGGACCGTGGTCACGCGGCTCAGGTCGGCCTCGCGATAGGGCACGCCTACCGGCCCGCGGCGGTAGTCGCGGGGGGCAGCACCATCTCCTTGAGGCGGAGCGTGATGGTGCCGAACGGAAACTTGCTCCGGATCTGCACCGGCAGTCGGCGGGCGTCGTCCGTGAGCCAGATCCGCGTGTCGGACCGCTTCGAGAACATGCCCTTGGTGTCGATCACGGGATGGAGCACCAGGCAGTCGACCGTGCGGCCGTCCGGCAGCTCGAGCTTCTCGCGCTTCGTCACCTGGATGGTGACCGGATTCTTCTCTTTCCGGAAGTACCGGTTGTACACGTACTTCTTGCCGACCTCCAGGGGCGTGACGCGCACGAAATAGAAGAAGGCGGCGTCGTCGAGCGGATCGGGCGGCGTCGGCTTTCGCTCGGGGTGACCCTCTTCGAGGAAGAACCCCGAGTCCGGATAGATCTCGAAGCGTCGGTGCTTCGGCTTCTTGTTCTCCGTGAAATCCTGCACGAACCGACGGGAGACGAGATCGCGGGTGCCGACATACGACTCGAGGATGTCGTCCAGGGAGTACACGATGCTCTTGCCCTGGAGGCGGAACCGGAAGCGGAAGGACTCCGCTCCACGCACGGTGTCGATCCGGGCGACCTCGAGCGTGCCGCTCCCGAGCGAGAGCATGCCGAGCTTGGCTGAATAGGTCAGTTTCTCACCGACCGCCCAGGGATAGGCCGGCGCCGGGGTCTGGGATGGGGTCGCCTGCGGCGCCGCTGGCTGGGGTGAGGCCGGCGGCGCCCCCTGCAGCAGCGCGAGGGCCAGCAGCAGCGTGCTCACGAGGAGACCGCCTCGGCCTCGATCTCGCGCTTGACCGTCGGCTCGGGCGGTGCCGGCGGCACGGGCGCGGCCCGCAGCGCCCGCCGCGCGGACCACAGTGCCGCGACCGTGGGCCATGGCTGGGCACGCGAGGCCCGGCCCCGGAGGTCGTGCCGCTCGGACGACGGCACCGACTCCACCCGCCGGGAGTAGCGACCGGCCCGCCAGTAGAGCTCAGCGTTGGCCGCCCACCCATCGGTCACGAGGAGGCGATCGGCCTGGCTCCGGATCGCATTGCGGAGCGTCACCAGGCGGAAGGCCGCGAACCCCGACACCAGGTCGCGCACGTGAGGCACCGTGACGACCCCGCGCAGGAGCGAGGAGGCGTGGCGGCGCAGGAGCGCGCTGGCGCGGGATGGCTCGCCCTCGAGCCGCCCTTCGGTCACCACCATGTCGGCGCCGCTCTCGATGCGACGGACGAGGTCGGGGATGGTCTGAGGATTGTGGGTGAAGTCGGCGTGCATGAGAATCGCCGTGTCGCGCTTGGGGCGATCGGTGAGATCCACCGCGCGGCGCAGCAGCGCCTCGACCGACGCCGCGTAGCCGCGCCGCTCGGGATGACGGACGATCGTCAGCGGCAGCACTCGGGCGTAGGGCTCGAGGATCTCCGTGGTGGAGTCCGTGGACCCGTCATCGAGCACCAGCAGCTGGTACTCGCGCGGGAAGGCCGCGAAGACCTGGCGAATCTTCCACAGAAGCAACCCCACCGTCGGGGCTTCGTCGTAGCTCGGAATGCAGACGTAAATCATGACCCGTCAAGGAAATGAGACGCACGAACGATACACCGATCGAACCGCCTCTGCCATCCGCGGCGCCGTGAACCGCTCGACGGCGGCGGTCGCCCGTCGAGCCACTTCCAGCGCGAGGCCGGGCTCCGTGAGCAGCCGCGCCACGGCCTCCGCCAGGGCGTCGGGGTCGTTCGGGGCAGCGAGTACCCCTGCACCCTCCTGCAGCATCTCCGGGAGGCCGCCCGCGGTGGTGGACGCAACCGGGATGCCAAGCGCCATCGCGTCCAGCACGGACGTGCCCAGTCCTTCCTCGCGCGAGCTCATGACGAAGCAGTCCGCGTCGGCGACGAGGCGAGCGGGCGCCTCCACGTGGCCCAGAAAGTGGACGCGGTGCTCGAGCCCGAGCGTCGCCCGCAGGCGCTCCAGGGCTTCCCGCTCCGGCCCCTCACCCGCGACGGCCCAGTGCAGGTTCGGCAGCCGGTCGGTGAGCGCCGCTGCCGTCCGGAGCAGGGTCGCGTGGTCCTTGTGTGGGACCAGCGCGGCGACATTCGCCGCGACGAGGGTCGCGGGCGGAAGCCCGAGCCGGTCCCGTATCCCAAGCCGGGTGGTCCGCCGGAGCTCGTCGATATCCACCCCGGAGTGGATCACCGTGATGCGCTCGCGCGGGATGCCGTCGGCGACGAGCACCTCGGCGACGGCGTGGGAGATCGCGATGACCCGCGACGCCCGTCCCCAGAAGGCGGTCCGGCGGAGCGGGAAGTCCACCCGGCGCGTCGCCACGAGCGGCCGGCCCGTGAGTCGCGCCGCGGCGCCGCCGAGGGTGACGGCGTGGGCATCGTGGGCGTGGACCAGCGCCGGCCCACGCCGGAGCTCGGCGATGAGGGCCGGCAGCACCCGGAGGTCCAGGCCCATGCCCCAGGCGACGGACCGCACCGGCACGCCGTCGCGCTCGAGCCGGGCCGCGAGCTCGCTGCCGCGGCCGGTCACCACCACCTGCGGCACGTCCCCCAGCCGCGCCAGCTCGCGCGCGAGCAGCCAGACCTGGCGCTGGCCGCCTCGCCACTCGCGCCCCGACGCGACATGGACGACGCGCGGGGTCACGCCTCCCGCGCCACCGCCGCCAGCAGGGTGCGCAGCTCGGCGAGGCTGAACGGCTTGTGAAGGTAGGGGCGGTCCAGGCTCTCGAGGAAGGCGAGCGTGTCGCCGCGAACGGTGTCGCCGGTGCTGAAGACCAGCCGGGCCGCGAGCTCCGGATGCCGGCGCACGAGCTCCTCGTAGAACTCCCGCCCGCCGAGCTCGGGCATGCGGAGGTCCGAGATGATCAGGTCGAAGCGCTCGCGATCGGCCAGCTCGAGTCCTTCCCGGCCGTTGCGCGCCACGACGGGGACGTGGCCCCACGCCTCGAGTGTGGCGTGCATGTAGTGCAGGATGTGAGGCTCGTCGTCGACGACGAGGACCCGAAGGCGCTTAGTTGGGGTACCGACCCCGGTGTCGGGGGTCGGGGCGGGCGGCCGGGTGGAGAGCGGCAGCTGGACCGTGAAGGTCGATCCGCCGCCCTCCTCGGTGGCGAGCATGATCCGGCCCCCGTGCTCGCGGACGATGCCCTGGCTGATCGAGAGCCCGAGCCCGGTACCCTCGCCCTCGGGTTTGGTGGTGAAGAAGGGCTCGAACACCTGGGCGGCGAGCGTCTCCGACATGCCCGGCCCGTCGTCGATCACGTCGACCGCCACGCCGTCGAGCCATCGGCGGGCGCGGACGATCACGCGGCCGGGGCGCCCGGTGCTCGCGATGGCCTGGGACGCATTGTTGAGCAGGTTGACGAACACCTGCTGGATCTGGTTGGGGTCGATGTCGGGCATCGGCAGATCGGGCTCGATCTCGATCTGGGCCTCGGCGCGGTGGGCCATGAGCTGATTGCGCAGCAGCACGAACGTGGCGTCGAGCAGCGGCGGGAGGGCGGTGGGGCGCCGCTGGTGCTCCTGCTTCCGGGCGAAGCTGAGGAGGTTCTTGACGATGTTCGAGGCCCGCTCGGCCTCCTCGCGGATAACGGTGAGAGGCTCCCGGAGCGACGGCGGCACATTGGGGACCTCGCCCAGGAAGTCGGCAAAGCCGACGACCGAGGCGAGCGGGTTGTTCAGGTCGTGCGCGATGCCCGCGATCAGCTGGCCGATGGCGGACATTTTTTCCGACTGGATGAGCTGGTCTTGCAAACGCCGCCGCTCCGTCTGATCATCGAAGAGGAGCACGAGGGCGGATCGGTCGGTGCTGGTAATCGGCACGGCGGTAACCGCATAGGTCTGGTCGCCGGTGCGCAGGTCGACCTCGCGGCCCGCTCCTTGCTGCTCCAGGGCCCGCTGCAGTTCGGCAGCCCACTCGGGCGGGATGAACGCCTGCCACGGGCGGCCGATCAGGCTCGCGGGCGGGGCATTCACCAGGTCGGCAAAGGCACGGTTGGCCCGGCGAATCCGTCCGCCGCGGTCGACGATGCAGAGGGCGGGGGAGATGGCGTCCACCACCTCCTGCCAGGAGCGGCGCCCGTCGTCGTGCAGGTCCACGAGGCGGGCGCTCTCGAGGGCGATGCTGGCCTGAGAGACGAGCCCCTCCAGCAGCCATAGCGAGGTGGCGTCGAAGCGCCCGCGCTCGCCCCGAATGACCACGGCCCCCGTCACCCGGCCGCGGGCGACGAAGGGAGCGAGGAGCCACGATCCCGAGGTGTCGTCCTGGGCCGGCAGGTCGCCGGCGGCCACGAGCGGATCGAGACCGTCCGGCAGGATGAGCGCGCCGCGGCGCTCGATGAGCTGAAGGAGCGGGCGCCGGTCGGGCCGGCCGGCGGGCCAGGCGTGCACGAAGTCGTGCGCGTCGGCGTCCCGGTGAAAGAGGGTGAGGGCGATCTCGGTGGGCGAGAGGCTTTCCCTGATGTGCCGGAGCAGCAGGTCGATCACCGAGGCGCGGCGGAGCGTCCCGGCCAGCTCCTGACCGAACGCGGTCACCTGGCGGAGCAATGTCAGGTCGTCCGTCGGGGTAGGTGCGGCGGGCTTGGCTGAAGGAGGAGTGACCATGATCCGGGCGAATACGCGAGGCCGCCTGACCGCGGCGGACCTGCAGCTGGTGATCCTGCTACTGAGCCGCGGCTCCGCGCACCGGCGGGCCTCTCACGAGCGGCGGCTGGCGACGGAAGGGCCGGATCCGCTGCTGGATTCGCCCGATCTGCTCGAACGCCTGCTGACGGTGCGGTCGATGCTGGTCCCCTCGGAGGCGTTGTTCTTCTACGTCGTCGTGCGGCATGCGCTCCGGAATGCCGGTCTCGACGACCGGGAACTGGCCGATTACCTCTCGGCCCTCCTGCTCGACTTCGGCCAGCGCGACCGCGCCTGGCGCATCGACTGGCACGACGATCAGCAGCACCGCTACCTGGTGGACATCCTGGCCGACCTCGAGGCGAGCGACGGCGAGCGCCGGTTCCGCGTCATGGTCCATCTGGGCAACTACGCGCTCTGGCTGGCCGGCCTCTTTCCCGATTATATCGCGGCGCGACATCTGCGCAAAGCGGGGCCCGACGTCACCTACTACGACACGCTCGGTCGCCGGGGGTTCGGCATGGCGTCGGATCACGCGCTTGCCGACGCATATGGACTCGGTGCGGTGCTGCGCACGGTGGCCGAGCGGTTCCCCTCGGTGCGGGGGGCGCTGAACGGAGTGAGCGACCGGCTGCTGTTCCCGACGGCGTGCACGCCGGACCGGATCCTGCGGGATCTCGGGGCGCACTAGCGCAGGCGTCAGCTCAGGCGGTGGCCACGGCGCTCCGGCCCGCGGCCTCGACCAGGGCGCGGAACAGGCCGCGCTCGGGCGCCGTCCCGTCCCCGTGCATCTCCTCCGGGTGCCACTGCACCGCCAGCAGCCAGGGCGAACTTCCAGTCGACTCCGCCGCCTCGATCAGCCCGTCCCCACTCCAGCCCGACGCGACCAGGCCACCCGCGAGCCGATCCACGCCCTGATGATGGAACGAGTTCACGCTCAGGTTCGTGCGCCCGAGGGCCCGGGCCGCGCGGCTGCCCTCCTGGAGGCGGACCTCGTGTGACCGCGCGTCGCGGGTGCCGCCGGGATCGTGCGGCACGGGCCCCGGGCGCTCCGACGGCAAATCCTGAAACAGGGTGCCACCCAGGGCCACGTTGACCAATTGGATGCCGCGGCAGATGCCCAGGATGGGCAGCGCGCGCTGGCGGGCCGCGGCGAACAGTGCGAGCTCGAACAGGTCGCGCTCGCGGCTCGGAGGGTAGAGCAGCGGCGACGGATCCGCGCCATACCACGCCGGATGGATGTCCTCGCCGCCGCTGAGCAGCAGGCCGTCGACCCCGTCGAGGGCGCGCATCGCAAACGACGCGCCCAGCAAGGGGGACAGGATGATGGGGACGCCACCCGCGCTCAGCACCGATCGCACGTACGCGGCATTCACGCCGGTTCGCTCGGCGGCGTCCCAGGTCCGGAGCACGCCGCTCACGGCAACCCTCGGCGCGGTCACGGCAGGACCGAGTCGGGGAAGAAGGGGCAGCGGGGGTCCTCGATGCGGGCCGGGTCCAGCTCAATGCCGATGAGAGGCAACGTCTCCGGGCCGAGGCTGATGGTGCCGATCGTCGGGGCGCCCTCGACGGGGAGGCCCTCGAACAGCATGACGCCGCGCGCCTGCTCGGCGGTGTCCAGCACGAGCACCCCATAGGCGGGCTTGATCGCGGGCGGGACGACCCCCTCGACGCCGATGACCAGCAGGGACTCCGAGCGCCCGACGATGGCCGGGAGCGCGGGCCCCGCGACCAGCCGGGCGACCAATCGCTCCGGGAGCTTCGCCGGCGGCCGGCTCAGGGTCTGGTGCGGCACGCTGAACTGCGTGAGCAGGGCAGTGGGGCCGGCCAACGCCGCCAGTCCGCACGCGGGGCTGCCCCGGTCTGCCGCCTTGCCGCAGGCCGCGGCGACGAGACAGAGGGGGAGGAAGCGGCGGATCGGCATGGCCAGAAGATAATCGACGGCGGTGCCGGCGGGGGCTGGCCGAGGCCTCGACGCACACGAGGGGCCCACCTGCTCTGGTGGGCCCCTCGTGCGTCGTGCCTCGGGCGCGACCTACTTCGTCATCGCCGTGTCAGTAGCGGTGGTGTCCGCCGGAAGGGCGGTGCCGGTCCCCGTGGTCGTGGTGTCGGCCGGGGTGCCCATGGACCCGGATTCGGATCCGCCGGTCGTGTTCGTGTCGTTCCGTGGCGGGTTGCACGCGGCCAAGCCAATGGCCGTCAGCGCGGCCAACAGGAACGTCGATGAGCGCTTCATGGTGTCCCTCCCATGGGCGGCACCGCGCTGGCACCACCTTGATGTGTAGATTCTCCCGTATCCACCCCTCCTCCAATCCAGCGGCGAACCTAACCCCCGCCGCCGACCTCGGGACGTGACGCGCGTCACGTCCCGGCGGCCGCGAGCCCGGCGAGCGCCCGAGCCAGGTTTTTCCGGGCGGGTTCCTCGTATCGCCGGCGGAAATGGGCGGTCTGATACAATGGGGAGCGCGCGAGCAGGCCCGCGAGCACCCGTCGCCGCGCCGCACCGTAGTCCGCCTCCGGGACCCATGCATACTCGGCTCGGATGCGGCGTTGATACGCGTCGTACGCGTCTGGTTCGCTTCCGAGCACGGCGAGATCGACGTCGCAGAGCAGCTGACCCGCCGGGTCAGGCGCGGGGCCGGCGTGGGCGGTGAGCAGAACGAGGCGGGCTATATCGTCAGCCACGGCCGGCTCGATGCCGACGCTCGTGAGTCCGCTCCGGGCCCAGCCGGCGCTCCGCGCTTCGTTGTCGCCGGCGAGCGGATCGTAGACGGCGTCGTGGAACCAGAGCGCCGCCTCCACGCGGCTGCGATCGGCACCGTCGGCCGGTGCGTCGTCCAGCTGCGCCAGGCAGTCGCGGAGGTGGTGGATGTCGTGGTAGCGGCGCGCGGGCTGGGCCCACGCGGCCACCAGGGCGTCGACGAGCGGCCCGGGATCCGCAGCGGCACCCAAGCGCCGAAAGAGCTCGACGCCCCGCTCGCGCAGACCGGTCATCCGTGGAGGAGCCACGCCGCGAGCGGCCGTCGGATCCAGCGCACCTCTCCGATACCCGCGAATAGACCCAGGGTCCGATCCCGGGTGTCCGGGCGGGCGAGCCAGCGCGCCAGACCGTCGTGCCAGCGCTTGGTCCGGACCCAGCTGGCCGTCTTCGGGGCGGGCACGCGCGGCTCGAGGATCGTGCGTGCGACCTCTTCGCCGGTGACGAGCGCCGCGTAGATCCCCTCCGCCGTGAGCGACGAGATCGCGCCGGCGGCGTCGCCGGCCAGATGCACGTCGCCGGCGAAGTGGCATCCGTGGTAGGCCACCTCCAGCGTCGCTCCCTCCAATGCCACACCCGCGCGCGACACGCCGAGTCCGTCGCAGCGGCACTCCAGGTAGCGGCGGAGCGCGGCCGGGCCCGGATCGCACTCGATCCGCAGGGGTTCGAGCCTCAACCCTGGGAGGTTGTATTCGGCGGCGAAGTAGGCGCGCGGGGAGGACAGGCCGAGCGCGCGGCGGACGGCCGAGTCGGCGCCGTCCGCGCCGATCAGGTGACCCCACCGGATGGGGCGGCCGTCCGCAGTGACGGTGCGCGCCCGGAGATCGATCGCCGTCGCCGGCGAGCCCGGTCGCACCGTGGCACCGGCCGCGCGCGCCCACTGCAGCTGGTAGCGGCCGAGCTCGCGCCGCGGGATGGTGTGCACCAGGGTCAGCTCGGGGTCGAGCACCACCGGCCGCCCGCCGGCAAAGGCCACATGCCCGAGGCTCGCGCGCGTGGCCTCGTGGGGCAGGCCGAGTGGTCGCAGCTCCCGCATCGTCTTGGCCGTCAGGCCGGCGGCGCAGGTCTTCGGCCCGACCTCCGGACGCTTCTCCAGCACCAGGACCTCGCGTCCGGCCTCGGCGAGGACCTGCGCCGCGCGGAGCCCGGCCGGGCCCGCGCCCAGGATCAGGTGCTCAACGTCGACCATGCGGCGTCGTCGCGCAGACGGCCCGCCGCGTCGGCGCGGGCTGCGGCCGGTGGGTTGGTGATCACACCCAGTCGGCGGAACAGCGTGCGCGCCCGGCGGTAGAGATCCGAGGTGACGTGCCCGGCGGGGAGGCTGGTCGTCCTGGGGAGCAGGAAGAAGTGCACGTGGCGCACCCGCTCGCCATAGGAGGCGACGTAGACCCGCTCGGGTCGGATGACCCGCTCGACGGCGGTGACGGCCGCCCGGAGCACCGGGCCCACGGCGGTCGCCTCGGCCGAGGTGAGCTCGGCCAGGGACTTCGCATGCCGCCGGAGCTTGACGATCAGCTCGCCCGGATCGGTCTGAGGGCCGGTGTGATGGGCCACCTCCCACCACTCGT
The DNA here is from genome assembly GCA_963840215.1 of uncultured Gemmatimonadales bacterium. GTDB lineage: Bacteria > Gemmatimonadota > Gemmatimonadetes > Gemmatimonadales > GWC2-71-9 > CAVVWJ01. Next base: position 603,355 of record CAWIYG010000001.1, on the reverse strand, counting down.
TCCGGTAAACCACGCCGCCCGGGACGGTGATCCGTCCGGCCAGCTCCGCGCACACGCTGCAGCTCTCGGGGGTCATGGAACTCCTCTCGTCGTTGGCACCTGCGTGGTAGGCTACCCGGTGCCCGCGCGGGCGGGAAGCCCCGCTCGCTTGACGGTCTCCCGCAGTGGTCCTACCATTCGATTTCCCAACTGCTTTGGCCGCCCTCCGGCGGCCGGCCCGCGCCCTCCGCGATCGGGCCATCCCCGAGGAGTCATCGATGCCAGGACGTCTGCGGCCGTGCTCGACGGTCTGAAAGCGCGACTGGACCAGCTGCTGCGCGAGGGCTCGCGGAGCGATCCGAGAGCCTATGCCGCGGGCCTGCGCGAGGCGCTGCTCGAGGGCAAGGTCGGCGTCGGGACGATGCGGGAGGCGCTGGCCGCGACCGAGCGCGAGCTTGCGATCGAGCGGAAGCAGCTCGAGGACGCCGAGCGGCGGGGCCGCTTGGCGGCCGCGGTGCCCGATGCCGAGACCGTCGCCATCGCCGAGCGCTACGCGTTGCGCCATCGGGAACGCGTGCTCGTGCTCGAGCGCAAGGTGCTGGTGCAGCGGGACGAGCTGGTGCTGGCCGAGCGGGAATTGGCGGAGATGAGCGCCGAAGCGCAGCAGGCGATGGCGGGCCAGCCGTCGGAGTCGGTCAGGGCGGCGTGGCGGGACCTGGAATCGGCCGGCGCGACCCGCCCGGACGAGGACGTGCGCCTGCAGGCCGACGCCGAGCGCCAGCGCCGCGAGAGCGCGATCGAGGCGCAGCTCGCCTATCTCAAGAAGAAGCTCGGCAAACAATGAGCGGAGCCACCCCCATGCGGCGATGGACGAGGTGTACCAGCGCGGCCGGCATTGCCGGCCTCCTCGCGCTTCAGGTCCTGTCCCTCACCCCGCTCCCTGCCCAGCAGCCCGTCGTCGCCCCCGCACACCTCGAGAAACTCGCCCACACCTACAGCATCGTCGCCTATGACTCGGTCACGGGCGACCTGGGGGTAGCGGTGCAGTCGAAGTTCCCGAACGTAGGCGGGATCGTGCCGTGGGCGCGGGCCGGGATCGGCGCGGTGGCCACGCAGAGCCTCGGCAACACCGCCTATGGCGAGCGGGGCCTGGACCTCGTGGCCCAGGGCGCCACGGCCGAAGAGGCGCTCCGCATCGTGATGCGCAGCGACACCATGCTGCAGGACCGGCAGGTCGGCATCGTCGACGCCCGCGGGAACGCCGCGAGCTTCACCGGCACCACCACCTTCGACTGGGCCGGCGGACGGGTCGGTGCGCCTTCGGGCGCGGGCAACGTCCCCGGCGGGAAGGGGCAGGTGATCGTGGGCCGGGGCTACGCCGCGCAGGCGAACATCATGGTGTCCGACCAGACCGTGAAGAACCTCGCCGACGCCTTCGCGCGGAGCCGGGGCAGCCTCGCCGACCGGCTGATGGCGGCACTCAAGGCCGGTCAGGCGGGTGGTGGCGACAAGCGGGGCATGCAGTAGCGCCGCGCTCCTGGTCGTCGCGGAAGAACGGCGGCTATCTCGGCGCCAACGACCGCTTCGTCGACATCCGCGTGTACGACGCGGTCGATCCGATCGCCGAGCTGGAGCGGCTGCTGGCGCTGCACAAGCTGCACTTCTTCCCGAGCGAGCCGCGGGACCTGATGCCGCTCACGCCGGCGCTCGTGGCGCAGCTCGAGCCGATCCTGCTGGCGGAGCCGGTGAAGCAACCGGAGAAGTGGCTGGCGAAGCCGCAGGGTTCGGCAACGCCGGCGTTTCTCGAGGCGCTGAAGAACTTCATGTACTGGGAGAACTACGACGTGCGGGTGCGGATGGACGGAAAGATCGACCGGGTGGTGCTGGAGGACATTCTGAAGAAGCGCAAGACGTGACACCCGGGACGCCGGTCCGACGACGCCCGACGACTCAAGCTGGCTTACGCTGAAGGGGACTCCCGTGGCCACTGCCACCCCGCCTCGCCCCGCCGCCGAGAACACCGCGCTCGATACCCGATTCTTCGGGCATCCGCGGGGCCTCTCGACCCTGTTCTTCACCGAGATGTGGGAGCGCTTCAGCTATTACGGCATGCGCGCCCTGCTCATCCTGTTCATGACCGCGCCGGTAGCGGCCGGCGGGCTCGGCTTCGACACGTCGAAGGCCGGCCCGATCTACGCGCTGTACGTGAGCTCCGTCTACCTGTTTTCGCTTCCAGGCGGATGGGTGGCCGACCGGGTCCTCGGCCTTCGGCCGGCGGTGTTCGTGGGCGGCGTGATCATCATGCTGGGACACATCTGTCTGGCGATCCCGTCGCTCACGACGTTCTACATCGGGCTCGTGCTGATCGCGATCGGCACGGGGCTGCTCAAGCCCAACGTGAGCGCCTTGGTGGGCAAGCTGTACTCCGCGGACGACAGCCGCCGGGACGCTGGCTACTCCATCTACTACATGGGCATCAACACGGGCGCGTTCGTGGCCCCGCTCATCACCGGATGGCTCGGGCAGAGCGAAGGATTCAAGGGGCTGCTCGTCTCCGCCGGCCTCTCCCCGGAGAGCTCCTGGCATTTCGGTTTCGGCGCTGCCGCGGTGGGCATGTTCCTGGGCTTGATCCAGTACCGGATCGGCTCGAAGCACCTCGCGCCCGACGGCCTGCGGCCGGTGCGGCCCAGCCGAGCCCGTGGCGGCGGCCAAGGTGGAGCGCCAGATCCGGGTGGCGGGTCTGGTCACGCTCGCCGTCGTCGCGATCGGTCTCGTGCTGGCATTCGGCGGGCTGGTGACCCTCGACGCCGAGGCCATCTCGCGCAGCTTCAAGTGGGTGCTGATGGCGATCACGGTCGCCTTCTTCGTCTGGCTCTTCGCGTCCGGCACCTGGACGCGCGAGGAGCGGCAGCGTCTCATCGTGATCACCGTGTTGTTCGTCGCCGCCTGCGTGTTCTGGATGGCCTACGAGCAGGCAGGCTCGACGCTCAACCTGTTCGCCGAGCGCAACACCGACAACACGATCTTCGGGCAGACGTTTCCGGCGAGCTGGTACCAGTCGCTGCCCCCGCTCTTCATCATCCTGTTCGCCCCGGTGTTCGCGGCCATCTGGCTCCGCCTGGGGAATCGGAATCCGTCCAGCCCGGCCAAGTTTTCCATCGCACTGGCCCTCCTCGGCATCGGCTTCGCGATCATGATCGGGGCCGCCACCGTCGCCGCGACGGGCGTGCGCGTCAGCCCGATGTGGCTGGTCCTCTCCTATCTCTTTCAGACCCTGGGTGAGCTGTGCCTGAGCCCGGTGGGGCTCAGCGCGATGAGCAAGCTGGCGCCGGCCCGGGTCGCGGGCCTGGTGATGGGGGTCTGGTTCCTGGGGAATGCGGTGGGGAACTACCTGGCCGGCATGGCGGCGAGCGTCTACGAGACCGTCCCGCTGCCGACCCTGTTCACGCTCGTCACGGGGACGGCCGTCGTCACCTGCGTCGTGATGGTGCTCCTGATCAGGCCGATCCGACGGATGCTGGAGCGCTGAGGGCGTAGACCAGCACCTCGCCCACGTCGTCGTCCTCGTCGGCGGCCACCGGCCGCATGCCGACGTTCTCCGCCACCCGGAGCGCCGGCGTGTTCCACACCGGCGCGAGCGTGCGCACCTGCTTCACGCCGGGCTGCTGAAATGCCCACGCGATCATGGCGCGCACGACCTCGGTGGCATAGCCGTGGCCCTCGAACTGTTCGTACATCGCGTAGCCGATGAGCACCGCGCCCGACTCGTCGGGCGGCCCGCCGAAGGACACCGAGCCGACCGCGCGCTTCGTCTCCCGCTCGAAGACGAGCCAGTTCCACCAGCGCGCCTCGTCCGGCCGGGCGCGCAGGTGCTCGCGCACGGTGGGGAGCGGGTCGGCCATGTAGGGAGGCGGGGCGGCCGGGCGGGGGAAGAGCACGCCGGTCAGCTCGCGAAGACGGGCACCATCGCCGGCGATCAGCGCTTCGATCTCGTCGAGCGCCAGCGGCGCCAGCTCGAGCCGCTCGGTGCTCACGCGGAGATCCTGCATCAGTAGCCTCCCTTCGGCCCCCGCACCGAGTGACTCGGCGCGGCCTTGAACACCCGGAACAGGTACACCAGCGACGGCAGCAGCACCACGACACCCAGCCCGAGGGCGATCAGCACCACCCGGAGCGTCGCCGTGGGAGCCGCCGCGCCCCGGATCGTGAGGTCGGGCGGAATGAGATACGGGTACTGGGAGACGGCCCACCCCCAGAGAATCAGCGACACCTGCAACCCCACCGTCACCCGCGCCAGATGGTAGCGCCTCCGCCAGAGTGCCGCCAGGGTTGCGATCGCCGCCAGCCCGGTGGCCACGTGGAACGGCGGTGCCCACGGGGAGGCGAGCAAGCCCGTCCCCATCAGCGGTGCGTGCGATCGGGCGACGAGCAGCGTGCCGAAGGCGGCGACGAAGAGCACGCCGCCCGACCAGAGCGCGCGCGTTCGGAAGTCCTCGGCGATGTCCGGATCATCGGACTCGAGCGTGAGGAAGACGGCGGCCAGGTGGGCGAAGAGCGCCAGCGTGAGCAGTCCCACCGACAGGCTGAAGGGCGTGAGCCACGGGGCGACGAAGCGGTCGGCGAAGGTGCCCGCGGCGGGCACCGGCCCGGCGCGCCCCGAGGCCACGGCACCGATGCACACGCCGAGCAGCACGGGCGTCACGAGGCTCGCGCCCGCGAAGATCCTGCCCCAGCGCCGCTGCACCGCGTCGTGCTGGTCGTCGTAGGTGCGGAAGGTGAAAGCGGAGCCTCGGAGCACGATGCCCACCAGCATCAGCGAGAGCGGTATGTGGAGCACGGTCCCGAGCCGGGCGAACGCCGGCGGGAAGCCGGAGAAGGTGAGCACGATCGCCAGGATCAGCCAGACGTGGTTGGCCTCCCAGATCGGGCCGAGGGCGTGGCTGATCACCTCGCGCTGGCGGTCGCGCCTCGGCCCTCCCGCCAGCAGATCCCAGACGCCGCCGCCGAAATCGGCGCCGCCCAGCAGCACGTAGGCGTTGAGTGAGAGCGCGAGGACGCCGGCCAGGGCCTCCGCCAGCCCGAGTTCAGGCCGCATGCTCGGTCCTCCCAGGGGAATACAGGCGGCTCCACTCCGTCGGCGACGGGCTCCGGATGATCTGGCGGTAGAGCAGCCACACCACGATGACGCCAAGGAAGCAGTACAGGACCGTGAAGCCGAGGAAGGGAACGATGAGCCCGGGCATGGGTGTCACCGCGTCCGCCGTGCGCAGGACGCCGTAGACGATCCAGGGCTGGCGCCCCACCTCGGTCACGGTCCACCCGGCCTCGATCGCGATGAATCCCATCGGCGCGGCGAGCGCGAGCGCCCGGAGGAGCCAGGTGCTCGCGCACAGGTCCCGCCGGCGGAAGGCGAGCACCCCGGCCCAGAGTCCGACCAGGGCCATGAACGTGCCAAGGGCGACCATCACCTGAAACGCGGTATGCACGATCGGCACGTTCGGCCAGTCCGCGCGCGGCGTCCGGTCGAGCCCCTCGACCTCGGCGTCGAAGTCGCGGTAGGCGAGGAAGGAGAGCGCGCCGGGAATGCGCACGGCATACCGGGTCTCGCGGGTCTCCATGTCGGGCCAGCCGCCGATGCAGGAGCGGCGCCCGCCGTGCGGTGACGAAGTGCGACTCCATCGCCGCCAGCTTGGCGGGCTGGTACTCGGCGACGGCCCGGGCGCTCAGATCCCCCGAGATCGGCTGCAGCACCGCGGCGGGGGCGCCGACCAGGAGCGCGATGGCCAGCGCCCGCCGATGAAAGGCGTTCTGCCGATCGCGCAGCAGCAGGAAGGCGTGAATGCCGGCGACCGCGAAGCCGGTCGCGGCGTACGAGGCCAGCGTCATGTGCAGCGTCTGCTGGAAGGCCATCGGGTTCAGCATGGCGGCGATCGGATCGACATGGGCGAGCTGCCCGTTCACGACGTCGAAGCCCGTCGGCGCGTTCATCCAGGCGTTCGCGATCACGACGAAGATGCCGGACAGCGGCGCCGCTCACCGCGACGAGGATGCCGGCCCAGAGTGGGCGCGCGGCGAGATCCGGTCCCAGCCGTAGAGGTAGATCCCGAGGAAGATCGCCTCGGTGAAGAAGGCGAACCCTTCGAGGGAAAACGGCATGCCGATCACGGGCCCGGCGAACTCCATGAAGCCGGGCCACAGCAGGCCGAGCTCGAACGAGAGCACCGTGCCCGACACCGCGCCGACGGCGAACAGGATCGCGGTGCCCTTGGCCCAGCGCTTCGCCAGCTCCAGGTAGATCGCGTCGCCCGTGGCCCGGTAGCGCCCCTCGGCCACCACCATCAGCACCGGCATGCCGATGCCCACCACCGCGAAGATGATGTGGAAGGCGAGCGACATCGCCATCTGCGAGCGGGCGGCGAGCAGATCGGACACAGTCAGAGCCGGGGCGGGGGAGTCACATTGTGAAATTATTCACAAGCAGAGGTGTCGGCAAGGGTCGAGGCCCCGCCCGACGCCTCCTAGGTCACGCTGAGGGTACGGGCTCCCGACATCTTCGGGACCGCAGACCTCCTGGACAGGCGGGTGGCGGGGCTCCCCGCGTACCTGCACCATCATCAGCGAGAGCGAGGCAGGCATGGCGACACGCCGATCCGTCCAGTTCCTGATCGTCTTGCTCGGGTCCCTCACCGCCTGCAGCGACAGCGGCGGCCCGGGCATCTCGGCGGAGGGTACGACCCGAATCCTCCTCACCGACGCGCCGTTTCCCTTCGACCGCGTGCAGCGGGTCGACGTGCACGTGGTGAGCGTGTCCGGGTCGCTGACGCCCGACACCTCCGCGGCCGGCAACTTCATGACCCTGGCCGCACCCGACCGCACGATCAACCTCCTGGCTTTGCAGCGCGGTGTCACCGACGAGCTCGGCGAGCTCGACCTGCCCGATGGGGTCATCACGGCGGTCCGGCTCGTCATCGACACGGACCAGTCGAGCATCACCCTCGACGACGGGACCGTGCTCACGGGCAGCTCGACGCCGGGGATCGCCTGGCAGTCCAGCGCCGGCCGGCCCGTCCTGAACGCGCTCATCCACGAACAGATCGACGTGCCGGATTCGGGCGGTACCGTGGTGATCGACTTCGACGTGGGCAAGGCGTTCCTTACGCCGCAGGAGCTCGACCCCGCGAGCACGGACGAGGGCTTCATCTTCTCACCGGTTCTCCGCGCCGCCGACGGAACCAAGACCGGGTCCATCGTCGGGGTCGTTCGGGTCGAAACGGCCCCGGTCGCGAACGCGTCGCTCCGTCTCTATCTGGGCGACCCGGCCGGTCCCGAGAACACCTGGTCGGTACTGGGGACCGCGGGCAGCGATGCCACCGGCGCCTTCGAGTTCTCCTTCGTGACACGAAGCGCGCACTGGACTCAGGTCCCGGCCCAGGTCGACAGCAGGTACATCATCGCGGTGGACCCGCCTCAGGGTCTCGCCGCTGAACGCGTGCTCGTGCCTGACGTGACGGTGACGGCGGGTCAGGAGACCGACCTGGGCGTCATCGTCCTCCCCTAGCCCGCGGCCAGAACCTCGTCGCCCGCGATCACGAAGATCCGGTCGGTCGGCTCGGGCGAGACCGGCCCCAGACCGGTGAAGCTACCAAATGCCGGGAGCACCGCCATGCGGGGCGTGAGCCAGAAGCAGGGAAGCCGCTCCCGCTGGAGGCCGGGGCCCGTCAGGACGATGCCGGGGTGGACATGGCCGGCGAGGGTGTACGCGTCCGCCGATAGGGCCGGCTCGTGGCGCAGCACGAAGGGCGGTAGGAAGGCCGGAGCGTTCACGCAGTTGATGCGGAGATCTTCCGGTGGATCTCCGGCGTGCCGGTCGTGGTTGCCCCGGACGAGCAGGATCTCGAGCTCCGTGCGGTCCTCGCGCCACCGGCGAAGCTCCGCGAGGGTGCGGCTCGCGATCCGCCCCGCGCGCGCGTGAAAGAGGTCGCCGAGGACGACGAGGCGGCGGGTACAGGTCCGGAGCAGGGCCGCGTCGAGCCGGGCCAGGTCGTCACCCGTGGCGCCCGTCGGGATCGGAATGCCGGCCGCTCGGAAGGTGGCGGCCTTGCCCCAGTGGAAGTCGGCGGCCACGAGGGTGGCCGCCCGCGGCCAGAACAGCGCGCGCTCGGGCAGCAGGACGACGGCCTCTCCCGCGACCCGCACTTCGACGTCGGTCATCGGGCGGCGCTCACGAGGACCCGCCGCTCCGGAAGCCGCGGCTGCCGCCGCGGGCGAAACGCGGCGCGTCGGCGGCCTTCTCGAGCGGGGCGACCAGGCGACGGATCCGGTCGCCCAGCTTCTCCGAGCTCACCTGCTCGCGCGCACGATCGACCAGCAGCCCGAAGGCGAGCGGCGTCGGGCGCTCGACGTCGACGACCGTCACCCGGCCCGCGGTGATCCGTTCCAGAGCCCGGCCCAGCCGGCTGTGCTCGAGCTGGCGCTCGAGCACCTCGCGGTGGGCCTGGAACAGCAGGAGGTTATCCGGATCGTAGCGCGCGAAGACGTCGTACAGCAGCTCGCTCGATGCCTGGACCTGCTTGACCGATTTGTTCACACCCGGATACCCCTGGAAGATCAGACCTGCCACCCGCGCGATCTCGCGAAACTGACGCCGCGCCAGCTCGGCCGCGTTGAGGCTCGCGGGGATGTCGTGCAGCAGGTGGTCGGGCGAGAACAGGCCGGCATCGATCGCCTCGGCGATCGGCGCGGGGTCGGCCGAGAGCAGCTCGAGGCCGTAGTCGTTGGCGGCGAGCGTGAACGAGATCGGCCCCAGCTGGGCGATGCGGTAGGCGAAGAGTGCCGCGAGCCCCTCGTGCACCAGCCGGCCCTCGACCGGATAGAAGAAGAGGTGGTGGCCCTCGCGGGTTCGCACCCGCTCGACCAGCAGCTCGTCGGCCGCCGGGAGCCGCGACCAGCGGCCCTGCACCTCGAGGATCGGCCGGACGGCGGCCATCTCGGCGCCGACGTAGCTGCCGCGGCGCGCCTCGTCGAGCTTGGCGCGGATGCCGGCGGCGAGCTCCGGGGAGATCGGCTGCCGGGCGCCCGACCAGTGAGGCATCAGCGAGGTCTTCTGGGTCGATTTCCGCACGTAGGCCACCAGCCCGCGCACGCGCACGAACTCCAGCGTCCGGCCCGCGAAGGTGAAGTGATCGCCCGGCCGGAGCCGGGCGATGAAATTCTCCTCCACCGAGCCGAGCGTGCGCCCGCGGAGCAGCTGGACCTTCATGGCGGCCTCGCTCACGATGGTGCCGATCGAGAGCCGGTGCCGCATCGCGACCATCCGGCTGCGCACGACGTAGCGTCCGTCCTCCACCACGACCTTGCTGTACTCGGGGTACCCGCGCAGGGCGCTGCCGCCGTAGGTGATGAAGTCGAGCACCCAGGCCCACTCGGCCCGGGTGAGGTCGCGGAAGGCGTTGGTCGTGCGCACCTCGTCGAACAGCGCGTCGGGCAGGAAGCCGCCGCCGAGGGCGACGGTGATGGCGTGCTGGGCAAGCAGATCGAGTGGACGCTCGACCGGCCGGCGAGCCTCGATGCGGCCGGCCTCGAGCGCGTCCCGCGCGGCGGCGACATCCACCAGCTCGAGCGCGTTGGTGGGAACGCAGGTCAGGCGGCTGACGGCGCCCGGCTGGTGCCCGCTCCGGCCCGCGCGCTGAATGAGCCGACCGACGCTCTTGGGGCTGCCGACCTGGAGCACGCGGTCCACCGGCGTGAAGTCCACGCCGAGGTCGAGGGTGGACGTACAGACGACGCAGCGCAGCTTGCCGTCGCGGAGTCCGTCCTCCACCCATTCGCGGGTCTTGCGGTCGAGCGAGCCGTGGTGCAGCGCCATGATCCCCGCCCAATCGGGACGAGCCGCGAGCAGCGCCTGATACCAGATCTCGGCGGTCGCGCGGGTGTTCGTGAAGACGAGCGAGGTCTCGCCCTCCTCGATCGCCGCGACCACTTCGGGCAGGAGCCGGAGCCCGATCTGCCCGGACCAGGGAAACCGCTCCATCGTCTCGGGAATCAGGGCATCGACCTCGAGCGCCTTGGGCACCAGCCCTCGGACGATCCTGCCGGATCGCGGCGCCCCACTCGGATCGAGGCCGAGCAGCGCATCGCGGGCCACGTCGAGATTGCCGAGGGTGGCGGAGAGCCCGAGCGTGCGGAGATCGGGGCGAAAGCGGCGGAGCCGCGCGAGCGCGAGCTCGGTCTGCACTCCGCGCTTGGACGCGAGCAGCTCGTGCCACTCGTCGACTACGACCAGCTCGAGATGGTCGAACAGGTCCTGCGCGTCCTCTCGCGTGAGCAGCAGCGACAGGCTTTCCGGGGTGGTGACGAGAGCGGTCGGGAGGCGATCGCGCTGGCGCGCCCGGATGCGGGCCGGGGTGTCGCCGGTGCGCGACTCGACCGTCCAGGGAAGCCCGAGGTCCTCGATCGGGGCGCGGAGGGCGGCCTCGGTGTCGCCGGCGAGGGCACGGAGGGGCGTGACCCAGAGGACACGGAGGGGCGGGGCCGCCAAGTGCCTCGCCTGCGCCTTCGGCGCGCCGGCGGCCCGCCGCGGCCGGCCCGGGTAGTCTCGGAGCCACTCCAGGACCGGTCCGATCCACGCCGCGTAGGTCTTGCCGGTGCCCGTGGCGGCATGGATCAGCCCGCTCTCGCCGGCGAGGTAGGCACGCCAGACTTCCTCCTGAAACGGAAACGGCGCCCAGTCGTGCAGTCGAAACCATGTGCGCACGCATTCCAGGGGATCGCGGTTGCCGCAGGCCACCCGGTGCCCGCGTGACCGCGAGCGGCGGTCCGTCTTGTCGACGCCGCCAGCCTTCTCTGCGCGCTGGGCCGCGCGATCGGCCCGCCGTTGCGCCGCGCGGGCCCGGCGGAGGTCCACCGCGAGGGCGCTCCCACCGCCCCGCGGGCGGCGCTCGTCGCTAGGACTGTCCACGATCGGAAATGGCGTACAGGTAGCGCCGCACCGAGTAGCGGACGGCCTGCTTGCCGGCCGCCAGGATGTTGCGGCCGAACCAGCCGCCGTAGACGTGCTCGAACTCGAACGGCTCCACCATCGCCCCGATCCGCTCGACCGCCCGTGCGTTGAGCGGGATGTAGTTGGGAAAGCTGTACATGAACCCGGCGGTGCGGCGGTCCTCGCCCACCATGATGATGTCCCCGGTCAGGAGCGCGCCGCCGCCGTCGGCTCCGTCGGCCCAGTGCAGCACCGTGCCGCCGGCGAAGTGGCCGCCGCATCGGATCAGGGTGATGCCCGGCGCGACGGCCCGGGTGTCGCCGTCCCAGAACACGATGGCCCGATCGTGCCGCACCACCCACTGGCTGTCGTCCGCGTGGAGGTACACCGGCACCCCGCCCAGGGCACGACTCCACTCGACCATCGACGCGTAGTAGTGGGGATGCGAGATCGCGATGCCGGCGACGCCGCCGAGGGCCTGGAGCGTCGAGACGGTCGCGTCGTCGACGAGGCTGATGCAGTCCCAGAGGAAGCCGCCCGTCCCGGTTCGGATGTAAAGCGCCCGCTGGCCGATCGCGAACTTCGGCTCGGTGCCGATCCCGAGGAGGCCGGGACCCTCGGGCGCCTCCCGGTTCCGGTGGTCGCGGCGGAGCTCGTCGAGCGTGGTCCAGCGCTGGCCGGCCCACCCCACGTACTGCCGCTCCTCGGTGCAGATGAGGCACTGGTCCGGCGGGAGCGGCTCATCGGGGTACTGCGTGCCGCAGGTGACACAGATGAAGGCCGGCATGGATCAGCGGCCTCGATCGGCGGGACGCGAGCCCTCGACCGCTCGCGCGTGCACAGATGCTGACCCTCCGGCGCTCCTCACGCGTCTTCCTCCCCATCGATCAGTCCCCGCACCGCATCCAGCGAATCGGCATCTTCCGGCCGCTTGTCCGTCCGCCAGCGGGCCATTCGTGGGAACCGCACGGCGATGCCCGACTTGTGCCGGGTGGACCGCTGGATGCCCTCGAACGCCAGCTCGAAGACCAGCTCCGGCTTTACGGTCCGCACCGGGCCGAACTTCTCCAGCGTATGGCGACGGACGAACGCGTCGACCCGGCGGATCTCCTCGTCGGTCAGGCCCGAGTATGCCTTGGCGAACGGCACCAGCCGGCCGCCGTCCCAGAGGCCGAAGGTGTAGTCGGTGTAGAGGCCCGCGCGGCGGCCGCTGCCCGGCTGGGCGTAGATCAGGACGGCGTCGACCGTGTGCGGCTCGACCTTCCACTTCCACCAGTCGCCGCGCCGCCGGCCGACACCGTAGGCGCTCGCCGCCCGCTTGAGCATGAGCCCTTCCGCACCGGCCTCGCGCGCGCGCGCGCGGGCCCGCTCGACATCCGGCCAGCCCGCCACGGCCACCGCCGGCGACAGCACCAGCTGTCCGGCCGACGACACGCCCGCGAGCAGCGCGCCGAGGCGCGCACGCCGCTCCGCGAACGGCAGGGACCGCAGATCCTCGCCACGCTCCTCCAGCAGGTCGTACGCCACCAGAACGACCGGCACCTCGGCTCAGGAGCTTGCGGCCGAGCGTCTTCCGCCCGATCCGCCGCTGCAGCTGGGCGAACGGCAGCGGCCCGCCGCCGGCCCAGGGCAACAGCTCGCCGTCGAGCACGGTCCCCTCGGGCAGGAGCGCCGCGGCTTCCTCCACCTCGGGGAAACGTCCGCTCAGGAGCTCCTCGCCGCGCGACCAGAGAAAGGTGCGGCCGGCCCGCCGGATGAGCTGGGCGCGGATGCCGTCCCACTTCCATTCGACGACCCAGTCGGCGGCCTCGCCGAGTGCGGCGGGCGCCTCCTCCAGCGGGTACGCCAGGTAGAACGGATAGGGCCGGCTGATGTCGGCGTCGCGGGTATCGGCCGCCACCAGGCGCTGGAAGAACTCCGGCGTCGGCTCCCAGGCGCCCATGAGCCGGTGCGCGATCGTGCCTTCGTCCACGCCGCTCACCTCGGCCAGGGCCCGCACCACCAGCCGGGCCGACGCGCCGACGCGAAAGCTGCCGGTGATCAGTTTGTTCCACACGAAGCGCTCGCGGCGCCCCAGCTCGCGCCATGCCCCCACCAGCTCCATGCGCTGCACGGCGTCGTCCTGTCCCCGCAGCGCGAGCAGCCGCCCCTCCACCCATTCAGCCAGCGGACGGTCGCTCGAGCCTCCGGAGTCGGGGAGTAGGAGCGTGATGGTTTCGGCCAGGTCGCCGACGGCGTGGTAGCTCTCCTCGAAGAGCCAGTCGGGCACCCCGGCCTCCTCGGCCGCCCATGCCCGGAGCTTGGCGGCGCCCACGAGGCGCTTGGGCCGCCGGCCGACGAGGAAATGCACGGCCCACGCGGCATCGCGCGGGGGCGCGGTGCGAAAGTACGCGACCAGCGCGGCGATTTTCTCGCGAGTGGCGGTGGTTTCGTCCAGGGCGGCGTACAGGTCGGCGAACGCCCTCACGGCGGCATCCTCGCGTCATCCGCGACGACGTCGCGCTCGCCCACCGTCTCGTCGCGCTCACCCGCGGCGTCGTCGCGTTCACCCTCGTAGCGCGTCTCGATCGCCCGCGCGTCGAGCCCCCGCTCCGTGAGCCAGCGGACCAGCACACCGGTGTAGCCGTGCGTCACCCAGACCCGTTCGGCGCCGGTGGCATCGATGGCCGCGAGCAGGCTGGGCCAGTCCACATGGTCGGAGAGCGTGAAGCCGCGGTCGATCGCGCGTCGGCGGCGGGTACCGCGTATGGCCATCCAGCCCGATGCGAAGGCGGTGGACTGCGGGCCGAACCGCCGGGCCCAGGCCGAGCCGTCGGCCGAGGGCGGCGCGACGATCAGGGCGCGCGGCCACGTCGTGCGGTCCGAGGCCGCGACATGCGTGGTCGGCGGAAGAGGCACGCCAGCCTCGCGGTAGACCCGCGTCATCCGTTCGACCGCGCCGTGAGTGAGAATCGGGCCGACCCCGGGGTCGAGCGCCGGCGAGGAGCCGCTGTGCCTTGCCGAGGGCGTAGCCGAAGAGGAGCGAGGCCTTGCCGGCCACCTGGTTGGCGCGCCACCAGGCGTGGATGTCGTCCACGACCGGTCCGGGTGCCGGCCAGCGGTAGATCGGCAGCCCGAAGGTGCGACTCGGTCACGAAGGTGTCGCAGCGCACCGGCTCGAAGGGAGCACAGGTGGGATCGGGCTCGGTCTTGTAGTCGCCCGAGACCACCCAGACCTCGCCGGCGTGCTCGATCCGCACCTGGGCCGAACCCAGGATGTGGCCGGCCGGATGCAGCGACACCCGCACGCCGCCGACGTCGAGCGCTTCGCCGTAGGCGGCGCCACGGATCGGCGCGGAGGGGTCCAGCCTCTCGCGGAGCACCGGCACGCCGGGCTCGGCGGTGAGGTAGCCGCGGCAACCCCAGGCGACATGGTCGCCATGGGCATGGGTGACGACGGCCCGGTCGACGGCGGCCCACGGGTCCACGAAGAAATCGCCGGCCTCGCAGTAGAGGCCGCGGTCGGTCGCGCTGAGCAGCGTCATTCGCCGAGGCCGAGCGCCTGCCAGAGCTCCCCGAGGTTGCGCCGATTCTGCCCGAAGTCGCCGCGCCCGATGCGCGCGGCGCTCCGCGCCGAGACCGCGGTGCCGCCGGCCGCGGGTTCGAGCAGGATCGAGATATCGTCGACGAAGTGAAGGAAGCGCGTGGTCCGGGTGGCCTGGATCACGCCGTCGCCCCGGCCGACCACCCGCCAGCCGCGGATGGCCGCGATGGCGCCCGCAACGCGGTCGATCGCCGCGGCCGGCGGAAGCTTCAGCACGCGCGGCCGGAGCCTCGAGTCGGTGGCGGCCGGGCTCGTCGCGGCGAAGTTGGCTCCACTCCCGGCCGCGAGCAGTGTCCGGACCTCGGCCGGCGTCGGTACGCGGGGCGGATTCATTTAGTCGGGCTCGATCACGGCGCACGCCACGCGGTCACCCGAATCGCCGCTCGGGTCGGTGCGCTCGTCGTCCGGCTTCGCATGGATGACGATGGCCGTCCCGCCGGGCTGCAGCAGCGAGTGCGGTCCGGGGGCGGCGAGCTCGCTCGAGACCGCGAAGCTCGTGTCCGCCGACCCGTCGGCTCCCACGACCAGGTTCGGCAGGTCGCCGAGGTGTGGCCCGTCGGGATTGAGGCGGCCGTGCAGCTTGCGCTCGGGGTTGAAATGCGGGCCCGCGGACGCGAAATCGGGCGGCGTGCAGGTCCCCTGCGCGTGAAAGTGGAGCCCGTGCGGCCCCGGGTCCAACTGCCCGACGCTCACACCCAGCCGCAGGGCGCCGGCACTGTCGCTGAGCGTGGCGAGGCCGACGCGCTCGCCGGCGGCATTTCGGAAGGTGCCCGAGGCGACGGACCTGGGGCTGGTACTGCCGCCGCCGCCGCCGTGGGCGCAGGCTCCGGCGAGGGGAAGCACGAGCGCGGCCAGCAGGGCCGGTACCGCGCGTGAGTGGCGGTGGGTCATCGCTGGAAGGTCCCCATCAGGACGCCGTCGCCCAGAACGTGGCCGGTCTTGGCATGGTCCACCTCCGAGCGGGTGACGCCTGGCTTGAGGTTGAGAGTGCAATCGAGGGCATATAACCGGAAGAAGTAGTGATGTGGTCCGCCCGTCGGGGGGCAGGGGCCGCCGAACCCGACATGGCCCGAGTCGTTGACGCCCTGGCGAGCGCCCGACTTGAGCTCAGGGATGCGGGGGACGCCGGGAGCGAGCTCGATCGCGTCGGCGGGCAGGTTGAAGAGCACCCAGTGGGTCCAGGTGCCGCGAGGGGCGTCCGGGTCGTCCACGATCAGCGCGAAGCTCCGGGTGGTGACCGGGATCTCGGACCACGCGAGCGGCGGCGAGCGGTCCTCGCCGTCGCAGCTGTGAATGGCCGGAATCGGCTGCCCGTCACGGAATGCGCTGCTCACGAGTTTCATGCGGATCCCGCCTGGAGACCGATGCGGAGGAAGATCAGCAACATGGGCGAGCACTCCTTGAGGGCAGACCAGGGTACGCAGGAGAAAGGTAAGAGGGCGGGCGGGGAGCGTCGATGCGCGGCACCGAAACGCAATGAGGCCGGGTGTGAGGAGAATCACAGCCGCGATCGGCCGACGGGTGTCCTTTGACTGCGGCAAGTCACAGGAGACGGGAGGAACGGATGAGCGCGAAGCATTTCATGGGCGGTGCGGCGGTCGGCGCGGGGCTGGTGTACTTCCTCGATCCCGAGCGGGGCCAGGCCAGACGCGGTCGTGTCCGCGCCCGGCTCGGCAGCCCGCGGAGCGCGCCCCCATACGGCGCGCGCCTCGGCGATCTCGAGGGACTCGAGGCCGCCAACCTCGCCCGCCGCGGCTCACGGACTGATCTCGCCGGACTGGCGCGCGCGGTGGCCGGGGCGCTGGCCGCCTACGGCCTGGTGCGGCGGGGCCGAAGGGGCACGCTGCTCCGCACGCTCGGGCTTGGCATCGCCGCCGCCGTCCCGCCGCGCCCAGCTCTGCCGCTCGGCGAGCGGCGGCGGACCGTCGACATTCAGAAGAGCCTGCACATCGATGCGCCGATCGACCGGGTGTACGCCTTCTGGACAGCCTACGACAATTTCCCGCTGTTCGTCGCCAACGTGCGCGAGGTCCAGGATCTCGGCGGCGGGCGCTCGCGCTGGACTCTGACCGGGCCGGGACGACAACCACTGGAATGGGACGCCGTCGTCACCGGCCGGGAGGAGAATGCGCTGCTGGCCTGGCGCAGCGAGCCCGGCTCTATCCTCGACAATGCGGGCGCGATCCGATTCAGCCCGGACGGCTCGGGGACCCGGATCGACGTCCGCTTCTGCTACAGTCCGCCGACAGGCCGCGCGGGTCGCGCCGTCTCCGAATTCTTCGGCGGCGATCCGCGCACCCGCCTCAACGAGAACCTCGCGCGGCTCAAGTCGCTGCTCGAGACCACCACCAGGAGTGACAGTTTTGGCCAAGAACCTCGGTCGTGAGTTCGCGACCATGACGGATGACGAGCGCCGCCGATTCGAGCTGGCGCAGGGCGGTACCGCAGGCGGCGCGTCGGGGGAAGAGGCGGCCGACGAGCTCAATCTCGACGATCCCCGCGAAAGCGAGCGCAGCGGACGCACCTACGCCACGCCGAGTGACGAAGTCGCCGATCGGAACGCGCGCGACGGCGAGGCGGCGCTGCTCGACGATGCCGCCCACGTCCGCCACGTCGAGGCCCAGCGCAAGGGTCGCCGCGGCGCGTGATCGCCGTCACTGCGGTGAAGCTCGCGTCGGGACACGATGTGATGCGGGCATTCACGGGCGCTCGGGCGGGATCGGAGGTCTTGCAATGACGGCAAGCCAGGCGGGCGACGCCCTCGAGCGTGAGTGGGCCGACCGGACGTTCTGGGATCGGATCGACCCGGAGCGCAACGTCGGGTTCGCGGAGCGCTGGATCTCGGGTGCCGCAGGCGTCGCCCTGATGGCGTCCGCCTTCCGGCGCCAGCGCGTGCGCCTGATGCTCGTGCCCGTCGGACTCGGACTGCTGCAGCGGGCCTTCACTGGCCGTTGTGAACTCAAGCGGGCCCTGCTGGGCCCCAGGGCCGGGCGCGGGGTCCGGCGGCGAGCGCCCGTCGCGGCCCTGACCGGCGGAGCTGGGAGGCGCATCGAGCAGGCGGTGACGATCGACCGGCACCCGGCGGAGCTGTTCCACTTCTGGCGGCGTCTCGACAACCTCCCGCGCTTCATGGACAATCTCGAATCGGTGACGATGCTGGATGACCGCCACTCCCGCTGGGTGGCGAAGGGCCCCCTGGGCACCCGCGTCGTATGGGAGGCGGAGACTCACCACGAGATCGAGGACGAGCTCATCGCCTGGCGCTCCCTCCCGGGCGCGGATGTCGACCAGGCGGGCTCGGTGCACTTCTCGCCGGCCCCAGGCGGCGGCACCAGAGTCCGCGTGATCCTCAGGTACGCGGCCCCGGCCGGCGTCCTGGGAGATGCCCTCGCCCACCTGCTCGGCGACGATCCCGAGCGGCAGGTCGCGGACGACCTGCGCCGCCTCAAGCAGGTGATGGACGTGGACGAGGGAGCGGCCCCGCTGCCCGCGAGCAGCCGCTGACGCCGCAGACCGCGCGCCGCGGGCCCAACGCCGGTGCCACGTGACGTTCGACTGCATCGTGGTGGGCGGCGGCCCGGCCGGCCTGAGCGCGGCGCTGATGCTGGGTCGGTGCCGGCGTCGCGTGTTGGTGTGCGATGTGGGTGAGCCTCGGAATCGTTGGTCGCACGCGGTGCATGGGTTCCTCACCCGTGACGGCACCGCGCCGGCGGAGATGCTCCGGCTGGCGCGGGAGGAGCTTCGGCCGTACGACACCGTGGAGCTCAGTTCGAAGCGCGTCGTCGACGCCAAGCGTCTGGAGGGAGGCTTCGAGGTCCGTTGCGCGGACGGCGCCCGCCTCCGGACGAGACGGCTGCTGCTGGCCACCGGCGTGGTGGACGAGGTGCCGGACATTCCGGGCCTGCTGGAGCTCTACGGCCGGAGCGTGCACCACTGTCCGTACTGCGATGCCTGGGAGTGGCGGGACCAGCCGGTGGGCGTCTACGGCCGGGGTGATGCGGGAGCGGCGCTGGCCGTGGCGCTGACGGTGTGGACGCGAAACCTGCTGCTCTGCACTGACGGGCCCGCCTCGCTCTCGGCGCAGATGCAGGAGCGCCTCGCGGGGTGCGGCATCCCGGTGCGCGAGGAGCGGATCCTTCGCCTTGACGGGCGGCAGGGCCGGCTCGAGTGGATCGTCTTCGCGGACGGCGCTGGGGTGGCGCGCCACGCACTCTTCTTCGCCACGGGGCAGCGGCAGGCCTCCGAACTCCCGGCCCGACTCGGCTGCCGGTTCCTGGAGAGCGGCGCAGTGGATACGGGCGAGTGCGAGGCCACCAATGTGCCGGGGTTGTACGTCTGCGGCGATGCCTCGCGCGAGGCGCAGTTCGTGGTGGTGGCCGCGGCGGAAGGTGCGGAAGCAGGCATGGCGATCAACAAGGGGCTGCTCGAGGAGGAGCTAAGCCCGAACACTTTGGCAGCCAGGAGGTAGGGACACATGCACGACAAGCTCCATACAGGATTGCGGGAACTGGATTTTCTGGCGCGCGTGGCACGGGCCACGAGCCGCCGGACGTTTCTTCACT
This sequence comes from uncultured Gemmatimonadales bacterium, assembly GCA_963840215.1. Lineage (GTDB taxonomy): Bacteria > Gemmatimonadota > Gemmatimonadetes > Gemmatimonadales > GWC2-71-9 > CAVVWJ01. The sequence goes on along the minus strand of CAWIYG010000001.1, from coordinate 584,253 downwards.
GGTCCGGGGTGACGATCGCGGTCGCGACCGTGGGCTGCGGCAGCGACGAGGGGGGTGGGAACGTCACGACGCCGGGCAATCCCGTGAGTCCGGGCAACAGTACGGCCAATGTGCCCGCCAGCGCCGGCAGGGGAGTTCCGATCGAGATCACGGTCCAGGCGAAAGACGCCGACGGCGCGAACCTTCGCACCGGCGGGGACACTGTCACCGCCGCGGTCAGCGGCACCAATAGCCCGGGCGAGCTGCGCATCGAGGACCGCGCCAACGGTACGTACCTGTTCAGCTATACGCCCACCCTCGAAGGCACCGACACCATCGATATCGCGATCAACGGCAGCCCCATCTCGGGGAGTCCGTTTGCCGTCAGCATCGTGACCGGTCCCGCCCAGCTCGGGAGCGGAGACATCGGAGTCCTCAACTACGCCTACGCGCTGGAGCAGCTGGAGGCGGCGTTCTATACCGCCGCCGTTGACGCCTTCTACACCGGCGGCACGGCCGAGGAGCTCCAGGTCTTCACCGACATCCGGGATCACGAGGTCATCCATCGCGAGTTCCTCAAAGCCGCCCTCGGTGACCAGGCGATCGCCGCGCTTCAGGTGGACTTCACCAGCGTCGACTTCACCAGCCGGGACAGCGTGCTCAACGCCGCGCTCAGCTTCGAGGACCTGGGTGTGAGCGCATACAACGGCGCCGCTTACCTGCTGGACAACCCGGACTACCTTACCGCGGCCGGGAAGATCGTTTCGGTGGAGGCCCGGCACCTGGCGGTGCTGGCCCTGCTCCAGAATCCCAACAGCACCGCGTTCGCCAACGACGTCGCGGTTGAGCTCGCAACCGGGCTCGACAGTTATCGGAGTCCGATCCAGGTGCTGCCCCAGGCCGATCCGTTCATCGTGACGGTCATCGACTCTTCGCAGCTGCCGAGAACCTAGGAGCATGCACATGACTGATACCACAATCCTGGGCGGGCTCGACCCCGAGCTCGTGTCTCGGGTCGTCTCCCGGCGGGAAATGGTGCACGCGACCGGCCGGCGGGCCGGGCTGCTGGCGATGGCCTCGATGCCGGTCGCATTTGGCGTGATGGCTAAGGCGGCGTTCGCGCAGGGGGGACTCCCGGCGGAGATCGTGACCGCGCTCAACTTCGCGCTGACGCTGGAATATCTCGAGTCCGAGTTCTACACAACGGGGCTGGCGTCCGGGGTGGATCTCGGCGCGGCCCGCCCGATCTTCGAGCAGATCTCCCGGCACGAGGCGGCGCACGTGCTCCTGCTGCAGCAGCAGCTGGGGGAGCTCGCGGTCGAGAAGCCGACGTTCGACTTCACCGCGGGCGGTGCCTTCGGTGATGTCTTCAGCAACTCGGCGACCTTCATCACGGTCGCCCAGGCGTTCGAGGACACGGGCGTGCGGGCCTACAAGGGGCAGGCGCCCGTGCTGGCCTCTCTGTCGCAGGTCCTCACGACGGCGCTCAGAATTCACTCGGTCGAAGCGCGCCACGCCGCCGCGATCCGGCAGCTCAGCCAGTCGCCGGCCGCCAAGGGGTGGATCACAGGGAACGACGGCGCGCCTGCAGCCATCGCAGCGGTGTACGCGGGGGAGGAAAACACCACGCAGCTGGGCGTGGACCTGCTCCCGTTCGGCACGCCGGAGGCGGTCTCGGAGGCGTTCGACGAGCCGCTCACGCAGGAGGAGGTCGAGGCCATCATCGCGCCGTTCATCGTGGTGGTCGTCTAGCTAGAACAGCAGCTCGACCCCCAGGCGCATCAGCCTGGGGGGGCCGTACGCGAACAGCGGCTGCGCGATGTCCCGCGCCGCCGCCAGGTAGAGCGGGAAGAGCTCCTCCCGCCCCGCCAGGTAGCCGTCGCCGTTCAGGTCCCCGCTCGACCGATAGCGGGACGACTCGAACGGGATGGCTTCCGGATGCGCGGTGTAGGCCGCCTCGGCCATCCGGGCGATGGCCCCGTTGTCGGCCTGCGGCTCACCCGTGTCCCGGCGCACCGCCACCACGTTTCGGCGGTTGAGCAGGTTCCGCACATCGAGGTAAATCCCACCCATGGTGCCGCCCAGACGCAGCGGGCGGCGCACCAGCAGGTCCACGGTCGTGGCCATCGGGAGGCGCGATCCGTTGGGCAGCCCCACCAGCGAGTCGGTGACCAGGGTATCGTAGCGCGAGAACGGCAGCCCCGAGAGCGCGCGGACGATGAGGGCGCCTTCGAGGCCGGCCACCGGTCGGATGCCGAGGATTTTCGGGCCGACCGACTCGGGCGCCTTGCCCCGCAGGATCACCGTGAGCGTGTGCCGCTGATCGAAGTCGAGCGGGAACTCGGCCCGCGCCGGGCGGATGGTGTCGCCGGTCTGCTGGTCCACCACGATCAGGCGGTTGAGCAGAAACGGATCGGTCGACGTCGCCTTGGCGTCCTGCAGGCTGTACGCGACCCGGAATCCGTAGCCGTTCCTGAGCTCGCGCTCCGCCAGCACCTCGAGCCCGCGCGCGGTCCCCGCATCGGCGTTCCCGAACACGGTGGAGTCCGGATTCACCCCGAGCGGCACCGAGGCGACGAGCCCGTCGAGTCGCTTCTGATACACGCCGACCCGGAGGGACACCGCCTCGCTCGCCCGATAGCGGACGCTGAACTCGTACTGGGTGGCGCGCTCATACCCGAGATCGGGGTTGCCCCGACGGAACCGCCCGGTGCGGGTCGTGTCGTCGAAGGCCGCGTCGACCAGGAACTGGTAGTCGGGCGCCTGGGTGAACCGCCCGTAGCTCGCGACGAAGGTCGCGCCTTCGAGCACCGTCGAGACCGCGAACCGGGGGCTCACCGACCGGCGCGCCCCGCGCGACTCGGTGGCGCTCTCAGTGTGCGAGTCGAACTGATCGTACCGGAGGCCCGCGGTCACGGCGATGTCGGCCACGCGGGTCTGCGCCTCGACGTACCCCGCCAGGCTCCGCGGCGAAAACGCCGATACCGCCGCCGGCGGCACCGTGTCGCCGACGGGCAGGAAACCGAACACCCGCTGATAGGTGCGGACCTGCTGCGCCGACCATTCTCCGCCGACGAACAGGTCCACCCGCCGGATGCCGCCGTAGGTGGCGTCCACCTGGAGCCGCGTCTCGCCGAAGCGGTTGTACCCCAAGTCCCCACGTGAGGCTCCGGCCAGGAAGAACGCCGGCACACCCCAGGGCGTCGCGTCGCTCAGGCCCGGCTCGGCGAAGCGCGGGATCGGGTCGGACGACCGGCTCAGCGCTCGGGCCTGCTCCTCGCCGACCACGTGGAATCGCGAGCCCGTGAGCGCCCCCACCTTGTAGTCCACCGCCCCATCGAGCTGGCCGCGCAGGAACTCGCGGACGAAGCGACCGCCCCGGAGGTCCACGACGATCGGCGTGCGCGAGCGGGGTCCGTTCCGGACCTGGAGGTGGCCGCTCACGAGATCGCCGCGGAGCCGCTGGGCCGGGGCGAAGTCCAGGGCGTACTTGTAGGCCGGGTCGAACAGCAGCCGCTGGTCCTCGGAGTGGATGCCGAAGAGGCGGAACACGGCGCCGCTGGTGATCGGGACGACCAGCTTGGCGGCGCCATTCCACTGCTCGCCGCTGTTGTGGGGCAGCAGGTTCGGCTGCTGCAGGCGAGGGTCGAGAAGATTCTCCGGCGGAGGAGCATTGACCGGGTCGTCGTCCAGCCGGCCGGTGACGTCGATGGCCGCCACGACGCCCACGCCGCCGGCGATGGGGCCGCCGGCCCGCAGTGCCAGCGCGGTCCAGACCGTAGTCCTGCCCCCCGCCGAACGGCCGGTCGGTCTCGAGCGCGGCCCGGCCCTCCCAGGCATCGCCCGGATCGCGGGTGACGACGTTGACGAGCCCCGACAGCGCCTGGCCGTAGCGGGCGGAGAATCCATTGGTGACCAGCGACGCCTCACCCAGGAGATCGGGTGGGATTCGGAGTCCGAGCCCGCCGCTGGCGGCGTCGAGCTGGTTCTTGACCCCGAGCCCGTCGAGGATGAACGACTCCTCGCCGATGCGACCACCGCGGTAGCTCTGCCCCACCGTCCCCGCGCTCAGCGCGATCGCCTCCTCCAGCGAGCTGACCGGCAGGTCCCGCAGGTCCGCGGCGCTGATCTTCTGCTCGGTGCTGGTGGCCAACGGATCCAGCAGCTCGTCCACCGGGGCGGTGACGACCAGCGGCTCCAGTTCCACCGCGCTCGGTTCCAGCGCGAAATCCGCCCGGCTGGTGGCGCCGGCCCGGACGAAGACGCTGTCCAGCCTCACGCCGCGGTACCCGATCAGTCGGGCCGCAACCCGATGCCACCCGGTGCGGACCGCGCGAACACGGTACCGCCCGGAGGTGTCGGTGACCGCGCCGACGCCGTCGTCGACCAGGACCTGGACGGCACCGAGCGAGCGGTCCGTCCCGGTCGCTCGGACGCGCCCCTCGATGGCGCCGTCGCTCTGGGCGGCGACGGCTCCCGCCAGGACAAGCGCGCAGGTCGCGGCGAGGAGCGCGGAGCGCACCAGCGGGAAGGGCGTCATGGGGTGGTGAACAGGTAGAGGTCGCCCGACCCGCCGACGGTGGTGTCGTTCCCGACGATGATCAGCGGATATCCCTCCGCCACGAGCCGGTCGCCCGTCGGGGCCAGCACGGGCCGGCGGAACAGGTGCGGCTGGTCCTCGAGCGTCACGTCGGTGCCGGCGAACAGGTCCACCACGTGGAGGAATCCGCCGCTGTCCCACTGGATCTGGCCGAGCGCCGCATCCGGCGCGAGGGTGACCCGGCCGCCGACCACAGCGGTGAGGCGCTCCCCCACCACGTGGACGTCCCGCGCGACGCCGGCGGTGTCGAAGTCGTGTACGACGCTTTGCTCGAGTGTGGAGAGCACGAGCCGGAAGACCCGCGAGTCCCCGTTCACCGTGTAGTACACCTCGTCGGCGTTCTGTCCGGGCGACACGCCCGAGGCGAAGTCGGTGCCCGGCAACACCTCCGGCGCCGTGCCCGAAGACAGCGCGAGCCGGGTCGCGCCCAGTCCGGTGGCGATCGTGTCCAGCACGCAGGTCGAGCACTCCCGCCGGTAGCTCACCGCTTCGGCGAGGTAGAGCAGCGCGTTCTCGCCCAGCCACCGGAGCTGGGTGATGCCGCCGTGGGGCGGCTCGAAGGGCAGCGTGTAGGGGAGGCGTTGAACGCTCGTGGCGTTGGAGGCATCCAACCCCGGTGCCACGGCCAGCGCCTCGCTGAACGGGTTGGAGGCGCCGATCGTCCCGCTCGCCGTGACGAACGCCAGCCGACCATCCGCCGCGACGGCAGGAGACTCGAAGGCGTTGGTGATGCCGGAATCGGCGCGCGCCGGGTCACACACCAGACGGCGCTGCGTGCCGCCATCGGGCGGGATCTCCGCGAGGCAGACGTCGGCGTCCAACCGACCGGGCTGCTGGGCTGAGTACACGATTCCGGAGCCGTCCGGCACCCACGACGCGCCACGATCCGGCCCGGTGTTCAGCGTGAGCCGAACCGGCGGTGTCGGATCGAAGGGTTGGTTGGTTCCGTACGGGGGAGAGTTGAACGGCTCGGTGTGGCCGCACGCGAGGACGAGCAACGTTCCTCCAGCGAGGGCCAGGCGGCAGAGGTCCTTCGGGACGCCAGTCACCATCGGATGTCTCGCGGGAGAGAGGCCGGATTGGGTGGGAGACGATGCAGTGTGCACCTGGGCGCACACGTCGGACGGGTGGAGCGCCGGTGTTCGGAATTGGGATTCACCAGTCCCACGGCCGCACACCCGGCGGCTCGCGGAGTCCGTCGAGCGCGAACGCAAGTCGTTGAGACCATTGGTGGTCCAGGCATGGCGACGAATGGCATGGACCTTCCCTATAGGCCGGCGGTCGTCGGTCCGCGAGGACCCGTGGTCATTCTCACAGATAAGGATGTGGCGTGGACATTCCGCGTGCCCCCGCCCGGCGAGGCCGGAAGCAGCTCCTCTACAGTGCCGGCGTGCTCGCCGCGATCGTGCTGGCCACCCTGGGCCTCCGCGGCCTCAAGCCCGCCGCACCCCGGGTCGACCGTGCCGCCATCTGGATCGACTCGGTCCAGCGCGGCCCGCTCGTGATCGAGGTCCGCGGTCCGGGCACCCTGGTGCCTGAGCGGATTCGCTACATCTCGGCGGTCACGGCCGGGCGGGTCGAGCGCCGGCTGGCGGAAGCCGGCCAGGCGGTCAAGGCGGCGACGGTGCTCCTCGAGCTCAGCAATCCCGACGTCCAACTCGAGGCGCTCGAGTCCGAGCGGCAGCTCACCGTCTCCCGGGCCGACCAGGTCAACCTGCACGCCAATCTGTCCTCGCAACGCCTCTCTCAGGAAGCCCAGGTCGCCGGCGCCCGCGCCGCCTACCTCGACGCCAAGCGGAATGCCGAGGCCGCGGAATCGCTCATGGCCAAGCAGCTCATCTCGGCCAACGAGGCCAGCCGGACCCGCGACCAGGTCGAAGAGTTGGGCACCCGCTACAAGGTCGAACAGGAGCGCCTGAACGTGATGACGCAGGCCGCCGACTCGCAGCTGTCCCTCCAGGAGGCTCAGGTGGACCGGCTGCGCGACGTGAACCAGTTCCAGCGCGGCCGGGTGCGGTCGATGGTGGTGATGGCCGGCGCCGACGGGATCCTCCAGGAGCTGCCGCTCGAGGTGGGGCAGTGGGCTCAGAGCGGGGCGACCCTGGCCCGGATCGTGGAGCCCGGGCGGCTCAAGGCGGTGCTGCGGATTCCCGAGACGCAGGCCAAGGACGTTACCATCGGACAGCCGGCGGCCGTCGATACCCGCAACGGGATTGCCCAAGGCAAGGTCATGCGGATCGACCCGGCCGTGCAGAACGGGACCGTGACCGTGGACGTCTCGCTCACCGGGGAGCTGCCCCGCGGCGCGCGTCCCGATCTTTCGGTCGACGGGACCGTGCAGGTGGAGCGGCTCGACAACGTGCTCCACACGGGCCGCCCGGCGTTCGGGCAGCCCGGCAGCACCGTGGGGCTCTTCAAGCTCACGCCCGACGGCTCCGAGGCCGTGCGCACCACGGTGCGACTCGGTCGGACGTCGGTCAACACGGTGGAGATCGTCGGGGGTCTCCAGCAGGGCGACAAGGTGATCATCTCGGACATGTCCCGCTGGGACGGGGTGGACCGGGTGCGGGTGCAGTAGGCGACGGTTGCTGGGCAGAGTGAACTCCGGGTCAGTAGGTCAATCGCTGCGCGGGATGACGACATCCGGCGCAGCCCCACGACAGGTCGAGGCCACACCATGAGCGAGCCGCTGATTGCGCTGACCGGGATCAAGAAGGTGTTCTACACCGACGAGGTGGAGACGCACGCGCTGTCCGACATCCATCTCGAGATCCGCAAGGGCGAGTACCTCGCCATCGCCGGTCCGTCGGGCTGCGGGAAGACCACGCTGCTGTCGATCCTCGGCCTGCTCGACTCGCCCACGGAGGGCAGCTACACCCTCGATGGGCAGCCGGTCTCGCGACTCACCGCCGCCGAGCGGGCCCGGGTCCGGAACCGGCAGATCGGCTTCATCTTCCAGGCCTTCAATCTGATCGGCGATCTCACCGTGTACGAGAACGTCGAGCTTCCCCTCACGTACCGCGGCATGCCCGCCGAGGAGCGCCGCACGCGGGTGCAGGCGGCGCTCGAACGGGTCGGAATGTCGCACCGGATGAAGCACTTCCCGGCGCAGCTCTCGGGCGGCCAGCAACAGCGCGTCGCCGTGGCGCGCGCCGTGGCCGGCGATCCCGCCATTCTGCTCGCCGACGAGCCGACCGGCAATCTCGACTCCACCAACGGCGAAGCCGTGATGGAGCTGCTCCGCGAGCTCCACCAGGCCGGCGCGACCATCTGCATGGTGACACACGACGCGCGCTATGCCCGGCACGCCGAGCGCTCGGTCCATCTCTTCGACGGCAAGGTGGTCGAGGAGCGTCAGCTCTCCGCCGTGAGCTGAGAGGGCCGAATGGACTCGCTGGTCGCCGATCTGCGCTACGCGTTCCGCCAGCTCCGACGGAGCCCCACGTTCACGTTCGCCGCTGTCGCATGTCTCGCGCTCGGCATCGGTGCGAACACCGCGATCTTCACCGTGCTCAACGCCGTACTGGTGCGCCCGCTCCCGTACCCGGAGCCCGAGCGCCTCGTCATGCTGTTCGCGGCGGCGGCGGGTGATGCGGCGGACCGGAACACGGTCTCGCCCGCCGACTTTCTCGACTGGCGGGCGCAGAGCCGCGTGTTCGAACGGACGGCCGCGATTTATGACCTGGGCGTCAACCTCACCGGCCACGGTGACCCGGCTCAAGTCCCGGCGGAGCTGGCGAGTGCGGATCTCTTCCCGCTGTTGGGCCTCACGCCGGTACTGGGCCGGACGTTCACGGCCGAGGAGGATGCGCCGGGCAGCGGCAACGTGGTGGTGGTGAGTTACGGTCTGTGGCAGCGCCGCTTCGGCGGCGCCAGCAACGTGGTCGGCCAGGTAGTTCGTGTGAACGACCAGCCGTACACCATCATCGGCGTACTGCCGCAAGGCGCCGGCCTGGTGGGCCGGCCCCGGGCGCCGGACCTATGGATGCCGCTCGCGCTCGATCCGGCCCAGGACTACCGGGCGATCGCCGGTCGCTACCTCACCACGGTGGCCCGCCTCAAGCCGGGCGTCACGCTGGCGGCGGCGGCAGCGGACCTCCAGACGGTCGCGGCACGGTTGGAAGCGGCCCATCCCCAGTTCAACGGCGGATGGTCGGCCAACGTCGTCCCGCTCACCGACTACGTGACCGGATCGCTTCGGCGGCCGCTGCTGGTGCTCGTGGGCGTCGTCGCGCTGGTGCTGCTCATCGCCTGCGGGAACGTCGCGAATCTGCAACTGGCTCAGGCCACCGCGCGACACCGCGAGATCGCAGTCCGTGCCGCCCTGGGCGCGGGCCGCCGTCGGATGATGCGGCAGTTCCTGATCGAGAGCCTGCTGCTCTCGCTGACGGGCGGTGCGGTCGGCGCGCTGATCGCGCTGTGGCTTACCGACGCCCTCGCGGCGAGCGCCAGCACGACCATACCGCGTCTGGGCACGGTCGAGGTAGACCTCCCCGCGCTCGGCTTCACTCTCCTGCTCTCGGTGACCGCGGGCCTGCTCTTCGGGATAGCCCCCGCGCTGCGGGCCACGCGCGTCGACTTGCACGAGGCCTTGAAGCAGGGCGCGCGCGGGGCGTCCGGAAGCGGCACCCGGATCCGGGCGACTTTGGTGGCGGCGCAAGTGGCGCTCGCGCTGGTGCTGCTGGTGGGGGCCGGATTGCTGCTCAAGAGCTTCGCCCGGCTGCAGCGTGTGGATCTGGGCTTCGAGCCCGAGCACGTGGTGACGGCGCGAGTGACCCTCCCCGAAGCGCGCTATCGGGAGCCCGCGCGTCAGTCGGCGTTTTTCGAGGCGCTGCTCGCTCGACTGAACGCCCTGCCGGGTGTGAGGAGTGCCGGCGGCATCAACTGGCTCCCGCTGTCCGGCCTCCGCTCCGCGACCAACTTCTGGTTCGGCGGCCGGCCCATCCCCAGCGACGCTGAGCAGCCGACGGCCGACATCAGCGTCGTCGACCCGAATTACTTCCGAACGATGGGTATCACGCTACGTGCCGGTCGCGGCATCGAACCCGCCGACGACGCCCGCCACCCGAAGGCGGTGGTGGTGAGCGAGCGATTCGGCCGCGACTACTTCCCCGGTGAGTCGCCCCTCGGGCAGCGAATCTTCATGCCCTGGAACGATACCCTGGTGGCCACGATCGTCGGGGTCGTGGGCGACGTGAAGCATGCCGGCGTCGACTCGCTCGCGCAGCCCACCATCTACTGGTCGATGGCGCAGTTCCCCTGGAGCGGCATGCACCTCGTCGCGCGCGCCGACGGCGACCTGCGCGCGCTCGCCGCGGCGCTCCCGGGTGTGGTGCAGGCCCTTGACCCGGATCTCGCCGTCGCGGACGTTCGGCCGCTCGAGAGCTATCTCGGCGACGCCCTGGCGCGGCGGCGATTCAGCATGACGCTGCTGGCAGGCTTCGCCGCCCTCGCGCTGGTGCTGACGGCAGTGGGTCTCTACGGGGTGATGGCGTATTCGGTGGTCCAACGCACGCGGGAGCTCGGCATCCGGCTGGCGCTCGGCGCGAGCCGCGACGCGGTGCTTCGGGGGGTGCTCGCTCGCGGGCTCGGGCTGGTCGCCCTCGGCATCGCCGTGGGAGTGGTAGGGGCCCTCGCCTTTACCCGCGTGCTGGGCGTCATGCTGTACGAGGTGAGCGCCACCGATCCGGCGGTGTTCTTCGGCATCATCGGCCTGCTGACGCTCGTGGGCGCAGCCTCCAGCGTTGTGCCGGCGCGGCGCGCCACCCGCGTCGATCCCATGGTCGCGATCCGCTCGGAATAGAGAGGTGGCCGTGCACCAGGACATCCGCTACGCGCTCCGGTCGCTCCGCCGCCACCCGGTCTTCAGCCTCACGGCGGTGCTCACGCTTGCGCTCGGCATCGGGGCCACGACCGCGATCTTCAGCGCCATCGACGGCGTGCTCCTGCGCCCGCTGCCGTTCCCCGAGTCTGAACGGCTGGTGACGGTCTGGGGCTTTCACCCGTCCATCGGGCGGGAGACGGCCTCGCTCCCGGATTTTCTCGACTGGCGGCGTGAGAGCCGGTCGTTCAGCGGCATGGCGGCGCGGGCCAACACGCAGTTCATCCTGACGGGCGCCGGCGAGCCCGAGGTGGTGCGTGGCGCGCTCGTCACCGCGAACTATTTCCGCGTTCTGGGCGGGCCGATCCCCGCCGGGCGAGGGTTCCGGGACGAGGAAGAGCGGGGGGGCGCCGCCCGTGTGGCGATCCTGAGCGACGGTTTCTGGCGGCGCGAGTTCGGCGGCCGCCCCGACGCGGTCGGCCGCCGGATCACGCTCGGCGGCGTCCCGTACACGATCGTGGGTGCGGGGGCGCAGGGCGTGTCGGTACCGCAGGACGTGGACGTCTGGACGACCCTCTCCACCGATACGACCCTGGGCCGCCGCAACGACTTCCTCGAGGTGGTCGGCCGCCTCGCGCCCGGCGCGGACCAGCGCCGGGCGCAGGGCGAGCTGACCACGATCGCCCGGCGACTGGAGCGGGCGTATCCGGCGAGCAACAGCGGGTGGGGCGTCGAGCTGGTCGGCCTCCACGAGCGCATCGTGGGCGAGATCCGGCCCGCGCTCCTGCTGTTCATGGGCGCGGTCGGACTGGTGCTCCTGATCGCCTGCGCCAACGTTGCCAACCTGATGCTGGCGCGGGTGGCCACGCGGGAGCGCGAGGTGACGATCCGTGCCGCACTGGGAGCGTCGCGGCGCCGGCTGATCCGCCAGCTGCTCACCGAGAGCGTGGTGCTGGCGCTCGCGGGCGGCGCGCTCGGGGTGGGAATTGCGGTCTGGGGCGTCCACGCGCTGCAGGGCCTCGAGCCGGGCACTATTCCGAGGCTCGACGAGATCGGGGTGAACGGGAGCGCGCTCGCGTTTGCGCTCGGGCTCTCGATTCTGACCGGACTGCTGTTCGGCGCGGCGCCCGCGGCCCGTCTGATGCGCTACGACATCCGCGGCGGTCTCACCGAGGGTGGACGCGGCATGGCGGGGCACCGCACGGCCGGCCGCACACGTTCGCTGCTGGTGCTGGCCGAGGTGGCCCTCGCCTGCATGCTCCTGGTGGGAGCCACGCTGCTGCTCACCAGCTTCATTCGGCTGCAGGGCGTCGACCCGGGGTTCGCGCCCGGCGGCATTCTGACGGCGCGGGTGACGCTCCCCCGAGCCCGGTACGACGATCCGGCGCGCCAGGTGGCGTTCGCCGGCGCGCTGCTCGAGCGGGTCCGGGGTCTGCCCGGCGTAGCGTCGGCCGCGCTGACGTCCGACGCGCCACTGGGCGACGGCCCGCCCTACTGGGCGTTTGCGGTGGCCGGCGTTGAGCAGCCGCCGCCCGAGGTGGTGCAGGATGCCGTCGTGTTCCGGACGACACCGGACTACTTCCAGACCTTCGGGATCCCGCTCCTCCGCGGCCGGCTGTACCAGCCCAGCGACCGCGCCGACGCCGCCCCGGTCGCCCTCATCAATGACGCGCTCGCCCGGCGCTACTGGCCCGACCGGAGTCCCCTCGGCGCACGGATCACCTTCGGCAATCCGGCGGATACCACCTCCGTCTGGATGACCGTGGTGGGCGTCGTGGGCGACGTGCGCCAGGAGGGCGCCGCCGCCGCCGCGTATCCGCAGGTCTATCTCCCACTGGCGCAGCTCTCCAGCCGCTCGCTCCTGATCGCGCTCCGCACCTCCGGGGACCCGCTCGCCCTCGCTCCCGCCGTCAAGCGCGCGGTCGCGGGCATCGACGCCAACCTCGCGCTCGGCCGGGTGGCGACGATGGAGGAGCGCGTGGCCGTCTCGCTCGCGCGGCCGCGCGTGAACGCGCTGCTCCTCGGCGGCTTCGCCACCACCGCGCTGGTCCTCGCGGCGCTCGGCATCTACGGTGTCATCGCCTACGGTGTGGTGCAGCGGACCCGCGAGCTCGGCATTCGCATGGCGCTCGGCGCCCGCCGCGACGACGTGCTGCGGCTCGTGCTCCGGCAGGGCATGGTGCCGGTCCTCGCGGGCCTCGCGCTCGGCCTGGGCGGGGCGGCGGCCGCGAGCCGGGTGCTCCGCGGGCTGCTCTACGGCGTCGGCGGTACCGACCCGATCACCTACGCTGTCGTGGCCGCGTTCCTGGCCGCCGTCGCGCTGCTGGCGAGCTACCTGCCGGCCCGGCGCGCGGCGATGACCGACCCCCTCGTCGCCCTCCGAAACGAGTGACGCCCATGCGGAACTTCGTCTACGCCGCGCGCTCGCTTCGCCGGACGCCCACTCTCACCCTGGCCGTGGTGGTGACGCTGGCGCTCTGCATCGGCGCCACCACGGCCATCTTCAGCGTGATCTACGCCGTGCTGTTCCGGCCGATGCCGTTCGCGGACCCCCAGGGCATTCTCATCGTCCGCGAGACCTGGAAGGGCCGGCAGGGCTCGATGTCGGCTGGGAACTGGTGGGATACCAAGCGCACGGACCGGCTGTTCCAGCACCTAGTGCCGATGAGCGCCGCCAGCCTCAACCTGGCGGGAACGGAAACGCCCGAGAACGTCACGGGGGCGCGGGTCGGCGCCGACTTCTTCGCCTTGCTCGGCGTCCAGCCCGCGCTCGGGCGCGCCTTCCTCCCCGAGGAGGATCGCCCCGGCGCGAACGGGGTCGTCGTGCTCAGCGACGCGCTCTGGCGCCGACGGTTCGGGGCCGATCCCTCGGTGATCGGACGGGACCTCCGGATCGATGGCTTGCCGCACCGCGTGATCGGCGTGATGCCTCGCTCGCTGGACTACACGCTCCATGACGAAGAGCTCTGGCTCCCGATCGCTTTCACTCCCGAGCGCCTCGCCGAGCACGACGAGCACTTCCTCCTCGTGCTCGGGCGGCTCAAGCCGGGGGTCACGCTGGGGGAAGCGCAGTCGGCGCTCGACGGGATCGGACGCTGGCTGGTCGAGCAGTTCCCGAATGACAACCACGGCCGTGGGCTCGCCGCGTCCCCCCTGATGGAAGAGCTGGTCCGCGATTACCGGCCCCGGCTGTTCATCCTGTTTGGGGCCGCTGCCTTCGTGCTGCTCATCGCCTGCGCCAACATCGCCAACCTGCTGCTGGCGCGGGCGGCGGCGCGGTCGCGTGAGACCGCCATCCGGGCCGCGATCGGCGCCGGCCGCGGGCACATCCTCCGGCAGGCCCTGGCCGAGAGTCTGCTGCTCGCCGTGGGCGGGGGTCTGCTCGGCATCGCGGTGGCGTACTGGGGCGTGGCCGGGCTCATCGCGCTCGGCCCGGCCGAGGTGCCGCGCCTGGCGTCGGCACGCGTGGATGCGCCGGCGCTGAGCTTTGCGCTGCTCGTGACGCTCGTCGCCGGCCTCGTCTCGGGTCTCGCGCCTGCGCTGCGCATGGCGGGCCAGTTCCCGCACGAGGCCCTCAAGGAAGGCGGGCGCACCGGCGCCAGTGGGCGGCGCGACCGGCTCCGCGGTGCGCTCGTGGTGGCGGAGATCGCGCTCGCGCTCGTACTGCTCACCGGGGCGGGGCTCATGATCCGGAGCGCCGTCGCGCTCAATCAGGTGGACACGGGCTTCGATCCACGGGGCGTGACCATCGCCCACGTTTCGCTGCCCGCCGTCGGCTACGAGACGCCCGAACAGATGGAGCAGGCGTTCGGCCGGATCGCCGAGCGGATGTCGCAGGCGCCCGGCGCGGTGGCGGCCGGACTGGTCTCCACCGCGCCGTTCGAGAGCGGCAGCGACAATGGGCTCGTTCCCGAGGGCCGGCCGCTCGACGTCGCCTCGGCCATCCAGTCGGACCTCCGGCTGGTGACTCCCGGCTATTTCCAGGCGATGGGCATTCGCCTCCGCCGCGGGCGGCTCCTGACGCCGGACGATCGCGCCGGCGCGACGCGGGTCATGGTCGTCAACGAGACGCTGGCCCGCGAGGCCTGGCCCGGCGAGGATCCCATCGGCAAGCGGGTGGCCTGCTGCGAAGGCGAGCCGGGCGATCCCCGGTGGAAGACCGTAGTCGGGGTCGTGGCCGACGTCCGGTCGCGTGGCCTGGGAGAGGGGCTCCGGCCCGAGTTTTACCTGCCGCTGGCGCAGTCCCCCACCGCGGCGTGGGACTGGATCGGCCGCACCATGACGCTCGCCCTCCGCTCCCCCGGGGATCCGGCCGCCGTTGCCGCCGCGATCCGGGACGCGGTCTGGAGCGTGGACCGCTCGCTGCCGGTGTACGACCTCGGGACCATGGACGAGCTGCGGGTGGAGTCCATCGCGGCCACACGGTTCAGCACCATGCTCCTCACCGCCTTCGGCGCGCTGGCGCTGCTGCTCGCGGCGGTCGGCGTCTACGGCGTCATCTCGTACGGGGTGAGCCAGCGGACCCAGGAGATCGGCATCCGCGTTGCGCTGGGGGCGGATGACCGGCGGGTGCTGAGCCTGGTCGTGGGCCACGCGGCGGCGCTCACCGGCGCGGGGCTCGTCCTCGGGCTTACGGGCGCGCTCGCGCTGTCCAGCGTGATTGCCGGGCTCCTGTTCCAGGTGAGCCCGACTGATCCGCCGACGCTCGCGGCCGGCGTGGTGCTGCTCTCGCTCGTCGCCCTGCTCGCGGCCGTCGTGCCGGCGCGGCGGGCGGCGCGGGTCGACCCCGCAATCGCACTCCGGGCGGACTAGGCGATGTCGCTCGCCATCGACCCGCTGATCCGGCTGCAGGGGATCACCAAGATCTTCCACGCCGAGGAGGTCGAGACCCATGCGCTCTCGCGCGTGGACCTCGAGATCCGGGCGGGCGAGTACGTCGCGGTGTGCGGGCCGTCCGGCTGCGGCAAGACCTCGCTGCTGTCGATCCTGGGCCTGCTCGACTCGCCGAGCGAGGGCAGCTACGTGCTGGCGGGCGAGCCGGTCTCCACGCTCAATCCGGCGCAGCGCGCGCGAGTCCGGGCCCGGGCCATCGGCTTCGTCTTCCAGGCGTTCAATCTCATCGGCGACCTGACGGTGTACCAGAATGTCGAGCTTCCGCTCCGCTATCGCGGGCTCGCCCCGGCCGAGCGGCGCGCCGCCGCCTTCAAGGCCCTGGAGCGGGTGGACCTGCTCCACCGGCTGCACCACTACCCGTCGCAGCTCTCGGGCGGGCAGCAGCAGCGGGTGGCCGTGGCGCGGGCGGTGGCGGGGAAGCCGCTCGTGATCCTGGCCGACGAGCCCACCGGAAACCTCGATTCGGCCAGCGGCTCCGCGGTGATGGAGCTCCTCGGTGAGCTCCACGCGGGCGGCGCCACGCTCGTCGTCGTCACCCATGACCCGCGCTATCTGCGCGAGGCCCAGCGTTCGGTCTACCTGTTCGACGGGCGCCTCGTGCCGGCCGCCCGCCGGAATCGGGAGGTGGCATGATGGACGCGCTCTGGCGGGACCTGCGCTTCGCGCTCCGGGGCCTCATGCGGAGCCCGGCCTTCACGGCGATCGCCGTGCTCACTCTGGCACTCGGCATCGGCGCCAACACCGCGATCTTCAGCGTGATCAACGCGGTGCTGCTGCGGCCGCTGGCCTACTCGGAGCCGGACCAGCTGGTGTCGCTGCGCGCCCGGCTGCTCGGCCGGGGCCGCCGGGACGTGCAGATGTCCCAGCCGGAGTACCAGGATCTCCTGCGCGAGGTCCCCGCGATCCGGGATCTCGCGGCCGTCTGGCCTATCAACATCAATCTGACCGGATCGGACGAGCCGGAGCGAATCCAGGCCGCGGTCGTGAGCTACAACTACTTCTCGCTCCTCGGCGTGGCTCCGGCGCTGGGACGCGACTTCACGAAGGCCGACGACGGCGGCCGGATCGGGTACGTCGCGCTGATCTCCTACGACCTGTGGCAGCGCCGCTTCGGCGGCGAGCGTGGCGTGATCGGGAAGTCCGTGCGGCTCGACGACGATCCGATCACCATCGTGGGCGTCATGCCGCGCGGGTTCCGCCACCCGGTGGAGAGCGGCGCGTCGCCTATGGAGCTGTGGGCGCCCATCGCGCTCGACAGCCCCGATACGACGTTCATGAACGTCCGGGGGGCCCGGGTCTTCGATCTCATCGGGCGCCTCAAGCCGGGCGAGACGGTGGATCAGCTTCAGGCGCAGCTTCTCGCCCTGACCGGACGGCTCGCCACGCGCCATCCCGACAGTTATCCGGCGGTGCTCGGATGGCAGGCCGAGGGCCTGCCGCTCGCCGAGCGGGTCGTCGGCAACGTCCGTCCGGCGCTGTTCGTCCTGCTCGGAGCCGTCGGGTTCGTCCTGCTCATCGGCTGCGCGAACGTCGCGAACCTCCTGCTCGCCCGCGCCACCACGCGGGACCGCGAGATCGCGATCCGGACCGCGATGGGCGGCAGCCGCCGCCGGCTGATCCAGCAGCTGCTGACCGAGAGCGTCCTGCTCGCGACGGTCGGCGGCCTGGTGGGACTGCTGATCGCGGCGTGGGGCACCAGCGCGCTGGGGGAGCTGGCGCGACTCTATCTCCCGCGGGCGCGAGACATCGGCCTCGACCGCTCGGTGCTCGGCTTCACCGCCGTTCTCACGATCCTCACCGGCCTCGGCTTCGGGATCATCCCCGCGTTCCAGGCCTCGCGGCCGGACTTGCAGAGCGTGCTCAAGGACGCGGGACGAGGGTCGAGCGCGGGCGCGCCGCGGAATCGCGTGCGCGGCGCCCTGGTGGTGTTGGAGGTTGCCGTGGCGCTGATGCTGCTGGCCGGAGCGGGCCTGCTTCTCCGGAGCTTCCAGCGGCTGATCTCGGTCGACGAAGGGTTCAACCCCGAGAACCTGCTGGCACTCCAGGTCTGGCTGCCGGTGCAGAACGATCCGTCCAAGGGCCGCTATTTCACCGACACGCAGCGGCGGGCGTTCTACGACCGCTCCCAGGCCGCCGTGGCGCAGGTGCCGGGCGTCCGTCAGGTGGCGCTCGTGAGCCGGCTGCCCTACCGCGGCCGGGGCGACACGCGCTTCGAGGTCGAAGGCCGACCCATCCCGCCGGATCAGCCGCCGCCGGTGGCCGAGGTGCGGCAGGTGACGCCCGAGTACTTCCAGACGATGCAGATTCCCATCCGGCGGGGGCGCACGCTCTCACCGGTCGTGGATTCGACCGGGCCGGTGGAGGCGGTGATCAATCAGACCATGGCCGCCAAGCATTGGCCCAACGACGACCCCATCGATCGGCGGATCCGGGTCTTCGGTCCCGGTGGGCCCCTGGTGACGATCGTCGGGGTGGCGGCCGATGTGCGCCAGGTGGCGCCGGACCAGCCGCCGCGCGAGGAGCTGTTTTTGTCCAGCCAGCGCTTTCCCAACCAGGAGATGGCGTTCCTGGTGCGCACGGAAGGTGACCCGGCGGGCCTGGGTCCCGCGGTGACGCGAGCGATCCGGCAGGTGGACCCCGAGCAGCCGGTCTTCGGGATCCTGCCGATGGAGAAGGTGATCGCCAACGCCAGCGCCGAGCGCCGCTTCTCGCTGCTGCTGCTCACGCTGTTCGCCGGTCTCGCGCTGCTCCTGTCGGCCATCGGCATCTACGGGGTGATGGCCTACAACACGACCCACCGCCGGCACGAGATCGGCATCCGCATGGCGCTTGGCGCGGGCTCGGGCGAAGTGCTCGGATTGGTGGTGGGGCAAGGCATGCGGCTGGTCGGCATCGGCCTCGTGCTCGGCCTCGCGGGCGCGTGGGCACTGAGCCGCGTGCTCACCAGCCAGCTCTACGACGTGAGCGCGCGAGACCCGTTCACCTACCTCACCGTGGCCCTGCTGCTCGGCGCGGTCGCGCTCGCCGCGCTCTACCTGCCCGCGCGTCGAGCCGTGCGGCTGGACCCGATGTCGTCGCTGAGGTCCGAATGACGGGCCTGGGGCAGGACCTTCGGTATGCCCTCCGGGGCCTGCGGCAGCGGCCCGGGTTCACGCTGGTGGCCGTGCTCACGCTGGCGCTCGGCATCGGCGCCAACACCGCGATCTTCAGCGTCGTGAACGGCGTGCTCCTCCGGGCGCTGCCGTACGACCAGCCCGAGCGGCTGGCGATGATCTGGGGCCACCGGAGCCAGCAGCCGCAGGCCGAGCTCAGCGTCCCGGAGCTTTATGATCTACGGGAGCGGACGCGCGCGTTCGCCGGCGTCGCCGCCTTCGCGGACGGGAACATCAACCTGACGGGAAGTGGCGCGCCCGAGCGTATCCGCGCCGGCTACTTCACGGCCAACGCCCCCGGGCTGCTCGGAGTGACGCCGGTGCTGGGGCGGGGGTTCACCGCCGAGGAGGATTCGCCCGGCGGGCCCGCGGCCGTCCTGCTGAGCGACGGGCTCTGGCGCCGGCGCTTCGGGGCCGACCCGGGTGTGATCGGCCGCGTGCTGACGCTCGACGAGGCTCCCACTACGGTCGTCGGCGTCATGCCGCCGGGCTTTCAGCTGCCCTCCCACTATGCCGGCGCGCCACGGGAGATGTGGGCGCCGCTGCAGCTCGATCCCGCGATCAACCGGAGCGAACGGGGGTGGCATTTCCTCGAGGCGATCGGGCGGCTCCGCGACGGCGTGACGCTGGAGGCGGCCAGCGCCGAGACGTCCACGCTCATGCGCGGCATGCTCGCGGCCTATCCGACGGAATACACGCCGGAGTTCGACGGCAGCGCGACCGCGGTGAGCCAGGAGGTCGTGGGTGACGTGCGCCCGGCGCTGCTCGTGCTGCTCGGCGCGGTGGCACTGCTGCTCCTCATGGCCTGCGCCAACGTGGCGGGCCTGCTGCTCGCCCGATCCGAAGCGCGGCAGCGGGAGATCGCGCTCCGCACCGCCCTGGGCGCGGGTCGCTCGCGGCTGGTCCGCCAGCTGCTCACCGAAAGCCTCTTGCTGGCGGTGGCAGGCGGGCTGGTGGGCCTGCTGCTGGCGGTGTGGGGCGTGCAGGGTCTGCTGCTCGCGGCCCCGGCCTCGGTGCCGAGGCTCGACACGGTGGGGATCGACGTGCGGGTGCTGGGCTACACGCTGGCTGTCACCGTGATCACGGGGATCCTGTTCGGCCTCGCGCCCGCGGTGCACGCGCTCCGCGGAGACCTCACTGGCGCGCTGACCGACGGCGGCCGTGCGGGCACTTCGGGCCGGCGCCGGCAGCGCGTGCGGCAGGCGCTCGTGATGGGCCAGGTGGCGGTGGCGCTGGTGCTGGTCACCGGCGCGGGCCTGCTGGTGCAGAGTTTTATCCGGCTCCGGCAGGTGGATCCGGGCTTCGTCCCCGCGCGCCTGCTCACGGCACGGGTGGAGCTCTCGCCGGTCCGCTACGGCGCCAACGACGTCAAGCGCCGGTTCTACGAGACCCTGCTGGAGCGGCTGCAGGCGATGCCCGGTGTCCGCGCGGCGGCAACGGCACGGGCACTGCCGATGACGGGCAAGCTCGAGATCGGCGACTGGTCCTTCGTGCTGGAAGGCCAGGCATCCTCGCCCCCGCTGCCGACCGACTATCACCCGGCCGACTGGCAGGTCGTGAGCCCCGGCTACTTCGCCACCATGGGCATTCCGGTGCAGCAGGGACGCGACTTCGCCGCGGCCGACCGGCTGGGCGCACCGGGCGCGATCATCGTCAACCGCACGCTGGCTCGGCAGGTGTGGCCGGCCGGGGACGCGCTGGGACGCCGGGTGCTGCTGGGCGGAGGTGGCACGGACTCGGTCTGGCGTACGGTAGTGGGCGTCGTGGGCGACGTGCGGCACCGCGGGCTCACGGCGTCGCCGCGGCCCGAGATGTTTCTCCCCTATGCGCAGTTCCCCGCTGGCACCGGCAACACACCGCTCGCGATGCACGTGGTGCTCCGCACCCAGGGTGACCCGGCGGCGCTGGCCACGGCGCTCGGCGCGGCGGTGTCGGCGCTCGATCCGGACGTGCCGCTCAGCAGTGTCCAGACCATGGAGAGCGCGATGGGAAGCTGGGCCGCCGAGCGGCGGCTGGTCATGCTGCTGGTGAGCGGGTTCGCGCTCGTGGCCCTCGTGCTCGGCTCGGTCGGCATCTACGGCGTGATGGCCCACCTGGTGGCGCAGCGCGAGCGCGAGATCGGCGTCCGCATGGCGCTCGGCGCGCTCCCCGGCCAGATCCTCGGGCTCGTCGTTTCCCAGTCAGCCTGGCTGGTGGGCGCGGGCATCGCGGCCGGCACGCTCGGAGCGCTTGCCGTCACCCGCCTGCTCGCCAGCCTCCTGTTCCAGGTGCGGCCCACCGATCCC
The DNA here is from genome assembly GCA_963840215.1 of uncultured Gemmatimonadales bacterium. GTDB lineage: Bacteria > Gemmatimonadota > Gemmatimonadetes > Gemmatimonadales > GWC2-71-9 > CAVVWJ01. The sequence goes on along the minus strand of CAWIYG010000001.1, from coordinate 563,523 downwards.
CTCACCTTCGTCGGGACCGCGCTCGTGCTCGTTCTCGCGGCCGCGGGGGCCACGCTGCTGCCGGCGCTCCGGGCCGTCCGCACCGACCCCGCTCACGCCCTCCGGAGCGACTGATGCTCGCCTTGCTGCAGGATCTCCGCATCGCCGTTCGGTCGCTGCGCCGGACGCCCGGCTTCACCCTCGCCGCCGTGCTCACGCTGGGCCTCGGCATCGGGGCCACCACGACCATCTTCACCGTGGTGAACGGCGTGCTGCTTCGCCCGCTGCCCTACGCGCACGCCGACCGGATCGCGAACATCTGGAACGATTTCGGCGACGGGGCCCAGTCGCTGCCGGCGGTCTCGCCGCTGGACTTCCGAGACTACCAGCAGCGCAGCCGGACTTTCGAGACCTTCGCTGCGGCGTCGTGGGGCGGCGTCGCGGGACTGCGCGGCAACCTCACCGGCATCGGCGAGCCCGAGCGGGTGGATATCTCCACGGTCACCGCGAACTTCTTCCCGCTCTTCGGCGTCACGCCCGCCTACGGCCGCAACTTCCTGGGCACCGAAGAGGTGCCCAACGGCCCGCACGTCGTGATGCTCAGCGACCGGCTCTGGCGCCGCCGCTACGGCGCCGACCCGAAGGTCGTGGGGCAGGCGATCCAGCTCGATGGCGTCGCCTACACCGTCGTGGGGATCCTGCCGTCGGATTTCCGACTGGCGCTGCCGGCCGAAGCGTTCCTGGTCACCGACGCCGAGATCTGGGCACCGCTGCAGTTCGACTACGGCCAGGCGCCGCCGCGGAACTACACGTTCTTCACGGTCTTCGGCCGACTGCGCCCCGACGCGACGTTCGCGCAGGCGCAGGCGGAGATGGACGGGATCGCGCTCCAGTTCCGGAAGGAGTTTCCCGAGCACGCCGGCACCAACGTCAGGATCCGCGCGGTACCGCTGCAGGCGGACGTGGTGAAGCATGCGCGGCCGACCCTGCTCGTTCTGCTCGGCGCCGTGGCCCTGGTGCTGGTGATCGCGTGCGCCAACGTCGCGCACCTGCTGCTCGTGCGGGCGACGGTTCGGGAAGGCGAATTCGCGCTCCGGACGGCACTCGGTGCCAGCCGCTGGGCCGTCGCGCGGCAACTGCTGGCGGAGAGCGCGCTGCTGGCCGCCGCCGGCGGGGCGCTGGGCCTCATGGTGACGACGCTGGCCCTCGGACTGCTGCGCGTGCTGCATCCCTCGAACCTGCCGCGCCTGGGCGAGATCGACGTCGACGGACGGGTCCTGGCCTTCACGGCGCTCACCTGCCTGGTGACGACGCTGACGTTCGGGCTCGCTCCCGCGCTCCAGGCGGCGCGAAACGAGCCGCACCGCACGCTGCAGGCGGGCGGACGATCGGGCACCAGCACGGCGCGGCAGCGGGTCCGGCATCTGCTCATCGTCGGCGAGGTGGCGCTGTCCGTGGTGCTGCTGGTCGGCGCGGGGCTGCTGATGCGGAGCTTCGTCGCCCTGCAGCAGGTGCGGCCCGGCTTCGACGCGTCCGATGTGCTCACCTTCCAGCTCGCGCTGCCAGCCGCACGCTATCCGACGCCCGTCGCGCGCCGGACCTTCCTGATGGAGCTCGAGCGGCGGCTGGGCGACCTGCCCGGCGCCCGCCGTGTCGGCGCCGTCTCCAAGCTGCCGCTCACCGGGAGCGGGTCGCTCTCGCCCTACGCGTTCGACGAAGCAACCGCGCGGAATTGGGAGAGCGTGACCGCCGACGGCCGGCCGGTCGCACCGGACTTCTTCGCCGCCATGAACATCCGGCTCCTGGCCGGCCGTCCGTTCACCTGGGACGACGGAGCGGACAAGCCGCCGGTGATCATCATCGACGAGACGCTGGCCCGCCAGGCCTGGCCCGGCCAGAGCGCGGTGGGAAAGCAGCTGCAGCTGGGGCCCACCGGGCAGCCCAACAACATGGCCGAGGTGGTCGGGGTCGTGGAGCACGCGCGCACCCATGATCTCACCCGGGCGGTGCGGCCGCTCATCTTCTACCCGATGGCCCAGCAGACGCCGCTCGGGATGGACGTGGCGGTCGAGACCGACGTCGCCCCGGCGAGCCTGCTCGGGGCGGTGACGGGAGTGGTGCACGAGATGGACAAGGATCTGGCGGTGACGCGGGCGGTGCCCATGACGGCCTACGTATCCGAAGGGCTGGCGCAGGCGCGGTTCAGCTTCCTCCTGATGGCGGCGCTCGGCGGCATCGCGCTGCTGCTGGCCGCGGTCGGGATCTTCGGTGTCATCGCCTACACCGTGACCCAGCGGACGCGCGAGTTCGGCATCCGGCTCGCGCTGGGCGAGGATCCGGCGCAGACCCGCCGCGGCGTCATCGCGCGGGGCATGGGCCTCGTCGCCCCGAGCATCGCCGTCGGCCTCGCCTGCTCGCTGCTGCTGACCCGGTTTCTGGGCGGGCTGCTCTACCAGGTGAGCCCGTACGATCCGCTGACGCTCGGCGGAATTGCCGCCGTCCTCATGGTGGTGGCGCTCGCCGCCTGTTATTTACCGGCGCGTCGCGCGACCTCGGTCGATCCGGCGATCACCCTCCGGAGCGAGTGATGGACGCCCTACCGCCAGACCGCCCTCTCAGGGAGACGCCGTGATCCGACTCGCGAACCTCGACCGCGCCTACCAGGCCGGACCGACCACGACTTACGTCCTCCGCCGGATCGACCTCACGATCCGCGAGGGCGAGTTCGTCACCATCATGGGCCCATCCGGGGCGGGGAAGTCCACCCTGCTCGGCATTCTCGGCATGCTCGACCACGCCTGGACCGGTGAGTACCATTTCCTCGGCGAGCCCGTGCATGCCCTCTCGCCCAAGAAGCGCGTGGAGCTCAACAAGCGCTACATCGGGTTCGTGTTCCAGAAATACCACCTGCTCGACGACCTGACGGTGTATGAGAACCTCGAGATCCCGCTTTCCTACCGGGACGTGAAGCCCAAGGAGCGCGCCTCCATCGTGGCCGAGACGCTCGATCGGTTCCAGATGGTGGGCAAAAAGGATCTCTACCCCAGCCAGCTCTCGGGCGGCCAGCAGCAGTTGGTGGGCGTGGCGCGAGCGGTGATCGCCCAGCCGAAGCTGCTGCTGGCCGACGAGCCGACCGGCAACCTGCACAGCGCGCAGGGCGAGGAGATCATGGACCTCTTCACCCGGCTCAACCGCCAGGGGACGACGATCGTACAGGTGACGCACTCCGAGCGGAACGCGTCGTACGGGCACCGGACGATCCAGCTGCGGGACGGGTGGGTGGTCGAGCCGGAAGTGGCCGGGAGCGCGCGAGGGCGCGAAGGCACGTAGCGCCTGGTGGCCGTTTCACGCCGGTGGCCCGACGTGATGCCGTCCGTTGTGGGTTAGATTCCCCCCGATTCCACCGCCAAGGTCTCGTTGTCGAACTCCCCGCCGTCCCCCAGCATCCTCGTCGCGGACGACCAGCCGGACGTCCGCGAGGCGCTGCGGCTGCTGCTCAAGGGCGAAGGCTACGCCATCGAGACCGCCGGCTCGCCGGCCGCGGTGCTCGCCGCGGTGCAGCGCGCCGACTTCGACGCCGTCCTGCTGGACCTCAACTATGCCCGCGACACCACGACCGGCCGCGAGGGCCTGGAGCTGGTCTCCGAGCTCCAGGCCCTCGACGCCACGCTGCCCGCGGTGGTGATGACCGCCTGGGGCAGCGTGGACAAGGCCGTCGAGGCGATGCGGCGTGGCGCCCGCGACTTCATCGAAAAGCCGTGGGACAACGCCCGGCTCCTCGCCACCCTTCGGACCCAGGTCGAGCTCGGGCGGGCGCTCCGGCGGACCCGCCGGCTCGAGGGCGAGAATCAGCTGCTCCGGCGCGACGGCCGGCCGCCGCTGATCGCGGAGTCGGCGGCCATGCGGCCGGTGCTGCGGCTCATCGAGCAGGTGGCGCCGTCTGACGCCAACGTCCTCATTCGCGGCGAGCACGGGACCGGCAAGGAAGTCGTGTCGCAGTGGATCCATGCGAGCTCCCCGCGGGCGGCCCGCCCGCTCGTGGCGGTCAATCTGGGCGGGCTGTCCGAGGGGCTCTTCGAAAGCGAGATGTTCGGTCACGTGAAGGGCGCCTTCACCGACGCCCGGGCGGACCGAATCGGACGCTTCGAGCTGGCGGAAGGGGGGACCCTGCTGCTGGACGAGATCGGCACGCTTGAGCCCCGGCAGCAGGCCAAGCTGCTCCGCGTGCTCGAGAGCGGCGAGGTCGAGCGGGTCGGCGCGTCGCGGTCCCGGCGGATCGACGTCCGGATCCTTTCGGCCACCAATGCCGACATCCCGGCTGAGGTCGCGGGCGGGCGCTTCCGGGAGGATCTGCTCTTCCGGCTCAACACCATCGAGATCCACCTGCCGCCGCTGCGCGAGCGGCAAGACGACATCGGCCCCCTCGCGGCCCACTTTCTCGCCCGCCACGCCGGCCGCTACCGGAAGGCGCTCACCGGGTTCGAGCCGGAGGCCGTCGCCGCGCTCGCGGCGCATGCGTGGCCCGGCAACGTGCGGGAGCTCGATCACACGATCGAGCGGGCCGTGCTGCTGGCGCAGGGCGCGCGGATCCGGGCGCCCGATCTCGGCTTGCGCGGCGGCGCCGGCACGGCGCGGCTCGAGGACCTGCCGCTCGAGGAGGTCGAGCGCGTCCTCATCCGCAAGGCGCTCGAGCGCCACGGCGGCAACGTCAGCCAGGCGGCCAAGGCCCTGGGGCTGAGCCGGAGCGCGCTCTACCGCCGGCTGCAGCATCATGGCCTCTGACCGGCGGCGTCGGCCCGCCGGTCACGAGTCGCGGGTCTTCGTCGCGGCGCTGCTCGCCGGGTTGCCGGCCGTGCTGCTTGCGAGCTGGCTGCTCTGGACCGGCGAGCACGCGCTCCGCACCCAGGTCACGCTCTCGCTCGTCGTCATCGGTGCCTGGCTCATCGGCGCGGCGCTCGTGCGCGAGCGAGTGCTGCGGCCGCTGCAGACGATCGCCAACCTGCTCGCCGCGCTCCGCGAGGGCGACTACTCGATCCGCGCGCGGGGCGCGCGCGCCGACGACGGCCTGAGCCTCGCCTTGCTCGAGATCAACACGCTCAGCGACACCCTCCGATCCCAGCGCCGGGGCGCTCTCGAGGCCACCGCGCTGCTGCGACGTGTCATGGACGAGATCGACGTCGCCATCTTCGCGTTCGACGGGAACCAGCGCCTCCGGCTCGTCAACCGCGGCGGCGAGCGGCTGCTCGGGCAGCCGGCGGACCGGCTGCTCGGCCTCGATGCCGGCGCGCTGGGCCTCTCGGCCTGTCTCGAGGGCGAGACGCCCCGCACCATCGAGGCGGCATTTCCCGGCGGGACTGGGCGATGGGAACTGCGCGGGAGTATTTTCCGCCAGGACGGCCTGCCCCACCGGCTGCTGGTGCTCTCCGACCTGAGCCGCGTCCTCCGCGCCGAGGAGCGCTCGGCGTGGCAGCGGATCGTGCGGGTGCTGGGCCACGAGATCAACAACTCGCTCGCGCCGATCAAGTCGATCGCCGGCAGTCTCCGGTCCCACGCCGAGCGGCCGACTCGGCCGCCCGACTGGGAGCAGGATCTGCGGTCGGGGCTGCTCGTGATCGAGGCTCGGTCCGAATCGCTCGCCCGGTTCATGGGCGCGTACGCGCGGCTCGCCCGGCTGCCGCAGCCGCAGCTCCAGTCGGTGCAGGTGGGCGAGTGGGTGCGACGGGTCGCGGCGCTCGAGCCGCGCTTGACGGTGGTTGTGGAGGAGGGCCCGGGCCTGGTGCTGACCGCCGACGGCGATCAGCTCGACCAGCTGCTGATCAACCTCGTCCGCAATGCCGCCGATGCCGCGCTCGAGACGGGCGGCGGCGTGCGCGTGGGCTGGCAGGCCCGTCACGGGGTCGTCGAGGTGACCGTCGACGATGAGGGCCCGGGGCTGCCCGATCCGGGCAATCTGTTCGTGCCGTTCTTCACCACGAAGGCCGCGGGCACCGGCATCGGCCTCGTGCTGAGCCGGCAGATCGCGGAGGGCCACGGCGGCGCGCTCACGCTCGCGCCCCGCCCGGATGCCCGAGGTGCGCGCGCGACGCTCCGGCTCCCGTTGGGGCCGCTGATGGCCAACTCCGAGCCCTAGGACGCCATGTTCTTCCGCCGTTTCTACGACGACCAGCTCGCGCAGGCGAGCTACCTCCTCGGGTGTCAGGCCACCGGTGAGGCGCTGGTCGTGGATCCCAATCGTCACGTCGAGCCCTATCTCCGCGCCGCGGACACGGAGGGCCTCCGCGTCACCCACGTAACCGAGACCCACATTCACGCCGATTTCGTCTCCGGCGCCCGCGAGCTGGCGGAGCGCACGGGCGCGCGGCTGCTGCTCTCGGGCGAAGGGGGCGAGGCGTGGCGCTATCGCTACGCCGCCGAGGCGGGCGCCGAGATTCTCTGCGACGGGGCCCGGGTGGGCGTCGGCCGGCTGTCGGTCGACGTGGTGCACACGCCCGGCCACACGCCCGAGCACCTCATGTTCGTCGTCACCGACACCGCGAGCGCGACCGAGCCCATGGGCGCGCTCACCGGCGACTTCCTTTTCGTGGGCGACGTCGGCCGCCCGGACCTGCTGGAGCGCGCCGCCCGCCAGGCGGGCACGGCGGAGGCCTCGGCCCGCCAGCTCTTCCGTTCGCTCCGGCGGCTCGACGCCCTGCCGGAATGGCTCCAGGTCTGGCCCGGCCACGGCGCCGGCTCGGCCTGCGGCAAGGCGCTGGGCGCGGTGCCGCAGTCGACACTGGGCTACGAACGGCGGTTCAACTGGGCGCTCGGGGTGGAGGACGAGGAGGCGTTCGTGCGGGCGGTGCTGGCCGGGCAGCCCGAGCCGCCGCCCTATTTCGCCCAGATGAAGCGGATCAACCGGGACGGCCCGCGGGTCCTCGGCGGTCTCGCGCGGCCGCCGCGGGTCGATGCGGCCGGCGTCGCCCGCGCGCTCGCGGCCGGCGCCGTCGTGGTGGACGCCCGTCCGGTGCGCGAGTTCGTGGAGCGCGCCGTTCCCGGCACGATCAACGTCCCGGCCAACCGCGCCTTCACGACGTGGGCCGGATGGCTGGTGCCCTACGATCGCGAGCTCTACCTCATCGTCGACGACCGAACCGGATCCGCGACCGACGACCTGCTGCGCGGGCTGGCCGGCATCGGGCTCGACCGGGTCGGCGGCGTGGCCGGGCCGGAGCTGCTCGAGGCCTGGAGCGCGGAGCAGGGCCCGCTGCAGACGATCACGGCCATCGACCACGCGGCGCTCGCGGCGGCCGTCGCGGGCCGACAGGTCGGCGTGCTCGACGTGCGGACGGCGGCCGAGTTCGCGGCGGGACACCTGCCGGACGCGGTGAACATTCCGCTCGGCGAGCTTTCGTTCCGTGCGGCCGACGTGCCGCGCGGTCGGCCGCTCGTGGTGCACTGCCAGGCCGGCGGGCGGGCGGCGATCGCTGCCTCGCTGCTGCAGGCGCGGGGCGTGGGCGACGTGCGCCTGTACGGCGGCGGGTTCGCCGAGTGGAGCGCGGCCGGGTCTCCGGTCTCCCGGCCCTCCCCCTAGGTCCGGTTCGCCCCGGGAGCCGCGCCCGTCACCATGTCGACGCAGGTCATGCATTCTCCGCCTACCCCTGCCGGGGCGCCCGGCCGCCGGTTTCCCGTGGCTCGCGTGCTGCTGGCCCTGGCCGCGGTCGGTCTCCTCCTGCTCACCGGCCGCAAGCTCGGCGCCCTGATCCCCGCCTTCGCTACCTGGGTCGACGGGCTCGGCGTCTGGGGCCCGGTGGCCTTCATCGCCGGATATGCGCTCGCGGCCGTGGCATTCGTGCCGGGCTCGCTCCTCACGCTGGCGGCGGGCGCCATCTTCGGGCTGGGGAAGGGAACCGCGCTCGTGCTGATCGCCGCCACGCTCGGCGCTTCGGCGGCGTTCCTGGTCTCGCGCTATCTCGCGCGAGGGTTCGTCGAGCGCCGGCTCGCGGGGAACGAGCGCTTCGCTGCGATCGACCGCGCCATCGGGACGGAAGGGCGGAAGATCGTCCTCCTGCTCCGCCTGTCGCCGGTGTTTCCGTTCAACCTCCTCAACTACGCGCTCGGTCTCACTCGGGTGCGGTTCGTGGACTACCTGGTGGCGTCCGTCGGCATGCTGCCCGGCACGCTGCTGTACGTCTACTACGGCAAGGTGGCGGGCGACGTAGCCCGCCTCGCCGGCGGAGCGGTAATGCGCCGCGGCCCGGCGTACTACGGCGTGCTGGCGCTGGGGTTGGTGGCGACCGTGGTCGTGACGACGCTCGTGACCCGCACGGCACGTCGGGCACTCCAGCAGGCGACCGATGGCGACCACGGCTCCGACTGACCGCGCGCCGCCGGCGCCGGGCTCCGGCGGAGGTGTGCGCGTCGAACCCTACGACGAGTACAACCAGCAGCTCGTCGCCAACGTGCATCCTGCCGGCTGGGTCAATCCCGAGCCGCGGGAGCGCTATCATCTCGTCGTGATCGGCGCCGGAACGGCGGGGCTCGTGACCGCGTCGATCGCCGCGGGGCTCGGGGCGCGCGTCGCGCTGGTCGAGCGGCACCTCATGGGCGGGGACTGCCTCAACGTTGGGTGCGTGCCATCGAAAGGCATGATCAGCGCGGCCCGCTCCTGGCAGTCCGCGGCCGAATCGAGCCGGCATTTCGGCGGGCCGGCCGTGAGCGGCGCGGGCGACTTCGCCGCGGTGATGGCGCGCATGCGCCGCCTGCGCGCCGGGCTCAGCCGCGTCGACAGTGCGCCGCGCTTTCGCGACCTGGGCGTCGACGTCTTCCTGGGCGAGGGGCGCTTCACCGCGCGCGACACCCTGCTGGTCGGCGGCCGCGCGCTCCGATTCCGCCGCGCGGTGATCGCGACCGGGGCGCGGGCCGCGGCCCCGGCGATCCCCCGGCTCGAGGAGACCGGCTACCTCACGAACGAGACGGTGTTCAGCCTGACCGAGCTGCCCCGCCGGCTCACGGTGATCGGCGCCGGGCCGATCGGCTGCGAGCTGGCACAGGCGTTCGCGCGATTCGGCTCGACGGTGACGTTGATCGACCAGGGCGACCGCGTGCTGCCGCGGGACGACGCCGACGCGGCCGGAATCGTCGCGCGCGCGCTGGAAGCGCTCGGCGTGCGGCTGCTCTACCAGGCCACCGTCGCCCGGGGGGAGCTGCGCGGCCGGGAGCGCGTGGTCCACGTCGAAGTCGCCGGCCGCCTACAGGAGGTCGCCGGCGACCAGCTGCTCGTCGCCACCGGACGAGCCCCCAATGTCGAGGGTCTCGGCCTGGAGGCGGCGGGGGTGGCGTACGATCGCCAGGGCGTCACGGTCGACGATCGGCTCCGCACCAGCAACCCACGCATCTTCGCCGTGGGCGACATCTGCTCCGACTACCAGTTCACCCACGCCGCCGACGCGACGGCCCGACTGGTGGTGGCGAACGCGCTGTTCTTCGGCATCGGCGGCGGGAAGGCCAGCCGCCTGGTCATGCCCTGGGTCACCTACACCACGCCCGAGGTGGCCCACGTGGGGCTGTCCGCGGCCGACGCCATCGCGGCGGGTGCGAGAATACAGACCCTCACGGTGCCGCTCCAGGACGTGGACCGGGCGGTCCTCGACGGGCAGGAGGAGGGCTTCCTGCGCGTGCACCTCAAGGCAGGCGGCGACCGGATCCTCGGGGCGACCCTGGTGGCCGAGCACGCCGGCGAGATGATCGGCGAGATCGCGCTGGCGATCACGGCGGGCGTCGGGTTGGGCAGGATCGGGTCCACGATTCACCCGTATCCCACGCAGGGCGAGGTGTTCCGCAAGGCGGCGGACGCCTGGCGCCGGGCCAAGCTCACGCCGGCGGCCAGGCGGGCGTTCGGCGCGTTCTTCCGGCTCATCGGGTAGGAGGAGCCCGGCGAACGTCGCTTCCGAACGACCCGACCTCCGGAGTATGCTGGAGGGCGGGCTCCCATCTCACCACTCTCCAAGGCGGTCGCATGCTCAAGGAATTCAAGGCATTCGCGATGCGCGGCAACGTGCTCGACCTGGCGGTCGGCATCATCATCGGCGCCGCGTTCGGCGCGATCGTGAAGTCGCTCGTGGAAGACCTGATCATGCCGCCGATCGGCCTGGTGCTCGGCAACGTCGATTTTTCGAATCTGTTCCTGGTGCTGAAGGAAGGGAGCAAGGCCGCGGCACCCTATGCGACCCTCGCGGACGCCAAGGGAGCGGGCGCCGTCACCGTCAATCTGGGACTGTTCCTCAACAGCGTGCTGCTGTTCCTCATCACCGCGTTTGCGGTATTCATGATCGTGCGCGCCGCCAACCGGATGAAGCCGCCTGAGGCCGAAGCGGCGCCGAACACGAAGGACTGTCCATTTTGCCGCATGCCGATCCCGGTCGGCGCCACCCGGTGCCCCGAGTGCACCTCCGACCTGCGGGCCGCCTGAGTGGATCACGCGCTCACGACCACCGCGTTCGTGCTCGACGGCTACCGCATCGTGCAGAGTCTCGGGGTCGTGCGGCAACATCTCGCTCTTCACCGAGCTGTGCGAGAAGACCCGCGAGGAGGCGTTCGAGATGATGGTGAGCCACGCGGAGGCGGAGGGGGCGAAACGCCATCATCGGCGTCCGCTACGACGCGACCGAGCTGATGCAGGGCGTGACGGAGGTGCTCTGCTACGGCACGGCCGTGGTGGTGAAGTCGGCCTGAGGGGGGAGGAGTTGACGCGGCCGAGCTAGCACTTTATCATGTAAAGTACTTGATGGAACCGACCACCTCGCTCCTGGAGGACCATGGCCTCGCGCCACCGCCTGCCCAGCCCTCCGCCCGAGGATCCGGCGCTCCACGTCCGGGCCATGGACAACCTCCGCTTCATCCGCCAGACGATGGAGCGCGCCACCGCGTTCACGGCCGTGCCGGGCTGGGGCGGGGTGGGGATGGGCATCCTGGCGCTGGCGGCGGCACTGGTGGCGGAAACCCGGCTCACCCCCTCGGAGTGGCTCGGCACCTGGCTCGGCACCGCCGTGCTGGCGCTGACCCTCGGTGGGTGGGCGATGTCGGTCAAGGCGCGGCGGGCGGGCACCCCGGTCTTTTCGTACTCGGGGCGCCGCTTCGTCCTGAGCTACGTGCCGCCGCTCCTCGTCGGCGCCCTGCTCACCGGCGTGTTGGTGCGGGCGGGGCTGTATCAGGCGCTGCCCGGCACGTGGCTGCTCCTGTACGGAACCGGCGTCGTCACCGGAGGCGCCTTCTCGGTGCGGGTGGTGCCGCTCATGGGCCTCTGCTTCATGGGGCTTGGCGCCATCGCCCTGTTCGGTCCGGCGGCCTGGGGCAACGCGCTCATGGCCGCCGGCTTCGGCGTGCTGCACATCGCATTCGGCCTGATCATCGCCAGGAGGTACGGTGGCTGAATCCAATCTGGCTCCCAAGGGTGGGCACCGACCCAAGCCTGCCGTGCCGCTCCACGGGGTGCGGGGCGGGGCCGCGGCCGGCCCACTCGAGCTCGACCGGCTGATCCACGAGCGGATGCGCCTCGCGATCGTGAGCGCGCTCGCCGTGAACGAGTCGCTCAGCTTCAACGAGCTGAAGCGGCTGCTGGAGACGACCGACGGCAACCTCAGCGTGCACGCCCGCAAGCTCGAGGAAGCCGGCTACGTCGATTGCACCAAGACCTTCGAGGGGCGGGTGCCCCGCACCGACTATCGCCTGAGCGACGCCGGGCGGCGCGCGCTCGAGCGCTACCTGTCGCACATGGAAGCCTTGATCCGCGCGACCCGCGAGCGCTGAGCGGCTCTTTTTTTTGGGGAGGAACTTTATGCAGCAAAGCACTTCGCATCCCGTCCCGCCCTCCGGGCTCCACGTCGGCATCATCATGGACGGCAACGGCCGGTGGGCCACGGGGCAGGGACGCTCCCGGGCCGCCGGGCACCGGGCCGGCGCGGCGATGGTTCGGCGGGTGGTCGAAGCGGCCCCCGACTGCGGGATCGGGGTGCTGACGCTGTTCGCCTTCTCGGCCGACAACTGGCGCCGGCCGCGGACCGAGGTCGGCTGGCTCATGCGCCTGTTCCGCGACTACCTGCGCGACGAGACCGCACGCTGCGTGGCCAACGGCGTCCGAGTGGAGATCATCGGCCGGCGTGACCGGCTCGGGGCCGCGTTGCGTCGCGCCATCGAGGACGCGCACCGCGAGACCGCGCACGGCACCCGGCTGCTGCTCCGCATCGCCCTCGACTATTCCTCCCGCGACGCGGTGCTCCGGGCGGTGCAGTGCGTCCAGCCCGATACGGTGCCGTCGAGGGAATCGTTCGGACGGCTGCTCGCCATCGTCGACCACGGCAGCCCGGTGCCCGAGGTCGATCTGCTGATCCGGACCGGCGGCGAGCGGCGGCTGAGCGACTTCCTGCTCTGGGAGGCGGCGTACGCCGAGCTGCTGTTCTCGCCGCTGATGTGGCCCGAGTTCGGCCCCGCGGCGCTGCAGGACGCGGTGCGCGAGTTCGCCGCGCGCGAGCGGCGGTTCGGCGGGCTCCCCGACGCGGCGGCGGGGTGATCATGCCGCCGCGCACCCGCCAGGGGCTCATTCTCCTCGGCGCCGCGCTCGCGCTCGGCCTCGTGGCCGACGCGCTGCTCCGGTTCGTCCCCGGCCGGCTCGACATCGTGCTGGGCCTCGACGCCCTCCTGCTTACGGTGGTCGCCCTGGCCCAGGTCGGTGCGATTGCGTTGCCGGGCTCGCTGGCTCCCCTGGCGGCGCCGCTCGTGCTCCTGGGGCTGGCGCTCCTCTGGCGCGACTCGGCGACGCTGTTCGCGCTCAACCTGGCCGGCGTCGCCAGCGTCGCCGCGCTGGCGTCTCCCCGCCTGCGTGCCGTAGGCCGGCGGCGTGCCGGGCTGGCCGACTTCGCGGTCGGCGCGGGCCAGCTCGTCGGCGGGGCGGCCGCCGGTGCGCCGGCTCTCGTCCTGAGCGACATCGACTGGGCGACCGTCCCCATGGACGGCCGGGCGCGCCAGGTCGGCGGCACCGCCCTCGGCATGGCCGCGGCGGTCCCGGTGGCGGCGGTCTTCGGCGGGCTGCTCATGGAGGCAGACCCGGCCTTCGAACAGTTGATGAGCCGCGCCTTCGATATCAGTCTGGCGCCACTGTTCTCGCACGGGGTGACGGTGCTGCTCTGGACCTGGCTCGCGGCCGGACTGCTCCGGTTGCTCGGCCGGCACGGCCTGACCGTCCCGCCGAGAGCGGCCAGGAGCGGCTCCCTCGGCCTGGCCGAGGTCGGGACGGTGCTGGTGGTGGTGGACCTGCTCTTCGCCGCGTTCGTGGTGGTGCAGTTCCGCTACCTGTTCGGCGGGAACGACCTCGTGCGCGAGCTCACGGGCATGAGCTACGCCGAGTACGCGCGGCGCGGGTTCTTCGAGCTCGTGACCGTGGCGGCGCTCTCCCTGCCGCTGCTCCTGGCGGCGGACCGCTGGCTGGATCGCTCCGACCCGCGTCGGGTGCGCCGGTTCCGGCAGCTCGCCGGAGTCATGCTCCTCCTGCTCGATATCATGCTCGCGTCAGCGCTCCTCCGGATGTGGCTCTACACGACCCAATTCGGGCTGACCGAGCAGCGCTTCTACACGACCGCGTTCATGGGATGGCTGGTTCTGGTCTTCGGCTGGTTCGCGGCGACGGTCCTGCGAGGGCGGCGCGAGCGGTTCGGCATGGGCGCGCTCGCTGCGGGGTGGCTGGTTCTCGCCGCGCTCAACCTGGTGAATCCCGATGCCGTGATCGCCGAGGTCAACCTCGCCCGGGCGGCGCGGGGGCGGCCGCTGGACGTGGCCTACGCGGCCCGGCTCAGTGCGGATGCGCTGCCCGCCTTCCACCGGGGGCTGCCGCGGCTCGGCACGAACGAGGCCTGCGCGGCGGCCAGCCGGCTGGAGGGTCGCTGGCAGACCGAGCTGGCCGCGGGCGGCCGCTGGACGATCGCCCTGGCACGCGCGCCGCGCGGACGCATCGGCTGCGGCGTCGGGCGACGAATGTAGGCCTTCTGCGCGCTGAGGCCTTCGGCCTCGTGGAGCCCGCGCTAATGGGTCGGGGCCAGGGCGGCGCGGAGCGCCTCGAGTTCCTCGCGCTCCACGCCGGCGCCTTGGAGGAAGCGTTCCGGCAGTGTCTCCAGCCCTGCCCGCAAGGTCATCAGATCCAGGCACGAGTGACCGTGGTGCACGACCGCATCGAGTCCGCGTGCCCGGGAGAGATCCTCGCAGGCCGCCAACACCGTGCGTCCGAAGGTGGCGCCGGCGAGATCGGCCCCGGCCAGCTGCACCCCCGCCAGGAATGCCCGAGACAGCTCGGCGTGGCTGAGGTCGGACTCGACCAAGGTGGTCCCGTCGAGTACGGCCATCGCGAGCGTCGCGTGGGACAGGTTGCACTGGCGCCAGATGGAGTGGCTCATGGTCGCGGCCGAGAGGTCGGCCCCGGAGAGATTGCAGCCGACCACCGTGGCGTGGCTGAAATCGGCGCGAACGAGCGAGGCACTCTCCAGGACGGCATCCTGCAGGGTGGCGAACTCGAAGGTGGCGCGGAGGGCATCGGTGCGGACGAGGCGGGTGCGGACGAGCGTGGCGGCGAGGAGCTTGGCGTCGGTCAGTCGGGCGTCGGAGAGATCGGCGTCGGTACAGTCCGCCGAGGTCAGGTCGGCGCCGTCGAGCCGTGCCTGGCGCAGGTCCGCTCCTGTCAGCCGGGCCTTGCAGAGGTCGGCGCCACGGAGATCCGCCGCCCGGAGGTCCGCCCCGGCCAGGTCGGCCCCGGGAAGGGCCAGCCCCGCCAGCGACGCGCCCGCCAGTGTATCGGCCGCCGTTCGCCAGAGGACGGTGTCCGAGTCTCGCGCGCGGATCTCGAGCATGGCGATCTCCAGGTCTGGGACCGAAGGACGGGCGGAGTCCAAGTATACGGCCCCGGGCGGGCCGGTCCATACCCTCGGAGGCTGGAACCATCTTCGCCGTCTTCTGCGCCGGGCGACAGCCTTTCAGTAGGAAAGGGTTAAGTTCGGGCTGAACGCCAGCCAGGAGAGCGCAGATGGCCGACCAGCAGGAGGGCCCGACCGGACCGGACCTCACCCAGGGCATTGCGGAGGGCGACGTCGCGGACGGCGGTATGATCGTGGGTCACGCGGGCGACGAGGCAGTCCTGCTGGTCCGACAAGGCGAGGAATGGTTCGCGATCGGCGCGTCGTGCAGCCACTACAGCGGCCCCTTGGTCGAGGGGCTGCTGGTCGGCGATACCGTGCGGTGCCCCTGGCACCATGCCTGTTTCAGCCTGCGGACGGGCCAGCCGCTGCGACCGCCGGCCTTGAATGACCTGCCGTGCTGGAACGTCGAGCGGCGGGCCGGCCGCGTTTTCGTCGGTGCCAAGCGTCCTGCCGCGAGCCGGCCACCCCGACGCTCCCGCGCGCCCGAGCGGGTGGTCATCCTCGGCGCGGGCGCGGCCGGCAACTCGGCGGCCGAGACGCTGCGCCGCGAGGGATACGCGGGGTCGATTACACTCGTGGATCCCGACGTGGACGCGCCGTACGACCGGCCGAATCTGTCGAAGGACTACCTCGCCGGCAGCGCCCCGGAAGAGTGGATCCCGCTGCATCCGCCGGACTTCTACCAGGAGCGCGGCATCGAGCTCCGGCGCGGCCCCCGCGCCGCCGCGATCGACCCGCCCGGCCGCCGCGTGCACATGGACGACGGGACCGAGCTTCCCTATGACGCGCTGCTCCTGGCCACCGGCGCGTCGCCGGTACGGCTCGACCCGGCCCTCGAGCGTGGAGTGCCGGCCGTGCACTATCTGCGCTCGCTGGCCGACAGCCGTCGGATCGTGGCCGCTGCCCGCGAGGGCGGCCGGGCGGTGGTGCTCGGCGCGAGCTTCATCGGGCTCGAG
Organism: uncultured Gemmatimonadales bacterium; assembly: GCA_963840215.1. GTDB lineage: Bacteria > Gemmatimonadota > Gemmatimonadetes > Gemmatimonadales > GWC2-71-9 > CAVVWJ01. The sequence goes on along the minus strand of CAWIYG010000001.1, from coordinate 547,655 downwards.
GTGGCGGCCTCGCTGCGCGCCCGGAAAATGGAGGTGCACGTGGTCGCGCCCGACGAGCGGCCGCTCGCGCGGGTCATGGGGCCGGAGCTGGGCGACATGATTCGCGGGGTGCACGAAGCGCAGGGGGTCGTCTTCCACCTGCGCCAGAAGGCCCGCGCGGTGGAGGGTGGGGCGGTGATCCTCGAGAGCGGCGAGCGGCTCCCCGCCGACCTGCTCGTCGCGGGCATCGGGGTGCGGCCGAACCTGGCGCTGGCTGAAGCCGCCGGGCTCGCGCTCGACCGCGGGCTGGTGGTCGATGCGCGGCTCGAGACCAGCGCACCCGGCATCTTCGCGGCCGGGGACATCGCCCGCTGGCCGGATCCCCACACCGGCGAGCGCATCCGCGTGGAGCACTGGGTGGTGGCGGAGCGCCAGGGCCAGGCAGCCGCGCGCAACATCCTCGGACTGAGCGACCGGTTCGACGCCGTGCCGTTCTTCTGGAGCCTGCACTACCAGGTGTCGATCAACTACGTCGGCCACGCGGAGCGATGGGACACGCTCGCGGTCGATGGGGATGTCGGCGCGAAGGACTGCGCCGTGCGGTTCCTGCGGGGTGGGCGGGTGCTGGCGGTGGCGACGGTGGGACGCGACCACGAGAGCCTGGAAGCGGAGCTGGGCATGGAGCGGGCGGGCGCCGTCTCGTCACCCTGAGCGCAGCGACAGCCCGATGTGGACTACTCCACCCCGGCCAGGTTGTAGAGCGCGCGCCACGCGCGGAACACCTCGCGGTAGTCCTGATGCACGAACTCGACCGTCCGCCCCGCCGTCCGGGCCGAGCCGGGCACGAGCTCGGCCATGTCGGCCATCTGGGTCAGGGCGAAGTCCACCTCGAGCCGCACCGGGGCGGCGAGGCGGAAGGGCGCGTGTGGGCGGCCGAGCGCCGCGATCACTCCCGCGCGGATGAGCCCGCCCGCCGTCGCGGGGGACACGCTCCGCGCTGCGAACCGGCCGACCGCGTGCTTGACGATCACGGTCTCGACCCCTGGGCCCAGCAGGTCGCGCGCCTCGGCGGCCAGCGCCTGGTCGCCGCTCACCAGCGCGACCGGCACGTCGAACGTCCCAGCCAGGGCGGCATTGATCGCGAGCTCGCCGACGGGCCGCCCGTTGAGCCGGGCCTCGTGCACGCGGCTGGTGTAGGTGTGGTCGATGATCGCATTCCCGACGCCGGCGCGGGCGTGGTACCCCACGAACAGCGCGGCGTCGAACCCGAGCTCCACGCCCTCCACCATCGACCGGGCCTTGGGGCCGCCGCTCAGGAGCTCCGCCGCCGGGTGCAGCTCCTCGGCGAGCAGGTTCATCATCAGCCAGTGGCTGTCGTTCACCAGCACGCGCTCGGCGCCTGCCGCGAGGGCGCCCTCGATGGCCGCATTGGCCTCGGCCGTCATCAGCCGGCGGAAACGGTTATACTCTCCAGCATGTCGGGGATCGACCGGGTCGGTCTGGTCCTCGTGGACGACGCCAGCCACGCCTTCCATGTCGACGGAGATGTAGACCCGCATGGCTGCTCCCGGAGTGTAGGGATCGGGTCCAGAGGACCGCGGAGAACGAGTTATGCGTACGCGCGTGTGGGGACTGATCGGCGCGGCGGCGGTGGCCGCCTGCGCCCCGCGGGAGAAGGAGCCGCCCCCGGCACCGGGGCTCGAGCAGGGCCGGCTGTACACGACCTGGCTCTACGACAATCAGTACCAGAAGCTGTGGGATCGCTTTTCGCCGGAGATGCGACAGACCTTCGGCAGCGTGGCCGACCTGGCGAGCTTCGCCGGGCGCGCGGTCACCCGGCTGGGGCCGGAGCGCCGGGCCATCGACGAGCGGGTGGATGACGCCTCGCCGTTCCGGATTTACCAGCGGACCGCGTCCTTCGACACCTCGCGCCGCCCGATGCTCATCGAGTGGAGCCTGGCTCGCGACGGCGCCGTCACCGGATTGGTCGTGCGGCCCGTGCCGGACGAGAGCCGCTAGTACACCCGCCCGCCGAGCGGCACGTCGCGCTCGGCGGCGAGCAGGATCACCTCACCCTCGGCGTCCGGCAACCCCAGCACCAGCACCTCCGACGTGAAGCCGGCGATGTTCCGGGTACCCAGGTTGACCGCCGCCACCACCAGCCGCCCGACCAGCTCCTCCGCCGTGTAGCGCGCGCGGAGTTGCGCGCTCGAGGTCTTCTCCCCCAGCGGCCCGAAGTCGATCCACAGCTTGTACGCCGGCTTCCGCGCGCGCGAATTGACCTCCGCTCGCAGCACCCGTCCCACCCGCAGGTCCAGCGTCTCGAACGCCTCGATCGGATTCACGGGGTACCTCCGCGCGGCTGCGGCGTGAAGCAGGTCGAACCGGTTGTCGGCCGGGAGCCGTCGCGCTAACCGCGCCGCCAGCCCGGCAGCAGCAGGTCGAAGCGCGCTCCCGGGCCCTCGCTCGCCACGTAGACCAGGTCGCCGCCGCATCGCCGCGCCAGCACCCGCGAGACCGTGAGACCCAGGCCCCGGAGCCTGCCTCCCCGGATCGCAGGCGCGGCCTCGAACAGCCGGGGCCGGACTCCGGGCGCGAGTCCAGTGCCGTTGTCCACCACGCTCACCCGCACGTCGCCCTCCACCGTGACCGCGCGCAACACCAGTCGGCCGCCGGCGCGCTCCCCCATCGCCTCGAGCGCGTTCAGCATCAGGTTGAGCAGGATCTGCTCGACCTCGTGCTCGGCCCCGCACACGGCGGGCAGCGCCGTGCCCAGCGCGCCTTCGAGCTCGAGGTGCACGCCCGACCGGTGATTCCGGTGGAGGGCGGCGACGAACTCCAGGCTGTCGAGCAGCGAGAGCGGAGCGGGCTCAGCCACGGGGCGGGGGAGACGCAGCAGTCGGTCGAGCAGCTCGAGCGAGCGTGCGAGCTGGGCGGTGGCCTCGCGCACGGTCTCGACCGCGCCGGCATCGCCGGGCTCGGAAACCTCGTCCATCAACTCGGCGATGAGGGTGAGCGCCTGCGCGGGATTGCGCAGGTCATGCACGAGCCAGCGCGCCACCTGGCCATAGACCGCGTGGCGATTGGCGGCGGCGAGCGCGTCGAGATCGGCGGGGACCACGGTGGCGTCGATGATCATCAGATGATCATCAAAGGTACACCGCGGCGGCCCGCCCCGACCAGCGGTCCTCGAGCGGCGGTACCTGACACGCAACGGGGTCGCCGGCCCTGCCGCCCGGCGACCCCTCGCGATGTTTCAGCCTTGGAAAATGGCCTGCCAGAATGCTGGCTCAGGCGTCGTCGACGCCCGGCTCCGGATCCAGTCGCTGCTTCGCCTTGCCGATCTCCTGCTGAGCCTTTCCCTTGAGCTCCTGCGCCTTGCCCTTCACCTGTTCGCCGGTGTCGCCCGTGGCGCCGCCGACGGTGCTGCGAACGCGCCCCTCGGCTTCCTTGGCCGCGCCCTTCAGCCGGTCCTTGGCGCCTTCGGTCGCGAGATCCTTATCGTCAGACATGAGTTCCCTCGTGATCAGGGTTGAGTACCACCCCCACAAGGTGGCCTCGGGCGACGCCCGAGGCCGTGACCGAACTCACGGTGTCTCGGCGAAGACCTCCGCGGCGGGGGTACTCTCCGCGTAGTGGCAGGCAGCGAGGGTGGCGCCCACGGCCCGGAGGGCCGGAGCGTCGGTACGGCAGCGCTCATTGCGGGCCGGATGGAAGCAGCGGGTGTGGAATGGGGCACCCGGGCGGCGGATTCGACGGGCTGGGCAGGTCGCCGCCGAGCACGATACGCGAGCGCCGCCGGCCCGGATCGGGCTCGGGAACCGCCGACAGGAGCGCGACCGTATAGGGGTGCCGGGGCGCGGAGAGGAGCGCCTCCGTCGGGCCCGACCTCGACGATGCGGCCGAGGTACATGACCGCGGCCCGCTGCGCGATCTGCCGGACCACCGCCAGGTCGTGGGCGATGAAGAGATAGGAGAGGCCCCGATCGCGCTGCAGGTCGGCCAGCAGATTGAGCACCTGCGCCTGCACCGAGACGTCCAGCGCCGACACCGGCTCGTCGCACACGATGAAGGCCGGCTCCACCGCCAGCGCCCGTGCGATCCCGATGCGCTGCCGCTGTCCACCTGAGAACTCGTGCGGGTAGCGCCGTCCGTACGCGGGATCCAGCCCGACCTCCTCGAGCAGCGCGCCCACTCGCCGGCCGACGTCCGGGCCTGTCGCCAGCCGGTGGATCTCGATGCCCTCGGCGATGGCGGCGCCGACGGTCATCCGGGGGTTGAGGCTGCTGTACGGGTCCTGGAAGATGATCTGCATTCGTCGGCGGAGCCGGCGCAGCGCGGTCCGGTCGAGTCCGAAGACGTCCACGCCCTCGAATCGCGCCTCGCCGCTGGTCGGCTCCTGCAGCCGCAGAATCGTGCGGCCCACCGAGGACTTGCCGCAGCCCGCTCTCCCCGACCAGGGCCAGGGTCTCGGCTCGCCCCACCTCGAACGACACTCCGTCGACGGCCCGAACGGGCGGCGCCCCTCGTCCGAAGAGGCCGCCCGCGGTGTAGTACTTGACGAGGTCGCGCACCGCGAGCAGCGGGGCGTCGGGTTGCGGTCATGGGGAGCCGCTCCCGTCCTCGGCCAGCCAGCAGCGCATCCGGTGTCCCGGACCGACCGGCAGCAGCTCGGGCGGCAGCTCGCTCTTCTCGAAGGCCTGCGGGCAGCGCGGCCGAAACCGACATCCCGTCGGCCACGCCATCGGGGAGGGGACCGTGCCGCGGATCGGGGTGAGCCGCTGCACCGGCCCGCTGATCCGCGGCACCGAGGCGAACAGTCCCTGCGTGTAGGGATGCGACGGCCGGGCGAAGAGATCGGCCGTGGATGCCTCCTCCACGATCTGGCCGGCGTACATGACGGCCACCCGATCCGCCCGTCCCGCCACGATGCCGAGGTCGTGGGTGATCAGCAGGACGGCCATCCCGCGGGTCCGCCTGAGCTGGTCGAGCACCTCGAGAATCTGCGCCTGCACCGTCACGTCCAGCGCCGTCGTCGGCTCGTCCGCCACGAGGATCTCCGGCTCGGCGGACAGGGCGATCGCGATCATCACGCGCTGCCGCATCCCGCCGCTCAGCTGATGCGGATAGGCGCCCAGCCGCTCCGCCGGGTCGGAAATTCCGACCTCCTGCAGCAGCGCGAGCGCCCGCTCGCGCGCCTCCGCCTTCGTCACGGGGAGGTGCGCGCGCACGCCCTCGGCGATCTGGTCGCCGACCGTGAAGACCGGGTTGAGGCTGGTCATCGGATCCTGGAAGATCATGCCGATGCGGCGTCCGCGAATCCGGCGGAGCGCCTCCCCTTCGAGCGCGAGGACGTCGGTGTCTCCCAGCCGGATCGCGCTTCCCGGGTCGATGCGGCCCGGCGGCGGCACCAGCCGGAGCAGGGCGAGGCTGGTGAGGCTCTTGCCGCTGCCCGACTCGCCGACCAGCGCCAGAGTCTCTCCCCGCTCGAGCCCGAAGCTGACGCCGTCGACCGGCTGGAACCGCCGGCCGTCGGACGACGGGAAGGAGATGCGCAGGTCGCGGACGTCCAGGACTCGGGTCATGCGCCTCGGGGATCGAGGGCGCCGCGGAGGGCGTCGCCGACGAGATTGGTGGCCAGCACGGTGAGCGTGATCACGACTCCGGGGAAGATACCGATCCACGGCGCCGACTCCAGCACGGGCCGGGCGTCGAAGATCATGCCGCCCCAGCTCGGCGTCGGCGGCTGGACGCCGAGCCCGAGAAACGACAGGCCGGCCTCGAGCAGGATCACGTCGCCCACGCCCAGCGTGGCGGCCACGAGCAGCGGGCCCGCGGTATTCACCAGCAGGTGCCGGAAGATAATCCGCCGCCGCGACGCGCCGAGCGCTTCGGCGGCGCGGACGTACGTCTCCTCCCGTAGGCGGAGCACCTCGGCGCGGACCAGCCGGCTGGTGCCGAACCAGCCCGTGGCGCCGATGAGGACGATCAAGGCCACGAGCGGCACCCGCGTCGGCACGGCCAGCACCAGCATGAGCAGGAAGAGCCGGGGCACCGCCAGCGCGCCGTCGACCAGCCGCATGATCACCGCGTCCACCGCGCCGCCGAGGTACCCGGCCACCAGTCCCACCGCCGCACCGAGCGTGACCGACAGGGCGACCGCGATGGCCGCCACCGCCAGCGAGACCCGCGCGCCGCTCACGGTCCGCGACAGCACGTCCCGGCTCAGCTGGTCGGTGCCGAACGGATGCTCGAGGCTCGGCGCGGCGCTCTGCAGGTCCACGATGCCGAACTGGCGGAACGGATCGGGCAACACCAGCGGCCCCAGCAGCGCGAGCGGCACGAGGAACGTCAGGAACAGGAGGCCCGCCCGTTCCCGCGGCGTGCGCCAGGCCCGTCGGAGCGCGCCGGCCTCTGTGCTCACGAGAAGCGGACTCGCGGATCCAGCAGCGCGTAGGCGACGTCGGTGAGGAAGCCGGCCAGGACGACCATTGCGGCCACCAGCATCCCGGTGCCCATGAGCAGCGGGTAGTCCCGGTTCCCGATCGCGGCCGCGGCCAGCGAGCCGAGCCCGGGCCAGGCGAAGACCGATTCGACGAACACCGAGCCGGACACCAGGATCGGCAGCCACAGCCCGAACAGGGTCAGCACGGGGAAGAGTGCGTTCCGCCATCCGTGCCAGAGCACCTGGCGCTCCGTGAGCCCCTTGGCCCGGGCGGTCAGCATATAAGGAAGGCGGAGGACCTCGAGCATGGCCGTGCGCTGGTAGCGCATCGTGCCGGCGATGCTCACGACCGACAGGGTGATGGCCGGGAGCACCAGGTGCCGGGCGATGTCGACGGCGGCCGCGAAGCCTCCGCCTTCCAGGAGCGGATTGCGCATCCCGCCCGGCGGGAGAAGCTGCCACCTCACCCCGACCAGCCACGCGAGCACCAGCCCGAGCCAGAAGGACGGGGTCGCGTACCCGGCCAGCGAGAGCGTGGTCAGCCAGCGATCCTCGCGGGAGCCCTTGCGCACCGCCTGCCGCACACCCAGCCAGAGGCCCACGGTGAAGTTGAGCAGCAGCACCGCGCCGCCGAGCAGGAGGCTGGCGGGAAGGCGCTCGGCGACCAGCCCGGTGACCGGGCGCGCGTACTCGATGGAGACCCCGAGATCTCCGCGAGCGAATCCACCGATGAAGGTCAGGAGCTGCTGGAGCAGGGGGCGGTCGAGGTCGTAGCGGTCGCGGAGCGACTGGATCTGCTCGGGCGTGAGCGGCCGGCCCTCGCCCACCCGGCTGAGCGGGTCGCCGGGGAGGATGTGCATGAGGAGGAAGAGGATGACCAGCGCGACGAGCAGCGTGACGAGGGATTGGAGCGCACGGCGAAGCAACCAGCGCCCCACGTCACTGCCCCGCGGGACGTCGCGCCCCGTCTGGGCCGACCGTCCACTCGCGCAGGCCGAGCCACGACGATTCCGGCCGGATGCGCACGTTGGTGAACCGCCGGTTCACGGCGTACATGTAGTTGAGGGAGTACATGAAGACCGCCGGGGCGTCCTCCTCGATGCGGCGCAGCACGGCATGCCAGGCGGCGCCGGCACCTTCGCCGGTTCGGATGGCGGTCTCGATGAGCGAGTCCACCACCGGATCGCAGTAGCGCACGACATTCGTTCCGCCCTCGCAGGACCATCCCTGTGCGAGCCCGCTGGGTGAAGGATCCTGGCCGGTCGACGAAAAATCGATGTCGAAGGCAGCACCCGCACGCCGCTCGCTGTACACGGGGCGGTCCATCTTCGCGACCTCGAGGCGGATGCCAAGCGCACGGAGCTGTTCTTGAACAATCTGTGCCATCTGAAGCCGGGCGGCGCTCGTGTTGGGGACGATGAGGGTCAGGGCCAGCGGCTGGCCTGCCCGGTCGCGCACGCCGTCGCCGTCGTGGTCCGTCCAGCCCCGGCCATCCAGCAGTCGCCGGGCTTCGCGCAGGTTCCTCGCGGCCGGGGCCGGGGTCCCGTGGTGGATCCAGAGGATCGTCGAAACGGGGCCATACGGCACTTCGCCCGCGCTTCCGAAGACGGCTCTCACGATCTGACGACGGTCGATCGCGAGCCCGATGGCGCGCCGGACGTCCGTCTCGCTCAGGATGGGATGCGGACGGCTTCGGTCCCGCGGATCGTGCTGATTGAAAAGGAGAAACCCGACCGTCGGGGAGGGGACGGGAATGATCCGGAGCCGCTTGTCGGCGCGGACGCGGTCGATGTTGGAGCGCGGCGGCGGAATGTTCTCCGTCGCGTCGGCCTCGCCGGCGAGGAGCATGTTGAGCCGTGCGTCGGCATCGGAGGCCGTGCGGAAGATCACCCGTCGGACGGCAGGCACGCCGAGGAAGAACCGGTCGTTGGCGGCAAGCTCCACGAATTCGCCGGGCACGCGTCGGACCCAGCGGTAGGGGCCGCTGCCCACCGGGGCCTGCACGAACGGCGCTTTGCCCAGCGAGGTGTCGGGGATCGAGGCCAGCAGGTGTGCCGGGAGCGGTGCCACGTGAAAGGCCGCGTCGTAGAGCTGCTCACCGTACGGCTCCGTATAGCGGAACACGACCCGCCGGTCGCCCTCCGCGGTCACCGACGCGACCCGCCGAAGCAGGTCGGCCAGGCGTCCCGACACAGCGGGATCCCGCGCCCGCCGGAAGGTGAAGACCACGTCCGCCGCCGTGACGGGCACGCCATCGTGCCAGGTTGCCCGCGGGTCGAGGTCGAACGCGAGGGTGACCGAGTCTCGCCGGGTCCAGCTCCGGGCCAGCAGCGGCTCGAATGCCCGGTCGCCCGACGTCATCAGGGTCGGTCCGAGCTGGGCCAGGCGCGCGAACAGCTGGTCCGCCACGTCGATGTTCTCGACCGAGCCGTTTGGCCCCTCCATCAGGGTGGGAACTGGTACGGTCGCCTCCCCGCCGGACGCGACCACGAAGCTGGTCCGCGCCGAGGGGCCCTGCGCCGAGACGACGCGCGGTGCCGCGAGCGCGAGCGTCGCGAGCATGGCACCGGCGAGCGGAACGCGGGCCCGCCGGGGGCCGGGCATGGGCGAAGCAGCGGGCCGTGGCGTCCAGTGCGTCACAGGGGCTCCGGAATGGGCGGATCGGAGTGGGGTGCTGAAAATGTAGCAGCGCGGAGCGGTGGCGTCAGGCGGCAGGAGCGCCGTCGGCGTTGATCGGCGCCCGGGACCGTGAGGGGTTCTCCGGTGCTCCACCCTCATCGAGGGTCTGGATGGCGTACCAGGTCCAGGCGGCGGAGCGGAACGGCGCGGCGAGAAGGCGCGCGCGCTCGACGACGCTGCCGCCGTCGTCCCCATGCGTCACCGGTGCCCCCCACCGTTCGAACGCCGCTCGCGTCATCGCGTCCGCTCCCTCGTCCCAGCCGACCGGCCGCCCCAGCACCCGCGCCAGCGGCATCGCACGGTCGGCCGGGGCGTGCTCGCGGGTGAGGCTCGCGACCATCGCCTGGTCGTCGGTGAGGAGGATACTGCCGTGCTGCAGCAGCGCACCGTCCTCACGCAGCTGGGCGCTGCCCGCCACCTTGTGGGCGCCGACGACGATTTCACCGCGCGCCGGCGCCGCGAAGCAGGCACCGGCATCGGGCCGAATCGAGGTCCGCGAGGCCGCCAGCTCGGCCGGGGCGCCGAGCCGGCGGAGAGCGTCGCGGATGGTGCGATGAATCTCATCGTAGGCCTCTCGCAGCGCGCCGAACACCGCGACCGGCGCGGCCACGGCATAGGTCAGCTCGCCCGCATGCCACACGGCACGTCCGCCGGTGGGCCGGCGCACCGCGTCGAGCCCCAGGGCCTCGACCCGCTCGCGGTCGTAGCGGCGCGCGGCCGGCTCGTGCCGGCCGAACGAGAGGCACGCCGGACTCCAGGCGTAGAGCCGCAGCCACGACTCGCCCGCCTTGGCGCGCTCGAGCAGGGCGCGGTCGATCGCCATGTTGAGCCAGCCGGGACGGGGGACGGCGTCACGCCACAGCGTGTACCCGAGGACGGAAGCCGTCCCGGGTGCCTCAGCCATAGGCCTCCACCGGCGGGCACACGCACATCAGATTCCGGTCCCCGTATGCGCTGTCGATCCGTCCCACCGTCGGCCAGACCTTGTGCTCGCGGACGGCCGCCGACGGATAGGCCGCCTGTTCGCGCGGGTAGGGCCGGCTCCATCCGTCGGCGATCACCTGCTGGAGCGTGTGCGGCGCGTTGGTCAGCACGTTGTTCTCCCGGTCCGCCCGGCCTTCCTCGATCTCGCGGATCTCCTCCCGGATGGCGATCATGGCGTCGCAGAAGCGATCGAGCTCCTCCTTCGATTCGCTTTCGGTCGGCTCGATCATCAGGGTGCCCGCCACCGGGAACGACACCGTCGGCGGATGGAAGCCGAAATCGATGATCCGCTTGGCGATGTCCTCCACGTCCACCCCGGCCGACGCCTTGTACGGCCGGGTGTCGAGAATGCACTCGTGCGCCACCAGCCCGCGCGGTCCCGAATACAGCACCGGATAGTGCGCCTCGAGCCGGCGGGCGACGTAGTTGGCGTTGAGGATTGCGATCTTGGTTGCCTCGGTCAGCCCGTCGTATCCCATGAGCGCGATGTAGGCCCAGGAGATCGGCAGGATCGAGGCGCTGCCCCACGGCGCGGCCGACACCGTGCCGCAGGCCTGGCTGTGGTCCAGGTCCACGATCGGGTGCCCCGGGAGGAACGGGGCGAGGTGCTTCGCCACGCCGATCGGCCCCATCCCCGGGCCGCCACCGCCGTGTGGGATGCAGAACGTCTTGTGCAGGTTCAGGTGGCAGACATCGGCGCCGATCTCCCCCGGCCGGCAGAGGCCCACCTGGGCATTCATGTTCGCCCCGTCCATGTAGACCTGGCCGCCGTGCTCGTGGACGATCCGGCAGATCTCGCGGATCGATCCCTCGAACACGCCGTGCGTGGAGGGATAGGTCACCATCAGCGCCGCCAGGGTGTCCCGGTGCTGCGCCGCCTTGGCCCGGAGGTCCGCGACGTCCACGTTGCCCTGGTCGTCGCTCCGTACCGCGACCACCTGCATCCCCGCCATGACCGCGCTCGCGGGATTGGTGCCGTGCGCCGACATGGGAATGAGACACGTCGTGCGGTGCGTGTCGCCCCGGGCGCGGTGCCAGGCACGGATCACCAGCAGGCCCGCGTACTCGCCCTGGGAGCCCGCGTTCGGCTGCAGCGACACCGCCGCGAAGCCCGTGATCTCGGCGAGCTGATACTCGAGCTGGCGGAACAGCATCTCGTACCCCGCCGCCTGGTCGCGCGGCGCGAACGGATGCAGCCGGTTGAATTCGCGCCAGCTCACCGGCATCATCTCGGTCGTCGCGTTGAGCTTCATCGTGCAGGAACCGAGCGGGATCATCGCGCTCGTGAGCGAGAGGTCACGGGCCTCGAGCCGCTTGATGTAGCGCAGCATCTCGGTCTCGGAGTGATGCAGATGGAAGACCGGATGCGCCAGGTAGGCGGAGGTCCGCTCGAGCGCCGCGGGGATCGACCGGTCGGGCTGCTGCCCGATATCCTCGAGCATGAACGGGAGCGCCTCGTTGAGCGAGAACACCGCGATCAGGTCCGCCAGGTCGCCGAGGGTGACGGTCTCGTCGAGCGCGATGCAGAGCCGGGTGGGCGGGAGGGGGCGGACGTTGATCATCCGGGCGCGCGCGGCATCGAGCAGGCGGGGCAGGGCCCACTCCGGCACCTCGACGCAGATCGTATCGAAGTACGAGTCGTGCACCACGCGGTAGCGGAGCCGGCGCAGCGCGTTCGCCAGCACCACCGCCCGCCCGTGCACCCGCTCGGCGATCCGCCGGAGGCCGCCGGGGCCGTGGTACACCGCGTACATGCTCGCCATCACCGCCAGGAGCACCTGCGCCGTGCACACGTTGCTCGTCGCCTTGTCGCGCCGGATGTGCTGCTCGCGAGTCTGGAGCGCCATGCGGAGGGCCGGTCGGCCGTCGCGGTCCTTGGAGACGCCGATGATCCGGCCCGGGAGGAAGCGCTTGTGGGCTTCGCGGGTGGCGAAGAACGCGGCGTGGGGCCCGCCGTAGCCCATCGGCACGCCGAAGCGCTGGCTGTTGCCCACCGCGATGTCGGCCCCCCACTCGCCCGGCGGAGTCAGCAGCGTGAGGCTCAGCAAATCGGTCGCCGCGGTGACGAGCGCCTGCGCGGCGTGGGCCCGCTCGCACAGCGTGCGGAAGTCGCGGACGGCGCCATCGGTCGCGGGGTACTGCACCAGCGCGCCAATCACCCCCGGTCCGAAGGCGAACGTCTCCGGCTCGCCCACCTCCACCCGCACCCCGCGCGCCTCGGCGCGCGTGCGCACGACCGCGATCGTCTGTGGGTGGCAGTACTCGTCGACCAGGTAGACCGGCGGCGCCTTGGTCGTGCTGACCGCCAGCGTCAGGTGCATCGCCTCCGCCGCGGCGGTGGCCTCGTCGAGCAGGGAGGCGTTGGCGATGGCCAGCCCCGTGAGGTCGGCGACCATGGTCTGGAAGTTGAGCAGCGCCTCCAGCCGACCCTGTGAGATCTCCGCCTGGTACGGCGTGTACGCGGTGTACCAGCCGGGGTTCTCGAGCACGTTCCGCTGCACCACCTGGGGCGTGAAGGTGCCCGCGTAGCCCAGACCGATGTAAGAGCGGAACACGCGGTTCATCCCGGCCAGGCCTCGCAGAGCCTGCAGGACTTCGCGCTCGCTTCGGCCGGGTGGCAGGGCCAAGGGTCGCCGGAGCCGGATGTCCTCGGGCACCACCGAGTCGATGAACTCGTCGAGGCTCCGGTAGCCGACGACCTGGAGCATCTCCGCCAGGTCTTCCCGGCGCGGCCCGATGTGCCGGTACGCGAAATGGCCGGGGTGGAGGACGTCGACTTCAGGGGCGGCGGGGGCGGTGGGATAGGTGGTGGTCATGTGCGACGCGTACTCCCTGCATGGTGAAGTCTGCTGGTGATGGGGCCGGCAACAAAAAAGCCCCGAGACCATGTCCCGGGGGCATCGTCCGACGGTGATCGATTGTCACGAAGATTGTTCCGGCGCACACGGCACTCCCCGACCGCGAAGGTCACTCCCCGATGTGCGCCCGGTACGCCGCGGCCGACAGCAGCCCGTCGAGCGCCTTCGGATCCGCCACCCGCAGCGTGACCATCCAGCCGTCGCCGTAGGGGTCGCGGTTGACCACCGCGGGATCGCCGTCGAGCGCGCCATTGACCGCGACGACCTCGCCGGCCAACGGGCTGTAGAGCTCCGAGACCGCCTTGACTGCCTCGATCGTTCCGAAGCTCGCGTGCGCCTCGAGCTTCTGGCCGGGCTTCGGCAGGTTGACGAAGACGACGTCGCCCAGCTCGCCCTGCGCATAGTCGGTGATCCCGACGCGGACGACGCCGGCATCGCCGGTGCGCGCGACGTATTCGTGCTCTGCAGTGTAGACCAGCTCGTCAGGGACGTTCGACACGGACGCTCGCGGTCTGGGGTGGCGCGTGGGAGGATAGGCGCGGTCGCGGGCGAGGTCAAGCGCGCGCGGGCTCGGCCCGCGCGACCAGATGGGTCCAGACCTCGCGCGCGCGCGCCTCGAGGGCCGCGCGGCCGCCCGCGTTGTCGATGATGAACGTGCTGCGCTCGCGCTTGGGGCCGGTCGGCGCCTGGGCCGCCAGCATCCGGTCGGCGTCGTCGGGGCTGAGACCGCGCTGGGCCAGGAGCCGCTCCCGCCGGATCGCCACCGGCGCGTCCACGAGCACGATGACGTCGAACGCCGTCGGGTCGGCGGCCTCGAACAGGAGCGGGATGTCGCTCACGACGATCAGGTCGCCCCGGCGCCGCGCTTCCTGCTCGAGCGCGGCCCGGCGGCGGAGCACGTCGGGGTGCACCAGCCGGTTGAGGTCGGCGAGCGCGGCGGGATCGCCCATGACGCGCTGGCGAAGCGCGGTGCGGTCGAGCATCCCGGCTGGATCGACGAGGTCCTCACCGAACCGCGCGGTGATGGCGCGGAGCACCGGGCTGCCCGGGGCCTGCGCCTCGCGCACCAGGCGGTCGGCGTCGATCAGGGTGGCCCCCCAGCCCCGGAAGAGCTCGGCGACCGTGGATTTCCCGGAGGCGATATTGCCGGTGAGCGCGACGTTCAGCATCCGGCGGGTGGCGCTCCTAGAGGAGGGCGGTCTGGTCCTCGTCGCGGCGAGGCACCTTGTGGCAGTGGCGGCAGCGCGCCTCGTAGCTCTCGCGGCCGCCCACCATGATCGTGGGCGACTCGTAGCGGGCGGGCTTGCCGTCGAGCAGCCGCTGGTTGCGGCAGGCCGGATCGCCACAGACGACGCAGATCGCCTGGAGCTTGTCCACCACCTCCGCGACGGCCATGAGCTCGCCCATCGCGCCGAACGGCTCGCCCCGGAAGTCGGTGTCGGTGCCGGCCAGGATCACCCGGACCCCGCGGCCGGCGAGGAGCGTCGCGACGGTCACGATGTCGGGATCCAGGAACTGGGCCTCGTCGATCCCGACCAGCTGGGTGTCGGAGCGCACCAGCCGGAAGATCTCCGCGGCGGAGTCCACCGGCGAGGCGTCCAGCTCGGTGCCGTCGTGGCTCGAGACCGAGTACAGCCCGGTATACCGGCTGTCCAGGTGGGACTTGAACACCTGGACCCGGCGGCGGGCGATGATCGCGCGACGCACCCGCCGGATCAGCTCCTCGCTCTTGCCGGCGAACATGACGCCGCTGATCACCTCGATCCAGCCGGGGCGCGAGCCGTAGTTCATCCAGGATCTCCGCGTGCGATGAGGACGAGGACGCAAATCTAGAGCGCCGTGGCGGGCGCGCCAGCCACCTTGCGGTGCGTTCGTGCGCGCGGCGATATTCGTCGCCCGCCCCACACAAGGAGACTCCGTGAACAAGCAGGATCTGATTGGCGCCCTGGCCAAGCGGCTGGATGTGACCCGGGCCCGGGCCGCGGAGATCACCGAGCACTTTTTCGCGGCGGACGGAATGATCGCGACGGAGCTCAGACGGGGCGGGAAGGTCGCGATCAGCGGGTTCGGCAACTTCGAGATCCGCATGCGCGCCGCCCGCGAGGGCCGGAACCCGCGCACCGGCAAGATCATCACCATCAAGGCCTCGACGATTCCGGCGTTCCGTGCCGGCAAGGCCCTGAAGGATCTGGTCAACCGGAAGCGGGCCTAGCGCTTCTCCGGCGGGCGCGCCGGTCGCCGGGGCGCCGGCGGCCGGCCGGTCGGGGTCGCCCGCGGGGTGGGCCCGCCGCGGTCCACGCGCGCCGTGACGCGCCGGCGCCGGATCGTGGTCCCGTTGAGCGCGCTCGCCACCCGCTCGGCGTCCTGGGCCGGCAGCTCCACCAGCGAGAACGCATCCCGCAGCTCCACCCGTCCGATCTTGGCCCGCTCCAGCCGCACGTCCTTGGTCAGGACGGCCACCAGGTCGTTCACCGTGGCGCCATCCTTCTTGCCGATGCCGACGAAGACCCGCGCGGTGGCCGGAATGTCCGGCAAGGCCGCGGGCGCGGTCGACCCGGCCGCGCTGGTCCACAGCTCGTAGAGCGCGGCGGCGACGGCCGCCGGATCGTGGCGCTCGAACAGCGGGGCGAGCGTGAGGAGGGCCCGGTCGGGCGAGCCGGTCTCGAGCGCCCGCACGATCGCCGCGCGCCGAGCGGCGGCAGCCGTCGTGGCGGCGTCCAGCGCGCCGGGCAGCCGGAGCGGCCGCCGGGGCGCCGCGATGCGCTCGACGTAGCGCTCGGTGCCCGGCGGGACCAGCAGCACCACCTCGCCGGCGCCGACCAGTTGCCGCAGCTGTTCGGCGCCCGGCAGATCGAAGGCAATCACGACCTGCGCCTTCGGGGCGTCGCCGGTCACGACCCGGCCCTCGGGCTCCCGGAGCGCGGCGGCCGCCGCGATCGCCTCGTGGCTGGACCGGTCCGCCGTCCAGACAACCAGGGACGTTGGATCGAGCAGCTCCACGAGGTCGCTCAGCCCCGCGATGCGGCGGCCCCAGGGCACGCTCACGGTGCGCACCGGCCCTGCCGTCACGCCATCCGCTCCGACCGTGCCGATCGTCAGGGCCTTCCGGGCGTAGCGCTCTACCAGCGCCGCCTCGCGCGCGGGCGCGGAGGTGAGGACGATGCGCTGGGCCTCCTTGTCGAGATCCTGCATCAGAGGAGAGAGGCTCTCCTCCTCCTCCCAGGCCTCGGGCCACGCGAGCAGCACCGCCGCGAGGGCGTCGGCCCGGAGCGCGCTCCGCCGCTGAAGGGCGAGCGCGGTCTCGGGCGTCGCAATGAGGAGGTCCACGCCCTCGTCGCGGAGCCGCCGGGTGGCGCGCGACGTACCGTGCGCCACCTGTACGCGGAGCCCGGACTCACCCGCGGCCTGGTGCACCACGCGGCCCCACTCGTCGAGCTGGCCGGCCGGCGCGAGCAGGAGACCGGGGCGGCCCTCGCCGAGGCGGCTCAGCAGGCCCGCGACGGCGGGGGTCGCGGCGGTCGGCGACGGCGGGAGCACGAGCACGAGGTTGTGGCCGCGCGCGGCCGTCGGCGCCGCCTCGCGGGTGAGCGCGTCGTCGGCGCTCCAGCCAAGCCGGGTGAGCGCGGCCGCGATCGGGGGGACGAGATGCAGCTCTTCCAATGCGGCCACGGATGCCTCGAGTGAGGGTGGGAGGGCCCCGCCAACCTAAGAGGGCGTCACCACAGGGGCAATCGCACCACGCCGTTGACATCGCACCGCCGGGGCCTGACTTTTCCCCCGTCTTTCGCGCGCCACCCTCAGCCGGATTCCACCGCATGCCCGACCCGCTGTCGCCCAACGTCCAGCAGCTCAAGGCCTCCGAGACCGTCGCCATCAGCAATGAGGCGAAGCGTCGGAAGGCCGCTGGTGAGGACGTGCTCGATCTCGGTGTCGGCGAGCCCGACTTCGATACGCCCTTGGTCGGCGTCGCAGGCGGGACTGCAGGCCATCCAGAAGGGTCTCACCCGCTATCCGCCCAACGTCGGCATCGCCGAGCTGCGCAAGGCGATCGCGCAGAACACTGAGCCGGATGTCCGGCGGCCGGCCGGTCGATCCCGACAACATCGTGGTGAGCTCGGGCTCCAAGCAGTCGATCTTCAACGCCTGCTTCACGCTGTTCGGTCCCAAGGACCGGGTGCTGATCCCAGCGCCCGCCTGGGTGTCGCTATCCCCAGATCGTCCATCTCTGCCGCGCCGAGCCGGTGCTGGTGCCCGGGCGATCTCGAGTGGGGCCTCAAGGTGAGCGCGAAGGACCTCGACCGGGCCAGCAACAAGCTGACCCGCGGTCTCATCCTCTGCTCCCCCTGCAACCCGACCGGCGCCGTGTATACCCTCGCCGAGCTGCGGTCGATCGCCGAGTGGGCCAAGGCCAACGACGTCTGGATCATCTCGGACGAGATCTACCGGCGGATCAACTACGGCCCCGGCCCCGCGCCGTCGCTGCTCGACCTGCCCGACGATCTGCTCGAGCGCACCGTCATCATCTACGGCGCCAGCAAGGCCTACGCGATGACCGGCTGGCGCATCGGCGCGGCCCTCGCGCCGCCCCATCTCACCAAGGCCATGGCGGCGCTCCAGTCGCACACCACCACCGGCGCCAACCATCCCGCCATGTGGGCCGCCGCCACCGCCTTTAGCCGACGAGCGGGTGGATGCCGAGGTCGACCAGGATGGTGGCGGCGTTCCGCCGCCGCCGGGACTACCTCGTCGAGCGCTTCCGCAGCGAGGCGCCCGGCATCGAGTTCGTCGAGCCGCACGGCGCCTTCTACTTCTTCTTCCGGGTGGACGGGATCCGCGAGAAGGACCCGGTGACCGGCTCGACGCTTCTGCGAGCAGCTGATGAAGCAGGAGGGCGTGGCGCTGGTGCCTGGGGGCGCTTTCGGAGACGACCGCTGGGTGCGGCTCAGCTATGCGGTGTCCGACGCCGACCTGGAGCAGGCACTGGACCGGGTCTTCGGCTTCATCCATCGCCTCGCGTCCGCCCGTGCCGCCTGAGACGCCGACGGTGAACGTCGACGCGCGGGTCGAGCCGCTGACCGGGAGCCTGCCCGTCGATCGCCTGGCGGTGGGACCCCGAGACCGACATCCTCTCGGGCGCCTTCAAGGGCAACCGGAAGAGCGGCGGTCTCACCGGCACCGTCGAGCTCACCGACGACGAAGGCTCGGTCGCCGTGCTCGACGTGAACAACGGCGTCATCTGCGGGTTGGACGTGGTGGTCTGGCCCGAGGTGAGCACCAGCGCTACGCTCCAGGTGCCGGCGCAGCTCACCGACGGCCGGGTCGTGCTGCCGTCGCGGCCCTCGCGGCCCGGCGTGGCCTCGGTCGAGGTGGACACCACGCTCTCGGTTCGAGACCAACGGTGCCGAGAGCGTCTTCCACCTGCGGATCGGCGTCGCGGCGCGAGGTGGAGGTGGTGCGGGTGGCGGACAACTTCTACATCGAAGTGGACAGGCAGGGCGCCCTGGCCGGGTTCTGGCTGGCCAACGTGCCGCCGTTCACGGCCTTCGAAGACGAGATGTAAGGGCCGCTACGCCGCCCGGTGACGCCCGCCTCCGCCAGAAACCCCAGCCGCTGCCGCTCCACCAACGACGCGTAGTATCCGCCCCGCCCGCACAGCTCGTCGTGCGTGCCGGTCTCCGTGATCGTGCCGCCGTCGATCACGACGATCCGGTCGGCGTCGCGCACGGTCGAGAGCCGGTGGGCGATCACCAGCGCCGTCCGTCCCCGTAGGAGCCGACGAAGCGCCAGCTGCATGAGGTGCTCCGACTCGCCGTCGAGCGCCGAGGTGGCCTCGTCGAGCACCAGGATCGGCGGATCCTTGAGCAGCGCGCGGCCGATCGCGATCCGCTGTCGCTGACCGCCCGACAGGCGGCTGCCGCGCTCGCCGACGATCGTGTCGTATCCGTCGGGAAGGGCCATGATGAACTCGTGGGCCTGTGCCGCCCGGGCGGCGGCCTCGACGTCAGCCGGCGCGGCCTCCGGCCGGCCGTACGCAATGTTGGCGCGCACCGTGTCGTTGAACAGGTGCGGATCCTGGAATACCATCGCGATCTGGTCGCGAAGTGAGCGCTGCGTCATCGCCCGCACGTCGATCCCGTCGATGAGGATGCTGCCGGTCGACACCGGGTGCAGCCGCTGCAGCAGGGTAACCAGCGTGGTCTTGCCGCTCCCGCTCGGACCCACCAGCGCGACCGTCTCGCCCGGACGGACCGTCAGGTCGATCCCGCGGAGCACCGGGGCGCCCACGTGGTAGGCGAAACCCACCTGCTTGAACTGCACCTCGCCGTGGAGCGGCGGCACGTGCGCGGCGTCGGGCTGGTCGCCGACCGTGTCCTCCGCGTCGAGGATGCCGTAGATGCTCTCGAGCGAGACCGCGGCCCGCCGGAACGTCTGGTAGGTGTTGGTGAGTCCCTGTACCGGACCGAAGAGGCCGCCGATGTATCCCAGGAAGGCCACCAGCGTGCCCAGGCCCATCTGTCCTTCGAACGCCAGATACCCGCCCAGGGCAAGCGCGGCCAGCCGGGCGGACGTCGCAGCCAGGTTCCGGAGCGCGCCGTTCCGTCCGTCGGTGCGGATCCCGCGGAGCATGACCTCGTTTCCCTCCCGCACCCCGTCGAGGAACCGGCGTTTCTCCGCCTCCTCCATCCCGAAGCCCTTGACCGTCATCATGCCGGCCAGGACCTCGTTGAATCGGCCGTAGATCGAGCTCCACCGCTCGACCAGCCGGCGCTCGCGCTGGATCTGCTCCGGCGCCGCTCGCGCGCCGATGAGCGCCGGCAGCGGCGTGAATACGATCACCGCGACCGCCAGCCGCCAGTCCAGCCGGAACATCGCAAAGACCGACAGCCCCAGGTACAGAATCGTCGGCAGCAGGTTGAAGGCGAGATCGCTGAAGGCCGCGACGTAGCCGTTGATGCCCTGGTTGACGCGGTTCATCGTGCCGCCCACGCCCTCGCGCTGGTGAAAGGACAGGGGCAGGCTGTTGAGCTTGCTCACCACACGTTCCCGGACCGTGTATTCCACGCCCAGGCGGACGTCCCAGCTCCACACGCCGAGCCACCACTGGAGGACCGCGCGAACCAGCTCGAGCACGAGCAGGGCGACGATGGCCACGGCAAAGGCGTGCCCGCCGTCGGCCCGGCCGAGCTGGTCGACGAGGTACTTCATGATCAGGGGATCGCCCGCGCTGAGCGTAGCCAGGATGAGGGCGAGCGCGAGGACGGCGGCCAGGCGGTGGGCGTAGGGCCGGACGAATTCGAGCGAGCGGACGGCGAAGGTCGTGTGCAGAGTCGGCATCGATGAAGGCTGACGAAGTCCGGGGCGCCAGGAGGCACGAGCCGGAAGAATGCCGGGAGGATCAGCAAGTTCGATGCCTGCAAACCTATGGGGCGGAGGGGCTTGGTGGCCGCCGGACCCGCCTCAACCGGCACGGTCCGACGCACACTGCACGAACGGGGTCCTACGGGCGAAGCCGCGCGCCGGCCTCGGACCGGGAGTGCACGCCCAGCTTGGCCAGAACGCGCTGCGTGTGGTGTCGGGCGGTATGCGGGCTGATCCCCAGCCGGTGGGCGATGGTACGGTTGGAGCAGCCCTCTGTCAGCAGCATCGCTACCTCGATCTCCCGGGGGGTCATGCCATGCTCGAGGTGGAGGCTGAGGGCCGCGGGGACCGGAGCTGGTGGTCTTCTGTTCGGGCCCGGCAGGCCGTTCCCCGGCGCCCCATGGCCGTTGCTCCGCAGGCGGGCGCGATGTCCCCGCATCACGAACACCGACGCGCGGAGGCGCGCCATGAGCTCGCGGGCTTCGGCGCGAAGCTCCTGGTGGCTCGAGTGCAAGGCAAACAGCTGGTCCTGCGTGATCGGTGCGTTCACTGCCCCTCCCGCGGCCGACCCGATACGTTGTGGGCCATGGCCGACATCAATCTGACCCACCTGCGCCGGGCCCTCGCTGCCCGAGGGCTGACGCCCGCTTCGGCGGTGCCCGAGGCGAGCGGCGGCCGTACCGAGGAGGCCTGTATCCGGCCCGCCCGGCTGGTCGAAGGGACGGCCCTGGCGTGGCATCCCGTCGGCGCACCCGAACCGTGGCCGGGAACCCTGGCCTTCCTGGACGGGGTGCAGCGCTCCGAGCTCCTCGCCTACGCGGGCTCGGCACCCATCGTGGTCGGGGAGGTCGCGGCGGCGGTGCGCGAGCGGTGTGATCGTAAGTTAGTCACTGTGCTCGAGGAGCGCCGGTTTCTGGTGATGGGCCGGCCAGCCGCCCTGGCCGCCGCGGGCGAGCTCCCCGCCGCGATCCGACCTGTGGCGCTCTCGGCAGACGAGCTGCCGCACCCGGTTCGCGACCTGGCGAATGCTGCCCGGGTGCTCGACCGCGTCCGCGGGGCATTGGAGCTCGAGCTGGGCGAGCGCTACCGGCGTCGGTCCGAGGGCTGGCTCGTGATCGACGGGGCCCTCACGGAAAGCCCGCTCTGGTCCTCGGATCCGCGCATGGTGGGCATCTCGAAGAGCCACGCGACCCTCCCGTTCGAGGGAGCCGACCTCGATCGCTTTCTCCGGCTCCCGCAGGGTCACCGCTCGTCGGTCTATGCCCCGGAAACCAGGAGCCTGACCCCGGTCCACGAATGGGCGCTCCGGCTCTGGCCCTGGGAAGGGAAAGATGTGTTTCACGGACTCGTGCGGGTAGAGGTCACTCCGGCCAATGGCACGCCGGAGACCGCCGACCGGCTCTCACGGCACCTGCTGGCCGAGCGGGCGCCGCTCAGCACCCCGGATCACCGCTGGGACCGGCTGCTCTACGGCATCCACTCGGTCGAGGCCTACCTCCGCGCCGGGCGCGCTCGCCTCGCCTGAGTCGCCGGGGCGCCCCTACTCGTTTTCCGGCGACCGCGCCACATTCCCCGCATGTCCGATCCCCAGCCGCCCCTCGGGCGCGTGGTCGCCACCGAGCTCAAGCCATCCACCCCGCATCAGTTCCACTTCTGGACCGCCCGGGACACTCCGATCGGCATCGGGGCCATCGTGCGGGTCGAGGAGCGTGGCCGGGTCGTCTACGGAGTCGTGACCGACGGTTTCGCCTACTCCGACCTCGTCACGCCGATGCACGCCGTGATCGGGGCGGACGGCGACCCGGTGGCCGCCGGCGCTCGAGCCCAGCCAGCGCGCCGAGATCCGCCTCTTCACCGCCGCCGTGCTTCGGCAGATGCCCGAGGAGCCGCTGCAGCCGGTGCCGCTCGGCCCGGTCTGGCTCGCGACCGATGCCGACGTGGTGTTGGCGCTCCGGATGGATGCCTACACGGCGGGCGAGCAGGGCCACCGGCATTCCGGTCGGGCTCTATGCCGCCGGTGGTCTCGAGGCGCCGGTCTACCTCGACTGCGACTTCCTGCTCGGCCCCGAGGCCGCCCACCTCAACATCACCGGCGTTTCGGGCCTCGCGACCAAGACCAGCGCGGTCGAGTTCATGCTCGGCAGCATCTTCCAGACCTTTCCCTCGTCACAAGGGCACGCGTCGCCGCGCTCTGCTTCAACGTGAAGGGCCCGGACCTCTGCTTCCTCGATCAGCCCGCCGCCCTGACCGAGGAGGACCGCCGCCAGTACGCCGCGCCTCGGCCTCCGGCCCGAGCCGTTCCAGGACGTCCGCTACTACGCGCCGTTCAAGGCCGACGGCGTCAACCTCAACACCCTGCGCACCCACGAGAGCGCTCGCGTCGAACACCGACCCGCTGGTCTGGGGCCTGCGCGAGGTGCTCGACTACGCCGAGGTGGTGCTCAACCGCGACGACGTGGACGCGAAGGCTGACGCGTTCATCGATTTTCTCGCCGAGCGGGTGGTGGGTCGCGAGTACCAGGACGACATGCTGCGAGGCAAGCCGTTTCAGGTGCAGAGCTTCGCCGACCTGGAGGAGTTCTTCCGCGCCATCTTCGATTTCATGGAGGCGCTGGGGAAGGGCGGCGAAGTCTGGAAGACCCACCACCTCGCGACCATCCGGAAGATTCGGAACCGCCTGAGCAACATCTCGACCCGGTCGAAGGGCCTGGTGACCGACGACGGCGTGGCCAACGATCTCCCCTGGGGCGCCTTTGCCGACCGGAGCGTGCACGTGGTCGATGTGGCCGGGCTCGATCCGCTGGCGCAGGACCTGGTGTTCGCCCGGATCGTCTCCAAGCTGCGCGAGCACCTCGAGCGCCGGGACCTCGGCGTCGACCACGTCGTCGTCTTCGTCGATGAGCTCAACAAGTACGCTCCGGCCGAGGGCGCCGACACCTACGTCCGGAAGATGCTGCTCGACCTGTCGGAGCGCGGCCGGTACCTGGGTCTGGTCCTCTTCTCCGCGCAGCAGTTCCGCTCGCAGGTCCAGCGCCGCGTGGTCGGCAATGCCGGCACCGCCGTCTTCGGCCGCATGGACATGGACGAGCTCGCGATGCCGGCCTACGCCACCCTGTCGCCGGCCACCAAGATCAAGCTCGCCACGCTGCCCAAGGGCGAGCTGATGGTCCGCCATCCGCACTTCACCCAGCCCATCTTCGTCCGATTCCCCCGGCCGCCGGTGCTCGGAAGCCGAGAAGGCATCGAGCGGTTCCCGCCTGCCATGGAGCTGCCCTTCGCCGACGCGGTGGCGCGCCAGCTGCGCGGGCTCGACCGCCGGGTGAGCGCCGACGCCGTGCGCGCGCTGATCGACGGTCGGCGCGCGGAGGACGTCCGCCGCGCCCTCGGCGCCACCCGGCGCGAGCGGCCGGACGACGTGCTCGCCTTCTTCACCGCCTGCCTGGGCCGCCGGGTCACCGGGGAGGTCGTCGCGCCGCGCCGCGGCGTGCCGGCGGTGCGCCGGAGCGACGACGGGTACGGGTTCTGACCGACAGGAACAGGTCCGCTGCCGCGCTCGTCGCTCGGCTTGCTTAATCCCGCCACGGCGAGACATTTCAGAGGTGAAACTCGCCCATATCGCCGACCCGCACCTCGGCATCCGGCAGTACCACCGGCAGACCCCCGCCGGCATCAATCAGCGCGAGGCCGACGTCGCGCACGCCTTCCGCCTGGCGGTGGACGACGTCATCGCGGCGCGCCCGGACGCGGTCGTCGTGGCCGGGGATCTGTTCCACTCCGTCCGCCCGACCAACGCCGCGATCGTCTTCGCCTTCCGGCAGTTCCAGCGGCTCCGCGAGGCGCTGCCCGGCGCGCCGATCGTGCTCATCGCCGGCAACCACGATACGCCCCGCTCGGCCGAGACCGGCTCGATCCTGCGGCTGTTCGAGGAGCTGGGCGTCGACGTCGCCACCGATGAGGCGCGCCGCCTGGTGTATCCTGCGCTCGACCTCTCGGTGCTCGCGGTTCCCCACCAGGCTCTGATGGGGAGCGCTCGCCCGTCGCTGCGTCCGGAGGGTCCCGAGACCAATCGGGTGCTCGTCCTGCACGGCGAGATCGAGGGCGTCTACCCCTTCGACCGGAGTGGTGCCGAGTACGGCGGCGCGCTGCTCGGGCTCCAGGAGATGGCCGCCGGACGAGTGGACCTATGTCGCGCTCGGGCACTACCACGTGCAGCACGAGGTGGCGGAACGGCCTGGTATGCGGGATCCCTGGAGTACGTGAGCCCCAACGTCTGGGGCGAGCTGGTCGACGAGGCCGACACGGGCTCAGCGGCAAGGGCTGGCTGCTGGCCGACCTGCAGCGCGGCACGGTCGAGCGGCGCGGGTGCCGCTCGCACGCGCCATCCTGGATCTCGAGCCGGTCGAGGCCGACGGCCTCGTCGGCCCCGGCGATCAACGCGCCCATCGCCGACCGGGTCAAAGGCCTGCTCGGCGGCGTGGATGACCGGATCGTCCGCCTGCGCGTGTGGAACATCCCCCGGCACGTGGCCCGCGAGCTCGATCACGCCGGCATCCGCGCCTCAAGACCGAGGCGCTGCACTTCCATCTGGACCTCCGCCGCCCCGAGGTCCACCGCCGACCGGCGTGGGGTCGCCTGGCCGGCGGCAGACGCTGCCTGAGCTCGTGCACGCCTACCTGAGCGAGCGGCCGCTTCCCGCCGAGCTCGACCGCGAGGCGTTCGTGCGGCTGGGCGATGTCGCTGATGGACGCGGTCGAGCGAGACCTGGCGGGAACCTGATGCAGATCAACCGGCTCCGGCTCGTAATTTCCGCCAGCACGAGAACACCGATCTCGAGTTCGGCGCCGGGCCTCACCGGCATCATCGGCCCCAATGGGGCCGGCAAGACCACGCTGCTCGAGGCGATCGCCTGGGCCATGTACGGCATGCCGGCCGCTCGCGGCAGCCGCGAGACCATCCGCCGCCGCGGTGCCGCCGCCGCGCTCGCGGGTCGAGGTCGAGCTCGAGTTCTCCCTCGGGCCGCACCAGTATCGCATCCTCCGCTCGCTGCAACGGCGCGGAGCTCTACCAGGACGGCGACCCGGCCCCGATCGCCAACATCGATCGGCGCCGTGACCGAGCGCGTCACCCGCCTCCTCGGCATGACGCGCGACGAGTTCTTCAATACCTACTTCACCGGACAGAAGGAGCTCGCCGTCATGGCGGCGATGACCGCGCCGGAGCGCGCGCAGTTTCTCTCGCGGGTGCTGGGGTACGAGCGGATCCGCGCCGCGCAGGACCGGCTCAAGGAGCGGCGCTCCTCGCTTCGCGCCCGCCACGACGCCCTGCGTTCCGGTCTGGTGAACCTGGCGGAGCTCGAGGCGGCCGAGGCCCGGGCCCGCGACCGGGTGAACGCCGCCCGCGTCGCCGAGAGCGCGGCCGCGGCCGCCGCGGCCGCCGCGGACCGGCGCCTGGCGGAGGTGCGCCCGCGCTGGGAGGAGCTCCAGCGCCTGCGCGAGACGGCCCTCACCCTCGAGGCCGAGCTGCGCGTCAGCGACCATCAGACGACCGCGGCGCGCGAGCGGGCTGAGCGGCTCGAGCGGCAGGCGGCCGAAGCGGAGGCCGCGCGCAGCAAGCTCGACGAGGTGCGGGCGACGGCTGGTCCCGCTCCCGGCGCTCCGTGATCAGGTCGCCACCTTCGAGCGGGAGGCCGAGTCGTACGCGGCGCGGAAAGCGCTCCTGGCCCAGCTCGAGGACGTGCGCCGGCACCTGGCCTCGGTCGAGGACCGCCTGGCCCGGGTGCCGACGCGGCCCCAGCTCGAGGCGGCGCGCGACCGGGTCAACGACGTGCGCGCCGCCGTCACCGCCATCGCGCTCGACGGTGAGGCCATGCGCACCGCCTGGGTCCGCGACGCCCAGGACGCCCGGACCAAGCGACAGGGCCTGCTCGACCAGTATCCAGGAGCTCAAGGACCAGCGCCAGCGGATCGTGAAGGCGGGGCCCGTAGGCGACTGTCCCACCTGTGCGCGTCCGCTGGGAGTCGAGTATGACAAGGTGCTCGAGCTGCTCGATCGGCAGATGGAGGAGGTCGTTTCCAACGGCAACTACTACAAGCAGCGGATCGAACAGCTCCAGGACGAGCCGCGCGAGCTCGACGACGCCGATCGCCGCCGCGTCGCGCTCGAGGCCGAGCAGTCCGAGGCCATCGCCGACCAGAGCCGGCTCGAAGCGCAGGCCCAGGAGGCTGGCGCCCTGCGCGAGGAGCAGGAGCGGCTCCAGCTCCGGGTGCGTGAGCTCGAGGCCGGCATCGACCGCGTGCTCGGCGCCTACGACCAGGGGCGCCACGACGCGCTGGTGGCCGAGATTCGGGCCCTCGAGCCGCTCGCGCTCCAGGCGGAGCGTCTGCGCGTGGTCGGCCGATCGCGGCCCCACCGTCGCGGCCGAGCTGGCGGCTGCGCATCGGGAGCGCGACGAGGCCGCGGCCCGCGCCGCCGAGCTTCGCGCCCGCCTGAGCGGGCTGGGCTACACCGAGCCGGCGTTTCGCGACGGCCCGCGAAGCCGAGACGGCCGCCGCCCGGGCGCGCGGCGACGCCGAGCTCGCCCTGGTCCGTGCGCGCGGCGACGCGTCGGCTGCCGCGGAGGCCGTCGAGGTGGCGGCGCGGCGCCGGACGGAGCGGGCTGAGCGGGAGCGGGAGGCGGCGGTCGTCGCGGCGCGACCTGGCGCTGCACCAGGAGCTCGACCGGGCCCTCACCGATCTTCGCACCGAGCTGAACGCCACGCTGCGGCCCGATCTCTCCGAGCTCGCCTCCGCGCTTCCTGCGCGATCTCACCAACGGGCGCTACACCGACCTCGAGCTGGACGAGGACTACGGCACGACGCTGCTCGACGACGGCGAGCCCAAGGCGGTCATCTCCGGCGGTGAAGAGGACGTCGCCAACCTGGCGCTGCGGCTCGCCATCAGCCAGATGATCGCGGAGCGGGCCGGGCAGCCGCTCTCGCTGCTGGTCCTGGACGAGATCTTCGGCTCGCTCGACGAGGACCGCCGCACCGCGGTCGTCGACCTGCTCCGCAGTCTGGCCGACCGCTTCCCGCAGGTCATCCTCATCACCCACGTCGACTCGGTGCGCGATGGCTTCGACCGCGTGGTCCGGGTCGGGTTCGATCTGGCGCAAGGGCGTGGCCACGGTGCGGGACGAGCCGGTCGGAGGGCACGATGTGGCGGCCTGACCGGAGCCTCCGCGGGCCCGACCGCCCGACGCTCCGGGACATCGAGCCGCTCAACCGGGTCTTCGCCGAGGCGTTTACCGACCGCTACAGCCGCGACGGCCTGGTGGGGGTGCGGGTGCCGCACCTCAACCCGCTGGTCTGGCGCTACGCCATCGAGGACGCCGGCGACGGCGCGATGATCTGGCGCGACGGCGACGGCCATCTCGTCGCCTTCAACATGGTGCACCGCTCCGGGCACGAAGGGTGGATGGGGCCGCTCGCCGTGCGGCCCGACCGGCAGGGCGAGGGCCTGGGCTCGACGATGGTGCGCGCCGGCATCGACTGGCTCGGGGACAGGGCGCCGCGCACCATCGGGCTGGAGACGATGCCCCGCACCGTCGACAACATCGGCTTCTACAGCCGGCTCGGGCCTGGTGCCCGGGCCGCTGACCGTCACGCTGGTGCACGACGTGCCGCGGCGCGCCGGCCCGGCGCCCGACCTGCTCTCGCTCGCCGGCCACCAGCGTGCGACGCAGCGGCTGGAGGAGTGTCGCGGGCTCACCGAGGCGCTCGCTCCCGGGCGTGGACTTCACCCGCGAGATCGCGCTCACCCGTGAGCTCGGGCATCGGCGACACGACGCTGGTCCGCGACGGACGGCGAGCTGCTGGCGTTCGCGCTCTGGCACTCGACGCCGCTCGCCGCCGGCCGGCCCAAGGACGAGCTCCGCGTGCTGAAGCTGGTGGCGCGGGACCACCGACCGGCCTTCGATCGCTGCTCGACGCGCTCCACGGCGACCGCGGCGGGCGAGCGGGTGGGCCGCATCGCCATCCGCTGCCAGACCGAGCTATGCCGAGGCCTATCTGCGGCTCATCGAGGCTGGGTACCGGGTCCACTGGACCGACCTGCGGATGCTCCTGCACGGGTACCCCCAGCAGCACGCCGGGGCAGGGCGTGTTGCTCTCGAACTGGGAGATCTGACCGACACCGACTTCTCGGTCATCTGCTCTTGACATTGTCGTGACGCCTACCCCACCTTGTGTGCGCGAGGCATCACGGAAAAGAGATGGCGCTCATCCCGGCGACCATTCGCTCGCACTGGGGTCCCAATCCAGTTCGTCCCAGCGAACGCTCACACACTCATCGGGGCTAGTCTCCTGCTCGGCCGCCTGCGCGGCGAGCCGTCTATGCCCCTGCGCGTCAGGACTCCCCCTGACGACGAGCCGCCGTCGCGGCCGTGCCGCGCGCTGGCCCCTCGCCTGGTGCGCGTGTCGAACATCGATTCTTGGGAACAGGGATACTCGAAATGCTGCGTGCCTTTACTCCCGCTGTCCGCTGCTCCGCCATCGCGCTACTGGTGGCCCTTGCCGCCTCCTGCGACTCCTCGGACGAGCTCAGCGCTCCGACCGACACTCCGGCCTCGGTCGCCGCCGAGGACTCCATCCCCACCGGCGACGCCGCGCCCCCCACCGACACGCTGGCCCTCGCCGACACCCTGGCGGTGACCGACACGCTGGCGCTCACCGACCCGATGGCCCCCGAGGCCGCCATCACCTATTCCGGCCTGCCTTACGGGCCGATCTGGGCTCTGGGCCGGCGTCACCGGCTTCGAATGCGGGTCCGGGCCCGTTCACGGCGAGCCAGGACAACACCTTCGCCAACTCGATCGTGACCCGCATCAACACCGCCCGGCAGAAGCGCCAGCGCCTCGTCACCGCGATGACCGGCGGCCCGACGAACGATTTCAAGTCCAACGGGAAGTTCGACTTCGCGAAGTGGAAGAAGCGGATGAACACGTTCAACACGTCGGCCATCAAGAGCGCCGTGGCGGCCGCGGTTTCGGACGGGACGATCATCGGCAACACGATGATCGACGAGCCGGAGACGCCCAAGTGGGGCGGCAACGTGACCAAGTCCTTGATCGATCAGATGGCCGCGTACGCCAAGAACATCTTTCCGACGCTGCCCATGGGCATCAACGTCGGGGCACCCGGGTACAAGTGGCGTACCTCGGAGCGGTTTCACCGACTCGACTATGTCCTGCACCAGTATCAGTATCCCATCACCAATGGGAACGTCGGCGCCTGGCGGACCGCCGTGCTGGATCGCGCGCGCATCGACGGTGTCACGCCGGCCTTCAGCATCAACCTCCTCGACGGGGGCGTGCCGGACTACAGCGGCACGTGGGACTGCAAGGGGACCGGCGGGAAGGGAACCATCACGCATCGCTGTCGCATGACGGCCGACCAGGTGCGCACGTTCGGTCGCGCGATCGGTCCGTCGGGCTGCTTCATGACCATGTGGCGGCACGACGACCTGTTCATGTCCAAGTCAGCGAATGTCGAGGCGTTCCGGGACGTGGCTTCGCTGCTTGCGAGCAAGTCGCGGCGCAGCTGCCGGCGGCCCTGAAGCCGATGTAACCGCTCCAGGGCGCAACGCTTGAGTGACCAGGGGCCAGAGTCCATTCGACTCTGGCCCCTGTGATTTGCACGATCGAAGCCGCTCGTTCAGCGGTGACGCAGGCCTTGACATTTGTGACCTATGTCACGACCTTGTCTGTGCGAGGCATCACCGATAAAGAGATGGCGCTTATCCCGGCGACCATTCCCTCGCTCTGGGGACTCAATCTAGTTCGTCCCAGCGAACCAATCTCAATCATTCATCGGGGCTCGGACTCGCTTACCGCGCATAGCGGCAAGCTGCTTTTCGCCCCTGCGCGTCAGGACCCCCTCTGACGACGAGCCACCGTTGCGGCCGTGCCGCGCGCTGGCCCCTCGCCTGATGCGCGTGCCGATCACTGAATCTTGGGAAACGGGATAACTCACAATGATTCGCTCGTTTACACCCTCTCTCCGCCGGCTGCTGGCTCGGTCGTCCGTCGTCGCGGTCCTTGCAGTGCTCGCCGGCACCGCCTGCGACAACTCTGAAGCTCTCGAAAGCAGCGCGCCGAGCGACCTGCCGACCGTTGCTGAACTCACCCCCGCCGACCTCACTCCTAGTCTCGCCATCAGCTACTCCGGTGTGCCGTTCGGACCCATCGGCCTCTGGACCTCCGGAACCACGGTCGCCTGGGGCCCGGGCATGTTCTCTGGTACCCAGAACTACACCGATGCCAGCAGCATCGTGACGCAAATCAATACCGCACGCCTCAAGAAGCATCGCCTGATTCTGGCGATGACCGGCGGGCCGTCGACCCGCTACACCACCAACGGCAAGTTCGACATGACGAAGTGGAAGAACAAGATGAATACGTTCAACACGTCGGCCATCAAGAGCGCGGTTGCCGCGGCCGTCTCGGACGGGACCATCATTGCCAACCAGATGATCGATGAGCCCGAGACCAAGCGCTGGGGCGGCAACATCACCAAGGGCACCATCGACCAGATGGCGAGTTACGCGAAGAGCATGTTCCCGTCACTCCCGATGGGGCTGAACCACGGCCCCCCGGGCTACAATTGGCGCGCGTCCGAGCGCTACAAGGTGCTCGACTACGTGCTCTACCAGTACAACCACTATATCACGTCGGGTAACATCGCCAACTGGCGCGATGCGGTGCTCGCCCGCGCCCGCACGGACGGTGTCACGCCGGCGCTCAGCCTCAACATCCTCGACGGCGGCGTGCAGGACCGGAGCGGGACCTACGACTGTGGTGGGACCGGCGGGAAGGGGACCTACGCTCCCAACTGCCGCATGACTTCCACTCAGGTGAAATCCTGGGGGACGGCGCTGGCCGGCTATGGGTGCGCGCTCCAGATGTGGCGCTACGACGGTGCCTTCGTGTCGAAGACCGCCAATCAGGACGCCTTCAAGGCCGTGGCGTCCGCCGTGGCCTCGAAGCCCCGCAAGAGCTGCAAGCGGCCGTAACCGGCCGCTGGCGGTCGCGAAGTCGAAGGGAAAAGAAAGCGGGCGGATCGGGGCATCGTGCAGCCCAGGTCCGCCCGAGTTGTGTGTGTCCCACTTGGGTCATGCGCACGCGAGTACGATTGGCGCGCAACCGATTTTGCGGGTCAGGCCCCGGCCAGGCGCCGGGCCTTCCAGTCGTCGAGCACGCGCCGAACCGTGGTGAACTGGAACGCATCGAGCAGCGACCGGAATCGCGCTTCGCACCGATCGAGGTTCACGTAGTGCCGGAAATGGGCGATTCGCCCAGCCCCTCGACGCGGGGCTGCCCCGGGTCGATTTCCCATGGATGGATGTAGAACACGTAAGGTGACCCGCTCCCCAGAATGCGTCGCACGCCCGCCCGCCAGGCCCCGAACGGAATCAGCCGAAAATATCCGCCGCCTCCCCACGGGAGACCCGAGCGCCCGACCGGCAGGCACGAGATACAGACCTCGTGGAAGCCCGGCCGCAGCTCCACGATGGGCTTTCCCATCGCGACGCCGCTCAGGCGGCCGTAGCGATCGTGGGCCACCGTCGGAAACGCGGAGGAGTCGTACTCGAATCCCAGCTCCTGCAGGATATCCACCGCCCGGTCCGTGATGGAGAAGCACGGGGCCCGGTAGCCGAGGACGCGTGCCCCGGTGACGTCCTCCAGATTCTTTTTCGACCGCTCCACATCGGCCCGGAACTCGGCCTCCGAGAGGTTGTAGACCAGGTCGTGCCCGTAGCCGTGCGATGCGATCTCATGCCCCGCGCCGGCGATTCGGCGGACGAGCGCGGGATGCCGCTCGCCCACCCAACCCAGAATGAAGAACGTGGCGTGCACCCCGCGCGCCTCGAGCAGCTCCAGGAGCCGCATCGTGTTGCGCTCGACCCGCCGCTCGCGCGACTCCCAGGTGTCTCCGGCGACGACCGGCCTGAGATTCTCGACCTGGAACCAGTCCTCCACGTCCACGGACATGGCGGCCGGCGCGGGACGCGCGAGCCGGGCGGGCACGGCGGCCGCCTCAGATGAGCCGGTGGCCACGGCCTCGGAACTCGCTGACGTGCTCGCGCTTGGGGAACGAGAAGTAACTGGCCCCGCTCATGTCGACCGGTACGCCCACCGACTCACCGCGCCGGATCTGGCCGAGCACGTCGATCAGGAGCCGGCCGCCCTGCTGCTTGGTGGCCGTGATGACACGGTCGAGGCTGTCTCGCGGCGCCACCGGCACGGCGATCGTCCCCAGGATCTTGCCGCCGTCGAGGACCTCCACCATCTCGTGGACGGTCACGGTGATCTCGGGCTCGCCGCGCATCATCTGCCAGAAGGTAGGCATCATGCCCCGATAGACGGGAAGTCGTCCGGAATGGATGTTGATGCATCCCAGGCGCGGCGTCCGGAGGAGATCCTTGCGGAAGATCTCCGGGGCGGCCACCGACACGATGACGTCCGGCGCCAGCCGGCGCACCGTCTCGATGTACTCCGGCGCGTTGACCGAGCGCGCGGGCACCATCGGGATCCCGTGGTCCGCGGCCAGCCGCCCGATGGACCGCTTCGCCAGTTTTGCCTGGAGATAACGCGCCGTCAGCCGGGCGACGCCGCGAACGCCGTAGAACCGAAGCATCCGCGCGAGGGTCTTCCGCGGTGATTCGTGAAAGGGCCGGTCGATGGTGATGCCGCAGACGTCGATCGTCTCCCGGGGATACTCGCGAAAGAACACCTCGAAGAGGCGGATGACGTAGAGCGGGTCGTCCTCGGTCACGAACAGGACGCGGAGCCGATCGGCCATGGTTGGAGATACCCCGAAGGTGCGGGTGAAGTCAGGGACGAGGATGTCGGGCCACAAGCTACCCGGAGCGGGGGCTCCGAGTCGCGTGCCCGCCGCCCGCCAGCACTTCGTCGCTGACCCGTCCCGGGTGGCCGTCGAGCTCGCGCTGGAGGACGTCGCGGTAGACGGCAAGCGTCTTCGATACCGTCTGATCGAGCGCGAAATGCTCCTGGTACAATACCCGGCCGCGGGCGCCGAGTCGTACGCGCAGGCCGGGATCGACGAGCAACTCCCGAATCCGGGCCCCGAGCGGCTGGTCCTCGCCCGCGGGCACGAGAAACCCGGACTCGCCGTCGCGGACCGATTCCCCGACGCCGCCGACCGCGGAGGCCACCACCGGCAGCGCGGCGCGCATCGCCTCCAGGATGCTCAGCGGAAACCCCTCCCAGTTCGTCACCAGCAGGCTGATCTGCGCGTCGGCCAGGATACGGTCCACGTCCATCCGCTGTCCCAGGAAATGCACGCGGTCGCGGATACCGAGCCTGGACGCGAGGGCCTCCGTTTCGGCGACCAGCGGACCCTCGCCGACCAGATCCAGTTCCCACGGCAGGTCCCGGAGGCCCGACAGCGCGCGCAACAGCGTCGGATGATCCTTTTGCGGTCCGAAGCGGGCCACCATCACCAGCCGGGGCGGCGTGCGGGTTGGGTCGGCGCGCAGTGACGGCGCGACGTCGGGCATGCCGTTGTGCACCGTCACGACCCGATGCGCCGGGAGGATGCGGGCGCGCAAGGCCAGCTGGCGATCGTACTCCGAGACCGTGATGGTCTTGTCGGCGCCCATCGGACTCGTCACCCGCTCGATCCAGCGGTAGACCGCCGCCCGGAGCGGCGGCACGCCGGTCGTGAACGACCACCCATGGGTCGTGACTACGACGGGCACGCGCAGGGTCCGCGCGACCATGCGCCCGATGACCCCTGCCTTGGCGGAGTGCGCCGCGACGAGATCCGGGCCGAACGCCACGAGCGCGGTGCGGAGTTCGCGGAAGGCCCGGAGATCCCGAAGCGGCCGGATGGGGACCGTGAGGTGCCGCAGGACGACGGTTTCGATCCCCCGGGTGCGCAGGTCGTCGACGAACGGTCCGGTGCCTCCCACCAGGACGATGACCGAGTGTCCGCGGTCGCGCATGGCCGCTGCCAGGTCCCGCACGTGGATCTGGGCGCCCCCGATCGGGTCGGCCCGGGTCACGATGTAGGCGATCCTCACCCTTGTGCCTTCCCCTTTCGTTGTTGATCCGCCTGGTCGGCCGCGTTTTCCGGCCGCGGAGCTGCCCAAGACAGCGGGCGGCTGGTAGCGAGAAGTATACCCTGACACCGGCAGCGCTTGGGGTCGACCGCGACTCCAAGGCTGCGGGCGGGGTGCGGGACCTGTTCGATCCCTCTGCACGTCAACTAATAGTACAGTGAATCTGTTACAATTGAGAATGTTGAGATAATGCAAGTATTTGTCAAAATTGATTCTACATAATCCATGTAACGTCAGCAATCTCTCAACTGTCTAAGAGTTGATGATTTACTTGCGCGTCCACCTACCGTAAATACGCATACCAGCCCAAGGGTGGCGGTGAGGGTAAGGAATGGTTGGGCGCAACGCAGGGGACTGTACCGGAGGAAAAAACGAAATGACGTACACGTACAAGCTTGCGCGCAGGCTGGCCATGTCGCGAAACTTGACCATGGTCCTGGCTCTGCTCCTCCTGGCCGCCTGTGCTGGCGACTCCACCGGGCCGGAAGCCACGAGCACCGCGACGCAAACTCCCTCCGCCCTCGGAGTGCGGATCGTTCCGCGCTCGGTTACCATCGAGACCAATCAACAGATTCGCTTCCGTAGCGAGTCTTTCAGGGGCCGCGACCTGGTGCAGGCACTCGCCTGGAACACCAGCGGCGGCACCATCACTGCCAACGGCACATTCTCGGCCTCGATGCCGGGTACGTATAAAGTCGTCGGTCGCGGTCGCGGCCGCGGCAAGTCGGACACGTCGACCGTCGTGGTCGTCCCGCCGGCCGAGGGCGTGGTTGCGGTGACGGTCTCCCCCGCGTCCCTCTCCCTCAGCGAGGGGTCGACGCAGGCCTTCACCGCCGTGGGCCTCCTGGCCGACGGCACCACGACGACGGTGGGGGTCAGCTGGTCGACCAGCGGCGGCACCATCGATCCGGGCGGGGTCTTCACCGCCGGCCCGGCCGGTAAGGTCCGCGTGGTCGCCACCAAGACCGGCAGCGCGCTGGCGGATACCTCGGACGTCTCCATCACGGCCGACACTGCCGATACTCCTCCGGTGGACACCACCACGCCGCCGCCGCCGCCCGCGCCGACGCTGGCCCAGGTGATCGTCACCCCCGCGTCGGTGTCGTTGAACAGCGGCCAGACCAAGCAGTTCGCGGCCTACGGCCGCAACAGCGTCGGCGATAGCGTACCCGTGCAGGTGACATACCAGGCGACGGGCGGCGGCATTACCACCGGCGGACTGTACACGGCGGGCAGCACCGGCGGGAGCTTCCGGATCGTCGCGGCCACCAGCGGGATCGCGGACACGTCCGTCGTGAACGTGACGGCCCCGGCGCCGGCCCCCACGCCGACGGCGGGGAGCGGGTTGCCGTACGGGATCTACCGGCTGATGAAGAGCACCACCAACACCGGCCCATTCAACCTGAGCGCCGACTTCAACAGCCCGAGCACGATCGTCACCCAGATCAGCGCCGCCCGCTCGAAGGGTGTCAAGATCATGCTGGCGATGACGGGTGGGGCGCACCGCGCCGCTAACCCCGGCTGCTGCCTGAGCATGATCAATGGCGTCCTGCAATTCGATCGGGCGAAGTGGGACGCGACGCTCGCCACGTTCAACACGGCGACCATCCGGGACGCGATCGCCAAGGGCGTGGCGGACGGCACCATCATCGGCGCCACGGTCATGGACGAGCCCTACGTCTCAGGGGGCGGCGACGGGAACACCTGGGGGCCCAAGGGCACCATGACCAAAGTCAAGGTCGACGGGCTCTGCGCGGCGGTCAAGCAGTATTTCCCGACGCTCGCCGTCGGTGTCGAGCACCAGCACCAGCTCTTCGAGCAGGACAAGAGCTACAAGGTATGCGACTTCATCGTGGACCAGTACAATGCCTGGATGGGTCCGATCACGACCTGGCGGGACGCCGGCCTCGCGATGGCGCGCCGCGATGGGCACGCGATCCTGTTCAGCCTGAACGTGCTGGACGGTGGCATCCAGGACCGGGACGGGACCTACGACTGCGATGGCACGCCGGGCAAGGGCACCTTCGGGCTCAACTGCCGGATGACCGCCGCCCAGCTGCGCGACTGGGGCCTGGCGCTCGGGCCCTCGGGATGCGGCCTGTTCATGTGGCGCTATGACGATGCGTACGCGACCAATTACGAGAACCTGCGCTCGTACAGGGACGTGGCCGCGGCGATGGGCGCCGCTCCCCGCAAGGCCTGCCGCAGGAGCTGAGCGACCACCGGATGATCAACCGGCCGGAGGGGGAAACCCCTTCGGCCGGTTGTTTTTCTGCCTCCCTGTGTGATCCCGATCACGTTCCCTGACACCGGGCATTGGGGCCTCAGAGAGCAGTTGGTGTTGAGCGGATGCAACAGGTGCGGTGTCGGGCCGGAGGACGTGCCGCGAGCACGACGGCAAATTCGGGTCGCTCTGCAGGGAACCAGTACTCTCCAGCGTGAGAGGTGGTAAATTGGGTCTGGGGTACGCCAGGGGGCATGGAACCTGCTTCGAGGGGGCGTTCCGGCCGCTGGGTGATGCGCCCCCTCCGGTGTTCTTCGTCACCTTTCTCGTTGCGCTCCGAGGCTTATGCGCTCTCTGTTCGCCGCACTCGCGTTGGCCCAGCTGGTTCTGTCCCTGCCCGCCCCGGCATTGGCCCAGGAGCCGCGGACGTCCGCCGCCCAGTCGGTGCTCACGCCGGGCGACTCGGTCCGCATCGAGGTGTGGCGCAAGCCGGAGTTCAGTGGCGATTTCGTGGTGGCGCCGGATGGATCGATCACCCATCCGCTGTTCCGCAGCGTGAAGGTGGCAGGGCTGCCGTTCGCGACCGCCGAAGCCAATTTGCGGACCTTCCTGGGCCAGTACGAGGAGAACCCGCAGTTCGTCATGGAGCCGCTGATCCGCGTCGCGGTGTCCGGTGAAGTCACCCGGCCCCTCGTCTTTGCGGCCCGTCCCGAAACCACGATCGGCGAGGCGGTAGCCCGCGCCGGTGGCACGACCCAGTTCGGCGCCCGGAACCGCATTCGGGTCCTCCGCCTGGAGCCCAGCGGCCAGCAGCAGACCATGGTGCTCAATCTGGCTGATCCCAACAGCACCGAATCCGTCCTCCCGGTTCGCTCCGGCGACCAGATCATCGTGGATCGCCGGAAGTCCTTCTTCAGGGATATCATGGTCCCTGCGCTCGGGATCATCGGCTCCGTCGCGTCGCTGGGGTTGCTCATCGATCGCGTCAGTAATCGAAACTAACAGGCCGCCGACATGTCCCAGCTCCCTCCGTCCTATCGTGCGCTGCCGGGCAGCACCGAGCCGCCGTTTCGTCCCATCGAGACGGCGCCCGCGGGCGACTCGGTCACGTTTCGCCAGATGCTCACGGTCCTCCGCCGGAGGTTCCAGCTCATCCTGGCGATGACCCTGGTCGGAGCGTCGATCGGCCTGTTCCTCGCTTCGAGGGAGCCGCCCACCTATTCGGCCGGCGCCATGCTGCGCTTCGCCGGCGAGCGTCGTGCCCTGACCGGCGACGACGAACAGGCGCCAGGGCTGAACCCCAAGACCACCGACCCCATCACCTCGATCCTGGAGCTGGTGAAGAGTCGGACGGTCGCGGCGGCGGTCGTGGACTCCCTGGGCCTGATGCTGCAGAGCTACTCGCCGGACTTCTCCACCGGGCAGCTGACGCAGGTGCACGTCGATTCCCGTGCCGCCGGCGACTCGGTGCAGCTCGTGTTTCGTGCCAATGACGTGACGGCGCGCCGCGCCGAGCGCACGGCCACGGCGCCGTACGGTCAGGTCATGAACCTCGGTGTGGTGCAGTTCGCGGTCACCTCGCGGCCCGCGGTCGAGACCACGACGCTGTACATCGCCGCCCGCGAGCCCGTGATCGACGGTCTGCTCGGGGGGCTCGAGGTGAGCCGGCGGACCGAGACCGACGTGGTGGACATCCGGTACACCGCCGGCGATCCGGCGACGGCCCAGCGCATCGTCAACTCGACCGTGCAGGCGTTTCAGTCGATCAACGTGAAGTGGGCGCGCGAGCGCTCCCGCCGGCGCCGCGAGTTCCTGGCGGAACAGGTGGCCCAGACCGACAGCATGCTCGCACGGGCCCAGGCCGAGCTCGCCAGCTTCTTGAGCCGGCAGCAGCTGGCCAGCAGCGCGGACAAGCTCAAGGCCGAGCAGGGCACCCAGATCCAGCTCGAGACCCGGATCGCGGAGCTCGACGCCGACCGGCGGACCTTCAGCGCCCTCCAGCAGCAGCTCAAGTCCAGCGACGAGGCCGCCCGCGCGCGAGGCTGTTCGCGCGCTGGGTACTCGCCCCGGGCATGGCCGACAACGCGGCCATCGGCACGATCTATCACCAGCTGCTTCAGTACCAGGACCGCCTCGACTCGATGACGACGGGTCCCTGGAGAGCCTCGGCGACGAACCCCGACGTGATCCAGCTCAAGGGGCTGACCGCGTCGACCACCCAGAAGCTCGAGGACGCGGTCAGCAGCCAGCTCCGGACCATCGACGCCCGCATTGCCTCGTTCGACGCCCTGCGCAAGCAGAGCGGCGCCTCGATCCAGGTGCTGCCCGCCATGGCCGAGGAGGAGATGCGGCTCAACCGTCGGGTCGACGCGCTGGCGGGGATGGGAGACGACATCCGGCGGGACTACCAGCGCGCGCGCATGTCGGAGGCGGTCGAAGAGGGCGACGTCGACGTCGTCGATCTGGCCGACCTGCCCTACGCGCCGGTGCTGACGGCGTCGGCCGTGAAGCTGGCACTGGGATTGGTGCTGGGCCTGATGCTGGGGCTCATGCTGGCCTACCTCCTGGAGGCGCTCAACACCTCGATCCGCCGCCCCGAGGACCTCGAGGCTGTCCTCCACCTGCCCGGGCTCGCCGTGATCCCGCGCATCACGGGGGGATCGTCGGATGGCCGCGGCCGGCTCCGCGGGCTGCTCGGCGGCGGGAAGCCGCGGCCGGACGCCGGATCCCCGATGTCGGGTACGCAGACCTTCTCGATCGGCATCGAGGCGTTCCGGAATCTTCGCACCAGTCTCATCTGGTCGGATGGCGGCGAGGCGCTCAAGACCCTCGTCGTCACCAGCGCCACGCCCGGCGAAGGAAAGACCCTCACAGCGGCCAACCTCGCGGTCGACGCTTGGCGTACGACGGGCTTCGCGTGCTGCTGGTCGACTGCGACATCCGCCGGCCGCGCTGCACGGCATGTTCCGGGTGCCTCGCGCCCCGGGGCTCATGGAGCTGCTGACCACGACCGCCAACGCCGGACGTGACGCCGCCCGCAGGCCATCCGTGAGACCGCGATCACGCGGCCTCTTCGTCCTGACCTGCGGCGCGCTGCCGTCCAATGCGGCGAACCTGCTCAGCGGCACGCGCATGCGGGTGCTGCTGCAGGAGCTGCGCGAGCAGTTCGACATGATCATCCTCGATACGCCACCCGTCCTCGCTACCGCCGACGCGGGAATCGTCGCCTCGCTCACCGACGGCGTCCTGCTCGTCGTGCGCGCCGGCGCCACGGACCGAAACGCGGCCCAGCGGGCCTGCCAGCACCTCAGCAACGTCGGCGCCCGCGTGGTCGGCACGGTACTCAACGATCCGGGCGGCCAAGTCGCGAAGGAAGGCGACTACTACTATCCCTACGATTACGCGGCGGAGGAGCAGTAGACTCCCGCCGGCGCAGACGCAGCGATCTCCCGGGACATGGAGCGGACCGGCCGAGGACCGGCCGGCGCCGCTCCAGCTAGTGGCGCGACTGCGGCAACACTCGCCGCAGCCGCCGGCCCTTGGGCAACCACGGAGGCAGGTTTCATCGGCATGACGACTTCCATCGCTCCTCCCGAGCCGCGCGTGAACGCCCCCGCGGGCACGCAGCGGATGAACATCGTGATCGTCGGGCACGTCGACCACGGCAAGAGCACGGTCATCGGCCGCCTGCTGGCCGACACCCATTCGCTCCCCGAGGGCAAGCTCGAGCAGATCCGGGCCCAGTGTGAGCTCAACTCGAAGCCGTTCGAGTACGCCTTTCTGCTCGACGCGCTGAAGGACGAGCAGGCCCAGGGCATCACCATCGACGCCGCCCGGGTCTTCTTCAAGAGTGCCGTGCGGCCGTACCTGATTCTCGACGCGCCAGGGCACATCGAGTTCCTGAAGAACATGATTACCGGCGCCGCCCGCGCCGAAGCCGCACTTGCTGGTGATCGACGCCGCCGAAGGCGTGCAGGAGAACTCCCGGCGCCACGGGTACATGGTGTCGATGCTCGGCATCCGCCAGCTCGCCGTGGTCGTGAACAAGATGGACCTGGTCGGACTGGGACCGCGCGCGTCTACGACCGCATCGTGCGGGAGTACGGCGCGTTCCTCGAGCAGGTCGGCATCCGTCCCTCGGGCTTCATCCCGGTGTCGGGCCGCGGCGGGGACAACATCGCCGATCGCTCGGCCAATCTCCCCTGGTACGACGGGCCCACGGTGCTCGGCGCGCTCGACGCGTTCCACAGCGAGCCGGCGCCGGTGAACCAGCCGTTCCGGATGCCGGTGCAGGATGTCTACAAATTCACTAAGCAGGGCGACGACCGGCGCATCGTGGCGGGGACCGTGGACGCCGGCACCATGAAGGTGGGCGACCAGGTCATCTTCTACCCCTCGGGCAAGCGGAGCCGGGTCAAGAGCATCGAAGGCTTCAACCAGCCATCGCAAGGCCGCGTGGAAGCCGGGCTGGGCGACGGGCTTCACCCTGCAGGAGCAGATCTACATCACCCGCGGCGAGGTCGCGACGCTCGAGCAGCGAGCCGCGGCCGCAGGTCAGCACCCGGCTCCGGGTGAGCCTGTTCTGGCTCGGCAAGGAGCCGATGGTGAAGCGCAAGGAGTACCTGCTCAAGCTGGGCACCGCCCGGGTCACCGCGCGGATCGAGGAGGTCCTGCGGGTGATGGACGCCTCGACGCTCGACTCCGCCGAGCAGCGGATCGCCGTCCAGCGGCACGACGTGGCCGAGTGCATTCTCAAGCTCGATCGCGCCATCGCGTGCGACCTGGCCAGCGACATCGCCGACGACCAGCCGCTTCGTCATCGTCGACGATTTCGAGATCCGCGGCGGCGGCATCGTCCGTGAGGCGCTGCCCGACCGGCAGGCCGGCGTCCGCGATCGGGTGCTCCTCCGCAACTACAAGTGGGAGCCGAGCATCATTCAGCCCGAGCGGCGGGCCGAGAAGTACAACCAGAAGGCCGCG
This sequence comes from uncultured Gemmatimonadales bacterium, assembly GCA_963840215.1. Classification (GTDB taxonomy): domain Bacteria; phylum Gemmatimonadota; class Gemmatimonadetes; order Gemmatimonadales; family GWC2-71-9; genus CAVVWJ01. Next base: position 506,028 of record CAWIYG010000001.1, on the reverse strand, counting down.
CTCATCCTGGTCACCGGCGAGCACGACACCGACCGCAAGGGCGTCGCCAAGGCGCTCGAGGGCAAGCTGTTCGAAGACGGCAAGGTGGTCTACTTCCTGGGCATCGGCAGCGTGCTCTACGGCGTCGATGCCGACATCGAGCGCAAGCCGGAGAACCGGCTGGAGCACATGCGGCGGCTGGCGGAGGTGGCCAACCTGATGCTCGACGCCGGCATGATCCTCGTCGTGGCCGCGGCCGAGCTCACCCAGGACGACCTCGAGGTGATCAAGACCGCGGTGCCGCCCGACTGGATCGAGACGATCTGGGCCGGGGACACGATCACGACCGACCTGTCGGTGGACCTCCACCTGCCCGGCGGCGCGATCCCCGAGTCGGTGGACCAGCTCAAGGCGCACCTGCAGGACAAGGGAATCATCTTCCGCCCATGGTAGCGCCCTCGCTTCGCTCGGGCGTGATCGAGCTGGCGCGGGAGGCCGGCCGCGCGACCATGCGCTACTACGACGGTGCCGAAGACGCCGGCGTCCGCGAGAAGGAGGACCGGAGTCCGGTCACCCTCGCCGACGAGGTGGCCCACGACATTCTCGTGGACGGGCTCCGCCGGATCGATCCCGAGACCCCGGTCGTCTCCGAGGAAGCCGAGAGCGCCGCGTTCGAGCACCGGCGCGGATGGCGGCGATTCTGGCTGGTCGATCCGCTCGACGGCACCAAGGAGTTCATCAAGCGCCGGGCGGAATTCACGGTGAACGTCGCACTGATCGAAGACGGCGAGCCGGTCTTCGGCGTGGTCCTGGCGCCTGCCCTCGACCTGCTGTACTGGGCGGCCAAGGGCGAGGGTGCCTGGCGCGAGGAGAAGGGGAAGCGCCGGGGAGCGGATCTACTCGGCCGCGCCGCCGGCCGGCACGCCGCTCACGGTGGTCGAGAGCCTGTCGCATCCGTCGCCCGAGCTGGAGGAGTACCTGCGGACGATTCCCGTCGCGCGGCGGGTGAAGGCTGGCAGCTCGCTCAAGTTCTGCTGGGTGGCCGAGGGTCGCGCCGACATCTATCCCCGGCTCGGACCAACCATGGAATGGGACGTGGCGGCGGGAGACTGCATCTACCGCCAATCGGGGCGGGACGGCGAGCGGCCGTCGCCGCTCACGTACAACAAGCCGGACCTCCGGAACCCCAGCTTCATCGTCGGGCTGTGAGCGGAACGATGGCGGCGGCGCCGGTGTTATGGTTCACCGGGTTGTCCGGGTCGGGGAAGAGCACCATCGCCACCCGGGTGCACGCGGAGCTGGTCCGGCGGGGAACGGACGTCGAGTACATCGACGGCGACGCGCTGCGCGAAGTGTTTCCGAACACCGGCTTCACCCGGGCGGAGCGGGAAGAGCACCTGCGGCGCACGGGATACATGGCGAGCCGGCTCGCGGCGCATGGCGTGACGGTCGTAGCGTCCTTCGTATCGCCGTACCGCGAGTCGCGCGACTTCATCCGGCGGCTCTGCCCCGGGTTCGTGGAGATTTTCGTGGCCACCCCGCTCGAGGAGTGCGAGCGGCGGGACGTGAAGGGCCTGTACGCCCGCGCGCGGCGCGGGGAGATTCGCAACTTCACCGGGATCGACGACCCCTTCGAGGCGCCCGAGCGCCCCGAGCTGGTCCTCGATACCCGCACCCTCACCGTCGAGCAGAGCGTCTCGGCGGTGCTCGAACGGCTGGGAGACCGACTCTGATGGCAGGCGATCTGGACCATCTCGTGCAGCTGGAGAACCGGAGCGTACACATCCTGCGGGAGGCGTACGCCAATTTCAAGAACCTGGGCATGCTCTGGTCCATCGGCAAGGACAGCACGGTCCTGCTCTGGCTGGCCCGAAAGGCCTTCTTCGGCCACGTGCCGATTCCGCTCATCCACATCGACACGGCCTTCAAGATCCCCGAGATGATCGAGTATCGGGATCGGCTGGCCATGGAGTGGAATCTCACCATGATCTACGGGCAGAACCGGCAGGCGCTCGAGGAGAAGCGGACCTTTCCCGACGGCGCCATCGACCGGATCGCCTGCTGCAAGGCGCTCAAGACCGACGCGCTCAAGCACACGCTCAGCGGCGAGTGGCCCCGATACCGCCTCAACCACACCAAGGGCGTGTACGAGCTGGACAAGAACACCGAGCCGTTCACGGGCGTGATCGTCGGCGCACGGGCCGACGAGGAAGGGCAGCCGCTCCAAGGAGCGCTACTTCTCGCCCCGCAACGCGCAGTCCCACTGGGACGTCGGCGATCAGCCGCCCGAGTTCTGGAACCAGTTCAAGACCGAGTTCGCGCCGGGAACGCACCTCCGGATCCATCCGCTGCTCGACTGGACCGAGCTCAACATCTGGGAGTACATCAAGCGGGAGAACATCCCGACGGTCTCGCTGTACTACGACCAGGGCACCGGGCAGCGCTACCGCTCGCTGGGCTGCTACCCCTGCACCAACGCGGTGCAGTCGGCGGCCAGGAACGTCGACGACATCATTCTCGAGCTCCGCACCGGCAAGTTCCACAACATCGCCGAGCGGTCCGGCCGCGCCCAGGACAAGGCCGACGGCGGCGGCCTGGAGACCCTCCGGCGCGACGGGTACATGTAGAGGCGAGTGCTCTCCAAGCGGTCCAAGTACGCCATCAAGGCGCTGCTCGCGCTGGCCGACCACGAGCGGGGGGAGCCGGTGCGAATTGCCGACCTCGCCCACGAAGAGCAGATCCCGCCCAAGTTCCTCGAGCTGATCCTGCTCGGCCTCAAGAACCAGGGGATTCTGCAGAGCCGGAAGGGAAAGGGCGGGGGATATCTCCTCGCCCGCGACCCCGCGGACATCTACCTCGGCCAGATCGTGCGGATGTTCGACGGCCCACTCGCCCCGGTTCCCTGCGCCAGCCAGACCGCCTATGTGGCCTGTGCAGACTGCCCCGACGAGGCGGTCTGCGGCGTGCACCTCGCCATGAAGGCGGTCCGGGACGCGACCGCCAAGGTGCTGGACGGGACCAGCATCGCCACCCTCCGCCGGCAGATGACCGACGTCACCCACCTGATCACCACCGACTGACAATTCTTGCACTCCCTGATGGCCACGAGGCCGCCCTGGCATACGAATTGCCTATTTACTCGATCAAGTAGATCGACTAAATGGGATCATGCGCACTCACTCGACCTTTCCGGCTGAGGCTGACGCCGGGCCAGACGATGCGATCCCACTGCCGCCGGCGCTTCTCCGGGAGCTCCAGCAGGCCCTCCAGGGGCTGCGCTACGGCGCCATCGAGCTCGTGATCCACGACGGGCGGGTAGTCCAGCTGGAACGGCGTGAGAAAGTCCGCTTCGATCCTGAAGTTACGTCGCACCGACGTTGAATTGTCCACCGCGCAGGGAGCCGACGACGGCGCTCGCGCCTTGGGACTGACCGGATCGCCGGAAGTCCGCCACATGGTCCTTCCAAGGAGTTCTCGCATGCGTGCGGTCCGGTATTGGGTGAGCGGCATCCTTCTGGTCTCTGGAACTGTTGCAGTAGCGCCACGCGCCATGTCACAGGAGGCGACCACGTCCGACAGCGCCTCGCTGCAGTCCCGAGTGGAAGAGCTCGACCAGAAAGTCCGCGTGCTCCAGCGACTGCGCGAGCTCGCCGCCGACAGCGCCACCGCGGCGGCCAAGGACAAGGTCTCCGCGACCGCCAGCGCCAAGGATGGCTTCAGCCTCAAGTCGGCGGACGGGAAGTTCAGCCTGAAGCTCCGCGGCTTGGTGCAGACCGACGCCCGGTTCTTCCTGTCGGACAGCGCCGTTCCCGTGGTCAACAACTTTTTCGTCCGCCGCGCCCGCCCGATCCTGGACGTCGTGATCGGCAAGTATCTCGAAGTTCCGGCTGCAGCCCGATTTCGCCCAGGGCACGACCGTGCTGTTCGACGCCTACTCGGACGTGAAGATCTCGCCCGCCTTCGCCGTGCGGGTGGGCAAGTTCAAGCCGTCGGTCGACCTGGAGCGGCTCCAGAGCGCGAGCGACATCGTCTTCGCCGAGCGGGCGCTGGCGACCAACCTCGCGCCCAACCGGGACATCGGCCTGCAGCTCACGGGTGACGTGTCCGGCGGCGTGTTCGCCTGGCAGGCGGGGATCTTCAACGGCGTGCCCGATCTCGGCAACGGCGACGGCGACGTGAGCGACGCGAAGGACTTCGTTGGCCGCGTCTTCGTGCAGCCGTTCAAGTCGGGCAGCCTGGCAGGGCTGGGTGTCGGCGTCGCGGGCTCGACCGGACTCGAGCGCGGCACCACCGCCGCGCCGGCGCTCCCGGCGTACCGGACCGCAGGCCAGCAGACCTGGTTCCGCTACGCCAGCAGCACCACGACACCCGCGAGCAACGTGTTCGCGGACGGCCGCCGCTCGCGCCTCGCGCCACAGGCCTACTTCTACACCGGCCCGCTCGGCCTCCACGGCGAGTACATCCAGTCGTACCAGACGGTGAACCGGAACACCTTCGCCACCGTGAAGCTCAAGCACACCGCGTGGCAGGCCACCGGCTCCTACTTCCTCACCGGCGAGAAGAACTCGTTCCGGAGCGCCTCGCCCAAGAAGCCCTTCGATCCGAAGGCAGGCTCGTTCGGCGCGGTGGAGCTGGCCGCGCGGTACAGCGAGCTCGCGATCGACGACGCCACGTTCCCCAACTACGCCTCGGCCGCGAGCACGCCGAGCCGGGCGAAGGCTTGGGCGGTCGGGATCAACTGGTATCTGGCGCGGGCGGTCAAGCTCGCGGCCGACTACGAGCACACGACCTTCACCGGCGGCACCGCCACGGGCGATCGCGAAGCCGAAAACTTCGTTGTGACCCGCGTGCAGTACGCCTTCTGACATGCACTATTCCCGAGGCCACTCGACCCCTATGCGTATTCGACTCGCCGTTTCCGGCTCGTTCGCGCTGCTCGCCCTCCTGACCGCCGCGGGGCGGAGCCAGGCGCAGGGCGCGCCCAAGCCCGTCACCCTGCTGAACGTGTCGTACGATCCCGACGCGTGAACTGTACGAGGACTTCAACAAGCAGTTCGCCACGTTCTGGAAGGGCAAGACCGGCCAGGACGTGACCATCCGCCAGTCGCACGGCGGGTCGGGCAAGCAGGCCCGCTCGGTGATCGACGGGCTGGAGGCCGATGTGGTCACGCTCGCGCTCGCCTACGACATCGACCAGATCTCGGAGAAGGCCGGGCTCCTCCCGGCCAACTGGCAGTCGCGGCTGCCGCACAACAGCGCGCCTTACACCTCGACGATCGTCCTGCTCGTCCGCAAGGGAAATCCCAAGAAGATCAAGGACTGGGGCGATCTAGGCCGACCGGGCATCTCGGTCATCACGCCCAACCCCAAGACCTCCGGTGGTGCTCGCTGGAACTACCTGGCGGCCTGGGCCTGGGCGCTGCGGCAGCCGGGCGGCAACGAGGCCACGGCCAAGGCGTTCGTGGGCAGGCTGTTCAAGAACGTTCCGGTGCTCGACGCCGGCGCCCGCGGGTCCACCACGACCTTCGTGGAGCGCGGCATCGGCGACGTGCTGATCGCGTGGGAGAACGAGGCGCTGCTGGCGATCAAGGAGCTGGGTCCGGGCAAGCTCGAAGTGGTCGCGCCCACGCTCACCATCCTCGCGGAGCCGCCGGTAGCCGTGGTCGACAAGGTGGTGGGCAAGCACGGGACGAAGGCCGTGGCGCAGGCGTATCTGGAATACCTGTACACGCCCGCGGGGCAGGAGATCGCGGCCAAGAACTTCTACCGGCCCCGGGATACCGCCGTCGCCGCCAAGTATGCCGCGCAGTTCCCGAAGGTCAGTCTGGTGACCGTCGACGAGGTCTTCGGTGGCTGGAAGAAGGCCCATGCCGCGCACTTCGCGGACGGGGCCCTGTTCGATCAGATCTATCAGCCGGGGCGCTAGCCTCGGCTGACTGTCTACCCCTACGAAGGGATGACGATGCGCCGCACGTCACGCAGTGTGCTCCCCGGGTTCGGCCTCTCGCTGGGGATCACATGTACCTACCTGAGCCTGATGGTGCTCCTGCCACTGGCGACCGTCTTCACGCGGACTGCCGACCTTTCCTGGCCGGAGTTCTGGGCGACCGTCACCAACCCCCGCGTGGTGGCGTCCTACCGGGTGACGTTCGGCGCGTCGTTGGTGGCGGCGCTGGTGAACACGGTCTTCGGCCTGCTGGTGGCGTGGGTGCTGGTGCGCTACCGCTTCCCGGGGCGGCGGCTGGTGGACGCGATGGTGGATCTGCCGTTCGCGCTGCCCACGGCGGTGGCCGGCATCGCGCTGACCACGCTCTACGCCGGGAACGGCTGGGTCGGCAGCTACCTCGAGCCGCTGGGGATCAAGGTCTCATATACCTGGCTCGGCATCACGGTGGCGCTCATCTTCATCGGCCTGCCGTTCGTGGTCCGCACGGTGCAGCCGGTGCTTGACGACCTGGCGGTGGAGGTGGAGGAGGCCGCGGCCAGCCTCGGCGCGCGCCGCTGGCAGACGTTCATCCGGGTGATCCTTCCCACGGTCGCGCCGGCGCTGCTCACCGGCTTCGCGCTGGCCTTTGCCCGGGCGATTGGAGAGTACGGATCGGTCGTGTTCATCTCGGGCAACATGCCCATGAAGACCGAGATCGTCCCCCTGCTGATCATCACCAAGCTCGAGCAGTACGACTACGCCGGGGCAACGGCCGTGGCGCTCGTGATGCTGGTCGCGTCCTTCGTGCTCCTGCTGGCGATCAACGTGCTCCAATGGGCGGCGCGGCGCCGCGCGGCGGTCTGAGCCATGGCCACCATCGCCGTCTCCCGACCGGCCACGACCGCCCCGCGGGCCGTCACTCGCGCCACGGGGGAACCCCCGCTCGTCCGGTGGGCGCTGACCGCCGTGGCGCTGCTGTTCTTGGCCTTCACCCTGCTGCTGCCGCTGGCGCTCGTGTTCCACCAGGCCGTCTCGAAGGGGCTGGCGGCCTACTGGGCGGCCATCTCCGAGCCCGACGCGCTGAGCGCGGCCCGGCTCACCCTGTTGATCGCCGCCATCGCGGTGCCGATCAATCTGGTCTTCGGCGTGGCCGCGGCATGGTGCATCTCCAAGTTTTCGTTTCCGGGCCGGAACCTGCTGGTCACGCTGATTGACCTGCCGTTCGCGGTGTCGCCGGTGATCTCCGGCATGATCTTCGTGCTCCTGTTCGGCGCACACGGCTGGTTCGGGCCCTGGCTGGTGGCGCACGACATCAAGGTCATCTTCGCGGTGCCCGGCATCGTGCTGGCCACGACGTTCGTGACCGCGCCCTTCGTGGCCCGGGAGCTGATCCCGCTGATGCAGGAGCAGGGAACCGAAGAGGAGGAGGCGGCCATCGTGCTCGGGGCGAGCGGCTGGCAGACGTTCCGCCGGGTCACGCTGCCCAACATCAAGTGGGGTCTGCTCTACGGCCTGATCCTCTGCAACGCGCGCGCGATGGGCGAGTTCGGCGCCGTGTCGGTGGTCTCCGGCCACATCCGGGGCGAGACCAACACGCTGCCGCTCCACGTCGAGATCCTGTACAACGAGTACGCGTTCGCGGCCAGCTTCGCGGTGGCCTCGGTGCTCACGCTGCTCGCGCTCGTCACCCTTGCCCTCAAGACCCTGGTCGAACGCCAGCAGCAGCGGGCGGGGACCGATCACGTCGCGACCGACGACACCTCCGGAGGGATCATCGCATGAGCATCCAGGTCCGCAATCTGCGCAAGGGTTTCGGCAGCTTCGTGGCGCTCGACGACGTGAGCCTGGACGTGCCGGGCGGCGAGCTGGTGGCGCTGCTCGGGCCCTCGGGGTCGGGGAAGACCACGCTGCTCCGCATCATCGCCGGCCTGGAGCCGGCCGATCAGGGCACGATCCACTTTCATGGGGAAGACGCGACCGACCAGCCGGTGCGGGAGCGTCATGTCGGCTTCGTCTTCCAGCACTACGCCCTGTTCCGGCACATGAGCGTGTTCGAGAACGTCGCCTTCGGGCTCCGGGTGCGTCCCCGGGCGCACCGGCCGCCCGAGTCGGAGATCCGCGAAACCGTCATGAGCCTGCTGAGCCTCGTGCAGCTCGACGTGCTGGCCAAGCGGCGCCCGTCGGAGCTCTCGGGCGGCCAGCGCCAGCGCATCGCCCTGGCGCGGGCCCTGGCGGTGAAGCCGAAGGTGCTGCTGCTCGACGAGCCGTTCGGGGCGCTCGACGCCAAGGTTCGCAAGGAGCTCCGCCGCTGGCTTCGGCGGCTCCATGAGGAAGTCCACGTGACGAGCGTGCTCGTCACCCACGACCAGGAAGAGGCGCTGGAGGTGTCGGACCGGGTGGTGATCATGAATGAGGGGAAAGTCGAGCAGAGCGGGACGCCGGAGGAGGTCTACGAGCATCCGGCGACGCCGTTCGTGTACGGCTTCCTGGGGGACGTCAACCTGTTCCACGGGCGCATTCACCAGGGACGGGTCACCATCGCCGGTGGCCAGGTCGACGCCCCCGGCTGGGCGGACGCGCAGGACCAGGCCGGGGTGGCCTACGTCCGTACGTACGAAGTCGAGCTGGGCCTGGCGCCGATCGGTGACTCCTCGCTCGAGGCGATCGTCCGGCATGTGCGGGCGTTCGGGCCGGTGGTGCGGCTGGAGCTGGATCTGGTCGACGGGGGGCGGACGATGGAAGCGCAGATTCCCCGAGACCGATCCGAGGCCCTGGCCCTCACCGTGGGCGGGCGCGTCTACGTCGCCCCGACCAACGTCCGCGTGTTTCCCCGGCAGGAGGCCTCATGACGCCTCCGCCTAGCCCCAGTCCCGGCTACGCGCGCCCGGTACCCGGATCTTTGACCGCGTCCAGGATCAGCGACGAGTACGCGAGATACTCGTCCATCGTGCCGGGATAGACACTGGCCAGCTGGCCGGTCTTGTTCCGGGGATCGAAGCGCTTGGACCGCGAGATGGTGCCGTCCTTCGCGTCCCAGTCCTGGCAATGGAACTTGCCCTGCTCGTCGAAGTACTCGTACAGGACGACTCGGAAGCCGGCGCGCTCGAACAGGTCCTTCAAGGTCTTGTACGTGTACAGCGCTCGGTGGTTGGCGGAGTTTCCACCCCCATCGATCGCCTCGCCGGGCACGGGGTTAACCGCGTCCGCCTTCACCAGGTCGACGTAGGCAGGGTCGGGGAGCAGCCCATCCGGCACGGCAATCCGCAGCGCTGCCCCGGGCTTCAGGTACGTATAGCACGTCTTCGCGGCGGCGAGTCCATCCTCCGGCGTAATGTGCTCCCACACGTGCTCCGCCAGCATCGCGTCGAGCGAGTCGGGGGCGAAATACCCCTTCCAGTCGGCCGGGTTGGTGAGGTCGAGAAATTCCCGCTGCGTGGGAATCCAGCCTGGATCGAACTTGCTCCACGCGCCGATGACGATTCGCTTCTGCTCGGATGTCGCCAGCTTCTGCGTGAGCCACCGCCGACCGAAATATCGGTAGTAGGTCCGTCGGCCCTTGGCCGCGGCGTGTCTGGCCTGCCGGATGCCGGGTATCTGCCGCAGCATCCGCCGCGTGGTGGGATTTCTGAGGAAGGGCAGCTGTTTCAAGAATCGCATCATCAGGCGTTTCTCCGATCCAACCTGTCAGCCGTCACGTACCACACGGTCAACCTCCACCCGGCCGCCACCGTCTCCCCCCGGGGCCGGGCGTATCGGCGTCGTCAGAGAATAGCCTCATGGGCACTCCCCATGCCACCCGACGGGGTATGAATTTCGCTCCAGCCGCTCTGGGCGAACATGCACCGCCGACGGGGGTGTATGTTTCGGCCCATCCATGAGAATCCCCTTGATGGAGGCGCCTTGACGCTCCCCACTTTCATTATCATCGGCGCGGCCAAGGCGGGCACCACGGCGTTGTACTGGTACTTTGCGGAGCATCCGGACGTCTTCATGAGTCCGGTCAAGGAAACCTTCTACTTCGCCTACGGGGTGGATGCGGCCGGCCAGTTGCTCTACGGCGACCCGGACGTGCACCGGTTTCCCGTCAAGACGCTGGCCGAGTACGAGGCGCTGTTCGCGGGCGCCGGGTCGGCGAAGGCCGTCGGAGAGGCCTCGCCGATCTATCTGGAATCGCCGCACGCGGCCGCCCGAATCCGGGACGCCATCCCGAGCGCGCGTCTCCTCTGCATCCTGCGGCATCCCGTCGAACGAGCCTACTCCGACTATCTCATGTATCTCAGGCGGCGCGGTCGCCCCTTCGAGCCGTCCGTCGAGCTGAGGCCCACGGCCGCCTGGGCCCGACCCGACTCGCGCTGGATGGCGGTCAGCCGGTACCACGACCAGCTCGCGCGGTACTACGCGCTCTTCCCGCGGGAACAGTTGCACGTCGTTCTGTTCGGCGACCTCAAACGCCATCCCGTGGAGTCGGTGCAGCGCATGTACGGGTTCGTGGGGGTGGACCCCGAGTTCGTGCCCGACTTCGACACGCCCCACAACGTCGGTGGCACGCCCGCCAGCCCGCTGCTGGAGAAGGTGTTCACCAGCGGCAGGATCCGGTCCGCGCTCGAGCCCTGGGTGCCCAAGCGTGCCGCCAACTGGCTCCGGCGCTTGCGCACCAAAGGCATGCGGAAGGCGCCGCCGCTCCCGCCGGCGTTGAAAGCGGAGTTGTCGAGCCGGCTTCGGGACGACATTCTGCGCACAGGCGAGCTGATCGGCCGGGACCTCGACCACTGGCTGTAGCGAACGCACGGGGGCGACGCAACACGCATTCATCCAAGTAGTTACCTTGATGCCTGGGACGTCCGAGGCCGTCGAGCTCGGGCAACCCCGATGAGGCAATGCAATATGTTGCACTGCGACGGGCCCCTGGAGCCCGGGTAGCCGCCCAAGGGCATGGATCGTGCTTTCCCGAGCAGTTTCCGCCGGTGCCATCGTGGAGCTAGGCGGCCCACTTCAGGAAGGACAGATTCAGTTGGCTCATGTGTCCAGCGCGGCCGACGGCCGCCGTATTCGCTACGTGTGCATGCCGGGCAGCCCGTTCACCGGCTCCACCTTGCTCGGTCTCCTGCTCAACGAGCACCCGCAGCTGGCCTCGATCGGCGCCGCGACAGGGCTGATTCGAACCGTCGACCTCGCCACCTATGCCTGCTCCTGCGGCAAGCTGTTCCGCGAGTGCGAGTTCTGGGCGTCGGTCGCCACCAGGACCCGAGAGCTCGGCCACCCGGTCGACATCTTCAAGATCGATTTCTGGAACACCCATTTCCGGCTGTCCCAGAACAAGCTGATCAACGCGCTGCTGATCCGCTCCCTGGGCCAGAGTCAGGTCAACGACGTGCGGGATGCCTTCATCTGGCGCCTGCCGCCGGTGCGACGGGCCCATGCGGAGATGGGCTGGAATACCTGGAGTCTGGCGACGGCCGTGCTGGAACGGACCGGCAAGCAGGTCTTCGTCGACACCGCGCGCGATCACCAGCGGCCGAAGTACCTCTGGAACCACCCCCTGCTCGACGTCAAGGTGATCCACCTGATCCGCGATCCGCGCGGGAATGCGGCCAGCATCATGAAGCACGCCAACGTCGACGCGGCCGAAGCGGCGCGGCAATGGCGGCATTACAACGTCGAAGCCGCACGGGTCAAGCGGTATCTCCCCCCGGGCGCGTGGATGACGCTCTACTACGAGGAGCTGTGCGCCGATCCGGCGGCCGTGCTGGACCGCATCGCGGACTTTGTCGGCGTCGACCGGGCCGCCTCGCAGCCGGGGCCGCGGGATCCCGACCGGCACATCATCGGCAACACGATGCGGCTCAAGGCGCTGAACGAGATCCGTGAGGACCGGTCGTGGCAGACGAACCTGGACCGGCGAGAGCTCGACGTGATTGCGCGGATCGCCGGATCCGCCAGCCGTGGCCTGGGCTACGACTGGCCGTGAGCCGGAGTTCGCGACCAGAGTAGATTCACCAACCGAGTGCCACTCACGAGCAATCCGGGAGCATCGACGGGGCAGATGACCAACATCACCAAGCCGATCATCATCGTGGGCACGGGTCGGTGCGGCTCGACGATCTTTCACCGGCTGCTGTCGAACCATGCAGCCACCATGTGGCTCTCGGGCTTCTGCGATCGTTATCCCGCCCGGCCCGATCTCAACCGTCGGGCCGTGACGGCCACGGGCAACCCGCTCCTGCGCCGCCTGTTCGGCTGGAAGGTTCAGCCGGGCGAATGCTATTACTTCTGGGACCACTACGCCTACGGCTTCGCCGAGCCGTGCCGGGACCTCGTCCGGACCGATGTCACTCCCCGCGTCAAGCAGCAGGTGCGCGATGCCATGGGGTCGATGCTGACGCCCGAGCGACACCGGCTGCTGCTCAAGATCACCGGGTGGCCGCGGCTCGGGTATCTCGACGAGATCTTCGAGGACGCCAGATTCATCCACCTGGTACGCGATGGCCGGGCGGTGGCCGCATCGCTGCTGCACGTCGACTTCTGGCGCGGGTGGTATGGGCCGCAGGGGTGGCGTGCGGGCCTCCTGTCGCCCGAGGACCAGGCCGTCTGGGAGGCCTACGATCGCTCGTTCGTCGCGCTGGCGGGGCTCGAGTGGCGGATCCAGATGCGGGCGATGGAAGCGGCACGCCGGGCGGTGGACCCGGCACGGTTCCTCGAGATCCGGTACGAGGATTTCTGCGAGCGGCCGAGCGAGACCTTCCGCGACGTGTTCGAGTTCACCGGGCTGCCGAGCTCTCCGGCGGTGGACGCCCACCTCGCGGCGACGCCGATCCGGAATGCCAGCAACCGGTGGCGTGATGGCCTGACCGCCGCCCAGCAGGACATGCTGGACGAGGTGCTCAAGGACGACTTGCGGCGGTACGGCTACGGCGCGCCCGAGCCCGCCGAGCCGCTCCGCGGGACCGTGGCCCGCTGACCGGTCCCGCGGTGAAATCGAACGGCGCCCAGCAGGGACTGACGGGCCGGGCGATGGGAGGGATGTTCTGGACCTTCTCCGGCACTGGCGTGCAGGTGGGGGTCCAGCTGCTCGCCATCATGGCGCTGGGTCGGCTCCTCACGCCGACCGAGTTCGGTCTGATGGGCGCGGCCAGCGTCGTGATCGGCTTCTCCCAGATCGTGTCCCAGGTCGGGGTCGGACCCGCGATCATCCAGCGGCAGGACCTCGAGCCGGTCCACGTGCGGGTTGCCGTCACCCTGTCGTTGGCCCTCGGCCTGCTGCTCGGCGCGGCTGTCTTTCTCGGGGCGCCGCAGATCGCGGCCTTCTACCGGATCCCCGAGCTGGAGCCGGTGCTGCGGGCCGTCGCCGTCCTGTTCCCGCTCGACGGCCTGAACACCGTCTCCAAGTCACTGCTCACCCGGCAGCTCCGCTTTCGCGCCTACATCGCGCTCGACGCGGGCAGCTACGTCCTGGGCTACGCCTGCCTCGGTGTCTTCCTTGCCTGGCGCGGCTTCGGCGTCTGGTCGCTGGTGATCGCGAACATCGCCCAGTCGACTCTCCGGGTGGTGTCGATGTACGCGGCGACCCGGCATCCCCTCCGGCCCAGCGTCGATCTCCGGGCGGGCCGGACACTGCTGAGCTTCGGGCTGGGGCATTCGATGGCCCAAATCGGCACGCTGTTCTCGCAACAGGGCGACAACCTGGTCGTGGGACGCTGGCTGGGCCCGGCGGCGCTGGGTATCTACGGCCGGGCGTACAACCTGATGGTCATGCCCGCCTCGGCCTTCGGTCGCATCGTCAATCGGGTGCTCTTCCCGATCATGTCGCAGGTCCAGGACCAGCGCCATCGGCTGGCGAATGCCTACGAGCGCGGCCTGGCCATCGTGGCCTTCCTGTCGCTTCCGATCAGCGCGTTTCTGTGGGTCGTCGCGCCCGAGTTCATTCCGGTGATTCTGGGACCGAAATGGACCGAGGTCGTCCTGCCGTTTCGCCTCTTCACGATCAGTCTGATGTTCCGGATGGCCAGCAAGATCAGCGATGCCTGCATCAAGGCGGCCGGCGTGGTGTACTCGTGGGCCCTGCTGCAGTTCGCCTATGCCGCGCTGGTGATCGGGGGTGCGATCCTGGGACAGCGGTGGGGGGTTGGCGGCGTGGCCGTCTTCGTGTCCGTGGCGATGGGCCTCGACTGGCTGAACATGACCCACCTGAGCCGGAAGGTGACGGGGATTCCGTGGCGGCGGGTCGTGGCCGCGTACGTTCCCGCCATCTGCCTCGCGCTGGTCATCGCGTGTGCCGCGGCCTTGGCGGCGTCCGCGGGCCGCTCGTCCCATCTGGGCAACGTCCCCATCCTGCTCGCCGCCGGGGCCGCCGCCGCCCTAGCGGGAGGTGCCGCCGCGTATCTTCGGCCCGGCATGTTTCTCGGGGAGCACGGGCGCTGGGCGCTCCGGCAGGGGGAAGCACTCCTGCGCCGCCAGCCGGCGCCCACCGGCCGAGCGGAACCTCCCGATCCCGACCGGCTCGCCGCCGCCGGCAAGGCGACGTCCGAATGAGCCGGGCTAGGCGGGCTGCCCCGCGGGCTCGGCCCGCACCCAGCGGGAACGGAGCCGGTTCACCTGCGCGGGGAACCATTCCGGGTCCAGGAACAGCATCAGGATGACGTTCATCATGATGTGTTCGAAGAACGGATGCCCCGATACGACATACAGCCCGATGTGGAACAGGATGGCGCTGGCAAAGAACAGGACGCGGACCGACGACCGCGTGAAGAGCGACACGAAGTAGAAGGTCTCGAACAGGATCGTGCCGATGGCAAGGATCACGCAGAGGGTGTACTGGTGCGCGAGCCAGATCCCCGCCGGGATGCCCCGGTTGATGCCGTCGGCGAAGACGTAGTTCTGCAGCGTGTAGCCGTTCACCCACGCGAGGCCCCCGGAGAGCACCTTCGTGATCCCGGTCGAGAAGTAGGTCATCGACAGGACCACGTGAGCCAGCTTCAGCGGCCACATCGCGGTGTCCGAGTGCGGGTCGGCCGGGAGCGACTGGCCTGCGGCGCGCGCGTGGCGGCGCCGGAGCAGGCTGTCGACAGACAGGCTTGCCCCCGCGGGCGAGCAGGTCAGGGCCAGCAGGAACAGGGCGAAAGGAACCTGCGTGTGGTGGACATCCGCGTAGGAATACATGTGACTGACGAAGAACCACTGACCGAAGGTCAGGAGGAACAGGGCCGGCCGCGTCGCGAATCCGACCAGTGCCGCCAGCCCGGCCGCGAGGCTGATCCAATGGAGGGCCGTGAACGTGCCCGGGTTGAAGACGAGGTCGCGGGGGAGCACCGCGGCGATGAGCCGGATGAGCGGTTGGGGCTTATCGAACTCGTGGTTATTGGTGACGATGTTGATCTGGTAGGCCAGCGGGGGGAACAGCCAGAACACCTCCGCCGCCACCGCGACGATCCGCGCACCCGCGAGGTTGAGCGTCGAGGTGGTCGGGAACCAGTAGGCCTGCCACAAGGTGACGAGGCGCCGCACCGTGTCCCTCACCGGGCCTCCGCCGACGGGGCGCGAAAGATGAGTGCGGGCAGTGCGGCCGTGACGACGCCGGTATCGACCAGCGTGTGGCTCTCGCCTTCGAACCGGAGCTGTACGATGGGATCGGGCGCCCCGCGGTTCAGCCGCGCGATCAGCTCGTACGCCCGCGCGGAGTCGCCTTTCCAGATCGCCGAGACATAGTTCTTCTGAAACGCGGGATAAGGAAGCCCCACCAGTCGGGAGGTCACCTGTTCCTCCTTGCCGCTGGCGGAGGTCGCGACGAGGCGTCTCGTAGTCATGTCGATCGGCCCGGGCGGGAAGGAGCGCGCGTACATGGCCCAGGCCAGGAACGGCCACCGGGTCTGGTGCTCGCCCTGGTAGGAGAGCACCGGGATCGCGTGAAGCCCGAGTATCAGCAGGATGAACAGCGAAATCCGGGTCTTGGACTGCATGGCCGGGTACCCTCATCCGCGAGCGGAACGCACCAACCCCTGCCAGGCGGCGCCGGCCAGGAGACCACCACTATCGAGGCTTGGGACTGAGCAGAGCCGACAAGAACGCGCAATATAGGACGCCTTCTCCGGGCAGCACAAGGGCCCCTATCTTGTAGTGCCGTAGGCACTTCGGTCACCGCTGGCGAAGCCGACTATCTTCCGCCCGAGCCCGCGGACTCGGTGCCGTGCGGGCACGGATCGTGCTCGCGAGCCCATCGACACCGGCCGCCAGTCGCACGCCGGCTAGATTGCCCCCAATGCGATCGAGAATGCCTGAATGACCTCAGTGGCCTACGCCGCGCTCTGGATCTTCATCTTCGCGGTGCCGTGGGAACGGCTCGTGATGCTTCCGGGGCTCTCCATCGTCACCCGGGCCACCGGGGCCCTGGCGCTTGGCCTCACCTTGCTCGCGATCGTGATCTCGGGGCGCGTGCGGCGCTGGCGCGTCTTCCACACGGCGGCCCTGCTCTTCGTCGTCTGGACGGGCTTCGCACTCTGGATGCTCCGGAATCCCGGGATCCCCGTGAAGTACTACACCTTCGTCCAGCTGTTCGTGGTGCTCTGGATGATGTGGGAGCTCGGTTCCACCGCCGCGCGCCAGCGCGGGCTGCTTGCCGCCTACGTGCTCGGCGCGTGCGTTCCGGCCGCCGCGACGATCCTGCTCTACATCCGGCAGGCGGGTGTCCTGCGGCGGTTTTCCGCCGGTGGCGCCGACCCCAACAGCCTGGGGATGACCCTGGCCATGGGCATCCCGATCGCCTGGTACCTGAGCCTCACGGCCAAGCGACCCCTCTATCGGTGGATGTGGCGTGCCTACCTGCCGCTGGCGATGTTTGCCACCGTCCTCACGGGGTCGCGCGGGGCTCTGATCGCCACGATCGTGGCCTTGATGATCATCCCCCTGACCACCACCCTGTCGCCCGGGAGGCTGATCACCGCGATCGGCCTGCTGGCGCTGTCGGGCGCGCTCATCGTGGCGTACGCGCCGGAACGCGTGGTCGAGCGTCTGGGTACCACGAGCAGCAACGTGGAGAGTCTCAGCTTCGGCGGCCGGTTCACCCTGTGGAAAGCGGGCATCCACGCCTTCGGCTATCGGCCGCTGATGGGCTACGGTGTGGGTGGTTTCGTTCGGGCGATCACACCGGAGCT
The DNA here is from genome assembly GCA_963840215.1 of uncultured Gemmatimonadales bacterium. Classification (GTDB taxonomy): domain Bacteria; phylum Gemmatimonadota; class Gemmatimonadetes; order Gemmatimonadales; family GWC2-71-9; genus CAVVWJ01. Next base: position 488,979 of record CAWIYG010000001.1, on the reverse strand, counting down.
CGGGGCACGAGCCCTGGTCGCGCACAACTCGTTTCTGTCCGTGATGGTGGAGGAGGGGCTGGTGGGGCTGATGTTCTACCTGGCGATGCTCTGGTCGGTCTTCTCGTCGATCCTGCGGTTCCCACGGCTCGAGCGGCGGTTCGGGCTCGTGCTGTTCGCGACGCTATGGACCGCGATGATGCCGCTGACGTGGGAGGACAACAAGGTCGCCTGGTTCGTCATGGCGGCGCTCATCGGGATGTCGCCGTTTCATTTCATCAGGCCGTCGGTGGCACAGGTCTTCGTTCGTCGAACCGCTCCCGTTGCCCGACGCCCCGTCTCCCAAGGAGCCTACCCCAGGTGAGCTCCGAACGCCCCCTGTCGGCGGCCTGGCCGGGCCGCCGACCGGCGGTCCGCCCGGGCGATCGCGCCCAATGAGACTCCTGTTCCTTTCGACGAGCATGGGGATGGGTGGGGCGGACAGCCAGCTGCTTGCCGCCGCCCAAGGACTGCGTGACCGGGGCCACGAAGTCCGGATCGTCTCGCTCACGCCCCTCGGACCGATGGGCCTTCGGGCGCTGGAGCTCGGCATTCCCACCGAATCCCTCGACATGCCTCGCGGCGTTCCCGACCCTCGCGGGCTGATTCGTCTCGTGCGGCTGACGCGCGCCTGGCGGCCGGACGTCGTCCACAGTCACATGGTCCACGCCAATCTGATGGCGCGTACCCTGCGGCTTCTGGCTCCGGTCCCGGTGCTGGTCTCCACGATTCACAATATTTACGAGGGCGGCGCGCTCTGGATGGGGGCGTACCGGTTGACCAACCGGCTGGTGGACGGCATGACGATCATCAGCGAGGCCGCTGCCGAGCGCTTCACCCGGGAAGGGATCGTTCCCGGCAGCCTGCTGCGGGTCATCCCGAACGGCGTGGACCCCGAGCCGTTTCGACCGGTGTCGGCCGTGGCGCGGGAGGACATGCGGCGGCGCCTGGGTCTGCGCCAGGAATTCGCCTGGCTCGCCATCGGGCGATTCGAGACGGCGAAGGACTATCCGAACATGCTGCGGGCGTTCGCTGCGGTGCGCGAGCGGCACCCCGAGGCTGTCCTCCTGCTCGCGGGCCGGGGATCGCTCCAGGAGGAGACCGAAGCGTTGGCCCAGGCCCTCGCGCTCGGGGACGCGGTGCGCTTCCTCGGCGTCCGGAGCGACGTGCCTGAGTTGGTGAGTGCTGCCGACGCGTACGTGATGTCCTCGGCCTGGGAGGGGATGCCGATGGTCCTGCTGGAGGCCGCGGCGGGAGGCCTCCCCATCGTCGCCACCCGGGTCGGGGGCAACCACGAGGCCGTCCTGGAGGGTGTCACCGGCTTCCTGGCGCCCGCCCGGGACCCGGCGGCCCTCGGGTCGGCCATGCTGCGGCTCATGATGCTGACCGAGCCCGAACGGCGCGAGATGGGTGAGCGGGGGCGTGAACATGTGCGGGCCAACCATGGCTTGACCCGGCTGGTCGATCGCTGGGAAGCGCTGTACGGTGAGCTGTCCGCGCGGAAGGGACTCTCGCTCCGCCCTTCGCTGTCAGGAACCTAGAAATCGCGCTCCTTCGACCCCGCCAGCGTCCGGCGCAACACCCGCTTCAGCGGGGTCGGGAAGTAGGCGTAGGTGTATCGGCCCAGGGCGAACACGTGCATCCAGCTCGGGAGTCCGAGCTCGCGCACCGCGTGCGCCTGCACCCGCGCGAGCGCCCGTTGCCGTTCGGCGTACTTGAAGGTGCGGTGAAAGAAACTGGCGGGATGGACGAAGTGCTCGCCGAGCGTCTCCTGGACCGAGGCAAACAGCCAGCCGTGGCGGGCCGCCTTGATGAAGAACAGCAGGTCCTCGAGGTCGGACACCTCCGGATAGCCGCCGACGTCCGTCCAGACCTGTCGGCGAAAGGCGACCAGGGTGTTGGCGAACATCACGCCCTTCGCCATCGAGGCCACGATGGCCGAATGCTCGGCCGCGGGCGCACGAACGTACCGCTCTCCCCGGTTCTCATCCACCAGAATGAAGTTGCCGCCCACGACGCCCACCTTCGGCTGGGCATCGAGCAGGGCCACCTGCAGCCGCAGCCGGTCGGGAAAGCTGCGATCGTCGAAGTCCTGACGGGCGATGTATTCGCCTCGAGCCTGACGGACGCCGTAATTGGCCGCCACCGCGATGCCCAGGCGACCCGGCGAGAAGACCTTGATCCGCGCGTCGCGCGCCGCGAGCTCGCGGAGGATCTCGGGGGTCCGGTCGGTCGACCCGTCATCCACCAGCACCCACTCGAAATCCTCGAACGTCTGGCTGAGAATCCCGGGAATCGCCCGGTCGACGTAGGGCTCTCCGTTGTAGACCGTGGTCACCACGCTGACTTTAGGCGTCACGAAGGGTTCTCCCGGGAGGACCGGCGGAGCGGCTGTGGACTGTCGAGGCGGCCGTGTCGGCCGGCCTGAGCGGACGGGCCCGGCGCGGGGCAGCCTCCTCGATCACCTGGAGATAGTGGTCGACCGCCGCATCCCGGGTGTATGGCACGAGGGCCTCGGTCGGGCTGGTGCCCGCCGGCCGCGCGAGCGCATCGAGAATGGCCGCGGCCAGCGCCGCATGATCCCCGACGGCCACCAGGGCGCCGAGCCGGCCGTCCTGCAGAATCTCCCTCGGGCCGCTGGGGCAATCGGTAGAGACCACGTGCGCCCCCGCGGAAAGCGCCTCGATGAGAACGGTAGGCAGCCCCTCCCATGCGGAGGACAGGGCGAATACCGCTGAGCCTGCCATGAACGCCAACGCGTTCTCGTGAAAGCCGGGAAGCGCGACGTCCTCGGTGATGCCGAGCTCCCTGACCAGGGCTTCGATGGCCGGACGCTCCTCACCTTCTCCGAGAATGATCAGCCGCGCGTCGCGGCGGCGCCGGACCTCGGCGAATGCCCGCACCAAAGTGGCAAAGTCCTTTTGCCGAGTCAGGCGGCCGACGCCGAGCACCACGGGTGGCCGCCCAGATGCAAGCCAAGGATGGTCCGGGGCCTGTTTGGCGAGCGCGATGGTGGTCGGGGTGATCACTGGATTGTAGACCGCCTGGATCCGGTCGCGAGGCAGTCCGGACGTCCGGGCGAGATCGTCAGCCGCGCCCCGCGAAACTGCCACCACGGTCGTGGCCCACGGGTAGAAGGTTCGAAGGAGCTGGGGCCAGATGCGGCCGGCCAGCCGGCGCTCGTTGCGGCTCTCCTGTGAGAGGGTGTTGTGCTCGATCACGATGATCGGCGTGCCGCCGCCAGCCAGCTTGCCTGCCCACAGGGCAACCAGGTTGGCGTGCCCCATCGAGGAGACCAGCACCCGCGGGCGCTCCCGGCGCAGGTAGCCGGCCAGCGGCAGCAGGCTGCGGAGGACGCGAGGGGCTCTCAGGTCCACGAGCCGGACCCCCGGCGGTAGCTGGTCGAGCAACGGGCCTTCGGCTGCCGCGAGGACCAGGTCCACCGGAATGCCCCGCTCCGTGATCCCCTGCATCAGATTCACGACGACACGCTCCGCTCCGCCCCCGACCAGGGAGGGGAGAAAGAACGCGATGGTCCCGTCTGCGCTCATGCCTTCCCTCGTTCGCCCGCGGGACCATCGCCGCGAGCTCCGTCGGTGGGAGCCAGCGGTGGGCAGCGGTAAATCTGGAGGAAGTTCTGCCTGAAATCCACGCGCCCCACCCCCAGCGTGTTGCGCAGCTGGCAGTGAGAATAGACCCACTCGTTCAGGGCGCCAATCCGGGGATTGATCCGGAATGCGTGTGACGGGGCCGGCGCGACGATCCACAAGGCCGCGGTCGGCCCGCCTTTCAGCGACGCCATGGCGTTCTCGAGCCTGACAGGGTCGGCGACCAGCCGCTGCACCGGCTTCCCGCCAAGATAGTGCGTCACCACTTTGGGCTGATCCGAGAACAGAACATCGTCCGGACCCATCCGCTGTTCGAGCCAGCGGGCGGCGCCGCGAAAATCCCAGCGGCGGCCATCACGATACTGGGAAATGAGTGTCGGCGCGCCCGCCTCGAAGATCAGGATGGCAACCACGGCGGCCAGGAGCCAGCGGGGCCGAATGCCAGACTCGAGTCCGGCGAGCCGATCTAGGAAGATGCCGACTCCCAGGAACAGGGCCGGGGTCGCGGGAACCAGGTAGAAAATGGAAACCGCGGTGCGAATCTGGACCATCAGGACGAAGGCGACGGGAACCAGGAACAGGCAGGCGAGCAGGAGCCCCAGGGATCGTGTGCGGCCCGAGCACAGCAGGTAGATGCCGACCAGACCGGCCAGGACCACCGCCGGCGCCAGATTCTGCGTATAGGTCAGGAGCAAGGTGATCTGCTTGATGACCTGGCCGCCGGGCCCATGGAGGAGGAACTCCCCGCCTCGCTCCGCCTGCGGTACCCGGTCGTGCGCGGCGATCCAGCTTCGCAGCATCGGCACGAATCGCATGGCAATCAGCGCGGCGACAACCAGGGCCCCGAGCATTCCCCACCGAAATCCTCGCCGGCTCCACAGCTGCGCCAGTGTTTCGCGATTGCCATACTCGGCGATTGCCCACACTCCGAGCCCGCCGAGCAGCAGCACGGAGACCGGATGCGCGAGCGCCGCCAACACGCCCGTGACCGCGCCCAGGATCAGCAGCCTGCCATCGCCGTCCCGTGCACCCAGGTACAGGGCAAACGGGAAGATCGAGCAGAGCAGGAACACCAGCGTCCAATACCGGCCGAACTGGGAGTAGTACACGTACTGAGGGCTGACGGCGAGGAAGAACGCCCCGAAAAGGGCGGCACGCACTCCCACCAGCCGCCGAGCCACCGCGTAGAAGACCGGAATCGACAGGACGCCGACAATCGCGGGCAGCAGCCGGATCCCGAACTCGTCGAGCGGCATGAGTGGGGCGACGAGGTAGTGGTTGAGGAAGTACATCAGGGGACGCGGATTGGTGAGACGCAGGTTGATGGAGTCCTTCAGCATGAACACTTCATCGCTCTCGAAGCCCCATGCGCCGATCCGGTAGAATCGGAGGCCCAGGGCGAGCAGCGTCAGCCCGGCAAGGATCAGTGCCGGCGCGATTGTCCGCGCGCGCGAGTCGGGGCCGGAGAGTTCGTCCGAATCCATCACAACCTCGGGTCGGCGTAGCCAGGGTAGGTGCGACCGTGGGCGGAGCAGCCAGGCTGCCCCGGCGTGCTAGAAGTTAGCAGCGGCGGCGCTTCGGGGGGTCGGTGCACTGGCAGGGTGCCGTGCAGCCAGTGGCTGAGCCAGCCTACCACCCACCGCGGCGAAGCAGGATGACGGGGATGGTCTTGAGCATGATGAGCAGGTCTTCGCGCAGGCTCTGGCGGCGGATGTACTCGAGGTCGTAGCTGACCTTGGTGCGCACGTCGTCGATCGACCGGTCGTAGTGGTGGTTGATCTGCGCCAGCCCGGTGATGCCGGGCTTGGCCCGCTGGCGCAACGGGTACTCGGCGATGTGGCCGCGGAGCTCGGCGAAGATCGTCGGCCGCTCGGGCCGGGGGCCGACGATGTTCATCTCGCCCTTGAGGACGTTGAGCAGCTGGGGCAGCTCGTCGAGCCGGTACTGGCGCAGGACCCGGCCGAGCGGGGTGACGCGGGGGTCCTGCTCCTGGGCCCAGACGGCGGCGCCGCCGACCTCGGCGTCGACCCGCATCGTGCGGAACTTGTAGATCGTGAAGACCCGGCCGCCCAGGTCGTTCGCGCGGCGGTGGTTGTAGGCGCCGGGGCCGGGCAGCCGGCGATCGAGGCCGACGCGCTCCTGGAGGTAGAAGACCGGGCCGCGCGAGGTCAGCTTGATGAGTGCGGCCAGCAGCAGGAACACCGGCAGCAGCGTCACGAGGGCAAGGAAGGCGAGCAGAAAGTTGAGCATCCGCGTGGGCCACCCCAGGCCCACGGCGTGCGTCAGCGGCGCACCGTCGGGCGAGTCCTCACCGACGTCCGACCAGGGATCCGGCTCGGTCTGTCTGCCGCCACCATTGGCGCGCTCCAGCAAAGCTTCCATCCATCGCTTCACGTAGCCGTCCGTCGCTGGGTCGGTCGGTGCTCCGAAGTGGCCTGACTCATCAGGGCGAGACGAGCGGCCGCGGTATCGCTGGGAATGCGGCCGATGCATGCCGGTCGCGACGCCGAAATTCGCACGATCTATGCCCGCCGACTGCGTCGGATAGAGCACAAAATTGCACTGTTTTAAGGCGTTGCAGCCAAGGGTTTTAGGTCGCCGCTCCGAGGGCCAGCCGACCGCGGGCACGAGGACCGGTGTGGTGGGCTGCCCACAAGCAAGTCGCGCTGTGCCACAGGGTCACGCGCGAAGCGCCCACCAACGTACCAGGAGGACGGTACCTATCGCGAGCAACAAATGCGTCACACCCGCGCTGGAGATTCCGCCAAAGATGATGACCGCCCACGTCACGAGCGCGGCGATCGCGACGAGCAACGTCAGTCGCAGCATGCCAACAGCTCCTTGGTTGGTTGATTCTCCGTACCCAGGTTCCTATCTTACTCGACGCGGGAGCGGGGAGCCACATTATTGAGCCAACAGGTCCAGTGATGGGTCCGAATGCCGTGGCCGATGTCATGCCCCCCGGGGGAAGGCAGGAGCCAAGGTGAGGGCGCCGCAGGTTCTCATTGGGCTTCAATAATCCTCCTCGTTGCCGTACCACCGTGCGCCGGCTGGAATCTTCCAGCCGGCGCACGTCTCTGTATGCTTCGCCTTGACCTTGCCGCAGGCTCCCGCCTACTTCATCCTGGCCCTGTCACCGGAACGGTCCATGCCGCGATGCAGAGTGACGCGGCGCGTGCACTTCAACGCCGCGCACCGCCTGCACAACCCAGCCGCCAGCGACGCCTGGAATCAGGCGACGTACGGGGAGTGCAACAACCCGAACTTCCATGGCCACAACTACGAGCTCGACCTGTCGGTCGAGGGCGAGATCGACCCCCAGACCGGCTACGTCCTCGACCTGAACCACCTGAAGCAGCTGGCGCAGGAGCGGCTGCTCCGGCACCTGGACCACAAGAATCTCAACCTGGACGTGCCCTGGTTTCGTGAGCTGATCCCGACCTCCGAGAACATCGCCCTGGTCTGCTGGCGGGAGCTCCGTGCAGCCCTTCCGCCTCAATTCACGCTCCACCTGCGGTCTGTGGGAGACGCCGAGGAACTATGTCGACTACGAAGGGCAGTGACGTCGGCGCCCCGGACCCCGCGCCATTCGCCGACAAGGTCCGCGACGTGCTCGCGGCGCTCGGCGAGGACCCGGATCGGCAGGGACTGCTCAAGACGCCGGAGCGGGTCGAGGCGTCGCTGCGCTTTCTCACCCAGGGCTACCACCTGTCCGTGGCCGACGCCATCGGCGACGCGGTCTTCGACGAAACCCACCAGAGCATGATCATGGTGCGGGACATCGAGCTCTATTCCCTGTGCGAGCACCACCTCCTGCCGTTCTTCGGGCGGGCGCACGTCGCCTACATCCCGGACGGCAAGATCCTGGGCCTGTCCAAGGTGGCCCGGATCGTGGACGTCTTCGCCCGGCGGCTGCAGGTGCAGGAGCGCCTGACCGACCAGATCGCCGACGCCATCATGGATGTCCTGAAGCCCACCGGTGTGGGCGTGGTCATCGAGGCGGCCCATTTCTGCATGATGATGCGCGGGGTGCAGAAGCAGAATTCCCGAACGGTCACCAGTGCGCTCCGCGGCATCTTCCGGGACGATTCCAAGACGCGGGTCGAGTTCCTCCGGCTGGCGCACGGGGGACATCACCCCGAGTGAGCGCGCTCGGCGGACGCGTCGCCGTGGTGACGGGCGCGTCTCGCGGCATCGGCGCCGCGACGGCCGAGGCGCTCCGCTCGGCGGGCGCCCGCGTCGTGCGGGTTGCGCGCACCCTGGCGCCCGGGGCGGACTTCGTCGACCTGCCCTGCCGACCTCACGGACGCCGCCCAGGTCGAGGCCCTCGCCGACCGGGTCCGGCGGGAGCTGGGCCCGCCCGATGTGATCGTGAGCAATGCCGGCGGGTTCCTGCTGCGCCCGCTCGAGCGGACGACGGTCGCCGACTTCGACGCGCAGGTCGCGCTCAATCTGCGTGCGGTCGTTCGCCGTGGCTCGCGCCTTCCTGCCGATGATGCGGGCGGCGGGCCGGGGCACCTTCGTCACCGTGGGTAGCGTGGCCGATCACGTGGGATTCCCCGAGAACGCGGCCTACGCGGCCAGCAAGTACGGGCTCCGGGGGCTGCACGAGACCCTGCTGGCCGAGTACCGGGGTACGGGGGTGCGGCTCACGCTGGTCTCGCCTGGGCCCACCGACACCGACCTCTGGGCGCCGTTCGACCCGGACGGCCGCGCGGGGTTTCCCTCGCGCGCCGAGATGCTCCGTCCCGCGGACGTCGCGGACGCGATCCTGTTCGTCGCCACCCGCCCGCCGCACGTCCTCGTCGACTGGCTCCGGCTCGGGCCAACCTGACCCACCTCAGCCCTACAGCGACCCCGCATGCATGCACGCCACGTCGCGCTTTCAGCGCTCGCCGGACTCGCCCTGGCCGTCGTTTCCCTGTCGGCCCAGGCCGCACCCGCCTCCCCCACGGTTCCCGCCTTGCCGGACAGCGCCGGCTGGGGGGTGCACGTGCTGACCGTGGCGCGCGATCCCGGAGGCACGCTGTGGGTGGGGACCTACGGACGGGGGATTTATCGCCTGCCTGTCGGTGCGGCCGCCTGGGAATCGATCCGGCACGACACGACGAGCACATCGATCTCGATGGACTTCGTGCAGGCGATCGCGTTCGGGCCGGGCGGCACGGTGTGGTACGGCACGGTCGGCAACGGCTGGGGATTGTCGACCGACGGCGGCCGGACCTGGCGCAACTGGACCTACGCCCAGCTCGGCCCCGAGTGGCAGTACGTGATCCCTGACGGGATCGCCGTCCGGGGCGACACCACGGTCGTGGCCACCGCGGACGGTCTGCAGATCACGACCGACAACGGCGAGCACTGGACCGCGATCGGCGACGCGACCGGCCCGCCCGCCCGAGGGCCGGCGGACACCGCGCTGCCGCTGCTCGCCAACGAATACGTCCGCCGGCTCGCGCCCGATCGCCGCGGCTGGAACGTCACCACCCTTCGCGGCAACCAGCGGCTGGTGCACACGGCGGCCGGCTGGCAGGCTCAGCCGCTGTCCGCGGCCGCCTTCCCGCCGGTCAACGCGATCGTCATCGGCCGACAGCAGTTCCGTGGCACGCGCTGCGGTCTCCGGGCCAGCACGGACACGCTGCCCTGTCTCCGTCGCGCGGGTCCGGACGCGGGCGCGCCGCGGGCTCCGCTCACCGTCTGGCTCCGCCGCCCGATCGCGCGCACGGACAACGCCTACATCGATCAGACCTACCGCTACGGGTCGACGATGGGCGGCTTCTTCCAGCAGCACCAGGGCGTCGAGTTCAACAATCCGGACGGCACGCCTGTCATGGCAGCGCTCGGCGGGAAGGTGGTCTACGCCGGTCCGGCCGAGGCCGGAGCGCAGACGGTCGCGATCCGCCACGACACGACCGTCAGCGCGGGAGGCACGCGCTTCCGCCTGTACTCGATCTACTATCACAACTCGTCGCTGGCGGTGAAGGTGGGGGACCGGGTCAAGACCGGCCAGGTGATCTCCCGCGTCGGCAACACCGGCCGGGCGACCAACGACCACCTGCACCTCGAGCTGGCAGCGTCGCCCACCGACTCGATCGGGGCCATCGTGGATTCGCTGCAGCGCTTTCCGCCGCACACGACGAATCCCGAGCTCTGGCTCGAGCCCCTCGCCGGGACGGGGATCGTGGCGGGGCAGGTGTTCGACGGGGCCGGCGCACCTCTCCCGCAGGCGCGGATCTACGGGCTCGCGAAGCGCGACCCGATCGAGACGCCGTTCTCCTTCGTCGAGACCTACGGCGACAAGGCACACGGCCATCCGCTCTACGGCGAGCACTTCGCCGTGAGCGACGTGCCCGAAGGGACCTACACGGTCGGCACCGAGATCGAGGGCAAGAAGGTCTTCCGGAGGGTCGTAGTCGAGGCAGGGAAGCTCACCTGGGTGGTGTTCAAGCCCTGATGTTCATCGAGCTCACCGACCATCTGCGCTGCCCCGCCGACCACGACGAAGCCTTCCTCGTGCTCCTGCCCGAGCGGCTGGAAGGCCGCTCGGTGCGCACGGGGACGCTCGGCTGTCCGGTGTGCGACCGCCGGTTCACGCTGCGCGACGGCGTCCTCGACACCGGTGGCGGGCCGCCGGAAGGGCAGGACGCCGGGCCCGGCCGGCTGACCCCGGAGGCGCTGGCGCCGCTGGCGGGGCTCAGCGGACCGGGCGGCTATCTGGTATTGGTGGGAGGGCCCGCGGGCGGGTGGCGCGACGTGGCGTCGCTCGTGCCCGGGGTGGGGCTGGTGGCGGTCAATCCGCCTGAGGCCGTGGTGGACGAGGAAGGCATCAGCGTGCTGCGCGGCGGCACGCTGGCGCTCAAGACCAGCTCGATGCGGGGTGTGGTCCTGGGCATGCCCTACGGCGCCGATCCGGCGTGGGTGCGTGAGGCGACGCGCGCCGTGCTACCGGGGCTGCGAGTGGTCGGGGAGGGACCGGTCCCGGATCCGGAGACCGTCGATCTGATGGCGAGCGCGGGAGGTGTGTGGGTGGGTACCAGGCGCCGCTGAGGGCGGGCCTGGTCAGGTCGCGTGGGGCTCGCTGTAGAGCGCCTCGATCGCGGCCCTGTGGCGCTCCTCCACGATCCGCCGCCGCACCTTCAGGGTCGGCGTCAGCTCGCCGCCGTCCACGCTGAAATCCTTCGGCAGCAGCAGGAACTTCTTCGGCATCTCGAACTGGGCGAGATCGCGGAGCGTCTTCCGCACCTCACGCTCGAGCTTCTGTAAGCACCTCCGGACGGCGGACGAGCCCCTCGAGGTCGTCCGCCGGGAGGCCGTGGCGGGCGGCCCAGGCCTTGAGCGGTTCGGCGTTCGGTACGATCAGCATGATCGGGAAGGGCCGGCGGTCGCCGAGCATCACGGCGTTGCTGACGAACTTGCTGGACTTGGCCAGGTTCTCGATCGGCTGCGGCGCGATGTTCTTCCCGCCGGCGGTGACGATGATGTCCTTCTTGCGATCGGTGATCATGAGGTAGCCGTCGGGATCGAGCTGCCCGATGTCGCCGGTGTGGAACCAGCCCTCCGCATCGACCACCTCCGCCGTCGCGTCGGGCTTCCTGAAGTAGCCCTGCATGACGTTCGGGCCGCGTGTGAGGATCTCGCCGTCGGGCGCGATCTTCACCTCGACGCCCGGGATCGGCCGGCCGACCGTGCCGAGGCGCGTGTGCCCGAACGTGTTCACCGCGATCACCGGCGAGGTCTCCGTCAGCCCGTATCCCTCGAGGATGGGCATGCCGGCGGCGAAGAAGAACTTGGCGATGTCGGCCGAGAGCGGCGCGCCGCCCGAGATGAAGAAGCGGATCCGGCCGCCGGTCCGCGCGCGCAGCTTGGCGAAGACCAGCCGGTCGGCCACGCGGCGCTGCAGCGCCAGCGTGGCGGGCACCGGCAGCCCGGCCAGCGTCCGGTCCACCCACGCCTCGCCCACGCGCCGCGCCCAGACGAAAATGCGCCGCCGCGGCGCCGGGCTCGCCCGGACCGCGTCCAGCACCCGCGCGTAGATCTTCTCGTACAGCCGCGGCACCGAGGCCATCATCGTCGGCCGCAGCTCCTGCATGTCCGCCGCGACCGTGTCGATGCTGCCCGCGTAGTTGATGACCACGCCCGCGTGGAACATCGAGTAGTGGCCGAACATCCGCTCGAAGATGTGGGAGAGCGGCAGGAACGAGAGACACTCGTCGCCCGGGCCGAAGTCGAACAGCCCGACGCAGGTGGTGACGTTCGAGGCGATGTTGCCGTGGGTCAGCATCACGCCCTTGGGGTCGCCGGTGGTGCCGGAGGTGTAGATGAGGGTGGCGAGATCGTCGGGGGAGGCGGCGAGCGCGTCGCGCGCGCCAGTCGGGGTAGCTGGCGCGGGCCGACCGGCCGCAGCGCAGCAGCTCGTCGAACGGGAGCACGTCCGGCCCCCGCGCGTCCTCGTCGAAGCTGATCACGTGACGCAGCGCCGGCAGGTGGTCCCGGATCGACCGCACCTTCTCGAGCTGCGCCGCGGTCGAGACCACGATAGCGACGGCGCCGGCATCCCGCAGGATGTACTCGGCCTGGCGCGCGGGGAGCGTCGGGTAGATCGGAACGTCCGTCGCGCGGGCGGTCAGGCAGGCGTAGTCGGTGATCGCCCACTCGGGGCGGTTCTCGGACAGGATCGCCACCCGGTCGCCGTCCTGGACCCCCAGCTCCCGGAGGCCGATGCTCGCGGCCTCGACCCGCTCGGCGAGGTCGCGGTAGTCGAGCGCCGCCCAGCGGTCGTCGCGCCGGATCCGCATGGCGACCGGCCGGGACGCGAACGCCTCGACGGTGCCGAAGTAGAGCTGGGTCAGCGTGGCGGGCGTGAGTCCCCCTAGGGCGCGGTGAACCGGATGATGAAGCGCTGCCCCGAACCCGGGACCACGGCGCCCCGCGTCCGCTCGGCACGAACGGTGACGACAGCACTGTCAGGCGGGGTGAGGCCAGGCACCACGATGAGCGTGGTGGACGCATTGCCGTCGGGGCCTGTCGCCAGCGTATCCGTGACGACGTTGCCCTGCAGCAGCACGGTCGGCGCGCCCGCCGCGGGGTCGGGCAAGGTGAGCGCGTAGATCACGCCTCGGTTCGCCAGCGCACCAGTGACCAGGTTGTCGAGCCGGGCGGTGAGCGCCGGCGACGCGGGCGCGTCACTGGTCAGGGTGACGATGGAGTCGCTCGTGAGGACGAGGGTATCGGCGGGCGCGACCACCGCGAAGGTGATCAGCGGAGAGCCGAGCGCCCCGACGGTGGCCTGGACGCGAGCGGTCCCGGGACTCACGCCGGTCAGGATGCCCGTGGCGGCGTCGACCGCGGCGGTGGCGTCGGCGGAGAGCCAGGTCACGGTCGTGCCGACGCTGTCGCCGTCCTTGTCGAGCGGCTTGGCCGACAGCTGGATCGACTCGCCCACCTCGACGGTGTCCGGCCCCGGCACGCGCACTTCGATCCCGACTACGCCTCCTTCACCCTCGTCGAGCCCGCTGCAGCCGAGCGCCAGCGCGGCGACCAGCAGGCCGAAGCCCGGCTTCACGTGGTCTCCGGAGCCGGACTGCCGGCGATGTCCCGCAGGGCGGTTTCCGCGTGCCGGACCCAGCGCTCCGCGTCCGGGCCCTTGGGCGGGCGCGCCAGGAACGCGCGGAGGTGCTCGGCCGCCTGCTGTGCGTCGCCCCGCTTGAGCAGGAGGAAGGCCACGCCGTAGTGGGCGCCGACCAGCGCCTCGTCGAGCTCCAGGGCGCGCTTGTAGTGGCGGATGGCCTCTTCGGGCTGTCCGGTCTTGGTGAACGCGATCGCCATGTTGAGCAGGATCCGCGAGTCGGTCGGATTGTCGCGGAACGCCAGCCGATAGGACGTGAGCGCCGCCTCGAAGTCCCCCTGACGCTCAAGGGCCAGCCCTTCGTTGAGGTAGTCGAGCCGCTGTGGGCTCAGGCGGTCGCGTGGCTCCTTGCCGAACAGGCGGTTCCAGAAGCTCATTAGGGCGGGGGGCTCTCCGAGCAAAGTCGAATGACGGCAACGTTTTGGATTGTCGCAAAATAGTTTGGGCGGGAGGGGAGGGCAAATGCACCGGTTCCTGGTTGCCCTCCCCTCACTCCGGGAGTACGTTGCCCAGAACGCCATGGAGGGGTCGATGCGCCGGACGCCTGCACCGGGACCGCGGGGAGTGTTGGAGGTGGACTGGCCGTTCTTCGGCGAGATCTGTCGCGCGCTCGCGCTCCGGGTCGCCCGGGACTACCAGCCGGAGATCGTCCTCGGCATCGCCAAGGCCGGCGTCATTCCCGGCGTGGTCGTGGCGTCGATCCTCCAGAGCGAGTTCAGCTCCATGACCGTGACCCGCACGGAGGACGGCGCCGCACCGGTGCTGGTGACGGGCCCGCCGCCCACCATTCGCGGGCGCCGGGTGCTGGTCGTCGACGAAACCTGCGACACCGGCAGCACCATGAAGCTCGCGCTGAGCGAGGTCCGGGCGCTCCAGCCGGCCGAAGTGCGCACGGCGGTCTCGTTCAAGACCGGCGACTACGCCCCCGACTACCACGCGTTCGAGACCGAGAGCTTCATCGTCCTGCCCTGGGACCGCGAGATCATCCAGGGCGGTGAGCTGGTGATCCGGCCGGAGTACGCCGCCCGCCTCTAGCCCGTCTTGCAACCCTGGGCGCGTCCGGCCCGTCCAATGGGGGTCCTCTCCTACGGAGCGCCCCTGATGCCGCGGTTCCCGATCCGTCTGCTCTGCCTGCTCGCCCTGCCCGCCGTCCTGCACGCCCAGCAGCCCGAGCGCTACACCCTCGATGACGATGACGTCGCCATCTATAACCTCGTGGGCGCCATCCGGGTCGAGGCGGGCGACGGGGGCGTCGCCGTGCAGGTGACCCGCGCGGGTGCCGGGGCGGCCCAGCTCCGGATCGCGCAGGGCGAGATCGATGGGCGCCCGACGCTCCGCGTCGTCTATCCGGGAGACCGGATCCGGGTGGGCGCCCTGGGCCGGGGCAGCTCATCCACGCTGCGCGTGCGGGACGACGGGACGTTCGGCGACGGGAACGAGGGCGACTGGGAGCGCCGCGGCCGCCGGCACGACCGGGAGGAGGGCCGCAAGGTGACGATCGCCGGCGGCGACGGACTGGACGCGAGGGCGGACCTGGTGGTGCGGGTGCCGCGCGGGCACCGGGTGGCGGTCTACCTCGCGGCCGGCACGGTCGCGGTGACGAACGTCGAGGGCGACCTGACGGTCGATACGCACCAGGCGGAGGTCACGGCCAGCGGGGTCAAGGGCCAGCTCCGGATCGACGTCGGTTCAGGCTCGGTGCGAGCGACCCAGATCGACGGCGAGCTGAGCGTGGATACGGGCTCGGGCAGCGTCGAGGTCTCCCGCGTCCACGGGACCTCACTGTCGATCGATACGGGCTCGGGCGATGTGACCGGGAGCGACCTGGACGCCAACGAGCTGTCGGTCGACACCGGCTCCGGGGAGATCCGCCTCGCCGGCGTGGTATCGCCGGACCTGTCGCTCGAGACCGGCAGCGGGAGCGTGACCGCGGAGCTGCGGCGGGACGTCACGTCGCTCAAGGTCGAGACGGGCTCCGGGGACATCGCCATCCGGGCGCCCGCCTCGCTCGGCGCGGAGGTCGAGATCGAGACCTCCAGCGGCGACATCGAGACCGACTTCCCCCTGCAGATCACTCGGCACGGGCGGGATCACATGGTGGGGACGATCGGCGACGGGAAGGGAACGATCGCGATCGAGACCGGTTCCGGCGGGATCAGGCTCCTGAAGGGCTCGAACTGAGGCCCAGGGCGTCGGCATAGCTCGACCCCTGCGCCATCCGGTCGTACAGCGCGCTCAGCGTCTCGGGGGCGCCCGCGAGGAAGCGGCAGCGGGCGTCGCCCCGGGAGCGGCATTCCACCTCCATCACCGCCACCAGGCCGTCCGACAGCCGGCCGAAGAAGTCCGCCAGCAGCCCGCAGGTGAGGTGGCAGGACGGAAACTCGCCGCGCCCCTCGCCCGACGCCTCGGCCCACTCGGTCGAGTCGAGCGCCAGGACGGCGCCACCCAACGTCTGCATGGTCAGCGCCCCCCAGCCTTGCACCGCGAAGAACTCCGACAGCGCCTCGTTCAGGAACTGGGCGTCGAGGTCCGCCGGGCGTTCGACCCCGCGCGTGGACCGCAGCCACTCGGTGAACTCCCCGTACAGCTCCTCGCCCCCGGCGAAGCCCGCCTCCTGGAGGTAGCTCGCCGCCTGCAGCCCCGTGTCGCGCTCGAGCGCGGCGCGAAGCTGGTGGATGACCTTGCGCCCGAGGCGGAGGCCGGGGCGCGGCATGGAGGACGGCTGAGCGCTCATCGAGTGACCGTTGAAAGTGGAAGTGTTCGAAGTTAGGCCGTGCGGCCGACGCGACGCAAGAGTTCCGGCTCGTCGATGATCTCGATGCCCAGGCTCTTGGCCTTGTCGAGCTTGCCGCCGGCCTCCTCCCCGGAGACGACCGCGTCGGTCTTCTTGCTGACGCTGCCCGCCACCCGCCCGCCAGCGCCCTCGATGAGCTCGGTGGCCTGCCCGCGCGAGAGCGTCGGCAGGGTGCCCGTGAGGACGTAGGTCTTGCCGAGCAGCGGACCGTCGGCCGAGGCGGCCCGAGGCTCGCTGAACTGCAGGCCGCTCTCCTGAAGGCGGGAGACCAGCGTGACGTTGCGGGGCTCGGCGAAGAAGGCGACGACCGCCTCCGCGATGGCGCCGCCCACGCCGGGCACCTCGTTGATCTGCTCGGACGTGGCCTTCATGAGCGCCCCCATCGTCCCGAACCGGCGCGCCAGCAGCTGCGCCACCGTCTTCCCGACGTGGCGGATGCCCAGGCCGAACAGCAGAGACGAGAGCGGCTGTGCCTTCGACGCCTCGATCGCGGCCACCAGCTGCTGGGCCGACTGCTCGGCGAAGCGCTCCAGCTCGACCAGCCGCTCGGCGGTGAGCTCGTACAGGTCGGCCACGTCGGCGATGTAGTGCTGCTCCAGCAGCTGTCGCACGCGCTCGTACCCGAGCCCGCGGATGTCCATGGCGTCGCGCGAGGCGAAGTGGACGATTCCCTCGAGCACGCGGCCCGGGCAGGAGGCGTTGGGGCAGTACCGCATGACCTCGTCGGCCGGGCGCTCGACCGGCGTGCCGCACGCGGGGCAGGTGTCGGGCATGCGGAACGGGGCGCTCGCGGGTAGCGGCGTCGACACCGTCGAGCACCGGCCGCACCACCTGGGGAATCACCTCGCCGGCGCGGATCACCTCCACCCGGTCGCCGACGCGGATGTCCTTCTGGGCGATCAGATCCTCGTTGTGCAGCGTCGCCGCGCTGACGGTCACGCCCGCGATCTCGACCGGCTCCAGCACCGCGTACGGATTGAGCGCCCCGGTGCGGCCGACGTTGATCCGGATCTCCTCGCAGCCGGGTCATCGGCCACCTCGGGCGCGAACTTCCGGGCGATCGCCCAGCGCGGCTCGCGGCCGCCCACGACGCCGAGCTCACGATGGAGGTCGAGGCGGTCGACCTTGATCACGACGCCGTCGGCCTGGAACTCCAGCTTTGGAATCTCCTCCTCCAGGCCGGCGATCGCCGCCTGCACCTCGGCCAGCGAGCGGTAGTGGGCACGGTGGGGCTCGACCTGGAAGCCCCAGGCGGCAAGCTGATCGAGCAGCTCCCAGTGGGTGTGCACGGCCAGCCGCCCCTCGACCGGCTCCACCGCGAAGGCGAACATGCGGAGCCGGCGCTTGCGCGTGAGGTCGGGATCGAGCTGGCGGAGCCCGCCGGCGGCCGCGTTGCGCGGGTTGGCGAAGAGCGGCTCACCCTCGCGCTCGCGCGCCTCGTTGACCTTGGTGAAGCCGGCGTAGGGCATGTACACCTCGCCCCGGACTTCCATCACTGCGCGGCCAGCCCTTCCCCTTGAGGGCGAGCGGGACGTCGGCGATGGTGCGGAGGTTGGGGGTGATATCCTCGCCGATGACGCCGTTGCCGCGGGTCGCGCCCACGGCGAAGCGGCCGTCCTCGTAGGTCAGGGTCACGGCGGCGCCGTCGATCTTGATCTCGGCGGTATAGCCGGCGGTGCGGACCTCCGGCAGGATGCGGGCGTTCCGCTCTTCCCAGGCCGCCAGTTCCTCGTCGGAGAAGGCGTTGGCCAGGGAGAGCATCGGGCGGCGGTGGGTGACCTTGGCGAGCGCGCTCGACACGGGCGCGCCGACGCGCTGGGTGGGGCTGTCGGGGGTCTGCAGCTCCGGATGCTCGGCCTCGAGCGCCTGGAGCTCGCGGAACAGGGTGTCGTACTCGGCGTCCGAGATCTCCGCCGCGTCGAGGACGTAGTAGGCGTGGTTGGCCCGGTCGATCTGCTCGCGCAGCCGGAGGACGCGGTCGGCTGCGCGGCCGGTCACCGCGCGGTGGACTCCTGGCTCAGGACCGCGCGCGCCACGCCCACCAGCCGCTCGATTTCCGCGGTCGTGCCGTCGGCCAGCCCGTCGTCGTCATCGGAGGGGGCCGGATAGCCGGCCAGCAGGCGCCGCATGAAGCCGAGCAGCGCGGCCTGTTCCTGCTCGCGGCGGCGGGCGCCTTCGTCCTCGCCCTTCCGCTGGCGCAGGCGCTCGAAGCGGTGCGCGTTCCGCAGGGCCTTGGCGGTGAGGTTGGCCACGACCTGACAGAACTGGAGATCGGCGGCCGAGAAGCTGGGGCCGTCGCGGAAGGTGCGCAGGAAGATCGCGCCGATGGCGGCGCCCCGCCACGAGATCGGAATGACGGTGATGGTCTTGACCTTGCGCGCGGCGAGGGCCCAGCGGGCCGGGCCCAGCTGCGGATCGGTCGCCGCATCCGCGATGAAGACCGTCTCGCCGGTCTGGAGTGCGCGGCGAAGCTCGGGGTACCGGTCGAGGTCCACCACGTAGTTCCGGATGCCCGGGTCCTCGTAGCTCGCCACCAGGCGGACGCTGCCGCCGCCGCGCTCCGCGAGGAAGATCGAGCAGCGGTCCAGGCCGAAGGTCTCGCCCAGCCGGAGGGCGACGGATTGGACGACCTCGGCGAAGTGCAGCGAGCCTCCCATGTCCTGGAGGATCTCGATCACCGCCAGCAGATGCTTCCGTTCCTGCTCCAGCGCGGTGAGTCGCGCCTGCAGCCGTTCGACGTCGTCGATCGCCATGGCAGCCGAGGTCATGGTGCGTCCTGGTCGAGGGGGCCGGCGGGAGCCGCCCGGAGGGGGGGCCGCCTGCACCAGTATAAGGCAGCCGCCCCGGCCCGAAAACTCATGAAGGAATGTGCAGCCGATCTGTCAAAAGTCTATGGTGTCACAATGGTTGACGCCTCCCCGGATATCGGTAGGTTGCAGGGGAGCCCGGGTTGGTCCCGGGGAAACGGAGGAATCGATGGCCGACGACGAGCGTACGCGCGACGACAGCAGCGGGGGAGAGCCGGGGCGGAGCGGTGGTGGGTTCGCCGCCGGAGTGTTGTTCGGGGCACTGATCGGGGCTGGGATCGCCCTGATGCTCGCGCCGGAAAGCGGGCAGAAGACCCGCCGCCGCCTGCGTCGCCGCCTCGAGCGGCTGCGCGAGGAGACGGCCGAGGGGCTCGAGCGGGTGGGGGACACCACGCGGCGCGACCTGGCCCGCCGGCGGAAGCAGCTCGAGGCCGGTGTGGAGCGCGCGGTGGATCGGGCGCGCGACGCCCTGTGAGTCATTTCTTGTTCGCGATCTTGGCCGCCAGTGCCTCGGCCTCGCGCCGGTAGACACTGTCCATGATCTCGCGGTCGGGGAGGGCCGCCAGCTGGGCCAGCTCCGATCGTGCGTCGTCGTAGCGCTTCCGGTCGACGTAGATCTCCGCCAGCTCCAACCGGTGATAGAGGCGGCCGGGGTCGAGCGCCACGGCGCGCTCCATGTCCGACACCGCTTCCTCCCACGACGCCTGGCCGAAGACGCCGGCTCCCAGCAGGTTCTTCGCGAAGAAGCGGCTGAGCCCGGAGAGCCGCATGATCTCGGCGTTCCAGCGGCCGAGAATGTGGTAGGCCCCGTCATGGCGCGGGTCGATCTCCAGGGTGCGCCGGGCCTCGTCCCGGATGACGGTGGCGCGGCGGATCCGCTCCTTCTTCCCCATGGTGAGCGAGGCGCGCCCGACGGCCGCGGCGAGCGCGAAGTGTCCCTCCGCTCGGGTGGAGTCGGCGGCCACGGCCCGACGCGCCAGGCGCTCGGCGCGGGCATAGAGCGAGTCGCGCTCGGCGCTCTTCACGCTGTCGGGGATCTGCTCGCCCTCGTCGAGCAGGGCGATGGATGCCCGCCAATTGGCCTCGTACGCGGTCGAGTCGAGCTCCAGAGCGGCGTCGTAGTGCGCCAGCGCCGTGCGCAGATCGTGGACCTGCATGGCCGCGTTGCCGAGCGCCACGTGATCCGCGGCGGACTGCGCGGTCAGGCGAGGCGAGGCGCAGGCCACCAGCAGCAGGATGGCGAGCGCAATCCGAGGTGTCGACAGAGGACGGTCCCGGTGACGGGTGACAGCGAATGGTGATTCCGGAGCTCATCGAGCACAAGCGTGACGGCCGGCCCCTCAGCCCCGAGCAGTGGCGCGGCTTGGTCGCAGGCGTACACCGCCGGCGACGTGCCCGACTACCAGATGTCGGCGCTGCTCATGGCCGTCTTCTTCCGCGGGCTCGAGGCGGACGAGCTGGCCGCGCTGACCGACGCCATGCTCGATTCGGGCGACCGGCTCCGCTTCGACGGGCATCCGGTCCCCGTGGCCGACAAGCACTCGACCGGCGGCGTCGGCGACAAGGTGTCGCTCCTGCTCGCGCCGATGGTCGCGTGCTGCGGCGTGGCGGTGCCGATGATGTCGGGCCGCGGCCTCGGCCATACCGGCGGGACGCTCGACAAGCTCGAGTCGATCCCGGGGTTCCGCACCAACCTGTCGCTCGACGAGGCCCGCGCCCAGGTCGACCGGCTGGGCTGCGCCATGCTGGGCCAGACGCCCGAGATCGCGCCGGCCGACAAGCGTCTGTACGCGCTCCGCGACGTGACCGCCACGGTCGAGTCGATTCCGCTCATCGCCGCCAGCATCATGTCGAAGAAGCTCGCCGAGGGTCTGACCGGCCTGGTGCTCGACGTGAAGACCGGCAGCGGTGCGTTCCTCACCGACCGGGAGCGCGCCATCGAGCTGGCCCGCACGATGATCGGGCTCGGCGAGGCCCGCGGGTGCCCCACGGTCGCGCTCCTCACCGCGATGGACCGGCCGCTCGGCCGCGCCTGTGGCAACGCGCTCGAGGTCGAGGAGGCGATCGAGGGGCTGCGCGGCAGCGGGCCCGCCGACCTCATGGAAGTCACCTACGCGCTCGGGGCCGAGATGCTGGTCCTGGTGCGTGCGGCGCCGGATATCGCGGAGGCGCGCCGTCGGCTGGAGACGTCGGTCACCTCGGGCCGCGCACTGGAGACGTTGGGCCGGATCATCGAGGCGCAGGGCGGCAATCCCAAGGTGATCGACGATCCGGGGGTGCTGCCGCAGGCGGAGGCGGTCGAAGTCTACCGTGCCGACCGCGCGGGCGTGGTCTCGGCGGTGGAGCCACGGCGGCTCGGCCGCGCCATCATCGAGCTGGGCGGCGGCCGCACCAAGGTCGACGACCAGGTCGATCCGACGGTCGGGTTCGTGATCACGGTGAAGCCGGGCGATCCGGTGCGCGCCGGCGAGCCGATCGCGTCGGTGTTCGCGCGGGACGAGGCCGGGATCGCCGCCGGGATGCTGGCGTTGCGGGAGGCGGTGACGGTCGGCGAGACCGGGCGGCTCACGGCCCTGATCTCGCACCGGATCACCGCACGGGGGGTGGAAGTGCTGGCGGATGACCGCTGACGTGCCGCTGGTGAGCGGACCGTTCGGGACCCTGCTCGTAGCCGCGGCCGCGCTCGCGGCGCTCGCGGTGTGGCTGCTCAGGCGGCCGCGGCATCCGGGCCCGCGGCTCATGGGCGACGAGGGGATCGATTGGGAGGAGCTCGAGGCCGCGGAGCGCGAGGTCCGCGAGCTGGAGGCGGGTCAGCGGCCGGAGGATGGCTTCGAAGGCGACGACTGGGGGCCGGGAGCGGCGCAGCCGCGGCCGCCGGTCAGATTGTAAGGCAAGATCGGGAAACCTGGAGGTGCACCGTGGATGACCTTCGCCTCGCACTTCGTACACTTCGCCGGTCGCCAGGGTACACGATCACTGTCGTTCTCACCTTGGCACTCGGTCTCGGCGGCGCCACGGCCGTCTACAGCATCCTTCGCTCGGTCATCCTCCGCCCACTCCCCTACGCTCCGCCCGACCGCGTGATGCTGCTCGCCGAGCGCGACTCGGCCGCCAGCATCCGCCTCCCGTCCTATCCCACCTTCCAGGACTGGCGCACCAGTACCGGCGCCTTCGAGGCGATGGCATTCGCGCGAGGGCTCGGCACGGTGATGAAGACCGGAGAGGGCGCCGCGGAGCGGCTGATCGGCGCGTTCGTGTCGGACGGGTTCTTCCAGGTGCTCCCCGAACCGGCCGCAGTCGGCCGCACGCTCGTATCGGCCGACTATGGGCTCGGCGCGCAAGCCGCCGTGGTGCTCTCCTGGCAGCTCTGGCAGCGCCGGTTCGGGGGCGATCGCGCCGCCGTGGGGAGGAACGTCACGCTCGGCGACCGTTCCCACACCATCGTCGGCGTGATGCCGCCCGGATTTGCCTACCCCCCGTGGGCCGACTTCTACTCCCCGATTGCCGTCATCCTTGCCACTGACGCCGCTCTCGGACAACGCGGCGTGCACGTGGACAGCCGGGTTGTCGGCCGGCTCCGGCCGGGCGTGGATTCGGCCGGCGGGCAGCAGGCACTCTCCACGGTCGCCGCCCATCTCGCAGACACGTACCCGGCGGAGAACGGCGGCTGGCGCGGGGCCGCGCTGATCCCGGTCGCGTCTGAGGTCCTGGGTGACAGCGGCCCGCAACTCCGCCTGCTTACGGCGGCTGCGGTGCTTGTCCTGCTCATCGCGTGCGTCAACGTGGCGGGGCTGGCCCTCGCCCGCGCAGGGACCCGCTCGCGCGAGCTGGCCATCCGCACCGCGCTTGGCGGGGGGCGGGCGGCCTTGCTTCGGGTGCTCGCCGCCGAGTCCGTCGTGCTCGGCGCTGCGGCGGCGGTAGCGGCGCTCGGCCTGGCAGTCCTCGTGGTCGGCTGGATCAGGGTCGCAGGGCTCGACCTGCTGCCACGCGCGGACGAGGTTGCGGTGGATTGGCGCGCCCTCGTTGTGGCCGCGCTCCTCGCGGTCCTCCTCGTCGTGGGCCTCGGGCTCTTGCCGGCGCTTCGCCGATCGGGCCCGCTCACCGCCGCGCTTCGGGAGGGCGCTGGCGCCGGGCGAGGGACGGGGCGGCGACGGCTCCGCGCCGTGCTGGTGGTCGGCGAGATCGCACTCGCGCTCGTGCTTCTCACCGGCGCAGGCCTCCTGCTTCGGAGTCTTGATCGGCTACAGCGCGTGCCCGCGGGGTTTGACGTCGACCGGCTGGTCGCCGTGCCGATCGAGCCACCGTCGCCACGATACGATCCGCCCGAGCGTGCGCTCCAGCTCTACCGTGAGGTCGCGGCGGCCGTAGCCCTCGTGCCCGGTGTCGAATCCGTTTCGCTCACCAACTCTATCCCGCTCAGCGGTTCGTCCATGAACAGCGCCATCGAGGTAGAGGGCGCGCCGGCCAGCGGCAGCCAGAGCGACGAGGTGATTTTTCGCGAAGTGGACTCGGCCTATTTCCGCACGGCCGGGATTCCAATCGTCCGCGGACGCGGCTTCACGCCGGAGGAGATGGCACACCCGGGCGACGCGGCACTCGTGAACCAGGCCCTCGTGGCGCGCTATTGGCCCGGCGGCGATCCCATCGGCAAACGGATCACGGTATACAAGTCGGCTCAGGGTCGGCCGGATTTCGGGCAGCCGGTGCGGGCCACGATCGTCGGCGTCGCCGGCAACGTGCGCCACTTCTCGCTCGACACCGACTTCGCGCCCGAGGTGTACCTGCCGTACACGGTCACCGTCTGGAGGCGCATGTCGTTGCTCGTCCGCACCGCGGGCGATCCGGAACGGCTGGCACCCGCGGTCGCGCGCGCCGTGCGCGGGGTGGATCCCGATCTGCCGCTCGAAAGCGCGCGCCTCAGTTTCCGGGTCTACCCCGTGAGCGCGTCCCTCCAGGAGTCGCTCGCCTACCGGCGCTTTCTCACCGGGCTGCTCGTCGCCTTTGCGGTTCCTGCCGTGCTGCTCGCCGCCCTGGGCCTCTATGGCGTCGTGGCCTACCTCGTGGCCCAGCGGAGCCGAGAAATGGGCATCCGAATGGCGCTCGGCGCCCAGCGGCGCAACGTGCTCAGGCTGGTGTTCGGGGAGGGCATGCGACTGACGGCGATCGGCGTCGTGATTGGCGGGGCAGGGGCGGCGGTTGCCACGCGCTGGCTGCGGGCGCAGCTGTATGAAGTGAGCACCACCGATCCACTCACCTTCGTGGTGGCGGCGGCGCTGCTGGCCGCGATCGCTGCGCTCGCGACGCTGCTCCCCGCGTGGCGAGCAACGGCGATCGATCCGGCGCGAACGCTCCAGGCTGAATGAGTCGACGTCGCGACAGCGTCTTCAGCCGGCCGTTCTAGACGTCCAGGTTGCTCACGTACTTCGCGTTCTGCTCGATGAACAGCCGCCGGGGCTCGACCTCGTCGCCCATCAGCTCGTCGAACAGCTTCGACGCCTCGACCGCGTCCTCCATCGTGACCCGGAGGATCGTGCGGGTGGCCGGGTCCATCGTGGTCTTCCAGAGCTGGTCCGGGTTCATCTCGCCCAGGCCCTTGTAGCGCTGGATGTTGACCGTTGCCCCGTGCCGTCGCCGTTGCTGAGGCGCTTGGCGTACTCGTCGCGCTCGGCCTCGGTGTAGGCGTAGAACTCCTCCTTCCCCTTGGCCACCCGGTAGAGCGGCGGCTGGGCGATGTAGACGTAGCCCGCCTCGATCAGCTCCTGCATCTGCCGGAAGAAGAACGTCAGCAGCAGCGTGCGGATGTGCGCGCCGTCGACGTCGGCGTCGGTCATCAGGATGATCTTGTGGTACCGCGCGTCCTCCAGCTTGAAGTCCTCGCTGCACGCCGGTGCCGATCGCCGTGATCATCGACCGGATCTCCTCGTTGCTGAGGATCTTGTCGATCCGGGCGCGCTCGACGTTCAGGATCTTGCCGCGCAGCGGCAGGATCGCCTGGAAGGAGCGGTTCGCGGCCCTGCTTGGCGCTGCCGCCGGCCGAGTCGCCCTCGACGAGGTAGATCTCGGAGTGGGCGGGATCGTCGAGCGAGCAGTCGGCCAGCTTGCCGGGCAGCACCGCGTTCTCGAGGCCGGACTTCTTCCGGACCAGGTCGCGCGCCTTGCGGGCCGCCTCGCGGGCCCGGGCCGCGCTCACCGCCTTCTCGATGATGTTCCGGGCGACCGGCGGGTGCTCCTCGAGGAAGTTGCCGAGGTGCTCGTTGACGACCGCCTTGACGATGCCCTCGACCTCGGAGTTGCCCAGCTTGGTCTTGGTCTGCCCCTCGAACTGCGGCTCGCGCACCTTGACGTGCAGGACGCAGGTGAGGCCCTCGCGGATGTCCTCGCCGGACAGGGTGAAGCCTTCCTTCTTGAGGAAGTCCCGCCGCTTGGCGACGTCGTTGATGGTCCGCGTGAGCGCGCCTTGAAGCCGGTGAGGTGGGTGCCGCCTTCGTGGGTGTTGATGTTGTTCACGAAGGTGAACGTGTTCTCGTTGTAGCCGTCCTCGTACTGCAGGGCGAGGTCCACCTCGACGTCGTCCTTGGTGGCGCTGAACGAGATCGGCTTGGGATGGAGCGGCTTCTTGTTGCGGTTGAGCCACTGCACGAACTCGACCAGGCCGCCCTTGGCGAAGAAGGTCTCCTCCTTCTTCTGGTCGGCCCGCTCGTCCTTGATCGTGATCGTGACGCCCTTGTTCAGGAACGCGAGCTGGCGGAGCCGGTCGGCCAGGGTCGTGTAGTGGAACTCGAGCACCGTGAAGATCTCGGGGTCGGGCTTGAAGCGGACGGTGGTGCCGGTGCCCTTGGCCTTGCCGAGCACCTCGAGCTTCTTGACGGTCTTCCCGCGCACGAACGCCATGCGGTGCCGGTTGCCGTCCCGATCCACCACCACCTCCAGCCGCTCGGAGAGCGCGTTCACCACCGAGACGCCGACGCCGTGCAGGCCGCCCGAGACCTTGTAGCTGTTCTTGTCGAACTTGCCGCCCGCGTGCAGCACCGTCAGCGCGAGCTCGACGCCCGGGATCTTCTCGGTCGGATGGATGTCCACCGGAATGCCGCGCCCGTTGTCGGCCACCGTGATCGAGTTGTCGGCGTGGATGGTGACGTTGATGGCGTCGCAGTAGCCGGCCAGCGCCTCGTCGATCGAGTTGTCCACCACCTCGTAGACGAGGTGGTGCAGGCCGTTCTCGCTGGTGGACCCGATGTACATCCCGGGCCGCTTGCGCACCGCCTCGAGTCCCTTGAGGACCTGGATCGATTCGGCTTTGTACTCCGACGTGTCGTCGCCGGGGGTGTCGTTCTTGGCCATAGGCTCCGTCATTTGGTGCCGGCCCCGAGGGGGACCCAGCGGATCTCCTTCACGCGGCCGGTGCGACCCGCGTTCAGGCGGGCGAGGATCCGGGGCGTCATCAGACCCAACTCGTTGGCCCACGCCGCCGTGGCGACGCTGACCCGGAGCACCCCATCGGGGGTGACCGACTCGGGCGAGGTGACCGCGGCGATCTGCGGTCCGACCAGCTCCGCCCACTGCTCGACGATGCCCGCCTGCTGCAGCCGCTTCGAGATGCCGGACTGCTTGAGGTAGCTCGCCAGCGCGTCGGCGAGCGTGGCCGGCGGGCGGGGTTTCGTCACGGGGTGACCTTTCCGGCATCCATGCGCCAGACCGGCAGCGCCAGGTCGGCCGGCAGCTCGTCCCGCCGCGGCGCCGTCAGGAACACCTGCCGCTCGGGCGTCTCCAGCAGCCGGCGCGCCAGCCGCCGCTGCCGCTCACCGTCGAACGCCGCGAACACGTCGTCGAGCAGGAGCGCCGGCTCAGTCCCGCGGGCGGCTCGAAGCGCCGCCAGCTCGATCAGCTTGAGCGCCACCGCGGCGCCGCGCTGCTGCCCGTTGGAGCCGAACTCCCGGAGCGGGCGGCCGCCGACCTCGAGGAGCAGGTCGTCCCGGTGCGGCCCGACCGTCGTCATTCCGCGGGCCTGGTCCCGGGGGAGCGCCGCTGCCAAGGCTCCCGGCCAGGCGCCGGGGTCGGCCAGGTTCCCGGAACTCCGATACCCGAGCCGGGCCGTCGAGCCTTCGCCGAGGCACTCGAACTCCGCGGTGAACTGGTCGCCGGCTCCTGCGGCCCATGCTTGCCGGATCCGCACTACCTCCGCGCCGGACGCGGCGAGCGGCGGGTCGAACGCGCTGGCGAGGTCGAACCGGCCCTGCCGGAGCGCGGTGTTGCGCTGCGCGAGTGCGGCGCGATAACCGGGCCAGGGATCGCAGATAGTGCCGGTCGGCAAGCGAGAGGAGCCGGTCGAGATAGGCCCGCCGCACCACTGCCGCGCCGGTGGCGAGCTCGACGTCGTCCGGCAGGAACGCCACCGCGAGCCATCCGCCCACCGCATCGGCGAGCCGCCCGGGCTCCTCGCCGTCGACCAGGATTCGCTTCCGCCGGCCCTGCGCCGTGTAGGTGGCGCCGACCTCCGCGACGCTCCCACCCTCCAGCCGGGCCTCGACCTGAAACCCGGGCCCGTCGAACCGCGCCACCTCCTGGTCCGGCGCGCCGCGAAAGGAGCGAAACAGCACCGGGTAGTAGATGGCCTCGAGCAGGTTGGTCTTGCCCTGGGCGTTGGCGCCCAGCAGGACCAGGCCGGCCGCGGGAAGCTCGCACTCGAGGTCCGAGAGGTTTCGGAACCCCCG
The DNA here is from genome assembly GCA_963840215.1 of uncultured Gemmatimonadales bacterium. Taxonomy (GTDB): domain Bacteria; phylum Gemmatimonadota; class Gemmatimonadetes; order Gemmatimonadales; family GWC2-71-9; genus CAVVWJ01. The sequence continues at coordinate 461,419 of CAWIYG010000001.1, read as the reverse complement.
TGCCACCAGATGGCGGAGCCGCACTAGCCGGGAGGGCGCAGCCGCACTACTCGATGCGGATCTGCCGAGTGACGAAGTTGCCCTGCTCGCCGAGCAGGTCGACGCCGTGCACCCGGACGAGGACGGTCGCGCCGCTCAGATTCAGCGTCCCCAGCTGCAGCGCGAAATCCACCGTGTCCTCTCCCTCTCCCTGAATCGGCGCGAAGCCCTGGTTGGCGCCGCCCACCTCGACGTACACCGTGTCGACGCCGTCGTCGTCGTACGTCCGGCCCACCACGATGAGGAGGTCGCCCTCGATGACCGTCGTATCGGATGCCGCAGGCTGGGTGATCTCCGTGGTCGGGCCGTCCCCGTCACCCGGATTCTCGACCGGAAACGTCAGCCGGTCGCGCTCGCCGCAGCTCACCAGCGCGACCAGCGCCGCCCAGCGATATGCCCGTCCTGGAATCATGGAAAAATAGCCGGTTGCAGGGTGAAATTGCAGGCTCAAGCGCCGGTGAAGACGGCCTTGCGCTTCTCCAGAAACGCCCGGGTTCCTTCGCGCATGTCGGCCGTCCCGCTGAGCAGGCCGAACCAGCCGGCCTCGAGCCGGAGCGCCTCGTCCATTCCCATCTCGAGCCCGGCGTCCACCAGCTCGAGGCAAGCCCGAACTGCCAGGGGACCGTTCTCGAGAATCGTGCGGAGGAGCCGGGTAGACTCGGGGAGCAGCTCGTCAGCCGGCACCACCCGGTTGACCAGCCCGATGCGCCAGGCCTCCTGCGCGTCGATCATCCCGCCGGTGAGGAGCAGCTCGAGCGCGCGCCCCCGGCCGACGAGGCGGGGCAGGCGGACGGTGCCGCCGTAGCCGGGCCCGATCCCCAGCTTCACCTCGGGCTGGCCGAAGCGCGCGGCGTCGCTCGCGATCCGGATGTGGCAGGCCATGGCCAGCTCGCAGCCGCCACCGAGCGCGAAGCCGTTGACCGCCGCTACCACCGGCTTGCCGCACTGCTCCAGCCGCCGCATCATGCGCTGCCCCCTCCGCGCCCGCGCCTGTCCGTCCGTGGCGCCCTGACCCCCGATCTCGCGATGTCGGCGCCCGCCACGAACGCCTTGGTGCCGGCCCCGGTGAGCAGCACCCCCCGGATATCGCCCTCCCGCTCGACTCGCCCCGCGGCATCGTCCAGCTCCGCGATGACCGTGGCGTTGAGCGCGTTGAGCTTGTCCGGCCGGTTGATCGTGATGGTCGCGATGCCGTCCGCGAGATCGAAGAGCAGCGTGGTGTAGGCCATGGATCGGACCCGGTGAGGGTAACGGCGCAGGAAGCGAAGAGGCTCGGGGCCGAGCGGCCCGAGAGTCCGCCAAAGATAACCGCCGTTCCCCATGCCGCCCGCGGCGATATCTTTGCGGCATGACCATTCCTCAGCCCATCGCCTGGACGCCGGACTTCGCGGTCCGCATCCTGGATCAGACCCTGCTTCCCGACACCGAACATTATCTGACACTCGAGACGGTGGACGCCGTCGCCGAGGCGATCCGCACACTCCGCGTCCGCGGCGCTCCGCTCATTGGCATCGCCGCCGCGATGGGCCTCACGCTCTCGCTCCGGCGGGGCGCCCCCACGCTCGAAACCGTCCTCGCCGCCTCCGCTGTGCTCGGCGCGACTCGGCCGACGGCCGTCAACCTGCGCTGGGCGCTCGGGCGGATGGAGCGCCGCGCGTCGGCCGCGGCCGGGGCGGGCGAGGACCTGGCGCGGGCGCTCCGCGACGAGGCCACCGCGATCTGGGATGAGGACCGCGCGATGTGCGCGCGGATCGGCGAGGCTGGCGCCGCACTGATCGCCGGCGACGCGCTGGTCCTGACCCACTGCAACGCGGGCGCGCTCGCCACGGGCGGGATCGGCACCGCCCTGGCTCCTGTCTACACGCTGCACGAGGCCGGTCGCCGGGTGGCCGTCGTGGCCGACGAGACCCGGCCGCTGCTCCAGGGCAGCCGCCTCACCGCCTGGGAGCTCCAGCGGGCCGGCGTGCCGGTGACGGTGATCGCGGACGGCATGGCCGCCAGTCGCCTGCGCCGCGGTGACATCACCTGCGTCATCGTCGGCGCCGACCGGATCGCGGCCAACGGCGATGTGGCCAACAAGATCGGTACCTATGGCCTGGCGCTAGCGGCGCGTGCGCACGGTGTCCCGTTCTACGTCGCGGCGCCGAGCTCCACGGTGGACCTGGCCACCCCGGATGGGCCGGCGATCCCGATCGAGGAGCGCGCGGCCGACGAGGTGGCCGCCCTGGGCGGCCGGCGGACGGCGCCGGCCGGGGTCCAGGTCTGGAATCCGGCCTTCGACGTGACGCCGGCGGGGCTCGTCACCGCGATCATCACCGACCGTGGCGTGTTCGCGCCCGCGGACGTGGGTCGGACACCGTGAGGGCTGTGAGGAGCGTGCGTCGCGCTGGCGCCCGCCGCTGATGCCGTCCATCCTCGCGCTCGATCAGGGTACCACCGGCTCCACCGCGCTCGTCATCCACCAGGATGGGACCGTCCTGGCGCGCGGCTACCGCGAATTCACCCAGCACTTTCCCCGTCCCGGCTGGGTCGAGCACGACCCCGAAGAGATCCTGCGCGTCTCGCTCGACGCCATGCGCGAGGCGCTGGCCGGCGCCGACGAGCGTCCGGCCGGGATCGGGATCACCAACCAGCGCGAGACCGTGGTGCTCTGGGATCGCCGGACGCTCGCGCCCGTCGCGCCGGCGATCGTCTGGCAGGATCGTCGCACCAGCGACCGCTGCCGCGAGCTGCGTGAGAGCGGCGTCGAGTCGCTGCTACGCGAGCGCACCGGCCTCGTGGCCGATCCCTACTTCTCGGCGACCAAGCTGGAATGGCTGCTGGGCGATCCCGGCCTCCGCCGCCGCGCGGGCCGGGGCGAGCTGGCGGCCGGCACCGTCGAGAGCTGGCTCGTGGCCAGGCTCACAGGCGGCCGGACCCACGTGACCGACCACACGAACGCCTCGCGTACGCTGCTCTACAATCTCGGCACGCGCGCATGGGACCCGGAGCTGCTGGAGCGTGTTCGGCGTGCCGATCGAACTGCTGCCCGCCATCGTCCCCTCGTCCGCGACGGTGGCCGAGACCGACGCGGAGCACCTCGGCATGAGCTTCCCGATCGCCGGCCTCGCCGGCGACCAGCAGGCCGCCCTCTTCGGCCAGGGCTGCTGCCGCGGGGGATGGCGAAGAACACCTACGGCACCGGCGCCTTCCTCCTGGTGTTCACGGGGCAACGCCTGCCCGCGCCGCCGCACGGGATTCTCGCGACGGCCGCGTGCGGCCCGCTCGGGGAGCCGGCGTACGCGCTCGAGGGCAGCGTGTTCATCGCGGGCGCCGCGGTGCAGTGGCTCCGGGACGGGCTCGGCCTGATCCAGGCCGCGGTCGAGACCGACGCGCTCGCGCGAAGCGTGCCGGATACCGGCGGGGTGCATTTCGTTCCGGCGTTCGTCGGGCTGGGCACGCCGCACTGGGAGGCGGAGGCGCGAGGCACGATCACCGGGCTCACCCGCGGCACCACGCGCGCGCACCTCGTGCGCGCCGCGCTCGAGGCGATGGCCTTCAGCAGCGCCGAGCTGCTGGCCGCGATGGCGGGCGCCGGCGGGCTCGACGTCCCGACGCTCAGGGTGGACGGCGGGGCGTCGGCCAACGACTGGCTGATGCAGTTCCAGGCCGACGTGCTGGGCGTCCCGGTCGAACGGCCCGACATGGTGGAGACCACGGCGCTAGGCGCCGCGGGGCTCGCCGGCATCGCGCTGGGCGTCTGGAAGGGCACGGGCGAGTTTCTCGCGGGCCGGCGATTCCGGCGGTTCGAGCCTACCGCCGGCGAACCTGAGCGCCGGCGCCTGCGGAAGGGATGGGAGCGGGCGGTGGATGCCGCCCTGGCATGGGCGCGGCACGCAGCCACTTGAATCCCTGCCGCCTGGAGGGGAAGTTTCGGGCCTGGCCACCCATGTACGACCACGGGAGCAGACCATGAAGGCAGGGCACAAGTTTCTCCTGGGCGCCGCGCTGATCGTCGGGAGCGTGGGATTCCTGATCGCCGAGGGCGTGAAGGAGACCGGGGTGTACTTCCTCACCCCGGCGGAGCTGGCCGCCAAGACGGCGGCCGATCCGACGTTCGTGGACAACGTCGGCTTCAAGGTCGGAGCCAAGGTCGTGCCCGGGTCGGTCCGGCGCGACAAGGCCAGCCGCACGATCGATTTCAAGGTCTCCGACGGGGTGCAGACCTACCCCGTCACCTACCGCGGTCTGGTGCCCGATACCTTCACCGACGCCAACGACATCGAAGTAGTCGTCGAGGGGCGGCTGGGGCGGGACGGGGTGATCCGGGCCACCGATGTGCTCGCCAAGTGCGGCTCCCGCTACGAGGCCGTTCCCAAGGCCTGAGACTGCTTCCATGACGCTGCTGGGTCACTTCGCACTCTGGGCCGCGTTCCTCCTCGGCCTCTGGGGCGTCGCCATCGGCTTCTCGGGCCGCTGGCGCGACCGGCCGGAGCTGGCCGCCACCGTCGTCCGGTCGGTCTACGCGATGCTCGCCTGCCTGGTCGTCGCGTCGCTGGCGCTGTGGAAGGGCCTCGTCAGCCACGACTTCAACATCGAGTATGTGGCGGCCTACACCAGCCGGAACCTGCCGCCGTACTACATCGTCAGCGCGTTCTGGGCGGGCCAGAAGGGGTCGCTCCTCTTCTGGGCGGTGGTGCTGTCGATGTTCGCCAGCCTGGCGCAGCTGCTGACCCCGCGGCGAAATGCCGACCTGATGCCGTACGTTGGCGCCGTCACCCTGACCGTGGTCGCCTTCTTCGTGAGCGTGATGCTGTTCGGGTCGAATCCGTTCGAGCGGCTGGCCTTCACGCCGGCGGACGGCCGCGGGCTCAACCCGCAGCTCCAGAACGTCGGCATGGTCATCCACCCGCCGATGCTCTACCTGGGCTACATCAGCATCACCATCCCCTTCGCGTTCGCCATCGCCGCGCTGCTCTCGCGGCGACTCGACACGGGCTGGATCCACGCCATCCGGAAGTGGACGCTCGTGAGCTGGCTCTTCCTCGCGATCGGGATCACGCTGGGCATGTGGTGGGCCTACGTGGAGCTCGGCTGGGGCGGCTACTGGGCGTGGGACCCGGTGGAGAACGCCAGCTTCCTGCCGTGGCTCACGATGACCGCGTTCCTCCACTCGGTGATGATCCAGGAGAAGCGCGGGATGCTCAAGCGCTGGAACCTGGGCCTCATCATCGGGACGTTCCTGCTGAGCATCTTCGGCACGTTCATCACCCGCTCGGGCGTCATCGCGAGCGTCCACAGCTTCACCCAGTCGAACGTCGGCTATTTCTTCCTCGGCTTTCTGGTGGTCGCGGCGGTCCTCTCGTTCACGCTGCTCTACACCCGCTGGCCGCTGCTCGAGGCCGAGGTGCAGCTCGAGTCGATGCTGAGTCGCGAGGCGGCGTTCCTGTTCAACAACCTGTTGCTGGTGGGGATCGCGTTCTCGGTGCTGTGGGGCACGCTGTTCCCGATTCTGTCGGAGGCGGTGCGGGGGACCAAGATCACGGTCGGCCCGCCGTTCTTCAACCGGGTCAACGTCCCGCTCGGCCTCCTGCTGCTGGCGCTCACCGGCATCGGGCCGCTGATCGCCTGGCGAAAGGCCTCGGCCGCCAACCTGCGCCGCCAGTTCATCTGGCCGGTGGCGACCGGGGTCGTCACCCTGGTGGCCCTGCTCGCGGGTGGCATCCGCGATCTCTACGCCGTGATGGCGCTGGCGCTGGCGGGGTTCGTGGCCGGAACGATCGGCCAGGAGTTCTACCGCGGGGTCCGCGCGCGGCGTCGCATGCATGGGGAGTCGACGCCGGTGGCCTTCTTCCGGCTGATCGAGCGGAACCGGCGGCGCTACGGCGGCTATATCGTGCACGTCGGCATCCTCATCTATTTCGTCGCGTTCGCGGGGATGGCGTTCAAGGTCGAGCGCGAGGCGACGCTCAAGCCCGGGGAATCGGTCGAGCTCAGGAGTCCGTTCGGCCACACGTACCGCTTCACCCACGTCGGCGTCTCCCAGTACGAGGCACTCAATCGCATCGTGAGCGCGGCGACGGTGCAGGTGTCCATCGACGGGAAGCCGGACGGGCTCCTGACCAGCGAGAAGCGCCAGCACGTCGACAGCTTCAAGCGGCCCACGTTCGAGCCCTCGACCGAGGTCGGCATCCGGAGCGGGTTGCGGGAAGACCTGTACCTGGTATTCGCGGGGGCCGTGGACGGGACGGAGGAGGCGGTCTATCGCTTCAACGTGAACCCGCTGGTCTGGTGGGTCTGGTTCGGCGGATTCGTGCTCGCCTTCGGCGGGATCGTGACGATGTGGCCTGGCGGCGGTCCGGCCGTCGCGCCGTCGCGTCAGGCTCAGGGCGGGTATGGTGTGTCGCTGGTCGGCGCCGGCACGGAGTGAGCAGGTGACGCACCAATCTGGCTCTCAGCCGGCGAGCCGGCGCGACTTCCTCCGTGCCGGACTGGCGATGATAGCGCTCCCCGCCAGCGCCAACGCACCACCTCAGGATTCGCTCGCGGGCCGTGGCGACGTGGGCACCCTGCGGGATCCCACGGCCGTCGGACGGCCTCGCCTGCCGACCGACCCCGAGGAGAATGCCGCGGAGATTCAGGCGATCGAGCTCCGGCTGGCCTGCAACTGCGGCTGCACCCTCGACGTGTTCACCTGCCGGACGACCGACTTCTCCTGCACGTACTCACCCAAGCTGCATCGCGAGGTCCTCGCGCTCCGAAACCAGGGCAAGACGGCGCAGCAGGTCATCGACGCGTTCGTCGAGCAGTACGGCGAAAAGGCCCTGATGGCGCCCAAGCCGAAGGGGTTCAACCTGGCAGGCTACCTGGTGCCGGGGGCCGCGATCACCATGGCAGGGGCCGCGCTTGCGTTCCTGATCAGCCGCCGCCGTGCAGCGGCCGCGACGGCCGCGAATGCGCCGGCCGCGCCGATCGAGGCCAGTCCCGAGGAGCTCGCACGGCTTCAAAGGGAACTCGACGAGGTCGAGGACTGATGGGCCTCGAGCTCCTGGCCGCGGCGCTGGTGGGCCTGGCAGCGGTCTGGCTGGTAATTCAGCCGCTTGTGCTGCCTGGATGTCCGGGCGTGCCGGTGTACGAGCCCCCCGAGCCGGAGGAAACGCCCAAGGGCGTGGCGCTGGCGGCGCTCAAGGAGATCGAATTCGACCGGGAAACCGGCAAACTGAGCGACGAGGACTATGCCTTCCTCAAGGGCAAGTACACGGGCGTGGCGCTCGACGCCCTGCGCGCGGAGTCGAGCGAAGCCGCCGAAGCCGCGAGACGGCAGCCCGTGGAACGCAGGCAGGGCGACGTGGAGGCCATGATCGCTGCCCGGGTGCGCGCCCTCCGCTCGGCCGCGACGTCGGCACCGCCGGGCGCTCCCGTCTGCAGCGTGTGCGGGCCGCGACCGGAGCCGGATGCGGTGATCTGCTCGACCTGCGGGCACCGGCTGCTGCCGGGCGGGGCCTGCGCCGGTTGCGGCGCCGAGCTCGGCCAGGGTAGCCGATTCTGCGAGCACTGTGGGACCGGGGTGGCGGCTTAGCGGTTTCCTCCATTTCGCAGGTTAGAGTCGGTAGTGCAGGGCCGCGCTGGCTTCCCGCCGCCACAGCGCCCGCGGCTCGAGGGCGGGATCCAGATCCTCCTCGGTGAAGGGCGAGGCCGGCGTGACCGCGCCGCCCACCCGCACCGATCCGGCCCATCGGCCTCCGAAGGGCACCTCCAATCCCACCGAGATACCCACCCCTACTCGCAGGTATCCGCCGACGTCCGGCAGCTTCCAGACCTCGAAGAGCGGCCCCGCGTAGAGGCGAAGCACGCCCTCCGGGCCGACCCGGCTCACCCGAACCGAGATTTCCGGGTCGATACCATAGACTTCGAGCGCGTCCTTGACGGCAGCGAGAGCATCGGCGCCCTCGAGCGCGAGACTCGAGGACGCATAGTTGAGCCGCAGCCCCACGCCCACGCGATGTCCCGTCCGCCCGAGCTCCACCTCCCACATCGTTGGCCGATACGGCCTGAGCGACCGTCCCGTACCGGGCTCGACGGCGCCGCCTGAGAAGCGCGCGGCCCGAACTCCTGTCCCGACGCTCCACTGAGCCCGGAGCTCGGATGCGGCCAGCGACAACAGCAGGCTCATGAGTGCCGCGCAGGCGCGAGTGCTGGGCATGGGTCACCGCATCTGAAGTTTGAGCCAGCCGTTCGTCACGTTGCCTTCGCCGCGGACGATCCAGTTGGCACCGCTGTGGTACTCCTTGACCACGGTGTCCTCGATGGCGTTGCCGATCAGGTCGTCCTGGGAGGTGATCCAGGAGTACGCGGCCCGAAGGATTCGCTGGAGCGCGTTGGCCCGCTTGAAGATCCGGGCCAGGCCGCTGGTGCTGTCCTTTCCGCCGGTCAGATTGGGGTAGGCGGTCTGCAGGGCGGTCTGGAAAGCCTTGAACCGATTGCCGTCCAGTCGGATTTGGCAGGCGCCGTCGTCATCCTCGAGCGCCAGGATCCGCACGTTCTGGTTCGGATGCGCCGTCCTGTACGCCGTGAGCTGCGGCTGCGAGAACAGCAGCACGTTTCCGGTCCAGTCCAGGTTGTTCTGGTCGAACACGTATGCACCGCCCGCGTGCTCGCCGACGCACTGGTAACTGGTGAGCGAGTCCGACGCCCCGGACTGCCCCAGAATGTGAATCTCATACTCGGGACCGCCCTTCAACCAACCTTCAAAATCCTGGGAAAAGTGGGCGAAGGTCATGTACAGTCCCGACGTCGGCGTCGGCGTGGTGGTCCCACCACCGCCGGTGCCGCCTCCGCCACCACCTCCTCCGGTTCCGCCGACGTCATCCTCGGGCAGCATCAGCCCGATGCTGTCGGCGCTGAAATCGGCCTCCACCGGCACGACGGCCAGGACCGGTGTCGACGGTGGCGTCCGGGGATCCAGCAGGCGCCGGCGGCCGCGGGTGTCGTAGCCGACCGGCACGTCGCCGTCCTCGCGGGCGGTGGCCACCAGGATGTCCTCGCCGCCGGTCCAGGTGGCTCGGTGAGCGGCGACCGGCAGGTAGACCTCGAGCGCGATAGTGGAGCGCGCATCGGCGTCGACCGAGGATTCGCCATCGCCGCTGCCCCGCGCGAGGGCGGCGCGCGCGCGGCCGCCGGCGCCGCCGAGGAAGCGCTGCAGGTGGATCTTGTGCTCGCGGATCGACGACCGATCGAGAGCGTCCTTGACGTAGGTCCGGAATCCGGGCTCCGCCAGCGCGAGGGCGAAGCGCCGTGCCAGGCGCTCCTGGGCCGCGCGCGATGCGGGACCGGCGGGTCCGCCGCCGACTTCGGAGGAGGGCACGGCCGGTGCGGGGACCGCAGGTGCCGGCGTGGTGATTCCAGGCTCGGTGGGTCCGGGGTCGCCGCGGTCGGTGCAGCCGGCCACCGCGGCCAGCAGCGCGAAGGCAATGGGGCGAAGTCGGCGGGACATGGCTCCTCCTTGAGTGGGTCGCACGCGCGGACGGCCGCGCCGGGTCCGACGGCGTGCCCAACGTAGGAAGCGCTTGAACCGAGAATGGGATCGGGATGTCGCAGGCGAGAACGGAAAAAGGCGGCCGGTGGCCGCCTTAGCTGGAGGGTTCTGCGGGGCCGCACCGGGCGATGCGGGCTACCCCCGCATCGCCGCCCGCGCGGCCGACAGGGCGCGCTCCACGCCGTCCGCCGGCACGTCGAGGTGAAACACCGCCCGCAGCCAGCGGTGGGCCCGAGGACGGTGAACCGGACGCCGTATTCGCTCAGCGTGCGCCGCGCGAACTCCTCGCCGGTCAGCCCGGTGCCGCGCACGTCGAAGATCACGATGTTGGTCTCGACCCGGTCGGCGTCGACGGCGATGCCGGGCAGCTCGGCCAGGCCGCGCGCCAGCCGCCGCGCCCGCTCGTGATCCTCCGCCAGCCGATCGACGTGGTGCTCGAGCGCGTAGATGCCGGCCGCCGCGATGATGCCCGCCTGGCGCATCGCCCCGCCGAAGCGCTGCTTGAAGACCCAGGCCTCCTCGATGAACTCGCGCGAGCCCGCCAGCACCGCGCCGACCGGCGCGCCGAGCCCCTTGGTGAGGTCGAGCCAGACGCGAGTCGAACGGCGCGGCGAAGGCGCGGGCCGGCGTGCCGCTCGCGACCACGGCGTTCATCAGCCGCGCCCCGTCCATGTGGCAGGCCAGCCCGGCCTCGTGCGCCGGCCGCGCAGACCTCCTCGATCGCGCTCGAGCGGCCAGCAGACACCGCCCACGATGTTGCGCGGTCTGCTCGACCGAGACCGCCCGGCGTGCGGGGCATGTAGTGCACCCGCGGCCGGATGCGCCTGGCGCACCTGGTCGGCGGTGAAGATGCCGCGCGCGCCCGGCAGCGGACGCATGACCGCGCCGACCATGGCCGCGGGTCCGCCCGCCTCGTAGAGCAGCGGATGGGCCAGCTCGTGCAGATGATCTCGTCGCCCGGACGGCAGTGGACCGCGAAGGCGATCTGGTTGCACATCGTGCCGGTCGGCAGGAAGAGCGCGGCCTCCTTGCCGAGCAGCTCCGCCACCATCTCCTGCAGCCGGTTGACGGTCGGGTCCTCCCGCTCTGCTCGTCGCCCACCTCGGCCTCGGCCATGGCCCGCCGCATCGCCGCGGTGGGGCGGGTGACCGTGTCGCTGTAGAGATCGACCGCGATGGCAGCTCACGACGTCCTACCACTCCATCCGCTCGAGCCGGCGCGCGCTCATGCGGAGCGGAATGATCGTGGCGCTCACCAGGCAGAGCGCCGACCACCGCGGCGCCGCGAGCAGGAGCGCGGGCGTCGAGGTCCAGCTCGTTCGCCCGCTCTGCCAGGCCCGCAGCTACGCGGTGACCGGCACGGCCTCGATCATGATGACCACCGCCAGCAGGCTGAGGCTCGCCATCATGTAGACCACGCCGCCGAAGCTGGTCGGGATCTGGGCCGCGTTCTCGGTGCCGAACTGGGGATAGAACACGCCGAAGCTGAGCGCCAGGGCGCTCACGGCCAGGGTGTAGAGCACGATCGTGCCGATGCTCACGGCCATCATGAACGGGCCCGCCTGGAGCAGGCAGTTGGTCAGGACCGTGATCACCAGCGCCAGCACCAGCAGCGGCACCGTGCCCATCCAGTACTTGCTCCAGAGCAGCGCGCGCGGGTCGAGCGGGCTCGAGCGCAGCAGCCACATCTGCCGTCCCTCCAGCGAAATCGCCGGAAAGACGAACCGCGCCGCGACCGCGGCCAGCACGAACCCGGCGAGCCCGAGGTTCAGGAACGAGATGATCGTGACCAGCGCGAACGGCATCCGCTCGCCGGTGTGGATCGGCAGCGACTTGATGTTGAAGAGGTAGACCATCAGCAGCACGGCCAGCAGGATGAGCTGGCTCCACTGGGTGTTGTCGCGGAAGAAGAGCCGCAGGTCCTTGAGGATCAGCTCGCGCTTGGCGGCCGGCAGCCAGCGCAGCAGCCGGCGCGACCGGGCCGCGGAGCGCCCGGCTGCACCTTCCGCTCCGCACCCTCCTGCGCCTTGGAGAAGCCGAGCGGTAGAGCCGGCGGTGGATCGCCGCGCCGACGCGCGAGCGCCACGGCGGCGGCGCCCCACAGCATCGCGATCGGCATCGGGATCGGAGACGCGGAGCAGCCAGTTCATGATCATCGTCGGCCGCCCACTCGCTCGGCAGCAACGGACTCGTCGGCGTGCGCAGCACCGCGAGGTAGTCGACGAAGTTCCGGAACCCCTCGGGGCGGGCGAGCCGCTCGGGCGGATGAAGCGGAGCAACACCACCACGACCGCGCCCGCGCCCCGATCGCGACCAGGCCCAGCAGCTCGCGCGTGCGGCGCGCGGGAAAGACGTTGACCAGCAGCCACCGTCACGATCGTCCCGGCCATCGCCGGGAGCAGCAGAAACGGCACGAACGCGGCGATCGCGATGAACGGGAAGAGCGGCCCGCCGCTAGTAACACGATGCCGTACGCCGTGAGGATCGGCAGCGCGAGCAGCGCCACCATCCAGGACGAGTGCACCACGGTCTCGCCGAGCTTGGCCAGGTAGAACCGGAACCAGCCGACCGGGGCCGCGACCAGCAAATCGAGGTCCTTGGCCAGGAAGAATGTCGAGAGCGCGGTGATGATGTTGGAGAGCAGCAGGATCGACAGGAACGCGAGCAGGATGATGCCGAGCACCTTGCCGGCGAGCAGGTTGCCGATGTCCTCGCACGCTCTGGATGTAGCGCAGCACCCGGAAGGCGACGCCGAACACCGCGGTCCAGAACGCGATCGCCGGTCGAGGGCCAGCAGCAGGAATTTCGCCCGCGAGCGTTGCGCTCGTGGCGGAGGCGCGCCGAGCATGCCCCGCCACTTGGGCGTGAGGATGGTCCACAGGCCGGGCTGGACGCGCGTGGACTCCGCGGGTCACGCCTCGAGAACGGCGTCGAGCCGGTGCTCTCGATGTCCGCCGGTCAGCTTGAGGAAGAGATCCTCGAGGCTCATGCCGCCCGACGACGTCTGCCGGCGCAGCTCGCTCCATGGTGCCCTGCGCGGCGATCTTGCCGCGGTACACGATGGCGATGCGGTCGCACATGACCTCGGCGACCTCCATGGTGTGCGTGCTCATCAGCACCGTGCCGCCGCGCGTCGACGAACTGGCGGAACAGCTCCTTGAGCAGCCGCGCGCTCTTGGGATCGAGCCCGACCATCGGCTCGTCGACCACGATCACCTCGGGCCGGTGGACCAGCGCGCCCGGGATGATCAGCTTCTGCCGCATGCCGTGGCTGTAGGTCTCGGTGAGCTCGTCCTTCCAGGGCACCAGCTCGAAGAGCGCGAGCAGCTCGTCGATCCGGCGCTCGACCACCGGGCCCTGCTGGCCGTAGAGCGCCGCGGCGAAGCGGAGGAACTCGCCGCCGGTGAGCTTGTCGTACACGAACGGCCGGTCGGGGATGTAGCCCAGCCGGGCCTTGGCCTCGAGCGGCCTGGCCTGGATGTCGATGCCGCCGATGGTGACGCTGCCGCTGGTGGGACGGAGAATGCCGGCGATCATCCGGATGGTCGTCGTCTTGCCGGCGCCGTTGGGACCCAGCAGCCCGAAGAGCTCGCCGCGGGGCACCTCCAGGTCGATCCCGTCGACCGCGGTGAACTTGTCGTAGCGCTTGGTGAGCTGGTGCAACCGGATCACATCTTCCTCCGCACGATGGCTTCGACCACGGCGCGCTCGGCCGGCGCGTCGACCACGATCCGGAGCTCGGGCGGCTCGCGCCGTCCCTCCGGCCCCGGAAACGTTTCCACCAGGAGCTCGGCCGAGGTCTCGACCGTGAGCTGCCCGTTCGCGGCGCCCACCAGCGGCGCGGCGACCCGCGCGAGGCCCCAGTCTCCGGCGCGCTGCCACGCGGACACCAGCGCGCGCCGGACCAGCTCCGCCCCCGCGGCCCCACGCTCATCGGCGACCACGACGTGCAGCACGAACCCGGCGCTCAGGGCGCCGGCGCCGGTGACCACGGCGGCGCCGGCCTCGAGCGGCGTGGCGGTGCGCCGCTGCGCTGCGAACGCCTCGCCGCCCATCTCGTCCAGCCGGGCGGCCGCCGCACCGACCGGCGCCAGCGTCGCGTCGGCCGGCCGCACCACCGCATCCACCGCCTCGGCGCCAGATCGCCGACCACGACGAGGATCACGCGCCGGCGAGCTCGCGCGAGCGCTCGTACATCGCGCGGGCCTCGTCCGGGCGTCCGAGGCGGTCGAAGACGCGGCCCAGCAGGTGGTGGGCCTTGCCGTCACGCGGGTCGAGCTCGAGCGCCCGCTGAAGCGCCGCCTGGGCGCCGCTGAGGTCGCCCGCCTGGTTGAGCGCGTCGCCGAGGCAATGGCAGATGTGCGCACTCTCGGGCTGGAACTCGAGGGCGCGCCGGAAACAGGCCGCGGCTTCGCCGGCCAGCCCCTTTCGCCAGAGCAGGCGGCCGAGCTCGAGGTGCGCCGGCGCGTGGGAGGGATAGAGCCGCAGGACACGCCGGAGATCGGCGTCCGCCTCCTCGTACCGGCGGAGGTGGGTGAAGATCCCGCCCCGCAGCACCAGGAACTCGGTCTGATCGGGTGAGTTGCGCAGCGTTTCGGCGAGGAGCGCCAGCGCCTGCTCGTACTCGTCGAGCTGCACCAGCAGCCGGGCCAGGCGCAGCCGGCCATCGACATGCCCGGGCTCCGCGGCCACCAGCTCGCGGTACAGCGGCACCGCGTCGGCCGGCCGCGCGCCGGCGGCGAGCGCGTCCGCGCGCTCGAGCAGCCGCTCGGCCGGGGCAGGCGTCCGGGACGGCGGCGTCACCGTCGCCGCTGCCGGTCCGCTCAGTGCCGCTGCCGGCGCCACGCCGCCGGTTGGATCTTCGGGAGGAAAGGTCATCGAGGCCGCTGAATGCTAAGGTGTGGCCCCCTCCGACGGGAACCCGTTGACCCTCGGGACCGGCTTCGGGTACCTTTCGGGGCTATGGCTCAAGAATATCTGGTCGTCCGGGGCGCACGCGAGCACAACCTCAAGAACATCTCCGTCTCGATCCCCCGCAACCGGCTCACCGTCATCACCGGGCTCTCGGGCTCGGGAAAGTCCTCGCTTGCCTTCGACACGATCTACGCCGAGGGCCAGCGGCGCTACGTCGAATCGCTCTCCGCCTACGCCCGCCAGTTCCTCGGGCTGATGGAAAAGCCCGATGTCGACGCGATCGAGGGGCTCTCGCCCGCCATCTCGATCGAGCAGAAGACCACCGGCCAGAACCCGCGCTCCACCGTCGGCACGGTCACCGAGATCTACGACTACCTCCGCCTGCTGTGGGCGCGCGTGGGCATGCCGCACTGTCCCAACGACGGCACGCCGGTCACGCGGCAGAGCGCGGCCCAGATCACCGACTCGGTCCTCGCGTGGCCGGCGGAGACGCGCATCGAGGTGCTCGCGCCGATCGTTCGCGGCCGCAAAGGCGAGTTCCGCGACCTGCTCGACGACGTGCGGAAGCGCGGCTTCGTGCGGGTGCGCGTGGACGGTGAAACTTACGACCTGGCCGACGTGCCGGCGCTCAACCGGCGCCAGAACCACGACGTCGCGGTGGTGGTCGACCGGCTCGTGGTCCGGGCCGACGACCGCTCGCGGCTCACCGACTCGATCGAGACCGCGCTCAAGACGGCGGACGGCATCGTCGAGGTGGTGCGCTACGGCCGGAGCCCGTCGGAGCGCGAGTCGGTGACCTTCTCCGAGCGCTTCGCCTGTCCGGTCTGCGGCCTGTCGCTTCCCGAGCTCGAGCCGCGGCAGTTCTCGTTCAACTCGCCGTTCGGCGCGTGTCCGGACTGCCACGGCGTGGGCACCCGGCGCGAGGTGAACGCCGACCTCGTCCTGGGCGACGCCAGCATCTCGATCCTCGAGGGCGTGGTCCTGCCGTGGGGCGAGCCGACCGGCTACCTGCGCAAGGTCGTGCTCCCGACGCTGGCCAAGGCGTTCAAGTTCGACCTCAACGCGCCGTGGGGTGAGCACTCGGCCGCGGCGCAGCACGCGCTGCTGTACGGCGCGCCCGGCCGCTTCAAGTTCCAGACCGACGGCGCCCGCGGCCGGGGCGAGTACGAAAGCGACTGGGAGGGCGTGCTCCGGAACGTCGAGCGGCGCTACAAGCGAGTCGTCCAGCGACGCGGTGCGCGCGTCGCTCGAGGAATTCATGATCGAGCAGCCGTGCCAGACCTGCGGCGGCAAGCGGCTCAAGGCGGAGAGCCTGGCGGTTCTGGTGGCCGGGCATGGAATCGGCGATGTGGTGGACCTGCCCGTCGGGCGAGCCATCGACTTCTTCGAGAGCATCCCGCTCCGCGGCGCGCGCGGCGGGGGCGGCTCCGTCGGCCCAGCTGCCAGTGCGACCAACGGCCGGCCGGCGGCGTGGACGCCGAGATCGCCGGGCCGATCCTCAAGGAGGTGACGGACCGGCTCCGGTTTCTCCGCGACGTCGGTCTCGACTACCTCACGCTCGGCCGCGGCGCCACGTCGCTGTCCGGCGGCGAGACCCAGCGCATCCGGCTGGCCACCCAGATCGGCTCACGGCTCGTGGGCGTGCTCTACATCCTCGACGAGCCGAGCATCGGGCTGCACCAGCGCGACAACGAGCGCCTGCTCGCCACGCTGCGCGGCCTGCGCGACCTGGGCAACACGGTCATCGTCGTCGAGCACGACGCCGAGACGATCGCGGCGGCCGACCATGTGATCGACCTCGGTCCGCGCGCGGGCCGGTTCGGCGGCGAAGTGATCGCCGAGGGGACGTTCGAGGAGATTCGCCAGCATCCCGACCTCGCTCACGGGTCGCTACCTCCGGAACGAGCTCCGCGTGCCGGTGCCGGGCGGCCGGCGCGAGGCCGCGAGGCCAAGCACCGGCTTCGGATCATCGGCGCCCGCGCGAACAACCTCCAGAACCTCACCGTCGACATTCCGCTCGGCGCTGTTCGCCGCGGTCACCGGGGTGTCCGGCTCGGGCAAGTCGACGCTGGTCACCGACATCCTGTACCAGGCGCTGGCCCGCCACTTCTATCGCGCCAAGGTCGTCCCCGGGGCGCACACGCGGATCGAGGGGCTGGACCAGATCGACAAGGTGATCGACATCGACCAGAGCCCGATCGGCCGGACGCCGCGGTCCAATCCGGCCACCTACACGGGACTGTTCACGCCGATCCGCGAGCTGTTCACCCAGCTGCCGGATGCCAAGATGCGCGGCTACGGGCCCGGGCGCTTCTCGTTCAACGTGAAGGGCGGGCGCTGCGAGGCGTGCCAGGGCGACGGGCTGGTCAAGATCGAGATGCACTTCCTGCCCGACGTGTACGTGCCGTGCGAGGTCTGCAAAGGCCGGCGCTACAACCGCGAGACGCTGGAGGTGCGCTACAAGGGGCGGAGCATCGCCGACGTGCTCGATCTGACGGTGGCGGACGCGCTCGACTTCTTCAGCAACCAGCGCCGGATCGCGGAGAAGCTCGAGCTGCTGAACGACGTCGGGCTGGGCTACATCCACCTGGGCCAGGCGGCCACCACGCTCTCGCGGCGGCGAGGCGCAGCGGGTCAAGCTCGCCACCGAGCTGGCCAAGCGGGACACCGGCCGCACGCTGTACATCCTCGACGAGCCGACCACCGGTCTCCACTTCGAGGACGTCCGGCTGCTGCTCGAGGTGCTGCACCGGCTGGTCGACAAGGGCAACAGTGTGGTGGTGATCGAGCACAATCTCGACGTCATCAAGACCGCCGACTGGATCATCGACCTCGGCCCGGAGGGTGGGGAAGCGGGCGGGCTCGTGGTCGCGGCGGGCACGCCGGAGGATGTGGCCGAGATGGACGGGAGCCACACCGGACATTTCCTGCGCAAGGCGCTCGGGGTGTCCGCCGCCACGTCACCCTGAGCGCGCCGCCTACTTGGGCGTCGCTCCGAAACTCGGCGCCTTGGCGGCGGGATCGACCTTGAACCAGATCCACATCCCGCCCAGCGCGTGTCCGGGCACCCCGCAGATGATCCGATAGGTGCCGCTGTCGGGCGCGGTGAACCGGATGACGTCCGTGGCGCCCTGCACCAACCCCTCGACCACCTTGTTGGTGTAGGCGCGCGGAATGGCCGGGTTGCCGCCGGAGTTCGGAATGGGTCCGGTCCCCGCCCCGACCTCGGCGCTGTGGGGCGTGCCGTCATTCTGCAGGAAATTCCAGACGTTGGTCGTGCCCGGCGGCACGGTCAGCGTCCCGGCGCCAGCGGTGAACCCGTCGAAGTCGAACGGCCCGGCCACGAGCTCGAAGGTGACCGTTTTGGTGGCGGGATCGTACTTGAGATACTGAGAGTCCGCGGCGGCTGCCGGCGCGGCATCCGCCGGCGCCGACTTGGCCGCACTGTCCGGCGCCGGCGTGCTGGCGGATTCGGAGGCCGTGGTCGCAGCGTCGGAAGGCGAAGGGGCAGCCTCGGGGGCCGCCCCGGCCGGCGGGTCGGCAGCTCGGCTGGAGCAGCTCCAGGCCGGGCCAAGCGATGCGGCCAGGACAAGTGCGCGGGTGAAGTAGCTGCCAATCCGAAACGTCATGCTCGCCTCGCGAAGTGAGGACCGGTGCCTGTCTGAAACTCCACCGCCCCGTCCACCGAAGTATGGCGGGTGCTCCGCCCTGGCGGCCCGGATATACTAAGTTGAAGGGATAGTCCGGGCCTTCCCGCACCGCAACCAATCATCCGGGATAACTCGTGATCCGTCGCCACCTTGCCGCCCCACTCGCGGCGCTCCTTCTCCTGGCCTCGCCTGCGTTGGCCCAGCAGGCCGATTCGAGCCTGCTGACGTTGACCCGGGTGTACGGCTCCGGAGAGTTCGCCAGCCAGAAGTTCGGTCCCTCGCGCTGGCTGGGTGACGGTTCGGCCTACACCACCCTGGAAGCAGCCGCGGACGGCAAGGGCGACGACCTCATCCAGTACGACGTGGAGAGCGGCCGGCGCGAGGTCATGGTGGCCGCCCAGGCGCTCACCCCCAAGGGCGCCGAGGGGCCGCTCGCGGTCGAGGACTATGCCTGGTCTCCCGATGGACAGAAGCTCCTGGTCTTCACGAACACCCAACCTGTCTGGCGGCTCAACACCCGCGGCGACTACTGGGTGCTCGACCGCGCGAACGGCGCGCTCCGGCAGCTCGGCGGTCGCGAGGCCAAGCCCTCGACGCTCATGTTCGCCAAGTTCTCGCCCGACGGCGGCCGCGTGGCCTACGTCCGGGAGAACAACCTGTACGTGGAGGACCTCGCGTCGGGTGCCATCACTCCACTCACCACCGACGGCTCCCGGACCCTGATCAACGGCACGTTCGACTGGGTCTACGAGGAAGAGCTGATGAACTACTACGCCGACGGGTGGCGCTGGAGCCCGGACGGCCGGAGCATCGCCTACTGGCAGCTGAACGCGGACCGGGTCAGGAACTTCGACCTGGTCAACAACACGGACTCGCTCTATTCGCGGGTGATCTCGGTGCAGTACCCGAAGGTGGGCGAGGAGAACTCCGCGGCGCGCGTCGGCATCGTGCCTGCTGCCGGTGGCCCCACCCGGTGGCTCGAGATCGAGGGCGATCCCCGCGAGCACTACATCCCACGGATGGACTGGGCGGCCGGCTCGGATGAGGTGATCCTCCAGCGGCTCAACCGCCTGCAGAACACCGACGAGGTCATGCTCGGCGACGTCCGCACCGGTCGGGTGCGGACCGTGCTGACGGAGCGCGACTCGACCTGGGTCGACGTGGTGGACGACCTGGTCTGGCTCAAGGGCGGGAAGGAGTTCACCTGGGTCAGCGAGCGGGACGGCTGGAAGCACGTCTACGCCGTGTCGCGCGATGGGAAGTCGGTGCGGCGGGTGACCCGGGGCGCCTTCGACGTGCTGGAAGTGAAGGGCATCGACGACAAGGGCGGCTGGCTCTACTACGTGGCGTCGCCGGACAACCCGGCGCAGAAATACCTCTTCCGCACCCGCCTCGACGGCAAGGGAAAGCCCGAGCGCATCACGCCGGGTGCCGAGGCCGGCACCCACGCCTACGACCGCGCGCCCAACTACAAGTACGCCATCGAGACCTACTCGAGCCTCGGCAATCCGCCGGTGATCCGCCTGGTGCGCCTCCCCGGAAACCAGGTGATCCGGACCCTGGTCGACAACGCGCCGCTCCGAGCCCGGGTGGCGAAGCTGCGGCGCGGGCCCGTCGAGTGGCTCACCATTCCCACGGCCGACGGCGCGAAGATGCCGGGGGTGCTGATGAAGCCCGCGGACTTCGACTCGACCCGGAAGTACCCGCTTCTCTTCTTCGTCTACGGCGGCCCGGGCAACGCGGAGGTCGAGGATCAGTGGGGCGGCTACTGGCTCTGGCACACGCTGCTCACCCAGAAGGGCTACCTCGTCGCCATCGTCGACAACCGGGGAACACCAGCCCCCCTCGGCCGCGCCTGGCGAAAGGCGATCTACGGGCAACTCGGCGTGCTCGAGACCCAGGATCAGGCCGCCGCCGCCCGGACGCTCAGGCAGCGGCCGTACGTCGATACCAGCCGTGTCGGCATCTGGGGCTGGAGCTACGGCGCCTTCATGACGCTGAATACCCTGTTCCAGCATCCGGATCTCTACCGCACCGGCGTCGCGGTGTCACCCGTGACGCACTGGGCGCTCTACGACAACGTCTATACCGAGCGGTTCAACGGCCTGATCACGACGAATCGCGAGGGGTACGACCGGGGCTCGCCGATCACCTACGTCGGCGGCTTCCAGGGAAACCTCCTCCTGGTCCACGGCGGCGGCGACGACAACGTCCACTTCCAGAACAGCGAGATGCTGATCAACGCCCTGGTGGCCGCCAACAAGCCGTTCCAGATGATGGAATACCCCAACCGGACCCACTGCATCTGTCAGGGCAAGAACACGACCCTCCACCTGTTCTCACTGATCACCGGCTACCTCGACCAGAACCTGCTCACTCCGGCGCCCGCCCCGCAGGCGCGCGCCGCCAGCCACTGAGTCCCTGCGGGCGGAACGCGTTGCGGCTCCGCCCGCAAACGGCCTACATTAGGGGTCCTACCTCTTCACGGGGGGACCCCATGACCTACGAAGACATCGTCTCGCTCCTGGGCTACGCCGGCGGGCACGAGCAGGCCGTCCGGATCATCACAACGGACAGGACAGAGGTCATCGGCATCCCGATGAGCGTCGACACCCACGTGACCGCCCACGAGGTCTACCTCCGGCCGACCGGCAGCGACGACACCGAGATCGCCGTCTCGCTGGGCGCGATCGAGGCGGTCGAGCTCGTCTAATCGGCCCCCAAGACTCCAGCGTTGCGCCCTGAAACATTCGCTCGCGGCGAGCCGTAGGGCCGACTCGGAGGAACCCAGGGATGGATATGGAAGGCGTACTCGCGATCACGTTCATCTTTGGGGGAGGGACCCTCTTCCTCCTCTCCGTCAGTCCCGTCGGCCGGGCATTGGCCGAGCGTATCCGGTCCCAGGGGGCCGCCCCCTCCCGGATCCCGAGCTCCAGGCCGAGGTGGACCAGCTCCGCGTCGAAGTGTCGGAGCTGCACGAGCGGATGGACTTCGCCGAGCGACTGCTGGCGCAGCGGCCGGAGCCCGGCAAGATCGGGGCGGGGGAATGAGCCCGGATCAGGTGCTGGTGATCGTGCTCTCATGCATCGCCGCGTGGACCGTTGCCCGGGTCTTACGCGGGCCGATCGGCGAGGCGCTCGCACGCCGGATCGGCGGTGGGGCAGGGGTGGGAGCCACGGGCGCCGACCCGGGAGAGGTCGCCGAGCTGCGCACGCGGGTCTCGGAGCTCGAGGAGCGCATTGACTTCACCGAGCGGGTCCTGCTGCAGGAGCGGCAGGCCGGCGAGCTGCGGCAAGGGGGTGCCACGTGATGCTGATCCAGGGACCCACGCCTCCCCTGCCGCCCGAAATTCCGAGCATCCCGCTGGACCCGAACCTGGTCCTCTCGAGCATGGACGGTCGGGGCATCGTGATGATCGTGCTCCTGGTGGTCGTGGCTGCGACAATCGTCCTGTGGCCGCTGGCCCGGGCGCTGGCCCGGCGGCTGGAAGGACGCGGCTCCGTCGACGCCGCCCTCCGGAGCGACCTGGACCAGGTGCACCATCGGCTGGCTGAGGTGGACGCCCTGCAGGTGCGGGTCGGTGAGCTCGAGGAGCGCTTGGACTTCGCGGAGCGGCTGCTGGCGCGGACGGAGCGCGATCCCGCCCAGCTCCCGCGCGGCCCGTCCTGATGACCGGCCAGGTGCCGGCACCGCCGCCCCCCGAGTCCGGCGGGAGCATGACGCTCGGCGGGGAGCTGAGCGACGCGGCGGCGGTCATCATCGCGCTGGCCGTGCTGGGCACGGTCCTGCTGATGGCCTGGCCTCTCATCCGCGCCTTCGCCCGCCGGCTGGAAGGCCGATCGGCGGCGGCCGAGCTGGAGGGAGAGGTGGAGACGATGCGGGTCCGGCTCGACCAGCTGGAGCAGGGTCAGGCGCGGATCGCGGAGCTCGAGGAGCGGCTCGATTTTGCCGAGCGGATGCTGGCGCAGTCGCGGGAGCCCGACCGGCTACAACGGTAAGGGGGGTCGATGGGGTTCACTGGGGGGGACGGCATCGTCGCGATCGCCCTGGCGATCGCGCTGGTGAAGATCTTCACGGGGCCGATCGGCGCTGCCATCGGAGAGTGGATCCGAGGCGGCCCGCCGGCGCCGGACGATGCGGCGCTCGCGGCCGAGGTGGACCAGCTCCGCGGCCGATTGGCCGAGGTCGAGGAGCGGTTAGATTTCGCCGAGCGTCTCCTGGCGCAGGCACGCGAGGCCGACCAGCTGCACGGGGGAGCGCAACGATGATCACGCGTGAAGACATTCAGTCGTTCCTGGACCGGCTCGACGGCGGCGGCCTGGCGGTCGCCGAGATCGAGCCGAACCTCTGGCTCGCCCGGACCCCGGACGACGCGGAGGTCGTGGTGCACTACGCGCCGCCGGTCGTCATCCTCCGGGTGCGGGTCATGGAGCTGCCCGAGAGCGAGCCGCGGCGCTCGGAGCTCTTCCGCCAGCTGCTGGAGTACAACGCCCGCGAGCTGGTGCACGGCTCCTACGGCCTCGAGGGCAACCACGTCGTGCTTGACCGACACGCTCGAGCTGGAAAACCTCGACTTCAGCGAGTTCGAGGCCAGCTTCGACTCGATCACGCTGGCGCTGGCCTCGCACCTCGCCACGCTCGCTCCGTACCGGGAAAGGTGAAGCGACATGGGACTCTTTGACCGTCTCTCGACCCTGCTCCGGTCGAACATCAACGACCTCATCTCGCGGGCCGAGAATCCGGAGAAGATGCTCAACCAGCTCATCGTCGACATGAAGACCCAACCTGGCCAAGGCCAAGCAGCAGGTGGCCTCGGCCATCGCCGACGAGAAGAAGCTGCAGTCCGACGCCGAAGCCATGAAGAAGCAGGCGGAAGACTGGGAGCGCCGCGCCATGCTGGCCGTGCAGGAGGGCCGGGACGACCTGGCCAAGCAGGCGCTCGGCCGGTACAACGAGCACCTGCAGGGCGCCCAGCAGCTGCACGAGACCTGGCTGCAGCACAAGGCCGAGACCGAGCAGCTCAAGCTCTCGCTCCGGCAGCTCAACGACAAGATCGAAGAGGCCAAGCGCAAGAAGAACATCCTGGTCGCGCGCGCCAAGCGGGCCGAGGCGCAGCAGCGGATCCAGGAGACGATGTCGGGGATGTCCGACAAGAGCGCCTTCGAGTCGTTCGAGCGGATGGCGGAGAAGATCGAGGCCACCGAGCGGAAAGCGCCATCGCCGCGGCCGAGCTCAACGAGGAGGTCTCCGGCGACCGTGCTCGCCCGCCAGTTCGAGGCGCTCGAGTACAAGGGCAGCTCCGACCAGCAGCTCATCGAGCTGAAGTCCCGCATGGGGTCCTGCTCGGGGCCGGGCAGGGCCAGCCGGATCCGCAGCTCAACAGGGGGAACGCCGAGGACGTCCACGACGCCGAGCTGATCGAAGAGGGAGACGAAGGGAAGACCCGCTGACCCAGCCGGTGGCAGGCCGACGGCGGCGGAGCTTCCCGACTGGGTTGGCTCCTGCTCGTCGTCGTCGTTGCTGGCGCTGGCGATCCGACCATCGACGTCCTGCTGGTGGTGTTCCTGGCCGTGATCCTCGCCATCTACCTGAGCGCGATCGCCGGGTCTCTGCAGCGCCGGCTGGGCGTGCCCAGCCGCTCGGCTCAGCCGTTGGCGTGGCCGGCCACCCTCGGCGCGCTGGTCGGCGTCGTGCTCCTCATCGCTCCGCCGGTCACGGCCAGGTGCAGGACCTGCTCCCAACCTTCCGCAGTTCCTCGCCAGCCTGAACACCAACCTCAATGGCTTCATCCGGAGCATCCCGGTGCTCCGCCGGAGCGCGGCCACCGGCGGCGACGGGTCACCCGGGCTCCTGGCAACGCGCTGTCCGAGATCCTGGGCTTCTGCGGGGCGCGGCGGTGCCCTACCTCAAGGGCGGCGTCGAGGTGCTGATCGAAGGCGTGAGCGTGCTGGTCATGGCGATCTTCCTGGCCCGCCATCCCGACGTCTACGTCGACGGAGTGGTCGCCCTGGCGCCGCCCCGCCGCGGCGCCCGCTGGCCCGGCCATTCTCCAGCGATCTCAACAGTCACGATCAGCGCATGGGTCGATCGGCCAGATCATCGCCATGGTGCTGCTCGCGGCCCTGACGACGCTGGGACTCTGGGCCCTCGGCATGCCGTACTTCCTCGCCTTCGGCGTGTTCGCCGGCGTGGCGGCCATCGTGCCGTTCTTCGGCGTCCTGCTCTCCACGCTGCTGCCGGCGCTGTTCGCCCTGGGCGCCTTCGGCGTCACCAAGGCCCTGCTGGTAGGCGGCGCTCGGCGTGTTGGTGCACATCATCGAGGCCAATTTCGTGGCGCCCGTCGTGATGGAGCGCCAGGTCAACCTGCCGCCGGTCGTCACCATCGCCGGCGTGCTGCTCATCGGCACGCTGTTCGGCCTGGGCGGCCTCATCATCGCCGTGCCCATCCTGGCGCTGGTCATGATCCTGGTGCGCCATATTCTGCTCGGCGAAGTCTACGGGGACCCGGTCACCGCCGCCCAGGCATCCGGCACCATCCCCGCCGACGCCGTGCCCACCATTCAACCCACCCACTCCCTGACCGCATGACCGCTCCACGTTTCCTGATCGTCGCCGACGGCGACTTCGAGCCCGATGACGTCCAAGACCGCCAACTCGGTCATCCGCTACCTCCCCGAGCGCACGGTCGGCGTGCTCGACCGCAAGCAGGCCGGCAAGACCGTCCAGGACGTGCTGGGCTTCGGCGGCGCGATTCCCGTGGTCGGCTCCATGAAGGAGGGGCTCGCGCGCGGCCCGACGGCGGTGCTGATCGGCATCGCGCCGCAGGGCGGCCGGATGCCCGCCGAGTGGCGCACCTGGCTGGCGGAGGCGCTGGACCACGGCTGCGACCTCTGGAGCGGACTGCACACCTTTCTCGGCGACGACCCGATGCTGGCCGAGAAGGCGCGAGCGGGGGGACGAAAGATCTTCGACCTTCGGCGCCCGCCGGCGGACCTGCCGATCGCCTCGGGACTCGCCAAGACGGTGGATCCCCTCGTCGTGCTCACGGTCGGCACGGACTGCAACGTCGGCAAGATGACGGCGCAGCTCCAGCTCACCCGGACGCTTAACGACCGCGGCGTCCGGACCCGGTTCGTGCCCACCGGACAGACCGGCATCATGATCGAGGGATGGGGGATCGCGGTGGACGCCGTCGTCGCCGATTTCATCGCGGGCGCGGCCGAACGACTCGTCCTGGAGGGCGCCAAGGATGCGGACGTCGTGCTGGTGGAGGGGCAGGGCAGCATCAATCACCCGGGCTACTCGGGCGTGACGCTGGGCCTGCTCCACGGGTCGTGCCCGGACGCACTGATCCTATGCCACCAGTGCACGCGCGAGTACATCGGCGACTATCGCGAGGCCGCCTGGCTCCGGATCCCGCCGCTCACCGAGTACATCCGCCTGTACGAGACCATCGGGTCGGCGGTGCATCCGACCAAGGTCATCGGCATTTCGCTCAATACCTATGACATGACCGACGCGGAGGCCCGGCGTGCCTGCGAGGCGGCGGCGCGCGAGACCGGTCTGCCCGCCACGGATCCGGTGCGGTTCGATGTCGGCCCCCTCGTGGACGCCGTCGTGAGCGCCCGCGCCCGGCACGACCAGGCGCGCCAGACGGCCTGACATGGCCCCGGCCTGGGAGGAGCGGATCGATCGCTGGGTCGAGGCGGGTCTGCTCGATTCCGATGCCGCCGCGCGAATCCGGGCCTGGGAAGGGACGCACGGGTCGACCGGCGTTCGGTGGCCGGTGCGGCTGGCGCTTGGGCTCGGCGGCCTTCTGCTCTGCGCCGGCATCCTGCTCTTCGTGGCGGCGCACTGGGACGCGCTCGCGCCCGGGCCCCGCTATGCACTCCTGATCGGTACGGTGGCGGCGTTCCATGTCGCCGGAGCGCTGGTCGCGGAGCGATCCCCTGGACTCGCCACGACGCTGCACGCCTGCGGGACGGCGGCGCTCGGCGGCGGCATTTTTCTCTCCGGACAGATCTTCCACCTCTCGACCCACTGGCCGGGCGGCCTGTTCCTATGGGCCCTCGGCGCCTGGGTGGGTTGGGCGCTCCTGCGCGACTGGCCTCAGGCGCTCTTCGCGGCCGTGCTCACGCCCGCATGGCTGGCCGGCGAGTGGGCGGTGGCGGCGGGCCGGCATGCCGGCGGGTCACCGCTGATGGTCGGGGTACTCCTCACGGCGATCGCCTATTTCGGTGCGCTGCCCGACCCGCGCGGGCGATCTGGCGCAGTCCGCCGTGCGCTCGTGTGGGTTGGCGGCCTCGCACTCATTCCCGCCGCGATGCTCGTGGCCGCGAGTTTCCAGATCGGCTGGTATGCACCTGGCGGCCTCGCCCGCCAGGTGCTCGTGCTGGGCTGGGCCGTGGCGCTCGCCGCACCGGTGGCGGTCGCGTGGTGGCTCCGAGGCGGCGCACCGTGGGCGGTCATGGCGCTCGGCGCGTGGGCGGCGGCCGGGCCGCTCCTGGGGGCCGGGCGCGGCATGGGGCCGTACCTCTGGAGCGCCGCACTCTGCCTCGGCCTGATCGCGTGGGGCGTGGTGGAGCGCCGAACCGAGCGCATCAACCTCGGCGTCGCCGGCTTCGCGCTCACGATTCTGGTGTTCTACTTCTCGAGCGTCATGGATCGCCTGGGCCGGTCGGCGAGCCTGGTCGGCCTCGGCCTCCTGTTCCTCGGCGGCGGCTGGACGCTGGAGCAAGGGCGACGGCGGCTGGTGGCCCGGGTCGCGGAGCCCGGGTCGTGACCCGCCGACAGTCCGGCCTGCTGCTCGCGCTGGTGCACGTGGCGCTGGTGGGCAGCCTCGGCGCCAAGCTGCTCGTGGACCGAGCCCGGCTGCCCCACGCGTGGGCGCGGACGATGCCGTTCGACCCCTCCACGCCGCTGCGCGGCCGATACGTGCGCCTGGGCGTCGAGATTCCGGTAGCAGGCGCGGTCGCGCAGGAAGGGTCCTATGCGGAGTCCAGCGTGCGGCTCCGGGCCGTCGACGACCGGGTGATCGGCGAGATCGACTCGGCGCGCGGTGCGCTCCGGCTGCAGCTCCGGCGGGAAGACGGCGCCTGGTCCTCGCGACTGGCGGAGCCGGTGCCGTTCTTCATCCCCGAGCACGTGCCGGATCCTTCGGTCCCCGCCGCGGGCGAGGAGCTTTGGGTGGAGCTCACCCTTCCGGCGAAGGGCTCGCCCAGACCCATCCGGCTCGGTGTAATGCGGGCGGGGACGCTGACGCCGCTGGAGCTGCGGTAGGCTGCCTCCGGGCTCGCGAGTTCGATTTCGGTACGCAGCACCGGGAAACGATGCCGCCGGCACCGCTCCTCCGTGCGACCGTGTCGCATGCTCCCCGGCGCCCCGTCCCGCCTTCACCCTTCCTACCCGCTCCGCCGCGCGCTGGGCCTCGCACACCCCGGGGATCCTCTCGGCGCCTGGGTGCGCATGGTCCGGTGGCCGCTCCACCTGCGCGCCGGCGGACGCGCCCTCCTTGCCGGCGCCGACCTGGGCTACCTCCTGCGGCGGTGCGCGCGGGTGCTGGTGCGACACGGCGGCTCGGCGCTGGTGCTCGAGGCCGAGCGGCTGATCGCCTGGCGCACGCTCCAGATCGTGGTGGGCGCGCCCTTCCTGCCCCACCTGCACACGCTCCGGACGCTCTATCCGGGGCTTCGGGTCTCGCCGGGGCGCATCGCGCTCCCGATCGGGCTCGACGGTGCGGAGCCGGCGCTCGCGGCATGCGCCGCGGCCCGCGTGCCGGTGGCCGCCACGTGGATCGAATACGCTGAACGATCCTGTTGACGCACGGCAGGGCGGGTCTCTAGGTTAGGGCTCGCCCTCGACCCAGGCCTATGCTCGCGCTCAAGTTCGTTCCGCTCTTCACGATCGAGGAAGTCCTCCGGCGCATCGGCGCGATCCTCCGCATCGACGGCGAGGAGGTCGCCCGCGGCGGGTTCCGCGTGCTCGGCATCTGGCTCCTGGCCTGGCTCGCCTATCGGGTGGTCCGCCTGGCCGCGCGCCGGATCGAGCTCGCCGTCGACGACGGCGACGACTCGGTCACGACGCTCCGCGAGCGGCGGGGACAGACCATCTCGCAGCTGCTCCGGAGCGTCGGCCGGGTAGTCGTGTTCATCGTCGCCCTCCTCCTCACGTTCAACGTCTTCATCGACATCGGCCCGATCCTCGCCGGCGCCGGCATCCTCGGCCTGGCGGTGTCGTTCGGGGCCCAGAGCCTGGTCAAGGACGTGATCTCGGGATTCTTCATCCTGTTCGAGAATCAGTTCGCGATCGGCGACGTGATCGAGGTGGCCGGCAAGAGCGGCGTGGTCGAGAAGATGACCCTGCGGGTGGTCGTCCTGCGGGACGGCGAGGGGATCATGCACGTCGTGCCCAACAGCGAGATCAAGGTCGTCAGCAACAAGACCCGCGGCTGGTCCCGCGCCGTGGTGGACGTGGGGGTACCCTACGACGAGAACGTCGACCGGGCACTCGAGGTGCTGCGCGACGAGGCGGCGCAGTTCTCCACCGACAAGACCTGGGGCTCGCAGCTCGACGGACCGGTCGAGGTGCTCGGCGTTGAATCGCTCAGCGATAGCGCGGTCGTGCTCCGGACGATGATCCGGACCCAGCCGGGCTCGCAGTGGAACGTGGCGCGCGAGTTCCGCCGGCGGATCAAGAACCGGTTCGACCAGGAGAAGCTGGAGATTCCGTTCCCGCAGCGCCGCGTGCACGTGCGCGTCGAAGGCGGCCCCGCCGGCCCCGACCCGATCGCCGCCGGCGCCGCGGCCGGAGCCGCGGGCGGATGAGCCTCCGCCTCTACAATACCCTCACCCGCCAGATCGAGCCGTTCGTTCCCCTGCAGCCGGGCCGGGTCACCCTCTACACCTGCGGGCCGACGGTCTACAACTACGCCCACATCGGGAACTTCCGGACGTTCCTGTTCGAGGACCTCCTGCGCGGGTGGCTCGAGGCGAGCGGGTACGACGTGTTCCACGTCATGAACCTCACCGACGTGGACGACAAGACCATTCACGGCGCGTTCGAGTCCGAACAGCCGCTGCGGACGTACGTCCAGCGCTTCATCGACGCCTTCCACGAGGACCGGCGCTATCTCCGGATCCGCGACGCCACGGTCTATCCCCGGGCGACCGACTTCATTCCCCAGATGATCCAGCTGGTGGAAGGCCTGCTCGCGAAAGACGTGGCCTACCGCAGCGAGGACGGATCGGTCTACTTCGCGATCGGCCGGTTCCCGGACTACGGCCGGCTGTCGCAGCTCGATCGACGCGAGCTCAAGACCGGTGCGAGCGCCCGCGTGAGCGACGACGAATACGCCAAGGAGGACGCCCGCGACTTCGCACTCTGGAAGGCCGCGGACGAGGAAGACGAGGCGGTGGGCGCGGCCTGGGACGCGCCCTTCGGCCGCGGCCGTCCGGGCTGGCACCTCGAGTGCTCGGCGATGGCCCTGGACCTCGTCCGCCGGCACACGGGCCTGGACGTGCTCGACATCCACGCCGGCGGCGTCGACCTGATCTTCCCCCACCACGAGGACGAGATCGCCCAGAGCTGCGCCTACACGGGCGAGCCGCTGTTCGCCCGGTACTGGGTGCACGGCGAGTTCCTCAAGATCGGTGGCGAGAAGATGTCGAAGCGGTACGGCAACATCACGACGGCGCGAGACCTCCGGGAGGACGGGGTCGACGCCGGCGCGGTCCGGCTCCTCATGTGCCAGGTCCACTACCGGCAGCAGCTCGACCTCACCGACCAGGCCCTGACGAGCGCCCGCGAGGGCTCCCGCCGGCTGGGTGAATTCCAGACTCGGATGTTGGGCGCGGCCGGTCCGGCGGACGCGCCGGCGTTCGTCGAGGCCGCCGCACGGCTGGACCTGGAGCTGGCCGAGGCGCTCGACGACGATCTCAATGCGCCCCGGGCGGCGGCCGCGCTCTTCGCGTTCGCCTCTGCCGGGAACGCGGCTCTCGACGCCGGACAGGTCGCGGGTCCCCGGGCGGTCGCGGCATGGCGGCGCGCCGAAGGCGTGCTGGGCGTGACGTCCTCGGTGCAGGTGGTCAAGGTGGGCACCGCGGTGGACGCGGGCGCCGCCGACGGGGCGGAGCTTCCGGAGCAGTCCCCCGCCGGCGACGAGGCGGCGCAGCGGTCGTGGGCGATCCGGTGGGCGGTCCGACGAAAGGAAGCCAAGGCCACGCGCGATTTCGTCGTGGCGGACGGGATCCGCGCGCGGCTCAAGGCGGCCGGCTGGGAGGTGCGGGACAACCGCGATGGGTCGATCGAGGTGGTCCGCTCGGGAACTCACTAGCTTTCGGCCACGGAAATCGAGCCAGCGAAGCGGGTTAGCGATCCTCGGACAGGCCCCGATCGGGGCCGGTCGCGGGCCGCGGCGACCGGGTGGTGACGGCGGTCGCAGCCCGGCCCTTCAACAGGCCCAACCCCATTGACTCAGGCCAACTTGCCCTCTATCATACGAGTCTGTCTTGTTCGGCCTGTTATAGGCTGGCGTAGCTCAACTGGCAGAGCACCCGCCTTGTAAGCGGGAGGTTCGGGGTTCGATTCCCCGCGTCAGCTCGGTGACGCCGACACTCTCAATGAATAGGACCCCGCTCCTTCGCCGGCGGGGTTCTGTCTCAGATGAGGGTGACTCGCAGGCTCGGTGGGGTGACCGAGTGGCTAATGGTAGCAGACTGTAAATCTGCCGGGCTATGCCCTACGTAGGTTCGAATCCTACCCCCACCATGGCGGGCGGTCAGGCGAGATGGGTTTCAGCGAGAGCGAAGGGATCGCGGCGAAGAGATCGCGAGAGCAGGAAGCGGGATGCGCGGGTGTAGCTCAGTTGGTAGAGCATCAGCCTTCCAAGCTGAGGGTCGCGGGTTCGAGCCCCGTCGCCCGCTCTGACAGGACAGCGGTCGCTCGCGTAGCTCAGTCGGTAGAGCACATCCTTGGTAAGGATGAGGTCACCGGTTCGATCCCGGTCGCGAGCTTGAAGACGGGCGGTCGGGCGGGCAGGCGGTCAGGCGGTCAGAACAAGCACTACCGACCGCCTGACCGGCCGACCGCCTGACCGCCTCAACAAGGCACTCAAACGCACACGGGACACCGCACATGGCCAAGGCCAAATTCGAGCGCACGAAGCCGCACGTGAACGTCGGGACGATCGGGCACGTGGACCACGGGAAGACGACGCTGACGGCGGCGCTGACGAAGGTGTCGGCGGACAAGGGGTGGGGGACGAAGTACATCCCGTACGACGAGGTGGCGAAGGCGAGCGAGTCGCAGGGCCGGCGGGACGCGACCAAGATCCTGACGATCGCGACGAGCCACGTGGAGTACGAGACCTCGAAGCGGCACTACGCGCACGTGGACTGCCCGGGGCACGCCGACTACGTGAAGAACATGATCACGGGGGCGGCGCAGATGGACGGGGCGATCCTGGTGGTGAGTGCGACGGACGGGCCGATGCCGCAGACGCGGGAGCACATCCTGCTGGCCCGCCAGGTGAACGTGCCGTCGGTGCTGGTGTTCCTGAACAAGTGCGACCTGGTGGACGACGCGGAGTTGCTGGACCTGGTGGAGCTGGAGGTGCGCGAGCTGCTGAGCGCGTACGAGTTCCCGGGGGACGACACGCCGGTGATCCGGGGCTCGGCCACGGGGGCGATCGCGGGGCAGCCGGAGTGGCTGGCCAAGATGGACGAGCTGTACGACGCGCTGGACACGTTCATTCCGCAGCCGGTGCGGGAGACGGAGAAGCCGTTCCTGATGCCGGTGGAGGACGTGTTCTCGATCACGGGGCGGGGGACGGTGGCGACGGGGCGGATCGAGCGCGGGGTGGTGAAGGTGGGGGAGGAAGTGGCGGTGGTGGGGTTCAACAGCGCCAAGAAGACGGTGGTGACGGGCGTCGAGATGTTCCGGAAGCTGCTGGACCAGGGGCAGGCGGGGGACAACGTGGGCCTGCTGCTGCGGGGCGTGGAGAAGCACGAGATCGAGCGGGGGATGGTGCTGGCGAAGGGGGGGAGCATCACGCCGCACACGCACTTCGAGGCCGAGGTGTACGTGCTGACGAAGGAAGAGGGGGGGCGGCACACGCCGTTCTTCAAGGGGTACCGGCCGCAGTTCTACTTCCGGACGACGGACGTGACGGGGTCGGTGGAGCTGCCGGCGGGGGTGGAGATGGTGATGCCGGGGGACAACATCCAGATGACGATCGAGCTGATCACGCCGATCGCGATGGACGACGGGCTGCGCTTCGCGATCCGCGAGGGCGGCCGGACCGTGGGTGCCGGCGTCGTCACCAAGATCCTGAAGTAGCGGCGGAGAGACCGAGAGATGCCGAGAGACAAGATCACGCTCGAGTGCACCGAGTGTAAGAGCCGCAACTTCTTCACGGACAAGAACAAGCGAAAGCATCCGGAGCGGGTCGAGCGGCGCAAGTACTGTCCGCGCTGCGACACGCACCGCACGCATAAAGAGTCGAAGTAGCCATGGAACGGGTGCAGGTGGCGCAGCCCGCCAACCGGCTGACCGGGTGGGTGGACCGCACCCGGCATTTCCTGGTGGGCGTGCGCGACGAGATGCGGAAGGTCACCTGGCCGACCCGCGAGGAGCTGATCAAGGCCACGCGGATGATCGTGATTCTGAGCCTCGTGCTCGGCGTCGTCATCGGCCTCATGGACTACCTGCTCCAGCTGATCCTGGTGGAAGGAATCGCGCGCCTCGCGCGGTAAGCCTATGGAATACCGCTGGTACGCGATCCAGACGACGGCCGGGCACGAGAACAAGGTGCGGAACCTGCTCCAGAAGCGGATCGAAGACGATCCGCGTCCCGCGGAGCAGAAGCTGATCCGCCAGGCGCTCGTCCCGGTCCAGGACGTGATCGAGATCAAGAACGGCAAGAAGGTCACGGTCGAGCGGAAGCTCTACCCGGGCTACGTGCTGGTCGAGATGGCGATGAGCCAGGAGGCCCTGCACGTCGTCAACAGCATCCAGGGCGTGATCAAGTTCGTGGGCACGGGCAAGCTGCCGCAGCCGCTCCGGCAGGACGAGGTCAACCGGCTGCTCGGCATCGCCGAGGCGGTGGCGGAGTCGGAGCCGAAGGAGGAGATCCCCTTCATGATCGGCCAGGTGGTCGAGATCACCGAGGGGCCGTTCTCCGACTTCAGCGGCACGGTCGAAGAGGTGCTGGCGGACAAGGGCAAGGTGAAGGTGTCGGTCAGCCTGTTCGGGCGGCCGACGGCGGTGGAGCTGGACTACCTCCAGCTCCGCGGCCACTAGCAGGTCCCGCGACCGCGCGGGTCATCGCGGCAGGATGGGGCGCACCGACGCGCCCGCCGAAACGAGGAGTCACATGGCAAAGAAGATCCAGGCATTGGTGAAGTTGCAGTGCCCGGCCGGTGCGGCTACGCCCGCGCCTCCGGTGGGCACGGCCCTGGGTCCGCACGGCGTGAACATCATGGAGTTCGTGAAGCAGTTCAACGCCCGGACGCAGAGCCAGAGCGGGATGGTGATCCCGTGCGTGGTCACGATCTACGCCGATCGGACCTTCACGTTCATCACCAAGACCCCGCCGGCCCCGAACCTCCTGCTCAAGGAGGCGGGGATCGAGAAGGGGAGCGGCCAGCCCAACCGGACCAAGGTCGGGAAGGTCACGCGGGCGCAGGTCAAGAGGATCGCCGAGATCAAGATGGCCGATCTCAACGCCTCCGACCTCGACAGCGCCATGAAGATGATCGCCGGGACCGCCCGGTCGATGGGCCTGGAGGTCATCGACTGATGCACAGCCCGGGCAAGAAGTTCAAGGCCGCGGTCGCCAAGGTCGATCGGGCGCGCCAATACCCGATCCCCGACGCCGTGGCGCTGGTGAAGGGCGCGTCGTTCGCCAAGTTCGATGAGACCGTGGACGTCGCCGTGCGGCTCGGCGTCGACCCGCGCCACGCCGACCAGGTGGTGCGCGGGACGGTCGTGCTGCCCCACGGAACCGGGAAGCCGGTTCGCGTGTTAGTGATTACCCAGGGAGACCGGGTCCGCGAGGCCGAAGCCGCGGGCGCCGACTTCGTGGGCATCGAATACATCCAGAAGCTCAAGGACGGCTGGCTCGAGTGCGACGTCATCGTCGCCACGCCGGACGTCATGGGCCAGCTCGGCCAGCTGGGCCGGGTCCTCGGCCCCCGCGGCCTCATGCCGAACCCGAAGGCGGGCACGGTGACGATGGACGTGGCCAAGGCGGTCCGCGAGATCAAGGCGGGCAAGATCGAGTTCCGGGTCGACAAGACCGGCAACGTGCACGCGCCGGTCGGCAAGGTGTCCTTCTCGCCGGCGCAGCTGGCCGACAACGTGGGCGCCTTCATGGACACCATTCTCCGGGCCAAGCCGTCCGCGGCCAAGGGCACCTACATCCGCTCGGCGACCATCTCGAGCACCATGGGGCCGGGTGTGCGGCTCGATACGGCGGTGTACCGATGAGCAAGACCGAACGTCAGGAGACGGTGGACACCCTGAGCGCGCTGCTCAAGGACACCCCCCATCTCTACGTCACCGACTTCAGCGGCCTGAGTGTGCTGCGCATGACCGAGTTCCGCCGCCGGCTCCGCGCCGCGGGGGTCTCGTACGTGGTCGTGAAGAACACGCTGGCCCAGCGGGCGCTGGCTGCCAACGGCATCACCGGGCTGGACGAGCACCTGGCCGGTCCGACCGGCCTGGTCCTCACGAAGGATCCGCTCGCTGCGGCCAAGATCCTGGGCGAGTTCGCCAAGGAGTTCGAGCGGCCGACGGTGAAGGCGGGGCTGGTCGACGGCAAGACCGTCGCCCCCGCGCACGTCAAGCGCCTCGGCGAGATCCCGTCGCGCGAGGTGCTGCTGGCCCAGATCGCCGGGTCGATGAACGGCATCCTGTATTCCTTTGTCGGCGCCCTCGAGGCCCTCCGCGAACAGCGCGGTACCGCTTCTTAACCGTACGGAGATCGTGAACATGCCAACGACCACGCTGAGCAACGAAGAGATCCTCGATGCGATCGGCAACAAGTCCGTCCTCGAGCTCGCGGACCTCATCGAAGCTTTCAAGACCAAGTTCAACGTCACCGTCGCGGCGGCCCCGGTGGGCGGCGCGGGCGGCGGCGCGGCCGCGGCCGCGGTCGAGGAGAAGACGGAGTTCTCCGTCGTCCTCAAGGACGGCGGCGCCAAGAAGATCCAGGTCATCAAGGTGGTCCGCGAGATCACCAGCCTGGGCCTGAAGGAAGCGAAGGACGCGGTGGACAATGCGCCCACTGTCGTCAAGGAAGGCATTTCGAAGGCGGAGGCCGAGGAGATCAAGAAGAAGCTGGAAGACCAGGGTGCTGAAGTCGAGCTGAAGTAGGGCGCGGCCTACCCTGCGCCGGACCGGGGCCCGTCGGGCCGCGGCCGGCGCAGGGCGGAGTCCTGCACCCTATTTCAGTGAGACGAATGCACGCTCGAAGCTCTCGGAAGTTCCCGAATCTGCCGAGCCCCGTAGGTCACCCCGCCTTCCGGCGGGGGATCCGCGTTGGGGCCATTTGTGTTGCGTGGGAGTGAGCCACTGATGCCTCAGACGACCCGATCCGTCATCACGTTCAGCAAGCGCGAGGGCGGCATGCCGATGCCGCACCTCCTCGACATCCAGACGGCCGCGTTCCAGACGCTGCTCGTGCCCGACGACGTCCACGGCGCGCGCCAGGACGTCTCGCTGGAGCGCGTGTTCCGGGACCTGTTCCCGATCACCGACGTCAACGAGAAGTACAAGCTCGAGTTCCTGGGCTACTCGCTGGGCGAGGCCAAGTACGCGGTCGAGGAGTGCATCGAGCGCGACATGACCTACGCGGCGCCGCTCAAGGCCAAGCTGCGCCTCGACGTCTACGAGGAGGTCGAGGGCCAGAAGCGGCTCAAGAACGCGATCGAGAAGGAGGTCTACCTGGGCGAGCTGCCCATCATGACCCCCCTCGGCACGTTCGTCATCAACGGCGCCGAGCGCGTCGTGGTGAGCCAGCTCCACCGGTCGCCGGGCGTGGTGTTCGAGGAGGATACCCACCCCAACGGCCAGCGGCTGTTCTCGGCGCGGATCATCCCCTTCCGGGGCTCGTGGGTCGAGTTCACGATCGACATCCACGACGTGATCTACGTCCACATCGACAAGAAGAAGAAGTTCCCCGCCACCGCGCTCCTGCGCGCGTTCGGCCACGGGAACAACGCCGATATCCTGAAGCTGTTCTTCGCGACGAAGGACCTGAACATCACCGGCAAGCTCGAGGGCCGGCAGGAGAAGCGCGAGGTGATCGGCTCCCTCCTCGCCGTCGACGTGCGGAACCCCGAGGACCCGAAGGGCGAGGCGCTGGGCGAGGTGGGCGACGAGCTCACCCAGGAGCGGCTCAACGAGATGCGGCACAAGGGCGTGAAGTCGGTGACGGTGTTCGCTGGCTACACCACGCTCGACGTGCGCGAGGAGGAGCAGCCGACCACCACGCGCGACCGCTCGAACCACGTCCTGGCGTTCGACGCCGCCGACCCGGAGACGGGTGAGGTGGTGGCCGAGGGCGGCGCCGAGCTGACCGACACGCTGCGGAAGAAGCTGATCAAGGCGGGCGTCCACAAGATCGAGGTGCTGCTCCCGGCCGGGCGCTCGGAGTCGCCGCTGATCAAGAACACCCTGGCCAAGGACCCGACCCACAGCGAGGCCGAGGCCCTGGAGCAGATCTACGCCCTGCTCCGGCCGGGCGACGCGCCCAACCTCGAGACCGCGCGGCAGCAGCTCCAGAAGCTGTTCTTCAACCCCAAGCGCTACGACCTCGGGCGGGTGGGCCGCTACAAGATCAACCAGCGCCTCAAGCTCAAGACCGACCCGAACCACACGGTCCTGACCGAGGACGATTTCGTCGCCATCATCCGCTACCTGATCGACCTGCACGACGGGCGCGGGTTCACGGACGACATCGACCACCTGGGCAACCGGCGCATCCGGAGCGTGGGCGAGCTGATCGCCAACCAGTTCTCCGTCGGCCTCTCGCGCATGGCGCGGCTGGTCAAGGAGCGGATGAGCATCAACTCGGACCCCGAGAAGATCTCGCTCGACGACCTGGTCAACGCGCGGACGGTGAGCGCCGTCATCCAGGCGTTCTTCGGCAGCTCGCAGCTGTCGCAGTTCATGGACCAGACCAACCCGCTGGCCGAGCTGACCAACAAGCGCCGGCTCTCGGCGCTCGGCCCGGGCGGCCTGACGCGCGAGCGGGCGGGCTTCGAGGTCCGCGACGTGCACTATTCGCAGTACGGCCGGATGTGCCCGATCGAGACGCCGGAAGGCCCGAACATCGGCCTGATCACCAGCCTCTCGACCTACGCCCGGATCAACGATCTCGGCTTCATCGAGACGCCGTACCGCATGGTCAAGCAGGGCCGGGTCACCGACGAGATCCGGTGGCTCTCGGCCAGCGACGAGGAGGACTTCACCGTCGCCCAGGCCAACGCGATCATCGACCCGGACGGCAAGTTCACCGACGGGCTGGTCCTCTGCCGGAAGGGCGACGACTACCCGCTCCTGCCGCCGGACCGGATCGACTTCATGGACGTGGCGCCGGAGCAGCTGGTCTCCATCGCCGCGGCGCTGATCCCGTTCCTCGAGCACGACGACGCCAACCGCGCGCTCATGGGCTCGAACATGCAGCGGCAGAGCGTGCCGCTGCTCTTCCCGCAGGCGCCGCTGGTGGGCACCGGGCTGGAGGAGAAGGTGGCGCGGGACTCGGGTGCGGTCATCATCGCGCGCCGGACCGGGACGGTCACCCGGGTGACGGCCGACGAGATCATCGTCGACGCCGGCGCCGACGGGGCCCAGGTGGGCGACGCGCCGCTGGCGCGCCTGCACCAGCATGACCGCTACCGGGTCAAGAAGTTCTGGCGCACCAACCAGGATACCGCCATCAACCAGCGGCCCCTGGTCCAGCTCAACCAGAAGGTCCAGGCCGGCGAGATCATCGCCGACGGCGCGGCCACCGAGGGCGGCGAGCTCGCGCTCGGCAGCAACGTGCTGGTGGCGTTCATGCCGTGGTACGGGCACAACTTCGAGGACGCCATCGTCCTGAGCGAGCGGCTGGTGAAGGACGACGTCTACTCGTCGATCCACATCCAGGAGCTCGAGCTGCACGTCCGCGACACCAAGCGCGGCCAGGAGGAGATCACCCGGGAAATCCCGAACGTCTCCGACGAGAGCGTGGTGGACCTCGACGAGCGCGGCATCGTCCGGATCGGCGCGCACGTGAAGCCGGGCGACATCCTGGTCG
This sequence comes from uncultured Gemmatimonadales bacterium, assembly GCA_963840215.1. Lineage (GTDB taxonomy): Bacteria > Gemmatimonadota > Gemmatimonadetes > Gemmatimonadales > GWC2-71-9 > CAVVWJ01. The sequence continues at coordinate 423,004 of CAWIYG010000001.1, read as the reverse complement.
GCAAGATCACGCCCAAGGGCGAGACCGAGCTCAGCCCCGAGGAGAAGCTGCTCACGGCCATCTTCGGCGAGAAGGCCAAGGATGTGAAGGACAGCTCGCTCAAGGTGCCGCCCGGCATGGCCGGCGTGGTGATCGACGTCAAGATCTTCAGCCGGATCGAGGACCAGGTCGTCGAGAAGGACCGCGGCGAGCGGATCGGCGAGGTGCGCCGGATCGAGAACGACGAGAAGGCGCGCATCAACACCGTCATGCTGGAGGAGGTGCGGCACCTGCTCGCCGGGCAGGAAGTCGCCCTGATGCTCAAGTCCGGCACGGTCGAGGAGTACCTCGCCACCGGGACCAAGCTCACGGCCGCCTCGCTGGAGCAGGTGGACCTGGGCGACGTCGACCTCAAGACGCTCCGGGTGGCCAACAAGGCCGCCAACGAGCGGATCCGCCAGAGCATCGACATGGCCGCGCGCGAGCGGGCCAAGGTCGAGGAGAAGGCGGAGGACCAGATCGACAAGATCCTCCAGCCGGACGAGCTGCCCCCGGGCGTCATCCAGCTGGTGAAGGTGTACATCGCCGAGAAGCGGAAGATCTCGGTGGGCGACAAGATGGCCGGCCGGCACGGCAACAAGGGCATCGTCGCCCGGATCGTGCCGGAAGAGGACATGCCGTTCCTGCCGGACGGCACGCCGGTGGACATCGTGCTCAACCCGCTCGGCGTGCCGAGCCGGATGAACGTGGGGCAGATCCTCGAGACCCACCTCGGCTGGGCGGCGCGGATCCTCGGCTTCGAGGCCAAGACGCCGGTCTTCCGGGGCGCGGACGAGGCCGAGATCGGCGTGCTCCTGCGCCTCTCGGGCTTCCGCTGGGCGGCCGAAGGGCTGCAGCTCCGGCACCAGGCGCCGGTGCTGGCGCCGGCGGCGATCACGCGGCTGGTGGCCGACCTCAAGAAGGTCGCCCCCAAGGGCGAGCACACGACGGTGGGCGAGGCCGGCATCAGCATGCTGGGCGCGCGCCACGCCTCCGCCGAGACGAAGGAGATCTTCAACCAGGTGCGCGCCTTCATGGTCGAGGCGGCCAAGGAGCTGGCCGAGCGCGAGCTCGCCCAGCGCCGGCAGGAGGTCGACTTCCACAAGGCCGCCGGCGAGAACGGGCATGCCAAGGCGCTGGGCAAGGGCCTGAAGGAGCTCGAAAAGTCGGCGGGCGCGACCCCGGCCGAGGCGCTCGAAGCGACAGGCAAGCCGGCGCTGGCCGGCCTGCTCGGTCCCAAGGGCGAGAGCGACGTGGACGCCGCGGCCGATGAGCTGCTCAGCACCGCGGGACTCACGCCGGCGGGCAAGGCCCGGCTCCGGGACGGCCGGACCGGCCAGTTCTTCGAGGGCGACGTCACGGTCGGCTCGATCTACATGCTGAAGCTGAGCCACCTGGTGGACGACAAGATCCACGCGCGCTCGATCGGTCCGTACTCGCTGGTCACGCAGCAGCCGCTCGCCGGCAAGGCGCAGTTCGGCGGCCAGCGGTTCGGCGAAATGGAAGTCTGGGCGCTCGAGGCGTACGGCGCCGCGCACGTGCTGCAGGAGATGCTCACGGTCAAGTCGGACGACGTGAACGGCCGCAGCAAGGTGTACGAGGCGATCGTGAAGGGGCAGAACCTCCCCGAGCCGGGGATTCCGGAGTCGTTCAACGTGCTCGTCAAGGAATTGCAGGCGCTCGGCCTGAAGGTCACGCTCGGTACCACCGAAGCCGGCGACGAATAGAGGGAATGACATGATTGATTTTCGCAGCGGGCGCGAGCCCAAGAGCTCGAGCTTCGACTATATCAGCATCCGCATCGCGAGCCCCGAGGAGATCCGGGGCCCGCGCGACCCCAAGGAGCGCGAGCGCCTGGAGCTCCAGGGCCAGCGCGCCTGGTGGTCGTGGGGCGAGGTCACCAAGCCGGAGACGATCAACTACCGGTCGTTCAAGCCGGAGAAGGACGGCCTCTTCTGCGAGCGCATCTTCGGTCCGGTGAAGGACTGGGAGTGCCATTGCGGGAAGTACAAGCGGATCCGCTACCGCGGGGTCATCTGCGACCGGTGCGGCGTCGAGGTGACGCTGAGCAAGGTCCGGCGCGAGCGCATGGGCCACATCGAGCTCAGCGTGCCGGTGGCGCACATCTGGTTCTTCAAGACGCTCCCGTCGCCGATGGGGAACCTGATCAACATCACGCTCCGGGACCTCGAGCGGGTGATCTACTACTCGAGCTACATCGTCATCGAGCCGGGCAAGCAGGAGGTCGAGGCCAACCAGCTCCTGGACGAGGACGAGTACCTCACCGTCCGCGCCAAGGCGCGTGAGGAGGGCGACACCGCCTTCCGGGCCGACATCGGCGCACCGGCGGTGCGCGAGCTGCTGAGCCGGATCGACATCCGCCAGCTGGCCGAGGAGCTCCGGGCGGGCGTGGCCACCGAGACCAGCCAGCACCGCAAGAAGCAGATGCTCAAGCGGCTCAAGATCGTCGACGCGTTCCTCAGCTCGGGCGACTCGGGCGACCTGCCCAACAACCCGGCCTGGATGATCCTGGACGTGATCCCGGTGATCCCGCCCGACCTCCGGCCGCTGGTGCCGCTCGACGGCGGGCGGTTCGCCACGTCCGACCTGAACGACCTGTATCGCCGGGTGATCAACCGGAACAACCGGCTCACCAAGCTGATCCAGCACAAGGCGCCGGAGGTCATCCTCCGGAACGAGAAGCGCATGCTCCAGGAGGCGGTGGACGCGCTGTTCGACAACGGCCGCCGCTCCAAGGCCATCCGGGGTCGCGGCAAGCGGCCGCTCAAGAGCCTCTCCGACATGCTGAAGGGCAAGCAGGGCCGGTTCCGCCAGAACCTGCTGGGCAAGCGCGTGGACTACTCCGGCCGCTCGGTCATCGTGGTGGGCCCCGAGCTCCGGCTGCACCAGTGCGGCCTGCCGAAGGCGATGGCGGTCGAGCTGTTCAAGCCGTTCATCATCCACAAGCTGGTCGAGAAGGGCATCGCCGAGACGGTCAAGCGCGCCAAGAAGATCGTGGAGCGCGAGAGCCCCGAGGTGTACGAGATCCTGGAGGAGATCATCCAGGACCACCCGGTGCTGCTCAACCGGGCGCCGACGCTGCACCGCCTGGGCATCCAGGCGTTCGAGCCGGTGCTGGTCGAGGGCAAGGCCATCCGGATCCACCCGCTGGTCTGCGCGGCGTTCAACGCCGACTTCGACGGCGACCAGATGGCGGTGCACGTGCCGCTCTCGTTCGAGGCGCAGCTCGAGGCGCGCCTGCTGATGATCTCGTCGAACAACGTCCTCAAGCCGTCCGACGGGCGGCCGGTGGCGGAGCCGTCGCAGGACATGGTGCTGGGATCGTACTTCCTCACCAAGCTGCCGGCCGGGTTCGAGGAGGAGCTCCGGAAGGCGGGCGTGGGCAAGTCCGAGGAGACCAAGCTCCGGCTCTGGAAGGACGCCAAGTACTTCGGCATCGCTGGCCGAGCTCGAGATGGCGCTCCTCAACGGCAGCGTCGGCTACCACTCGGCCATCCACTTCTGGTACGTGCCGCCGCGGGAGACGGCGGACGCCGACGCCCGGCGCCCGCGCTGGCTCCGGACCACGGTGGGCCGGGTGCTGTTCAACAGCATCCTGCCGCGGAAGTGGTCGCCGAGCTGGGCTTCCGTGACGACCTGATGAAGAAGAAGATCCTGTCCGAGCTGGTGCTGCAGAGCTACCGGCGGGCGGGGCTGGCCGACACGGTCACGTTCCTCGACCGGCTCAAGGACTTCGGCTTCCGCTTCGCCACCATGGGCGGCGTCTCGATCGGCATCGAGGACCTGGAGATCCCGGCCGAGAAGGCGGAGCTCCTGACCGAGGCGGACGCGCGGGTCAAGCGCTTCCAGCGGGCGTACAACACCGGCCAGATCACGTTCGGCGAGCGGTACAACAAGGTGATCGACGCCTGGACCCACGCCAACAACGACGTGGCCGAGGCGATGATCAACTCGATGCGGGTGTCGCGCGGCGGGTTCAACCCGGTGTTCATGATGTTCGACTCCGGCAGCCGCGGCTCGCGCGACCAGATCCGGCAGCTGGCCGGCATGCGCGGCCTGATGGCCAAGCCGCAGAAGAAGCTCACCGGCGGCATCGGCGAGATCATCGAGAGCCCGATCAAGTCGAACTTCCGTGAGGGCCTCACGGTGCTCGAGTACTTCATCTCGACCCACGGCGCCCGGAAGGGCCTGGCCGACACGGCGCTCAAGACGGCCGACGCCGGCTACCTGACCCGCCGCCTGGTGGACGTGGCGCAGGACGTCACGATCACCGAGGAGGACTGCGGCACGATCCTGGGCCTCGAGATCGCGGCGCTCAAGGAGGGCGAGGACATCATCGAGCCGCTGCGCGAGCGCATTCTCGGCAGCGTGGCCGGCGAGGACGTGTTCGATCCGCACGAGCTCGACGAGGACGGCGACCAGAAGCTCCTGGTCGAGGCCGGCAAGCTGATCGACGAGGACGATGTCCAACGCGATCGACGACGCCGGGATCGAGAAGGTCAAGATCCGGTCGGTGCTCACCTGCGAGGCGCGCCGCGGCGTCTGCCGGATGTGCTACGGCCGGAACCTGGCCACCATGGACATGGTGGACATGGGCGAGGCGGTGGGCATCCTGGCGGCGCAGAGCATCGGCGAGCCGGGCACGCAGCTGACGCTGCGGACCTTCCACATCGGCGGCACCTCGTCGCCGCATCGCGGAAGAGGCGGAGCGCCGGGCGCGGTCGGACGGCAAGGTGAAGTACACCGACGGCCTCGAGTGGTCGGACGTGCCGGTCGAGTACGAAGACGGCACCAAGGGCATGCATCCGCGTCGTGCTGACCCGCGAGGACGAGTCGGCGTCGGACGAGAACAAGGAAGGCATTCTGGTGGTGGATCCGAAGGATCCGAAGCGGATCCTCAACCGCTACCCGGTGCCCGAAGGCGCGCTCCTGGCGGTCAAGGAAGGCGACCTCGTCACCAAGGGCGACAACGAGCGCCGGGCGACGATCCTCTACACCTGGGATCCGTACAACGACCCGAGCATCATCAAGGCCGACGGCGAGCTGCGCTGGAAGGACCTGGTGCCGGGCGTCACGCTCCGCGAGGAGCTGGACGAGGGCACCGGCCTCCGGAGCATCGTCGTCATGGCCGACCCGGACCGCGAGCTGCACCCGTCGGTGCTGGTCTACATCGCGAACCGGAAGGATCCGCAGGAATACACCCTGGCGGAGGGCAGCCGCGTCATCCTCGGCTCGCCGACCGACCAGGTCAGCCGGGCGATCGAGATCCCGGACGGCGGCCAACCCGTGGAGCACCAAGTTCCACGTGGACGAGCGCCCGATCAACGAGGCGTGGCCGAGCAAGACCAAGAAGGAGAGCGAAGGACAAGACGGTGTTCCTGAGCCCGCCGGTCAAGGTGGCCAAGGGCATCACGGTCACCAAGATCCCGCGGCAGGCGTACAAGACGCGCGACATCACGGGCGGCCTCCCGCGCATCGCGGAGCTGTTCGAGGCGCGGCGGCCGAAGGATCCGGCGACGATCTCGGAAGTCGACGGCGTGGTCAAGTTCGGCGAGATCAAGCGCGGCAAGCGCGAGATCTACGTCTATCCGGAGACCCGGCCGGGCGTGGCGGAGGAGACCGAGCCGCAGCTGTACGAGGTGCCGGCAGGCAAGCACCTCCGGGTCCACGAGGGCGACCGGGTGCGGGCCGGCGACCGCCTGACCGAGGGTCCCGTGAACCCGCACGACATCCTGCTCATCAAGGGGCCGCGCGCGGTGCAGGAGTACCTGCTCAACGAGGTGCAGGAGGTCTACCGGCTGCAGGGCGTGCGCATCAGCGACAAGCACATCGGCGTGATCGTGCGCCAGATGCTGCAGAAGGTGCGCGTGACCGATCCGGGCGACACCGACTTCCTCGAGGGCGAGACCGTCGACCGGCTGACATTCCGGGACGAGAACGAGCGGGTGCTCAAGCGGAAGGGCGACGCCGGCCGCAGGCCGAGCCGGTGCTGCTGGGCATCACCAAGGCGAGTCTCACGACGCAGTCGTTCATCTCGGCGGCGTCGTTCCAGGAGACCACGCGGGTGCTGACCGATGCCGCGATCCGCGGGGCCAAGGACGACCTCCTGGGCCTCAAGGAGAACATCATCATCGGGCACCTGATCCCGGCCGGCAGCGGCATCTACCGGTACGCCGAGATCGACATCCAGCCGCCGGCGGGCTACGAAGTGCCGCCGCCGCGGGTGGAGGAGCCGGTGCCGGCGCCCGCGCTGGCGGCGGCGCTGGTGGACGACGAGCTGTAAGGCGTCAGTTGCGAGATGCAAAGCGAGGCGCCCGGGAGCGATGCTCCCGGGCGCTTCGTGCGTCCATGAGGCTCAGCGCCGCCGGTAGGTGAGCGTCAGGCTCGGCGGCACGTCCCCGCGCGGGCCGTAGTACACCACGCTCTCGGTGATCTCCCCGCCGCCCGCCGGCAGGGCGAAGCGGATGCGCATCTGGAACCGAAAGCGGCCGGCCGCGAGGTCGTCGCGCACCGCGCCGCGCACATCCGCCACTTTCAGCCCGTCCACGTCAATCGTCGGGAGCGTGGCGATGCCGATGTTGAGCGCCGGAAGCGCGAAGTCGCTCGCGTCGAGGCTGCCGAACACGAGATGCTCGACCGCCACGGGCCCGTTGATGATCTCGTCGGAAGTCCCAATCTGGAACAGGCCGAGTGTCGCCGAGCGCACGTCGGCGTCGAGCGGTAGCCCCGCGAGGTTGAAACTGCACAGGCTCCGCCGCTCACCGATCCCGGGAAAATTCGACGCCTGGAAGAAGAAGGAGTTCCGGTCGATCCGCTCGGCTGTCGTCCCGAAATCTTGGAGGAGGCCGCAGTCCTCCGCCTCCGGCGGCACGACCAGCGTGCGGAGCGGATTGTCGCGCAGGTCGGCGGCCACGACCACGTACGCGCTCACCGTGTGGGCATTCTTGTCCACGTCGAAGCCCACGGCGCGCGGCTCGCTCGTCTCGCCGCCGTAGACGGGGGCGAGAAACGTTTCCGAGCGGTAGCAGTCCGTGGTCTTCGACGTCGAGCATCCGCTGAAGTCGTTGAAGAGGTTCGCTGGCGCATTGTCCCAGTCGGCGTTGGGCGACGCGCCGCCCCCCGGCGTGCCCAGTCCGGCGGCGGAGAAGGGGAAGACCAGGATGCCGGTGGTGCCCTGCGGCGCACGCGGAAAGACGGTCGGTGTCACGAGGTCGGTCGTCGGGAGACGGCTGCCTATCGTGAGCGTGAGCGTGCAGCGGCGGAGCTTCGCGTTTGTTGGGTACCGCGGACCACGTGCAGGGCGACGCGGTCACGGCCACGGCGTCGGCGCCGAGGAGCGAGAAGCTCGCGGGGCTCGCCGACGCGCTCGCCGTCGCCGGAGGCGCCACGTCGACGCGGCCGGAGCGTACGTCGATGGTCAGCCGGAACGCCGCGCCGGCGAGCGAGAGGGCGCCGCCGGCTCCGGGTCGGACTCGAGGGGCGAGCCGTCGGAGCAGGCGGACGCGAGAACCGCGGCCAGGACGGCGGCCATGGGGAAGATTCGGCGCAACATGCAAACCTCCGGGTGGGGGGCAGGTGTGGGAACGGACGCTGGGCAAGCAGGTGCCGTCGAGCGATAACGCACGGCCGTCCTCAAGGGCATGAGACATCAGGGTTGAACGCGGCGAACGCCCCGTTCGGATTGTCCTTCCAGAGCCAGACGTGGAGGCTCCAGTGCGGGACCGGAACCGGGGTCCCGCCGAGGTCGAACGCCTGCCCCCCGAGCGTGGGCGCTGGCTGCCCCGCATTGATCACGATGTACTCCACCGCCACCAGCTTGGGAATTCCGTTGGGCCCGGGGGAAAGAGGACGGTTTCGGGGTGAAGTGGATCGAAGACCGGATCGACCAGCGACTCCTTCAGCCAGTGCACACCCATGCCGCCGGCGGGAGATGAGACGCAAGCCACGGTGCTGACGTAACCGTGCTTGGTTGCCTGAGCTTCGGAGTGGAAGCGGGCGGAAGCCCGGCGCACGGCATCCAGCATCTCGGACTGAGAAGAAGGGGTGCCCACCTTCTTGAGCGCCGCCGCTCCGGATTCGGCCGGGCTGGTCGGAGGTGTCTCGCTGCACCCGATCACGGCCAGCGCGAGAAGGGAAAACGTCAGAGGCAGGGTTCGCATTGCTTGCCTCCTTGGGTCCGGTTCGAGCGGGCTGATCGGCGAGGAGGAGTGATCTCGTCGCCCGCCAGGCGGTGATGGAAGAACGCCACGCCCCGGGAGTCCGCCCCGGTCCGTTGCCAGGTGCGAGCGGGGGAGCGGTGAGCTGAGCCCACCGGCTGATCCGGAGAGGGCGGTGGACGCGCTGAGGCGACCCTCCCGTCAGCGAAGCCGTGGTAGCACGAGCCGGGCGAGGCGCTCGAGCCGGGGCCGCGTCGCGTCGATCGGCTCGTCGCCGTGCGCGTCCAGCGTGAGCTGCAGGACCCGGGGTCCCGCGTAGACGGCGAGCAGGCCGAGGCGGTTGTACTTGTTGTCCGGCATCGGGATCATGAAGAAGGCCTTGTCGCCGAGTCCCGCCACCGGAACACGCGTCTGCTTGTCCCCCTTGAAGTTTTTCAGCGTCGCGTCGAAGGCGGCGGCGGGCGCCTTGCCCTGGTAGACTCGGATCGAGCCGCCGTCGTAGTCGCAATGAACGCCGCCGAAAGACGCCACCGGCGCCGACCAGAACTTGGCAAGCTCGGGCTTCTCCTCGGCGATCTCGCTGACCTCGGCGTTCGTCGCGAGCATGCACGCGTCAAACGACGCAGCAGGCTTCTCCGCGGGAGCCTGGCGGATCGCGACGTCCAGCACGCGGACAGCGGCATCCTCGCGAAGGGCCAGGCTCCTGAAGAGGTTGTAATTCAGCTCGACGTGATACAGCCGCCCGCGTGAGACCGTGGCTGCTTCCTGCTTGCCCATGCTGCCGTAGCCCCAGCCGCCTTCGCCCAGGCTCACGGCGTCCGGCTTCGCGCTCACGCCCTTCACCTTCACCCTTTGACTGATCTCCGCGTAGACATCGTTTGCTCTGGTAGCGGGCTGGTACGTAAGGGTGACGAACGCACCCCGATACCGACCGGTGAGCTCGTACATGCATCTGTCGCTCGACAGATTGGCCGGTGTCACGGGGAACCCGATCGTCGTCTCGATGAGGGCGGGCGTCGGGCACGACCGTGTGCCGGGGCTGCCTCCGTCGGGCGAAAGGCGCGGCTGTATGGCGGCACCTTCGACGCCGGCCATGAGCCATGCGGTGAGCGCCAGGATGACTGCCGGTGTGCTATGCGATAGACGGCGCATGATCCGTTCCTCCGCGTTGCTGGTGTGGTCCGACTGCCGGTGAACGGCAAGGGTTGACCATCGCCGCCGGTGCGATCCGGCGTCGAGGTAGAGCTTGGTGCCGCTCGAGCACCGTAGCCGGCGCCAGTATCATCGGGAGCGCGCCCCCGAGCAGGCGCGCGGTGATCGAGCGGCTCATGACTGCCCTCGGGTCTCGGTAAGCTTTCGGATCTCGGCATCGTTCTGCTCCAGGAGCAGCGCGTTGTCGCGCACTGTGCCCGGCGGGAGTGCGGAGGTCTTGCCGCCGCGGAGCGCCACCTGTCGGCTCACGTTGAGCAGTGCGGCGTACAGGATCGCCGCGTCGCGTGGCTGAACGCCGGCCTGCCGGAGCGCCTTCGCTACCGGCGAGCAGTCCTCCAGGGTGCGCGTCATGTCCGTGAGGCTGAGCGTCATGGGGTCGCGAGGGGGGCGCTGCTCACAGCGCCTGGTGCCCGGCGCGTACATCGTCGGCAGCACCTTGCGCAGCATCGCCATCGTGAACCGATACCTCTCGATCGCCCTGGCATCCTCGGCACTCCGGCCCTGGGCCACGCCCGATGCGGCGAAGCCGGGAGCCGTGGCGAGTGCGAGCGTGAGTGTGGCGGCGCGGAGTGGAAGGGATGAGCAACGCATGCGGAATCGCTCCAGTCTTCGGGTCGGTATCGGGTCATGGGCGGGCGGCGCGCCGATGCGGCAGCCGCTATTGAGGAACGCCCCTTTCGGGCGTAGAATCCCTCATCCGCCCCGACCCTCCGGCACCGGCGACCCGATTCCATCTCCCATGCCCGACGATTCAGCCCCCTCCTCAGGCGCCATCACCCAGTGGCTGCTGGACTGGGGCAAGAGCGACAAGCCGGGCCTCGATCAGATGCTGCCCGTGGTCTACGAGGAGCTGCACCGACTCGCGTCCGGCTACCTGAGTCGGGAAGCCCCTGGTCACACCCTCCAGCCGACCGCCCTGGTTCACGAGGCCTACCTGCGCCTCGTGGATCAGCGCCGCGTCGACTGGCGCAACCGCGCCCAGTTCCTGGGCGTCGCCGCCAACATGATGCGGCGGATCCTGGTCAACCACGCCCGCGACCGGGCCGCCCGGAAGCGCGGGGGCAATCCCGAGCGGGTGTCCCTGAGCCTGGTGGAGTCGCCCTCGGGTCGACCCGACGTCGAGCTGATCGCGCTCGAGGACGCCCTCCAGCGCCTGGCGGCGCTCGACAAGCGCAAGGGCCGGGTGGTTGAGCTCAAGTTCTTCGGGGGTCTGACGACCGAGGAGATCGCGGAGGTGTTGCAGGTGTCCGGCGCGACGGTCGAGCGCGAATGGGCGTTCGCCCGCGCCTGGCTGTATGACGCCGTGGAGGGCTCGGGCGGCGACAGCGCGGCTGGGGCCCCGCGATGAGCAACGCTCGGTTTCTTCGGTGCGAGGAGCTGTTTCACGAAGCGGCGGCGCTCGCGGAGAACGAGCGTGAGGCCTTCCTCTTACGGAGCTGCCCCGAGGATCCGGAGCTCCGGGCGGATGTCGAGCGGCTTCTCGCCGCGCACGCTCTGGCCGGTGACTTCATCTCGACACCCGCGATCGCCGCCGGTCCGTGGGCCGACGCCGATCAGAGCTTGGTCGGGCGACTCGCCGGCCCCTACCGGGTGGTCCGTGAGCTGGGGCGGGGCGGGATGGGCGCCGTCTACCTCGCCGAGCGCGCCGATGGCCAATACGAGCAGCGGGTCGCGCTCAAGGTCATCAAGCGTGGCATGGATACCGAGCACGTGCTGGCGCGCTTCCGGGCGGAGCGCCAGATCCTTGCCTCGCTGGACCACCCCAACATCGCGCGGCTCCTCGACGGCGGCAGCACCGACCATGGCGTGCCCTACTTCGTCATGGAGTACATCGAGGGCGAGCCGATCGACGTCTGGGCCGAGCGCCGGGCGCTCTCGGTGGACGACCGGCTCCAGCTCTTCCTCCAGGTCTGCGGTGCCGTGAGCTACGCGCATCAGCGCCTGGTGGTGCACCGGGACATCAAGCCGCTCAACATCCTGGTGACCGCGGAAGGGGTGCCGAAGCTGCTGGACTTCGGGATCGCGAAGGTCCTGCACGAAGGCGCCGACGAGGCCACGTCCACCGTGACGGGCATGCGGCTGCTGACCCCGGAGTATGCCAGCCCCGAGCAGGTCGAGGGACAGCACGCCACTACCGTCAGCGACGTCTACGCGCTGGGCGTGGTGCTCTACGAGCTGCTCACCGGACGGTCACCGTACCGCCTCCGGAGCCGCACGCCACTTGAGGTGGTCGAGGCGGTCCGGACGACCGATCCGGAGCGGCCCAGCGCGGTCGGTGGCACCGAGAAGCTCCGGCGCCGCCTCCGCGGGGACCTCGACACCATCCTGCTGACCGCGCTCCGCAAGGAGCCGACGCGCCGCTACCAGTCGGTCGAGCAGTTCGCGGGCGACGTGCGGACGGCACCTCGACGGTCTGCCGGTCCGCGCCCGCCCTGACACGTTCGGCTACCGGGCCGGCAAGTTCGTGCGGCGGAACCGAGGTGCCGGTGGCGGCCGGCGTGCTCCTCGCGCTTGCGCTCCTGGGAGGCACCGCGGCGACCGCCTACCAGGCGAGGCAGGCCCGGGCGGCGCAGGCGCGGGCCGAACGCCGCTTCGCCGACGTCCGCAAGCTGGCCAACGCGCTGCTCTTCGACTATCACGACGCGATCCGGGACCTGCGCGGCGCGAGGCCGGTACGGGAGCGGATGGTCAGGGACGCGCTTGGGCTACCTCGACGGGCTGGCCCGGGAGTCGCGCGAAGACCCCTCGCTCCAGCGGGAGCTGGCGGCCGCGTACGATCGGATCGGCGACCTGCAGGGCGGTGAGCCTTCGAGCCTCGGCGACACCGAAGGCGCCGCGCGGAGCTACGGCAAGGCGCTTGGCATTCTCGAGTCGCTGCTCAGGACTGACAGCGCGAATGCCGGCCTGCGACGAGATGCCGCGGAGTCCGCGATGGCGCTCGGCAGCGTGGTGTGGGGAGGGGCGACCTCGCGGGCGGCCTGGGCCATGCCCGGCGTGCGCGCGCGCTGCTCGATCCGCTGGTCGCCGCAGCCCCGACCGACACCGACCTCCGCCTGCAACTGAGCGCCGCCAACAACCTGCTGGGGCAGATCTCGCTGGAGGAAGGAAAGATCGCTCAGGCGCTCGAGTACCACCGGGCCGACCTGGAGCAATTCCAGGCCGCACCCGAGTTGGAGCGGCGGCGGCCCGCGGTGCGGCATGCCATCTCGGTCACCTATGGGTATCTGGCGGATGCGCAGTCCGAGTCGGCCGACCTGGCGGGCGCGCTCGAGAGCCGACGCCGGAGCCGCGCGCTTCGCCGCGAGCTGAGCGCCGAGTTTCCGGACAATGCCACCTATGCGGAGCTGGCCGCCGTCGCGCGCTACTACGAGGCGACCGCGCTGGGCAACCTGGGCCGGTGGGAGGAGGCGCTCGCCCTGCATCGCGAGGGCTTGGCCGAGGACTCCACGGGCGCGTTCGGTTTCTGCCGGCTCGGCGAGGCGCTCGGCGCGTTGGGCCGACACGAGGAGTCGCTCGGGTACCTCAGGCGGGCGCTCCGCCTGCACGAGCAGCGAGCTGCGGGTCGACACCGCCAACCTGTTCATCCGACTGGCGATGGTGGAGGATTTGGGACGCATCTGCAGGGCCGTCGCCCTCCTCGGGCGGCCGGACGCGCCGGCCGCATGCGTCAGGAGCAGCGACTTCGCCGACGACGATCTCCGTGGACCCGAGCCACGCCTTTCCCCGGGCGTTTCTCGCGGCGGCCTGGTCCAACATGGGTGAGGCCTATGAAACCATGGCCGGCCGTTCTGCCAGCCGCGGCGGAGGATCGCCGAAACTATCGCCTGGCCGCCAGAGAGCGACACCGCAAGAGTCACGAGATCTGGTCCGATCTGAAGGCGCGGGGCCTGGTGAGTCCGGTCGATACCGGCCGGGTGTCCGCCGCTGCGCGCGCGCTCGCGCGCGGGGAGCGGCTCGTGGCCCAGCCTTGATGTCGCGCCCCGCGACTGACCGAGCTCCCCGATATTTCGAGGACCTCGCGGTCGGCCAGCGCTCGACCGGGGGCAGTGCCGCCATGGAGCTCCCTGCGATGATCGAGTTCGCGGCGAGCTTCGACCCGCAGCCATTCCACCTCGACGAGGCGGCGGGCCGGGCGAGCGTGTTCGGCCAACTGGTGGCTTCGGGCTGGTACACCATGGCGCTGACGATGCGGCTCCTGGTCGAGGGCGAGCTGCGGTCCGCGTGGGGCCTCATCGGACTCGGTGCGGACGAGCTGCGCTGGCCGCGCCCCGTGGTGCCGGGGGACGTGCTGCACGTGGACTGGGAGATCGTCGAGCTGCGCCCATCGTCGTCCAAGCCTGACCGGGGCACCGCGCGGCTTCGGGTCACGACGCGGAACCAGCGGGATGAAGTCGTGCTGACCTTGCTGACCACGATCCTGCTGCCGCGGCGTCCGGCGGCGACGTCCGGGTAGCTGAAGCCATCGCGGTGCGTGGATGTAAGTATTTTCCTGACAATAGTTTGGCGGTCTAGTTCGCAGTGCAACTCTTGACACATCCCGATTTCCGCAGTATCCACATCACATACGCGCTCATATTGATCCCCATTCCGCCCGGGTGCCACCCGCCCCCGGGTTCCTCGAACCTCAAACCGGTGGGAGTCTATGTACCTCGTCGAGCCGGAAGCGGGACAGCGCTGTCACTACACCTCCGCACGCGCGCTCGGCGCCGCGATCCGGCGCGGGGAACTCGGCCCCCAGGCGCGCATCTTCCACCAGACCTCGGATCGGTGGCTGCCCATCACGGTGCACCCGGAGTACCGCCGGGCAGAATCGGAGTGGGAGGAGAGCAGTGCGCGTCAGCTGCGCGCCCGCCGCTGGACCTTCCTCGCCGAGCGGTCCCGGACCGAGGAGACCAAACCTGAGAGCCCCCACAGCGCGAGCCCGGTCGCGGTTCCGATGCTGGTGTCGGACGAACCCGAAACCTCGTGGCTCGGCTCCGCGTTCCGCAGCTTACGGCAGCTGACTCGGGTGAGCGGCTGACGACGCCACCGCGCCACCACCACAAAGGCCAACGCCCGGGATCGCTCCCGGGCGTTGGCGTTTACCTGACCGAAGCGGGCCGGCTCCCCCTCACCGTGGCGCGCGCGCGGTCACGGCCCGTCGATCGACAGCCCACTCGGCACCCGCGCCGGCACCTCGGCTACGGGGCAGGTGGACTCGTCATCGCCGCAGCCCGCGAGGGCCCTGGACGCCAGGCAAACGGCTAAGGCCATATGGACGCGGGCGTTGCTCATGTGTGGCTCCCCGATGTTACCCACGTTGTCAGCGGAAAGGGAACTGCCGGACGCGGGGCGGTTCTATAGAGACATACGTAGAAACGGGGATCGACCGTACAGGGGTGCGGCGAAGGCCGGTCGGCCACGTCCGCGAGCGACCATAGCGTGCGGTACCAGGGAGCGAAATCCACCACCTGGGCGGCGAGTGCTCGCGTTGGTCTGTCCCGGCATCGCCATTAGCTTTGACGGGTGACCCACACCGATGATGACATGAGCGCGCCAGACGCGAAGACCCGGGAGACTGCTGCCCGGAAGGACTTCCTCCGGGAAATGGTGGCGGAGGACGTGGCCACCGGCCGCTTCGGACGCCCCATTCACACCCGTTTTCCGCCCGAGCCCAACGGCTTCCTGCACATCGGGCACGCCAAGTCGATCTGCCTCAACTTCGGCATCGCGCGCGAGTTCGGCGGCCGGTGCAACCTCCGCTTCGACGACACGAACCCGTCCACCGAAGACATCAAGTACGTCGACGCGATCAAGGACGACGTCCGGTGGCTGCGGCTTCGAGCTGGGACGCGGAGCTCTACGCGAGCGACTACTTCGAGCGGCTGTACGAGATCGCCGAGGCGCTGGTCAGGACGGGGAAGGCGTACGTCGACTCGCAGAGCGAGGAAGCAGATCCGCGAGCGGCCGCGGCACGGTCACGTCGCCGGGCACGCCGAGCCCGTATCGCGAGCGCTCGGTCGGAGGAGAACCTCGACCTGCTGCGCCGCATGCAGCGCGGGCGAGTTTCCCGACGGCGCGCACGTGCTGCGCGCGAAGATCGACATGGCGCACCCGAACATGATCATGCGCGACCCGCTGCTGCTGCGGATCCGGCACGCGTCGCCACTACCGCCGCGGCGACGCCTGGTGCCTGTACCCGCTCTACGACTTCGCGCACGGGCTGTCCGACGCGATCGAGGGCATCACGCACTCGCTCTGCACGCTCGAGTTCAAGGACAACCGCGACATCTACGACTGGCTGGTGCGCGAGGCCGGCTTCGAGCGGCCGCCGGAGCAGATCGAGTTCGCGCGGCTTGAGCTCGACTACACGGTGCTCAGCAAGCGGAAGCTGCTGCGGCTCGTGAACGAGGGGCATGTCGAGCGGGTGGGACGATCCGCGCATGCCGACCATCGCCGGCCTGCGCCGCCGCGGCGTGACGCCCGAGGCGATCCGCGCCTTCGCGGACGCGATCGGCGTGGCGCGCAAGCCGACGCGCGCATCGAGCTCGCGACGCTTCGAGCACGCGCGTGCGCGACGACCTCAACATGCGCGTGCCGCGCGTGATGTGCGTGGCTCGAGCCGCTCAAGGTGGTGCTCACGAACTATCCCGAAGGACAGGTCGAGGAGCTCGACGCGCCGTACTACCCGCACGACGTGCCGCTCACGGGCTCGCGCACGGTGCCGTTCTCGCGCGAGCTCTGGATCGAGCGCGACGACTTCATGGAGGACCCGCCGAAGAAGTTCTTCCGCCTCGCGCCGGGGCGCGAGGTGCGGCTGCGCTACGGCTACCTGATCACCTGCACCGAGGTCGTGAAGGACGCGCCGGCGAGGTCGTCGAGCTGCGCTGCACCTACGATCCGGCGACGCGCGGCGGCGACGCGCCCGACGGACGCAAGGTGCAGGGGACGATCCACTGGGTCTCGGCGCGTCACGCGCTCGACTGCGAGGTGCGGCTGTACGACCGGCTGTTCACGGTGCCGGATCCCGACGCCGTGCCGGAGAGGGCAGGACTTCATCGCCGCGCTCAACCCGGAGTCGCTCGTCGTCGTGCGCGGCGCCAAGATCGAGCCGAGCGTGGCAGCGGATCCGCCGGGCTCGCGCTACCAGTTCGAGCGGACGGGCTACTTCATCAGCGACCCGGTCGATTCCCGGGCGGGGGCGCTCGTCTTCAACCGCACGGTGACGCTGCGGGATTCGTGGGCGAAGGTGAAAGATCGATAGGAGCAGGTCGCCGACGGCGCCCTACCGCCGGGTGGCCGACCGGCGCCAGGCATAGTACAGCGGCACGCCGGCCGCGACCGCGCCGAGGCTCGTCGCGGTGGTCTCGGGATGCTCCCAGAGTGAGTTGCCCACCAGCGCGACCATCGCCACGACAAACAGGATCGGCACCAGTGGGTAGCCAGGCGTGCGATACACCCGCGGCGCCGAGGGCCGCTTTCGCCTGAGCACGATCACGCTCGCGACGCCAAGGGCCCAGAACGGCAGGCTCGCGAGCACGAACGCCTCGATGAGCTGTTCGAAGGTGTGAAAGGCGACGTAGACGATCGACAGGGCGGCGAGGGCGGTGATGGCTATGTGTGGCGTCCGGTAGCGTGGGTGGACCGCCGCCACCGCACGGAAGAAGAGGCGGTCGTCCGCCATCGCCCAGAAGACTCGCGGGATCGCCATGAGCACCGCGTTGAGCGAGCCGAAGGTCGAGACGCAGACCAGTGCGGCGATCATGGCCGACCCGGCCGGCCCCACCAGCCGCACCGCCATGTCCGCCGCCACGAGCGGCGAGCCGGCGATTTCCCCGATCGTGAGAACGCGAAGGTACGCCGCGTTGGCCAGCAGGTACACGACCACGACGGCCAGTGTGCCGCCGACGATCGCCCGCGGAAGCGACCGGCCGGGGTCGCGGACCTCTCCCGAGAGGCAGGTGACGTCCTGCCATCCGTTGTAGGCCCAGAGGACGGCCACCACACCGATCCCGAAGCCGCTCCAGCTGGCCGGCGCATGCGCGGCGGCGCCCGTCCAGGCCCCGCCGCCGGGAGCCCCCAACAGGAACGCCGTGGCCGTCATGGCGAGAATTGCCAGCACCTTGGCGATGGTCGAGGCGTTCTGGATCGCCGCGCCGAAGCGCACCGACCGGTACTGGGCAGCGGCGAGCACGACGATCAGCAGGACGGCGACGCCCTGGATCTGCCCCGCCGTGAGCGGCACCAGCCGGCTCAGATATTCCGCGAACACGAGTGCGATGGCGCCCGCCCCCGCCGGCATGATGACCAGGTACAGCCACCCGAACAGGAACCCGGTGAGCGGCCCGTAGGCCTCGCGCAGGTAGACGTACATCCCGCCGGCGTCGGGATAGCGCGCGGCCACTTCCGCCAGCGCGAGCGCGCCGCACATCGCGACCAGGCCGCCGACCACCCACGCGAGCAGCATGGCCTCGGGCGTGCCGGTGGCGGCGGCCGCGACCGCGGGCACGCGGAAGACGCCGCTGCCGATCATGATCCCGATGGTGACGGCCGTGGTCGACCAGGCGCCAAGCCGTCGGGGAAGCTGGCCCTCGGGGGCGGCGCCGGTCGCGCCCGGCACGCGCGGTTCGACCGAAGAGGTCACGGAGCCGTGGCCGTCAGCGGGGAGCCAGCACGACGAGCGGGGTCGCGGGAGTGGCGAGACCTTCGGGTGTATCGGTCGGCAGGGTGCCGGCCACGAGATAGGTTCCGGGCGCTACGGGCCGGCCCCCGCGATCGCGTCCGTCCCACTCCGCCTCGAACGTGAGGCTCTCGGCCGGCTCGAGGGTGCGGATCGCGAGGATCGAGGTCACCACCGCTCGCTCGAGTCGGCGCCACACGATCGCGCCGTCGGGTGCGGTGACCGTGATGTCGAACACCAGCGGCCGGCCCTGCAAGGTCAGAGTCAGCGGCCGTTCCGTGCGGTTGGTCAGGCGGAGTATGACCGGCACGGGCTCGCCGGCCTGGGCAGCGCGCGGGAGCTCGACGCGAAAGGCGACCGAGTCCTGGAGCAGCAGGCTATAGAGCACGAGGGCCGCGAAAGGCATGGACGAGGTGCCGGCGGCCCGGACGAGGTCCGAGCCGCCGGCCGATAGTCGGTTCAGTGCGTCGTGATATTGCCGATCTCGGTCCTGACGTTGCTCAGCGGGCTGAAGACGAAGCTGCTCGACCCGCTGCCACCCCACAGGATGCCGAGCAGCGTGACGTTCGTGCCGCTCGTGATGGCGAAGACCGGCGAGCCGCTGTCACCCGAGCCCACGCTGGCGCTCACGAAATCCTGGCACAGCTGGGTGATGTTGGTGCCGCTCACGTTGGTGTTGGCGCACACGGCGGTGACCGCGCCCTGCGACCAGCCCGTCGTCCGGCCGACCTTGTTCACGGTCTGACCAACGGTCGCCTCGCCGTCATTGGTGATGGAGAACTCACCGGTGATCGTCAGGTTGCGGCCCGGTCGGTCGGTCTTCGAGATCTTGCCGAAGGCGACGGCGCTCGCCGGCGCCCCGGTGCTGCTGTAGGCCGCGCGCGAGGCATCGGAACGGCGGCAGACCCGGCCCGCGGGACATCCCGCGATCGAGCCGTACGTCGGATCTTCGACCTCGGTGGCGATCTGCGTCGGAGCCACGGTCTGGGTCGGCTGCCAGTAGGGCGTATTGTTGACGCCGCCCTGGATGTTCGTGCAGTGCGAGTTGGTGATGAAGCTCCGCTGGCTTCCGTCGTTGGCGCTGAAGCCCAGCGTGCAGAGGAAGCCGGGGAAGTTGATCTGGGTGCCGCCGTGGATCGGACGCACCAGGCCCTGCAGGGTCGTTCCCGTGGGCTTCGGCGCCGCGGCGAAGGTAACAGGGTCGGTTTCGCGAACCATGGCCGCCGAGGCCGGCAATCCGAGGCGCGCCAGCGCGGCGCGCACCTGGCCGCCCTTCCCGCGCTCGACCCCAATCGTCACCTGGTTGTTCGCCTCATCTGCGTCCACGAAGACCGCGCCCGGGAGTGCGAGGGCCTCGGTCGTGACCGACGCCTGCCACCGCTCGAGCTCGTCCCACGAAAACTTACCCGGCCGCACCTGCATCCGCCCGGCCGCGAGGCCGCGCTTCTGGAAGTACGGCGCCAGCGCGCGCTCGGCGTTGCCGCGCTCCTTGGCATCCTTGAGGTAGATGGTCGGGGTGCCGGCCGCGTCGTAGTAGAACCCACCGAAGCCGGTCACGCCCCGGGCCAGCGCGTTGGGGTTGTCGACCGTCCCCTGGGCGACGGGGCGGGTGAGGAGGTCTGGCTGATCGGATGGGGCTACGGGCTCGCTCTGATCGGAACACGCTGCGGCGAGGAGGACCGCGGCAGCGGCGAGGAAGCGCTTCGTAAGCTGAGGCATCATATGGACTTTGCTCCGGGGAATGGAAGGAGGAGGCGACCCGGGTCGCCCCCCCACATTACCGTCTCCGTTTCCCTGACGCCAGCCCGGCACCCCTATCGCCACCGGAACAGGCGCACCGCGAGGAGAAAGCTGATGACAAGCCAGCCCGTGATCACGGCGAGCTCGGGCAGGAGCTCACCCACCCCCGCGCCGCGCAGCATCGTGGCCCGGAGCGCGTCGATGACGGCCGTGAGCGGCAGTGCCTGGATGACGGGCTGCACAGCGTCGGGGAATCTCGCGGACGAGAAGAACACCCCGGAGAAGATCCACATCGGGAGCATCACGACGTTCATGAGACCCGAGACGCCCTCGACCGTCCGCGGCCGTGCGGCGAGCAGCAGACCCAGCGAGGCGAAGGCCAGCGCGGACAGCAGGCAGATGCCGGCCAGCACGAGGAGCGACCCCCGGATCGGCACGTCGAACGCGAGCACCGCGAAGCCGACCAGCAGCGCCACCTCGAGGATCAGGAAGGTGAGCCGCGACAGGACGAACGACGCCAGGAACTGCGGCCGGGACATCGGCGTCGCCGTGAGCCGCTTGAGCAGGTGCTTCCGGCGGGCGTCCACGATCGCGAACCCCAACCCCCAGATCCCGCTGCCCATGAGGTTCATGCCGAGCAGACCGGGCACCACGAAGTCGACGTAGCGGGCGCCGCGCTCGCTGACCGTCACCTCGCTCGTCCGCACCGGGTCCGCACGGCCTGCCGCGCGCTGGACCGCCTGGTCGACGCGGAGCCGGGCCTCGCGCGCGTCGGGCCGCTCGGGGTCGTAGCGGTACTCGACCGCGCCCTCGGCCAGCCGGACGACCAGCGCCACGTCGCCGGTGCGGAGTGCCTGGGCGGCAGCGGAATCGTCCAGCGTCCGGACTCTCGAGCCCGTCCGCCGCGCCGAGACCGCGTGCGAGCGCGGCCCTCCGACTCCGCCGGGCCCACCAGCGCCACCGGAATCCGCTCGGGCGCCCCGCTCCGGAACGCGATGCCGAGCCCGGCGGCCAGCAGCACGGGAAAGATGAAGACCCAGAATACCGCCTCGGGCTCGCGATAGAACTCGCGGTAGCGCACCAGCGTCAGCTGCACGAGCGGATGGTCGCGCCAGCGGCGGCGGCTACTCCTCACGGAGCTGCCGGCCGGTCAGGGTGACGAAGACATCCTCGAGCGTGGCGGAGTGGGTCCGGAGCTCGCGACAGCTCGCACACCCTGCCGGCGAAGCTCGCCAAGCAGCGCGGGCATCGCCTCGTGCAGCTCCGAGACCTGCAGACGCCATGCGCCGTCCTGGCCGCCCGGCTCAGCTCTCGACCACGCCGGCGATCGCGGCGGTCATCGAGCCGCGGCCCTCCAGTGACCGCGAACTCCAGCACGTGCTCCGCGCCCAGGCGAGGCGATCAGCTCGCGGGGCGTCCCCAGCGCGATCACCTTGCCGTGATCCACGATGGCGACGCGGTCGCACAGCCGCTCGGCCTCTTCCATGTAGTGGGTCGTGAGCAGGATCGATCGGCCGCCCGCGCGGAAGCGCTCGATCAGCTCCCAGAGCTGGCGCCGGGACTGCGGGTCGAGGCCGGTGGTGGGCTCGTCCAGGAAGAGCAACTCGGGGTCGCCGACCAGCGCGCAGGCCAGGGCGAGGCGCTGCCGCTGGCCGCCCGAGAGCTGACCGACGCGGGCGCCGGCCTTCTCGCCCAGCTGCACCAGGGCGATGACCTCGTGGAACTCAGGACCGTGCGGGTAGAAGCTCCGGAACAGCCGCACCGTCTCCGCGACCGTGAGCTTCTCGGCGAACTGCGTCTCCTGGAGGGAGATGCCGAGCAGCTCGCGCAGCTCGCGGTCGTCGGCGCCCCAGCGGCGGCCGAGGATGACAACCTCTCCGGCGTCGGGCTCGGTGAGGCCCTCGCAGATCTCGATGGTCGTGGTCTTGCCGGCGCCGTTGGGGCCCAGGAGGCCGAAGCATTCGCCTGGGCGGATCTCGAGATCGAGGCCGTCGACCGCGACGACGTCGCCGTAGGACTTGCGGAGCTGGCGGAGGACGAGGGGAGAGGTGGCGGCCGGCATCCCGGAAGAGTAACGGGGCCGGTCGGAGGCGGCGGCTCTACTTCCGGGGCCGCCTTTGCCATACGTCCCGGACCGTCTCGCGCACCCACTCCCATTCCTCGGGCTGCGTGAGCAAGAGGTAGCCGGCGAGCAAGCCTCCCATGTAGACGGCGGCCTGGGCGAGCGGGGACGGGTCGGTCGGAAGAAGGATGTGCAGCATGCCCCGCTACCTCGAGATGGTGGTCTGGATCATCTGGGCGTCGAGCGCCCGGTGAATGCGGTCACGCGCCTCGCTCAGGTGGGCGCGAGTGTAGGCGCCGAGCTCCGGCCGCGGCACTGCCAGCGCGCGGTCCAGGTCGGCGCCGAGGCTCGCCAGCGTCACCCGCGCTACCGCGCGGGCATCCTCGGGCGTGCCCGGGGCGGGGCTCACGGCCATCTGGATCAGCAGGTTCAGATACAGGCGCTGCACATCGCGGCGCACGGACGTGACGTCGCGCGGCCGGATGGGGCGGGCGCGCGCGCCGGCCCCGACCTCGGTCCAGATCGTCGAGGTGAGCGAGGCGAACAGCTCGGGCAGTCCCATCGTCGGCTGGGCCGGCGCGGCGCGGAGCTCGGCGTCGCGAATCCGGGCGAGCACCGTCGGGTCGAGCAGCTGGCCGAGGAGCGAGCCCTGCTGGGTCAGCGCCCAGTCGTGGAGCGGGAAGTCGAGCCGCCCATCCGCGCCGGGTGACGCCCCCCAGTGCATCCAGCGTTCCGCCCCCAGCCGGCTGAGCAGATCGGGCGAGAAGCGGTAGGCCCGCTCGCCGAAGCCCGCCTCGGTCAGGAACGCGAGCGCGGCGCGCTGCTGACCCGCCGGGACGTTCACCACGGCCGGTCGCGCGCCGGGGTCGCCGCGGTGATCGCGCGCGGTGGTGGCGCCACCCAGATACTTCGTCGTCACCAGCAGGGCATACCAGCGATCGTTCAGGAGGTCGGTGAAGGCGGTCCGCAGGCGGCCATAGCTCTGCCCGGGCGCCACGACCCGCGTCTCGAGCGAGTCGAAGAGTCCGTCGATGAGCGCGACGCGCCCGCGCGCCCAACCCAGCGGATCGTCGGTCTGATCGTAGCGGCTGACGGTGGGATCGAGGCCGAAGCCGCCGAACCCGGCGTCCTCGTCGGTGCCGTACAGGTGCGCCGGATCCGCCGCCTGGGAGGCGATGGCCCGGAGCCCGTTGATCTCGATGTCGGGGGTCCACTGCTCCGCGCTCGCGCCGCCACCCTTGGCGGCGGAGGCGAGCGGCCCGGTCACGACGTCCGCGTAGCCGTACGTGATCGCCCAGCGATCATAGCTTCCGATGGTCGGGGCATAGTAGTCGCCCTGACGCGCGGGGTCGAGCGCCAGAGCGGGCGGGCTATAGTCCATCACCGAGACGCCCAGGCCATGCGACGCGGTCCAGCTCCGGTTGGCCAGCTGCGCCGCGTTGGCGCCGGCCGAGCCCCGGAAATTGTGGCGCAGGCCGAGGGTGTGCCCCACCTCGTGCATCACCAGGGCCTTGAGCGCCTGGCCCACGTACACGCGGGACGCCTCGCCGCCGGCCGGGATCTCGCCGCGGGCCGCCATCACCGCGCTCGCCAGCGCACCGCTGCGGGTCATCCCGTCGCCATACCGGCAGAAGCGCGATTCAGCGCCGCCCGCCTGCGCGAGCGAGTCTTCCTGCAGCACCGCCTGCATGGCGGCCACCGGCGCCACGTACTGGCCCGACTGCCCCCGCCAGCGCTGAATCCACGCGGCGGAGATCAGGATGTCGGCGTTGAGAATCTCTCCGGTCCGGGGATCGACGTTGGTCGGGCCGATGGCGTAGACCGCGCCGTTGTTGGCGGTCCACCGGACGGTCGAATAGCGGGCGTCAGCCGCGGTCCACGCGCTGTCGTCCGGGGCGTCGATCACGCGAATCGCGTCGCGGAAGCCGGCGTCCTCGAAGGCGCGGTTCCACTCCAGGAGGCCCGCCCGCACGAAGGGGCGCCACTCGATCGGCACCGTGTGGTCGATGTAGTACGTGATCGGCTGCACCGGCTCGCTCAGCATGGCGCCCGGATTCTTCTTCTCGAGCCGCCACCGGTTCACGTAGCGGACGAAGAAGCTCTCGGCGGTGTCGCGCGAGAAGTCCTTGGTGGCGGAGACGAAGTAGCCCACCCGGTCGTCGGCCAGGCGCGGGCGCATGGGCGTGGCAGGCAGCTCGACCAGGGAGTAGTGGATGCCGATCGGAATCGAGCGGTAGTCGGGCACCGTCTCGAGGCCGAGGTTGCGCGGGGTCTGAAAGGTGAGACGGACCTCGGCTTCGAGATTGGCCCCGAAGAGGCGGAGCGATTGGAGCGTCGAGCGCCGCTCGTCGAACGAGACGGTGCCGCTCAGCTTCCGCTGCGTGAGGGCGGTCTGGAACACCGTGCCCACGTCGGCCCAGTCCGAGACGAAGAAGGGCGCGACATTGATCAGGATCTCGCTGCCGTAGCGCTCCGCGGCGATGGGGAACGACTGGGCGATCGAATGCCCGAACGAGTAGGCCACGGTGCGCGCCATCGGCGTGCCGGGCGCGGCGGCCATGCGAGGATTCACCACCCACAGCTCGACCCGGTCTCCTTCGCGATGAAAGCGGACCAGGTCCGATCGGATCGAGGAGCCGCCGTCGAGGCCCAGCTCACCGATGCCCTGGGAGATCTGGGTGACCAGCAGATAGTCGCGGTCGAGCTGGCGCGGGGTGAGCGAGAGGAAGATGCTGTCGTGCTTGAAGTAGATCGTGAAGATGCCGGTGCCGACCTCGCTGTTCTTGGTGACCTCGCCGAACGGCCGGCCCGCGTAGTCGGTTCGCTGGGCGGCCGCCGGAGCGGCGCCGGCGAAGGCGGCAGCGAGGACCAGACTGACGGTGCGGGCGAGCTTCACGAGGACTCCGGAACGGGGTGGCACGCCGGGAGGGATCGGCGGAGACTGAAGGGGGCAAGATGGGGGCCGCTTCCCCGTCAGGGGTAAGCGAAAGTGGCGGCTGGGGTTCTGAACACGCGGCCTGTCAAAAAGCCGGGGCGGGCGGCAAAAAGCGGGACAGATCGGGCCGTTGTCAGCCGGTTCGCGTGCGGGACAGCGTGTCCTCGGGGTCGACGATGCGAGTGAGCCCTGCAACCGCGAGCCGCGCCTTGACCTAACCCGGGACCGCCTCTACATTTGCCGGTCTACCCCCGTTTGGGGGCATTCGTGATCTCAAGCTCGCAGGGTTATGCCGACCATCAATCAGCTCATCCGGCAGGGCCGGAAAGACGTCGTCGCCAAGGACAAGGCGCCGGCGCTCAAGATCGAATCCGCAGAAGCGCGGCGTCTGCACGCGCGTGTACACCACCACCCCGAAGAAGCCGAACTCGGCGCTCCGGAAGGTGGCCCGTGTGCGGCTCACCAACGGGTTCGAGGTCACGGCCTACATCCCGGGCGAGGGGCACAACCTGCAGGAGCACTCGATCGTGCTCATCCGCGGCGGCCGCGTGAAGGACCTGCCGGGCGTTCGCTATCACATCGTGCGCGGCACGCTCGACTCGGCCGGCGTCAACGACCGGCGGAAGAGCCGGTCCAAGTACGGCGCCAAGCGGCCGAAGGCCGCCGGCTCCGCGGCCGCGCCCGCTGCTGCCGCCAAGGGAGGTAAGAAGTGAGCCGGCGTAACAAGGCGGTCAAGCGCCCCGTGCCGCCCGATCCGCGCTACGACAGCCAGACGGTCTCCAAGTTCGTCAACAACCTGATGTTCGAGGGGAAGAAGAGCGTCGCCGAGGGCATCTTCTACTCCGCGATGGACATGATCGAGGAGCGGACGGGCCAGCCGGGCGTGTCGGTCTTCAAGCAGGCCGTCAACAACGCCAAGCCCACGCTCGAGGTGAAGAGCCGCCGCGTCGGCGGTGCCTCGCTCCAGGTGCCGGTCGAGGTGCGGCCCGATCGCCG
This sequence comes from uncultured Gemmatimonadales bacterium, assembly GCA_963840215.1. Classification (GTDB taxonomy): domain Bacteria; phylum Gemmatimonadota; class Gemmatimonadetes; order Gemmatimonadales; family GWC2-71-9; genus CAVVWJ01. The sequence continues at coordinate 397,205 of CAWIYG010000001.1, read as the reverse complement.
GACCGCCCTGGCCATGCGCTGGATCATCTCGTTCTCGCGTGCACGCACGGAGAAGACGATGGCCGAGCGGCTGGCCGCCGAGCTGATCCTCGCGTCCAAGGGCGAGGGGAACACCATCAAGAAGAAGGAAGACACCCACCGGATGGCCGAGGCCAACCGGGCGTTCGCGCACTATCGCTGGTAGGTCGAACGCAGGATCGCATCGAAACGGCGGGCGCTCGATGGTGGCGCCCGCCGTTTGCGTTTATGGTTTCGTCCGACGCACGAGCGAGGGCGCGACCATGACGCGGAGCCGGCGCGGGGCCATAGGGGGGAGCGGGTGACGGGTGCGCCGCTGCGCCTGCGCTCGACCGCGGGTCGCTGGGCCGTCGCGTCGACGGTGCTGGGCTCGGGCGCCGTCTTTCTCGAGAGCACGGTCATGACGGTGGCGCTGCCGGCCATCGGACGCGATTTCGAGCTCGGCCTCACGGGCCTGCAGTGGCTGGTCAACGCTTATCTGCTGCCGCTCAGCGCGCTGATCCTGCTGGGGGGGTCGCTGGGCGACCGCTATGGCCGGCGCCGGGTGTTCGTCCTCGGCCTCCTCGGGTTCGCGTTCGCGTCCGCCCTCTGCATCCTCGCCCCGGACTTTGGAACCCTCGTCCTGTGCCGCGCGCTGCAGGGAATCTTCGGTGCCCTGCTGGTCCCCAACAGCCTTGCCATCCTCGACAGCCTGTTCATTGAGGAGGACCGCGGCGCCGCGATCGGTCAGTGGGCCGGCTGGTCCGGCATCTCGACGGCGCTCGGGCCCCTACTGGGCGGCTGGCTGGCGGACGCGCTCTCGTGGCGCTGGGTGTTCGCGTGCGTGGTGCCGTTCGCCCTGGCGGCGGCGTGGATCGCCGCCCGGAGGATGCCCGGCGACGAGCCGACCGGCTCCGGCCGGGTCGACTATGCAGGGGCGGGACTGGTCACCGCGGGACTCGCGGGAGTCACGGCGGCGCTGGTGGCGGGATCGGGCCTCGGCCGGACCGAGGCGCTCGCGGCCGGGGGAGCCGGTCTGGCCCTGATCGGCGGGTTCCTGCTAGTCGAGCACCGGGTGCGCGACCCGCTGCTCCCGCTGGATCTCTTCCGCTCGCGTCAGTTCGCGGGCGCCAACCTGGTCACCCTCCTGGTGTACGCGGCCCTTGGCGTCTTCTTCTTCCTCTTCGTTCTCATGCTGCAGGACGCCCTGGGGTACAGTGCGCTACAATCCGGGGCCGCCCTCATGCCGCTCAACCTGCTCATGCTCCTGATCTCCCCGATCGCGGGACGATGGAGCGCCCGGGTGGGCGCCCGACTGCCCATGACGGCCGGGGCAATCCTGACGGCCGGCGGCCTGCTGCTGCTGTCGAGTGCGGGTCCCGGGACAGCGTACCTCGCGGGGTTGCTGCCCGGCCTGGCCGTGTTTGGCGTGGGGCTCGCCACCCTGGTCGCTCCGCTCACGGCCGCCGTGATGGGTGCGGTGCCGGAGGAACGGGCCGGCGTCGGGTCGGCGGTCAACAACGCGACCGCGAGGCTGGCAGGCTTGCTCGGGACCGCCGTGCTGCCGCTGGCGGCCGGGCTGGGCACGGTGACCGAGCTGCGGGGGATGGCGCTCGCCGGAGGCGTGGGTGTGGCGCTTCGAATCAGCGCGGGACTGTGCCTGGCAGGGGCGATCGTGGCGTTTATCACGATCCGCGCCACGGCCCCCGTGGCGTCCGTGTCCCATCCGAGTCCCACGATGGGCTGCACGCAGCGGAGGCCCGGCCGACCCGCCTGAGCCGGGTTCGGTCCGGGGTTGACAGGGAAGCCCAAGCCGTTACTTTTGCTTGGCTTGGCGGTTTTGCGGCAGCCACGCACACATCGGATCACGTGACGCCTTCGGGCCGCCACCTCTGGTCCTCCGAAGACAACGCGTGGGGATCCACAGGACCCCTCATCCTGGGTACCAAACCCGGATGTGCGCGGAGCGATACCACCGGAACGCCGGCCGACGGCGCCTCCGGGTCGGTCGCCCCGCTTTTTCGTTAGCGGCTTTGTTGGCGGTTTTCGCTGAACGCGACTGGACACGAATCGGCTATGGCTCGTCAAACTACGCTCGACCGGTATCGCAACATCGGCATCATGGCCCACATCGATGCCGGGAAGACGACTACCACCGAGCGCATCCTCTACTACACCGGCAAGAACTACAAGATCGGTGAAGTGCACGAGGGCGCGGCCACGATGGACTGGATGGAGCAGGAGCAGGAGCGCGGCATCACCATCACGTCCGCGGCCACGACCTGCTTCTGGCTGCGCAACGGCATCCAGTACCGCATCAACATCATCGACACGCCGGGCCACGTGGACTTCACCGTCGAGGTGGAGCGCTCGCTCCGCGTGCTCGACGGCGCCGTGACCCTGCTCGATTCGGTCGCCGGCGTCGAGCCGCAGACCGAGACCGTCTGGCGCCAGGCCGATCGCTACGGCGTTCCCCGCATCATCTTCGCGAACAAGATGGACCGGGTGGGCGCGGACTTCGACCGCTGCCTCGCCATGATCCGGGACCGGCTCACCAAGAAGGCCTATCCGCTCCAGCTGCCCGTGGGCTCGGGCGAGATGTTCACCGGCCACATCGACGTGCTCCGCCGGGTCGAGTTCATCTTCGACGACGAGAGCCTCGGCAAGACGTTCACCGAGATGCCGGTGCCCGAGGTGTACCGCGAGCGGGTCGAAGCGGCGCGCCACGAGGTCATCGAGGCGGCGGTGGAGCACGACGAGGAGCTGCTCGAGAAGTACCTCGCCGGCGACGAGCTGTCGTTCGAGGAGATCCAGCGCGCCATCCGGAAGGCCACCACCTCGGGCGCCATCGTGCCCGTGCTGTGCGGCGCCTCGTTCAAGAACAAGGGCGTGCAGGCCCTGCTCGACGCGGTCATCGACTACCTGCCGAGCCCCGAGGACGTCCCGCCCATCAAGGGCCACCTGCCGCAGCACGACGAGACCATCGCCGAGCGCTGCCGCCAGGGACAACGAGCCGTTCAGCGCGCTCGCGTTCAAGATCGCCACCGACCCCTACGTCGGCCGGCTGACCTTCTTCCGCGTGTACTCGGGCTCGCTCAAGAGCGGGTAGCTACGTGTACAACAGCACCAAGGACAAGCGGGAGCGGGTCGCGCCGCCTGCTGCAGATGCACGCCAACAAGCGGGAGGAGATCGAAGAGGTGCTCGCCGGCGACATCGGCGCGGCCATCGGCCTCAAGGACACCCGCACCGGGGACACGCTGTGCGACGAGGACAAGCCGATCATCCTCGAGGCGATGAAGTTCCCGAACCCGGTCATCGACGTCGCCATCGAGCCGAAGACCAAGGCCGACCAGGACAAGCTGGCGATCGCGCTGCAGAAGCTCCAGGAGGAGGACCCGACCTTCCGGGTGCGCTCCGACGCGGAGACCGGCCAGACGATCATCGCCGGCATGGGCGAGCTGCACCTCGAGATCCTCGTCGACCGCATGAAGCGCGAGTTCAAGGTCGAGGCCAACGTCGGCAAGCCGCAGGTCGCCTTCCGCGAGACCATCCGCAAGCAAGGTCAAGGACATCGAAGGGAAGTTCATCCGGCAGACGCGGTGGCAAGGGCCAGTACGGGCACGTCGTGCATCGACGTCGAGCCGGCCGAGCCGGGCGCGGGCTTCGTCTTCGAGGACAAGATCGTCGGCGGCGTGATCCCGAAGGAGTTCATCAAGCCGGTCGAGGCCGGGATCCGCGAGGCGCTCGACAACGGCGTGCTCGCCGGCTATCCGATGGTCGACGTGAAGGCCGACGCTGATCTACGGCAGCTACCACGACGTGGACAGCTCCGAGATGGCGTTCAAGATCGCCGGGTCGATGGCCATCAAGGAAGGCTGCCGGCAGGCCGGCGCCATCCTGCTCGAGCCGGTCATGGAGGTCGAGGTGGTGACGCCGTCCGACTTCCTCGGCGACGTGATCGGCGACCTCTCCAGCCGCCGCGGCAAGATCGGCGGCATGACCCAGCGCGGCGAGGCGCAGGTCGTCGCGGCCGATGTGCCGCTGGCCGAGATGTTCGGGTACTCGACCACGCTCCGGAGCATGACGCAGGGGCGCGCGGTGTACACGATGCAGTTCGACCACTACGAGGAAGTGCCGAAGAACATCGCGGAGCAGATCATCACGAAGGCGCAGAAGTAGGCGGTCGGGCCGCCGACAACGCACTCAAACGCACACGGGACACCGCACATGGCCAAGGCCAAATTCGAGCGCACGAAGCCGCACGTGAACGTCGGGACGATCGGGCACGTGGACCACGGGAAGACGACGCTGACGGCCGCGCTGACGAAGGTGTCGGCGGACAAGGGGTGGGGGACGAAGTACATCCCGTACGACGAGGTGGCGAAGGCGAGCGAGTCGCAGGGCCGGCGGGACGCGACCAAGATCCTGACGATCGCGACCAGCCACGTGGAGTACGAGACCTCGAAGCGGCACTACGCGCACGTGGACTGCCCGGGGCACGCCGACTACGTGAAGAACATGATCACGGGGGCGGCGCAGATGGACGGGGCGATCCTGGTGGTGAGTGCCACGGACGGGCCGATGCCGCAGACGCGGGAGCACATCCTGCTGGCCCGCCAGGTGAACGTGCCGTCGGTGCTGGTGTTCCTGAACAAGTGCGACCTGGTGGACGACGCGGAGCTGCTGGACCTGGTGGAGCTGGAGGTGCGCGAGCTGCTGAGCGCGTACGAGTTCCCGGGGGACGACACGCCGGTGATCCGGGGCTCGGCCACGGGGGCGATCGCGGGGCAGCCGGAGTGGCTGGCCAAGATGGACGAGCTGTACGACGCGCTGGACACGTTCATTCCGCAGCCGGTGCGGGAGACGGACAAGCCGTTCCTGATGCCGGTGGAGGACGTGTTCTCGATCACGGGCCGGGGGACGGTGGCGACGGGGCGGATCGAGCGCGGGGTGGTGAAGGTGGGGGAGGAAGTGGCGGTGGTGGGGTTCAACAGCGCCAAGAAGACGGTGGTGACGGGCGTCGAGATGTTCCGGAAGCTGCTGGACGAGGGGCAGGCGGGGGACAACGTGGGCCTGCTGCTGCGGGGCGTGGAGAAGCACGAGATCGAGCGGGGGATGGTGCTGGCGAAGGCGGGGAGCATCACGCCGCACACGCACTTCGAGGCCGAGGTGTACGTGCTGACGAAGGAAGAGGGGGGGCGGCACACGCCGTTCTTCAAGGGGTACCGGCCGCAGTTCTACTTCCGGACGACGGACGTGACGGGGTCGGTGGAGCTGCCGGCGGGGGTGGAGATGGTGATGCCGGGGGACAACATCCAGATGACGATCGAGCTGATCACGCCGATCGCGATGGACGACGGGCTGCGCTTCGCGATCCGCGAGGGCGGCCGGACCGTGGGTGCCGGCGTCGTCACCAAGATCCTGAAGTAGGTCTGAGAGGACTGACATGGCTCAACGCATTCGCATTCGCCTGAAGGCCTTCGACCACGTCGTGCTGGACCAGGCCGCGGCGGACATCGTGCGCACCGCCGAGAAGACCGGCGCGCAGGTCTCGGGTCCCATCCCCCTCCCGGTCAAGACCGAGCGGTGGACCGTGCTCCGCAGCCCGCACGTCGACAAGAAGAGCCGTGAGCAGTTCGAGCTCCGCACGCACAAGCGGCTGCTGGACATCAACGACTCGCGTCCGCAGACGATGGACGCGCTGACGAAGCTCGATCTCCCGGCGGGCGTCGACGTCGAGATCAAGGTCGAATAGCCATGACGACTGGACTGATCGGCCGCAAGCTCGGGATGACCCGGGTGTTCGCGGAAGACGGCACCGCGGTGCCGGTGACGGTGATCGAGGCGGGTCCCTGCCGTGTCGTGCAGGTCCGCGAGGACGCCGTGCAGCTCGGCTTCGGCGCCCGCCGGGCGCAGCGGACCACCAAGGCGGAGCTGGGCCACGCCAAGAAGGCCGGGCTCGACGCGGCGCCGCAGGTCCTCCGGGTCTTCGGCCTGAACGGCGAGGCGCCGGCGCCGGGAGCCGAGATCAAGGTGGACATCTTCGCCGCCGGCGAGCGGGTCAAGGTCACCGGCACCACCAAGGGCCGCGGGTTCCAGGGCGTCGTGCACCGCTACGGCTTCGGCGGCGGTCCGGCGAGCCATGGCAACACGCGCCATCGGAAGCCGGGCTCGATCAGCCCGGGCACCGACCCGTCGCGCGTGATCAAGGGCAAGCGGATGCCGGGGCACATGGGCGCCGAGCGGCACACCGAGCTGGGTCTCACCGTGGTCAAGGTGGATACCGAGCGCAATCTCCTGTTCGTCCGCGGCGCCATTCCCGGCGCCAAGAACGGGATCGTCACCGTGGCCAAGCAGGGAGGCCGGAGCCGCCATGATTGAGGCTCAGTACTACACCCAGGCCGGCGGCAAGCGCGACAGCGCGTTCGCGCTGCCGGAGGATTTCTTCGACGGCACCGTGAACGAGCCGGTGCTGCACCAGGCGGTCAAGGTGTACCTGAACAACCAGCGTCAGGGCACCGCCAAGACCAAGACCCGGAGCTTCGTCTCGGGCGGCAACCAGAAGCCCTGGAAGCAGAAGGGCACCGGCCGCGCGCGGCAGGGCTCGACCCGCGCCCCGCACTGGCGCGGCGGCGGCGTCGTCTTCGGCCCGATCCCGCGCGACTACCGCACGGACATCCCGCGGAAGGTGAAGCAGCTCGCCCGGAAGAGCGCGCTCAACGCCCGGGCGCGCGAGGGCGCGCTCCACGTGGTCGAGCGGTTCGCCTTCCGCCGCCCCAAGACGGCGCAGCTCGCCGGCCTGCTGGCGAGCCTCGGGCTCGACGGCCGCAAGGTCCTCCTGCTCACGGCCACGGCCAACGAGGCCGTCTACCTGAGCGGCCGGAACCTCCCGACGGTGGACGTGATGCCGTACCCCGAGGCGTCGGCCTACGACGTCCTCTGGGCGGAGGCGGTGGTGGTGGAGGAGGGCGCCCTCACCGGCGTGCTGCCGGAGCCGCTGGCGGATGAGCCCGAGGCGCCGGTCAGCCCCAAGGCGCCCAAGCGCTCGGCGGGGAAGGCGGCCAAGACCGCCAAGACCGCCAAGAAGACCGAGGCCAAGGCGGCCAAGAAGTCCGCCACCAAGGCCAAGGCCGCCAAGAAGAGCACCGCCAAGGCCGCCAAGAAGGCCGCCGGCAAGCCCGCCAAGAAGAAGGCGGCGCCCAAGCCGAAGAAGAAGAAGGGGGACAAGTAATGCCCGCGCTGCACGAGATCATCGTCCGTCCGGTGGTGACCGAGAAGAGCTCGGCCGCCTACCAGACGTCCAAGGTGTACACCTTCGAGGTGCACCCCCTGGCGAACAAGCACCAGATCCGCGACGCGCTCCAGAAGCTGTTCGGAGTCACCGCCACGGCCGTCCGCACCATGCAGATGCGCCGCCACTCGGTCACCCGCGGCCGCACCCGCGGGACGACGCCGCGCTGGAAGAAGGCCATCGTCACGCTCAAGGACGGCGACTCGATCGCCGTGTTCGAGGGCTGAGATGAGCATCCGTCAATTCCGGCCGATGACGGCCGCCACGCGCTTCAAGTCGGTCAGCGGGTTCGACGAGATCACCCGCGCGGAGCCCGAGAAGTCCCTGCTCGAGCCGCTCAAGAAGTCGGGCGGGCGGAACAACCAGGGCCACCTGACCTCGCGCCACCGGGGCGGCGGGCACAAGCGCCAGTACCGGAAGATCGACTTCAAGCGGAACAAGTTCGGGATCCCGGGCAAGGTCAGCGAGATCGAGTACGATCCCAACCGGAGCGCCCGCATCGCTCTGATCGTGTACGCCGACGGCGAGAAGCGCTACATCCTGCATCCCAAGGGGCTGCACCAGGGCGACGTCGTGGTCTCGGGGCCGGGCTCGGACAGCCGGACGGGCAACGCGCTGCCGCTGAGCGAGGTCCCGCTCGGGACGACGGTGCACAACGTCGAGCTCAAGATCGGGAAGGGCGGACAGCTCGCCCGGACGGCCGGCTCGAGCGCCCAGGTCGTGGCCAAGGAAGGCGAGTACGTCACCCTGCGGCTCCGGTCGACGGAGATGCGGCTGGTGCACGGGCGCTGCCTGGCGACGATCGGCGAGGTCGGCAACTCGGAGCACGAGCTGCTCTCGGTCGGCAAGGCCGGCAAGAGCCGCTGGCTCGGCAAGCGGCCCAAGGTCCGCGGCGTGGCCATGAATCCGGTGGACCACCCGTTGGGCGGCGGTGAGGGCAAGAGCTCGGGCGGCCGTCCGCCGACGAGCCCCTGGGGCAAGCCGGAAGGCCGGAAGACCCGGCACCGGAAGAAGCAGTCCACCAAGCTCATCGTGCGCGGTCGGAAGCGCGGGAAGGCGACTCAGTAATGGCGCGCAGCGTGAAGAAGGGCCCCTTCGTCCAGGAAGCGCTGGCCACGAAGGTCGCGGTCCTCAACAGCAAGAACGAGAAGCGCGTGGTGAAGACGTGGAGCCGCGCGAGCACCATCCTGCCCGAGTTCGTGGGCCACACGTTCGCGGTGCACAACGGGAACAAGTTCGTCCCGGTGTACGTCACCGAGAACATGGTGGGGCACAAGCTCGGCGAGTTCGCGCCGACCCGGCTGTTCCGCGGGCACAGCGGCAAGATCGTGGCGGACAAGAAGGCGAAGCCGGAGTAACCATGAGCGGCCATGCGATTCAGCGGCTGGTGCGCCAGTCGCCCCGGAAGATGCGGCTCGTGATCGACCTCATTCGCGGCAAGGACGTGAACGAGGCGTACGCGATCCTCAAGTTCAATAAGAAGCTGGCGGCCAAGCAGATCGCCAAGACGCTGAAGTCGGCGGTGGCGAACGCGGAGCAGAAGGCGCTCAAGGACAACGAGCGCTTCGATCCGGACGCCCTGGTCGTGAGCAAGGCGATCGTCAACGGCGGCCAGCCGCTCAAGCGCTTCACCGCCGCGGCGCAGGGCCGCGCGACCCCGATCCGGAAGCGCACGAGCCACGTGGAGATCCACGTGGAGACCAGGGAGAACGAGTAATGGGACAGAAGACGCATCCGATCGGGCTCCGGCTCGGCATCGTCAAGCAGTAGTCCTCGCGGTGGTTCGCCACCAAGGAGATGCCGGCGCTGCTCAAGGAAGACGAGCTGATCCGGAAGTATCTGAAGACCCGGCTGGGGCATGCCGCCATCGCGCAGATCGACATCGAGCGGCGTCCGGGCAAGGTCACCATCACGGTGCATACCGGGCGGCCGGGCGTGGTCATCGGCAAGCGCGGCGCCGAAGTGGACAAGCTCCGCGACGAGCTGGCCCAGCTGACCGGCAAGGAAGCGGCCATCAACGTCGAAGAGATCAAGCGGCCGGAGCTCTCGGCCCAGCTGGTCGGCGACAACATCGCCCACCAGCTCACGCAGCGGATCTCGTTCCGCCGCGCCATGAAGCGCGCGGTCCAGAGCGCCATGCGGATGGGGGCCCAGGGCATCAAGGTCCGCGCGGCAGGCCGGCTCGGCGGCGCCGAGATCGCGCGGACGGAAGGCTATCACGAGGGGCGGGTGCCCCTGCACACGTTGCGGGCGGACATCGACTACGCCACCAGCACCGCGAAGACGACCTACGGCACCATCGGCATCAAGGTCTGGATCTTCAAGGGCGAGGTGATCGAGGACGTCTCCGGCCGCACCTACAGCACGGGGGCCTGAGGCCGATGCTCGCGCCGAAGCGAATCAAGTTCCGCAAGACGTTCAAGGGCCGGACCAAGGGCATCGCCACGCGGGGCAACACGGTGGCGTTCGGCGAGTTCGGGCTGATGAGCCTGGAGCCGGGCTGGGTCACCAACCGGCAGATCGAGGCCTCGCGCGTGGCGATGACCCGCGAGATGAAGCGGGGCGGCAAGGTGTGGATCCGGATCTTCCCGGACAAGCCGATCACCAAGAAGCCGGCCGAGACCCGCATGGGGAAGGGCAAGGGCAACCCCGAGGGCTGGGTGGCCGTGGTCAAGCCGGGCCGGATCATGTTCGAGATCGAGGGGATCAGCGAGGATCTCGCCAAGAAGGCGCTGGCGCTGGCCCAGGCCAAGCTGCCGGTCCGGACGCGCTTCGTGAAGCGCGAGGAGAGCTGAGCGATGAAGGCCAACGAAATCCGGGAGCTGTCGGTGGACGACCTGAAGGCCAAGCTGGGGGAGCTCGTCACCGAGCGCTTCAACCTGCGCTTCCGGTCCGCCACCGAGTCGATCGAGAATCCGATGCGCTTTCGCGATCTGCGGCGCGACATCGCGCGGCTGCACACGATCCTGCGGGAGAAGGCCAATGGCTGAGCAAGAGACCCAGACCGCGGATCGCGCCCGCCGGAAGCAGCGCACGGGCGTCGTGACCAGCGACAAGATGGACAAGACGGTCACCGTGACGCTCGTCCGCCGCTACGCCCACCCGGTCTACGGGAAGCAGGTCACCCGGAGCAAGAAGGTGAAGGCCCGGAACCCGAGGGTGAGGCGGGCGCGCGCACCGGCGATACCGTGCGCATCATGGAGACGCGGCCGCTCGCGAAGACCGTCAACTGGCGGGTCACCGAAGTCGTCGAAAGGGCCAAGTAGCCATGGTCCAACAGGAATCGATTCTCCGGATCGCGGACAACTCGGGCGCCCGGCGCGCGCTCGTCATCCGCGTGCTGGGCGGCAGCAAGCGCCGCTACGCCGGGCTGGGCGACATCGTGGTGGTGGCGATCAAGGACGCCATCCCCACCGGCCAGGTGAAGAAGGGCGACGTGGCCAAGGCGGTGATCGTCCGAACGGCCAAGGAGACCCGGCGCAAGGACGGCTCCTACATCCGGTTCGACGAGAACGCCGCCGTCCTGATCAACGACAACGGCGAGCCGCGGGCCACCCGCATCTTCGGGCCCGTCGCCCGCGAGCTGCGCGAGAAGCGGTACATGAAGATCGTGTCGCTCGCGCCGGAGGTCCTGTAGCATGAAGCCGCTCGTCTACAAGAAGGCCCGCCGGGTGCGCCACCAGGCGCCCGTGCGGATGCGCCTCACCATCACCAAGGGTGATACGGTGCAGGTGATCTCGGGCGACGACAAGGGCAAGCGGGGCCGCGTGCTCCGGGTGCATCCCAAGACCGGCCGGGTCACCATCGAGGGCGTGAACATCGTCAAGCGGCACCGCCGCGCGACGCAAACGACGGAGGCCGGGATCGTCGAGTTCCCGGCGCCGATCCACCATTCGAAGGCCATGCTGCTCGATCCCAAGAGCGGGGAGCCCACCCGCGTCCGCCGCCGCAAGGACGACGACGGGACGGTCGAGCGCATCGCCGTGAAGTCGGATCAGCCGATCCCGAGGAACCGCTAACGATGGCCGAGACCACCGAGAAGGCGCCCAAGGCGCCGAAGAAGAGCGGCGGGGACGCGCCCGCCAAGGGGAAGGGCAAGGACAAGGCCCCCGCCGGCGCGGTCGACCACGCGCCCAAGGCGGCCGAGGGCACGCCGCGCCTGCAGGAGTACTACGAGCAGACGGTCCGGGCCAAGCTGCAGAAGGATTTCGGCCTGCCCAACCGGCACCAGGTGCCGCGGCTGGAGAAGGTCGTCCTCAACATCGGCATGGGCGACGCGGGCAAGAACCCGAAGCAGCTCGAGGCCGCGGTCGAGGAGCTGGGGCTGATCACCGGGCAGCACGCCGTGATCACCCGGGCCAAGAAGGCGATCGCCAACTTCGGCCTCCGCGCGGGCATGCCGGTCGGCTGCACCGTGACGCTCCGCAAGGCGCGGATGTACGAGTTCCTGGACCGCTTCATCACGCTGGCGATCCCCCGGATCCGCGACTTCCGCGGGCTGCCGAACCGGAGCTTCGACGGGCGCGGGAACTACACGTTCGGCATCAAGGAGCAGATGATCTTCCCCGAGATCGACTACGACAAGGTCGAGAAGATCCACGGGATGGACATCACGATCGTGACGTCGACGTCGCGCGACGACCTGGCGATGGCGCTGCTGCGCGAGCTCGGATGGCCGTTCCGTGGCGAGACACCTCAGAGGGTGGCGTAACATGGCAAAGACTTCCTGGATCGAGAGAGCCAAGCGCACGCCGAAGTTCAAGGTGCGCGGCGTCCGCCGCTGCCAGCGCTGCGGTCGCGTCGCGCCGTGCTGCGGAAGTTCGGCCTCTGCCGTATCTGTTTCCGTGAGCTCGCCTTGAAGGGGGAAATCCCGGGCGTGCGCAAGGCCAGCTGGTAAGGGGACATAGGGAATGAGCCTGACAGATCCCGTCGCGGATATGCTCACCCGCATCCGGAACGCCTGCTCGGCGGGCCATCGGCGTGTCGACATGCCGGTGAGCAAGCTGAAGACCGAGGTGGCCCGGCTGCTGAGGGACAACCACTACATCGCGGACTTCAAGATCCTCGATGACGGTGCGCACGGCGTGCTGCGGTTGTACCTGAAGTATCACAACGAGCTCCCGGTCATCCGCGAGCTCCGGCGCGTCTCGACGCCCGGCCTCCGGCGCTACGTCAAGTGCCGCGAGCTGCCGCGGGTCAAGAACGGCCTCGGCATGGCGATCGTCTCGACCCCCAGGGGGCTGATGACCGATCGCGAGGCCCGGAGCGCCAACCTGGGCGGCGAGCTCCTCGCCGTCGTCTGGTAGGAGGCGGACGATGTCGCGTATCGGCAAGAAGCCGGTGACGGTCCCGAAGGGCGTCACGCTCGACCTCAAGGGCAGCGAGGTCGCGGTGAAGGGGCCCAAGGGCGAGCTGCGCCGCCAGCTCCACCCCGAGATGCAGCTCGCGCTGGCCAACGGGACCTTCACGGTCTCCCGGCCCAGCGACGACCAGAAGCACAAGGCGCTGCACGGGCTGACCCGCACGCTGGTGCAGAACATGGTCGACGGCGTCTCGAAGGGGTTCGTCAAGACCCTCGAGATCCAGGGCGTCGGCTACAAGGCCGAGGCCAAGCCCTACGGCGTGAACCTCATCGTCGGGTACTCGCACCCGGTCAAGTACGAGGCGCCGAAGGGCATCAAGATCTCGGTCGAGAACAACACCACGGTGAAGATCGAGGGCGCCGACAAGGAAAAGGTCGGCCAGGTCGCCGCCGAGCTCCGCGCGGTGCGTCCGCCCGAGCCGTACAAGGGCAAGGGCATGCGCTACCAGGGCGAGCAGGTCCGCCGCAAGGCCGGCAAGACAGGAGCCAAGTAAGCCATGCGCACCATTCACGCGCCGAAGACCCGGAGCCAGCTTCGCTACCGCCGCCACCTCCGGGTCCGCCAGAAGGTGGCCGGGACCGCCGAGCGGCCGCGGCTGGTGGTCTTCCGCTCGCTCAAGCACATCTACGCCCAGCTCGTCAACGACGATCTCGGCGTGACCCTGCTGGCGGTGGGCGACGCCAGCGAGGGGATCCAGGTCACGGGCGCCGGCAAGGTGGCCCGCGGCAAGGCGGTGGGAAAGCTGCTGGCGGAGAAGGCCAAGGCGGCCGGAGTCACCCGGGTGGTGTTCGACCGCGCCGGCTACCGTTACCATGGTCGCGTGCAGGCCGTCGCCGACGGCGCCCGCGAAGGCGGATTGGAGTTCTAAATGGCTGACGAGACGACAGGCACCGAAGGCACCTCGCCGCCGGCGGCCGACACGCCGCCCGCGGCGACCGCGACCGCCGCGCCCGAGCGCCCGGCCGGCACCGACCGCCCGCGCGGCCGGGGCGGCCGGGGCGGGGGTGGCGGCGGCGAGCGGGGCGGCCGGGGCGGCCCGCGCCGGGACCGGGGCGACCGCGATCACCAGAGCGACCACGTCGAGAACGTCATCGCCATCAACCGGGTGGCCAAGGTGGTGAAGGGCGGCCGGCGGTTCTCGTTCAACGCGCTCGTGGCGGTGGGCGACGGCAAGACCAAGGTCGGCATCGCCACCGGCAAGGCCAACGAGGTGTCCGAGGCGGTGCGGAAGGCGGTCGAGGCCGCCAAGCGCTCCATGGTCGAGCTGCCCAAGACCGGCTCGACCATTCCGCACGAGGTCATCGGCCAGCACGGCGCCGGGCGGGTGCTGCTCAAGCCCGCCGCCACCGGTACCGGCGTCATCGCCGGCGGCCCGGTGCGCGCGGTGCTCGAGTGCGCCGGCATCACCGACATCCTGACCAAGAGCCTCGGCTCGACCAACCCGCACAACATGGTGCGCGCCACGATGGACGGGCTGAGCCAGCTGGTGTGCGTCCGCCAGATCGCGCGCGAGCGCGGCGTCGAGCTCGACCAGATCGCCTACAAGCCCCGGCAGGAGGGCTGACATGGGCCGCAATCCCGTCGTGGGCCGGCAGGGCCCCGATATCACGCCGCCACGGTTCCGAGCGAGCAGGACGCGGCCACCCTGGCGGTGAAGCAGATCCGCTCGGAGATCGGGCACCCGGAGACGATGCGCCGGACGCTGCGCGCGCTCGGTCTCCGGCACCACCAGCAGACGGTGCAGGTCACGAACACGGCATCCGTCCGCGGCATGCTGTACAAGGTGCGGCACCTCGTCGAGGTGACGCCGGCTGAGGAGAAGTAGGCATGGCCGAGAAGACGATCACCCTGTCGAACCTGAAGCCCGCCCGGGGCTCGCACCAGACCCGCAAGCGGGTCGGGCGCGGTCCGGGCTCGGGGCTCGGCAAGACGTCGGGCAAGGGTCACAAGGGGCACAAGGCGCGGACCGGCGGCGGGCACCAACCCCGGCTTCGAGGGCGGCCAGATGCCGATGTACCGGCGGCTGCCCAAGCGCGGGTTCACCAACCCGTTCCGGGTCGAGGCCCAGGTCGTGAACCTGTCGCAGCTCAAGAAGGTGAGCGCGACCGACGTGAGCCCGGAGACGCTGTACTCCGCGGGTCTCATCGGCAAGCCCGACGCTCCCGTGAAGCTCCTGGGCACCGGTGACGCCGACCGGGCCTATACCGTTCGTGGCGTGTCCCTTTCCGCGTCGGCGCGCGCGAAGATCGAGGCGGCCGGCGGCAAGATCGAGAGCGTAAGTGACCGCACCGCGCGTCCCCAGCCTGGCCATCGACGACGAGCTGAAGCGGAAGCTGCTCTTCACGCTGCTCGCGCTCGTGATCTACCGGGTCGGCGCCCACATCGCCGCGCCGGGCGTCAACGTCACCGCGCTGGCCGACTTCATCCGGAACTCCGCCGCGGCCGGGTTCTTCGGACTGTACGACGCCCTGGGCGGCGGCCTCTCCCGGGCCACGGTCTTCGCGCTCGGCATCATGCCGTACATCTCGGCCTCGATCATCTTCCAGCTGGCCGGCGGCGTCGCGCCGTCGATCGGCAAGATGCAGAAGGACGAGGAGGGCAAGAAGAAGATCACCCAGTGGACCCGGTATCTCACCGTGTTCATCGCGCTGTCGCAGGCCTACACCTTCGCGCTGTTCACCGAGTCGATTCCCGGCGCGATCGCCAACCCGGGCTTCGCCTCGCGGCTCATCATGGTCGTGACGCTCACGACCGGCGCGATCTTCGTCATGTGGCTGGGCGAGCAGATCACCGAGCGCGGCATCGGCAACGGGATGAGCCTGCTCATCACCTTCTCGATTCTCGAGCGGCTCTGGCCCGGCGCCATCGCAGCTGCTCCAGTTCATCAAGAGCGGGGTGGTGAGCGCGCCCGGGCGTGCTGTTGCTTCCTGGTCATCCTGGTGGCGGTGATCGCGGCGGTGGTCGGCATGACGATCGCCGCGCGGCGGATTCCGATCCAGATTCCGCGCAAGGTCATGGGCCGGGGCCGGATCCGCGAGGGCCAGAAGACCTTCATCCCGATCCGGCTCATCACGGCCGGCGTGATGCCGATCATCTTTGCCCAGACGATCATCATCGTCCCGGGCACGATCGCCAGCTTCACCAAGAACCCGGTGCTGACCGAGGTCGCCAGCTTCTTCCAGCCCGGCGACCTGCCGTACGACCTCACGTTCGGGGTGCTGATCCTGCTGTTCAGCTACTTCTACACGTCGATCATCTTCAACTCGGTCGACCTGGCGGAGAACCTGAAGAAGCAGGGCGGGTTCATCCCGGGCGTGAAGCCGGGCGCCAGCACGGCCGACTACATCGACGGCGTGCTGGCGCGGATCACCCTGCCGGGCGGCCTGTTCCTCGCCGGCATCGCGATGCTGCCGATCCTGGTCTCGAAGCGGCTCGGGATCCCCAACCAGCGGCTTCGGCGGCACCTCGGTGCTGATCGTCGTCGGCGTGCTGCTCGACACGATCGCGCAGATCGAGCAGCACCGGACGCTTCGGAAGTACGACGGCTTCATGAAGACCGGCCGGGTGAAGTTCCGGGGCCGGCAGCAGCGGTACATGTAGATCTCGGGCAGGCGGGTATCTCACGGAGTCACCTTGAGCGAAGGGAAGGGCGTGCCCCCGGACACGGCTCCTTCGCCTCGCTCAGGATGACTCCGTTCGCTGTCCGTGGCCCCGACGTCGAGCGCGAACCTCTACTACCTCGGACACGCATGGATATCCTCCTCATGGGCCCGCCCGGCGCCGGCAAGGGCACCCAGGGCGCGCTCCTCGCCGAAGCGCTCGGCCTGCCCAAGTTCGCCACCGGCGACCTGCTGCGCGACGCGGTCAAGCGCGGCACCCCGCTCGGCCTGCAGGCCAAGGCGGTCATGGAGGCCGGCCACCTGGTGAGCGACGAGATCATCCTCGGCGTGGTCCGGGAGGAGCTGGCCAAGCCCGAGGCCGCCAAGGGCGTGATCTTCGACGGCGTGGTGCGCACCATCCCGCAGGCCGAAGGGATGGAGCGGATCCTGAGCGAGAAGGGACGGACGATGGACGCGGTGCTCTTCTTCGATGTCACCGACGACGAGATCCTCGCCCGGCTCGCCAAGCGGCGTGCGGTCGAGCAGCGCGCCGACGACGATCCGGCGGCCGTGGCCACCCGGCTCCGGCCTACCGCGACCAGACCGCGCCGGTGCTGGCCTGGTACGAGCAGCGGAACGCCGTCCGCCGCATTCCCGCCGTCGGCACGGTCGAGGAGATCGCCGCAACGGGTCCGCGCGGGCGCTCGGCCGGTAGCATGATCACCCTCAAGTCCCCGCGGGAGATCGAGCCATGGCCCGGGCGGGGCGGATCGTGGCCGGCACGCTCGCGCTCATGCGGCGAGCTGGTCCGGCCGGGGCTCTCCACCGAAGACCTCGACGCCGCGGCCGAGACGTTCATCCGCAGCCACGACGGCGCCACGCCGTCGTTCAAGGGGCTCTACGGCTTTCCCAAGACGCTCTGCACCTCGATCGACGAGGAGATCGTGCACGGCATCCCCTCGACGCAAGCGGGTGCTGAGCGAGGGCAGCATCGTGAGCGTGGACGTGGGCGTGCAGCTCGAGGGGCTTCA
The DNA here is from genome assembly GCA_963840215.1 of uncultured Gemmatimonadales bacterium. GTDB lineage: Bacteria > Gemmatimonadota > Gemmatimonadetes > Gemmatimonadales > GWC2-71-9 > CAVVWJ01. The sequence continues at coordinate 379,923 of CAWIYG010000001.1, read as the reverse complement.
CGCCGATTCCGCCACGACGCTCCCGGTCGGCGCGATCACCCCCGAGGCCGAGCGGCTCCTCGCAGTGACCCAGGAGTGCCTGGCCGCGGGCATCGCGCAGGCGCGGGTGGGCAATCACGTGGGCGACATCGGCCACGCGGTGCAGCAGGTGGCGGAGGGGGCGGGTTACGGCGTGGTGCGCGAGCTGGTGGGCCACGGCATCGGCACCCGGTTCCACGAGGAGCCGCAGGTGCCGAACTACGGCAGCCCCAAGCGCGGGCCGCGCCTGCTCGAGGGAATGACGCTCGCCATCGAGCCGATGATCACCATCGGGAGCCCGGCCACCAAGACGCTCGCCGACAAGTGGACCGTCGTGACGGCCGACGGCAGCCTCGTCGGCCCACTTCGAGCACACCGTCGCCATCACGGCCAACGGACCGAGGATCCTGACCACCACCTGAGCGGCGTTCGACTGAGCCCTCAGCCTACCCGCATCTCCAGCAGCTGCCGCACCCGCCGTTCGGCGTCCTCCACCCGGTCCAGCGCCGCCGCGGCTGCCGCGAGATGCTCCCGTCCCGCCGCCGCGTCACCCGCCTCGGCAGGTTGCTCCGCACCGCCCAGTAGGCGCTCCGCGCGGCACCCGCGGCGAGGAACACCGCCGTGGCCGAGTCGCCCACTGCGCCTGCCACCCCGTGCTCCGCCACCTCCAGCGCGAGCTCGGCCGCCTCCGCCAAGAGGGCCAGCAGATCGACCTGGACCGCGGCGCCGTCACGGAACGCCTGGGCCCTGGCCCGCGCTCGGTGTTCCCGCTCCTCCACCGTGTCCCTTGGCAGTGCCAGTGCCCGCGCGAACCCCTCGAAGGCCGCCGTATCCCGCACCGCGAGCTCCAGCATGTCGCTGCGCAGCCGGCGGGCCCGCTCGCGCGCGCGCGCGGCCAGATCGTGCACCGAGGCGTAGCGCTCGCGTGAACCGGTGAGCCCTGCTACCATCTCGACCAGGGCGGCGCCCATGGCCCCCGCGAGCGCCGCCGCCGCGCCGCCGGCAGGCGCCGCGGTCGGCGCGGCGAGGGCGTTCAGCCAGTCGGTCAGGCTCGCTTCGTTGTCCGGGCTATCCATGGTGCCTCGCCTTTGCCGGGATCCTGGTGACACACCGCCCTCGGATCATTCAGCGACCACTCCCAGTAGCCACGCGTGCATCGCCGGGTTGCCCGCCACGAGCCCCGTGTGCTCGACGCCGACGTGCCGGCCCTCAAAGTCGGTGACCACCCCGCCAGCCTCGCGCACGAGCAGCATGCCGGCCGCGATGTCCCAGGCCGAGAGGTGCAGCTCCCAGAACCCGTCGAACCGCCCGGCGGCGACGTGCGCCAGATCGAGCGCGGCCGAGCCCGGCCGGCGGATCCCGCTGGTCCGTCCGGCCACCCGGGCGAACTGGCTCAGGTACTCGCCGATGCGGGCGGTCTCCTTGAACGGGAACCCGGTGCCGATCAGCGCGAACTCGGGGTCGGTGATGGCGGAAACCGCCAGCCGTCGGTCACCCTGCCAGGCGCCGCCGCCGCGGGCGGCGGCGTACACCTCCTGGCGCGGCACGTGCACCACGACCCCCGCCTGCAGCTCTCCGTCCACGGCGGCGGCGATCGACACCGCATAGGCCGGAAAACCGTGCAAAAAGTTCGTCGTGCCGTCGAGCGGATCCACGATCCAGACCAGGCCGTCGCGCACGACCTCGGGACTCAGCTCCTCGCCCACGATCCTGCTGCCCGGCTCAGCCGCCAGCAGGACGTCGGTGATGATGCGCTTCGGCCGTTCGATCCACCTCGGTCACGAAGTCCCGACTGCCCTTGTGGGTCCAGCGGCTGGGGTTCGACGGGCCGCTCGACGCCCGCGCAGGTATTCGGCGGCCCGCTCGGCGGCGGTTCTCGCAAGGTGGAGTAAGTCCAAGGCGGACACTGTCTTGCTGCCCTCCAGGGAACCGGGTAACTTGCGGGCCATGCCACGCATATTCTCGGGGATCCAGCCGTCCGGCGAGCTGCACATCGGCAACTGGCTTGGCGCGGTGCAGAACTGGGTCACGCTGCAGCAGAGCTACGACTGCATCTACTGCATCGTGGATCTGCACGCCATCACGGGCAAGTACGACCATGCGTCGCTGGGCGTACGCACGCGCGAGATGGCGATCGGCCTCCTGGCCGCGGGCATCGATCCCGACCGGGCGGTCCTGTTCGTGCAGTCGCACGTCGCCGAGCACAGCGAGCTGCAGTGGCTGCTCAACACGATCACGCCGATCGGCGAGCTGGAGCGCATGACCCAGTTCAAAGATAAGGCGCAGCGTTTCGAAAGTGTCCCGGCCGGGCTGCTCAACTACCCGGTCCTGATGGCGGCGGACATCCTGCTGTACCGCGCGGACTTGGTGCCGGTGGGCGACGACCAGACCCAGCATCTCGAGCTGGCCCGCGAGATCGCCCGCAAGTGGAACGCCGAGTTCGGCGGCGGCGAGGAGTGGTTCCCCGAGCCCAAGCCGCTCCTGACCGAGGCCAAGCGCATCATGGGCCTCGACGGCCAGGCCAAGATGTCGAAGAGCCTCGGGAACACGATCGGCCTGCTCGATTCGCCCGAGGAGATCTGGCAGAAGCTGCGCCCGGCCAAGACCGATCCGGCGCGGGTCACCAAGAGGGATCCGGGCACCCCCGAGATCTGCAACATCTTCCACCTCCACAAGTATTTCTCGCCACCGGAGACGGTGGCGGTGGTGGCGGACAACTGCCGCGGGGCCAGGTGGGGCTGCCTCGACTGCAAGCGGGTGCTGGCCGACAACATGATCGCCACCCTGGCGCCGATCCGGGCGCGGGCGCTGGAGCTGGAGGCGCAGCCCGGACTGGTGGACCAGATCCTGGGCGACGGTGCGGCGGCCGCGCGCCGGCTGGCGCAGGACACGATGCGGGAAGTGCGGGCGCGGATGGGCTTCCTCCCGGCGCCCACGGCGGCGGTGAACGAGAGATAGGGGCGAGCACATGGAGAAGATCATCAAGGCGGCCGTCGAGCGCGGGGCATCGGACCTCCACATCAAGGCCGGCGACGTGTTCCGCGCCCGCATCAACGGGAAGCTCGTTCCGCTGACCAAGCAGCGGCTGACGCCCGACCAGACCCGGGCGATCGCCCTCAAGCTCATCAGCAGCGACGAGGACCGCCTCAAGATCGACCGGCTCCGGGACTTCGACTGCTCCTGGGGCATGCCCGGCGTCGGCCGCTTCCGGGTCAACGTGCTGCGGCAGCGCTCGTCGTTCATGATCGTCATGCGGGTGATCCCGTTCACCGTGCCGACCCTCGAATCGCTCCGCCTGCCGGAGGTGCTGGGCCAGGTCGCCGAGTCGGAACGGGGGCTGGTGCTCGTCACGGGCGTGAGCGGGAGCGGGAAGAGCTCCACCGTGGCGGCGATGGTGCACCACATCAACCGGACCCAGCACAAGCACGTCGTCACCATCGAGAACCCGATCGAGTTCCTGCACCGCGACCTCAGCTGCTCGCATCACCCAGCGCGAGGTCGGCGTCGACACCGACAACCTGACCATCGGCGTGCGGGCCGCGCTGCGGCAGGACCCCGACGTGGTGGTGCTCGGCGAGATCAGCGACGCCGACACGATCGATACCGCCATCAAGGGCGCCGAGACCGGCCGGCTCGTGATCGCCTCGATGCCGACGCCCAACGTGGTCACGACCATCGAGCGAATCCTCGCGACGCTCCCGCGGGAGGAGCGCGAGATCGGCCGGATGCGCCTGTCGGAGGCGCTCCGCGCGATCGTGTCCCAGCAGCTCCTGCCCGAGAAGGACGAGAAGGGGCGCGTGCCGGCCGTCGAGCTGCTGATCGCCACCCCCGCGGTGCGGGAGGTCCTCAAGGACGCGACCCGCATGGGGGAGCTGCGCAAGCACATGGCCGACGGCCGTAAGCAGCTCGGTACCCAGACCTTCGAGCAGCACATCGCCGAACTCACCGACGCCGGCACGATCAGCGCCGAGACCGCCAAGGCCGCGCTCTCGATGAGCGGCAGCCCGGCGCCCAACGCCAAGAAGGGCGGGAAGCAGGCCGCCTCCGCCTGAGGCGGACCGCCATGTCCTCGCTCGACCGGACGATGACCGACGTGCTCGCGCTCGCACGCGAGGCGGGCTCGCCCGGCGCTTCCACCTCGCGGGATCTGGTGGCCGGCCACCTCGAGGCGCTCGGGTACCGGGTCGAGCGCCAGCGCTTCGTCTTTGTCCCCTCCAGTCTCAACGGCTTTCCCGTCTTCGGTGCGGGCCTCGGTGGCCTCGCGCTCCTGCTGCTGCCGCTGCTGACAGGTGAGCGCGCCCCGGCCTGGGCGGCGGCGCTCGTGCTGACGGGTGGCCTGCTGCTGCTGGCCGTCGCGTCCGTCGGAATCGGCCTCGGCTGGCTCCCGCTCGGCGGCGGCACGCGCGAGGATGCCAACCTCGTCGCCACGCGCGGCGACGCACCGATCCGGCGGTGGATCGTGGCCCACCTCGACACCAAGGCGCAGGTTCAGTCGATGGCCGGACGACTCGTGGCCGTGTGGGTGATCGGTGCGGCGGTCGCCGGGCTCGCGGCGTTGGCGCTGGCGCGGCTTGGGGGCACGGTGTCGGTGCCGGCCGCGGGGATGGGAGCGGCCATGGCGGTCCTCGCAGGGGCGCTCGCGGGCCGAGGGCGCCTTCGCGGCGTCACGCCGGGCGCACGAGACAACGGCACCGGCGTGGCCGCGGCACTCGCCGCCGCCGAGGCACTGGACGATCCCGCGACCGGTATCCTGATCACGGGGGCGGAGGAATTCGGGTTGGTCGGCGCCCGCGTGTTTGCCGCGCACGGCGGCGCCGGGCTGCGCGAGACGGTGATCGTCAACCTCGATACGATCGACCAGGAGGGCGAGCTGGCTGTCGTGAGCCACGACGCCCGCGGCACCGCGCTGGCGCGGCGCGAGGCGCCCCGGCTGGCGGCGGCCGGCCTGCCGCCGCGACTGCGTCGCCTCCCGGTCGGCATCCTCACGGACAGCCTTCCCTTCGCCCGCGCGGGCATCCCGGCGGTCACGATCGGCCGGCTCACCTGGCGCACCCTCCGGACGATTCACACGCCGCAGGATACGCCCGCGGGGCTCTCGCTCGAGACGGCGGTGCGGGTGGGACGCGCGCTCGCGGCGAATTGACTGTTGGCTTGCCCGTGCATAGGTTTGCCCGAGGATTCTGGAGCCCCGTGAGGGGCTCTTTTTCGTTGGGTAAGCCTGGGAGCCGACATGTTCGACGCGAAGACCGCCTGCGTGGTGGTCGTCGGGGCGCAGTGGGGGGACGAGGGCAAGGGCAAGCTCGTCGACGTCCTCGCCGAGCAGGCCGACCTGGTCGTGCGCTACCAGGGCGGCGCCAACGCCGGCCACACCGTCGTGATCGGTGACTCGCACTTCATTCTCCGCCAGATCCCGTCGGGCATCCTCCACGCCAGCGTCACCTGCATCGTCGGCAACGGCGTCGTGCTCGAGCCGGAGACCTTCTTTGGCGAGCTCGACGAGCTCGCCAAGCGCGGCATCGACACGACCGGCCGGATTTTCGTGTCCGACCGGGCGCACCTCGTGCTCCCGTTCCACAAGCTGCTCGACGCGGCCAGCGAGAAGAGCCAGAACATCGGCACCACCGGCCGCGGCATCGGGCCGGCCTACGAGGACAAGTACGGGCGCCGAGGGCTGCGGGTGGTGGACCTGCGGCGCCTTGACTGCGCCCAGGCCCTGCTCTCCGAGCGCGTGAAGCGCGCGAACATGCTGCTGGAGCTGATGGGCAGTCCCGCCCGGGCCTCGGCCGAAGAGCACGCGGCCCTGCTCGAGCGCCTCGCGCCGCGGCTGCTGCCGCTCGCGGCCGATACGGGGCTGCTGGTGCACCGCGCCGTGCGCGGAGGCAAGCACGTGCTGCTCGAGGGCGCGCAGGGCGCGCTGCTCGACGTCGATCACGGCACCTATCCGTACGTCACCTCGTCCAATACCACGGCCGGCGGCGCCGCCGTCGGGGCCGGGATCGGCCCGACCGCCATCGACGGCGTGCTCGGCGTCGTCAAGGCCTACACCACGCGGGTGGGGAACGGCCCGCTTCCCACCGAGGCCGAGAGTCCCTTCGGCGACCGGCTGCGGGAGCTGGGCGGCGAGTTTGGCGCGGTCACCGGCCGACCCCGGCGCTGCGGCTGGTTCGACGCGACCGTGGTCCGCTACGCGGTCCGGGTGAACGGCCTCACCGGACTCGCCGTCACCAAGCTGGACGTGCTGGACTCGTTCGCCGAGATCCCGGTCTGCACCGCCTACCGGCTGGATGGCACCAGCTGCGAGGAGATGCCGTCCGAGGTCGACTCGCTCGGGCGCGTCACGCCGATCTACGAGGTGCACGAGGGGTGGCGCCAGCCGACCGGCGGTGCCAGGACGCTCGCCGACCTGCCGCCGGCGGCCCGCGCGTATCTCGACCGCCTGGAGGCGCTCTCGGGCGCGCCGGTGCGCTACGTGAGCGTCGGCACCCGGCGGGACCAGATCATCGAGGTATGACCGAGACCCCGGACCTCCTCGTCATCGGCGCGGGGCCCTGCGGGCTGGCGGTGGCGATCGCGGCGACCCAGCGGGGGCTGTCCTGCATCGTGCTCGACCGGCGGACGATCGTTTCGACGATCGAGCGCTACCCGCTCGCAGATGACGTTCTTCTCCACGCCCGAGCGGATCGAGATCGGCGGCATCCCCTTCATCGCGAGCCACGAGAAGCCCACCCGCGCGGACGGCCTGATCTACTACCGCCGCGTCGCGGAGCATTTCGGCCTCGACGTCCGGCCGGGCGAAGACGTCATCGCCGTGACGCGCGAGCCGGGCGGCGCATTCGCCGTGGACGTCACCCGCGCGCACGACGCCAAGCGCTACCGCGCCGCCAACGTGGTGTTCGCCACCGGCTACTACGACAACCCCAATTTCCTCCGCGTGCCGGGCGAGGACCTGCCCCACGTCGCGCACTACTTCCTCGAGGGCCATCCGTACTGGCATCGCCGGGTCGTCGTGATCGGGGCGGGGAACAGCAGCGTGGATGCCGCGCTCGAGTGCTGGCGCGCCGGGGCCACGGTGACGCTGATCCACTTCGGCGAGGGGTTCGACCGGACGGTGAAGGCGTGGGTGCTGCCCGACATCACCAACCGGGTGAAGGAAGGAAGCATCGCGGTGCGCTGGCGTTCCCGGATCCGGGCCATCACGCCGACGGACGTGGAGATCGTCTCCGATGCCACCGGGGCCGCCGAGCGGCTGCCGACCGACGCGGTGCTGGCCATGACCGGCTACCACGCCGACACCACGATGCTGCGCGGCCTGGGCGTACCGGTCGACGAGACATCGGGCGTCCCCGCGCACGACGAGGCGTACGATGGGCACGCCGGTGGAGGGTGTCTATCTGGCGGGGGTGATCGCGAGCGGGAACGACGCGAACCGGCTGTTCATCGAGAACTGCGCGGGGGCACGGGGAGCTGATCGTCGCCGACGTGCTCGCGCGGCGCTCGCTCACTCCATCGGCTCGATCGCGATCCGGTCGTCCCAGCGGCGCATCATCTCGATGAACGACGCCGCCATCGCCGGATCGAACTCGGCGCCGGCGCGCTCCTCGATGTAGTCGAGCGCCTGGGTGGACGACCAGGCATCACGATACGGCCGGCGGGTGCGGAGCGCGTCGTACACGTCGCAGACGTGCACCAGGCGGCTGGCCTGGTGGGCGTCGCGGGCGTAGTGCACGCGCGGATACCCACCGCCGTCGTGGCAGCGGTGGTGCTCGTAGGCCACGACGGCGGCCAGGTCGAGGGGCTCCTCGCCTTCGAGAATCATCCGGGCGCCGTCGGCGGGATGCGCCTCCACGACCGCGCGTTCCTCGGGCGTCAGCTTGCCGGGCTTCGACAGGATCTCCTTCGGGATGCGGACCTTGCCGAGGTCGTGCAGGAGCCCGGCGAGGCCGAACCCGCGCACGGCGGCGGGTGCCACGCCGATGAACTCGCCGAGCGCCATGGTCAGGACCGAGACGTTCATCGAGTGCGTGGTGGTGTACTGGTCGAACTCCTTGAGCTGCAGCAGCGGCATCACCATCGCCTGGCCGCCGTGCATGGCGAGCGAGAGCGAGCGGACGACGCCGTAGGCCTCGAGCAGGGGAATCGTCTTCCCGTCGCTCACCTCCTGATGCACCCAGGTCACGGCCTCGCGCTCCTCGCGGAGCGAGTAGCCCATGGCGGCCACGGGCAGGGGCTCGGCGCGTGGGCCCTCCCGGTCGGAGTCGTCGAGGCGGACTCGGCCGAACCGGATCCCTTCCGGGCCGTCCTGCCAGAGATCCGAGCGGGCGTCGCCGTGGAGGCCGAGCACCGCCGCGGCGTGACCGACAAACCGCTCGAAGTGCGGCTCGCTCACCCCGCCGCTGATCTCCAGCCGCTCGATCCCGCCCTGCGCGAACCGCGCGCTCCACTCCCACCGCTCCAGCTCCGGCAGCAGGTCGCGGCCGAACAGCACTTCCTCCTGCATGAACGTGAAGACCAGAGACGATCGGCCCTCCTGGAGATCCGCCAGCTCCCGGTAGGCGGCGTCGGTCGCGCGCGCCACGGCCGGATGGGCCTCGCCGTAGAGTCCCAGGGTGGAGAGGGCCTGCGAGAGGGATGTGAGGAACCGGACGGGATCGCTCACGCGTACCGCATCTTCGCCGCGAGGCGAATTTCGGGATCGTCGTGATCCCGGGCTTCCCGCAGCAGCCCGATTACCTGTGGATGGCCGCCCCAGTTGCGGGCGAGAACCGATACGGCCGCGAGGACCACGGGCGACTTGGCCTCGATCCGCCAGCCGAAGAAGTGGCGGCGCGTGCCCGCGAGGTCGAGCAGGCGGGACAGCGTGTTCGGACCGTTGGCCAGGCCGAGCGCACGCACGCCGATCGCCCTAAGCTCGGCGGGGCGGCGCCAATCGCCGACGAACCGCTCGACCGCGCGGAGCGCCTCCGGCGGACAGGCGTCGACGGCGCCCCGCAGCACCAGGGTCACGATCTCGGGGTCGGCGTCGCCGAGTCCGTGCAGGATCGCCGAGGCGCGATGCTCGGGAAACTCGAGCAGCAGCTTGTAGGCCTCGCGCCGGAGTCGGATATCGGGATGGCGTGCGTACGTCACCGCCGAGAAGCCCGCCGGCCACACCTTCAGCTTCCGGAGGAGGGCGAGCAGGTTCCGCTGCACGAACCAGGGCGCGTCCTTGAGGCGGGCCGCTGCCACCGACGCGACGGGCGGCCCGATCGAGACCAGCAGCCGCAGCGTCCGCGCCCGGGCCGAGCGCTCGCTAGCCCGCTCGAGCACGTCGAGCAGCGGATCGACCGCCAGGGAGCCGAGGCGGAGCACGAGGCTCTCGATCGTCGGAAAGTCGAGCCGCGGCGCCGACAGCTCGAGGCGCAGGCGCGCGGGCGTCGCCACGTGGCGCCACAGGGCGTTGGCCGTGGCGGCGCCGGCCGGCGGCGCGTCCCGGAGCAGCTCGACCGTCTCGGGGATCCGGCGGGCGCCGACCAGCGCATCCATCGCGGCGTAGACCCGCGGGCCGCCGCAGTCGGTCTCCAGCGCGATCTGCAGTACGAGGGTCGGCTCGCAGTCGAGCCGGTCCTCCTCGAAGATGCCCGCGTTTACCGGCGACTGCCGCACCATGCCGTCGAGCACGGCAGTGTATTCGCCCGGATTGGGATCTTCGAGCTTCCAGTCGGTGATGAGCTGGGCCACGTTGCGCCGGAGCATGGACTCCGCCTCGGCCCGCCCGCGCTCCGGCCCCTGGTCGGCGTGGTGGGCGAACTTGTGGAGCAGGCGGAGCAGCTGGTGCGAGATGGTCTGGCCGGTCGTCGCCGCGGCGGCCTCGACGACCTCGATGACAGCGTCGACGGCGAGGACCTCCGAGGCCGTGAGCGCGAAGCGCCGGCGCTCGGAATGGTCGGCGCCGGCCTCGAGCACCCGCCGGAGCGTCTCGGGCTTGAGCGAGGTGACCAGGCGGGAGACCCGCTCGCGCACCCGCGGCTCCCATGCGCCCTGACGTCCCGACATCTCGTCCGCCATCTGCCCGAGGTAGTCCAGCACTACCCGGTCGTAGGCGACCTGCTCGGGCTGCGCGTCGATCGCGCGGGCGACGAGGAGCGGATCATCAGCCGTAGCGGTGGGGCTGCCGTCGGACGACAGGGCCAGGTGCGCCAGCCCGAGCCACAGCGCGCCGCCCTGCGTCTCGGCGGGCTCCTCGTCGTCGTCCTCCTGCAGGAACATTCGGGTGAGCTCGGGCGGCTGCACCTTGAGGTGCGTCCAGGTGCTCCCGGCGCCGGGCCGGAGACCGAAGGGTCCGTCGTCGCCCTGCGGATCGGCGGCGAGGGCGGCGAGCAGGTCGTCAATCTCCCGGAGCGGAATGCCGCGCTCGAAGCGCAGCGTGGCGATGCGATGGCGGTGCAGCCGCCGGGCGAGGTCGCTGAGGAGGGCGTTGCGGGGGTCGGTGGCTACGCCGGCCACGATGAGCTGGTGCCGGGCGATCCCGATGGCCAGCGAGTCACGGGGGGCGAGGAGGGCCTCGAGCCGGTTGACGAAGCGCTCGGTGGATTCCTGCAGGTGGGGGTGGCCCAGAGGGTACATCGCGCGCTTGTGCAGCACGATGGAGAACTCGACGAGGAAATCCGCCAAGTCCCTCGACAGGGTCGCGACGGATCGCGCCCCGGGGGTCTGGGAGAGGGACGGGAATCCCTCGTACGGCGAGTTCATGGGTGGAGGCCGGTGATGGTCTCGCAAAAAGGAGCAAGATTCCCGCCATGGTGCGGCGCCACATAAGCTATTGTGCTGCTTGGTGTTGGCTGGATGCTTACCGGGTGGGTTCGGAGGCAGAAAGCGCCATCTGCCGGAAGTTGGGCAGCCCCGGGCAGGACACAGCCCTCTGCCGGGCAGGGGAGGGCTGGGCAGGCGCGCCGCCGACGTAGTTAGCTGACCGGCCCCTGGCGGACGAGCGGGGCGAACCAGACGAACCGGGCGGCGAGCCGGGCAGCGACCCGGCCTGGACGTCGCGATCGGTGAAGGTGAAGCGGCCTGCCACCGGCCGGCAGGTCAGGTTGAGGCGGGCACGAGGATCGTGTCTTGCGGGGAGACTTATGCACATCACAAATTCTCCGACGCTTTCCGGGGCCGCAAGAGCCTGCCCGGCGCTTCCTTACCGCCTCCCGTCGGCCTATTTTCCTCGCTCCCGCTCCGTGGCTCCCCCGACGCCGACACGCTCCATGGCCGATACCACCCTGATGGACAAGCTGGTCTCCCTCTGCAAGCGCCGAGGCTTCGTCTTCCAGTCCTCGGAGATCTACGGGGGACTCGGCTCGGTGTGGGACTACGGCCCGCTCGGCGTCGAGCTCAAGAAGAACGTCAAGGACCGCTGGTGGAGCGCCATGGTCCACGCGCGCGACGACATCGAGGGGCTCGATGCCGCCATCCTGATGCATCCGCGCGTGTGGGAGGCGTCAGGCCACGTCGCCGGGTTCACCGACCCGCTGGTCGACTGCCGCCACTGCAAGAACCGCTTCCGCGCGGATGATCCGCGCATCAAGGGCACGCCCGGCCAGCCGGACGCGCAGTGCCCCGTCTGCGGCAGCCGCGGGACGCTGACCGAGCCGCGGATGTTCAACCTCATGTTCAAGACGTTCATGGGACCGGTCGAGGAGCAGGCGGCGGTGATCTACCTGCGGCCCGAGACGGCGCAGGGCATCTACGTCAACTACCTCAACGTGCTGCAGAGCTCCCGGCAGCGCATTCCGTTCGGCATCGCCCAGATCGGCAAGGCGTTCCGCAACGAGATCACGCCCGGCAACTTCATCTTCCGGACGCGCGAGTTCGAGCAGATGGAGATGCAGTTCTTCGTGAAGCCGGGCACCGACGCGGAGTGGTTCGAGCGGTGGCGCGAGTGGCGCATGCAGTGGCACCACGGCCTGGGCCTCGCCCCGCCAAGCTCCAGTGGCACCAGCACGGCCCGGCGAGCTGGCGCACTACGCCCGGGCGGCGTTCGACATCCAGTACGAGTTCCCCTTCGGCTGGCAGGAGATCGAGGGCATCCACAACCGAGGCGACTTCGACCTGGGACGCCACCAGGAGTTTTCGGGCAAGAAGCTCGAGTACTTCGACCAGGCCGCCAACGAGCGCTACCTGCCGTACATCGTCGAGACCTCCGCCGGCGCCGACCGCGTGACGCTCACGCTGCTCGTCGACGCCTACCGCGAGGAAGAGGTCGAGGGCGAGACCCGCGTGGTGCTGGGTCTCCATCCGGCGGTGGCGCCGATCAAGGCCGGCGTCTTCCCGCTGGTCAAGAAGGACGGCATGCCCGAGCTGGCGACCGCCCTGTACCACGACCTCAAGCGGCGCTTCCCGTGTTCTACGACGACAGCGGCGCCATCGGCCGGCGGTACCGGCGGATGGACGAGGCCGGCACGCCGTTCGGCATCACCGTCGACGGCGAGACCGGCGCCGCAGCGCACCGTCACGGTCCGCCACCGCGATTCGATGCAGCAGGAGCGGATCGGCCTGGACCAGGTGGCGGCGTACGTCGACGGAGCGGCTCGGCCGGGACTGACGCCTCATGCGCCTCGCCGACTTCGAAGCCATGGTGCGTCCGGATGGCCGACGAGGTGCCGCCGCGAATTTCTCGACGGCGTCGCCGAGATCGTCGGTGTCGCCCAGGGCACTGCCGCACCCCGAGCGCGCCGGGCATCTACACGCTCGGCGAGTGCATTCCGCTGCCTGCGGCGGCGGGCAGCGGTCCCGAGGGCATCCAGAGCCGAATCGTGCTGTACCACGGCTCGTTCGCGGCGCTCGCGCACGGTGACGCCCGGATTCGACTGGCAGGACGAGGCCTTGGAAACTCTCACCCACGAGCTGCGCCATCATCTCGAATGGCGGGCGCGCGCGCCGGACCTCGAGGACTTCGATTGGGCGGTAGAGCAGAACTTCGCCAGGCAGGACGGCGAGGCCTTCGATCCCGCCTTCTACCTCTCGGGCGCGCCGGTGGGTGACGACGCGTGGCGGGTGGAGGATGACGTCTTCCTCGACCGGATCGTCGGCGCGGTGCCGGGCGCGGTGCCGGTGCGGTGGGGTGGGCGGGAGTACCAGGTGCCGGTGCCGGCCGAGGCGTCGCTCCCGGCGTTCCTGATCCTCGAGGGCGTCGCCGATCCGCCCGCTGGGGAGCTGGTGCTGGTGGTACGGCGGAAGCCGGGGATGCTGGCGCTCCTGCGGCCGGCCAAACGGTATCATGCCGCGGTCCGGGTCGCCGAGCCCACAGGTTATGTTCCCGGCACCGGCGACGGCGGGGACTGAGGGCTTCTCTCACGACGGGACGAATCATGGTGCACGAGGTGGTCACCGCGCTCGAGGGCGCCGAAGTGCTGCGTCGCGCCAAGCGCTTCTTCTCCGAGCGGGTGCCGATGCAGGCGGCCTTCCCCGAAAAGGAGGGCCCGACGTATCTGACGCTCCGCGGGCAGGGTGGGGAGGAGATCGCGATGGCCGTGGGATCCGCCCCGGGCGGCACGCGCGTGCGCGCGTCGACGCTGCTGTTCGACCAGACGGTGGACCGCTTTTTCTCCACGCTTCCCGCCGCCTCGGAGCCCGCATGACCGCGGCGCTCCCGATCCGGGTCATGGTGCAGGACGCGTGGGACGAGGTGCGGCTGGAGCTCCCCTCCGCCACCTCCCTCGGCGAGGTGAAGCGCCAGGCCCTCGAGGCCACCCGGGTCACCGGCGACCCGGCGGCCTACCTCCTCAAGTTCCGCGGCGCCGAGCTGCAGGACGAGACCCGCTCGCTCGCCGAGGCCGGCATGGTGCCGAACGGCGCGCTCATCGTTCTCCTGAGGCGCCGGAGGCCGGTCCGATAGGCGCTCGAGTGTCGGCCCCGGCTCGATTGGCCCTGACGGATGCTCGCTGAGCCCCGCGTGCCCGTTCCGGTCTTCACCCACCCCGATTGTCTCCGCCACGATCCCGGCCCGGCCCACCCGGAGACGCCCGCCCGCCTTCGTGTCCTGCTCGATCGAGCCGGGGCCGAGCCCGCCATCGAGTGCGTCCGGCCAGTCCCGCGCCGCTCGACGCGCTGCTCGTGGTTCATCCCCGCGCCTATCTGGACAGTCTCGCCGCGATGAGCGCCCGCGGCGGCGGCGCCCTCTTCCTGGATACGATCGTCAACGAGGCCAGCTGGCCGGCCGCGCTCGGGGGCGCCGGGGCGGTGCTCGCCGCGGTCGACCACGCCCACGGCGGGAACGGGCCATGCCTTCGCCGCCGTGCGGCCGCCCGGTCACCACGCGCTCGCATCGCGCGCGATGGGCTTCTGCCTCGTGCAACAACGCCGTCGTCGGCGCCCGGCATGCCCAGCGCCTCGGGCGGGAGCGCGTCCTGATCGTCGACTGGGACGTTCATCACGGCAACGGCACCCAGGCGCTGGTCGAGCACGACGCGACCATCCGCTACGTCTCGCTGCACCAGCATCCCTGGTATCCCGGCACCGGGATGGCCGACGAGCGCGGGGTCGGCAACGTGTTCAACGTGCCGCGCGGGCCCGGCGCGCCGCCGGAGCGCTACGTCGACGATCTCTGGGCCGCGATCGTGGCCGCGACCACGGACTGGCGCCCGACTTCGTGCTCGTCTCCGCCGGCTTCGACGCGATGCTCGGCGATCCCGCTCGGCGGCTTCACGCTGGAGCCCGAGCACTACGCCGAGCTCACCCGGCGGCTGCGCGAGCGGCTGCCCGCCGTGCCGATCGTCGGCTTGCTCGAGGGGGGCTACGTTCCCGCCCGGCTCGCCGACGGGGTGCTGGCGCACGCTGCGTGCCCTCGTCTAGTCTACATCGCGCGTCTCCCGTTCCGCCCCGCACCGCCGAGGATCGCCGTGGCCCAGCGCTCCGCATGGAAGCCGAATATCTCGAGCTGCGCACCAAGCATCCGTTCATCATCGCGCGGGGCGGGCAGAGCGATTACCGGACCGTCTGGGTCCGGCTGCAGCGACGCCGACGGGCACGAGGGCTGGGGCGAGGCGGCGCCCACCCGCTTCTACGGCGAGACCGCCGAAACGGTCCTGGCGGCGCTCAACGTGTACGCGGCAGGCATCCCCGACGACCCGTTCGATCTCGAGGAGACGGAGCGCCGCTGGGACTCGCTGCTCCGGGTCAACGCCGTCGGCGCGGGCCGCGCTCTCCGCCGCGCTGCACGACCTCGCCGGCAAGCGGCTGGGCGTGCCGGTCTACCGGCTGTGGGGGCTCGACCCCGCCAAGGCGCCGCGCTCCACCTTCACGATCGGCCTCGACACGCCGGAGCGCATCCGCGCCAAGGTGGGCGAGGCGGCGGAGTACCCGATCCTCAAGATCAAGCTGGGCACCGATCGCGACGTCGAGATCCTCCGCGCCATCCGCGACGTGACCGACAAGGAGCTCCGGGTCGACGCCAACTGCGGCTGGACCGTGAAGCAGACCATCGCCATGCTGCCGGTGCTTCAGGAATTCGGCGTGACGGTGCTGGAGCAGCCGCTGCCGCCGGACCGATCTCGACGGGCTGGCCGAAATCACGCGCCGCGCCACCATCCCGGTCATCGCCGACGAGAGCTGCCTGACCGCGGCCGACATCCCGCCGCTCGTCGGCGCGGTGGACGGGATCAACATCAAGCTCGCCAAGTGCGGCAGCCTGCGCGAGGCGCTCCGGATGATCGCGGTCGCGCGGGCGCACGGCATGATGGTCATGGTCGGCTGCATGATCGAGAGCTCGCTCGGCATCACCGCGGCGGCCCACTTCACGCCGCTGGTGGACATCGTCGATCTCGACGGCGCCGCGCTGCTCGCCAACGATCCCTTCACGGGTGCGGGCATCGACGGCGGCCAGGTCACGCTGCCCGACGGTCCGGGGCTCGGCGTCCGGGCGAGATGACCGAGCGCTTCGCCCAGGTCGCCCTTCCGCTCCCGCTCGCCTCCCCGTACACCTACCGCATTCCCGATACGCTGGGCGACCGGGTGGTCCCCGGCGCCCGGGTCGTCGTGCCGGTCCGCCGGCGGGAGCTGATCGGCATCGTCGTCGGCGGCCGACTCGGCCGCCCCCGAGGCCGCCGCGCGCGACATCCTCGCCGCGCCCGACGACGAGCCCGCCATTCCCGCCGGGCTGCTGGAGACGGCGCGAGTGGATGGCGGGCTACTACGGCGCGCCGCTCGGGCTCACGCTCAAGGCCATGCTGCCCGGCGGCATGTGGGGCGAGTCGACGGTGGTGGCGACGCTGGTGCGCGGCGCCGTCGGTTCCCGGCGGACTCGCGGGCGAGGTGCTCGCGTGGCTGGAGCACCGCGGTGGGGAGGCACCGGTGGCGACGGCGGCGCGAGCGCTCAAGCGCCCCCTCTGGGACGTGCTCGATCGGCTGGCGCGGGTCGGCGCGGTGGCGCTCGCGCGTCGAGCCGCCCGACACGGAGGCCGACGCGCTCACCGAGCGGGTCGCCAGCCTCGCGGGCGATCCGCCCACGCTGCTCGAGCGCGACGGCCTCTTCCGGCGCGCGCCCAAGCAGCGCCGGCTCTACGAGGCGCTCGAGCAGCTCGGCGGCAGCGCGCTCGGTGCGCCACGTGGTCGAGCAGCTCGGCTTCAGCCGACGCGTGCTCCGGGCGCTGGAGCAGCGCGGGCTGGTCCGCATCGGCGAGGCCGAGCGGGTGCGCGATCCGTTCGCCGGCTTTCCGGCGTCGCCGCCGCCCGTCGACGCTCACCGCCGACCAGGCAGGCCGCCCTCGCGGCGATCGCAGTCGCTGGAGCCGGGCGACGGCGCGGTGCTCTTCGGCGTCACCGGCAGCGGCAAGACGCTGGTCTACCTCGAGGCCGTGCGCCGGGCGCTGGCCGCCGGACGCGGCGCCATCGTGCTGGTGCCCGAGATCGGCCTCACGCCGCAGACGGTGAGCCGCTTCCGCGGGGCGTTCGGCGACCAGGTGGCCGTGCTCCACAGCGGCCTGTCCGACGGCGAGCGGGCCGACGCCTGGCGGCTGCTCCGCCGCGGCGAGCGGCGGGTGGCGGTCGGGGCCCGCTCCGCCATCTTCGCGCCGGTGCGCGGACCTCGGCATGATCGTGCTCGACGAGGAGCACGAGGCCAGCTACAAGAACGGCGAGACGCCGCGGTATCACGCCCGCGACGTCGCCGCGGTGCGCGCCCGGATCGAGGGCGCCCGCCTCATCCTCGGCAGCGCGACGCCGTCGCTCGAGACGATGGCGCAGGTCAATCGCCGGCTCCGGCTGCTCCGGCTCCCGGAGCGGATCGGCGCGCGTCCGCTGCCGCCGGTGGAGCTGGTCGACCTGCGCGTCGCGCCCAAGGTGAGCGGGACCGGCGGTATCGGCTGGTCGGAGGCGCTCGATGCCGCCCTCGTCGCCACGCTGGCCCGCGGCGAGCAGGCGCTGCTGCTGCTCAACCGGCGCGGCTTCGCCGCGTTCCTCCAGTGCCCCGACTGCGGCGAGGTATGGCAGTGCCCCCAGTGCAGCATCTCGCTCACCGTCCACTCCGCGCCGCCCGGTCTCCGCTGCCACTACTGCGGGCATGAGGAGCCGCTGCCCTTCACCTGCCGTGCGTGCGCCAATCCCGTGCAGCAGATGCGCGGGTTCGGCACCCAGCAGGTCGAGCGCCTCCTGTCCGAGCGCTACCCCGAGGCGCGGCTCGCGCGGATGGACCTCGACACCACGAGCACCAAGTGGTCGCACCAGCGGATCCTCGCCTCGGTCGAGGCGGGGGAGGTCGACCTGCTGCTCGGGACGCAGATGATCGCGAAGGGGCTCGACTTTCCCAACGTGACGCTGGTGGGCGTGGTCGACGCGGACACCGGGCTCTACCTCCCCGACTTCCGCTCGGCCGAGCGGACCTTCCAGCTGCTGGCGCAGGTGGCGGGGCGGGCCGGGCGGGGGCCGAAGGGCGGGCGGGTGCTGGTGCAGACGCGACATCCGGCCCACCACGCGCTGGTGTGGGCCGCGCAGCACGACACCGAGGGTTTCCTTCGGCGAGGAGCGCGCGCTGCGGGAGTCGCCGCCGTATCCGCCGACGACGGCACTGGTCAACCTGCTCGTGTCGGGGATCTCGGAGCCCGCGGTCGGGCAGCGGGCCGCGGAGCTGGCGGACTGGTGCACGGCGCTGGTGGCGAAATACCACGCTGCCGGTGACGCTGCTCGGGCCGGCGCCGTGCCCGCTCGCGCGGATCAAGGACCGGTGGCGCTGGCACGTGCTGCTCAAGGGGCCGTCGGAGGCGCTCGGCCGGATCGTCCGCTACGCGGCCACCCGACTGCTGCCGCGGGCAGGGGACGTGCGGGTGGTGATCGATCGGGATCCGGTGTCGTTGCTCTGAGGTCCGCGTCCCGCACCAGCCACGGCGACCGCGTGCCTCCATCCCGAGACATCAGTTCGCGGGCGCGGTCCGGTACCCGAGTTCTGCGCCGAAGTACACGATCCGCCGCGGCGCCGGCTCGAACACCCGCCCGCCGAGCCCGTTGAGCGTCACCGATCCCACGTACCGCCGGTCCCACAGGTTATTGATCCCCAGGAACGGCGCCAGCTGCAGGCTTCCGACGTCGCCGTCCCAGCCGAGCCGGAGGTTGGTGATGCCCGCGCCCCACGAATCCACCAGAATCGTGTTGGCATCGTCCGCGGTGAGGGAAGAGCTGAGGGTGTGATCGGCGTCGAGGTAGAACCCCCGCGGCAGCGCCGTGCGGACGCCGAGCCGCCAGAAGTGCTCAGGCACGCCGGGCAGGCGATTGCCGTCGAATTCGGCCGCTCGCGAACCGGTAGCGGGCAAACGTGTACGCCCCGTTCAAGGTCAGCCCGCGGACCGGGGTCAGGCTCGAATCCGACTTCGGCGCCGTCGTTATGGGTCTTCCCCGTGTTGCCGAAGAACGCCCGGCCGCCGATCTCGCCGACCTGGACGATCGCATCGGTGATCCGGCCGAGGAACAGCGCCACCGAGTAGCTGACCCGCGGAGTCGGCTGGCCGCGAACGCCGACCTCGTAGTTTATGGCGCGCTGCGGGCCCAGCTCCGGGTTGAAGCCGCCGGAGCCGTCGGCCTTGTTCACCAGCTCGGTCGTCGTCGGAGTCTCGAACGCGGTCGAGAGGTTGACGTACGGCACGACGCGGTCGCCGAAGGACCAGCTCGCGCCGACGTTGCCGCTCGCGGACGACATCGTGCGGGAGCCGCTGTCGTCGAAGCCGTCGCCCAGGTAGCGGTCGTCGAGATCGAAGCGAACCCAGTCGAACCGCACTCCGCCGCTCAGCAGCAGCCGCTCGTTGGCCGTCCACTGCACCTGGGCGAACGGCCCGAGCTCGGTCACCTTCTCCTGCTGGTCGAGAAAAACCACGTCCGTCCGCCGGCCGGCGTCGGAGACGAAATTCTGCCGGTCGTCCCGGAGCCGCTGCACGTCCGTGCCGGCCACCAGTCGCGGCGACGTCGCGCTCGGTGCCAAGCCGCTGGATCGTGCTCAGGCGGACGCCGCCGACGGCCCGGTCGATCGCGACAAAGGTCCCCGCGGTCGGGCCCGGATTGATGTCCGGCGGCGCGGCGAGCGGGTTCGCCAGGTCCCGGAGCACGCCGAACAGCGAAATGCCGTACTCGTTCCCCGCGCCGTCGAAGTGCTTGACCCCGAGCGCGAGCTGCTGCTGCTGGGCGTCCTTGTCGGCGCCGCGCCCGATGTTGTTCGCCGCCGCCGAATCGGCGTTGGCCGCGTACTCGGCGCGCGTCAGGGCCCCGGGATTCTGCGCCTCGGGATTGTCGGCGAGGCTGAGCCGGAGCGTGCCGAGGGTCGAGCCGCCGAAGGCGTAGTCCACGCCGGCGCTGAGCTGGCGGGTCTCCGCGGCGCTGTGCTGCCGGAACCCGTCGGCCTTGAACTGCGACACCGAGAGCGTGCCGCTCACCGGACCGGAGCGGCCCGAGGTCCAGCTCTGCCACTTGTAGAACGCGTCGCCGTTCCGCTTGCCGCTGCCGGCCTGGACCCGCACGCGCTGGGCGAACGGCCCCGCCGCGGCGGGCTCGGTCTGGAGCGCGATCACGCCGCCGGAGGCGTTGCCGTAGAGCGAGGAGCTGGCCCCCTTCAGGACCTCGGCCCGGTCGATATCGGCGAAGTCGATGTTGGTCAACTGGCTCTGACCGTCGGGCAGGGTCTGTGGTATGCCATCCAGAGGATCTTGAGGCCGCGCACGCCGAAGTTGGACCGGCTGCCGAACCCGCGGATCGAGATCCGCTGGTCGAGCGAGAAGTTGTACCGGTTGGCTGACCACGACGCCGGGGATGTTGCTCAACGCCTCGTCGATGCCGAGTCGTCTGCTGGCCCCGCTGGATCGCGGTGCGGTCCAGAACCCCGATGGCGTACGGTACCCGGGCCAGCGGCTCGGGCACACGGGTAACGGTCACCTTGATTTCCGGGAGCCGGGCGGCCCGGCTGGTGTCGCGCACGACCGTGTCGGGCCGGGCAGGCACCTGGGCCGCTGCGGTGGAGGCGGCGAGCAGGGCGGCGAACAGCAGGACGGGCGAGCGGCGCATGGCGTCTCCTTGAGTGATGCGGGAAAGCTATACCGCGGCTTGTTTACCCTGCTTGGTCCCCCTAGTTTCCTCCGCCGTATGCCCGAATTCCCCCTCGACAAGCCCGGATTTTTCAGCGCCGCCCTTCGCGGGGTGCGCCGGCGGCACGGTTCGAGCCGCTGCCCGCGGACGGCGTGCTCCCGGAGGGCTTCTTCTCGACCTCCAACCTGCCGACGTACGTGCACGTGGACGGCCGCTGGCTGGCGCCGACGCGTCCGCGGATGGACTGCGTCGTGGTGAAGCGCCCGGGTGGCGCTGGAGACGCATCGAGCCGCGCCGGCTCCGCCGGGGCGATCTCATCGCCATGGGCGAGGCCGAGGACGGTACCGAGGGCATCGTGGTGCACGCCGAGGGGTTTCTCGGCGGCGGCCACGGCGCCAACGAGTTCCGCTTCATGTCCACCGAGGTGAGCCGCGAGCGGCCGGTCAACTACGAGGAGCTGGCCGCGCGCGTGGGCGAGGAGAAGCGCCGGGGCGGCTATCTCGTGTGGGTGGTCGGGCCGGCGCTGGTGCATTCGCGCGCGCGGGCGGACTTCGAATGGTTCATCCGGCAGCGGCTACGTGCAGGCGGTGCTCGCCGGCAACGCCGTGGCCGTGCACGACATCGAGGCGGCGATCTTCGGCACCACGCTCGGCATGAGCAGCACGGGCCAGCCGACCGAAGGTGGTCACGGGCTCCACATGCGGGCCATCAACCGCGTGCGCGCGGCCGGCTCTATCGAGCGCGCGGTCGAGTCCGGGCTCATCCGGAGCGGGATCATGCACGCGCTCGTCACCCAGGGCGTGCCCTTCGTGCTCGCGGGCTCGATCCGCGACGACGGCCCGCTGCCGGGCGTCTACAGCGATTCCCTGGAAGCCCAGGATGCGATGCGGGAGCACACCGTGAAGGCGACGGGCGCCATCTTCGTCGCGACCGCGCTCCACGCCATCGCCGTCGGGAACATGCTGCCGGCGTTCTACCTGGGCGAGGACGGCGCCGCGCCGCTCATGACGATCTGCGTCGACCAGACCGAGTTCGTGGTCAACAAGCTCAAGGACCGTGGCACCCACCAGGCTTACGGCGTGGTCACCAACGCCCAGGACTTCATGCACGTCCTCCGGTTCTACACCGAGCGCTGGGAGCAGGGCTCGCCGTGACCGGCGCGGGCTGGCCGCGGCTCGCGGCCGCCGTGGCGGAGCAGATGCCGCCGGCGGAGGTGGACGGCGTCTGGGTGTTCAGCACGTTGCGGCACGAGGGACGCGAGTGGGGCACCGCCGTCCTCTCGCGGGTCGACGGGGATCGGCGGCGGATCTACACCGCGCGCTACATGCTCGCCGTGAAGGGCAAGGAGCGGGGCAAGTTCGAGGCTTCGGTTCAGGAAGTCGGCAGCGGCCCGGTCGAGGCGCTGGCCAAGCTGGTCCAGGACGCGCAGCGCCGTATCGACGACGAGCAACCACCCCTGCCGGTGCCGCCCGAGAGCTGGTTCGCGGCCGCGGCCGATGCCCAGCCTCGCTAACGGCGAGGGCGCGGCGCTCCTGGAGCGCTTCCGCCGATACCTCCGGGACCATCGCCAGCCTGTCACCCGCCAGCGCGATCTCGTCGCCCAGGCGGTCTTCCGCTCCGACGATCATCCCTCGGTCGACGGCATCCGCAAGACGCTCAAGGAGCGCGGCGAGCACGTCGGGACGGCCACCGTCTACCGCACGCTCGAGGTGCTGGTTCAGAGCGGCCTGGTCCGGGCCCACGACTTCGGCGAGGGCTTCAAGCGCTACGAGCCGATGCCGGCGCAGGCCCGCCACGAGCACCTGATCTGCGAGCGCTGCGGCCGAGTGGTCGAGTTCCAGAATGAGCGGCTCGAGCGCATGCTGCCGGTCATCGCCGACGAGCACGGTTTCCAGCACCAGCGGCACCGGGTGGAGATCTACGGCGTGTGCCGGGACTGCCGCCAGCGCGAGCTCGGCCCGCTGTGAGCGAGCCGGCCACCCTCGGCCTCTTCGTTGCCTTCGCCGCCGGCGTGCTGAGCTTTCTCTCGCCCTGCGTGCTTCCGCTGGTCCCCTCCTACATCGGGTTCCTCACCGGCATGTCGCTGCCCGAGGTGAGCGGGCGGCGACGGGTCGCGCTCGTGCACGCCCTGCTCTTCGTGCTCGGCTTCTCGCTGGTCTTCGTGCTCCTCGGTGCGAGCGCCACCGCACTGGGCCGCGCGCTCAATTACTACCAGGTGTGGCTGCAGCGGATCGGCGGCGTGCTCATCATCGGGTTCGGGCTCGTCTGCCTGGGCGTGATCAAGGTGGGCATCCTGAGCCAGGAGCGCCGGGTGCAGGTGGAGCACAAGCCGGTGGGCTACCTGGGCTCGATGCTCGTGGGCATGGCGTTCGGGGCCGGGTGGACCCCCTGCATCGGTCCGGTGCTCGGCGCCATTCTCGGACTGGCGGCCACCATCCGAGGACCTGAGCCGGGGAATGCTGCTGCTGGCGGCGTACTCGGCGGGGCTGGCGGTGCCGTTCCTGATCGCGGCGTTGGCGCTGACGCGTTTCTCGACTGGTTCCAGCGGTTCAGGCGCTACCTGCCGTGGGTGATGCGGGTGAGCGGCGTCCTGCTGGTGTTCGTCGGCGTCCTGATGGTGACCGGAGAGTTCACTCGTCTGGCGGGGTGGCTGCAGCAGTTCACGCCGGAGGTCGTGCGGGAAAAGAATCTGAATCAGCGCCGCCACCTGCTCCTCCTCCAATTCCGCTTCCAGCTGCTGCCGCCGGAGCAGCTCCCAGTACCGCCCGCCGCGGGCGATCAGGTCCCCGTGCGGCCCCTGTTCGACGATCCGACCTTCGTCCAGCACCAGAATCCAGTCGGCGTCCCTCACCGCGGCCAGCCGATGGGAGACGATGATGCTCGTCCGGCCTGTGAGGGCGCCCCGGAGCGCGCGCAGGATCTTCGCCTCGGTCTGGGCATCCACCGCGCTCAGGGCGTCATCGAGGACGAACACCGGCGGGTCCTGCGCCAGGGCGCGCGCGATGGCGCTCCGCTGCTTCTGGCCGCCCGCGAGATTGATGCCCCGCTCGCCGAGCATGGTGTCGAACCCCTTGGGGAGCGCGGGCAGTGCTTCGCTCAGCTGGGCGACCTCAGCCACGCGCTCGAGCCGGCCGTCGTCGGGCGCGCCCGAGCAGCACGTTTTCGCGCAGGGTCTCGCTGAACAGGAACGTCTCCTGCGGCACGAAGCCGATCGCCTGACGGAGGTCGGCGAGCGGCAGCCGGCGGATATCGACGCCGTCGATCAGGATCGCGCCGCGGTCGGGGTCGTAGGCCCGAACCAGCAGGTCCACCAGGGTCGACTTGCCGGCGCCGGTGGCCCCGACGACGGCGAGCGAGCGCCCGGCCTCGACCCGGAACGAGATCTCCTGCAGCACCCAGCCGCGGTCTCGCGCGCCGGGATAGGCGAACCAGACGTCGCGAAACTCGACGGCGCGTCCGCCGGCCGCCGGCGGAAGCCCCACCGGGGCGTCGGGCTCGGTGATCGCCGGGGCGTTCCCGGAAGAGCTGATTGATCCGGCCCATCGAGGCCGCGCCGCGCTGCACCAGGCTGACCGCCCAGCCGAGCGCGATCATCGGCCAGACCAGCATCCCGAGGTAGACGCCGAAGGCTACGAACTCGCCGACGCTGACCGCCCCGGCCATGACCAGGCTCCCGCCCGCGTAGAGCACGATCAGGGCACTGAGCCCGCCCAGGAGCGTGAGCAGCGGAAAGAACAGGCCCTGCACCCGGGCCAGGCTCAGATTGCGTGCGAGGTAGTCGTCGCTCAGGCGGCGGAAGCGCCGCGATCTCCGCCTGCTCCTGGCGATAGGCCCGTACCACCCGGACTCCCGAGAGGTTCTCGTGCGCGTGACTCGTGAGGTCGCTGAACTGCTCCTGGATCTGTCTGGCTCCGCTGGTGGATCCGCTGGCCGAGCGAGACCATCACCACGGGAAGCCCCAGCAGCGGGAGCAGGGCGAGCAGGGTCAGGCGGGGGCTGATCGCCACCATCGCGGGTGCAATTAGGAGGGCCCGGATGGTAGTATCCACCAGGTACATGAGAGCCGGGCCGGCCACCATCCGGACCGCCAGCAAATCGTTGGTCGTGCGGGCCATCACATCGCCCGTCGGGTAACGGTCGTAGAATTCGGCCGACATCCTCTGCAAATGTCGGTACAGGTGGTCCCGGAGGTCCGTCTCGACCCGGCGGCTGCCGCTGTTCAGCAGCTGGCGCATGCCATAGCGTGCCACGCCGCCCACCAGGGCGACGGCGAGCAGCAGCACGATGGCGGACTGGACGGCCGGGAAGCCGGCGCCGCTCGCGGAGCGCATCGATGCCGTGCTCGATGAATTTCGGGCCCAGGGTCGTGAAGAAGTTGGAAATGACTACGAGGGCCAGGCCGAAGAGGTATTCGCGCCGGTAGGGCCGAAGATAGGGCAGGAGGGGACGCAGCTCGTTCATGACGGTTGCAATGTCACCGAGTCGCGGACGCCCGGCAAGTCACACCACGAGGAGGAAATGATGTCGAGAACATGGCTCGCTGCGCTCACCCTGCTCGCCCTCGCGGCGTGCGGTCGGGGCGACAAGTCGGAGGTCGCTTCCGCCGACAGCCTGAACCGGGATCTGCAGCTTGCGCCGGTGGACACCAGCGCGACGCTGAACGACCAGCCGGGTGCGGACACGGCTGTCACCGCGTCTCCGGCGCCCACCCCCGCACCCACGCCGGCACCGAAGCCGAAGCCGAAGCCCGCGCCCAAGCCCGCCGCCCCGGCGCCGACGCCCGTTCCGGAGGCCGCCGCACCCGCCCCCGCGGCAACGCCCCGGCAGTCTCCCCGCCGGGGCCAGCTTCTCGGCCGCGACCGACGCGGAGATTCGCTCGCACAAGAACAAGGTCGGCGATCAGGTGACGGCCACGGTGGCGGCCGACGTCAAGGATGCCTCTGGGCGGGTGGTGATTCCCGCGGGCTCGCAGGTGACCCTGCAGGTGACCGCCATCAAGGAATCGGAGAACAAGGGCGACACCACTGGCACCCTGACGCTCAAGGCCACCAGCATTGCCATCAACGGCGTCTCGCAGCCCCTGCCGGCGACCATCTCCGGCGTGAAGCCCACCCTCCAGGGTCGCGGGACCAACGCCGGTGACATTGCGAAGGTCGGCGCGGGCACCGCGGCCGGTGCCATCGTGGGCCGCGTGATCGGCGGCAGCACCAAGGGCGCGATCATCGGCGGCATCATCGGCGGCGCCGTCGGCACCCAGCGCGCCGTCGAGACCAAGGACCGTGACGTCGTGGTCCCGCAGGGCACCACCGTGACGCTGACGCTGGACGACAAGCTGGTCGCCGGCAGCTAGCGACGTAGCCGTAAGCCACCCTGAGCGCAGCGAAGGGGGCGTGCTTTCGGGCATGCCCCCTTCGCTGCCCTCAGGGTGACGTCGGTCCGCGCCTGCCGTGACTTCCCTCAGAACCCCGCGCCCCCGCCCCCCCGCCGCGGATCGCTCACACCCTGCCAGCCCGTCGGCGTCCGAATGATCGCCTCGACGTCTCCCCAGTACCCGCCCGCACCGATGGCATGGCCGCGGGCCCGGAGACTGTCGAGCGTCGCGGGAGGAAATCCGCCAAGCTCGACGCGCAGGGTGTCCGGGAGTCCCTGGTGGTGCATCCGAGGCGCCACCACGGCCTCGGGCAGCGGCATCCGGTGATCGATCACGTTCGAGATCAGGTGGTAGACCATCGTGATGATCCGCGGTCCGCCCGGGGTGCCGACCACGAGCAGCAGCCGGCCCTGCGGGTCCAGCACGATGCTGGGCGTCATCGCCGAGAGCATGCGCTTGCCCGGGGCGATCGCATTGGCCTCGCCTTGCACCAGCCCGTACATGTTGGGTTTGCCGGGCGCCGTCGCGAAGTCGTCCATCTCGTCGTTGAGCAGGAAGCCCGCGCCGGTCACCGTCACCGCGCTGCCGTAGCTGTCGTTGAGCGTCGTCGTGCAGCTTACGGCGTTCCCCTCCGGATCCACGACGGAGTAGTGCGTGGTCGAGGTGCCCGTGCGGGCGGCCGGCGCGAAGGCGGGCGTCGCGGTGGCGCGCTCGCCGATGCCCTTGCGCAGGTCGGCCGCGTATCCCTTGCTGAGCAGTCGGTCGGTGGGATTCTGGACGAACGCAGGATCGCCGAGGTAGGTGTTGCGGTCGGTGAACGCCCGCCGCATGGCTTCGGCCTCGAGGTGGACCAGCGCCGGCGAGCCGAACGGCGGCAGCGGGCTGTAGCCCTCCATGATGTTGAAGATCTCGCCCATGGTCACGCCGCCGGATGACGCAGGCGGCATCGAGTAGATGGTGTAGCCCCGATAGCTGAGCGTGATCGGGTCGCGCCAGATCGCGCGGTAGCCCGCGAGGTCCGCGTGCGAGATCAGCCCGCCGCCGCGGTCCATCTCGGCCACGATCAAGTCCGCCACCGCGCCCTGGTAGAAGCCGGCGGCGCCGCGGTCGCGGATGGCCTCGAGGGTCGTGGCCAGATCGGGCTGGCGGAGCACCGTGCCGACGACCGGCGGGGCCCCGTCGGGCAGGAAGCTCGCCCGCGACGCCGGGAATCGCCCCAGCCGAGCGCTGTCGCTCGCGATCGACTCGCTCCGGTACTCGTCGACCAGAAACCCGTCGCGCGCCAGCGTGATGGCCGGCCCGATGACGGCCGGGAACGGCAGCCGGCCGAAGCGGTGGTGCGCCTCGGTCAGGCCGGCCACGGCGCCGGGCACGCCCGCCGCCAGATGTCCGGTGAGGCTGCGGTCGGTGGGCTCGCCGAGGGAGTCGAGATACATGTCGCGGCTGGCGCGTCCGGGCGCGGTCTCGCGGTAGTCGAGCGTCTGCACCGTACCGTCACGCTGGCGGATCACCATGAAGCCGCCGCCGCCGATGTTCCCGGCCTCCGGGTGCACCACCGCCATGGCGAACCCCACGGCCACCGCCGCGTCGACCGCGTTCCCCCCCTGTCGCAGGATGTCGCGCCCGACCTCGCTCGCCAGCGGGCTCCCCGCCACCACCATGGCCCGGCCACCTTCTGCCAGACGGCCGCGACCGGTGAACATCCATCCGGGGGCGGTCCCGACCGCGGGCTCCGCGGTCGGGGCGGCGGCGTGCGGGCCGCAGGCCAGGACACCGCACAGGACGGCCGGAACGAAGAGACGATCCAAACGCACGGAGACCTCGACGTGTGAGTGTAGGCAGAACCGGGAGTTGCCCCTGGCGACGCACCGGCTCTAATTTAGCCGTGCCTGACGACTACCTCGACCCGCGTCTGACCGAACGGCGCAATCCCCGCAGCTCCACCATCGATACCGCCACCGCACTCGAGATCGTCGATCTCATCGGTGCCGAGGATGCCACCGTGCCGGTCGCGGTCGCCCGCGCGCGGGAGGAGATCGCGCGAACGATCGACCTGATCGAGGCGGCCTTCCGCGCTGGCGGCCGGCTGCTCTACGTCGGCGCGGGTACCAGCGGCCGGCTGGGCGTGCTCGACGCGGCGGAGTGTCCGCCGACCTTCGGCACGCCGCCGGAGATGGTGGTCGGCATCATTGCGGGTGGGCTCCCGGCACTCGTCAAGTCGGTCGAAGGCGCGGAGGACGACGTGAACGCCGGCCTCGGCGAGATGGACGCGCGGCGCGTGGGACCCAACGACGTGGTCGTGGGGATCGCCGCGAGCGGCACCACCCCCTTCGTGCGGGCCGCCCTGTCGCGGGCCCAGACCCTCGGGGCCAGGACCGCGCTCCTCTCGATGTCGGAGCCGTCCCGGCTCCTGCGCGAGACCTGCGACGTCTGCATCACGGTGCCGGTCGGCCCGGAGATCGTCACCGGCTCCACCCGGATGAAGAGCGGTACCGCGACCAAGCTGGTGCTCAATACCATTACCACCGGCGCCATGATCCGGCTGGGCAAGATCTACGGGAACCTGATGGTGGACCTGCGCGCCTGGAACGACAAGCTGGTGGACCGGAGCCAGCGCATCCTCATGGAGACCACGACGCTCGGCCGGGACGAGTCCCGCGCGGTGCTGGACGCCGCCGGCGGCAGCGTCAAGACCGCGATCGTGATGGCGCGGCGCGGCGTCGGCCGCGAGGAGGCGGAGCGGCTGCTGCAGGAGCACGCCGGCCGGCTCCGCAGCATCGTGGGCGACCCGCCGCCCGTGCGCACGTCATGACCGAGCGACCCACGCTCGCCGTCGGACTGATGTCGGGGACCTCGCTCGACGGCATGGACGCCGCGCTCGTCCGCCTGCACGGTCCCACGCGCGCCGAGCTCATCGATTTCGTCACCCGTCCCTACACCGACGACGAACGGGCCCAGCTACGACACGCGCTGGCCGGTGGTGATGCGCCGTCGCTGGCGCGCCTGCACGTCCGGCTGGCGGAGTGGGCGGCCGAGGCGGTGGAGACGGTCCTGGTGCAGGCCCGGGTGCCGGCCTCGGAGCTGGCGCTGATCGCGTTTCACGGCCAGACCATCTGGCACGAGCCGCCGACGGTCACCTGGCAGCTCGGCGAGCCTGCGGTACTCGCCGAGCGCTTCGGCGTCCGGGTGGTGAGCAACTTCCGCGCGCGCGACGTCGCGGCCGGCGGGCAAGGCGCGCCGCTCGTGCCGATGGCGGACGTCCTGCTCTTCGCCTCGCCCGACGCGCCCCGCGTGCTGCTCAACCTCGGCGGCATGGCGAACCTGACTTACGTGCCGCGGCGGGCGCAGGAGGCCGGCGTGCTGGCCTTCGACACGGGGCCCGGCGTGGCGATCGTCGACGGGGTGGCGCGGCAGGTCGATCGCCGGCGCTCGTTCGACCGCGATGGGCTGATCGCCGCGCAGGGCCGGCCCGACGAGAACGTGCTGGCCGACCTGCTGGCCGATCCGTTCTTCGCCGCGCCGCCCCCGAAGAGCACCGGGCGCGAGCGCTTCGGCGACGCCTACGCGGCGGCGCTCCTTGCGCGGGTGCCGGGCGCCGACGGTGTCGCCACGGCCGTCGAGCTGACCGCGCGGAGCGTCGCGGCGGCGGTCGCGCGGTGGACGCCTGCGGGCACCGAGGTGGTCGCCTCGGGCGGTGGCTGCCACCATCCCGGGCTGATGGCCTCGCTCGAGCGGCGCCTCGCCGACGACGGCGGCCACGCGCTCCGCCGGTTCGACGAGCTGTTCTTTCCGGGCGATGCCAAGGAGGCGGTGGCGTTCGCGCTGCTCGGCTATCTTACCCTCCACGGGCAGCCCGGAAACGTTCCCGCCGCGACGGGGGCGAGCGGCGCCCGAGTCCTCGGCTCGGTCACTCCGCCATGACTTCGACCTCCGCCGCGCCCGATCCGGGCCGGCTCATCCTCCCGGCGCTTCGCGCCGCCGCCGACGGCGGCTTCGGCCACGAGGCCGCCCGAATCGCCGACGCGCTCGATCTCGGCGTGGGCGGCTTCATCGTCTTCGGCGGCACCGTCGAATCCGTGCGGCGCCTCACCGCCGATCTGTTCCGCCGCGCCGGCCGGCCCATGCTCATCGCGGCCGACCTCGAGCGCGGGGCGGGGCAGCAGGTCGTGGGGCTGACCGAGTTTCCGCCGCCGCTCGCGCTCGCGTCGCTCGACGATGCGGCGGTGGTGCGGTGGGCCGGGGCCATGACCGCGCAGGAAGCCCGCGCCGTGGGCATCAACTGGGTCTTCGCGCCGGTGGGCGATCTCGATGTTCTGCCCGACAACCCGATCGTGCAGACCCGCGCGTTCGGCGACGATCCTGACCGGGTGGCCAGCCTCGTCCGCACCTGGATCGAGGGCTGCCAGGGCGCGGGCGCCCTCGCCTGCGCCAAACACTTTCCGGGGCACGGCCGCACCACCGTCGACTCGCACATCGCGCTGCCCGTGGTGACCGAGACGGCGGAGACGCTCCGGGACAGCGATCTGTTGCCGTTCTCCATCGCGGTCGAAAGCGGGGTGGCGTCGATGATGACCGCGCACGTCGCCTATCCGGCGCTCGACCCCTCCGGCCTGCCGGCCACGATCTCGGGCCCGATCATGGCGGAGCTGCGCGACCGGCTCGGGTTCGACGGGCTGGTGGTGACCGACGCGCTCATCATGGACGGCGCGCTCGTCGGGCGGCGGGAATCGGACGCCGCGGTCGAGGCCGTCCAGGCCGGGGTCGACCTGCTGCTCTATCCGAACGACGCACGCCGGGTGCGCGACGCGCTCGAGCAATCGCTCGCGAGCGGCGCGCTCTCGCCCGTCCGCCTGGCGGCGTCGCTCACCCGCTATGAGCGCGCCCTCGCGCAGGCCACGAGCCCGACGCCGCCGGTGACACGCGGCCCGTTCGACTCCGCCGACGCGCTCGCCGACGCGCTGCTCACGCAGGGCATGCTCCGTGGCCCCGCGCCGACGCTCCGGGGCCCGCTCGACCTGGTGGTGGTCGACGACGACCTCGGCGGCCCCTATCCACCGGGGCCGAGCGACTGGGTCCACCAGGTGCTGGGCGACGCGCGGCTCGGACGGTACGACGGGGGGTCGCGGGTGGTGCTGGCGTTCGCCGAGCCGCGGGCGTGGAAGGGTCGGTCCGGCTTCGGGCCAGCCACGCTCGACGCGCTGGCGAACGCGGTCGGCAGCGCGGAGCTGATCGTGCTGTTCGGGCATCCGCGCCTCCTGCCCGAGCTGCCCACGGACGCGCCGGTTCTCCTGGCCTGGCACCGCCAGCGGCTCATGCAGGAAGCCGTGGGCCGGTGGCTCGTGCAGCGCCTGAGGGATTGAGTCCGATGCTGCGCTGGCTCCTGGCGGCGGTCCACCTGCTCGGCCTGGGCGTCGGGCTCGGGTCGGTCTGGGCTCGGGCGCGCCTGCTCGGCGGGGCGCCGTTGGACGCGGTGACGCTGCGGCGGGCGCTGACCGCGGACGTGTGGTGGGGCATCGCGGCAATGCTCTGGATCGGCAGCGGGCTGTGGCGGCTATTCGCCGCAACCGAAAAGACCACCGCGTACTATCTCGGCAATCACGTCTTCTGGACCAAGATGGCGCTGCTGGCGGGAATCCTGCTGCTCGAGGTGCGTCCGATCGTAGTTCTGAGCGCCTGGCGTCGCCGGGTCGCCCGCAACGAGACACCGGACCTCCGCGCCGCCGCCGGCATCGCCCGGACGAGCTACATCCAGGTCGTGCTGGTGATCCTCATGGTGCTCACCGCCACCGCGATGGCGCGTGGGATGGGCTGACCAGGCCGCCCGCCCCCGGCGACCTCATTCCTCGAGGCCGGCGTGGCGCACGCGTCGCAGCAGCAGGAACGCGGGCAGTCCCAGCAGGAACGTGAGGAAGAAGTAGGCCGCAAACCCCAGCCGCTCCGCCAGCACCCCCGACATCAGTCCTGCCGCCCACCGGCTCAACGCGAAGACCGCGGTGAGCAGCGCGAACTGGGTCGCGGCATACCGCCGCTCGCACACCGACATCAGGAACGCGAGGAACGCCGCCGTGCCGAGCCCGGCGGCGAAGTTCTCGAACAGCGCGGCCGCCGTGATCGGCGCCTTGCCGGCGTCCGCCGCCGCCGCCGCCGCGTAGCCCACGCTCGAGAGCAGCTGCACCAGGCCGAGGGACCAGAGCGCGTGGAAGATGCCCACCCGCGTCGCGATGATGCCGCCGAGCGCCGCGCCGGCCAGCGTGGCGAGCAACCGGCCGGTGGTGAGCGCGGCGATCTGGTCCAGCGAGAAGCCGCTCGCGACCCAGAACGGCTTCGTCATCGGATCCATCGCCGAGATGTCGAGCTTGAAGAGCAGGGCGAAGAGCACCACCGCCCAGATGCCGGGGCGCGCGAGCAGGGCCCGGACCGGTTCACCCAGCGTCGGCGGGTGGGCGGTCTCTCGGCGGGGCGAGGGCAGAATCAGCGTCGCCACCGCGAGCGCGCCGAGCAGCACGGCGCCGGCCGCGAAGGCCGCCCGCCAGCCGTAGCGCGCGGCGATCCAGACGAGCAGCGCGCTGCTCACGAAGCTGGCGCTTCGATAGGCCGCGATCCGCACCGAGTTCGCCACGCCCAGCTCCCGGCCGTGGGTGGTCTCGATGGTGTACGCGTCGATCGCGATGTCCTGGGTGGCGGAGAGGGTGACGTAGAGCAGGAGCAGCGCCGCGAGCTGGCCCGCGTGCCGGTCGGGGTCGGCGCCCGCGAGCACGGCCGTGGTGATGGCGAGCAGACCCAGGCAGACCCGGATCCAGAGCCGGCGGCTGCCGAGACGGTCCACCAGCGGCGCCCAGAGAAACTTGAGCACCCAGGGCAGGGAGGCGCCGCTGGCGAGGCCGATCCCCGCGAGGCTCATGCCGGAGGCGGCCAGCCAGACGGGAACGGTCTCGTTGAAGAAGAAGTACGGGAGTCCGGAGGCGAACGACAGCGCCCCCAGCCAGCCGAGCCGCGTGCTGAGCCGGGCCTCGGTGGGGGCGGTCAGAGCCAGACCGCGAGCAGCGCCGCGATCAGGCAGAGCACGGCCGCCATGAGCAGCAGGGCGCGCCCGCGGCCGCCCAGCACCGTCGGCGGCGGCACGGCGGCCGCGGCGGCCTGGACGGGCACCGTGAGCGCCTCCTCCTCGCCGGAATCGGCGTCGGGCAGGTGATACACCGCGTACCCGACGCCTTCCGCCTCGCCGGGCACGGGCAGGCCGTCGCCCTCGAAATGCGCCGCCACGACGGTGATGTTGTCCGGCCCGCCGCGCTCGTTGGCGAGGTCGATCAGGGCGGAGCAGAGGTCCGCGAGCTCGGGCTGCCGCGCGACCACGGCCGGCAGCTCTTCGCGCCGGACCAGTCCCGACAGCCCGTCGGAGCAGATGATCAGCGTGTCCCCGCGGCGAACCGTCTGGTGGGTGAGGTCGACTTTGACGCGCGGATCGGGACCGAGCGCCTGGAGGATGATGTTGCGGCGCTCGCTCTGCTCGGCCTCCTCCTCGGTCAGCTCGCCCGCGTCGACGAGACGCTGCATCAGCGACTGGTCCTTGGTGAGCTGGATGGCCTCGCCGTTCCGGACGAGGTAGGCGCGGCTGTCGCCGATCTGCGCGAGATAGAGCTCGTCACCGTTCACGCCCGCGGCGGTCACCGTGGTTCCCATCCCCCGGACTTCGGGGTGCTCCCTGGCGTAGCTGTAGATCTGCTGGTTGGCGAGCTCGACCGCCTCCTTCATCCGGAAGGCGAAGCGCTCGGGTGAGGCGTCCTGGTCGGCGGCCCAGACGGTGGCCATGTGGCGGTAGATCAGATCGGCGGCCATGGCGCTCGCGAGCTCGCCCGCGGCGGCGCCGCCCATGCCGTCGGCCACCATGAAGAGCGAGCCCCGGGGCCCGACCTCATGCATGCGGACCTCCGGGTGGAGGCTCGCGTTGCCGGTGCTGAGGTCCGCTACGAGGAAAGTGTCCTCGTTGTGCTCGCGGGTGCGCCCCAGATCGGTCTTGCCGAACACGGATACCTGAACCGGTCGACCCGTCACGCATCCCCCGGCGCGAAAGTCACGCGAGCTGTTTCCTTCCGATGATTCCATTCGGCGACGTGGAGTGTGACGAATCTAGGCCGCCCCTGGGGGAGCGTCAACGTACGCTTGTCGTAAGTCTCAGTCAACGTGTACCTTGCACCCATGATCCCCAGCAGGGCACGCACGGTGGCTGGCGCCCTCGCGGTCGCCCTCGTCGCCGGCGCCTGCGCGCGCCGCCCGCCCGCTCCCGCCAGCCCCTTGCCCGTCGCGGGAGCGCGCGCGGAATCCATCGCTCCTTCACCCGCGCTGCCGGCGGTGGCGCCGGTCCGCGGCCCGCTCGCGCTCCGGATCGTCTACCCGCCGCCCGAGGCCGTGCTCCAGATCCGCGACTCCAGCTTCGTGTTCGGCACCGCCGGGAGTGGAGACGCCCAGGTGACGATCGACGGGCAGCCGGCGCGGGTCTGGCCCAACGGTGCGTGGCTGGCCTACGTGGCGCTGCCGGTCGACAGCCTCATGCGGCTTCGGGTCGAGGCCCGGCGAGGCGCGGACACGGCGGTGCTCGAGTACCCGCTTCGCCGGCGCCTGCACGACGCCGGGAAGCATGTGGTCGGGAGCGCGTGGCTCGACTCGCTTTCGCTCGCGCCGACCGGACGCGTCTGGCTGGCGCAGGGCGAGTACCTCACCCTGGCGG
Organism: uncultured Gemmatimonadales bacterium; assembly: GCA_963840215.1. Lineage (GTDB taxonomy): Bacteria > Gemmatimonadota > Gemmatimonadetes > Gemmatimonadales > GWC2-71-9 > CAVVWJ01. The sequence goes on along the minus strand of CAWIYG010000001.1, from coordinate 345,286 downwards.
TCCGGGCCTCCGAGGGCGCGCTGGTGCGGCTCCGGCTGGCGGATGGGACGACACTCCCGCTGTCACCTCAACCTCAGCCGCTCGAGGTCCCGGCCACGGTGCGCGCGTTCGAGCGCGACACGACCCGGCTGCGGACACCGGTGGTGCGCGATCGCTACGTGGGCCTCCTGCGCGGCCGGGCGCTGGGTCCCGATCCTGGAGCGATGGTTCCGGCGTGGCCGATTGCGCCGCCCGCACCGGTCCCCGTGTTGGCGCCGCCGGCCGCGACCGGCACGCCTGCGCCTCCGGCGCCCGCGCCGGTCCCCGCCCTCCCGCCCGACAGTCTCTGGCCGGTCGTCGAAGCGATCGTCGGCAGCGACACCGCGCGGGCCCGCTGGCCGCTGCAGGTGGCCGTGCTCGACACGTTGCCGGTGGCGGCCGAGCTCGACGACGATTCGACGGGGACCGGTGTGACCGACAGCATGACCGTGGGTCGCGCAGTTCCGGGTGGTACGTACGCTTGGTTCTTCCCGACCGGAACCCGCGCCGCCGTCACCGGGCGCCGGAACGCCGACGTTCGCCTCCGCCTGTCGCAGGCCGCCGAAGCCTGGGTGCCCGCCATCGACGTCAGGCCGCTCTCGGCCGGCGGCCCCGCGCCTCTGGCGGTGGTCGGCTCGATCAGTGTGACCCGAGACTCCGGCCGCGCCATCGTGCGGATTCCGCTCAGCCAGCGTGCACCGTTCCGGATCGAAGAGACCGAACGGTCGCTGGTGCTCACGCTGTACGGCGCGGTGGGCGACGTCGACTGGATCCGCTACGGCCCGGCGGACTCGCTGATCCGCCGGATGAGCTGGCGGCAGGCGACCGTCGACGAGGTCGCGCTCACGTTCGAGCTCGAGCGCCCGGTGTGGGGCTACCGCGCGCGCTGGGACCGGGGCGACCTGCTGCTCGACATCCGCCGGCCTCCCGCAATCGACGGAGGCGACCCGCTCCGGGGACGGGTCATCGCGGTGGACCCGGGGCATCCGCCTGGCGGCGCCACCGGGCCGACCGGTCTCCGCGAGGCCGAGGCCAATCTTGGCGTCGCGCTCGAACTCCAGCGGTTGCTGCAAGGCGCCGGCGCCCGCGTCGTGATGACGAGGGTGACCGATAGCGCGGTGGAGCTCTCCCCTCGGGTGGCGCTGGCGGAGGCGGCGGGCGCGGAGGTGCTGGTGTCCATCCACAACAATGCCCTGCCGGATGGCCTCAATCCGTTCGTCAACAACGGCACGAGCGTCTACTACAATCAGCCGCGCAGCGTGCCGCTCGCCCGCGCGATCCAGACAGCGCTGCTCCAGCGCCTCGGCCTCCGCGACCTCGGGGTCGGCCGCGGGGACCTGGCGCTCGTCCGCGGCACCTGGATGCCTTCGGTGCTCACCGAAGGTCTGTTCATGATGCTGCCCGACCAGGAGGCGGCGCTGCGCTCGCCCGAGGGCCAGCGACTCTACGCCGAGGCCGTGGCCGAGGGGCTCCGCGCCTACCTCGAGGACCGTGCCCGCGACCGCTGAAACGGGTGTGGTCCGTGACCCGGCGGCGGCGTCTCCTGTAGCGAATCCTGCCCCGCCGCCGCCCGGCTACGGCCGCGCCGCGGCGGAGCCCTCCCGGATGGCACGCATGAGGATCCCGCTGATGGCTTCACCCGGCTCGCGTCTGGCGCACCTCGCCATCGCGCTGATCGTCGCCGCCGCTCCGTCCCGGCTTTCCGCCCAGTCCCCCGAAGAGCGCGCCGAGCTGGAGCGTTTCCGCGACTCGCTGGCCAACAGCGTCGATACGACCGGACTCTTCGTGCTCGAGCGCCGGCTGATCGACCAGGCCAAGGCGGACCGCAACAACACCCTGACTCACCTCAAGCTCGGCTTCCTGTCGCTCCGGGTCGGCGACCTCGGCGGCCAGGCGCACTACGACGACGCCGCCTCGGAATTTCAGTGGGCGATCGACCTGCAGCCGACCTGGCCGTACGCCTGGTACGGGATGGGCCTGGCCGAGTATGGCGTGGGCGATTCTCAGGTGTCGTTCGTGACCGGTCTCAAGACCATGCTGGGGAAGGACGCCCTCACGCGCTCGGCGATGGCATTCGCGAAATCGGCCGAGGTGGACCCCAGCTTCGTCCGGGGGCTGGTGGAGCTCTCCAACACGGCGCTGCGCCAGCGGGTGAACATCAAGCTCGGCGTGGCGCTCGATGCGCTCCGGCGCGCGGCCCCCACCCCCGCGGCCCACGATCCCCAGGTGCTGCTCGCTCGCGGGCGGGTGGAGCGCGAGGTGGGCGACGGCGACTCCGCTCTTGCCGCCTTCCGCGGCTACCTCGACCGCGGCGTGAGCCGCAGCCTGGGCCAGCTCGAGATCGCCCGCACGCTGTTCCTGCTCGGCCGGTTCGACGGCGTCCAGTCCTACTACGAGGGCGCCGCCTCCGACGACCCCGCGACGGTGGCGGGGTACCGGGCCGACCTCGCCACCATCGCCTCGGACAGTGTGCTCAAGGAGTTCGACAACACCGCCGGGCCGCAGCGGGTCGCCTATCTCAAGCAGTTCTGGACCGAGCGGGACCGGACCGAGCTCCGGGGCGACGGCGAACGGCTGCGCGAGCACTACCGCCGGCTGTTCTACGCCCGGAAGAACTTCCAGCTCACCTCGCTCAACCGACACTACGACATCGTCGAGCGGTACCGCTCCGGCAGCCGCGACTTCGACGACCGCGGCGTGATCTACATTCGCCACGGGGAGCCGGCCACCCGGGCCACGTATGCGGCCCCCGGTCTCGAGCCCAACGAGTCGTGGCGCTACAGCCGTCCGGAGGACGACCTCCTGTTCCACTTCGTCGCCCGCGAGGACGTCCAGGATTTCAAGCTGGTCGAGAGCCTGTTCGACGTCCTCGGCTTCAGCCAGCAGATCGCGCTGCGCGGGGAGAAGGCGGGGAACGACCCGGTCACCGAGCAGTTGATCTTCTCGCGTGAGCAGCTGGCGCCGATCTATCAGCGGCTGCAGTCGGCCGGCCGCATCGGCAGCGGGCAGTTCCAGGCGGAGGAGCGGCGGATGGGGCAGTCGAGCATCGCGCTCGGGACCCGGACCGACAGCTACGAGCTTCACTTCACGGACGACCTCAAGGCGCGCACGCAGGTGCTCGCCGTGGGACGGGACTCGAGCGGGACGCTGGTGCAGATCGCCTATGCGATCGCAGGCAAGGGGCTCGAGCCGGTCACGGTGACGCGCGGCTTCCTCTACTCGGTGCGGGTACGGTTTACCGCCGTCGACCGGACCGGCCGCGTGGTGGCGTCGCTGGATACCACCCGGCACTTCGTCGCGCCCGAGCCGGTGCCCGACGACGAGCACCTGGTGGGCCGCGTCGCCGTGCCGGTGCCCGAGGGGCGCTTCGAGTACCGTCTGGCGATCCAGCAGGGCGAGGAGGTGGGCGTGGTGCTGCCGCGCGATTCGGTGCGGGTGGGCGGCCCGACCTCGGTGGCGCTGGGCTTGAGCGACCTCGTGCTCGGGAGCCGCAGCACCAACCTGGCCTGGCGGCAGACCGACGCGGACACGGTCCTGTTCAATCCGCTGCAGACGTTCAAACGCTCGGAGGAGATGCAGCTCTATTACGAGGTGGAAGGGCTTCAGGCCGGCAGCTCCTACGAGGTGCGGCTGGCGGTACGGAAGCAGGGCGGCAGCGGCGGCCTGTTCCGGAAGATCTTCGGCGGTGGCGGGGCGGCCATCAGCCTCAAGTTCGACGCCCAGGCGTCGTCGCTGCGCGAGTCGGCGCACCGCGGCCTGAAGCTGGAGAAGTTGAAGCCCGGGATGTATGTGCTGGAGCTGACGGTGACCGACGCAGGGGGCCGGCGCGACCAGCGGCTCCAGCCCTTCCAGGTGGTTGAGGAGTAGCGGCTAGGACCTAAAGGGGCCAGGCCGTGGGGCGGGCATGGGTCAGGACCAGCAGCGGCTGTACCAGGGTTTCGGCCTTCACCTGGGCCTCGACCTGGACCAGGTGCTGGGTGACCCCGGTGCTGGTGTCGAACGTGGCGATGTGCATCAGCAGCGAGGCCAGCGGCCGGTCCAGCGGATCGGCTTTGCTGCTTTCGGCGCTGGGAACCGCCGTGCCCGACCCCAGGGTGATGCGGGCGTGGCCGAACAGCCAGAGGGAGGCGCCGTCGAGCGCCTTCAGCAGCCGGTCGTTGAGTGCCAGGCTCTCGCCGTGCAGCGTGATCAGGCCCAGGGTGGGCTGCTCGGTGTAACGGCGGGAGTGCACCACAAAGCCGTACGTAAAGGCCGGATCCTGCCCGGCCGCGCGGCGGAGCGCCGCACGCAGCTTCTGCTGGCTGAAGGCGATGGTGTGATACGGTACCACGGTATCTCCGGTCGGGCGCTGTAGTTCGGGGTTGGTCGCCGGCGGAAGCCGGGACGCTGAGCGGGACGGCTGCATGGGTCGTGCCAATCCGTGCGCCCGAGGGTCTGCCCGAAGTCGCGGCGGCGGCCGTGCGGCCCGCAATGGCTCTCGCGATACGCCATGGGATTCCGCTTGACTCCCCCGGTGGGAAGGGTAGCTTGCGCGCATGTTCTGCTCCCGTTGCGGCAGCGAGATCACCGGCAAGTCCAAGTTCTGCCCATCCTGCGGTCTCGATCTCATGGCGACGACGCCCGTGCATGCCATCGCCACGGGCGCGCTCCAGGAGACCGATCTCGTGCGCGAGGCCCTTACGGCCGAGTACGAGATCATCGAGGAGCTCGGACGGGGCGGCATGGCCCTGGTCTACCGCGCCCGCGACCGGCAGCTGGAGCGCGAGGTGGCCATCAAGGTGCTGCCGTTCTCGCTCGCCTTCGACGCCGAGTTCGTCGAGCGGTTCCAGCGTGAGGCCCGCACCGCCGCCCAGCTCGAGCACCCCAACATCATCCCGATCTATCGCGTCGGCCGCTCCGGCCGGGTCATCTACTTCGTCATGAAGTTCCTCCGGGGCGGGTCGCTCTCGACGGTCCTGCAGGAGCGGAAGAAGCTCACGCCGCCCGAAATCCGCCGGCTGCTGCTCGAGGCGGGCGGCGCGCTCGGCTACGCGGCCCAGCGCGGCATCGTGCATCGGGACATCAAGCCCGACAACATCATGTTCGACGAGTTCGGCCAGTGCCTGCTGACCGACTTCGGCATCGCCAAGGCGGCGTCCGGACAGAAGCTCACCGGGACAGGCATGTCCATCGGCACGCCGCACTACATGAGCCCCGAGCAGGCCCGCGCCCAGGCCATCGACGGGCGGAGCGACATCTACAGCCTGGGTGTCGTGGCCTACCAGTGTCTGAGCGGCGCGGTCCCGTACGACGGCGAGGACAGCTTCTCGATCGGCTACAAACACATCACCGAGCCGATTCCGACGCCCTCGCTCATCACCGCCGACGAGCGGCGGATCTTCGAAGTCATCAAGCGCATGCTGATGAAGGACCCGGCCGACCGCTACCAGAGCTGCGAGGAGCTGGTGGCGTCGATCCAGGGCCAGCCGACCGCCGCGCCGGGCGCCGTCCGCGCCTCGCTCGCGGCAGGCGCGATGGTGGGCGGCCGGCCGAGCACGCCGACGGTCCCGAGTCCGAGCGGCGGGGTCACGCCGATCATGAGCCAGCCCACCACGCCCATCGATTCGCCGCTGGTCAACCGGCGCGAAACGCCGCGCGAGCGGCGGGACCTGCCGCGGCGGGTGGCCGATCGCTCGCTCGCTATGCGCGGCGGGCCGGGCTCGTCCTGGGCCTGGCTCTGGGTGGTGGTGGCGGTGCTGGGCGGCGGGGGCGGGGCGTTCTACTACTACAAGTCACACGGCTTCGCGCCCGGCATCGGTGCCGCGGCCGACTCCGCGGCGGCGGCCGCCCCCGACACGGCGGCGTTACGCGACACGACGGCGGCCCGGACGCCGGCCCTCCCGCGCGACAGCGCCCGGGCCGCGCCGGCGTCGCCCTCGAGCCCGCCGCCCGCGCCAGCCCGTGCGCCCGAGCCGACGCGTGCGTCCGACAGCGCGGCCTCGTCCACTCCGATTTCGGGCGACAGCGGCGGCATCCGGGTCGTGGGCCTCCCGCGGGGGTCCACGGTGATGATCGACGAGAGGCCGGTGAGCGAGTCGGTGACTCGGCTTGCCCCCGGGGCCGCATGCGCTCGGTGTCTCCGCGCCGCGCTACAACTTCTACTCCGATACCATCGTGGTGCGCCCCGGCGAGATCGCGGAGGTGAGCCCGCAGCTCACGCCGATCGGCTCCCCCGACCTGCCGCGCCGCCGGACGGTCACGCGGGCGGCCGGCCGCTGCGAGCCCGGCCCCGGCTACAACTCCGACGGCTCCTGCTTCGACGAGCGGCCGAAGCCGGCCAAGCCGCCCTTCGTGCAGGTGCCCGACGAGGTCACCGATACCCCGCGTCCATCCCTGCTCTGGGTTAAGGTCTCGACGGAGGGTCGGACGGTGGACGTGGCGCGGCTGCGTCCGTCGAACGACTCGACGTTCGAGCGCGCGGTCCGGAATTTCGTGTGGAGCCTCACCTGGCATCCCGCGCTCAAGGACGGTGCGCCGGTCGAGGCCTGGACCCAGATGCTGTTCCCGCCCGCCCCCAAGTGACCCCCCGGATCCATCCGTCCGCGTTCATCGCTCCGGGCGCGGCCGTGATGGGCGACGTGACCCTCGGCCAGGATGCCAGCGTCTGGTACGGCGCCGTGCTCCGCGGCGACATGGCTCCCATCGTCATCGGTCCCGAGACCAACCTCCAGGACGGCGCGATCGTCCATGTGGACGATGAGGTGCCCTGCATCGTCGGCCGGCGGGTCGGGGTCGGACATCGCGTCATCCTGCACGGCTGCATCGTGGAGGACGAGTGCCTGATCGGGATGGGGAGCATTCTGCTCAACGGGGTCCGGATCGGCACCGGGAGCGTGGTGGCGGCCGGCGCGGTGATCCCCGAGGGGATGCAGGTACCGTCCCGATCGCTCGTCATGGGCGTACCGGGGCGCATCGTTCGCCGGTCGACGCCGCGCTGGCCGAGCGGATCGCCGAGACCTGGGCGCACTACGTTGGCCAGGCGCGGGCCCATCGGGCGGGTCAGTATCCGAGCCTGGGGACCGGCGGGTAGCCGCCACAGCCGCCCGACATGCCTGCCGTTCTCGCGTGTGTCTCCCGCGCCACGCTGTCTCACCACTGCCCCGACGACTGTCGCTACACGTGCTGCCAGCGTGTCTTCTCCACTTAATCCACATCCGTACAATGGGTTATATTTGTGATGTGGGAACGCCCATCTCACGCAGTTACGCGATTTTTACATGGTATTGTGCGCCCTTCCGGCTTGACCTACTTTGGCCAACCGCTCAAGGGCGGCCGGGCATGGCTCGAACTAATGACCTAATGACGCGGATGCGGTCAGGTCGCGGAACCAGGAAGTGACAGGACGTGGCGGTGTCGGCAGCTGAGCTCGAACGTTTCCGTAGTGCAGTCTCTGCACTCTCTTCTCTTCCATACATTCGCTTGCGGGGAGCTCCATGAATTCGTCCACCCCACGGGACGCGCTTTCGGCTGTCGCCCAATGCCATCACGGTCCTCGAGAAGCGGTATCTCATCAAGGATGACGGCGGCAAGCCGGTCGAGACACCCGAGGACCTGTTCTGGCGCGTGGCGCGGACGATCGCGGAGGCCGACCGGCGCTACGGCGTGTCGGTCGGGGCCGTGGAGGAGGTCGCGCAGGCGTTCTACGGGCTCATGGCCAACCGGCTCTTCGTGCCCAACTCCCCCACGCTGATGAACGCCGGCCGGCCGCTGGGGCAGCTCTGCGCCTGCTTCGTCCTTCCCGTCGATGACGCCCTCTCCAACGGCAAGAGCGGCATCTACGACACGCTCCGCGCCATGGCCCTGGTGCACCAAGTCGGCGGCGGCACCGGCTTCAGCTTCTCCCGGCTCCGGCCGAAGAACGATATCGTCCGCTCCACGATGGGCGTGGCCTCCGGCCCGGTCTCCTTCATGACCCTGTTCGACGCCTCGACCGACGTGGTCAAGCAGGGCGGCACCCGCCGCGGCGCCAACATGGGCATCCTGCGGGTCGACCACCCGGACATCATGGAGTTCGTCACCTGCAAGGACGACACGACCAAGATCACCAACTTCAATATCTCGGTCGCCGTCACCGACGCCTTCATGGCGGCGGTCGAAGCCGACGAGCATGTACGACCTGCATCATCCCGAAGACCGGCAAGGTCATCGGCCAGCTGAACGCGCGTACCGTCTGGGAGCGGATCATCCACGGCGCCTGGAAGACCGGCGAGCCGGGCGTGTTCTTCATCGACAAGGCCAACTACTACAATCCGGTGCCGCATCTCGGGGCCTACGAGGCCACCAACCCCTGCGGCGAGCAGCCCCTCCTGCCGTACGACGTCTGCAATCTCGGCTCGATCAATCTCGGCGCCTTCGTGAAGGATGGCGCGATCGACTGGGACGCATCTGCGCCTCGTGGTCCACCTGTCGACCCACTTCCTCGAGAACGTGATCGACGCCAACCAGTATCCGCTGCCCGAGATCACCGAGCTGGCGCAGCGCATCCGCCGCATCGGGCTCGGCGTCATGGGGCTCGCCGACGTCTTCGTCAAGCTCGGCATTCCCTACGACTCGGACGAGGGCGTGGACCTCGGCCGCCGGATCCAGCAGTTCGTCGACGACGAGGCCAAGGTCGAGAGCGAGCGGCTGGCCCGGGACCGGGGCGTCTTCCCGGAGTGGGAGCGGAGCATCTGGGGTCCCGACAAGACCGCCGCCCGCGGGCCCAAGGGCGAGCGGGTCCGCCCGATGCGCCGCCTCCGGAACTGCAACGTCACCACGGTGGCACCCACCGGCACGATCTCGATCATCGCCGGCTGCAGCTCCGGGCATCGAGCCGCTCTTCGCCGTGGCCTTCATGCGGAACCAGGCCGGCGTGCTCATGCCCGACGTGAACGAGGACTTCGTGGCCATCGCGAAGGCGGAGGGGTGGCACTCCGAGGACCTCATGCGCCGCATCGCCGAGGCCGGGCACATCGAGTTCCCCGAGGTGCCCGACGAAGTGGCAGCGCGTGTTCGTCACCGCCAACCACATCAAGCCCGAGTGGCACATCCGGATGCAGGCGGCGTTCCAGGAGTACAACGACAGCGCCATCTCCAAGACCTGCAACTTCGCCAACGACGCCAGCGAGGACGTACGTCGAGGAGATCTATCGCCTGGCCTACAGCCTCAACTGCAAGGGCGTCACGGTCTATCGCGACGGCAGCCGGGACATGCAGGTGCTCTCGACCGGCTCCACCGCCAGGAAGGTCCAGGAGCAGGCCACGTCGAGCGGCAAGGCCGAAGCCCGCGCCGATCTGGCGCCGCTCGCGGCCGTGGCCGCCGCGTCGGGCGACCGGGCCGCGGTCCAGGCGGTCTCCGAGCTCAAGGGCCAGCTCGCCGAGCTCGATGCCGACAACGACCGCCTGCGGCGCATGGTGCATGATCTCGAGGCTGAGAACCTGCAGCGGCGCCAGAAGCGCTCCCGGCCGGAGCTGCTCCGCGGCGCCACCCGCCGGCTCGAGACGCCCGCTCGGCACGCTCTACGTCACGATTACCGAGGATGATCGCGGCCAGCCGTTCGAGGTCTTCATGAGCCTCGGCAAGGCCGGTGGCGCGCTCATGGCCGACGTCGAAGCGCTGGGCCGGCTCATCAGCCTGGCCCTCCGGTCGGGCATCCCGATGAAGGAGATCTACCGCCAGCTCCGCGGCATCAGCTCCGACCGGGTGATCGGGCTGGGCCCCAACAAGATCCTGTCGGTGCCCGATGCGGTCGGCATCGCGATCGAGCGCTGGATGCAGGAGAAGCAGGGCATCCAGCAGGAGCTGCTGCCCGGCGCACCGGCCGCCCTCGAGCCCGCACCCGTCGTTGCCCAGCGGGCGCCGGTGGCCGGACTGGGCGGAGAGCAGATGGTGCTCGAGGGCATGCAGGAAACGCTCTCGGGGGCCTGCCCGGACTGCGGCTCGCAGCTCGAGTTCGCCGAGGGCTGCATGAAGTGCCACGTGTGCGGCTTCAGCGAGTGCGGGTGATCGTGGTCGTCCGTAGATAGCCGGAGTCGTCACGGGGTACCGCAACGGGATGTCGGCTTCGGCCGGCATCCCGTTGTTTCGAGCTTGCATCTGAAGGGCGGGGAAGTATCTATCGCCATATGACACTCCGTGCCCTCTCGCGGGTCGTGGCCTTCCTGGTGCTGGCGCTGGCGGCCGTGGGACCCTGGACCTCGCAGGCGGCGGCCGCGCTCAGACCCGGGGGCCACTGCTCCCCCGGTCATGTGCACGCGGGAGCCGGCGACTCGCGTCAAGCCGCGGCGGACATCGGCGTGCACGCGGCCACGCACCCGTTCGTGTGGGGCCGCGGTCTTCACGACTGCGGTCACTGTCCGGCCGGGCAATGTGCCACCGCCGATCACTGCGCCCCGGCGTCCTTGGCAGCGTTGCCCGGCGCTGCAGGGCCCTTCGATTTCGCCCCTGCCGGCTCACCCGCTGCACGCCGGGCGGCTCATCCGCCGCGGTCGGCCAGTCTCACGCCTCCGATCCCTCCGCCGCAACCGATCCGCTGAGCGACTGACCTGTGCTTGCGAGGCGTGCCACCCTGGCGGCCTCGCCGGTCGATCTCATCGTAAGGATCGCACTCCAATGCCTGTGGTGCCGAAGATCGCCGTGGTGGCGACCGTGTTCGCAGTCTCCGGCCTGCGGCCGGCCGCGGCGCAGATCGATTACCGCAACCTGGACGCGCACCGGCCGGTGCGGACCGAGGACGCATACCCCATCGAGCGGTACGCGTTCGAGCTGGCGGTTCCGTACGGCTACGAGAACGGCCTGGGTGGCGACGCGGAGCATCTCGTGGTGCCCGAGCTCGCCTACGGGGCCTTTGCCAACGCCGTGGTGGGGGTCGAGCTGCCGCTGGCAGCCCTCCGGTCGCCGGCCGGAACCGACTGGGGCTTCGGCGGGGCCGCGCCTGTTCGCGCTCTACAACTTCAACACGGAAGGCCCGGCGCTGCCGGCTTTCGCGCTCCGATCCGACCTGGCCCTGCCCATCGGCGACCTCGGGGCGGACGACCCGCAGCTCACGCTCACGGGCATCGTCACCCGCAGCTGGGGACTGACCAGGCTTCATCTCAATGCCGCTGGGACGGTCGGACACGAAGACGGCCGGCCGCTGGCCGACGCGCCGCCTCGCTGGGCCCTGAGTGTCGCGGCGGACCGCACCTTCTACCGCCGGAGCCTCCTGCTCGTCGCCGAGCTGGGACTGCTCCGAGGCGTGGCCGACTCGCCCACCGACCTGACGGCCGCCTTCGGCGCCCGATACCAGCTCACCCCGACGCTGGTGCTCGACGGCGGCATCCGGCGCCGGCTCACCGCCGATGCGGGCCCGGATCTCGGACTCACCCTGGGCCTGTCGCACACCTTCGGGATCGCCGCGTGGATGCCGGGGAGCGCACGATGAGGGCGCGCGAGGTGCGACTTCGGGGTCCCACCCGGCGGCTCACGGCGACCTGGGCCAGCCTCGCCGTCATGCTCGGTGTGATCTCGTATGCGCCCGGCGCTCTGGCCGCGCAGGAACGCCGAGACGAGCAGTTCTACTTCCCCGGCCGCTTCAACTGGCGGTTTCTCGAGCGCTACCCCGAGGCCGCCCGCCTGTTCAATGCCTTCGACTACGGCCACGCCACGGTGTACGAGCACTTGCTGACCGGCGGGTCGGACGTGAGCCGGGCGCTCACGCGGGAATACGGGTACCTCACGGCCGACCTGCTCGTCCGCCCACCCCGCTTCGCCATCCCCGAGGAGGCGGTGATGCCGTCGTACGCGAAGGTGGCGTGGCGGGCCAAGCAGATGTTCGACTGGGCCCACGTGCTGCATCGCCAGATCTACGACGTCTACGCCGACGACCGAATCCCGCCGACCGAGCAGGACGAGCGGATCGAGCGCCTGACCGACTACTACCTGAGCCGCGCCGACTACGCCTTCACCCCGGTGCCGAAGTCGATGGCGCTGATGGAGGGGCAGCCGTTCAGCCGGTCGTTCCGCCGGAGCGAGCCGGCCTTCAACGGGCTCATCTGGGCCTATCACTGGCTGCAGGTGGGCCTGTACGAGCCGTTGATCGCGGCGCGGACCGGCGCGCAGGCCCGGGCGGGAGTCGACACGGCCCTGGCCCGATTCCGACGAGATGGTGCGGACCGAGCGCTATCCGAGGGTGATGCCGATGACGGCGGCCATAGCGCCGGAGTTCAGCCGGCGCCACCCGCGGGCCGCCGTCATCTTCGACAACCTGCACATGCATGCACGACATCATCGCCGATGTGCTGGCGTCGCCGCTGATACCCGCCAACCGCAAGCGCGACGAGATCTACCGGCAGCTCGCCGAGTTCCGGTCGGCCGAGCGGAATGTGTTGTCGATGGAGGAGTGGTGGGGGATGGCGGACCACATGGGTGGGGTGGCGGCCATGGGGGGACCGGTGACGGGGCCGCGGCTGCCGTAGTGAGACCCGAGTTGACACCACGTGTGATACAACCATCATGAAGAGGTATCGAGGACCCTGACCAGGACCCACGCGCCCGGGAGAGACCGAGCATGGAAATGAAGACCAAGTCACCAGACGATCGGAGCGCGATGGATGAGGCGTATGGGATCGTCCCGCCCGGATACCGCCTCCCTGCGGCCACCCGCCTGGGCGTGGTGCGGCTGCAGGTGGCGGACCTGGATCGGTCGCTGGCATGGTACCGCCACGTGCTTGGGCTCGAGGCGCTGGCACGGGACGTCACGCCGAACACCGGGACCGGGGCGTCCCCGTCGACGCGCGCAGCGCTGTTGGGCGTCCGCGGCTCGGACGAGGCTCTGATCGAGCTGCACGAGCACCCGGGCGCCGTACCGGTGGCCCGCCGCGGGCGCCTCGGTCTGTATCACTACGCGCTGCTGGTGCCTGATCGGGCGGCGCTCGGGCGCTTCCTGCGGCACCTGTCGGCCATCGGCGAGCGAGCGGGGATGTCCGACCATTTCGTCAGCGAGGCCCTCTATCTGTCCGATCCCGACGGCCTCGGTATCGAGGTCTATGCCGACCGTCCGCGGAGCGCCTGGCGCCACGAGGACCGCCAGCTCGCGATGACCACCAAGCCGCTCGACGCGGCGGACGTCCTTCGCGCCGGCGGTGCCGCGGAGTGGACGGGCATGTCCTCCGGGACCGTCATGGGGCATGTGCACCTGTTCGTGGGCGACTTGGAGCGCGCCGCCGCGTTCTATCACGGCGGCCTCGGTCTCGACAAGACCGTCTGGAGCTATCCGGGCGCGCTGTTCCTGTCGGCGGGCGGCTACCACCATCATCTGGGGACCAACACCTGGGCGCAGGACGCGCCGCCGGCCGGACCGGACGATGCGCGCCTGCTCGAGTGGGAGCTCGTCGTTCCCTCGGCTCGCGACGCGCAGGCGGCGATGTCCAGCATCGAGGCGTCTGGAGGCCGGGTGGACCGAACCCCTGAAGGAGGGGTGGCGCGCGATCCGTGGGGCACGGCGGTGCGGGTGCGCGGGGCCGCGTAGCGGCGACGCCCGACGCTACGGCGTCGAGGCGGGTGCCTGAGGGACGGCAGGCGCGGTCACCCTTCGCAGGGAACGGAGCGGGCAGGACTGCTGGTCCAGTGCGCATGTTGATACGCTTCGACGCGGGACGCATGTCGAGGCCGCAGTAGGCACCTCACTCGATTTCCGCCCCCCGTTGGCCTTCCACACCATCCCCTGTCAATCGCGCTGAGGTTTTGGCTGCCTCCGCCACCAGGGGGCGGTGCCTTCGACGCCGCAAACCCGGGACGACCACGCGACCAGTCGGCCTCACGGTGGCGGGCTAACTCAGGCACGGGCCGGCACTTGGGGCATACTTCCACGATGTGACCAAGCGTCAACAGTAATGCGCATGAAATGCAAGGATATCAGCTCAAAATGTGGAGTTTTCGGCATCACGATCACCAACTGTCCGCCAATCGGAGCCGAAACTGCACAATTTGGCGAACACCCCTCTTGCATGAATCCGCCCCGCCCGGTACAATTTTGTCAGCGGCGCCACTCGGGCTCCGTGTCGACCTAAACCCCCAGGAACCCCACAGGTGACCCATCTCCCCCTCCTGCTCGCGCTCCAGGACGCTCCGCCGTCCGTAGTGCCAGCCGACACCGCCTGGATGCTGGTGTCGACCGCCCTCGTGCTCCTCATGACGCCCGCGCTCGCCTTCTTCTATGGGGGGCTCGTGCGGTCCAAGAATTCCCTGAACACCATGATGATGAGCTTCGCCGCGCTCGGCGCCGTCGGCGTCGTGTGGGCGCTCCTCGCCTACAGCCTCGCGTTCGCCGAAGGGAATGCCTGGATCGGAGGAACCACGAATGCGCTGCTGGCCGGCGTGGGCACGGAGGCGAAGGGCACCATTCCCCACGTGCTGTTCATGGCGTACCAGGGCACCTTCGCCATCATCACCGCGGCCCTGATCTCGGGCGCCATCGTCGAGCGCATGCGGTTTGGGCCGTACCTCGCGTTCATCGTCCTGTGGACCCTGTTCGTCTACGCGCCGGTGGCACACTGGGTGTGGGGCGGAGGCTGGCTCATGACCAAGGGCGTGCTGGACTTCGCCGGCGGCACCGTGGTGCACATCAACGCCGGCGTCTCCGCGCTCGTGGCCGCGCTCGTGCTCGGCGCTCGCAAGGACTACACCCGGCAGGCCATCCTGCCGCACAATGTCCCCTTCGTCCTGCTCGGCGCCGGGCTCCTCTGGTTCGGCTGGTTCGGGTTTAACGGCGGCAGCGCGCTTGCCGCCAACGAGCTCGCGGCGCTCGCCTTCACCAATACGTTCCTGGCGCCGATGGCCACCCTCGTGGTCTGGACGCTGTTGGACTACTTCCGGACGGGGCGCGCCACCGCCGTGGGCGGCGCCACCGGGATCGTGATCGGCCTGGTGGCCATCACCCCCGCCGCCGGCTTCATCAGCCCGACGAGCGCCCTGCTGCTCGGCGCCATCGCGGCGTTCCCGAGCTACTTCACGATCGTCTGGCGTTCGCGCACCCGCCTCGACGACTCGCTCGACGTGTTCGCGGGCCACGGCATCGGCGGCATCACCGGCGCGCTGCTGACGGGCGTGTTCGCCTCGAAGGTGTGGAACTCGGCGGGCAACGACGGTCTGCTGGCCGGCAACCCGGCCCAGCTGGCCACCCAGGCCCTCGGGGTCGCGAGCTCGATCGTGTACTCCGCGCTGGCCACGTTCGTGATCCTCAAGCTGCTCGGGCTCGTGACCGCCCTGCGGGCCGTTCCTCGCGCCGAAGGGCTGGGCATGGACGTCACACAGCATGGCGAGGAGGCCTACTCGAACGGCGAGGGCTCGATCCTGGTCATGCCCGATACCGCTACCGTGGGTGCGCCGGCTCGCGCACTGACCCCCCAGCCCGCCGCGCGCTGACGCCGGGAGGACGACCGACATGAAGCTCATCGTGGCCATCATCCGACCCGACCGCCTCAACGAGGTACTCGAGGCGCTGTACCGGGCCGACGTCCGCGGACTCACCGTGTCCCGCGTCCTGGGACACGGCGGCGAGACCGACCGGGTCGAGACCTACCGCGGGACGACCGTGAAGATGGAGTTGCAGGAGAAGGTGCGGCTCGAGATCGGCGTGTCCGAGCCATTCGTGGATGTCACCGTGAGGGCGATCCTCGGTTCGGCCCGCACCGGCGAGGTCGGCGACGGCAAGGTGTTCGTGCTGGGCGTCAACCAGGTGCACCGCATTCGCACCGGGGAGCGGGACGAGGAGGCCGTCACTCCGCCGGTGGCATTGGTGGAGGCGTAAGGCAGGGACACGCGCACGGCAATCGCGAGCGTGAGTCGCCCCGATCGGATGATCGGCTCGGGGTGCGCGCGGGAACAGGGGGCATGCCTTCGGCATGTCCCCTGTGCTGCGCCTGGGTGAGCCCAGCGGCCCTCGTGCCCTGGTGCCGCTCCGTGCAGATTCCTACCGGGGCGCTGTCCGATGACATGCCCGGAGGCGATCAATGCCGATGCACTACGACCACGACTTCCTGCCCGCCGGCGACCTGCCGCGTGCTCGGCTGCCGCTGCTGCAGCACCTGGTGGAGACCTACGCGTCGGAGACCAGCAAGACCGCTGGGGTGTGGAGCGAGTTGACCGACGCCCAGCTGGACTTCCGGCCCCATGGCCGCAGCAGCTCGGTGCGGCAGATACTGGTGCACCAGCTGCTGTCCGAGCGGCGCTTCTTCGCGGAGTTCATCGGCCTCGGGGAGCCGCCGGTCGACGCCGTGCTTCCCCCGGGAGACGCGCCCGGCGTGTCGGCGTACGTCGACCGCCTGGTCGCGCTGGCCCGACCGAGGCTCGCGCAGCTCGCCGATGGGGACGAAGCCTTTTGGCGGGCCGACGTGCCGTTCTTCGACGTGCGGCGCGAGCGGATCTGGGTTTTCTGGCGGCGCGTGCTCCACACCGCCCACCATCGGGCTCAGGTCGGCGTCGCCCTCAGGCTGCTGGAGGACCGGGTGCCGCCGACGTACGGCCCCACGGCGGACGTCTCCTGGGCCGGCGCCGACCCGACCACGACCCTGGACGCGGCGCGCCGGCAGGGGGCATAATGCAGCAGCAGCGGGCCCATTCTTCCACGGTAATGCGAGAGGTACGACATGGCTGACCAGCAGCAGGGCGACAAACTCAAGCCCGTGACGCCGGCGCGGGTCGCGGAGGAGCTGCGGAAGCTGAGCAGCGAGCGTGCGGCTGGTGGCGTCAAGCCGGACGAGTACGAGCACCGGTTCGCGCGCATGATCACCGAGCTGCGGGACCGGCGCATCGACGGCTCGCGCGCGGAGATCCTGGCGACGCTGACCCCGCTGCTGCAGGAGGGAGTCGTCTCCGCGGAGGACTGGCGCCGGCTCACGAGGCAGCTCGGCCTGGCGTGATGCACCGCCGGCGCCTCGGACCCGGCGCCCCGGCGGTATCGGCAGTGGGCTACGGGGGCATGCATCTCTCCATCGAGGGGCGGCCGCCCGAGGCCCAGGGCCTCCAGGTGCTCCAGGCCGCCCTCGACGCCGGCGTCACCCTGATCGACACCGCCGACGTCTACTGCCTCGACCAGGATGACATCGGACACAACGAGCGCCTGATCGCCCGGGCGCTCGCCGGCTGGGGCAAGGACCGCGCGACCGTGACCGTGGCCACCAAGGGCGGGATCGTGCGCCCCGGCGGGCGCTGGGAGACCGATGCCCGGCCCGAGCAGCTCCGCGCCGCCTGCGAGCGCTCCTTGCGCGCGCTCGAGACCGAGCGGCTCGACCTCTACCAGCTCCATGCCCTCGATCCGCGGGTTCCGCTCGCCGACAGCGTCGGGGAGCTCGCGCGCCTGCGCGAGGCGGGGAAGGTGGGCTGGATCGGGCTCTCCAACGTGAGCGTGCCCCAGATCCGCGAGGCCCAGCGCATCACACCGATCACCTCGGTCCAGAACCGCCTCAATCCCTTTTTCCGAGAGGCACTGGCGGGTGGGGTCGTCCGGTATTGCGCGGAGCAGGGGATCGGATTTCTGGCCTACAGCCCGACCGGCGGCGGCCGGCTCACGCGGACGCTGCCGGCGCACCCGGTGCTCGCCCCGATCGCCCGGCGGCACGGGGTCTCGGCCCACGCGGTGGTGTTGGCCTGGGCGCTGGCCCAGGCACCCTCGGTGATCGTGATTCCGAGCGCCCGCACCGTGGACCACGCGCTCGACAGCGTCGGGGCCGCCGACCTGGTGCTGGGAGCGGGCGATCTGGCCGCGATCGACGCCGCGGAGTTCTCGCGCGCCTGACGCGCTATTGCCACCTCAGCAGGCTCGCCCCCACCGTAAACCCCGCGCCCACCGCCACGAAGATCACCAGGTCCCCGCGGGTGATCCGTCCGTCCCGCACCACCTCCTCGAGGGCCAGTGGCAGCGTCGCGGCGGTGGTGTTGCCGTAGCGGGAGATCACCGACGCCATCCGTTCGGGCGGGAGCGACAGCCGCTCGGCGGTGGCGTCGAGGATGCGCTGATTGGCCTGGTGAGGGATGACCATCGCGATGTCGTCGGGAGTGAGCTGGTGCCGCTCGAGGATCGTCGTGATGCACTCGGCCATCTGCGATACGGCGAACTTGAAGACGACCCTGCCATTCTGCTTGAGGAAGTGATCGCGGGCGTCGACCGTCTGGTGGCTGGCCGGGCGGAGGCTGCCGCCGGCGGGCATGAGCAGATCGTCCCGGCCACTCCCATCGACGCGGTGGTAGAAGTCCAGGAGCCCGAAGCCGGGCTCCGCCGGCTCGAGCAGCACGGCGCCCGCGCCGTCGCCGAAGAGCACGGCCGTGGTGCGGTCGAGCGGGTCGATGATCGCGCTCATGAGGTCCGCGCCGACCACGATCACCCGCCGATGGGCGCCCGACGCGACCAGCTGTGCGCCGGTCGTGAGCGCGTAGAGGAAGCCCGAGCAGGCCGCCGACAGGTCGAACCCCCACGCCTTCCGGAGCCCCACCTGATCCTGCACCAGGCAGGCGGTGGCCGGAAACACCATGTCGGGCGTGACGGTCGCGACGATCAGGGCGTCGACGTCGTCCGGTCCGAGCCCGCGCTGCGCCATCAGCCGCCGGACGGCCTCGGCCGCCATGGTCGACGTGGTCTCGCCGGGGCCACCGATCCGGCGCTCGCGGATCCCGGTTCGAGTCACGATCCACTCGTCGGACGTGTCGAGCCGGGCCGCCAGCTCGGCGTTGGGGACGCGCCGCTCGGGGACGAATCCCGCCACGCCGGTGATCGCGGCGCGCGGCACGACGGGCAGGTTGGGGAGAGGCATGCACGAATCTCACCGGGAACCTGAACCGGGGCAAGAACGGGCGGAGGAGCAGGCGCTCGAGGCCGCGTTATATTTCCGGCATGCCACCGCTGCTGCGCAGGACCACCGTCACCGCCTCCGTCGGCGGCGTGCCCGTCGGCTCGGGGCATCCGATCGTCGTGCAGTCGATGACCAACACCGATACGGCCGACGTGGGGTCCACGGTGCGCCAGGTGGCCGCGCTGGCCCGTGCCGGCAGCGAGCTCGTGCGCGTGACCGTCAACAATGAGGAGGCCGCCGCGGCCGTCCCCGAGATCGTCGAAGAGCTCGACCGGATCGGGGTCGGCGTCCCGATCATCGGCGACTTTCACTACAACGGCCACCAGCTGCTCACCCGCCATCCCGCGTGCGCGCGGGCCCTGGCCAAGTACCGCATCAATCCCGGCAACGTCGGCGGCAAGCGCCACGACGAGCACTTCCGCGCGATCATCGAGGTTGCGCTCGCCAACGACAAGCCGGTCCGGATCGGCGTCAACTGGGGCTCGCTCGACCAGAGCCTGCTCACCGAGATGATGGATGCCAACGCGAGCCGCCCCGACCCGCTCGACGCGCGCGACGTCACGATGGAGGCGATGGTGGAGAGCGCCCTCCGGAGCGCCGCGCTGGCCGAGCAGGTGGGCATGGCGCACGACCGGATCGTGCTGAGCGCCAAGGTGTCGGGCGTGCAGGATCTGGTGGATGTCTACCGAATGCTCGCCGCGCGCTGCGACTACCCGCTCCACCTGGGCCTCACCGAAGCCGGCCTCGGCGCCAAAGGCATCATCGCGAGCACCGCGGGCCTCAGCATCCTGCTCCAGGAAGGCATCGGCGACACCATCCGCGTCTCGCTCACGCCGGCGCCCGGCGGCGACCGGACCGAGGAGGTGCAGGTGGCGCAGCAGGTGCTCCAGTCGCTCGGGCTCCGGAGCTTCACGCCGCAGGTCACCAGCTGCCCCGGCTGCGGCCGGACGACCAGCACGTTTTTCCAGGAGATGGCGCAGCAGATCCAGGACTACCTGCTGGAGAAGATGCCCGTCTGGCGGCTCGAGCGGCCCGGCGTTGAGGAGATGAGGGTGGCGGTGATGGGCTGTGTGGTGAACGGCCCCGGCGAATCGAAGCATGCGAACATCGGCATCTCGCTGCCCGGGACCTTCGAGGAGCCGAAGGCGCCCGTGTTCGTGGACGGACGGCTTATGGTGACGCTCAGGGGTGACGCCATCGTGGCCGAATTCCTGGAGATCCTGGAGGGCTACGTCGCAGCGAGGTACGCCGCCGGGTCCCGGCCTGAGGCGGCGCTTCCCGGTTAGTCGCCGGGCCGGGGCCTCGGCGATCGCAGCGTGCCTCGATGAAGCTTATACTCCACGGCGTGTTCCCACCGCCCATGCCCGCCGGCCTCGATGCGACCCTCCGCCACGAGCCGCTCCTCGCGCTGCCGCTGCTGTTCGGCGCCGGGCTCGCCACGAGCCTGACGCCGTGCATCTACCCGATGATTCCGATCACCGCCGGGATCCTGGGAGGGACAGGCGCGGCGACTCGCTCGCGGGGCCGCACCCTGCTGATGACGCTCGTGTACGTGACGGGGCTGGCGGTGGTGTACTCGGTGCTCGGCCTCGTGGCGGGCCTGACCGGCACGCTGTTCGGCACGGTGAGCTCGAATCCGTGGGCCTATTTCGCGATGGCGAACCTGCTGCTGCTCGCGGGGCTGTCGATGCTCGACGTCGTCCCGGTGACTGTGCCCCGGCGTGCCGTCGAGTGGGCAGGGAGGTTGGGCGGCGGGTCCCCGGCCGGCGCGTTCGCCATGGGCGCGGCCTCGGGCCTCGTGGCCGCGCCGTGCGGGGCACCGGCGTTCGCGGCGGTGCTCACGTTCGTCGCCGCCACCGGCAGCGCCGTTCTCGGCATCCTCTACCTGCTGGCCTTCTCGCTGGGCCTGACCGCCGTGCTCGTCGGCGTCGGCCTGTTCAGCGGAACTCTGGCCTCGCTGCCCCGCGCGGGCCGGTGGACGGCGTGGATCAAACGCGCCGGCGGGGTGCTGATGCTGGGGATGGCGGAGTACTACCTCGTGAAGATGGGCGGCGTGCTATGAAGCGCTGGAGACGGCCGTCGGTGGTGGCGCTGGGAGTGGTGGTCCTGCTCGCCATCGGTGCCCGGCGGTCGGGGGCGCAGGACGCCGGCATCCCCGTCGGCGCCCGCGCGCCGGTGGTCGTCGTGAACGACCTCGACGGCATCCCCGTGGACCTCGGCAGGTACATCGGGCGGCAGCCCGTGCTGCTCGAGTTCTGGGCCACCTGGTGCGAGGTCTGCGAGGCCCTGCTGCCCGCCCTGCGCGCCGCGCACGACACCTTCGGCGACCGGGTCGAGTTCTTCGGCGTCAACGTCACGGTCAACCAGAATCCCGAGCGGGTGCGGAAGTACGTCACCGAACACCACCCGCCGTTCCGCACGCTGTACGACACGGAAGGGGCCGGGACGCGCGCCTACGAGGCGCCCACCACCTCGTTCATCGTCATCATCGACCGGGCAGGGCGAGTCGCCTACACCGGCGTGGGGGCCGCGCAGGACCTCACCGCCGCCCTCCGCGCCGTCACCGCTCAATGAGCCACCCTTCGTTCAGGACACAGGCCCCCATGCCGCTCCGTGCAATTACCGTCGCCGCCGTCGTCCTCTCTCTGATCGCCGTCCCGCGCCTCCCCGCGCAGGACTCGAGCGCGTCGGCCAAGCCGTCCAAGGGCCCGCCGACGGCCGTACTCCTCTCGGGGCCGGATGTCGGGCGCCGCGCCCCGACCTTCCGGCTTCCGTGGGCCAGCAAGGACGGCGTCGGGCCGGCGGACCAGCCCTACGATCTCGCGCTGGATCTTGGCAAGACGGTCGTGCTGGCGTTCTACCCGCGCGATTTCACCAACGGGTGCACGGCCGAGCTGCGGACGTTCGGCGAGCAGTACGATTCGCTGTTCGGTCCCGAGGTCGTCGTGGTGGGCATCAGTACCGACTCGCTCGAGACCCACAGCCGGTTCGCGGCCAGCCTCGACCTGCCGTTCCGCCTGCTCAGCGATCCGACCCAGGAAGTGGCGCGCCGCTATGCCAGCAACGACCGATCGGGCTATCTCCGCCGCACGGTGTACGTCGTCGGACCGGATGGCCGGGTGAAGTACCGCAACCTCCGCTTCAACGCACTCGATCCGAAGCATTACGCCGAGCTGGGTGCCGCCGTCCGACGGTCGCGGGGCGGCTGAGCCGGCCCCTTCACTCCGCCCGGAGCCGCTCATGACTCGTTCCCTCGGGTTCGTCCTTGCCATCGCCGCCGCCCAGCTCACGGTCGCGGGGCCCGTCGCCGCCCAACGGGACGAGGCCGAGGGCACGACCTGGCGGCTCGAGGGCCTGCGGACAGCCTTCTGTGTGCAGCTCCTGATGAGTCCCACGTCGGAAGCGCTGAAGGACCTGCCGCCGGGCTATCGCGCGCTCCCGGCGTCCGAAGCCACCGATCTCCACACCTCGCTCCGCGGTGTCGTGGAGGGTCAGCCGGAGTTCGCCTCCTGGAGTCCGTCGCGCCTTTGCTTCGACGCCGTGGATACGGTGCAGACCGAGGAGCGCACCGTCGGAAGCAAACGCGGCCGCGAGCCGAGGCTGTTCGCCAGCTGGACGGTCCTCGCCGCCGGTCCCGATGGCTCCCCCGGTGACGTCGTGCTCGAGCTGTTTAGCAACAGCGACCATCTGATCCACTCGGCGCGCCTGGCAGGGCACCGGGTCCGCGAGGCGCGCCTGGCGTTCGGGCTGGTGCCGGTCGAGGACGAGAATGGCGTGCCGAGCACCGACCGACGTTTTCAGGTCAAGCTGGGGAAGACCATCGTCACGTGGGACGGGCCCCAGGTACGCGACAGCGGGGCGGTGCGGGAGCCGCTGCGCCGCAGCTGGTCGATGGCCGGCCAGCGCGGCGGCATTGTGAAGGGGGAGGTCGTCATCTCGCCGGCGTTCACACGCCCGATGGCGGGCTCACTCAAGGTGGATGGCAAGGATGACTTCGCGAAGGCGCTTCGCGCGTCTCCAACGCGGTTCGCGGGCCCTGCGTACCAGGGTGGGGATGGGACGATCTCGCTGCACCGATGAGAAATTCGCCCCATTCTTCCCCGAGCGGTCGTCTGCAGAAACGTGCATGTCGAAGATGTTCATAATCGTTCGATCTGAATAAATAGTTCGGGTGAAGCGACACTGTCGCCTTGTTTTGGTAAGGTTGAGGTTGCAATCCATAAATGCAAGCACCGCAAGCACTAATACCACATGCCATGAAGTCGTTTGTCAGCTCTATTTCATCCTCTTTCTCCTTGATTTCCTCCAATCCAGATATGCACTTGGCCGAGTTTTCAACATGTGGAAAGCGCCGGTACCCGCCCTTTTTCGGCCATGAACCCAACTGAGACGACCGGCTCCGGCTTCCTCCGCGCCCGAAGGATCCTCTCGTTCGCGCCGGGCGTGGAAGGCGACGCCATCTGGTGGCGGGATGGCCGCATCGAGGCGGTAGGCACGGCCGCGGAGCTCGCGCGACGCGTGCCCGCAGCGACGCCAGTCTATGACCTGCCCGACACGCTCGTCACTCCCGGCTTCGTCGACGGACACACTCACTTCGCCATGTGGGCACTGAGTCGCCGCCAGGTGCAACTCGCGAGCGCAGGCACTCGCGACGAGGCCGTGCGGCGCGTGGCCGCGGCGGCCCCCGTGCAGGGATGGGTCGTCGGACAGGGATGGGATGCCAACGGATGGGATCGCGCCCCCGATCGCGCCGCGCTCGACGCCGTGCAGCCGGGGCCGGTCTATCTCGATTCGCTCGACGTGCACGCGGCCTGGGTCAACAGCGCGGCGCTGGCCGCGGCGGGCATCAGCCGCACGACGCCGGACCCGTTCGGCGGCCGCATCGTGCGGGACGGCGCCGGCGAGCCGACCGGGCTGCTGCTCGAGCGCGCAGTCGAGCTGATGGTGCCGCATCTTCCCGAGCCGCCGGCCGATGTGCTCGACCGCGCGCTGCTCGAGGCGCAGACGGAAGCCCACCGGCTGGGCATCACCGGCATCCACGATGTCGAGGGCGCCGGCGCCCTGGCCGCGTTCGAGCGCTTGGCCGCGTCGGAGTCGCTCCGTCTGCGGGTGCTGTTCCATCCGCCGGTCGCGATGCTCGACGCGCTCGTCGGCCGCGGCGTCCGGAGCGGCGCAGGCTCCGCCTGGCTTCGCATCGGAGGCGTGAAGCTCTTTCTCGACGGCTCGCTCGGCAGCCGCACCGCCTGGATGCTCGAGCCCTACGAGGGAAGCCGGGATCTGGGGATGCCGATCACCACGGCGGACGAGGCCGGACGGGCCGTACGCGCGGCCGCCGAGGCGGGCATCGCCTCCACCGTCCACGCCATCGGCGATGCCGCCGTCCGCCGAGCGCTGGACCTTCTGGCGCCGCTGCCCCGCGCCGGCATTCCGCACCGGATCGAGCACTTCCAGTGCGTCCATCCTGATGACCTCGACCGCGCCGCCCGCGCGGGTGTAACCGTGTCGATGCAGCCGGCGCATCTGCTCACCGACATTCCGCTGGTCGAGCGGCACTGGGGCGGACGAGGCCGCGGCGCCTACGCGTTCGAGACGTTGCGGCGCCACCGGACGGCGCTGGTCTTCGGCAGCGACACCCCGGTGGCCTCGCTGGACCCGCGCGAGGGTCTCTACGCGGCGCTCGAGCGCCGTGACGGTGCCGGCGGGCCGCCGGGCGGCTGGCGGCCGGAGGAAAAGCTCGCCTTTGGCGAGGCCGTCCGCGCCTACACGGTGGGGGCGGCACACGCGGGCGGCGTTGCGCATCGCTCGGGCACGCTGTCGCCCGGCTACGACGCGGATCTGGTGGCGTGGGCCTTCGACCCGGCGGTCGAGCGCGCGGGTGGCGGCGACGCGGTGCGCGCGGGCGGGGCCCGGCTCACCGTGGTCGGCGGCGAGGTCGTCATGCAGCGGTGAGGAAGCGGCATTAGACTCCCTGCCATGCCGCGCATCCCTGTCCGCCGTACCAAGATCGTCGCCACCCTGGGCCCCGCCTGGGACGACCCCGCGAAGATGGCCGCGCTCATCGACGCGGGCGTCAACGTGGTCCGGATCAACGCGTCCCACGGAACGCCCGAGATCCGCACGAACTGGATCGAGCGGCTCCGCGAGGTCACGCGCGGCCGACGGGATCCGGTCGCAGTGCTACTGGACCTGCAGGGACCCCGCATCCGCGTCGGCACGCTGGCGACGCCGCTCCGCCTCGACGCCGGGGCAGACCGTCACGTTCGCGCCCGAGGACGACGCGGTGCCGGGCGAGATCCCCACGACCTACGAGGGCCTCGCCGCCGACGTCCGGGTCGGCGCCCGGATCCTGCTCGACGACGGGCTGCTCGCGCTCGAGGTCACCGGCCTTCGCGACCGGCGGGTCGACGCGATGGTCCACTACGGCGGCGAGCTCAAGTCCCACAAGGGCATGAATCTGCCCGGCATCGAGGTGAGCGCGCCGGCGCTCACCGAGAAGGACCTCGAGGACGTGGCCCAGGCCGCGGCGATCGGCGTGGACTACGTCGCGCTCTCCTTTGTGCGCCGGCCGGAGGACATCGAGCAGCTCCGCGACGCTGGTGCCGCGCGCGACCAAGCTGGTCGCCAAGATCGAGAAGGACACGGCGCTCCGGAACCTGTGCGGCATCCTGGACGCGTCCGATGCCATCATGGTGGCGCGGGGCGATCTCGGCGTCGAGCTGCCGTTCGAGGAAGTCCCGCTGATGCAGAAGCAGATCATCCGCGAGGCGGGGCTCCACGGCAAGCCGGTCATCACCGCCACGCAGATGCTCGAGTCGATGGTCCACGCGCCCCGGCCGACCCGCGCGGAGGCCTCCGACGTGGCCAACGCGATCCTCGACGGCACCGACGCCGTGATGCTCTCCGCCGAGACGGCGGTGGGCGAGTATCCCGTTCGAGGCGGTGCAGGCCATGGACCGGATCGCGCGCGAGATGGAGGGCCAGCGCCAGGGCCGCGGGGTCACCATCGACGCCGCCCTGGGCCGGCGCACGGGCGACGGGCAAGGCCTGCCCACGCACCGCGTCGCGCAGAGCGGGCCGATCCGCACTGAGGACGCCATCGCGGTGGCCGTCTGCGCCGCCGCGGAGATGCTGAGCGGCGCCCGCTCATCGTCTGCTTCACCAGCAGCGGCTTCACGGCGCGGAAGGTGGCCACCTGCCGCCCGACCGTGCCGATCTTCGCCTGCACGCCCGAGCCCGACACCTTCCGCCAGCTCTCCCTGGTGTGGGGCGTGACGCCGGCGCTCACCGAGCACTTCACCGACTACGACATGATGCTCGCGGTCGCGCGGCAGCAGATTCTCGAGCGCGGGCTGGCCCAGCCGGGCGAGCGGCTCGTGGTGACGGCCGGCGTTCCGTTCGACATGCCCGGGACTACCAACCTCCTCAAGATCGAAGCAGTTTAGGACATGCGGCTGACCTTCCTGGGCACGGGCACGTCGTTCGGCGTGCCCCAGATCGGATGCGGCTGCGCGGTCTGCCGCTCGACCGATCCGCGCGACAAGCGCACCCGGTCGGGGGCCCTGGTCGAGGCGGGCGGGTCCACGATCCTCATCGACACGCCGCCCGAGCTGCGGCTGCAGCTCATCGCCGGGGACATCGCGCAGATCGACGCCGTGCTGTACACCCACGAGCATGCCGACCACACCAACGGCATCGACGATCTGCGGATGTTCTCGGTCCGCCAGCGCCGCGCCCTGCCGATCTACGGTCCGCCCGAGACCCTCGATCGGCTCCGCGCCTCCTTCAGCTACATCTTCGACGATGCGTGCGCCCGTATGAGGGCACCTCCAAGCCCAGCTCGGCGCTCCACGCCGTCGAGCCCGGCACGACGGTCGACCGTGGCGGGCGTCGAGGTGCTGCCGCTCGCGTTCCAGCACGGCCACCTGCGGGTCTTCGGCTACCGCATCGGCAACCTCGCCTACATCACCGACGTCGAAGTCCATCCCGGACGCCGAGCGGCGCCGGCTGCAGGGGCTCGACGTGCTGGTGCTCAACGCGCTCTGGTGGCGCCCGCATCCCACCCACCTCAGCATCGCCGAGGCGGTCGAGACCGCCCAGTCCCTGGGCGCCCGGCGCACCTATCTCACCCACCTGACGCACGAGACCGGACACGCGGAGCTCGCCGGGCAGTTGCCCGAGGGCATTCTGCCCGCGTACGACGGTCTCACCGTGGAGGTCGCGTGATCAAGTTGGCCTACGGACGCATGCTCCAGGATGGGCTCGACGGCGTGCACGGACTGCCGCGCCCGCGGCTCGCGGAGCTCGCCGCCCGGTTCGGCGCGGTGCAGGCGGAGGTCCGCCGCCGCCGGGCCGCGGGGGAATACGGATTCTACGGGCTCGTCGATCAGGCCGAGCCGGTCCGGGAGATCTCCGCCTTCGCGGAGGGCCTCGGCCAGGCGCACGACCACGTCGTCATCCTCGGCATCGGCGGGTCGGCGCTCGGGGCGCGAGGCGCTGCTGACTGCGCTCCGCCGCCCGGCCTGGAACGAGTGGGACGACGAGGGCCGCGAGTTCTTCCCGCGGCTCACCGTGCTCGACAACGTCGATCCCACGACGATCGCGGCGGCGCTCCGGCGCATCGATCCGCGGCGGGTGCTGGTCAACGTCATCAGCAAGTCGGGCGGCACCGCGGAGACGATGGCGCAGTACCTGGTGGTGCGGGCCTGGCTTGAGGACGCGCTCGGCGCGGCGGCCTCCCGGCATCTCGTCTTCACCACCGACCCCGAGCGTGGCGCGCTGCGGGAGATCGCCGCCGCGCGACGGAATCGCCACGCTGAGCGTGCCGCCGGAGGTGGGCGGCCGCTTCAGCGTGCTCTCGCCGGTGGGCCTCCTCCCGGCGGCGCTGGTCGGCATCGACATCGCCGCCCTGCTCGCGGGCGCCCGCCAGGCGGTGGAGCGAGCGGAGGCCGACGATCTCCTGCGGAACCCGGCCGCGCTCTATGCGGCCCTGCACTGGGCGGCCGACACCGACCTCGGCGCCCGGGTCGACGTGCTCATGCCGTACACCGACCGGCTGCGGGAGTTCGCCGAGTGGTACCGTCAGCTCTGGGCCGAGAGTCTTGGCAAGCGCGTGGATCGCGAGGGCCGCACCGTCCACACGGGGCCCACGCCGGTGGCGGCGATCGGCGCCACCGACCAGCACAGTCAGGTGCAGCTCTTCATGGAGGGGCCGTTCGACAAAGTCATCACCTTCGCGGTAGTCGACCAGCTGGGCGACGATGTGAAGATTCCGGCGCCCGCGCCGGGCGCCGCGGCGCTGCCCGCGGACCTGGCGTACCTCCCGGGCCATTCGCTCGGTGAGCTGCTCCGGGCGGAGCACGACGCGACCGCAAGCGCGCTGGCGCAGATGGGCCGGATGAGCTGCACCCTCCGTCTGCCCGACCTCTCCGCCGCCACGATGGGCGAGGCCATCATGTTCTACCAGATCGCGACCGGGTACGCGGGCGTGTGGTACGGGATCGATCCGTTCGACCAGCCGGGCGTCGAGCTCGGCAAGAAGCTGACGTACGCGGCCATGGGGCGACCGGGGTACGACGCGCCGGCGCGGCAGCCGGCCGGCGGCGACGAGGTGTGAGCAGAGCACGGCGACGGTTTTGTTTGACGCTCCCCCGCCTCCGGCCTACCTTTACCCGTTGCCTTGAACCTCTGCATTCCGCAAGGAAGTCCATCCATGGCTGACGAAACCCAGCGGGCGGTCGATCTCTACGAGGGCGCAGTGGCGCTGGTGCCCGGGGGCGTGACCGTGCGCGACCCGGCCAAGCTCCGCACGGCGGCCACCGACCGGCTGGTGTGGCAGGCGGTCTTCTCGGCCGGGGAGGCGCGCGACGCCGCGCGGTGGCTGCTGTGGGAGCTCGGCCAGGTCACCGGCGCACGGCCGGCCTCGATCCAGGACCTCTATGCCGCCCGCGGCCGCGGCGAGGTCAGCGGGTTCACGGTGCCGGCCATCAACGTGCGCATGCTGGCCTACGACACCGCCCGCGCCGTCTTCCGCGCGGCTCGCGCCGGCAAGGCCGGCGCGATCATCCTCGAGATCGCCCGCTCCGAGATCGCCTACACCGAGCAGCGGCCGGCCGAGTACGTGGCGGTGATGATCGGCGCGGCGCTGCGCGAGGGCTACGTGCTGCCGCTCTTCATCCAGGGCGACCACTGCCAGGTCAACCAGAAGAAGTACCAGGCCGACCCCGAGAGCGAGGTGGGCGAGGTGAAGAAGCTGATCGCCGAGGAGGTCGGCGCCGGGTTCTACAACATCGACGTCGACACCTCGACGCTCGTGGATCTCTCGCAGGCGACGCTCGAGGAGCAGCAGCGGCTCAACTACGAGCGCGCGGCCGAGATCACCGCCTTCATCCGCGCGCACGAGCCCGCGGGGGTCACCGTCTCGGTCGGCGGGGAGATCGGCGAGGTCGGCATGAAGAACAGCACGGTCGAGGAGCTGCACGCCTTCATGCACGGCTACAACGCGGCCCTGGCGGCGCACGAGGGGCGGCTCGAGGGGATCAGCAAGATCTCGGTGCAGACCGGCACCTCCCACGGCGGCGTGGTTCTGCCCGACGGCACCATGGCCGACGTGAAGATCGATCTCGAGGCCCTCGCGGACCTGTCCAAGGCCGCGCGCGAGGAGTACGGCCTGGCCGGCGCGGTGCAGCACGGCGCCTCCACGCTTCCCGCCGAACGCCTTCGGCAACTTCCCGCGCATCGAGACTGCCGAGATCCACCTCGCCACCAATTTCCAGAACATCGTCTTCGACCATCCCAAGCTGCCCGGCCGAGCTGCGAGGACCGGCTGCGGCGCTGGCTCGACGAGAACGCCGCCGGCGAGCGGAAGAGCGGGGACACCGAGGAGCAGTTCTATTACAAGGCGCGCAAGAAGGCCATCGGCCCGTTCAAGCGCGAGCTATGGTCGCTCGGCGAGGACCTGCGCCAGGCCATCGCGGCCGATCTCGAGCGCACCTTCGCGTTCCTGTTCGAGCAGCTCAACGTGAACGGCACCGAGAAGGACATCAATCGTTTCGTCGAGGCCCCCATGCAGCATCACGCGGCGCTCAGACCGGCGCTGGTGGCGGCCGAGGACGATCCCGACGCCGGGGAATAGGAGGAGCGGATGGTACGTCGCAAGCAGGGCCGGGAAGTGGTGTACGTCGAGCGGGGCGGGGACGCCTCCGCCAAGTGGCTCTTCTGGGGCGCGGTGCTCGGCGCCGGGCTGGCGCTGATGTACGCGCCGCGCACCGGCGAGGAGACCCGCCGGGTGCTCCAGCGGAAGCTGTGGAAGTTCCGCGCCGTGACCGAGGAGAAGCTCGACGAGCTCGCCCAGCAGTTCGGCAGCGGCAAGGCGGCGCTCGAGGACCTGGCGGACGAGGAGGACGACGACCTCGACGAGACCGGGGACCTGCCGCCGCTGCGACCCCGCGCCTCGGGGCCGTCTGCCCGCGAGGAGCTCGAGCGGCGGCTCGCCGAGTCCCGCGCGCGCCGGCGCACGGTGGGTGATTTCGAGGAGCCGCTCGCCTGAAACGCGTCCGGCCCGGCGGGTGGCATCGCACCCCCGCCGGCTTCCTCGCGCCGCACCCTCCAGGCTGCGGACGAAAACAACATTCCCTTTCTCGCCAGCGCCCTGACGTTCGACGCGCTGCTGGCCGCGGTGCCGTTCGTCCTGCTGGTGCTGATCGGCCTGACCCATGTCGCCCAGGCCATCGCGGGCGGCCCCGCGGTCGATCCCACCGCGCTCTTCCACCGGTTCTTCCCCCCGCACACGTCTGCCCCGGGGCGCGACCCCTTCGCCCTGGTCGAGCGCCTGCTCGTCGGGGTCGCGCGGAACCGCGGACAGATCTCGCTATACGCCATCCCCGCGTTCGTCTGGTTCAGCACCCGGCTCTTCGCGGGCGTGCGGACGTCGCTCAACGACGTCTACGACGTGTCCGCCCGGCCCTCGCCGCCGCGCAACTTCGCGGTCACCTGGCTGGCCGGGAAGATCCGCGACTCGATCATGGTCGTGGCCACCGTGGTGCTGTTCCTCGCGAACACGGCGCTGAGCACGGTGGTCACGATCGCGTGGGCGCGGGGCGAGGAGCGCGTGATTCCGCAGCTCGCCTTCTTCTTCTCCACCCTGGGCCGGCTGCTCGGCGAGCTGCTCGCGTTCGGGTTTTCCGTCTCGCTGTTCTATGTCACCTACCGCTATGCCTCGGTGCGGCGGCTCCCCTGGCGGACCGCGCTCCTGGCCTCCACCTTCACAGCGTTGCTGTTCGAGGCTGCCAAGCGCCTCTACGGTATCTACCTCACCCACTTCACCTCGGTGGGCAGCTCCGGGGGTGACGCCAACATCGGCGCGGGGGTGCTGTTCGTCCTCTGGATCTACTACACGGCGATCGTCTTCCTCCTCGGCGGCGTCGTGGCCGAAACCTGGGAGCTCAGGCACATGCAGGAGCGGCAGCGCACCATTCTGGGCTGACCGTCACCCCTGGTCCCCTGCCCACGGGACCGGACCGTCCCCCACGCGCGGAGGTACCATGTCCCGAGCATCGACCCCGGCCATCCCGTTCGCGGTCGCCGTCGCGCTGGCCGCCCTGCTGCTCTCGAGCGGCTGTCGTCCCCCCGGCAAGACCGCCGACGGCGCGGCCGCCGCCAGCGTGGCGCCGCTCTCCGCCGCGGACATCGCCGCCATTCACGCCACCGACACGGCCTTTTCCGCGGCCGCCAACGCCGGGGACGGAGCCGGGGTGGCGGCGCTGTATGCGCCGGACGCCCACCTGCTGCCGCCGAATGCCCCGACCGTCGAAGGCCGGGAAGCCATCGGAAAATTCTGGGACGGCCTGCTCGGCGCCTACCGGGTTCAGATCACGGTGACGGCCGATCAGATCGAGGGGTACGGTGATCTGGCCTACGCCCGGGGGCACTATTCCATGGACCTCACGCCCAAGAAAGGCGGGGCCGTGGCGCACGAGGACGGCAAGTTCCTCGAGATCCTCCGCCGGCAGCCGGACGGCTCCTGGCGGTATGCCGTGGACATGTTCAGCTCCGATCAGCCGCCTCCGAAGTAGAGAGTTCCATCCGCGGGGTACCCGGTGTATATTCCTGGTGCCTCAGGTCCGAAGGGCGCCGGCGCGTGAACCGCGTCAGGACCTCGCCGGTAGCAGCGCTAAGCGATGCCCGGTGTCGCTTCGGGGAGCCTGAGGCACTTTTCTTTTCCCTCCCGCACCATCCGCACCATGATCGCCCTCGCCCGCCGCTACCGCCCCAAACGCTTCGCCGACCTCCTGGTGCAGGACCACGTGGCCGCCGTCCTGCGGGGCGCCGTGGCCCGGGGTCGCGTCGGCCACGGCTATCTGCTCACCGGGCCCCGCGGCGTCGGCAAGACGACGGCCGCCCGGATCCTGGCGATGGCGCTCAACTGCCCCAACCGCGACCCGGCCGGGCGAGCCCTGCGGCGAGTGCGAGAACTGCCTCCGGGTCTGGAACGGGTCGGCCAACCTCGACGTGGTCGAGATCGACGCCGCGAGCAACCGCGGCGTCGACGACGCGCGCGATCTGCGCGAGCGGGCGATGTACGCCGCCTCGCAGGAGGGCCATCACAAGGTCTACATCGTCGACGAAGCGCACATGCTCACCCGCGAGGCGTGGAACGCGCTCCTCAAGATGCTGGAGGAGCCGCCGCCGGGCGTGGTGTTCGTGTTCGCCACCACCGAGCCGCAGAAGATCGCGGCGGCGGCGGCACCGGTGCTCTCGCGGCTCCAGCGATTCGACTTCCGCCGGATCGGCCCCGCGGCCATCCGCGACCGCCTGCGGCAGGTGCTCGACGGCCGAGGGGATCGCTGCCGACGAGGACGCGCTCACGCTCATCGCCCGCCACGCCGACGGCGGCATGCGCGACGCGCTCGTCGGTCCTCGACCAGTGCCTGAGCTTCGGCGAAGGCGCGGTCACCGCCCAGCGGGTCCGCGAGGTGCTCGGCCTGGTGGGCGACGAGCTCTACGCCGAGGTGCTGCGACCTGGTCGCGGAGCGGCGCCCGGCAGGCGTGTTCCCGCTGGTCGACCGGCTGTCGAACGCCGGCGCCGACCTGGCCGAGTTCATGGGTGGCGCGGCGGAGAGTGCTTCGGGCGCTGCTCATGCTCCAGCTCGGCGCGCGAGCCCGAGGGGCTCACCGAGGCCCTGCGCGGACGCTCGCTCGAGCGCCAGCGCGACCGGCTCGAAGCCGGCGATGCTCCTGCGCATGCTCCGGCTCCTCGCCGAGAGCGAGACGGGCATCCGCCGGAGCGTCAACCCGCGGCTCGTCGTCGAGACGCTGCTGCTGCGCTGGACGATGCTCGACCGGATCGTGGACCTGGCGCAGGTGCTCGGCTCCGGCGGCGGCAGCGCCCCAGCGGAGGACGTCGGCGACCACGCCCGCCTCGGCCAAGCCTCCGCGACCGTCGTCCGCTAGTGCGCGGTGCCGTCCGACGTCGGCCCGTCTCCGCCGGGCCGCGTGCGGAGCCCCCGGCCCCCGCCCCCGCCGCCGAGGGCCGCCGCGCTCCGATCCGATCCCGGCCACGCTCGAGGCCCTGCAGGCCTCGCTGGCCCGACCTCGTGGCCGAGGTTCGGGCCCGGAGCCGGTTCCTCGGCGAGGCGCTGGCGGCACACCACGCCGACCGCGCTGGAGCTCCCCTGGCTCACCGTCGCGCTGGCGGAGCCGAACCCGCTCTTCGCCGAGCGGCTGCAGGCCCAGGCGCGGCGTGGTGGAGGAGGTGCTGAGCGCGGGCCATCGGGCAGGCGGCGCGGCCTTCGGTCACCGAGGCGGTCCCGCGCCGCGGTCCCCGGCTGCCGCGGCCGCATGAAGCTCACCGAGGCCAGCCTCAAGGCCGACCGGCTGCGGCGTTCCGGACCAAGGATCCGGCCCTCGACACGGCCGCGGATGCGTTAGATTTGGAGATCGTGGACTAGCTTGCCGCTACGCCATCCTTGTCCCCTACTTTGCCCGAACATGGCAGGACTACCCGATAGCATGGCGGATCTTCAGCAGCTCTTTCAGCTCGGCCAGCAGATGCAGGGCCGGCTGCAGCAACTGCAGTCCGAGCTGGCCGGCCGCACCATCGAGACCGTCGGCCGGCGGGGGCATGGTGCGGGTCACCGCCGATGGCCGCGGCACGGTGCGAGTCCGTCGTGATCGACCCGGTGGTCTTCGCGGGGCACGACGCCGAGTTCCTGGCGACCTGGTGCTGGCCGCGGTCGCCGAGGCCCAGCGCCGCGCCGCCGAGCTGCTGCAGGCCGAGATGCGGAAGGTGCCGCTCGCTGCCGTTCGTCGCCGCTCTGACCGGTGAGCGCCATCGAGGAGCTGATCACGGAGCTCGCGCGGCTGCCGGGGATCGGCCGCAAGACGGCTCAACGCCTCACCTTTCATCTGCTCCAGCAACCCCCCGAACAGGCGGGGCGCCTCGCCGCCGCGCTGGTCGCGGTGAGCGAGCGGGTGCGGCCGTGCGAGGAGTGCGGCAACCTCACCGAAGAGCAGCCCTGCGCGCATCTGCAGCGATCCCCGGCGGGACGCGGCGCTGCTGTGCGTCGTCGAGGAAGCGTCGGCGGTCCAGGTGGTGGACCGCTCGACCGATTTCCGCGGCCGCTACCACGTGCTCGGCGGGCGGCTCTCGCCGCTCGACGGCATCGGCCCGGAGTCGCTTCGGCTCGACCATCTGGTGGCAGCGGGTGCGGGACGGCGGGGTCCGGGAGGTGATCCTGGCCACCAACCCCTCGATGGAGGGCGAGGTCACCGCGACCTACATCCAGCAGCTCCTGGCCGGGCCAGGGCGTGCGGGTCACCCGGCTGGCGCGTGGCCTGCCGATGGGCGGCGATCTCGAGTACGTGGACGGCGTCACGCTGGCGCACGCGCTGGTGGCGCGGCAGGAGTCTCCTGATGCCGCGGGCGTCCTGATGCGCTCACGCGCCTGGCTCTTCGCCGGCGGGCTGGCGGCCGGCGCGCTCACGGGGTGGCTGCTGGCCCAGCGGCGGCTCGCAACCCACCAGCGCGACCTGTTCAGTCCGCGTCCGCTCCGGCGGCTGGCGGCGCTCGGGTTTCTCGCCGGGCAAACGGGCGTCGACACCATCCGGCTCCTGCGCGACTATCTCGCCTGGGAGCGGCAGCCGGTGCTCCGGCGTCGCGCGCAGGCGATCCTGCGCGGATGGAAGCCACCCTGGCATGAGGCGGGCGAATGAGCGGTCGGTTGCGATGAGCGGATGCCTCGAGCTGGTCATTCCGCGAAGAGGACGCCCACAAGATTCAGGGGATCCTGAGCGGCTTCCTGGCGGAGTCCAATGCGCGGACCGCGCTGATCGTCGACCGCACCGGGCAGATGGTGGCCACCGTGGGCGAGGCCCCGCGGTTCGACCCGACCGCGTTCGCGTCGCTCACGGCGGCCGACTTCAGCGCCAACGATCAGCTCGCCCGCATGCTGGGGAGCCCGAGTTCGGCGCGCTGTTCCACCAGGGCGAGAGCGAGTCGATGTACCTGGCCGACGTGGCGCGGCGGGTCATCCTCGTGGTGCTGTTCGACAACCGGACTACGCTCGGGCTGGTGAAGCTCCGGGTCAAGTCGGCGGTGGGCCAGCTCAACCAGGTCTTCACGGACATGTTCAACCGGGACGGAACCAGCGCGCCGGGAGTCGAATCGGAGTTCCTCGGCGAGGCGGAAGACGAGATCGACAAACTCTTCGGGGCCTGAGGGAGACCGCAAGCATGTCGATGATCAACTACGCCTCGCGCGAGATCAACTGCAAGCTCGTCTACTACGGGCCCGGGCTCGGCGGGAAGACCACCAACCTCGAGTTCGTGTACAACAAGGTCGCGCCCGGCTCGCGGGGGAAGATGATCTCCCTGGCCACCGAGACCGAGCGGACGCTGTTCTTCGACTTCCTCCCGGTCGACCTGGGCACCATCCGCGGGTTCAAGGTCAAGTTCCACCTCTACACCGTGCCGGGCCAGGTCTACTACAACGCCTCCCGCAAGCTGATCCTCAAGGGCGTCGACGGCGTGGTGTTCGTGGCCGACAGCCAGATCGAGCGGATGGACGCCAACATCGAGGCCATGCAGAACCTCTACGAGAACATGGCCCAGCACGGCTACGACCTCACCAAGATTCCCTTCGCCATCCAGTACAACAAGCGCGACCTGCCCAACGCCGCGCCGATGGCCGAGCTGCAGGCCGCGCTCAATCCCGGCTGGCCCGTGGACGACGCGGCCCGCCAGCGGGTCGCTGCCCGATCCCAACCAGGAGTCGGAGTTCCTGGTGAGCCAGCAGGACGGCCAGTGGATCGAGCGCGCGCCCTACTTCGAGGCGGTGGCGCTGACCGGCGACGGGGTGTTCGATACGCTCAAGGCGCATCAGCAAGAACGTCGTGAAGACGCTGGGGTAGCGCCGTCGCCATGTGGACCCTTCCCAACATCATCACGCTGGTCCGCATCTGCTTCACGCCGGTCATCGCGCTGCTGCCGTTCATCGAAGGGTACTGGCCCAAGCTCATCGCCTTCGTCATCTTCATCTTGCGGCCGCCATCAGCGACATCTACGACGGGCACCTGGCGCGGAGCCGCAACGAGGTCACCGACCTCGGCAAGCTGCTCGATCCCATCGCCGACAAGCTCCTGCTGTTCGCGACCCTGATCCCCATCTACTGGATCTCCCGCGCCGCGCCACGACCTCTACGACATCCCGATCTGGGGCAGCATTCCGCTCGTGGGTCTGCCTGCTGCTCATCGGGCGCGAGGTGGCGATGACCGGCGTTCCGCTGGTGGGCCAGCCGGCGCGGCGTGGTCATTCCCGCCGGCGGCGCCGGCAAGCTCAAGACGACCATCCAGAACATTTTCATCGGCGCCGTCATCCTGTGGTTCGCCTTCCGCGACGCCCGGAAGCCGCATGGGCTGGGAGCACAGCCGCTACGCCGAGTTCTGGAACGAGTTCCACGGCGGGTTCGTGGCGGTGGCTCTCGCCGTCGCGACGCTGCTCACCGTGTCCTCGTTCGCCCAGTACCTCTACCGGAATCGGCGGCTGTTCTCCCGCGCTCGCTGACTCCGCGGTTCCCATGAACATCGAGCTCGTCACCATCGGCACCGAGCTGCTCCTCGGCTTCACCGTGGACACGAACGGCGCCGAGATCGCACGCGCACTCGCGGCGGACGGCGTGACCGGTCGCCCGCCGGACCGCGCGTGAGCGACACCCGCGCGATGCCATCCGGGACGCCGTGCGCGGGGCGCTCCGGCGCACCGGCGCGGTGCTGACCACCGGCGGGCTCGGCCCCACCCGGGACGACATCAGCAAGCGGATCATCGCCGAGCTCTTCGGCGCGCCGCTCGAGTTCGACGAGCGCGTCTGGGCCGCGCTGGTCGAGCGGTTCGCCCGGCTCGGGCGGATGCCGGTCGAGAGCAACCGGAGCCAGGCGGAGGTGCCGCGGGGCGCGATCGTGCTCCCCAACCGCTGGGGCACCGCGCCGGGGCTGTGGCTGGATGGCGCGTCCGGGCTCGTCATCATGCTGCCCGGCGTGCCCGCGCGAGATGCGGAAGCTGCTCGAGCATGAGGTCGTCCCCCGGCTGGCGGAGCGGGCGGGCGGACGGGTCATCCGCTCGCGGCTCGTCCGGACCACAGGCATCCCCGAGTCGACGCTTGCCGAGCGCATGGGCGAGATCGAGCGCGACATCGCGCCGCTCAGCCTGGCCTATCTGCCTGGTCTCGACGGGGTGGACCTGCGGGTCAGCGCCTGGCGGCTGCCTCCGGAGGAGGCGGATGCGCGGCTCGCCGCGGCGGTCGCCCTGCTCCGGGACCGGGGTGGCGAGCACGTCTACGGCGAGGGCGAGGCGGACCTCGCGGAGCTGGTGCTGGAGGCCGCGCGCGCACGCAGCGCTCGCATCGCCACGGCGGAATCCTGCACCGGTGGCCTGGTCGGTGCGCGGCTGACGGAGATCCCCGGCAGCTCGGATGTCTATGTCGGCGGGGTCGTCGCCTACGCCAACGAGCTCAAGACCGGCGTACTGGGCGTCGATCCCGCGCTCGTGGCGGAGCATGGTGCGGTGAGCGAGCCGGTAGCGCTGGCCATGGCGCGTGGCGCGGTCGAGCGGCTCGGCGCCGACGCGGCGGTGTCGGTGACCGGCATTGCCGGGCCTGGCGGTGGGAGCGAGGCGAAGCCGGTGGGGACCATCTGGTACGGGGTGGCGTATGTCGGGGAGGTGACGGGCCATCGGTCGCTGCTCCCCGGCACTCGGCATGACATTCGAGCGCGGGCGGCGCAGGCGGCGCTGCACCTGTTGCTGCGGCGATTGCGAAGGGGATAGTCACCCCTCCGGCACGCCACCTGCTATTATCTTCCTGCTAGCTCTCGAATCCACGAGGTCGCAAGTGACTGATAAGGGTAGATTTAGCGGCAAATACGCCGCCGACGCCGACCGCACGCACACCCGCCGCGGCATGACCGATCCTGCCGCCCCGACTGGCCCGAGTGCCGATGGTGCCGACCTGGCGTCCACCGACATGTCCCCGGATCCCTCCTCGCGCGAGCCCGACACCCAGCCTGAGTTCCGGGGCGGCGGCGGCAGCGGCCTCCCCATGGAGCCGGATGCGCAGGCCATTCGCCGGCTCGAGGACCAGCTCGAGCAGGAGCGCGATCGCCATCTGCGCCTCGCCGCGGAGTACGACAACTTCCGCAAGCGTGCGGCCCGCGAGCGCTCGGAGCTCGCCGACCGGTCGCAGGCGGCCCTCGTCCTGCGCCTGCTCGACGCCCTCGACGACATGGACCGCCTGGTCGCCGACGGCGCGTCGGCTTCGGCCGAGCAGGTCCGGCAGGCGGTGGAGCTGGTGGACAAGAAGCTCCGGAAAGAGCTCGCGGCCGCCGGACTCGAGCGGGTCGACCCCGTCGGCGAACCGTTCGACCCGAGCCTCCACGAGGCCGTCGCCACCCTGCCGGCGCCATCGCCCGAGCTGGATCACCAGGTCAGCGCGACCTTCCAGGCGGGCTACCGCTTCAAGGGCACCCTGGTTCGTCCGGCGCGCGTTCAGGTGTACGCCGACCAGGGACACGCATAAGGTGGCCTCGAAGGACTTCTATCAGGTCCTCGGCGTACCCGACTCGGCCAGCCAGGGCGAAATCAAGAAGGCGTACCGGCGGCTGGCCAAGCAGTATCACCCCGACGCCAACCCCGACAATCCGCAGGCCGCCGAGCGCTTCAAGGAGATCTCGGAGGCGCACAGCATCCTTTCGGATGCCGAGAAGCGGAAGCAGTACGACCGCATGCGGCGCCTCGGCGCGTTCGACGGGGGCATGGCGCGCGGTCCGCGGACAGGCGGCGGCGGCGGCCGTACCGCGGGAGGCACCGGTCCGGACCTCCGGGCCGAGGGCATCGAGTTCGGGGACTTCGGCGGGCTCGGGGACATCTTCTCTTCGATTTTCGGACGCGGACGCCACGAGGAGCCCGCCCACGCGGAGACGATAGAGACCGTCGTGGAGGTGCCCTTTCGCGTCGCGACGCTCGGCGGCAAGGTCCCGGTCACGCTGCAGGTGACCGAGCAGTGCCCCACCTGCACCGGTTCGGGCGGCGCACCGGGCGCCACCTGGTCCACCTGTCCCGAGTGCAACGGCCGGGGGACGATCTCGTTCGGCCAGGGCGGGTTTGCGGTGAACCGGCCCTGCCCGCAATGCCGTGGCCGCGGACGCATCCCGTCGGAGCCCTGCCCCACCTGCCGCGGGGCGGGCGAGGTGCGGACGGAGCGTCAGATCATCATCACCGTCCCGCCCGCCACCGAGACCGGCACCCGCGTGCGCATGCGCGGCCAGGGCACGTCGGGCAAGCCCGGCGGTCCGGCCGGCGACCTGATCGTCACCTTTCAGGTCCAGCCCGATCGCTTCTTCCATCGCGAGGGCCTGGACATCGTATGCGAGGTACCGCTCAACCTCGCCCAGGCCGTGCTCGGCACGCGCCTCCGGGTGCGCACCCTCGACGGCAAGAAGGTCATGCTGCGGATCCCGGCCGGTACCCAGGGCGGCCGGAAGTTCCGGATCAAGGGCCAGGGTATGGAGAAGAACGGCGCGCGGGGGGACCAGCTGGTGCAGGTCCAGGTCACCGTGCCGGACCAGCTCACGCCCGAGCAACAGGACCTGATGAAGAAGTTCGCCGAGTCGGCGGGGTTGGCCTATTGATGCTGGGGTCGGCCTAGCGCCTGCCTTCCACCAGCAGCCGGTGCGTCGCCCGCTCGGTCTCCGGACTGGGCGGGCGACGCTGCTCGTAGGTGCCGTCGGCCCGCAGCTCCCACGCCTGACGGTTGTCCTCCCACATGAGCAGCAGCAGATCGCGCAGCGCCTGCCGGTCCCCGGCGTCCTCGATGGGCGTGACCGCCTCGATCCGCCGCTCCAGATTTCTCGGCATCCAGTCGGCCGAACCGATGTACACCTCCTCGGCGCCGCTGTTCAGGAAGTAGAAGGCGCGGGAGTGCTCGAGGAACCGGCCGACGATGCTGATCACGCGGATCGTCTCGCTCACGCCCGGTAGGCCGGGACGGAGGCAGCAGATCCCGCGCACGATGAGGTCGATCTGCACCCCGGCGCGGGACGCGTCGTAGAGCGCCGCGATGATGTCCGGATCCACCAGCGCGTTCATCTTGGCGATGATCCGTGCCGGTTTGCCGGCGCGGCGGGTCGCGATTTCGCGCCGGATGAGCCCGAGGAACCGGTCCCGCATGCCTCGGGGCGCCACGATCAGCTTGCGATACCCCGCCGGCGAAGCGAAGCCCGTGAGCACGTTGAACAGGTCGGTCAAATCGGCCCCCAGGTCGGGCCGGGCACTCAACAGGCCGAAATCGGTGTAGATCCGCGCCGTCTTGGGATTGTAGTTGCCGGTGCCGATGTGCACGTAGCGGCGTATCGTGTCCCCCTCCCGCCGCACCACCAGCATCACCTTCCCGTGGGTCTTGAGGCCCGCCACGCCGTAGCTCACGTGCACCCCGACGTCCTCGAGCCGCTGCGCCCAGATGATGTTGTTCTCTTCGTCGAAGCGCGCCTGCAGCTCGATCAGGACGGCGACCTGCTTGCCCCGCTCGGCCGCCTGCGCCAGCAGCCGCGCGATGCTCGAGTCGCCCCCGGTCCGGTAGAGCGTGAGCTTGATCGCGAGCACGTCGGGGTCCTCGGCGGCCGTCTGGATGAAGCGCTCGACCGAGGTCTGGAAGCTCTCGTACGGGTGGTGCAGCAGCAGGTCGCCCTCGCGGATCACGTCGAAGATGTTGCGCGACGTGGCCAGCCGCGGCGGCGTGACCGGATGGAAGGCCGGGTCCTTCAGCGCCGGGAGGTCCAACAGCGAGAGCGTGAGCAGGTCGGCGGTATCCATCAGGCCGGCGATCTCGTACAGGTCGTCGTGCGTGAGTGGTCGGGTGGGCGGATCCTGCTGCTCGCTGAACTCCATCAACAGCAGCTCGCGGAGGGAAGTCGGCATCGAGGTGTGCACCTCGATGCGCACCACCTCCGCGAAGCGCCGGTTGCGGACCTCCTCCTGAATCAGGCTGAGCAGGTCCTCGGCCTCGTCGCCGTGGTCGATCTGCAGATCGGTGTTGCGGGTGATGCGGAAGATGTACCAGCCGAGAATCTCGACGCCCGGGAAGAGAGCCTCGAGGTTCGCGCCGATGACCGCCTCGAGCGGAACGAAATGGTTCGCGGTCGGGAGCGGCACCCACCGAGGCAGGATCTTGGGCACCTTCACCCGGGCGAAGCGCTCCTCGCCGTCGGCTCCCCGCAGCACGACCGCGAGCGACAGGCTCAGGTTCGAGATATAGGGGAACGGGTGCCCGGGATCGACCGCGAGTGGCGTCAGAACCGGGAAGACGTTGTCGAGGAAGTACGCGTCCACGTGCGCCCGGTCGGCGGGCGGCAGGTCGTCGACCCGCTGCTGGATCCTGAGCCCGTGCTCGGCGAGGGCCGGCAGCAGGTCCTCCATCAGGCAGCGCCGGTGCCGCCCCACGTGACCGCGCACGGTTGCCGAGACCGCCGAGAGCTGGTCCTCGGGCGTCATGCCGTCGGCGGTTCGCTCCACGATCCCGGCGGCTGCCTGCTGCTTGAGCCCCGCCACCCGCACCTGGAAGAACTCGTCCAGGTTGCTGCTGAAGATCGCGATGAACTTGAGCCGCTCGAGCAGCGGCGTCCGCGGGTCCAGCGCCTCATGCAGGACGCGGCCGTTGAACTCGAGCCAGGAGAGCTCGCGGTTGAGGTAGAGCGAGGGATCGCGGACGTCGACGGCGACCGCGGCGTCCGTGGGCGACGGCGGTGGCGGGGCCTGGCTGAGGAGGTCGGTCACCCCCTCAATGTACGGCAAGGATGGAAGCGGCGGAACGAATTGTAACGACAGCGTAACGCCGCCGGTTACTGCTCCGGAGCGGGAAACAACATGGAGAGCGCCAGGCTCACCAAGCCCACCACCAGCCCGCCCCAGAAGGCCGGCCAGAAGCCCGCCACGGCAAAGCCGAGGTCCCAGCGGCCGGCTAGCCAGCCGGTCACCATCAGCATCACCGCGTTGATGACGAGCGTGAAGAGGCCTAGCGTCACGACGATGAGCGGACAGGTCAGCACGGTGAGCAGCGGTCGCAGGAGGCTGTTCACCAGACCGAAGACCGCCGCCACGAGGATCAGGTGGAGGAGATCGCCGGTGAAGTCGAGGCCGGTGATGAGATACGCCGCCACCCACAGGGCCACGGCGTTGAACGCCCAGTGCAGCAGCAGGCTCCGCATCTAGGCCGCCACGCCGATCACACCGCCGCCGAGCACCTGGCCGTCGGCTGTGTAGAGTACGCCGGACTGGCCCGGGGTGATGGCCCGGACCGGTGCCGCGAGCGCGAGGTCGAGCGCATCGCCGCCGGCGTCCACGACGGTGGCGGCCACCGCCCGCGCCCGGTGCCGGATCTGGACCTCGCAGACGTCGCCGACCCGGAGCGCGCCGGCCAGCCAGTTGAGCTCCTCGAGCCGCACCCGGTGGCCCTCGAGCTCATCCGCCGTGCCGATCACCACCTCGCGGCGCTCGGGATGGATCGCCACGACGAACCGCGGCTCCGCGAACCCGCCCGGGAGTCCCTTCCGCTGGCCGATGGTGTAGCGGGCGAATCCGTGATGCTCGCCCACCACCTCACCCGCCGTCGTCACGAGCGGCCCGGGGGCGAGCGCCGGCGCATCGGCCGGAAGATGGCGCTCGAGCACGCCGGCGTAGTCGTCGTCCGGCACGAAGCAGATCTCGACCGACTCGGGCTTGTCCGCGGTTGCCAAGCCGAGCTGCCGAGCGTATGCCCGGGTCTCGGCCTTGGTGAGCGAGCCGACCGGGGTGAGCATCCGGGCGACCACGGCACGGTCGATGCCCCAGAGGAAGTAGCTCTGGTCCTTGAGCGGATCGTCACCGCGAAACAGGCCGCCGCCCCGTGCCACCGCGTAATGTCCGGTGGCGATGTAGCCGCAGTCGAGCGCGTCGGCGTGGGCCAGGAGGTCGCGAAAC
Organism: uncultured Gemmatimonadales bacterium; assembly: GCA_963840215.1. Lineage (GTDB taxonomy): Bacteria > Gemmatimonadota > Gemmatimonadetes > Gemmatimonadales > GWC2-71-9 > CAVVWJ01. The sequence continues at coordinate 301,930 of CAWIYG010000001.1, read as the reverse complement.
TTGGTGAACGAGTTGCAGCGCACGCACGGGATCGGCGTCCGGCCTCGGCTGTACTCGCTGACGAAATTCTGGATCACGTGCAGGTTGAAGCGATCCTCGAGGTTGAGGACGTAGTGCGGAATGCCCAGCGTGTGCGCCACGTCCCGCGCGTCGTTGATCGAGTCGAGCGAGCAGCACGGTCGGTCCGGCACGTCCTCGCCATAGCAGAAGAGCTTCATCGTGGCGCCGACCACGTCGTAGCCCTGCTCGACCAGGCGGGCGGCCGCCACCGAGCTGTCGACGCCACCGGACATCGCCACCAGCACGCGCTCAGGCACGCCCGAGCACTCCGGCCAGCTTCCGGACCTTGGCCACCACCGCCGGCATCACCTCGACCGCGCGCGCGACGTCCTCGGCGGTGCTCTCGTGGCCCAGGCTGAAGCGGATGGTGCCGAGCGCCAGCTCGCGAGACAGGCCCATCGCCACCAGCACGTGCGACGGCTCGACCGCGCCGGTGGAGCAGGCCGAGCCGCCCGACGCGGCCACGCCGGCCAGGTCCAGGTGCATGAGCAGTGCCTCGCTGTCGGCGCCGGGCACGGCCACGTTCAGTACGTGCGGGGCGCGGTCGGCGCCCTCGCCGTTGACGACCAGGTCGGGTACGGTGGCCCGGAGGCGCGCGGCAAGGTCGTCACGCAGCGTGCGCAGGCGGGCGGCCTCGGCCGGCTGCTCGGCGGCGGCCAGCGCCGCGGCGCGGCCGAGCGCCACGGCGCCGGCGACATTCTCCGTGCCGGGGCGAATGCCGAACTGCTGGCCGCCGCCGTGAATGATGGCCTCGACGGCCTTCCGGTCCCGCACGATCATGGCCCCGATGCCCTTGGGCGCACCGATCTTGTGCCCGGAGATGGTGGCCAGGGTACAGGCCGTCGTCGCGAGGTTCATCGGCACCTTGCCGAAGGCCTGGACCGCGTCGGTGTGGTACACCACGCCCGCGTCGCAGCACCGCTTCGCGATCTCGTCGACGGGCTGCTCCACGCCGGTCTCGTTGTTGACCCACATCACGGACACCACGGCCGGCCGCTGGCGCAGCGCCTCGTCCAGCGCGCCAAGGTCCACCCGCCCCTCCCGATCGACCGGCAGCAGGATCTCCTGGCCACCGAGCTGGCAGACGGCGTGGGCGGCCGCCAGGATCGCCTTGTGCTCGATGGCGGAGACCGACGGCGCACATGGCGCCGCCCCGCTCCCGGGCCGCCAGGGCGGCGCCCACGACGCCCAGGTTGTCGGCCTCGGTGCCACCAGAGGTGAAGATCACCTGGCTGGGCTCCGCCCCAACCGCATGGGCCACCTCGCGGCGGGCCTGCTCGAGGCCGGCGCGCGCGGCCCGGCCGAACCGGTGGGAGCTGGACGGATTGCCGAAGGCCTGGGCGGTCAGGTACGGCAGCATGGCCTCCAGCACCTCCGGACGGACCGGGGTGGTGGCAGCGTGGTCGAGGTAAACGGGTGGGCGGGTCACGCGGGAAAAATACCCCGGGGCTACATGCTTTGCACGCCGAGGGTCGTCACGTCGGCGACGGCCATCGTCTCGTCCGTGAAGAACGGCTCGCCGTAGCGTGTCCGGATGAGGGAGCCATAGTGCGCGTTCTGGGTCTCGACCAGGGAGTACAGGTCCTGGCCGGTGGGGAAGATCTCTCCCGCCGCCTTGGCGCCGTCGAACTGGCTCGCGTAGCACCGGATGGCGGCCATCTTCCGCTCGAATTGCGGGGTGATGTCCACGACGAAGGTGGGCTTGATGGGTCTTCGCGGTAGGACAGGGCGTACAGGATCTTGAAGGGGCGGTGGGCTGCCCCGGGGGCGTCGTACTTCGCCAGCCCCGCGAGAAAGCAGGCGTCGCGGCCGAGCTCGCTTGCCACGCGGTGGTCGGGATGCCGCCCGACGGCGAAGGGCAGGATGACGACGCGGGGCGCGAAGTGGCGCATGTGCTCCACCACGACCCGCCGCGATCTCGTCGGTATTCTGGAGATGGGCATCCGGGAGACCGGCGTTTCGGCGCTCGCTCACGCCGAGCACGCTGGCGGCCTGGTCCGCCTCCCGCGCCCGCAGCTCGGCGCTGCCCCGGGTCCCGGTCTCCCCGGCCGTGAGATCGAGAATGCCGGTGCGGTGACCGGCGTCCACGGCCCGCAGCAGCGTGCCGGCGCAGGTGAGCTCGACGTCGTCGCGGTGGGCGGCGATGGCCAGGACATCGACGGGCATGGGTACTCCGCGGATGGGTTCGGGTCGAGCGCGCTCGGATGCAAGAATATCCCCGGCTTGCCTGCCGGGGCCACCCCGTCGACCGTCCGACAGGGCGCCGACGGCCGCGCGCTCATTCGTGGCGGAGCGCCTCGACCGGGTCCATTCTGGCGGCCCGGTTGGCCGGGTAGAGCCCGAACACCAGCCCGATGCCGATGCTCACGGCGCAGGCGAGGCCCGCGCTCCAGAGCGGCACCCCTGAGCGGAGGTCGAGCGCGGCTTTCATGCAGCTCGCCTGCGCCCAGTCCGAACACGATCCCCACGAGCCCTCCGATGAGGGTCAGCGTCGCCGCCTCGACCAGGAACTGCCAGAGGATCTCCCGCCGGGTGGCGCCGAGCGCCTTCCGGAGGCCGATCTCGCGCGTCCGATCGGTGACCGAGACCATCATGATCGCCATCACGCCGATGCCCCCCACCAGGAGCGCCACGCTCGACAACGACACCATCGCGAGGAAGAAGTAGGTGGTGAACTTCCCGACGACGTCGAGAATCTGATCCTGGGTGATGAGATCGAACGTGTTGGGCATGCCCGGGCGCAGGTTGCGCACGCGGCGGAGGGCCACGGTCGCCAGATCGCGAACCGCGGCCGGGTCCTGGCCGGGCCGCGGGCGAACCGCGATGAACAAATTGTTGGTCTCGTCGTACCGGTAGTTCTGCCGCGCCGTCTCGAACGGCACCACCCCGCCGATCTGTTGGCCCGGCGGCTCGAAGATGTTGTCGGGCTTCTGATAGATGCCGATGACCCGGAGGGCGGTGGCTCCGACCCGGACGTAGCGGCCAAGGGGGTCGAGGTCCCCGAACAGCCGGTCGGCGACGTCGGTCTCGATGACCATCACCTCGTCGCCGCTCAGCTCCCCTCGGGTGAAGAAGCGGCCGCGAAGCAGGGTTCCGCCCTGGATGTCCATGTAGTGGTCGTCGGCGCCGAAGACTGTGATCGTCTGCGTCCGGGCTCCCCTGGTACTCCATCCGCTGAAACAGCTGCACCCACATCCCGGCGTATGCGATCTGCGGCACCCGGAGCGACCGCCTCGGCGTCGCCCGGCTCACGATCGGACGAATCCGCACCTCGTAGGGCAGGTTGGTCCGGATTGAGCGGCGTGTTGCGAGAAGAACCGCACGATGTAGAAGACCGACGGGCCCGCGGTCTCGATCGCGTTGAAGATCTGGGTGCGGATCCCCTGGACCATCGAGGCGATCGCCATGACAGTGGTGACGCCGATGACGACGCCGAGGATGGTGAGGCCGGAGCGCAGCTTGTTGGCGCGCAGCGAGTCGAAGGCGATCGCCACCCCTTCGCCCACGTTGCGGATCCCGCCGGGGAAGCACCGACGCTATTCGGCGCGGAGGGCGGTGATGGGGTCGAGCCGGGCGGCGCGGGAGGCCGGGAACACGCCGAAGACGATCCCGGCCCCGCCGCCCGAGCGCCAGGGCCACGGCCACGGACCAGAGCGTGATCCGGGCGGGCAGCGGCGTGAAGGTCGAGACCGCGACCGCCAGCGCCCACCCGGCCAGCACGCCCTGGAGCCCACCGAGGGTGGAGAGGACGATCGCCTCGATCAGGAACTGCCGCCGGATGTCGCGCCCGGCGTGGCGCCGAGCGACTTCCGGAGGCCGATCTCGCGGGTGCGCTCGGTCACGCTCATCAGCATGATGTTCATGATCACGATGCCGCCGACCACGATCCCGATGCAGACCACCGCGGGAATGGCAGTGAACAGCACCCGGGTGAGCTGCCGCCAGAAGGCCACCAGGGCGTCGGCCTTGTCCACCGTGAAGTCGTTCTCCTCGCCCGGCCGCAGCCGATGCGCGATCCGCATGGCCTCCTCGGCGCGCGCCATGGCTGGCTCGATCGCCTCGGAGTGGCCATCTTCACCGAGACCACGGTGGTCTTGCGCCGGCCGTAGAACGACTCGAAGGTGCTGAAGCGGCAGCAGCATGAACCCGTCGAACGACTGGCCCAGCACCCGCCCTTTCTTTGCGATCACGCCGGTGACCGTCACCTCGCGCCCCGACGACCCGGACCTTCCGGCCGACGGCGCACGCCGGGCGGTCGAACAGCTTCTCGGCAACGTCGATAGCCGATCACGGCCACGGGACGCCGCTCGCGGACGTCGGGCTCGCGTGAGGGGACTGCCCGCCAGCATCTGGTAGTCCTGGACGATCTGGTAGGGTGGGGTGACGCCGAAGATCAGCACGTTGCCCACCGTGCGGTCGCGGTACGAGGCGTCGCTGATCGGCGTGGGCCAGCCGGACTGGAGCGCGACGGCCTCCGCCTCGGGGATCGCCCGCGCGACGACGGCCGCGTCCTCCGCCGAGACCAGCGGGCGCTTGGCGATCACCCGGACCTGCTCGTCGTCCAGCAGGCCCACCGAGATCGGCGAGCGCCGGACCTGGAACGCGTTGGTGCCGATCATCGCACCGGTCAGGTTCTCCTTGACGTAGGCGTTCATCCCCTGGATGACCGCGACGACGACGACCAGGAAGCCGACCGAGACGATGATGCCGAGGAGGGTGAAGAAGGACCGGAGCTTGGCGCCCCAGATGGCCTGGAGCGCGAGACGGAGGGCCTCGGTGAAGGGCATGGGTGGAAGATAAGGCGGTCGGGCGGTCGGGCGGTCAGGCGGTCGGAGGGCTGCCGGCACAGTCGTTGTTCAGCTCTGGACACCCGCCCTCACCCGCGGTTTCTGACCGCCTGCCCGCCCGACCGCCCTATTCGTACCGCAGCGCCTCCACCGGATCGAGCCGCGAGGCCTTGCTGGCCGGATAGAGCCCGAACAGCACGCCCGTGAGGATGGACGCCACGACCGCCGCGATGACCGACGCGAGCGGCACGGTCGCCGGGATCGGCGAGAACGAGCGGATCCCCCAGGCGACCAGGGCCCCCAGGGCCATGCCGATGAGGCAGCCGATGAGCGTGAGCGTCGCCGCCTCGACCAGGAACTGGAACATGATTTCGCCGCGGGTGGCGCCGAGCGCCTTCCGGACGCCGATCTCGCGCGTGCGCTCGGTAACCGAGATCATCATGATCGCCACCACGCCGACGCCGCCCACCATCAGCGCCACGCTCGAGAGCGCGATCATCACGACGAAGAACCCCGCCGTGATCTTGTTGAACGCCTCCAGGACGCGGTCCTGGGTCACGACGGCGAAGTTGTTCGGCTGGGCCGGCTTGAGGCCACGGGCGCTGCGGAGCGCGGCCGTCACCTCGTCCTGCGCCTCGAGCGTCGTCGCGGAATCCGTCGGCACGACGGCGATCTCCATCCAGCCCCGCTCGTAGTCGGCCACCTTGACGAACACGGTGTGCGGGATGGCGAGCCGGGGCTCGTCCGCGTCGCTGAACAGCGACGACGCCTCGGCGTGTAGCCCGACGACCCGGAACGGCTGCCCGTAGATCTTGATCATCTTTCCGATCGCGTCCCGGCCGGGGAAGAGCGACTGGGCCAGCTTGTCGTTGATCACCGCCACCCGGGCGCCGGCGGCGTACTCCATCGGCGTGAAGCTCCGTCCCGCGATGAGGTCCCCGCCGTTCACCTGGAGGTAGGTTGGGCTGAACCCCGCGATCGACACGCTCGAGAGGTTCGTGGCCTCGGCGCCGACGGGCCCCTGCGCGTACTCCCCGATGTTGACGTCGCGCACGCTCGGCTGGCGTCGGATCAGCTCGGCCTCGGCGGTAGTGATCCACGGCATCCGCCGCCAGGGTGACAGCTCGTCGGACCCGTCGGACACGGTGAGGCCGCCGTCGAAGTACCGCTGGACGTAGAACGTCTTGGGCCCAGCCGACTCGAGGATCGCGGTGATGCTGCGGTTGATGCCGGTGATGGCGGAGCCCATCGCGATCACGACGGTGACGCCGATGGCCACGCCCAGCACGGTGAGCGAAGCCCGCACCTTGTTGGACCGGACGGAATCGAGCGCGATCCCGACGCCCTCCGCCATGCGGCTGAGCATGCTGATCGGCCGCGCCGGCGTCACTCGGCCCTCAGCGCGACGATGGGGTCGAGCCGCGACGCTCGGCTGGCCGGATACACGCCCGCCACGACGCCGACGCCGATGCCGAGCACCATCCCGACCACCACTGACCATGGCGCCACGGCGGCCGGCAGCGGCGTGAGCGCCTTCACCACGAACGCGAGCGCCAGCCCGAAGCCGATGCCGAGCAGCGCGCCCGCCGCCGACAGCGTCGCCGACTCCACGACGAACTGCGCCAGGATGTCCCGCCGGCGGGCGCCGAGCGCCTTCCGGATCCCGATCTCCCGCGTTCGTTCGCTGACCGCCATCAGCATGATGTTCATGATGACGATCCCGCCGACCACGAGGGAAATCGCTACCAGGCCCGGGAGCGCGAGGAACAGGATCTTTGAGATCTTCTGCCAGGTGCCCAGCGCGCCCTCCGCGGTCTGGAAGGCGAAATTGTTTTCCTGCCAGGGCTTGAGCGCCCGGCGTCCACGCATGATCGCTTCGGCTTCGCCCATGGCCCGGCCCATGTCGGCCGGGTCGTCGGTGCGCACGATCAACGCGTCGAGGATGTTGATCGGGCAGATGAGCCGGCGCGCCGGCGCGTTGAAGGGCATGATGGCGAACTTGTCGAGCGAGAGACCGAACAGCGTCCCCTGCTTGGCGACCACCCCGATGATGCGGTACGGCAGTCCGCCGATCTGCACGATCTTCCCCAGGGGATCGATGCCGGGCAGCAGCTTCTGGCCCAGCTCGTACCCGATGACGAGGATGGGCTGCGCGCTCTGGACTTCCTGGGGGGTGAACGCCCGGCCCGCGACGATCTCGTAGTTGCGGATGCCGAAGTAGCTGGCCTCGGTGCCGACCAGGTTGATGTCCTTGGCGATCCTGCCGTCGTAGTGCACCGACACCCGGTCCTCGCAAAAGTTGGCGAAGGTGGCGGGCGTCTCGATCCGAGCGCGCACGTAGTCGGCGTCGGCGTAGCTGATGCGTGGCCGCCGGCGCCACGCCAGCCAGGTCTCTTCGGTCACGTGGCCCGTCACGATGTTCAGCCGCTGCCGCAGCTCGAAGGTGTTGGCGCCGATGAGCGTGTTGGCGAACCGGTCGACCATGTACCGGTTCATTCCCTGCACGATCGACACGACGGCGATGAGGAACATCACGCCGATCAGCACGCCGATCAGCGAGAAGAAGCTCTTGAGCTTCTGCGCCCGGATCGTCCGGAACGCCATCCCCACCGCCTCGAGGAAGCGCATCTACGCCGCGGCCCCGCGCTGCAGCCGGTCGCTCTCCACCCGTCCGTCGCGGAGCACGACGACCCGCTCGGCGTGGGCGGCGATGTCGGGCTCGTGGGTCACCATGATCACGGTCTGGCCGGCGGCGTGCAGGTCCCCGAAGACGCGCATGATCTCCTCGCTGGTGACGCTGTCGAGGTTGCCGGTCGGCTCGTCCGCCAGGAGGATGGAGGGGCTGTTCACCAGCGCCCGGGCGATGGCCACGCGCTGCCGCTGCCCGCCCGAGAGCTCGTTGGGGCGGTGATCCATCCGGTTCTCCAGCCCGACCCGCGTCAGGGCCGCCGACGCGCGCTCCCGGCGCTCCCGCGCGCGCACTCCGGCGTAGACCAGCGGCAGCTCCACGTTGTGCAGCGCCGTAGCCCGGGGCAGCAGGTTGAAGGTCTGGAACACGAAGCCGATCTCGCGGTTCCGGACCCGGGCCAGCTCGCCGTCAGAGAGCCGCGAGACCTCCTGGCCGTTGAGCCAGTACTCGCCGCCCGTGGGCGTATCGAGGCAGCCGAGCAGGTTCATCATCGTGGACTTGCCCGAGCCCGACGGCCCCATGATCGCCACGTACTCGTTGCGGCGGATGTCGAGCGTCACGCTCCGGAGCGCGTGGATCCGCTCCTCGCCCATCTGATACTCCCGCGCGAGGTCGCGAATCCGGATGATCTCGCTCATGACTCCGATGCCTCCGCCCGCTTGGTCGTGTCGGCCGCCCGGACCCGGGCGCCGTCCTTGAGGTCGCGGATCGCCTGGTAGGTGCCCGCCACGATGGTCTCGCCCTCGCGCAGCCCGTCGACCACTTCGAAGTACTCGTCGCCCGCGATGCCGACCTTGACGGGCCGGAACGTCGCCTTGTCGTCCCGCACGACGAACACGCCCTCCGCTTCCTTGCCCAGCTTCTTGAGCCGGGTCGTGTCCAGGTTGGGATCCTCGTTCGGTACCCGCTCGTGGTCGCGGACGGTGAGCGCGATGATGGGGATGCTGAGGGCCCGGGCCCGGGTGTCCGTCACCATCCGGGCGGTGCAGCTCAGGTCGGGCCGGACTTGGGCCGGGGGATTGTCGAGGGTGACCTCGACGTCGAAATCCACCGCCCGGTCGTTCGAGCCCGAGGCTGTCTGGGTATCCGTGAGCTTGGCGCTGTGGCTGATCTCGGTCACGCGGCCCGTGAAGCTGGTGTCAGGATAGGCGTCGATCGTGACCTGGACCGAATCGTTGGCGGCGAGCCGCACCACGTCGGTCTCGTCCACCTGCACCTTGGCCAGGATGATCGAGAGATCGGCGACCGTCATCAGCAGCCCGGTCTCCCGCGAGAACGTCCCGGGCACCGCCACCTCGCCCTCCTCGACGGCCAGCCGCACCACCCGCCCCGCGATCGGCGAGGTCAGGCGGGTCTTGGCCAGGTTGTCCTGTGCCTCCTGCAGGCTGGCGCGCGACTGCGACAGCTGCGCCCGCGTCGCCTGCCAGTTCGCCTGCGCCACGTCATAGGCCGTCCGCGCCTGCTCGGCCGCCTCGGGTGCGATCAGGTTGGGCCCGAGCTGCGTCAGCTGCCGCGCCCGGTTCCAGGCGCGCTCCGACTGGTCCAGGTTGGCCCGCGCCTGGGTCAGCGTCGCCTCGGTGGACGCCACGACGCCCTGCGCCCGCGACACCGCCGCCTGATACTGCGCCGGATCGATCTGGATGAGGAACTGGCCCTTCTTCACGAGGTCGCCCTCGCGGACCGCGATGCGGATGATGCGCCCGGTGATGTCGGCGCTGATGTCGACCGCCGTCTTGGCCTCGATCTTCCCGCTCGCCGTCACCGCGCTCACCAGGTCCCGGCGCGTCGCCTGCTCCAGGCGCACCTCGGTCCCGGCGTTCTTCTTCTTGTTGATCTGGTAGGCGGCGGCGCCGCCGGCGACGAGCGCGAGACCCACGACAATCAGACCGATCTTCATCCCGCGGGACATGTCGATTCCTCGTTAGCGAAGGGGACGACCCACCGCCGCTTCCAGCGCGACGATGGCCTTGTGGTAATCATAGACCGCGTTGACATAGTCGCCTTCCGCCTGCTGCACGGCATTCTGGGCGTCCGAGACTTCGAGCGACGTGCCGGCGCCGAGCCGGTAGCGGTCCTGTGCCAGCCGCAGCTGGTCGCGCGCGGCCTCGCGATTGGCTGCCTGGACCCCGATGGCCTGGTAGGAGGTCTGAAGGCCGAGGTAGCGGGCGTGCACGTCGCTCCGCACCTGGAGCCGACGCGCTCGGGCGGTCTCGTCGGCGTCCTGCTCGGTCGCGCGCGCCTGGGACAGCCGGAGCGAGCGCCCGAACCCCGTGAAGATCGGCAGCGAGAGCCGGAGACTGGCCTGGAACGGCTGACGGGTGTAGTCGAAGGGGAAGACATCGTTGGTCGTGCGGATCTGCTCCGTGACGCCGTCCTGGAGCGCCGTGCCCTGGGGGTTGAGCCCGGCGTCCCCGAAGCAGTCGCTGGTGTCTCAACCCCACGGCGGCGCGGACCTCGTTGTTCGACTGGCAGCCCGCCGCCTGCGACTGCGCGTCGCTGAGCGTCTGGTCGATGAGGATGCCTTCGTTGGTGAACTGCTGGGTGAAGCCGCTCCAGCCCGCCTGCGCCGACAGCGTCGGCAGGAACTCGCTCTTGGCGGAGCGGACACCGAAGGAGGCCGCGGTGCGTCGCGCCCGGAGGGACCGGAGCGCCGGATTCTGCTCGTCGGCCAGCGCGAGCAGCGAGTCCAGCGCGAGGGCGGGCGCCGTGACCGGGAACGAATCGCTGAGCACGATCTGATCGACCGGGGCCGGGGGCTCGACGCCCATGCGCCGGAGCAGGTCGAGCTTCGCCTCGTTTTCCGCCTGCACCGCACGGAGCAGCGCCACGTCGCTCTGCCCTTTCGTCACCTCGGCCTGCCGCACGTCGAGCAGCGTGGCCTGGCCGACCTGATATCGCGCGTTCGCCAGGCGCAGGAAGTCGGCGTTCCGCACCACCTGTTGCCGCGCGACGGCGACCTGGGCCGTCGCCTGCAGCGTGCTGAGATACTGGGTCTCGATCTCCGCCCGGAGGTCGACGCCCGCGCCGCTGATGTCCTCGTCGGTGGCCCGCTGCAGGGCCTTCTGTTCCGCCGGCGCCGTGAGCGCCCGGCCGTTGAGCTGCCACTGGAGGCTGAGGTTGTACCCTGAGGTGACGAAGGCCGACGTCGAGCGCACGAAGCCGCCGCCGAAGTTCGACTCGCCGCTGCCGGTATAGCCGAGGTCGGAGCCCACGCTCACGCCGGGGAGCAGGTTGCCGTAGGCGTTCCGGACGCCCCACTTCGCCGGCCCCGCGTCGTTCAGCGTCTGGCGATAGGCGGGGCTGTTCGCCCGCGCCTGCTGTAAGGCCTCCTGGAGCGACAGCGTCACCGCGGGAACGGGACGCAGCACGGCGGTCGTGTCCGCCGCGGGGGCGGGACGCGCAGCGGCGGTCGTGTCCTGCGCCGCGCCGGCGCAGGGGCAGAGCACGACCAGCGCGAGGATGCCGGACCAGCGAATCATGACGGAGCCCTTTGGAGGTGTGGACGTGACCGGGTCCTATACGGGCCCGCCGTCGCACAGGTTTCAGGTTGCGACGAAGCCTGGGTGCATCAGTGTCGGGTAACGACTTGGGAGGGGTGCTACTGTGCGCGCGTGACGACGGTGCTCTTGCCGGGCAGCTCCAGCCGTTCCAGTCGGCCGTGCCCGTCCGTGACCAGGGCGCCGGTGATCTCACCGCTCAAGGCGACCCGCCCGGCGCCGCCGGCGGAACCGGACTCCCGGCGGGCAGTGAACGTGGCCCGCCGGCCTGAGCGTGGGAAGATCGCCGTGAGCATCCGGCCCTCCGGAGTCGCGAGCTCCGCCACGGGGTGGTAGAGCGAGAAAACCGCGTCGTCCAGCAGGACCACGTCGGGACCACCCGGCAGCTCGCGTCCGGATTCGGAGCCTTTCGCCACCGTCCGCACGATCAGCCGCGCCCCCGATCCCGCCGCGAGGATGACAGTCACCGCGCCGGCGCTCTCGACGTCGAGCTGGAACTTGGCAAGCGCCGAGTCGGGGGTGCGCTCGAGGGTGGCGGCAAGGCGGGTGGTCGGGTTGGTGGACGGGTAGCGCGCGGCGGCGATGATGGTCGTGCCCGGCAGCCCGCGGCCGCGGGTGGCGCGCAGGGTAAACTCCTCGCGGCCGACCTCCTGCCCGTTCTGCGTGACCACCAGCTTGGTCTCCAGCGGCTCCTGCGCGGCCGCGGCCAGCAGGGGCAGCACCATCAAGAACAGCGCTGCGCTGCGCATGCGGTCTCCGTTCGCCTCAGGGTCCGGTCAGACAGGTCCTGATCCGGTCGAGGATGAATCTATACAGCAGCTCCCCTTTTTGGGCGGAGGCCAGGCTCGGAAAACCTACCGAGCCGGGCGAGCCCTGGGGCAGCCGCCGGCTGTGTCCCGGCCGGTAGCGGGCGAGCATCTGCGGCGTGATCGCGAAGTCGCGTGCCAGCTCCATGTGCACGACGTCGGGGGCCAGGTACAGCAGCAGGGAGGTGTCCAGCTCGCCGCCCTGGATCGGCGCGCCGGGCCGCTCCAACAGCGAGCCAAAGTCCAGGCCGAAGACGTCGATCACCTGGACGCGGGCCTGGTCGGTCCGGATGGTGCTGAGGGCCTCGAGGTGGGCGTCGCTGGCCTGGGCGGTGAGGATCACGAACTCGCGGACGCCTGCCCCCTCCTCCCAGGACTCGATAAGTTCGTTCATGACCCGATGCAGCGTGCGGCGTCTGAGCGACGCCCCGCCCGGGAACGCGTGCGCGGGCGCGTGGACGCCGTATTCCACCGCGGGCGCGCGCAGGATCCCGAACTCCGCCGACAGATCGTCGGCGAGGTGCTCCACGATGATCGTGTCGCAGCCGAGCGGGAGGTGGGGGCCGTGCTGCTCGGTCGTGCCGACCGGCACGAGCAGCCCCGGCCGCTCTTGCAGCCGCGCACGCACGGCACCGGGGGTCATTTCCTTCAATCGCCAGGGGCGGCCGGCTTGAGTCATCGCGCGTGGTCGTGGGTGACGGTGATCGTCGCCGCCGGGATGGCGGCCGCCGAGTGGCTGCGCCGCCCCGCGTGGGTCTGGGTCGCGGGCGTGGCAGTCCTGCTGGTGGTGCTCCTCGTGCTCGGACGGCCCTGGGCAGGACGGCGGCGGCGGGCGCTCGCGGCGGCGCTCGCGGGGCTGGTCGTCGCGCTTGCCGTGTCGCAGTCCCGCCTTACCGCGATCGAGAGCCGCTGGCCCGAGCAGCGGCAGCTCCGCATTACGGCCGCCTCCGAGCGGCTCGCCGGCGATCTGCACGCCGCCTTCCACCGCGCCGAGCGGCTGACGGTGGCTGCCGCCGCGGCCAGCGCCACGGATGACCGCGAGACCGCGTTCACGCTGCTCGAGCGTCTCGTGCCGACGACCGGGCCGGAGATGAGCGTCGTGATCCTCGACGGCGCGGGGCTGCCGTGGGCCTGGGCGGGACGCCACCGGCTGCCGCCCGCCGCGCTAGGCGACTCCATCGGCTCGCGGGCGACTGGATATTACGTGGAGCTCGAGGCCAGGCGCCACACCCCGGAGGGCCGCGTCGCGGTGGCGGGCGTGCTCATCTGGGCGCATCCCGCCGTTCCGGACCGCGGCCGAAGCCTGGCGGAGCTGTTTCGCCGGCGCACCGAGGTCGGCCTCACGGTTTATCCGCCGAACACCGCGCCCGACAGCGCCGACGTGTTCGACTATGAGGAGCCCACCACCGCCGGGCCCCGGCTGCTCTTCAGCGTCCGGCCCGTGCCGCCCGAGCAGGGCGCCGCCAAGGAGCTGGCCTACGGGCGGGACAGCCGGCTCGTCACCTGGCTCGTGCTCGTCGTGATCGGCCTTGGTCTCAGCGTGACCGCTCGTCCGCTCGAACGGCTGGCCCTGCTGGCGGCGCTGGTCTGGCTCGCCGTGCGAGCACCGGTGGGACCCGCCCTCGGCCTCCAGCCGCTCTTTTCGCCCGCCACCTTCTTTCGCCCGGTCCTCGGTCCGCTGTCCGGTAGCGCAGGGGTCTTGGCACTCGCCGGCATACTGCTCACGGTCGGGGGTGTCTGGCTCTGGCGGCAGCGGCTTCCCCGGCGGTGGTACGGCCTCGCGCTCGGCGGCGCGCTCCTGCTGGTCTCGCCGTATCTGATTAGCAGCCTGGGGCGGGGCATCACACCGCCGGCCGACGGCGTGCCGATCGGGCTCTGGCTCAGCTGGCACCTGGCCCTCATGGTGTCCGCGTCCGCCCTCATCGTGCCTACGGCCGCCCTGTTCCGAGGCCAGGCCGCCGAGACGCGGAGCTGGGGACACATTGCCGCGGGCGTGCTCATCGCGCTGGCGGCGTCGGTGATCGGCGTGCTCGTGTGGAGCCCGCGCGGCGGCTGGCCGGACTGGTACACGTTTCTCTGGACGCCCGCGCTGCTGCTCGTGACGCTCCCGGCCCCGCGCTGGGCCGCCATCACCGGCATCGCCCTCGTGGCCGGCAGCTCCTCGGCGCTAGTTACCTGGGGGGCGGAGCTGGCCGGCCGCGTCCAGGTCGCACAGCGGGACGTGGCCCGGCTGGGCAACGAGCCTGACCCGCTGGCCGTGCCGCTGCTCGAGCGGTTCGGGGAGGAGCTGCGGCGCTCTCCGCCACCCGAAAGCGCTTCCGCCATGTACGCGCTGTGGCATGGGTCGGCCCTCGGGTCCCAGGGGTACCCGTCACACCTGGCCCGGTGGTCCGGGCGAGGGACGCTCGTGGACGAGCTGGTGCTCGACTCCCTGGACCTGCCGCCGTCCCTGCTGTCCACCATGGTGCGTGGCCTGCCAGCAGGGGACACGATCGAGGTGGCCCCGGTGCTCCGCGTGCCGGGCGTGCACTACGTGCTGATGGTCAGGGTCGGGGCGGACGAGGTGATGACCGCGGCCGTCGGTCCCCGCTCCGGGCTCGTGGTGCGCGGCCGCGTCGGCCGGCTGCTCGATCCGGGCAGCCAGCAGACGCCGCTCTATCGGCTCACCTTGAGCCCGCCGGCCGATCCGTCCGCGCCGACGCCACGCCCGCGCTGGATCCGCGAGGACTGGTCGGTCAGGAACGAGTACCCGCTCGAGTTGCCCGGCGGCCCCCGGGTGGTCCATGCGTCCATCGACCTGCGCGGGCCGGTCCCGCTCTACGTCCGCGGCGTCTTGGTCGTCCTGCTCGACGCCGCGGTGCTCGCGCTGCTCTGGCTCGTGGCCGAGCTGATCGCCGGCGTGCGTCTCCGACCGCCCCGGTGGCGGAGCCTGTCCCGCTCGTTCCGCATCCGGCTCGCCGTCACGCTCGGGGCCTTCTTCCTCTTGCCGGCGATCGGCTTCGCGGCCTGGAGCTTCGCGCGTCTTGCGGAGGAGGTCGAACGGAGCCGCGACCTGCTTATCACGCAGACCTTGCGCGACGCGGTGCTCACGGGCGGCGGGCTGGTTCGCGGCGGCAGCCCGCCGCCGGACGACCGCCTCCGCGAGCTGAGCCGGAGGATCGACGCCGATCTCGCGCTCTACGTCGGCGGGCGGCTCGCGGGCACCAGCACCCAGGTGCTCGAGGACCTGGGCGTCATGCCGCAGCTGATGGACCCCGACGCCTTCGATGCGCTCGCGATCGACGGCGAGCTCGAGGTGACACGCGACGGATCGATCCCATCGCTCGCCGAGCGTATTGGCTACCGGGTGGTGCAGCCGGGTGGCCCTACCGACATCGGCGTGCTGGCGACGCCGCAGCTGGCCGACGATTCGTCGCTCGCGGTGCGGCAGCTCGACCTGGCGCTCGTGCTGCTGCTCACGACGCTCGCGGGTGTGGCGGCGGCCCTGGTGGGCGCCCAGCGCGCGTCGCGCACGCTCTCCCGTCCGGTGGCCGAGCTCCGCCGTTCGGCGCTGGCGCTCGGCCGCGGGCAGCCCATGCCCGCTCACGCCGACCATCCGCCGCTCGAGTTCGAGCCGGTCTTCGGCGCGTTCGAGCGCATGGCCGCGGATATCCGGACCAGCCAGCATGCCCTCGAAGCCGCCCGGCTGCGGACGGCCGCCGTCCTCGGAACCGTCACCACGGGCGTCGTCGGTATCGATCCCGAAGGCTTGGTCCTCATCGCGAACCGCCAGGCGGTGGATCTGGTGGGTGTGGACCTCGAGGAGGGGGCGGCCCTGCTCGACCGGCTCGGGCCGGAGTGGGTGACGTTCTCCACCGCCGTGCGGCGGTATCTCCAGGACGCGGCCGCCGAGCCCACGGCAGAGCTCGAGGCCGGGGGCCGGCGGATCTCGTTCCAGCTCGCTTCCCTGGGGCCCGAGGTCAGGGGCGTCGTGATCGCGCTGAACGACGTCACCGACGTCTCGCGCGCGGAGCGCGTGCTGGCGTGGGGGGAGATGGCGCGACAGGTGGCCCACGAGATCAAGAACCCGCTCACGCCCATGCGGCTCGGCCTCCAGCACCTCCGCCGGGTGTACCGCGACCGTCGCCCGGACTTCGACCGCACCCTCGAGGACACCGCCGAGCGGATGCTGGCCGAGATCGACCGGCTGGACACCATCGCCCGTGCGTTCAGCCGGTTCGCGGCCCCGGCCGACGACATCCTGCCGCTGGACCGGATCGACCTCGGCGTCGTAGTCGGCGAAGTAATCCAGCTCTACCGGCTGGCCGAGGAGGGCTGCGCGGTGCGGCTCACCTGCCAACCGGGGGCGACCGGCGCCGCCCGGGCCGATGAGGTGAAGGAGGTGGTGGTCAACCTGCTCGAGAATGCCCGGAACGCGGGGGCGCAGGTGGTGGACGTCACGGTGGGACCGGGGCGGATCGAGGTCATGGACGACGGAACAGGCATCCCGGCGGAGCTGCTGCCGCGGATCTTCGAGCCGCGGTTCTCGACCACGACCAGCGGCTCCGGGCTCGGGCTGGCCATCGTGCGGCGGCTGGTGGAGGGGTGGGGCGGACGGATCGAAGTGGAGAGCGACGTGGGGCGGGGGACCAGGATCGTGGTGCACGTGCCGCAGTAACGGTGTCGAACCACGTCACCCTGTGCCGAAGTGGCCAGAATTTCGAGTTCTGGCCCCTTCGCTGCGCTCCTGACGAGCTAGCGGATCCGTCCGCTGAGCTGCATTCGCATCGCCGCGGTGAGCGCGTCATCCTGCGTTGCTGAACCGCGGATGACGGTCAGGGCTGCCTGGAGCTGGCGATCGTTCCGAGCCTTGCGCCGGAGCACCGAATCGCTGCCGAAGAACGCGCGGGCCAGCTCGTTCTCGAGCTGCTCCTGCACGAATCCCCCCGCCAAGTCATAGGTCGCGCGGTCGAGGTGTACGCCGGCCTCGGACATCCGCGCGAACAACGTGTCCCGCCGCTCGGGCGTCATGGGAGCGGAGTCCGTCTGGGTGACCTGGTCGGCCCGAAGCTCGGCGGCGTAGCCGGCGAGCACGTCGCGGAAGAGGTTCATGTCCTCGCGCAGCCGGACCGCGAGCAACCGCTCGCCCTCCGAGCGCGGCAGCGCCCGGACCAGGAGGTCCGGCAGGATGCCGCTCGCGTCCGGCACCACCCGGCCCCGGCTGCTGTAGAACACCCGCGGCCGACTGGCGGGGATCCGGTTGCCGATGTTGCCTGCGGTATCGTCGCGGGGCCGCTGGACGGTCCGGCCGGTCGGGGTAAACCAGCGGGCCGTCGTCAGCTTGATGGCGACGTCCTTGCCGATCGGATAGGTGGTCTGCAGGACCCCCTTCCCGTAGGTGGCGGTGCCCACGATGACCGCCCGGTCGTGGTCCTGGAGCGCGCCAGCCACCAGCTCGGCCGAGCTGGCCGTGCCGCGATTCACGAGCACGGCGAGGCGCAGATCGCCCCAGTCGCCCGTGGTCTCCGCCAGGTAGGTCTTGGTCCGCTTGGCCGACCGGCCGATCGACGTCGCCACGGTGTCACCCGGGGCAAGGAACAGCCCGGCCGCCGACACGCCCTCGCGAATGAGCCCGCCCGGATTCGACCGGAGATCCAGCACCAGGGATGTCATTCCCTGCGTCACCATGGTATCGACAGCGGCGCGGAGCTCCAGCGCAGCGCCCTGGCTCATGCGGCGGAGCACGATGTAGCCGACGCCGTCGGCCAGCATCACGCCGCGCGAGGCGGCGGGGACATGGATCTCGGTGCGGGTGAACCGCCGGACGACCGCGTCGGGCGCGCCGCGCGGCTTGACCACCATGGTCACCGTCGGACCAGTCGTCCGCCGCAGCGCCTCGTCCAGCCGGTCGGACGACCAGCCACGGGTGTTCTGGCCATTGATGCTGAGCACCTCGTCGCCCGGAGCGATCACGTTGCCGACCGTCCGGCCCTCCCACCCCGACTCCGAAGGCCCGCGCTCGAGATCCACCTCGGTGCCTGCCATCTGACGCTGGTACTCGCGATACGAGTCCTTGACCAGCAGCTCGGCGTAGGGATCGTGCAGCGAGCCGACGAGCGCGTCGGCGGCCCGGTGATAGAGATCCCCCTCGCCCAGCGAGTCGATGTAGTGGCGGTTGATGGCGCCGACGACGCCCTCGAACAGGCGGGCCTGCTCGTACACCCCGCCTTCCGCCGCGGGGCGTGGTCGAAGCAGCCACCCGCCGCTAAGGAAGGTCAGGACCAGAATGGAGGCCAGGGCCGCCCAACGAGCTCGAGGAAAGGTTCTCATCATCGTGTATAGCTCCCGCACATTGCGAGAAGGTCTGCCGGATGCGTCAGTGGCGGAGGCGAGACTGCGGGATGAAAGTCTCGACGAAAAGTTGCAGCAAAAGGGGGGCCGTCGCGTATGGGTTCGATCTGCCGAATCTCGGCAGTCGCCGCGCCTTCGTCCAGTCCCGGCCGCATGCCATCCATCAGTACGAGGAGCTCACCCGGGGTGTCCTCGGCGAGGAGGACACGTCGGCGGACCCTGTCCGCCGCCGCGGACGCGCTCTGGGGAATATCCCGGGGGTTCAGCTCCGGAGAGCGGCGTCCAGGACGCCCGGAAGCCCGGCCCAGCCGGCCCCCCGTTCGACCGCGGTCAGGCGCCGGAGGAGGGTATCGGCTGAGCGATGGCCCGGCACGTAGGCGGGCTTGAACTGGACGGTAACCGACTGGCGGATGACCGCCTTTTCCACTTCCTCGAGCATCGCGGTGTTGTGGACCCAGCCGCGGCCGCTCTGGACGTCGCTCACCACCGAGCTGGGATGCCCGCCCCAGGGAGCCGAGCCGATCGCTGACAGCTGTGCCGGCCAGACGTTGACCCCGACTGCCCCGTAGCGAAGCTGGGAGATGGCGCGCTCGACCGCCGCTGAGAGCTGCGGATCGGCCTCGGTTCGTGGATGGACGATCAGCATGACGGCGAGGGTGCCCCACACCCGCTCGTTCACGAACCCGACTGCCTGCTGCAGAAACTCGACCGGGTCGGTGCTTCCAATCTCTACCTCGCCCAGGGCCGGACAGAACGATTCGGCCGTGAAGAACGGCTCGCGGCGATCGGTGGCATCGAGGCCGGGGACCAGCGTCCAGGGCAGCATGCCGCCGATGGCCGCACCGATAGTGCGGAGGCCGGGGCGGCCGCCGGTGAGGCGATCCCACCGTTCGGTGGTGCCGGGGTAGTACGCCAGCCGTAGCGGCGCGGCGGCGAGCGCCCGCTCGAGATGCCGCAGGAAGGCATCGCCCTGCGGCCACCCGCGAGGTGTCACGAGCAGCCGCGGAGTGTGGCAGCTCATGGCGGCGTTGTGCACCATCGCGCCCGCCAGGACCTCGGCCTGAAACGCGAGCTGCCGGTCCAGGTACGGTCCGGGCACGATGAGGACGGGAGAGACCCCACCGAGCTCCGATGTCACCGGCTTGAGGTGGAGCGGGTGGTGCTGCCGCTTGCGGTCGGCGGCTCCGGTCTGCGCCGAACCCCACAGGATCTCCTCATGGGTCTCCGGGCGGCCGCTCAGGTGGATCTCGTCGATTCCCGGATGCTGGCTGAGGTACGCGCCCTCGGCGGCATCCCCATTCACGATGTGGAGGAAATCGCGGGCGCCGGCGTCCGCGAAGGCCTCGAGCAGAAGGGGCGCGAGGTAGCCGTTGAGCGGATGGAGCTTGAGGAGGCAGACCTTGCCCTCGTTGAACATGCGGGTGAGGACGTCCTGGACCGGGACACCCGCGGCATTGCCCGCCCCGAGCACCAGCACGACGCGGCCAGCACCCGGCGTCTGCTTGTAGAATCTCGCCTGGGAGGCGAGCAGCTCCCGCTCGCCGATCCCGGCGCGGATGTGGACCTCCGCACGGGTGGAGGGCATCAGGAATGAGTCCAGGACGCTGCCCGGGTACACCTCGGCGCTGAGCCGCCCATCCACGGTGCGGCCGAGTTCGCCAAGCGTCGGCGGCCGCCGGCGCTGGAGCGCCGAGAGCGTCTCGATGAGCAGGCGGCACTGCCGCAGCACCGGCCAGGGACCAAGCGACCACTCCTCCGCTTCGAGCACAGTGCCCGGGGCGATCCGTTTGGCCAGGCAGCAGATCTCGACCATGCGCGGCGCGATCCGCGCGTAGCCCGCCCGCATCGAGCGCAGCAGCTGAAGGCGCTCGTCGAAGGGTAGGGCAGCGAAGATCGGTGCGGCGCTCCGCAGTCGCTCCACGCACTCGTCCAGCCGTCCGCGCGGCGTGGGAACGCTGGTCGGAGGCGCCTGGGCGGCTGCCGGTCCGCTGAAGCGCGGCATCTCGGGTCCGGATCTGGCCCGGCGTCGGGCCCTGTGTTGTGAGAGGGAATCCGCCACGAATCATAGGAAGGCCGTCCGACCGCCGCCAGAGCGCGGCGAAACCATCACTCCGGAGCACCGATGCATGTCAACCGACTCCTGTCCTGCTGGGCGGCGTGCGAAGGAGCCGGCGACTCTTGACGGCGCGCTCGCGGACCCGCATCTCTGGCGGTCCGCCCAGTGCGTCTGCCCCCGACAAGGGAGGTCGTCCATGGCACGTCGGCCGTCCCGCGAGGAGCTGATCCAGCAGGACATCCAGGACCTCCATCGCCTGGGGTATGCCCAGCAGCTGTTCCGCGAGATGGGCGGATTCTCCAATTTCGCAATCTCGTTTTCCATCATCTCGGTCCTCACCGGCGCCGTCCTCCTCTACGGCTACGGGCTCAGGTTCGCCGGCCCGACCATCAATTCGGTCGGCTGGCCGGTGGTGAGCCTCTTCACCCTGTGCGTGGCCGCCTCGATGGCGGAGCTTGCCTCCGCGTACCCTACCGCCGGCGGGTTGTACTTCTGGGCGTTCCGACTGGGCGGGCGCACCTGGGCCTGGACCACCGCGTGGCTCAACATGATCGGGCAGGTCACCATTACCGCGGGGATCAACATCGCCGCGGCGATCTACATCGTTGGCGCGGTCACCCGGATCATGGGCCTGCCGGCTGATCAGGCGGTACCGGTGTTCGGTGCGATGACGAACTGGTACTTCTATGTGTTCGTCATGGTGGTGATCATGATTCCCCAGATCCTGATCAACATCTTCGGCATCCGGCTGACGGCCCGGCTCAACGACTTCAGCGCCTACTGGCACATCGGCGGCGTGGCGATCATCGCCCTGCTCCTCACCGTGTTCGGCACCCATCACAACAGCCTGGAGTTCCTGTTTTCCCGGGCCACCGTCGTCAATCCGCTCGACGCCGCCTCCGCCGCCTTGGGCAACGGCGTGGCGCAACCGGCGCTCGCCTTCGGCGAGTTCAAGTTCGCCTCGCCGCTCTTCTCCCTCTTCCCGGGCCTGGTGGAGGTCTATCGGGCGGCGCCGTTCGCGCTGGTGTTCGTGCTGGCTCTGCTCCAGGCGCAGTGGACCTACACGGGATACGACGCCTCGGCCCACGTCGCCGAGGAGACGATCATGGCGCGGAAGAACTCCGCTTGGGGCGTCTTCCTGTCGGTCGCGGTCTCGGCGGTGGTGGGCTACGTGATGCTGCTGGTCCTGACCTGGTGCATCCCCAACGGGGACGTCGCCGCGACGGCCAACGACGCCTACCCGGTGCTGCAGATCGTCTACGGGAACCTGGGTGTGTTCTTCGCGAACCTGATCGCGATCATCATCGGCGTCGCCATGTGGCTCTGCGGCTCGTCGTCGATCACGTCGATGGCGCGCATGTGGTATGCCTTCGCCCGGGACGACGGCATGCCCGGCTCCTCCTTCCTCAAGCGCGTGAGCCCGATCTACCGCACGCCCGTCTGGTCGATCCTCGTCACCAGTGCGCTCACGGTGGTGCTCTGCCTTTATGCTTCGGCGTACTTCGTCATTACGTCGATCAGCACGATCACGCTCTACCTCGCCTACATGTTCCCGATCTACCTCAACTGGCGGAACCGCCGGCGGGTGCGGGGAGAGTACACCATCGCCGCGACCGCGCCCTGGAACCTCGGTGCGTGGAGTCCGCTGATCAACGTGATCGCCATCGCCTGGGTGCTGTTCCTCACGGTGGTCTTCAGCCTGCCGCCGAACGAGCTCGTCCTGTGGACGATGCTGGCGCTGACCGTGGGGTTGATGCTCTACTGGCAGCTCTCCGCCAAGCGAACCTTCGTCGGGCCGACGAGGTCCGACGAGCAGGCGCTCAGGCGGCTGGAATCCGCGGTGGGACAATCGGCATCCGTGATCTCCCCGATCTGAAGGTTGCAGCGGAGCGGCGCCCGGAACGAACCCCGGCGCCGGAGCGGTGACCGCCCATGGGCGCGACTGGCACCGAGGGGCGGTCGCGTGGTATCACCCGTCAGGAGGAGAGGCGCGATGACGCGTTTCGCCGCCTTCGCTTCGCTCTATGTGGTCGCACTCTTCCTGCACCCCGCCGAACGCTGGGTCGACCCCAAGGCCACGGCGCTGCTGCTGGCGCTCGGGCTACTCCTGCTGGCCGTGGAACTCACCCGGAAGACGCTGCCGGTGTTCCTGGTCGTCGCGATGGCGCAGCCCCTCCTCCTGCGCTTCCCGGACATACCCAACCACGTCAACGTGGAGATCTACGTCAGCCTGCTGCTCCTCCTCGCGATCGGCTACACATGGTGGCGCTACGAGGGCTACCCGACGGACGACGCCTGCTTCGACCTGGTGCGTCCGGTGCTGCAGGTCTCGATGATCCTGATCTACGTCCTCGCCGGATTCAGCAAGCTCAACACCGACTTCTTCAACCCCGACGTCTCCTGCGCCGGGAAGATGCTCGAGGATCTGACTGCCTTCGCCACGAGGCGCTCCCTTGGCGTGCCTCGAGTGCTCCTCGGAGCCGGAGCTGTCGGCGCGGCCCTGGTCGCGGTGCTCAGCGTTCGGCCGCGGGCACGGGTGATACCGCGCTCGGCGCGTGCGGCGCTGGTCGGGCTCATCCTGTTGCCGGTCGCGCTTGCCGTGTGGGTCGCGCCCGCGATTCCCGGTCGCGTGGTGGCGTTGATGATTCTCGGAACGGCGGGGATGGTGGTCCTGTGGGAGCTGGTCGGGGGCCTGCTGCTGGCCGTGCCGCGATTTCAGGGCCCAGTGCTGGCCTTCTCCTGGACCATGCACGCCGTGCTGTCCCTGATCGGCTTTGTCCATTTCGGAGCGCTCGCCTTCGCCATGCTCTTCACGTTCCTCCCGGAGCGGTATCTCGACCTGGTCACGACGCACGTGCGCCTCCCGGTCCTGGGGCGCTCGGTCCCGCGGTCGTACGTCTACCTTGCGAGCAACCTGCTGACCGGAGTCGTGTCGGGATTCTGGTCTCGCGTCCTGGCGGCGTTCCTCTTCAACCTGAGCGTCCTCTTTCTGCTCTGGCCCATCCTGCGTGCGGTGGTCGCGCAGGGGCCACGCCCCGTCTGGCCAGGCGTCAGCCTCTGGGCCCGCGGGACCCCGGCGTGGCTCTACGCCTTTCCCGTCGTCCTGCTGCTCCATGGACTGACGTCCTACGCCGGGCTCAGGACGGCGGGCAACTTTACGATGTTCAGCAACCTGCGCACCGAGGGGCCGCGCTCCAATCACCTCGTCCTCGGCGGCAATCCGCTCAAGATCTGGGGCTATCAGGAAGACGTCGTCAGTCTTGTGGTCATCGATGACAGCCTGGGGGCCTTCGACCGGAGGGTCGGACCCCTGCGGGGCATGCAGGTGCCGGCGGTGGAGTTCAGGAAGTGGATTTACAAGTGGACGAGGGAGGGCAAGGAGGTCCCGGTGACGCTCGAATACCGGGGTCAGGTTCGCACGACGGAGGACATCACGGCGGATCCCGAGTGGCGGACGCCCGGCCGAACCTGGGCGATGCGCCTGATGGATTTCCGAACCATTCAACCCCAGGGCGCCAACCGGTGCCGCTGGTAGCCGCGCTCAGCGCCCCTGGGGGTTGGTGGGATCGACGCGCAGCGTC
This sequence comes from uncultured Gemmatimonadales bacterium, assembly GCA_963840215.1. Classification (GTDB taxonomy): domain Bacteria; phylum Gemmatimonadota; class Gemmatimonadetes; order Gemmatimonadales; family GWC2-71-9; genus CAVVWJ01. The sequence continues at coordinate 278,124 of CAWIYG010000001.1, read as the reverse complement.
GAATCGCGCCACGACTCGATCGAGGCGAGGTGGCAGGCCTCGACGAACTTCTTGCTGGGGTGCGACCCACGCTGGAGCAGCGCGTGCAGCATCTCGTGGCGCACCAGCCACTCCTCGCCGAGCGCGTTCGCGGGCAGGTAGATCCGATTGCCCTGACGCACCCACCAGCCGTGGGCAATGGTCCCGTTGAGGCCGATCGCGCCGCTCGGGGCGTCCACCGCGTAGAAGGTCACCTGGCTCATGTCGCCCGTGCGGCCGGAGCAGGCCTCCGTCCTCCGCCACCACTCGCTATAGAGCTCCAGGGTCGGGACCTCCCAGGCGCGCTCGATGGGCGCCAAGGGGGCACCTGCCGCCTTGGGTACGGCACAGGCGGCCACCGACGACCACAGCATGACTCCAGCGAACCAACGGTGCATCGAGCGACTCCCGCGATCGACTCGCGTCTTGGGGTGCCAGGCGGCGGGGAAGGGGTCCGCCGCCTGTCCAACGCCTGCTCTAACGTCTCCGGCACCTCGAAAGGTGCCCGGTCATGCTTGCCCGCATCCGTTCCGCCGCCATCCTCGGCATCGATGCTTATCCAGTCGACGTCGAGGTCGACATCACCAGCGGTCTGCCGTCGTTCGCCACCGTGGGGCTGCCCAACGGTGCGGTGCGCGAGGGTCGGGAGCGCATCGGCGCGGCACTCACCAACGCCGGCTTCGAGTTTCCGCTCCGCCGCATCACGGTCAACCTGGCCCCGGCCGACGTCCGCAAGTTCGGGTCCGGGCTCGATCTGCCCATCGCATTGGGAGTCCTGGCAGCCAGCGGCCAACTGCCCGACCTGGACCTCGGCCGCCTGATGGTGGTCGGCGAGGTCGGCCTCGAGGGCGATCTCCGGCCCGTCCGGGGTGCGCTGCCAGTCGCCCTCGCGGCCAGAGCGGCGGGCTGCACCGGCCTCCTGCTGCCGCTCGACAATGTCCCGGAAGCCGCGGTCGTCGAGGGACTCGAGGTGCGCGGCGCCCGCTCCCTCATGGAGGTCTGCGCCCACCTGGCAGGCGACCTGCCGCTCGCACCCGCCCGGGTCGACCTGCCAGCCCTCATGGCCGAACGGCGGAGGGACGAGGTCGACTTCGCCGACGTCCGGAGCCAGGCTGCCGCGAAACGAGCGCTCGAGGTTGCCGCGGCCGGCGCCCACAACCTGCTCCTGGTCGGACCGCCCGGAGCCGGAAAGACCATGTTAGCCCGCCGCCTGCCGACCATCCTCCCGTCGATGACCCTCGACGAGGCCCTCGAGACCACCAAGATCCACAGCGTCGCCGGGCTGCTGGGGAGCGGACGGTCACTCTGCGCCGTCCGGCCGTTCCGGGCTCCCCACCACACCATCAGCGACGCGGGGCTCATCGGCGGCGGCTCCGTCCCGCGCCCGGGGGAGGTCAGCCTGGCCCACGGGGGGGTGCTCTTTCTGGACGAGCTCCCGGAATTCCGCCGCAATGTGCTCGAGGTGTTGCGACAACCCCTGGAGGACGGCACCGTCACCCTCAGCCGGGCCGCCGTCAGCCTCACTTTTCCTGCACAATTCATGCTTGCCGCGGCCATGAACCCGTGCGCCTGCGGCTACCATGGCGACGCGGTCCATGTCTGCCGCTGCGCCGACGCCGATGTCGAGCGCTACCGCTCCCGCGTCTCGGGGCCCCTCCTCGACCGGATCGACATCCACCTCGAGGTGCCCACCGTGCCCTACCGAGACCTCATCGGCGCCGAGGCCGAGGAGCCCAGCGCGGTGGTTCGGCAGCGGGTGGAGCTGGCCAGGGTCCGCCAGCGGGAGCGGTTCCGGGACCGGCCCGGCCTCCACGCCAACGCCCACATGACCGCCCGCGATCTCCGGCGCTACTGTCCTCTGGCGGAGCCGGTCGAGTGTCTCCTCCGCGAGGCCGTCGCGCGCCTGGGCCTGTCGGCCAGGGCATACCACCGGGTGCTCAAGATCGCCCGCACGATCGCCGATCTCGCGGGGGCCGAGGAGCTGGCAAGCACCCACGTGAGCGAGGCCATTCAGTACCGCAGTCTGGATCGACGAAGGGCAGCGGCGTGACGCTCGGTTCGGTTGAGTCGCAGGGGTACCGCAATCTGATATGGGGTACGCCGGATGACAACGGGTCCGTCAACGGGGGGCGGGCTCCAGGGGGGCGCTGTAGCTCGCCTCGGCCCAGGTGAGCCGGAGGAGACCGCCCGCGCCCCGGGGCTCCACGGCCATCGTGAACTGATCGGTGGGTGGATCCTGCGCGTGGCGATCCAGGTGCACCCGCACGAGATCCTGGGTGGCGTCGTACTCGGTGCCCCACTGGCCGGTCTGCCGGTTGATGATGAGCACGCCCCCGTACGGGGAGGGGATGGTCCAGACGGTGTAGGTGCCGCGCGGGACCGGCGCGCCGCCGATGGTGAGGTCGGCGTCGGTGGTGAGCTGGGTGGCCGCGTTGGCCCCCGTCCGCCACACCTGCTCCCACGGGACGACGTCTCCCCAGATCGCCCGGCCCCGGCCCTGCGGGCGGCCGTAGTCGATCATCAGGCGCGCGCCGGCGGCCTCGGCCCGGAGCGTATCGCGAGGCGAGAGCTGGCCCGCCGGGCCAGCGGCCTGCTCCGCCTGGGCAAACGCCGTAGCCCAGGCGCCGACGTTCACGGTCTTCACGCGGCTCACCAGCATCTTCTGCGTCGTAGCCCGACCGTCGAGGCCGAGCAGGCGGCCGCGCTTGTCGGTGCGGGTGTGCATCGGGCTCCCGAAGAAGTCCACGTCGGCCGAATCCTTGCCGCGGCGCGCGACGTACGAGGGCAGCAGCTCCGCGGTACCCAACGGCAGCCAGGCAAAGGCAAGGCTGTCGACCCCCTGCCGCCGCGCCTGGCGCATGGCCTGCTCGGTCAGCGCGTAGGAGAGTGCGACCATCGGGACGGTCCCCGGTGGCGCCGCCACCCGATGCCGCTCGGTGCTGTCGCCCCGGGTCATCGTGACGTCGGCGGAATCGGCGCCGAAGACGATCGACCCCAGGACCGGCCCCGAGCCGCCGCCCGAGCCGAGGGGCCGGCTGGTGAGGTCGAGGCGGACGATCCGTCCGAGGCTGTCCAGCTCGGCGAGGTAGTGCATCCGGCGGGCCGCCGGCACCCGCAGTGCCATCTCGCTCTCGAGTCGCCGGTCGCTGCGTATGATCTGCTCGACGGCCAGCGTGTCGCGCCCGAGCCGCACGATGAAGCCGGCCTCCTCCGGTTTCACCTGTGCGGCGAGCGGTGCCGCGGATCCGAGCAGGGTCGACGCGACGAGGACCGCCCCGGCCCACGCCGCGCGCGGGCTCAAGCGATTCATTCGTCGCCTCGCGGGGGCCGCCGCTCGCGCTTCGTCGCCGAGCGGCGGCGCTTGCTCTCCAGGCGCGCCGCCTTGGACGCCCGGGGCGGCCGCGTCCGCTTGCGCGGCTTGGGCACCACCAGGGCCTTGGCCACGATGTCGCGGAGCCGCTCCGTCACGTCCTCCCGGTTTCGCAGCTGACTGCGCGACGCGCTCGACACCAGGCGGAGGTGCCCACCGCCGTCCAGCCGGCTCGCGAGCCGGACCAGCAGGTGCCGGCGCTGCGCGTCGGTCAGCGCCGGCGAGCCCGCCACGTCCCACGTCACCTCGACCCGGGTCGAGGATGTGTTGACGTGCTGGCCGCCCGGTCCGCCCGATCGTGTGGCGCGGAATTCGAGCTCCGCGAACGGTACGCGGAGCTCGGGGGCGACGTCGAGAAACGGCGTGTCGGGCATGCCGGAAAGTAATGGCGTCCGGGCTCTCACTTGGTTCCATACCACATTACGTTACTGCCCATGACGGACCTCGAACTTCTGCGACGCCATCTGCACGGGCTGGGTCGGGTCGTGCTCGGCTATTCGGGCGGGGTCGACTCAGCGCTGCTCGCCGTCGTCGGCCGCCAGACGCTCGGTGCCGAGCGTTTTCTCGCCGTCGTCGGCCGGAGCGCGTCGTATCCCGAGGCGCAGTGGCGGAGCGCGATCGACCTCGCGCGCCGCTTCGAGGTGCCGCTGCTCGAGGTGGAGACCGGTGAGCTGGCGGATCCCCGCTACCTCGCCAACCCGACGAACCGCTGCTACTTCTGCAAGACCGAGCTGTGGAGCCGGCTGGGCGAGGTGGCGGCGGCGCGCGGGTTCGACACCGTCATCGATGGCACCAACGCCGACGATCTGGCCGAGCACCGCCCCGGCCTGCGCGCGGCCGGGGAGCATCGGGTGCGCTCGCCGCTCGCGGAGCTGGGCTGGAGCAAGGCGGCGGTGCGGAAGGCGTCCCGCAGTCTCGGGCTGCCGACGTGGGACGCGCCGGCGGCGCCCTGCCTCTCGAGCCGGGTGGTCTACGGCCTCGAGATCACGCCGCGCCGCCTCCGCCAGATCGAGGAGGGCGAGGCGTATCTGCGCGACCCTGGGCGTCTCGGGCGACCTGCGCGTCCGCCACCACGGGGATCGGGCGCGCATCGAGGTCTCGCCCGAGGCGATGACCAAGCTCCGGGATGCGTGGGAGGCCGTGACGGCGTTCTTCGCCACCCTCGGGTTCGCCGCGGTGGAGCTCGATCCCGCGGGGTACCGTCGCGGAGGTCTGCTGGTCCTCGCCCCGACGTCGCCGGCCTGATGCGGCTGTTCGCAGGGATCCCATCGTCGACGGCGCTCGGCGGGAGATCGTCACGCTGCTCGCTGGCCTGCGTGACAGCGCGTGGCCGGTGCGGTGGGTGCACGAGGAAGGGCTCCACCTCACGCTCAAGTTCTACGGCGAGGTAGCGGCGGAGCGGCTCGAGGTGATCGAAGAGACGGTGCGGTTTGCGGGGGAGGGCATCGGCCCGCTCGCGCTCCGGGTCGACGAGCTCGGCGCGTTTCCGAGCGCGGCCCGGCCCCGGGTCCTTTGGCTCGGGATCGAGGCGCCGCCGGCGCTCGAGGTTCTCCAGAACCGGCTCGAGCGCGGTGGCGAGGGGATCGGGTTTCCTCCGGAGGGTACGCCTTTCCGGCCGCACGTGACACTCGGGCGCGTTCGAGAGGGGCACCGGATCCCGGCGCGCGGTCTCGAGGATTTCGGCGAGGCCTATACCCGGGTGTCGTTCGTCGGAGCGCAGCTGGTGCTCTATGAGAGTGTGCTCACGACCCGCGGGCCGCGCTACGAGCCGCGGCTCACCCTGGAGCTCTCGGCGTGATGGGCTGCCTGACCGCCCCGTTCAAGGTGGTCGGGTGCCTGGGTCTCATCGCCGCACTCGTGGTCGGCTGGCTCTACCGTGACCGGGTCCTGCGCGAGGGGCGCCGGCTGCTGGACCGGGTCGAGGCGCCCCGGTCCACCGGGGCCGCGCCGGCCCCGCTCGGCCGGCCGGGCACGCGGGCCTTGGCCTCTGCCCGCGCCAAGATCGATTCGCTGAACGGCTGGCGGGCCGACTCGGTCGTGCTGTCGCCCTCGGAGGTCGCCTCCCTCATGGGCAGCGGGCTCTCGGCCAAGTTCCGGAGAGAGCTCGACTCGCTGCGGGTGGAGCTGCTCGCCGGCGAAGTCCGGGTGCACGCGCGCCTGCGCACAGCCCGACTGCCCCAGGAGCTCATCGGTCCGCTCGCCGTGGCCTTGCGGCCGAATGAGCCGGTGGAGGCGACCGGTCCGCTCCGGGTGACCGGGCCGGGCACGGGGGAGTGGGCGGTGCGCTCGTTTCAGATCCGGGACATCCCGGTGCCGGCGTCCGCGGTCCCGCGCCTCGTCTCCCGCGCCCTGGACGATCCGAACCGCGAGACGGTGCCCTGGACCGTCCCGGCCGGCATCCGCGCCATTCACGTGCATCCCGGCGGCGCGACCCTCTACGGAGCTGCACGCCCATGAGTCATCGAGTCCTCATCGTCGACGACGAAGCCGGCATCCGGCAGGCGCTCAAGCAGGTGCTCGAGTACGAGGAGCTGGATGTCCGGGTGGCGGCCTCCGGCGGCGAAGCCATCACCGTCTACTCGGACTTCCGTCCGCACCTCGTGTTTCTCGACGTCAAGATGGCCGGCCTCGACGGTCTGGAGACGCTGACGCGGCTCCGGGATCTCGACTCCCGTGCGCAGATCGTCATGATCTCGGGGCACGGCACCATCGCCACCGCGGTCGAGGCCACCCAGCGCGGCGCGTTCGACTTCCTGGAGAAGCCGCTCGACACTGACCGGCTCCTGCTCACGGTGCGGAACGCGCTGGCGCACGCGGAACTGGTCGGCGAGAACGCCCGGCTCCGGGAGGTCACCGAGAGCCGGTATCAGATGGTAGGGGCGAGCCCGGCGCTCACCGGCGTGCGCGAGCTGATCGCGAAGGTGGGGCCGACGGCCGCGCGGGTGCTCATCACCGGGGACAACGGCACGGGCAAGGAGCTGGTGGCCCGCGGGCTCCACGAGGCCTCTCCGCGGCGGGACCGGGCGTTCGTCGAGGTCAATTGCGCGGCGATTCCGTCTGAGCTCATCGAGAGCGAGCTGTTCGGACACATGAAGGGGTCGTTCACCGGCGCGTTCGCCGATCGGGCGGGCAAGTTTGAGCAGGCGGACGGCGGCACGCTGTTTCTTGACGAGGTGGGCGACATGTCGCTCTCCGCGCAGGCCAAGCTTCTGCGAGTCCTGCAGGAGGGGGTCGTCACCCGGATCGGGGGGTCCAAGTCGATCGAGGTCGACGTGCGCGTGCTGGCGGCCACGAACAAGGACCTGGAGGGCGAGATCGCGGAGGGGCGGTTCCGGGAGGACCTGCTCTACCGGCTGAACGTCGTGCCGATCGAGGTTCCCCCGCTGCGCGACCGCCTGGAGGACGTGCCCGGGCTGGTGGCGCACTTCGCCGAGCAGCTCGCGGAGAGCGCCGGCGTGCCGGGCAAGAAATTCGCGGCCGACGCGGTCGCGCGGCTCCAGACGCGGGTCTGGCCCGGAAACATCCGCGAGCTTCGGAACGCGGTCGAGCGCGCCCTGATCCTCGCGCCGGGCAAGGTGGTCACGGCGGTCGACATCGACCGGCTGCTGCCGGGCGGCGAGGGCGCACCGCCGCTTCCCTCGGTGCCGGGTGGCGCGCATACGTTCGAGACCTTCAAGCAGGAAGCCGAGAAGGCCTTCCTGGCCCAGCAGCTGCGCGAGCGCGACTGGAACGTCTCCGAAACGGCGCGCGCGCTCAAGATGCCCCGCTCGAATCTCTACAAGAAGATCGAGCGCTACGGCCTGACGCGGGAGTCGACATGAGCGAGCAGCCGAGGAACTGGGACCGCGAGCTGGCCGACATCGACAAGGTGATCGCCAAGCAGGGTAGCGTGCCGGCTCAGGGCGCGCCGTGCCGGCTCCGATGGCGCGGGGACCGGGTCTGCCGGCCGGCGCGCCGGTCCCGCGCCGGTCGGTCGCGCTCACCTGGTTCTGGGTGGTGCTCGCCCTCGCGCTGGCCGTGGCCCTGCCGCTCTGGCCCTACGAGCGCACCTGCGGCCTGCGGCTCATGTTCTTCATGGCGCGGCCGGCATCACCGCGCTCGTCGGTCTCCTCGGCGTGCTCGCGAGCTGGGCCAGCCGGCGCGGCTTCGCGCACGTGCTGTCGCTGGCGGTGATCGCGTGGGCGGCGGTTGTCGGGCTCCGGGAAGTGCTGCCGCGGGTGGGATACGCCAAGGCCGCGCGGACCTGGACGTGCGAGGTGGCGCCCGTCGCGCCCGGCCAGCAGGGGCCGGCGGCGCAGCCGGCCCCGTCATCGGGGCCCGCCCCGTCGTCGAAGCCGGCGCCGTCGTCGGAACCGACTCCCGAAGCCGTGACGCCGCCGCAAGGGGCGACGTCGCCGCAATAGCTCGAGAACCGTCGTGTCAGCGAATTACTTCTCTTCCGGGATCCCATGGCCAAGACGTTCCGCAACTTTATTGCCGGTGAGTGGGTGGCGCCCGCGAATGGCGCCCATTTCGAGAACCGCAATCCGGCCGACACCGACGACCTGATCGGCCGCTTCCCCGACTCCGACGCCCGCGACGTGACCGCGGCGGTCCGGTCGGCTAAGCGCGGCTTCGCGCTCTGGTCGAAGACGCCGGCCCCCGCGCGGGGCGATGTCCTCCGCCGCGTGGGCGACCTGCTGGTCGAGCGCAAGGAGGCCATCGCGGACGCGATGACGCGCGAGATGGGCAAGGTGCTCGCGGAGACCCGCGGCGACGTGCAGGAGGGCATCGATACGGCGTACTACGCGGCCACCGAGGGCCGGCGACTCTTCGGCCACACGGTGCCATCCGAGCTCCGGTCGAAATGGGCCATGAGCTACCGGCGGCCCATCGGGGTCGTGGGCCTGATCACGCCGTTCAACTTCCCGCTCGCCATCCCGACCTGGAAGATGTTTCCCGCGTTGCTCTGCGGGAACTCGGTCATCATCAAGCCCTCGGAGGATGTGCCGCACACGGTGCACCTCCTCGTCGAGATCCTGCTGGAGGCCGGCCTCCCGCCCGAGGTCGTGCAGCTCGTGCACGGGCGGGGCGAGACCGTCGGGAAGGCGCTGGTCGAGCACCCCGAGGTGCCGGTCATCTCCTTTACCGGGTCTACCGAGACCGGCGCCATCATCGGTGAGACCTGCGGCCGGATGCACAAGCGGCTCTCGCTGGAGATGGGCGGGAAGAACGCGATGATCGTGATGGAGGACGCGGACCTCGACCTGGCCCTGGAGGGAATCCTCTGGGGCGCCTTCGGCACCACCGGACAGCGCTGCACGGCCACCAGCCGGCTCATCCTCCACAAGAAGGTGCACGACCGGTTCCTCCGGCGCCTTGCCGACGCCGCCGAGGGACTGCGGCTGGGCGACGGTCGCGCCGGCAAGACCGACGTGGGTCCCCTCATCCACGAGGCCTCGCGCGACAAGGTCGAGCGCTACATCGAGATCGGCCGCGAGCAGGGCGCCGAGCTCGTCACCGGCGGCAAGGCGCCCGGCGGCCGGCTCGGCAGCGGCTGGTTCTTCCGGCCCACCGTGTTCGCGGGCGTGAAGGCCGGCAGCCGGCTGGAGCAGGAGGAGATTTTCGGTCCCGTGCTCAGCGTGGTGCGGGTGCGCTCGTTCGACGAGGCGGTGCGGGTGAACAACGGTGTGCGCTACGGGCTGTCGAGCAGCGTCTACACGAGTGACGTGAACCTGGCGTTTCGTGCGCTGCAGGAGCTGGACAACGGCATCACGTACGTCAATGCACCCACCATCGGCGCGGAGGCCCACCTGCCGTTCGGCGGCGTCAAGGCGACCGGCAACGGGCACCGCGAGGGCGGCTGGGAAGTGTACGAGTTTTACTCGGAAACCAAAGTGGGCTACGTGGACTACTCGGGCCGGCTCCAGCGCGCGCAGATCGACAACTACGACGTGTAGCGCGTCGCCGCCCGCGTGTGACGAATGACCGGCTCGGCCGACCGTCGCGCCGAGCCGGTTGCGCACCGGTTGGCCGGAGAGTAAGGTTCGTTCAGGTTTCGTCTGCCATTCCGTTCGAGGTCGAATCGCATGCGTCCAATGCAGGTCGGTGCCGGCAGGCGGGGTCCTTCGTTCGATGAAGGGTCGCTCGACCAGTACCTCCGCGAGATCAGCAAGTACCCGCTGATCCCCCAGGAGGAAGAGGTCACGCTCGCGCAGCGCATTCGCACGGGCGACCCCGAGGCCCTCGACAAGCTCGTCCGCAGCAATCTTCGGTTCGTCGTCTCTGTCGCCAAGAAGTATCAGAACCAGGGCGTGTCGCTCGCCGACCTGATCAACGAGGGCAACCTCGGCCTCATCCGCGCCGCCCACAAGTTCGACGAGACCAAGGGCATCAAGTTCATCTCCTACGCGGTCTGGTGGATTCGCCAGGCGATTCTGCAGGCGCTCGCCGAGCAGAGCCGCATCGTCCGCGTGCCGCTCAACCGGGCCGGCACGCTTCACCGGATCGGGAAGCGGTCCTCGGCGCTACTCCAGGAGCTGGGCCGGGAGCCCACGCCGTCCGAGATCGCCGAGGGCATGGACATCTCGATGGAGGAGGTCCAGAAGACCCTCTCCATTTCGCAGAACCATCTCTCGCTCGACGCGCCGCTCACCCCCGGCGAAGACAACAAGCTCCTGGACTACCTGCCCGACACCCAGAACCCCGGCCCCGACTCCGAGACCTTCGAGCACGCGCTGACCGAGTCCATCGAAGAGGTGCTGTCGACCCTGAAGGAGCGGGAGGCCAAGATCCTGCGCCTCTATTTCGGGCTCGACGGCCCCGAGCCGATGACGCTCGAGGAGATCGGCAGCCTGTTGGGCATCACCCGCGAACGGGTGCGGCAGATCAAGGAAAAGGCGCTGAGCCGGCTCCGGCACGTGAGCCGGGCCCGCGCGCTGGAAAGCTTCCTGGCCTAGGTCCGTATCTCAGCCGGAGCGGCTTAACGCTCCGGCTCTCTCCGCGTCTTCCTCCCGTTCCAGCCCGTCTGCCTTCTCCACGTTGCGCCGCGCGGCCCTGCCGCGGGGAGGATCTCATGATACGTCGATACCACGCGCTCGCCCTGGCGGCGCTGTGCTTCACGGTTCCGCCGCTGGCCGCGCAGGTCAGCCCCGCCAGCCCCTTCGCCATCGAGCGCGAGCCTTCCGCCGAGCGCTGGCATCCCCGGCACGGAGGTCATCACCGGCAGGAGCGGTGGCGGCTCGAGCGTCGAGGCGAGCGTCTGCAGCGGCACGGCGATCGGATGGAGCGGCGAGGCCGGAGTTGGGAGCGCCACGGCGAGCGACTGGAGCGCCGGGGGCACGAGCACGAGGGGCAGGCGTGGCAGCGGAAGGGCGAGCGGCTCCAGCATCGGGGCGACCGCCTGGAGCATCGGGGCGAGCGGCTGGAGCGCCGAGCCGAGCGTCCGGACGGCCGGCGGCTTCGCCCTTCGGGGCGGCACCGCCATCGGGACGGCGGGATCTAGCGGGGTGTCCTACGGCTCCCGCAGGATCGCCTCCACCTGATCCCATTCGATGAGGAACGCGTCGTGCCCGGCGGCCGACGCGATCTCCCGGTATCGCGCGTCCACGCCGGCCGCGCGGTACGCCTCGGTCCAGGCGCGCACCTCCCCCGGGGCGTAGAGTATGTCCGAGTCCACCCCCACGCCGATCACCGTCCCGACCCGCGCCGCCGTCACCTGGGCGGCGGCGCGGAGATCGCCCACGTCGTGCAGGTCCATCGCGCGCATCAGCGCGACGTAGCTCGCCGCGTCGAAACGTGCCACCAGCTTGTCACCTTGGCGCCGCAGGTAGTGGTCTACGTCGAATAGGCCGGGCGTGCGTGACGACGCGCGGCCGAAGCGGGCCTCGAACTCGGCCGCCGTCCGGTACGTGATCATCGCGAGGGCACGCGCGGCCGCCAGTCCCGCCGTCGGCCCCTCGCCGGGAGGATACCGGCCGCCGCGCCACGCGGGGTCGGCCTCGATGGCCATCCGCTGGACGGTGTTCCACGCAATCGCCTGGGCGGAGGTCGCCGCCGGGGCCGCGAACACCACCAGGCGGTCGACCGGCACGGGCGAGCGCCGGCCCCATTCGAGCGTCACCATTCCGCCCAGTGATCCGCCGGTGGCGAGCGCGAGCCGCTCGACGCCCAGATGCTCGAGCAGCGGGATGTGCGCGGCGGCCAGGTCGGCGGGAGTGAGGTGCGGGAAGGGCTCGTCGTGCTCAGCGGCCCATTCCTGCGGGCCGGTCGAACCGTAGCAGCTGCCGAGCAGGTTGGCGGCGACGATCGCGTGGCGCGAGGTGTCGAGCGGCTTGCCCGGCCCCACCAGCGGACCCCACCATTGCTCGACCTCAGCGCTGCCGGTCAGCGCGTGGAACACCAGGATCCACCCGTGCTCCCGCGCCGCCGCCACGTTGCCGAGGACCCGGTAGCGCAGGCGCAGGCCCGTAAGCGCGCGGCCGTCGCTCGCCACCAGCGAGTCCAGGGCGAGGTCGCCGAGTCCGGTGGTGCCCGGCACCAGGGCGGTCACGGGCGGCCGCTCCGGCCATCACGAGGCTGGCTTGGCCAGTTGGTCAGCGGGTCGCGATGCACACCGTGAAGCATGGCGTCCTTTCGTGAGTCCCACGGGATGCCGACATCCGAGGCCGCGTGAAGGCGCCAGCTCAGCGGGAAGAATACGGGTATCCCGGCCCGCCCGTACAGCGGGCGAGCCCATCCCCAGGCCCGCAGGCCTGCCACCGATCACCCATGGCTCACCGAGGATCGTGGCGTCCCGCCCGCGTCGTGGCTCGCGGCGGTGACCACCGAATGGATGGCCCTCGTCAGGCCCGGCCCGTCCGCGGCGGACACGAGCAGCGCGAGCGCGTGCGCGCGATCGAGCGTCCGGTAGATGGTGCCGCCAACGCGAGCCGCGGCCGCGCGAGTCATCGACCGGAAGGCGGGCGCGTCGGGTCGCATGCTGACGACGCTCAGCGTCGCCACGTCCGATGGGTCGCCGGAGGCCGGCTCGACCCCGTGGTGGCCGACCGCGAAGACCACCGCGTACTCGTTGGGTGCCTCGCTCGCGCTCGCCGGGTGGCCCGGCGATCCCTCCGCATCGACGACCGTGGACGGCTCCCCGTCCGCGTGCAGCGACGTGAACCGCAGCGCCACGCCTTCGCGCTCCGCGCGGCCGGCGGCGGTGTGATGCAGAACGCGAGCGCCGGCCAGCGCGATCTCGCTCACGAAGCGGTGCGTCGCCCGCCGGAGCGGACGCGCCTCGGGCACCAGCCGAGGATCTGCGGTGTGTACGGCGCCCGGTTCCTTGACCAGCTCGCACGCCGACGCCTCCAGCGCGATGGCGAGCGCCACGGCCGTGATGTCCGAGCCGCCGCGTCCCAGCGTGGTGATCCGGCCGCGATGCCACCCCTGAAAGCCGGTGATCACCGGGGTGATGCCGCGCTGCAGCAGGCGCTCCAGACGGTCCCGCCGGATGGCCGTCAGCGCCGCACCGCCGGCGCGGCCATCGCTCCGGAGGCCGGCCTCGCGCGCGTCGAGGACGACGGCCGGCACCCCGAGATCGGCGAGCGCCACCGTGAGGAGCGAGGCGGCCACCAGCTCGCCGCTCGCCACGGCCCGATCGGCGGCCGCGCGCCCCGCGGCCGAAGATACGGGGCCGGCAGCCGACGCCTCCCGCACCTGCTCGACGAGGCCGAGCAGATGATCGGTGACCCCGCGGCGCGCACTGGCGACCGCCACGACCGGCTGGGCGACCCGCCGCGCCGCCACGCGCCGGGCCGCGGCGACGATGCGCTCCGGTGTTGCGAGCGCGTCGCCGCCGAACTTCACGACCAGCGGCTGGGTCACCGCGAGGCTCCCGCGGTGGCCGTGCGGGGCTCGCTGGCGACCGTTGCGGTCTCCCCCAGCGCCTGATCGAGGTCCGCGATGAGATCGCGCACGTCCTCGAGCCCGAGCGACAGCCGCACCAGCTCCGGGGTCGTGCCGGTCGCCCGCTGCTGCTCGGGGGTGAGCTGCTCGTGCGTCGTCGAGGCCGGATGGATGATGAGCGACTTGGCGTCGCCCACGTTGGCCAGGAGCGAGAACAGCTTCACCCGGTCGATCAAGGCCTTGGCCGCCGCCTGGCCGCCCTTGATCCCGAAGGTCAGTACGCCGCCGAAGCCCCCCGTCAGATAGCGCGCCGCGTTCCGGTGCTCGGGATGGCTCTCGAGGCCGGGATACGAGACCCACTCCACCCGCGGGTCCCGGGCCAGCCATTCCGCCACGGCCAGCGCGTTGGACGAGTGCCGCTGGATCCGCAGTGGCAGCGTCTCCAGGCCCTGGAGGAACAGGAAGGAATTGAACGGCGAGAGGGCGGGGCCCAGATCGCGGAGCAGCTGCACGCGCAGCTTGATGATGAACGCCGCGGGGCCAAAGGCCTCGGTGTACACGAGCCCGTGGTAGCTGGGGTCCGGCGCGCTGAACTCCGGGAAGCGGGCCTTGGCCTGCGCGCTGGTCCAATCGAACCGGCCGGCGTCGATGACCACGCCGCCGATGGCCGTCCCGTGGCCGCCGATCCACTTCGTGGCCGAGTGCACGACGATGTCGGCGCCGTACTCGATCGGACGGCTGAGGGTGGCCGCGCCGAAGGTGTTGTCCACTACCAGCGGGATGCCGGCCTCGTGGGCGATCGTCGCGAGCGCCTCGAAGTCCGGAACGTCGAGCCGCGGGTTGCCGATGGTCTCGACATACAGCAGCCGGGTGCCGGCGTCGATGGCCGCGCGGACCTGATCGAGGTTGTGGATGTCCACGAACTTCGTCGTGATCCCCCACTTGGGCAGCGTGTAGGCGAACAGATTGTAGGTCCCGCCGTAGAGCGTCTGCGATGAGACCAGGTTGTCTCCCGCCCGCGCCAGATTTAGCACGGTCAGCGTCTCGGCCGCCTGACCGCTCGCCACCGCCAGGGCCGCAATGCCCCCTTCCATCTCGGCGATCCGCTTCTCGAACACGTCGCTCGTCGGGTTCATGATGCGGGTGTAGATGTTGCCGAACACCCGGAGCCCGAAGAGATCGGCGGCGTGCTGCGTGTCGTTGAAGACGTAGCTGGTCGTCGCATAGATCGGCACCGCGCGCGCGTTGGTCGCCGGATCGGGCGCCTGCCCGGCGTGAACCGCCAGGGTGTCGGGATGGTACGTCATGCTGCGCTCCTCGAGTGTGAGAAAACGAAAAGGCCCGGACCGCTCCGTGGAGTGGTCCGGGCCTCGGGTGCCGGATGGCGGTTACGCACTGCCGCTGCCGTGCACATGCGTCGAGGTGGCCGTCCACCCGAAGCGGGGGAGGCGGGCCATGATTCGACAGCACATGAGGCGGCCAGCGTTCATCGTGGCGATCCCGGATTGGTGTGACGAGGGCCGACACACGACGCCCTCCGGCCTGGTGCGCTCGGAGGGCATGCGTCCGGCGCTTTAGCTCGTTGGTTTGCCCGCAGACGACCTGCGCGGGCCGGCGGGAGCAAGTGGCCCTAAAGCACCGCCGTGACGGTGAGACTAGCGGCCGCACGAAGGGTTGTCAAGCTGGTGGGCCGGGGTAATCCTTTGCTCATGGCCAGCAACCCTTCCTTCGATATCTCCACCGGCGCCGACCTCCAGGAGGTCGACAACGCCGTGAATCAGGCGCTGAAGGAGATCGCCCAGCGCTACGACTTCAAGGGCACCCACTGCACCATCGAGTTCGATCGCGACAAGGCCGAGATCCGGCTCGCGGCCGACGACGAATTCCGGATGGAGGCGCTGGTGGACGTGCTCCAGACGCGCATGATCAAGCGCGGCGTCCCGGTCAAGAATCTCGATCTTGGCGAGGTTGTCCCCTCCACCGGGCAGTCGGTCCGACGCACCGTCAAGCTCACGCAGGGGATCGCCCAGGACGTGGCGAAGAAGATCATCAAGGCGGTCAAGGACGGCGGCTTCAAGAAGACCCAGGCGGCCATCCAGGGCGACGAAATCCGGGTGACCAGTCCCTCGCGCGACGAGCTCCAGGCCATCATCGCCATGCTCCGGGGCCAGGATTTCGGCATCGAGCTCAAGTTTGGCAACTACCGCGGGTGAGGGCGGCCGGCTCGGCCGGCGGCTCGCGCGGTGGAGCGGCGTGGTTCTGACGGCGGCGGCGGCCGCCGCCGTGGCGATGGCGAGCTGCACGCCGGTCGGAGCGCCGCCGGCGTCGCCCGAGCCGATCCCGGGCCCGTCCGCGCCGATTCCCGGCCCATCCGCGCCGCTGCCGATGCCCGGCCCATCCGCGCCCGAGGAAGGGCCGGCGGAGCCCCAAATTCGCCTAGGTCTGGTCGTTGGCGCGCCGGCGGCCACGGTGTCCGGCTCCGCGGGGCTCAGCGTCAGCGATCCGTCGGGCGCGCGTCTGGCGGAGATTCCCGCCGGCGAGGTGTGGCGGGTGCGTGTCGGCGGCACGGGGCTCGTGGTCGTCGCGCCCGGCGGTGCCGCCACGACGCCGTCGGACACGCTCGAGATCGCGTCCCCCGACCCGAACGCGCTGGTGCAGGTGAATGGGCGCCCGTATCGCGGCGGCATCACCGCGCTGCGAGACCGGGCCGGCGTGACGGTGGTCGATCGCGTCCCGATGGAGACCTATCTCGCCGGCGTGGTCTCAGCGGAGATGGGCCGGCGCAGTCTCGCGGAGCAGGAAGCGCTGCGCGCCCAGGCCGTCGTGTCCCGCACGTACGCCCTCAGGAACCTGCGCCGCTGGCGGGCGCAGGGCTTCGACCTGTACGCGACCGTCGCCGACCAGGTCTACGGCGGTGCCGCCTCGGAAACGCCCGAGGGCCGCGCGGCGGTGGAAGCCACTCGGGGCCGGATCCTCACCTACGGCGGCGTGCCGATCGACGCGTTCTTCTACTCGACGTGCGGCGGCCGGACGGCCGACGGCACCGAGGTGTTCCGCGCGGCCGACCGGCCGTACCTCCGGTCGGTGGCGGACGTGGCGGACGACGGCGTCGCCTACTGCAGCATCTCGCCGCGATACCGCTGGCACGAGGAGTGGACGGGCGAGACGCTCCGCGCGACCCTGGCGCGCACCCTCCCTCCGGTGGCGGCGGCCGCGGGTGTCGCCGCCGCCGCCGCCGACCTGAGCGAGGTGCGCGACGTCCGAATCACCTACCGGACGCCGTCGGGCCGGGTGGGCCAATTGACCATCGGCCTGCCCCGAGGCGAGGTGCGGGTCGAGGGACCCAGTGTGCGCCAGGTGCTCCGGCCGGCCACGGGCGACCTGCTGCGCAGCAACACCTTCACCCTCGCGGTGACCGGCGCCGGGCGGCGTGTCAGCCGGCTCGCCATGGATGGCGCGGGCGCCGGACACGGCGTCGGATTCTGCCAGTGGGGCGCCGTCGGGCGCTCTCGCGCGGGTCAGGACTACGAGCGCATCCTCGCCGCGTACTATCCGGGCGCGGTGCTGGAGCGTCTCTACTGAGGGAGGAACCGGCATGAGCGCCAGTCGGGCCACGAGCGAACGGCTGCGGGTCGGCATCATCGGCGGCGGAGCGATCACCCAGGTTGCTCACCTGCCCGTGCTCAAGAAGCTCAAGTCGATCGAAGTGCTGGCCATCTGCGACAGCGATCTCCCGAAGGCCCGCGCGCTGGCCGACCGCTTCGGCGTGAAGGACGCGGTCGACGACATCGAGGATCTCCTCCGGATCGACGGTCTCGAGGCGGCGGTGATCTGTTCGCCCAATCACCTGCACGAGTCGCACATCCTGGCCGCGCTGTCCGCCAACCTGCACGTTCTCGTCGAGAAGCCGCTGACCATGTCGGCGGCGAGCACCCAGCGGATCGTCCGGGCAGCGGAGAAGCGCGACCGGATCGTCATGGTCGGCATGAACCACCGCTACCGTCCCGACGTGCAGATCGTCCGCAGCTTCGTTCAGAGCGGGGAGCTCGGGCGGATCGAGAGCGTCCGGGGGAGCTGGCACGTGTTCCGTCCGAGTCGGAACCAGCTCGGCTGGCGCCAGCGGCGCGACCAGTCCGGCGGCGGGGCCATGCTCGACCTCGGTCTCTCGATTCTCGATCTCGGCCTCTGGCTCGGCGGGATGCCGGTTCCGGTACGCGTCAGCGCGTGCCTCGACGGCCTCGGGCGCGAGCGCGCGGTCGAGCAGAGCGGCAGCGCGTTCGTCATCTGCGAGAACGGCATGTCGCTGTTCGTGGACGTGACCTGGCATCACCTCGGCGAAGGGGAGCGGTTCGGCGTTGGCTTGCGCGGAAGCAAGGGCACGGCGGCCATCAATCCCCTCACCGTATGGAAGGAGCTCAACGGGGTGGCGGTCGACGTCTCGCCGACGTCGTCGGGCAGCCGCGAAAACGCCTTCACCGCGTCGTACCGGGCCGAGTGGGCGCACTTCGAAGCCGCCATCGCCGGCGGCGCCAAGGTTGCGTCGCTGCAGGAGCACCTGGTGCTCCACCGGATCATGGATGCCGTGTACAAGTCGGCGGAGGACGGCCGGGACGTGACGCTGTGACGACAGCCCGGATCCGGGCGGCCGGCCTGACGATCCTGGCCCTCGTGCTGGCGCTGGTCCTGACCGATGCTTCGCGGCCGCGGACGGCGGACGCCCAGGCCACCTCGCCACCCGCCCAGCCCGCCGCCGACTCGTCCACCGACCTGACCGTCTACCTCATGACCTTCGGACCCGGGGCCCAGGTCTGGGAGCGGTTCGGCCACAACGCAATCTGGATCCACGACCCAGTGCACGGCACCGACGAAGCCTACAACTACGGGCTGTTCGACTTCGCTCAGGAGAACTTCATCCTCCGCTTCGTGCGGGGGCAGATGTGGTACTGGATGGCGGGATTTCCGGCCGACCGCTACGTCGCCCAGTACCAGCGCGACAACCGCTCGGTCTGGGTGCAGGAGCTCGAGCTCACGCCGGCCGCGGAGCAGGAGCTGCAGACCTTTCTGCGATGGAACGCGGAGCCCGAGCACCGCTTCTATCACTACGACTACTACCGCGACAACTGCTCCACCCGGGTGCGTGATGCGATCGACCGAGTGCTCGGCGGCGCACTGCGGGCCCAGACCGAGAGCGTGCCGACCGGCGCCACGTACCGGTTCCACACCCAGCGGCTCACGGCAAACGATCCACCGATCTTCACCGGCCTGCTGCTGGCGCTCGGCGAGCGGGTCGATGAGCCGATCTTCGCCTGGGACGAAATGTTCCTGCCGCTCAAGATGCAGGAGCACGTGCGGCTCGTGACCGTGCCGGGGCCGGGTGGCGGGAAGCTGCCGCTGGTCCGGTCCGAACGCACGGTCTTCGAATCCACGGCGCCCCCGCCGCCCGATGCGCCCCCGAACTGGCTGCGGTGGTACCTGGCGGCGGGCCTATCGATTGGCGGGGCGGCCTGGGTGCTAGCCCGCAAGGCGCGGGCGAGCTTGCTGGCCCGCCTGGGCTTCACGCTGGTCGCAGGCGGCTGGCTGCTGATCACCGGGCTTGCCGGGGTGGTGATGGCGGGCCTGTGGGGATTGACCGACCACGTGATGGCCGCCTGCAACGAGAACCTGCTCCAGATGAGCCCGCTCGCGCTGCTGGCGCTTCCGGGTGTGATGCGCTGGGGACGGCACGGACGGGGAGCGCGGGTTGCGGCCGGCGTGGCGACGGTCGCGGCGGGTCTCTCGGCGCTGGGGCTCGGGCTCAAGCTCCTGCCGGCCATGGACCAGGTGAACGGGCCGATCATCGCGCTTGCCTTGCCCGCGCAGATCGGCATCGCGGCTGCCCTCAACCGTCTGACGGGCCGTCACCGCTGGGAGCCCGATCGGCCGGCTAAGCGCCCTTGACGCGCTGTAGGCCGTCTCGCGCGTCGGGGTAGTCGGGATACGCGGTCAAGGCGCGCTGAAAGGCGTCCGCAGCCTTGGCGCGTTCGCCGCGCGCCTCGAAGAGGAGTCCGCGACTGTAGTCCGTGAGCGCCTCTGTCGGCACGGCCCGGCGCCGGGCCGCGGCGTCCGCCGGATAGGGCGGCAGGCCAAGGGCCTTCACGATCCGCTCGCTCACCAGCTGGATGATCGCCGCCAGCTGGGCTCGGTCCTGCAGCTTCGGGTCGTCGTTCGAGAGGACCTTGAGGATCTCGCCGCTCTCGGCGTCGACCACCCGGGCATTGATGCGGAACTTGCCGTAGAAATCCGCGAAGCTACCGGTCACTACGTACCGGGCCCCGGCGGCCTTGGCGACCTGCGTGGCGGATGCCGCGTCGATTCGACGGCTCGCCCCCACCTGGCTTCGATCCATCGCCGCCTGGACCGCCGCGCGGTCGATCACCCGGACGCCGGGTTCGGCGGCCAGCGTGGACGCGAGGACCGCGGGCAGGCCGACCTCGAGCGCGTCGAAGTTCTCCTTGTCCTGCCCGTACGAGCCGGTGTTCTCGAACGGGAGCAGCGCGAGGCCCGGTGGGGCGCCCTGGGCACGTAGCGGCCCCGCGAGCGTCCACACCGACGCCAGCATCACCAACGTTCTCCATCTGCGCATGGCCGCTCCTTTCACAGGGCGAAGCCTCCGCCTTCCTGGGCCGCCTCGACCACCAGCGTCGGGGCCACCGACCGGGCGTGTGTCCGGGCGTCGGCGAGGAGCGCATCGACCATGTTGTCGTCGTGCTCCGGCTCGTGGTGGAACAGAATGAGTCGCGCGCAGCCCGCCTCGGCCGCCAGCTCCACCGCCTGGCGCGGCGTCGAGTGTCCCCATCCGGCACGCACCTGAATGAACTGATCCGAGTACATCGCGTCGTGAATCAGGGTGTCCGCGCCCGCCAGGAACTGCACCAGGCGGGCGCGCCAGTCAGTAGATACAGGATACGTGCCACCCGGGCCCAGCTCGTTGTCGGTCAGGTACGCGATTTCCCGGCCGCCGTCGATCGGGGACAGTCGGTAGCCCAGCGTGGTGCCGGGATGCCGGAGCCGAAAGGCGCGCACGTGAAAGTCACGGAGGGGCACGTCGCCCTCCACGATGTCGTGGACCTCGATGCCGGCCGCCAGTGCTTCGAGCGGCACGGGAAAGACCATCGGGTCCATCTGGCGCCGCAGGATCTCCTCGAGCGGCACCCCCTCCTGCGCGGCGCCAAAGACGCAGAACCGGTTGCCGCTCGCGCTCAGCGGCTTGAAGAAGGGCAGTCCCTGGATGTGGTCCCAGTGGGTGTGCGACAGGAGAATGTCGGCGGACAGGCGGCCCCGCCGGCTCATGAGAGCGGTGCCGAGCGTCCGGAGACCGCTGCCGGCATCGAGGATGGTGAGGCGGCCGTCGTTGGCGGCCAGGCTGATGCAGGCGGTGTTGCCGCCGTAACGCATCGTCTGGGGGCCGGGGGTCGGGATCGAGCCCCGGGTGCCCCAGAACGTCAGCTGGTAGGCCACGCCGGCCGGGCCCTAAGGAGTGGAGGCATGGTCCAAGCTCGCGCGCGGCTCGGCCGTGGGTCCGCGTCCGCAGTCACAGCCCGGCCGTGACTGCGTTCACGCCCGCCGGGCGGCCAGCATGAGCGAGCGGCGGTCGCGGAGGGTAATCTCCTTCCGCGTCACCTGGATGATGCCGCGCTCGACCAGATTCCGCATCGTCCGCGAGACGGTCTCGCGGCTCGATCCGATCATCTGGGCGATCGTGTGATGGGTGAGCTTGCGGGTAATGCGGTCCCCGCCTTCGTCGTCGGCCATGCGGAGCAGCAGGTGCGCCACCCGGCCGTTGACGTCCAGCAGCACCAGGCTGCCGATCTTCTCGTCGGCTCGGCGAAGGCGGCGTGAGATCTCGCGGAGCAGCGAGATGGCCACCTCGGGCGAGCTCCGGAGCCGGGCGTAAAAGTCCTCGCGCCGGAGCACCAGCAGGCCGGAGTCTTCCATCGCGATCACGTGGGCCGAGCGTGGTTCGTCATCGATGACGGCCATCTCCCCGAAGAAGCTGCCTTCGCCCAGGACCGAAAGAATCACCTCGCGTCCGTCCTCGGCGATGATGACAACCTTTACCTGGCCGGCGGCCACCAGGTACAGGGCGTCCCCCGGATCATCCTCGAATACGATGACGCTGCCCTTCGGGTAGCTGCGCTCGCGCGTCAGCTCGGCGAATGCGACCAGGTCGTTCTCCCCCAGGCCGGAGAAGAGCGGAACCTTGCGGAGGACTTCGATGGGCGACAGGGGCACGCGAGCCTCGCAGGAAAGCGGAAGTGGTTGGGGGTACAATACTTGCGACTTGGTGGGCTGTCAATCACGAGGCCGAGGGAAAAGGCGGGGCGTGGGGAAAGCTGCCACGGGGGAACTCCGAGCCCCGAGTCGGCTGTTGAGCACCGGTGAGGCTGTCCCGGCACCTTCCATTAACCTCCCGCGCCCACTATGTTTACCCGCTTGGCATCAAACTCGAGGAGTCGTACCGTGAAGCCCGATCTGCACCCGAGCTATAAGAAGATTACAGCCGTCTGCGCCTGCGGGAATTCGTTCGAGACCCGTTCCACCTCCGCGTCGATCCACGTGGAAGTGTGCGCGCAGTGCCACCCGTACTTCACCGGCAAGCAGCGCCTGGTGGACACCGCTGGTCGGGTCGACCGGTTCCGCCGGAAGTATCAGACGGAGCCGGCAGCCGCCCCCAAGGCCTGAGGCATGGAGGCTCGACTCCGCCAGGCGCTGGATCGGGCGGCGGAGGTCGAGCGGCTCCTCGCCGACCCGGCAGTCGCCCGGGATTCGGCGCAGCTTCAACCCCTCGGCCGGGAGCATGCGCGGCTCGCGCCCATCGTTCGGCTCGCCGACCGGCTGGCGCGACTGCAGAGTGAATTGGACCAAGCTCGGGAGCTCGCCGACGAGGCGGATCCCGAGCTTGCTGCGTTGGCGCGGGCGGACCTCGCGAGCGTGCCAACGGAGATGGCGGCGGTGTCCAGCGAGCTCCACGAGCTGCTCGTCCCGCGCGATCCGCACGACGACCGCGACGCGATCATGGAGATCCGGGCGGGCACGGGCGGCGACGAGGCGGCGCTGTTCGCGGCCGATCTCTACCGGATGTACCAGCGGTTCTCCGAGCGTCGCGGCCTCCGCTGGGAGCCGATGTCGCTGAGCGACGGCACGCTCGGCGGGATCAAGGAAGCCATCGTTGCCGTGCGGGGGCCCGAAGCCTTCGGGCTCCTGCGCCGCGAGTCGGGCGTCCACCGGGTGCAGCGCGTCCCCGCCACCGAGACGCAGGGGCGCATCCACACCTCCGCGGCGACCGTGGCCGTGTTGCCCGAGGCCGAAGAGGTCGACATCAAGATCGAGCCCAACGACCTCAAGATCGACGTGTTCCGCTCCTCGGGGCCGGGCGGGCAGAGCGTGAACACCACCGACAGCGCCGTCCGCATCACCCACCTGCCGACCGGCGTGGTGGTCAGCCAGCAGGACCAGAAGTCGCAGCTGCAGAACAAGATCAAGGCGATGGAGGTGCTGCGCGCCCGGCTGCTCGACCGGATGATCGCGGAGCAGGAGGCCGCCCGGTCCCGGGATCGCCGCTCGATGGTGGGCACCGGCGACCGCTCGGCCAAGATCCGGACCTACAACTATCCGCAGAGCCGCGTCACCGACCACCGCATCAACCTCTCGGTCCACAACCTCGCCGACGTGATCAACGGCGATCTGGAGCCCCTGGTCGAGGCGCTCCGCATGGCGAGCCGAGAGGAGCAGGATGCCCTCTGAGACCGGCCTGTCCCGCGCCTCGCTCCTCGCCGATGGGACGGCCAGGCTCGCGGCGGCGGGCCTGGCCTCGCCGCGACGGGAGGCGCACCGCCTGTGGGCGGAGCTCACCGGAGCAGGGCCGGGAGAGGCACTGGCGCCACCCGAAACGCTCATCGCGAGGGAGCGGGCTGACGCGTACGCGGACGCCGTGCGCCGCCGGGCCGCAGGAGAGCCGCTGGCATACGTCACGGGGCGCATCGCCTTCCGCCACCTGACGCTGCGGAGCGACCGGCGCGCCCTGATTCCGCGCCCCGAGACCGAAGGGCTGGTCGAGCTGGTTCTTGGCGCGTGCGCCGACGGGGCGGGTGGCGGACGTGGGGACGGGCAGCGGATGCATCGCGCTGAGCCTGGCCACCGAGGGACGCTACGATCAGGTCGTCGCCATCGACGTGTCGCCCGAAGCGCTTGGGCTCGCCCGCGAGAACCGCGTCGCTCACCGGCGCCCGCCTGGCCCTAGTACGAGGCCACCTGTGCCAGCCCCTGGCCCCCGGCAGCCTCGACGCGTTGGTCTCGAATCCCCCCTATCTTACGGCAGCGGAGTACGCTGCACTCGATGGGGCGGTCCGGGACTGGGAGCCGGCGCTGGCGTTGTCGGGTGGGGCGGATGGCCTGGACGGTGTTGTCGGGCTGCTCGATGAGGGGCGCGCGGTCGTGCGCCCCGGCGGCTGGCTGGCGTTGGAGATCGACTGTGCCCGAGCCGCGCACTGCGCCCGGCGGGCCGGCGCGTTCGGCTGGACGGACGTAGCCATTCATGCAGACCTTTTCGGCCGCGAGCGCTATCTGCTCGCGCGGAGGAGCAATGCCCCGTGATCTGGGAAAAGGCGCAGGACCTTGGACGGCAGATCGGCCAGTCGACGGAATACCAGGCGCTGCGCCGGTCGGAGGCCACGCTGCGCGAGGACAAGGATACCGTGGCGAAGCTGGACCAGATCCAGACCCTGGCCCGGCAGGTCGATCAGGTGGTCGCGACCGGCCAGATGCCCGACCAGGCGACGGCCGAGATCGTACGAGAACGCGGTGCGGGATCTCGAGATGAGCCCGGTGGGACAGGCGTACGTAGTGGCGCGCGTCGAACTTCGAGAAGCTGATGGCGAAGGTGAATCAGCAGATCAGCGAGGGCATGGAGAAGGGCGCGTCCAGCAGCATCATCACGCTGGGATGAACCGCCGCGGGCTCTTCGTCGTCCTGGAGGGGCCCGAAGGCTCCGGGAAGTCCACGCTCGCCGCGCCGCTGGCGGACCTGATGCGCGCGTGCGGGGTCGAGCCCGTGGTGGTGCGCGAGCCCGGCGGCACCCAGGCCGCAGAGATCGCCCGGGAGGTCACTGCTCGATCCGGAGCATCCGGTGGGCCGCTGGCGGAGCTGTTCCTCTATCCTCGCGGCCCGCGCCGATCTGGTGCAGCCGGTCATCGCGCCGGCGCTGGCGGCGGGCAGGATCGTGCTCTCCGACCGGTTCGCGCTCACGACCGAGGCCTACCAGATGGCGGGCCGCGGGATTCCGTCCGAGGTCGTGACTGCCGGCCAATCGCGCGGCGGCCGGCGGGCTCGAGCCCGATCTCACGCTGATCCTCGACCTGCCTCCCGAAGTCGGGCGGGCGCGGCAGGAGGCGGCGGGAAAGCGGCTCGACCGGCTCGAGCGCGAGAGCACGGAGTTCCACCGGCGGGTGCAGGCCTACTACCTGGCGGTGCAGGGCGAGCGGCGTGCGACATTTGGATGGGCGCCTTCCGCCGGACCGGCTCTTGCAGGCCGCGTGGGCGGAGATCGTCGATGGCGCCCGGAAGATTCGGCGGGACACGATTGACGCACCGAGGACGAGGGCCTGCACCGGAGCAGGCGAGTCATTCCGCAGGAGTGGAGGCAGTATGAAGCAGCGCTGGGGTGTGATCGGGCTGGTGGCCGTGATCTCGTTCCTGAGCGGCGGCTGGCTGCTGCAGCGCGGCGTCGCGAGCGGCGGCAACGTCTATCAGCAGGCGCGGCTGTTCGACGACGTGCTCGGCCACGTGAACGCGTACTACGTCGACTCGATCGGCGAGACCGAGCTGTACGATCAGGCCACCCGCGGGATGCTCGAGCAGCTCAAGGACCCCTACTCGGTGCTGCTCACCGGGGACGACTACAAGGCGCTCACCGAGCAGACGTCGGGCAACTACGCCGGGCTCGGCATCCAGATCGACGTGCGCGACGGCTGGATCACGGTGGTGGCGCCGCTGCCCGAGACCCCGGCCGAGCGCGCGGGCGTGGCAGACCGGCGACCAGATCATCGAGGTCGACGGCAAGTCGACCGAGGGCTGGAAGAACGACCAGGCCGTCAAGGCGCTCCGGGGCGACGCCGGGTCGCAAGATCATCATCACCATCCGGCGGTCCGGGCATCGCCGATCCGATCAAGTATCTCGCTGACCCGCGCGCAGATCCACATCCGGTCGGTGCCCGCGGGCACGCATGTTCGATGGCGGCGTCGGCTACATCTCGCTGAATCCCGTCGCCGAGACCTCCGCCGAAGAGCTGCGTCAGGAGATCGGCGCGATGAAGGGCAAGGGGATGAAGTCCCTCATCCTCGATCTGCGTCTCAACCCGGGCGGCCTGCTCGACCAGGGCGTCAAGGTGGCCGACCTCTTCCTCGACTCCAAGCAGGAGATCGTCGCGACCCGCGGCCGGGCCCGGGGATCCACCAAGGAGTTCTTCGACGAGGCGAAGCAGACCTGGCCGGAGCTGCCGATCGTCGTGCTGGTGAACGACGGCACCGCCAGCGCCGCCGAGATCATCGCGGGCGCGCTGCAGGATCACGACCGCGCGGTGGTGGTCGGCACGCCGACCTTCGGCAAGGGCCTGGTGCAGACGCTGTTCCCGCTCGGCGAAGGGGTGGCGCTCAAGCTGACCACGGCCCGCTGGTTCACGCCGAGCGGCCGGACCATTCAGCGGACCGCGAAGAATGAGGAGGACCAGGCCGAGCAGGCGGCGCTGGAGGCCGGCGACACGATGCCGGGCGCGCCCGACAAGGAGCACACCGACTCCGCCATCCGCACGCCGGCCGATCTTCCACACCGACGCCGGGCGCATCGTGCGCGGCGGCGGCGGCATCGTGCCCGACCTGGTGATCCGGCCCGACACCCTCATCCGGTGGCGAGCAGGAGTTCGCCAAGGCGCTGGGCAGCCATCTCCCCGCAATATCGGGATGTGCTCACGACCTTCGCGCTCGAGCAGAAGCAGAAGGGCACGATCAAGGCCGAGTCGTTCATCGTGACGCCCGAGATGCGGCAGCAGGTCTACAGGCGGTTCCGCAGGCGAAGGGCATCGAAATGACGCCGGAGACGTTCGAGGGCGCGAGCGGCCTGATCGACCGAGCAGCTCGGCTACGAGATCGCGCGCTACGTGTTCGGCCGGCCCGGCCGAGTTCCGCCGCCGTGCGCACGATGACGCGCAGATGCAGATGGCCGTGGGCCTGCTCCGGAAAGCGGGAAGCCCGCGGGAACTGCTGGGCCTCGCGACCGCCAGCCGCTCGGCCGTTCCGGCCCGGAACTAGGCGGTCCCACGGCGGGTCCGGCCGTGAGCGGCCTCGGGCCGGTCGCGATCGTCGGCGCGGGGCGTATGGGGCGCGGACTGTGTCTCGCGCTGCAGGACGTCGGCGTTTCCGTGACACTGCTCGGCCGGGAGCGCCCGCCGGAAGACATCCGGCGGGCGTCGCTCGTGCTGATCGCGGTTCCCGACGATGCCATCGGTATCGTCGCGGCGAGCCTCGCCCGGGAAGAGGCCGTCGTCCCCAGCCACGTGGTGTTGCACCTCTCAGGGCTGCTGGATCGCCTGGCGCTCCATGCCCTGTCCTCTTCGGGTGCGGCGCTAGGCTCCTTCCATCCCCTGCAATCCATCGCCGATCCGTCCACCGCCCGCGCTCGGCTGCGCGGCGCCTTCGCCGGCCTGGAGGGTGACGAGCGCGCCCTCGTGGCCGGCGAGCGACTCGCTGACGTGCTCGGAATGCGCCCGGTCCGGCTCGCGCCGGGCGCAAAGGCCGCATATCATGCGGGGGCGGTGTTCGCCTCCAACTATGCCGTCGTGCTCGCCGCGGTCGCTGAGGGTCTGGCGCGCCGAGCCGGGGTTCCCCCTGCTGAGGCGCGCGCCCTGTATCTCCCGCTCATGGAAGGCACGGTGGCCAACCTGGCGCTCGGGCCGGCCACGGCGCTCACGGGACCCGTGCGGCGCGGGGATGCGGCTTCCATCCGCCGCCACCTGGCCGTCCTCGAGCCGGCCGACCGCAGCCTCTACCGCGCCCTCGGCCTGGCGGCGCTCGGGCTGGCCCGCGAGGCCGGACTGGAGCGGTCGAGGCCGCCGCGGTTGAGCGGGCACTGGCCGACGAGGCCTGAGCGAAACTTTTCGGGGCGGGAGCCGCTAGTGAGCAGGTAGGTCGTCGCCCGATGCGCGCACGAACCCGATCCACAACCGTTGACGATGTCGCCCGGACGCAGGCGTCGGTGGTCGCCGATCGCTCGCTCCGCGCCGGTGCCGCAACTCGGAGGCTTCGATGACGAGACGGTGGGTCGTTCCGGCGGTGATCGCCCTCGTGGCCTGCTTCTCCGGCGGATGGCTGCTGCAGCGCCGGCTCGGCGTCGGCGACGACGTCTACCAGCAGGCTCGCCTCTTCGAGCAGGTGCTGGCCCACGTGCGCGACTACCAGGTCGACTCGCTGCCCGAAAGCGAGCTCTACCACCGCGCCATCGACGGGCTCCTCGAGCAGACCCACGATCCCTATGCCGCGCTCCTGGTCGGGAAGGACTATCAACGCCTCCAGGAGCGGACCACCGGCGACTACGGCGGCCTCGGCCTCCAGGTCGACGCGCGCAACGGGTGGATCACGGTCGTCACACCCATGGCCGGCACGCCCGGCGAGCGGGCCGGCATCCGCTCGGGCGACCAGCTCATCGAGGTGGACGGCGTTTCCGCCGCCGACTGGACGATGGAGCGTGCTGTGCAGGCGCTCCGCGGCCGGATCGGAACCTCGATCGACCTGGCGGTCCAGCGCGAGGGCGTCGAGACTCCGATCCGGCATCGGCTCACCCGCGAACGGATCCATCAGCGGGCGGTGTCGGAAGGCATCCTGCTGGCCGACAGCGTCGGCTACCTGTCGCTGTCCATGGTGCGCGAGAACTCCGCGGCGGAGCTGGAGCAGGAGGTGGCGCGGCTGACCAAGCTGGGAATGAAATCCCTGCTGCTCGACCTCCGGTCGGATCCCGGCGGTCTCCGCGACGAGGCCGTCCAGGCCGCCGATCTGTTCCTCGACCCGCGCCAGAGCATCCTGGTCAGCCGGGGCAGGGCGCCCGGCGACAATCACCAGTGGTCGGACGGCGCGCCGCAGCGCTGGCGCGGGCTGCCGATCGTCGTCCTCGTGAACCGGGGCACGGCGAGCGCGGCGGAGATCATCGCGGGTGCGCTACAGGACCACGATCGGGCCCTCGTCGTCGGGGACACGACGTATGGCAAGGGGATCGTACAGACGTTGTTTCCGCTGGGCAGCGAGGTGGCGCTCCGGATCACCACCGCGCGGTGGTACACGCCGAGCGGGCGCTCGATCCAGGGGGCGTCACTCGACTCGGTCATGGGCGCCGCCCACGCGCGCATCGACCCCGCGGCCTATCGCTCCGACCGCGGGCGTCCGCTCGCGGGGGGCGGCGGGATCGTGCCGGACGTGCTGCTCGACCCCGACACGCTCACGACGGCGGAGCAGGGATTCACGCAGGCCCTCAATGGCCAGCTGACGGCATTCCGCGACGTGCTCACCGCCTACGCCCTGGAGTTGCGCCGGGGCGCCGCGGTGGTCTCGGAGCGCTTCGAGGTAAGTCGGGCGATGCGTGACGAGGTGCGGCAGCGGCTGGCCGCGCGGGGTGTGCGGATGGCCGATACGACCTTCCAGGCCGGGACGACCATCCTGAACCAGCAGCTGGGGTACGAGGTGGCCCGCTACCGCTTCGGTCCCGCGGCCGAGCGCCGGCGCCGCGTGAGCGACGATCCCCAGATCGGGCGCGCCGCCGAGCTACTGCGCCAGGCGACGACGCCGAGCGCGCTGCTGGGCCTGGCCAGCGCGCCTCCCACCAGGCCTCACTGATCGACGACGCGCACGCCGGACGGCACGTCGAACTCGAAGGTGCTGTCCGGCACCCGCTGGTTGGTCCGCACCTTCGACAGCGTCAGCGTCCGCGTCGCGCCTGAATGCTCGGTGATCTCGAGCCGGCGCGGAATCCCGTCCGCGCGATCCAGCCACACCACCGCCCGCTCGAACGGCAGGTCCGGCACGGCCGGCACCAGCTCCACCACGTCCATCGAGCGCCCGCCCAGCACATCGGCCCGCACGTACGACGGTGTGTAGCGTTCGGCCGGCCGGTCCAGCAGCCAGGCCAACAGGTTGTAACCGTAGATCGGGCCCCCGCTCGGAACCCCCATCCGGATCACCTGGCCCGGCGTCGTACTGGGCGTGTAGATCCAGACCGATCGTCCGTCGATGATGACCGCCTCGCCTTCGGGGTCGGTGAAGCGCATGGCGAGCTTGTCGGGACCCGCCTGGACCAGCGTGCCGCGGCTCTCCGCGCTGTCGATCATCGGGTTGTCGATGACCTGGACGAAATCGGCCTTGAGGCTCGTGAGCGAGCGGTACACTCGCGACGAGCGGCCGACGAGCGAGCCGGCGTCCTGTGCCCGGACGGACGCGGGCGTGAGCGCCACCAGCGCCAACAGCAGGAGCCGCCTCACGCGCGCGCTCCCGCCGGCTCGGCCACGCGGCGGCCGATCGCCTCCGCGATCAGGCGCACTTCCTTCATCATTCGCTCGAATTGCTCGGGGTAGAGGCTCTGGGCGCCGTCGGACAAGGCGCGATCGGGGGTCGGATGCACCTCGACCAGGAGCCCGTCCGCACCGGCCGCGACGGCCGCGCGCGCCATCGGGATGACCATATCCCGGTGGCCGGTCCCGTGACTCGGATCGGCCACGATCGGCAGATGCGAGAGTCCGTGGACGACGGCCACCGCGCTCAGGTCGAAGAGGTTGCGGGTGGCCTGGTCGAAGCTCCGGATGCCGCGCTCGCAGAGGATGACCTGCCGGTTGCCCTCGGCCAGGATGTACTCGGCCGACAGCAGCAGCTCCTGGATCGTGGCGGACAGGCCGCGCTTGAGCAGAATCGGCTTGCCGCAGCGACCGGCGTGCTTGAGCAGGGAATAGTTCTGCATGTTGCGCGCGCCGAGCTGGACGATGTCCGCCACCTCCACCACCTGGTCGAGCCCTTCGGTGTCCATCGCCTCGGTCACGATCAGGAGCCCGGTCTCCTCGCGCGCCCGGGCGAGCAGCGCGAGGCCGGCCGGACCCAGGCCCTGGAAAGAGTAGGGGGAGCTCCGGGGCTTGAAGGCGCCCGCGCGGAGGACGGTCGCACCCGCTTCACGCACCGCCCGGGCGGCCGCGAGGATCTGGCGCTCGCTCTCGACCGAGCAGGGTCCCGCCATCACCACGACGTCGTCGCCGCCGATCGTGAGACCGCCCGGCAGGCGGACGATCGTCGACTCGGGCTGCCACTCGCGCGAGACCTGCTTGTACGGTTTGGTGACGTGCAGGATCTCCTGCACGCCGGGCAGTGCTGCCAGCCGGGAGCCATCGACCCGTCCGTCGTTGCCGACGAGCCCGACGGTGGTGCGCTGCTTGCCGGGCATCGGCCGGGCGTGGTAGCCCATCTCCTCGATGGTGGCCACCACCCGCTGAATCTCGTCCTCGGCCGCGCCGTGGCGCATCACGATCAGCATCCGGATCCTCGGTCAGGGTGAGCCGTGGAGGAGAGCAACTCCCGCGCCAGGGCCATCCGTCTCCTACGCGACGTGCTCCGCCTCACCCAGCCGGACGCCCACGATGGTCGAGACACCGGGCTCCTGCATCGTCACGCCGTACACGGCGTCCGCGGCCTGCATCGTCCGGGGATTGTGGGTGATCACCAGGAACTGAGTGTCGACCTTGAACTCGTCCAGCAGCCGCGTGAACCGTCCTACGTTGGCGTCGTCCAGCGGCGCATCCACTTCGTCCATGAGACAGAAGGGGCTCGGCTTGGTGAGGTAGATGCTGAAGAGCAGGCTCACCGCCACCAGGGTCCGCTCGCCCGAGCTGAGCAAGTGAATGCGCTGGGTCCGCTTGCCCCGGGGCGCGGCATGGATGTCGATCTCGCTCTCGAGCGGATCGTCGGGGTTGGCGAGGCGGAGCTCGCACTCGCCGCCGCCGAACAGGGTCTGGAACACCCGGTTGAAGTTGGCCTGGACGGCGGTGAAGGTCTCGAGAAACATGTTGCGCGCGGTGCCGTCGATCTCCCGAATGGCCTGGATCAGCGACTGGCGGGCGCCCACCAGGTCGTCGCGCTGGGTGGTGAGGAACTCGAGCCGCTTGACCTCCTCCGCGTGCTCCTCGACCGCGAGAGCGTTCACCGGGCCGATGCCCTCCAGCGCGCCGACCACCCGCGCCGTCTCGGCCTCCAGGGTCTCGAGGTCGAGGTCGAGCACCGGGGCCTGCTCGAGCAGCTGCTCGAACGGCCGGTGCCACTCGGCCTCGACCCGCTCGAGAATGCTTCGCTTGGTCCCGGCGGCCTCCGTGAGGCGCACCTGCAGCCCGTGGCTCTCCTCACTCGCGGCCTCGAGCGAGCCCCGGCGTCGCTGCCACTTCACGCTCGGCGGTTCGCCAGGGCGGCCTCGGCCGCCGCCAGGGCCGTGTCGGCGTCGCCGCTGGCGGCCTCCAGCTCGTGCAGTGCCACCTGGCGCTCGGCGCGCGCTTCGCGCCACTCGCTCTGCTGCGCCGACACTGCGGCCGTGTCAGACTCGAGCTGCGCCAGCTCGCCGCCGAGCGCCTGCACGGCGCGGTCGGCCTCCTCACGCGTGGTCGCGGCCCGCTGCAGCCGTTCGTCCGAAGAGCGAAGGCCGCCGGCGACGTGGGCCTCCTGCACCTGCCAGTGCACCCGCTGCTCGCGCGCCGCTTCCTGCTCGGTCTCGAGCTCGGCGAGCCGGCTGCGCCCGCCCCCGAGCTCCTGGTCGAGGCGGCTGCGCGAGAGGTCGCCCTCGACGAGCGCGGCGTCGATCTCGGCCAGGCGCTGCTCCGCCCGGGCCAGCCGCTCGGTCACGCGCAGGAGCTGCGCCTCCGACTCGGCCATCTCGCGGGCCAGGTTGCCGGCCAGCCGGATGGCGTCCTCGCGGGCGGCGGTCGCCTGGCGCTCCGCCTCGCGCGCCTGATCGGCGGCAGCGGTGGCCGTCGCGAGCGTCGTGCTCCCGTTCGGCGAGCCGGCCGGCCGTGGCGTGCACGGCCGCCTCGGCCGCCGCCAGCGCCCCGGTCGCGCGCTCGACCTCCTGCGCCAGGGACGCGAGCTCGGCCCGGCGGCGGAGCGGGCCCGACGGCGCGGCGGCGCCTGACAGGAAGATCGCGCCGCTCGCGCGGCGCAGGACCCGTCCCGCCGTGTCCAGCACCTCGCTCCCCGCCAGCGCCGCGCGGACCCAGCCGGCCGCCGGGCCGTCGACCCGCAGGCGCTGATCCAGTGGCTGCGCATCCTGCGAGTGGAGCGGCCCGGGGTCGAGCGGAAGCAGCACCAGCGAGCCGGGCTGCTGGTCGGCGTGCCAGGCCTGCACCGCGTCGACGGTGGCGCGGTCCCGCACCAGCACGGCGTGCATCCAGTCTCCCAGCAGCCGCTCGGCCAGCTCGGCGTCGTCCCGGCCAGTGGTGACGTAGTCGCTGAGCGGGCCGAGGATGCCGCCGGCGAACCGGTCGCGGGCGGCGAGGAGCGCCGCGGCGGCCGGGGCCAGTCCCACGCGGTCGCGCTCCAGCTCCTCGAGCGCGTGGCGCCGGGCCGTCATCTGCGCCAGCGACTCCTCGGCCCGGCGGCGGTCCGAGCGGTGCATGGCCTCCTGCTCGCGCGCCTCGGCCACCAGGTGACGGGTGTGCTCCGCGTCGGCCGCGGCCCGCTTGGATTCGTGGCTCAGGAAACCGGCGCGCTCCACCGCGTGATCGCGCCGGCGCTCCGCGTTGGCCAGCTCCCCCTGGAGACCCGCGCGGTGCGCACTGGCGCCGGCCGCCCGCTCGCGCAGCGAGGCCAGCTCGCCTTCGAGCGCCGCGCGCTCGCCCTCGAGGGACCGCAGCGTCTGCGCCTGCGCCTGCAGCTCCTGCTCCCACTGCCGGACCTGGGCGCGCTGCTCGCCGAGCCGGCGGCGGACGTCCTCCTCGGCCTCGGCCCGCCCGGTCAGCTCGCCGCGGATGCGCTCGTGCTCCACGGAGGCGGCATCGCGGTCCCCCGCCGCGGCGTCGCGCTCCACCAGGGCCTGCTGCACCCGGAGTTCCATCTGACTCCGCTCCTCCTGCGCCCGGTGCCGGCGGGCGGTGGCGTTGGCAAGCCGCTCGGCGGCGAGGGCCAGATCGCCGTCGAGCTTGCCGATCTCCACCCGGACGGCGCCGAGGCGCCGGGCGATCTCGGTTCGCTGCCCTTCGGCGGCGGCCCGCTCGCGAGCGGTCTCCTCCCGCCGCTGCTCATCCTCGGCGAGGCGCTGGCGCGCCGCCGGCAGGAGCTCGGTGAGGTCGGTATAGCGCGCCTGCATGCCCGCCGCATCCGCGCTCAGCTTCTCGAGCAGCCTCCGGGCGAGCGTCACCTGAAGCGCGAACTTCTCCTCGGTGAGCTTGACGGAGCGCTCCGCCTTGCCGCGCTGGCGCGCCAGGCTCCGGATCTGCGACTGGACCTCGGCGATGAGGTCCTCGACGCGCTGGAGGTCGGTCGCGGTTTCCTCCAGCCGGCGCTCGGTGCTGTGCTTCCGGTCGCGATAGAGCCCGATGCCCGCCGCCTCCTCGAACAGCGACCGGCGCTCGTCGGCGCGGTCGGAAAGCAGCAGGTCGATCATCTTGGCCTCGATCACGACGCCGGCGTCGCTGCCGAGTCCGGTGCCACGGAGCAGGTCCTGGATGTCGCGCAGCCGGACGGGTGCGCCGTTGAGGAGGTAGTCGCTCTGGCCGGAGCGCGAGAGGCGCCGGGTGACCACCACCTCGCGATAGGCGATGGGCAGGTCGCCGTCGCTGTTGTCGAGGTAGAGGGAGACCTCGGTGACGTTGACCGGGCGCCTGGCGGTGGACCCCTGGAAGATCACGTCCTCCATCTTGCCGCCGCGGAGCAGCCGGGCGGACTGCTCGCCCAGCACCCAGCGGACCGCGTCGGAGACGTTGGACTTCCCGCACCCGTTGGGGCCGACGATGGCGGTGACCCCCTGCTCGAAGGTGAGGGTCACGGTGTCCGCGAACGACTTGAAGCCTGAGAGCTCCAGCCGGGTGAGCTTCATGCGGGCATCCTGCCGATGGGGAAGTGGGAGCGCCGGGGGCGGCGCGCGACGTCAGCGGTCCGGCGCGTCCTGTCCCGAGACGATGAAGGACGGCATGCCGATCTTGCGGCCCGTCTCCTCGGCCTGCTCCCGGGTGGCGTACGGGCCCAGCACCACGCGATGCGCCTCGTCGCCGCGCGTCGGTGGCAGCACCGAAGCGGGCAGCCCGGCTGCCTGCAGCTTCTCGGCGAGCTCCTTGGCCCACACCGGATTCTGCGAGCTGCTCACCTGCAGGTACACCGACGCCGCGGCCTGGCCCGTGTCCGCGCCCGCCAGGACGGCCGAATCGGCCGCGGCGTCGCTCTGGGCGTCTCGCACCGGGCGCCAGGCGATCGGCAGCCACTCATCGGCGGCCCCGTCCTTCACGCGGCCGGCCTCCGGAAATCCATCGCGCGCGAGGTCGAGGGCCAGCACGTCCCCGCCGCGGCGGACCAGCAGCGTGTTGGGGGATGCGACCGCGGGCAGGTCCGCGCCCCACTTGGCGGCGACCGCACCGGCGAACCTGTTGCGACCGATGTCGACCACCCACACCGAGTCGCCGGCGCCCGGACGGACCAGGAGCCACTGCCCGAACCGGTCGCCGCGAAGCGCGCGGGCGGGCCCGGGGAGATCGATCGCGACCAGCTGCTCGCCGCCGAAGCGGTCGAACACCAGGAGCTTGTCGTCGTCCTGGGCGACGTACAACCGGTGTCCCGACGGCGAGAACAGCACGTCCCGCGGGTGGCCCGAGACGCGCATCGACCGCGGAGGACGCTTGCCCTGGGTCTCGTAGATCACGACGGCGGTGTCGGTAGCGGCGGCCACCAGGTCGCCATAGAAGCTCGGCGCGATCGCCTCGGAGGGGAGCGTGGTCGAGACGGGTGCCTGGTCGGACCCGAGCACCTCGAGCACCGGGGCCTTGTCGCCCACCCGGGCCAGCAGGGCGCCGGTCATGGTGGCATAGAGCTCCTTCGGTGCGCCCTGCAGCTTGGAGCGGAAACGCACCGGCGCCCGGCGGACCATCTGGGTCACCGTGCTGCCCGTGTCGACGGCGTAGAGCGCGCCGTCCGGGCCCATGGCGGCCGCGCGCACTTGCTCGAGATAGGTGCGGACCCGGCGGGTCTCGAGGTCGAGCGTGACGAGGTTGCGCTTGCTGTCGAGGGTGAAGACCACGCCCTGCTCGGGGTCGGCGCCGACGACGCGATCCACGGCAGGCAGCTTGTCCTCGGCCGTCCAGGAGCTGGGTTCGAGGGTGGGTACCCGGTAGAGCCGGGCCACGCCGCCCTCGCCGGGAAAGCGGAGGACCGACGACGGCGCGGGGCCGCGCGTGCTGGCCGGCAGGCGGTCCAGAGCCAGCTTGGGCTCGTCGCGGCCGCACGCCGCGGCCAGCAGGAGCAGTCCGGCGGCGACGGGGAATCGGGGGTAAGTCACGGAGACGAAATGTAATAGAGAGAGCGGGGAAGGGGACCTTCCCCACGAATGGCCGGAGCCGTTCCTGGGCAAGGTCCCCCGCTGGCGACGGCCTCCTGTTAGAAGGCCGGTCCCAGGCTGAACGTCCAGAGCCCCTTCACCGCCTGGCGATTCTGGGGAATCGAATAGTCCAGCCGAGCAATGGCGAACCCGAACAGGTTCGTCCGCACCGAGACGCCGATGGTCTGCAGCGGCGTCCGGACGCGGACCGGGTCGTCGCCGGCGTCGCGGCTCCACTTGAGGGTGCTGGCATCGTCCCACGCCAGACCGATGTCGTAGAACAGCGCGCCCTCGATCGGCGGGATCGCGGCCGGCAGCCCGAACGAGGGGTTGAGGATCGGGAAACGCAGCTCGATGCTGCCGACACCGATCTGGGTCCCGACCAGCCGGTCGAGGTCGGCGCAGCCGGTCTCGGTGTTGCTATCGTTGGCGTTGAGGCACTCGTTTCGGCGGTACGAGCCCGAGGTGTTGCCGCGGATCAGGTCGGTGCTGCCCGCGAAGATGCGGAATTCGCGCGCGTCCCGTCCGATGCGCCCGAAATACAGCGCCCGCGTCGCCAGCACGATCGGGCCGATGATCTGGTCGTAGCGCCGGTAGTCGGCCGTGATCTGCGAGAACCGCCAGTCCCCGAGCGTCTGGGCGAACTCCACGCGGGAGCGTCGGCCGTAGAAGGGTCCGACGTAGCCGAACAGCGAGTTGTCGAACACCAGCGCCATCGAGGGCTGCAGGTAGTTCACCCCGGCCAGGTTGTTGGTCTCGAGGAACGGGTCCCGCGTCGCGAAGCCCGTGGTCGGGTCGTAGGGCTCGTTGATCTGGAGCAGGGCGTCGTCCACGTTGGCGAAGCGGAGCGATCCCTCGATCCGCTGGAACCGGCTCAACGGGTAGTACGCCTGACCGAACATCGAGCGCACCACCAGCCGCCGGATGTTGGTGATGAAGACGTTGTCCCCGGTTTCGGGGTCGACGGTGATCTCGCTCGGCTCCAGGAAATAGTAGGGATCCTGGCTCAGGCCGACGGCCCAGTTGATTCGCTTGCTCATGTTGGCGTACGCCGCCAGCACCTGGGCCTCGCTGATGCGGCCGTTCACGTAGCCGGCGAAGACCAGCTGGTGATTCCCCAGGATATCGCTCAGGGAGATCGCCGACCCGCCGAAGAACCCGCGCCCGAAGTTGTCCCGCGCATACCCGATTGACGGCCGGGCGATGTAGTCCGGCGAGAAATGCACGCGGTAGTCCTTCAGCGTGAACTCGCTCGTGTCCGGCAGGCTGTAGGTGGCCGAGTCCATCAGGGCGCTGATGGAGATCGGCTGGGTGAGCTGCGTGGTGTCACCGGTCCGGGCCAGGTCGCTCGAGGAGCGGAAGCCCTGCTGGCTCCGGTAGATCGAGCCGCCCTCGCCGACCTGCGAGCGCACGTCCTCCCGCACCTGCAGAGAGCGCGTGGTGTCGAGCGGCGGCGTGGCGACCCGTGCCAGGATGCCGATGCTGTCGACGGCCGGCTGCTGGTAGGGCTCCCGCTTGAGGCCGCGCGGATTGGTGATCGAGTAGACGTCGAACTTCTGGTCCTCGTAGTAGACGAACGCCAGCCGGTCGGCCTCGCGGGCCCATGACAGGACCGGCGACAGCGGGGTGATGCCCTGCACCCCGGTATAGAAGTCGGTGAGCTGGTAGATGTTCGAGTCGTTCAGGTCGAACAGGAAGATGTCGCTGACCCCGCTCCGGTCCGACACGAACGCGATCGACTTGCCGTCCGGCGCCCACTGCGGGCTCACGTTCTTGCCCTGGTCCATGTGGTCGAGCACCCGGACGGTGCCGGTGGCCAGGTCGTACAGCGCGATCCGGAAATTGCTGAACGCGAGCGTCTTGAAGTCCGTCCGCGGCCCGCGGTCGGTGGCGAAGGCGATGGTCTTCCCGTCGGGACTCCAGACGGGATGCAGGTCGCCGTACTTGTCGGAGGTGAGCCGGCGGAGGTTCGATCCGTCGCGGTTGACCGTGAACAGGTCGCTGAGGCCGCCGTCGTAGCCCGTGAACACCAGCTCCTTCCCGTCCGGGCTCCAGGACGGGGTCGTCACCCCGCTCAACTTGAGCTGGATGCGGCCCACCTGCTTGTTGCGGGCCACGTCGACGATGACGATGTCGTCGCGCGGACCGCGCTTGGCGGCGAAGGCCAGGTATTTGCCGTCGGGCGACCAGTTGGCCTGCGAATTGATGAAGCGGTACGTCTCGTAGTTGCTGCTCACGCCCGACTTGAGGATGCGGCGCTTGACCTCGCCGGTCTCGCCGTTGGCGAGGTAAAGATCGACGAAGTAGAAGTCCTTCTCGCTGAAGTACGCCACCTGCGACCCGTCGGGCGACAGCGCGGGCGCCAGGTGGAGCGTGCCATCGGAGCGCTTCTCGGTGAGCATCTCGTCGGCCACGGCCCGCGCCTTGGCCCGCGCCCCGATCTCGGGGAGATAGCGCTTCTGCACCGCGTCCCGCCACTGCTCGGACAGCTGCTCGAGGCTCAGACCGATGGTCCGCCGGAACGCCGGCTCGACCCCGCCGCTGAGCGTGGCCTTGAGGATGGCCCCCACGGCCTCGTCGCCCCAGCGCTCGCCGACGTAGGACCACAAGGCGTGGCCGAAGCGATAGGGGAAGTACTCGTAGGGATCGGCCGTCATCTGCTCGATGGTCGGCAGCTTGCCCTCGAGCGACGCGTCCCGCAGCCACATCGCCGTCTCGGCGTTGATCGGGCCGAGCGAGAGGTACTCGGCCATGCCTTCCGCGAACCAGAGCGGCGGCGCGATCGCGATCAGCGTATTGATCCCCGCGCCCGCCCGGCCACGCGACCAGATGTCGTACTGGAACTGGTGCGCCATCTCGTGCGTCAGGACGTGCTCGAAGTCGGCGTAGGCGCCGGTGAACGGCATGACGGCGCGGTTGCGCGCGAAGTCAGTGACGCCGCCGGTGCTTTCGCCGCCCACTTCGGTGGCGTTGGTCTGCTGGAAGTCGGACCCGGAGGCGTACAGGATGATCGGCTTCCGCTCGCGGAACTCGTGGTTCAGGACCTTCGAGAGCCGCGCGTAGTTGCGCTCGGCCATGCGGGCGCCGTCCATGGCGGCGATGCGCTCGCTGTCGTAGTAGTAGACGTCGAAGTGCTCGGTCTGGATGATCTTGAAATCGAACTTCGAGTACTGGACCTTGTTCCGACCGAAATACTGGGCGGACAGGAAGCCGGGTGCGCTCACCAGGCAGGCGAGCAGGACCGGAGCGATGCGTCGAAGCATGGCGACCTCAGCCTAGGTGGAGCTGATCAAGAGCTCCGGTGCGTCGTCCCAGAGCCGCTCGAGCTGATAGAAGGAGCGCGTCTCCGGGTGGAACAGGTGGACCACGAAATCCACGAAGTCGAGCAGCACCCAGCGGCCGCTCGTCAGGCCTTCCACGTGATGTGTATGATGGCCCCTCCGGTCGAGCTTCTCCATGACCGATTCGGCGATGCCGCGGACATGGGCGTCCGAAGTTCCGGACGCAATCACGAAGAAATCGGTAGCATCGGTCAGTCCACGCAAGTCGAGTACCACGAGCTGGCTGCCCTTCAGGTCCTGGATGGCGTCCAGCGCCAGGCGCAGCGCCTCGGGAATCCGGGGCGTCACCGGGCGATCCGTTGCTGCATGCGTGCTGATCCTTCCCTCCCCGCGTTGGCGGCGTCGAGCCGGGCGGGGGTGCCGTCCTCGATCTGGTAAAAGATGGCCCACGCACCCTCGCCCACGTGGGTGCCCAGCACCCCGGTCGCGAGAGTGACGAAGCAGTCCCGGGGCTGGTACGCCGCCACCAGTGCCGTGCGTACCCGCTCGGCCATCTCCGGCGCTTCGGTGTGCACGACCCCGAACCGCACCACGCGCGGGCGGGGCGTGAGCCGCTTCTCGAGCAGCGCGAGCACCCGGGGCACCAGCTGGTCGCGGCCGCGCACCCGGTCCACCGGAACGACCCGTCCGGCCTGGTCGAGGGACAGGATGGGCTTCACGTCCAGCATCCCGGCGATCCACGCCTTGCCGCGAGAGACCCGGCCCGACCGCAGCAGGTTGTCGTACCGGTCGACCGTCAGCAGCATGCCTGCCTGGCCGCGCACCCGCTCCAGCTCGACCGCGATCTCGGCGCCCGGCCAGCCGGCCTCGGCGAGCTCGGCGCCCCGGAGCGCCAGCATCCCGACGCCGAGCGAGGCTGAGCGGCTGTCCACCACGTGCACGCCCGAGATGCCCGCCGCCCGCACCGCGGCCTGGGCCGAGGCGTAGGTGCCCGACAGGCTGCCCGAGAGCAGCACGGCGACCACCTCGTCGGCTTCGGCCCGGGCATCGCGGAGCACCCGGACGAACTCGGCCGGCGCCGGCTGCGACGTGGTCGGGAGCTCGCGGGCGGCGCGCAGCCGCCGGTAGAACTCCGCGGGCCGGAGCTCGACCCGGTCGCGGAACGTCTCGGTGCCGAAGACCACCTGCAGCGGCACCATGGCGATGTGGTGCCGGTCGAGCACGCTGTCGGCCAGATCGGCCGAACTGTCGGTGACCACCGCGACGGGCCGCCGGTCGGCGTGGGCGAGCCGCCGGTGCTGGGCTCGCATGTCGTCCGCCTTGGTGGTCTCCACCCGTCCCCACCGAGCCGCATAGCTAAAGACGGCCTCCGGGGTGTCGGTGTGCACATGAATCTTGAGGATGTCCGACATGACGGCGACGACCACCGACCCGCCGAAGCCGTGCATCGCCGCCCGGACCTCGTTGGCCGGCGGCAGCTGCTCGCCCCGGACCAGCACCTCGGTGCAGAACTGGAAGTCGCGCTCGGCGGCGATCTCGATGGCCGCTGCCGGGACCTGTACCCTCGAGCCGTTCGATCCGTTGGCGTCCGCGAGCGGCAGGATGGGGTCGCCCTCGATGTAGCGGACGACCCCCTCGAGCATCCGGACGAAGCCCTTGCCGCCCGCGTCCACCACCCCGGCCTCTTTCAGCACGGCCATGAGCTCGGGCGTCCGCGCGAGGGCACGCTCGCCTTCGGCCAGCAGCCGCCGCATGAACTCGCCGATGTCGGCCGTTTCGGCGGCGGCGCGTTCGGCGGCGGCGGCGGCCTCCCGCGCGACCGTCAGGATCGTTCCCTCCCGCGGATCGTCGAGCGACTCGTAGAGCCGGTCGGCGCCCAGGCGGAGGCCCCGGGCCACGTCCCCCGTCGTGGCCGTCGGACGGTCGCCGAGGGACTCGGCGAAGCCCATGAGGAAGTGGGCGAGCATCATCCCGGAGTTGCCCCTGGCGCCGAGCACGGCGGCCCGCGCCATGGTGCGCGCGGTGTCCGGAAGCGGCGCGTCGCCGAGCGCCCGGAGGGCGTCGGCGACGGCGCGGAGGGTGAGGCTGAAGTTGGTTCCGGTATCGCCGTCGGGAACCGGAAAAACGTTGATCCGGTTGATCTCCTCCCGCCCCGCGGCCACCCAGTCGGCGGCGGCGAACAGGGAGCGCGCGAGCCGCGGTCCGTCGACGTAGGCGATGCCGACCGTCATCGGGGAGCGGTCCCGACTGTCATCGGGCGCGGACTACTCCGCGACGACCGAGACGTGCACCTCGGCACGGACCTCGGAGTGCAGGCGCACCCCCACGGTGTGATGGCCGATGGTCTTGATCGGATGCTCGAGCTCGATCTTGCGCCGGTCCACCTGGTGCCCCTTGGCCGCCAGGGCATCGGCGATGTCCTGCGCCGTGATCGAGCCGAACAGCTTGCCTTCCTCGCCGGCCTTCCCGGTCAGCGTCAGCG
The DNA here is from genome assembly GCA_963840215.1 of uncultured Gemmatimonadales bacterium. Taxonomy (GTDB): domain Bacteria; phylum Gemmatimonadota; class Gemmatimonadetes; order Gemmatimonadales; family GWC2-71-9; genus CAVVWJ01. The sequence goes on along the minus strand of CAWIYG010000001.1, from coordinate 236,488 downwards.
CGATCGCGCCAAGGGTGGCCGCAATCCGCTCGGCCTCGGTGCGCTCGGCCTGGTCCCGGGCGCCCCGGGCCCGGGTCTCGGCCGCGATCCGCTTCTTGTTGCCCTCGGTGGCCTCGAACGCCAGCCCGCGGGGCAGGAGATAGTTGCGCGCGTAGCCCGGCTTGACCCGGACCAGCTCGCCGGCCTTGCCGAGCGACTTCACGTCCTCGCGCAGGATCACGTCAGTCATCGATCGGTTCCTCTTTTGGCCGGCGGCGACAGCCGACGCCGGAAATCTAGCCAGGTGTCGGCCAGCCCGAGCAGCGTCAGGCCCCCGACGACGAACGGCAACACCAACACGGCCACCAGGGTCAGCGCCGCGCCGACCGGCCCCGCGATCCCACCCGACTGTGTGACCACCACGGCGAGCCCCCGGGCCGCGTACAGCACGCCCAGCACCAGCAGCAGGTTGGCGCCCACCAGCCGCCATGGCTCCGGCACCGGAATCAACACCAGCGCCGCCGCGCCCACCCAGCCCCAGACGAGCTGGTCGTTGAAGACAAACGTCCGGAACGGCGCCGGCGGCGATCCCAGCGGGCGCACCGCGAGCCGGTGGTACCACGCCCAGGCGAGCCGGAGTCCCGCGATGCCGGCGAGCGCGAGCAGGGCGGGGTAGAGCTGGGACGCCGAGTGCATGATGGCCGTGGTCTGATCGATCAGCTCCTGCGGCGCGCCGGCGTTGCGCCACTGGTCACGGATCGAGGTCTGGTAGGCCGAGAGGTCGTGGTCGACCCCGCTCACCAGCTGGGCCCATCCGATCCCGAGCCCGCGCATCCACACGACGAGCGCCACGCCCGCGGCCGCCGTGGCCGCCAGCGCCCGGCCGACCGCGTTCGAGGGCTGCCACAGCGTGAGCGCCAGGAACGTGCCGATGAGCAGGACGGCGCCCGCCCGGGTGACCTGCGCCCCGAGCCCGCCCAGCTGCTGCAGCCAGAGCATCGTCCAGACCCCGGCCACCAGCAGATAGGCCCACTCCCGCATCGTGCCGGGCCGCGAGACGAGCAGCAGCCCGGCCAGCGGCCCGAACACGAACACCGGCGGGGCGAGGAGCACGTAGCCGGCCAGCGCCAGCACCTGTCCCCAGCCCGCCGGTCGCGGAGAGCTCAGCCGACGAAGCCCTTGATGTACGGCAGCAGGGCCAGCTGGCGGGCCCGCTTGATGGCGGTGCTCAGCTGGCGCTGGTGCCGGGCGCAGGTGCCCGACAGCCGGCTCGGCAGGATCTTGCCGCGCTCGGTCAGAAACCGGGACAGCGTGCGCTCATCCTTGAAGTCCACGACCCGCACGCCGCTCTCGCAGATGGCGCAGGTCTTCTGCGGCCGCCTCATTCGTCGTCCTCCTCGTCGCTCTTGCCCGCAGTCACGGGCACGGGCTGGGCGCCCTCGTTCACGACGACGAGGAACCGCATCACGCCGTCGTCGAGCTTGATGGCGCGCTCGAACTCGGGCAGGGCCGTGGCCTCGGCGTCGAACCTGGCGACGACGTAGTAGCCGGTCTCGTGCTTTTTGATGGGATAGGCGAGCGACCGCTTGCCCCAGTGATTGACCTGGGGAGCCTCGGCGCCGGGCTGCTGGATGAGAGCGTGGAAGCGCGCGAGGCGCTCGTTGATGGCGGCCTCTTCGAGCGCACTGTCGAAGATATAGACCACCTCGTACTGACGGGTCATGACACCTTCCTTCGGTCTAGGTCGCCCCGGGCCGGTGTGGGCGCCGAGGAGGATGGTTTGTGAGGCGGGAAGCTAGGCGGTCAGCTGCTGAAACGGAAGAGCATGACGTCGCCGTCCCGAACCACGTACTCCTTGCCCTCCGCCCGGGATAGGCCCAGCTCGCGGGCCGGCTTCCAGCCTCCGACCCGGACGAAGTCCTCGTAGGCCACGGTCTCCGCCCGGATGAAGCCTTTCTCGAAGTCGGAGTGGATCACCCCCGCAGCGACGGGGGCGCGATCCCCGCGGTGGATGGTCCAGGCCCGGACTTCCTTTTCGCCGGCCGTGAAGTAGCTCTGGAGACCGAGCAGGTGGTAGGCGGCGTGTGCCAGCCGGTCGAGGCCCGACTCCGTGAGGCCGAGGGACTCGAGGAATTCGGCCCGATCCTCCGGGGCGAGCTCGGCGAGCTCGGCTTCGACCTTGGCGGAAAAGGGAACGATCTCGGCGGTCTCGCGATCGGCGGCCAGCGCGCCCCGGAGCGCCTCGATGTGGGCGTTGCCCGCCATGATCTCGTGCTCGGCCACGTTGGCGGCATAGAGCACCGGCTTGGCCGTCAGCAGGTTGAAGCTGCGGTAGGCGGGCGTCTCCTCCTCCGTGGGCGTCACGGCGCGGGCCGGGCGGCCTGCGGCCAGCGCGTCGCGGACGGCCTCCAGCACGCGGGCCTCGAGCTTGGCCTGCGCGTCGCCCGACTTGGCGGTGCGGGCCGTCTTGTCCAGGCGTTTCTCGACGCTGGCCAGGTCGGCGAGGCCGAGCTCGATGTTGATGATCTCGCGGTCGCGCACCGGATCCACGCCGCCCATCACGTGCTGGATGTCGTCGTCCTCGAAGCAGCGGACGACGTGCACGATGGCGTCCACCTCACGGATGTTGGCCAGAAACTGGTTGCCCAGCCCCTCGCCCTCGCTCGCCCCCTTCACCAGACCCGCGATGTCCACGAACTCGACCACCGCCGGCACGGTGCGCTCGGGCTCCACGATCCGCGCCAGGTCGTCCAGCCGCGGGTCGGGCACCTGCACGATGCCGGTGTTGGGTTCGATCGTGGCGAACGGGTAGTTCGCCACCAGCGCCTTGGCGGCGGTCAGCGCGTTGAAGAGCGTGGACTTGCCCACGTTGGGCAGGCCGACGATGCCGAGTCTCAGCACGACGATAGGGTCCGGGGTAAGAGTGCGCGGGCCGTCACCGGTTGAACCGGCTCATCGCCCGCTCGATGCCTTCGGCGAGCCAGCACTCGACGGCCTCCGACATCGGCTCGAGCAGCTCGCCGATTGCGCGCCGCTCCTCGGGCTCGAACGGTCCGAGCACGAAGTCGGCGAGCTCGGTAAGCCCGTCGGGCACCGGCCCGACGCCGATCCGGAGCCGGGCGTAGTCCTGCCGCTGGAGTGCGCCCTCGACGCTCTTGAGCCCATTGTGCCCGCCGGCCGAGCCGGCCCCCCGCAGGCGGAACTTGCCCACCGGCAGGGCGACGTCGTCCACCAGGATGAGGAGATCGGCGGCGGGGTCGAACCCTTCACGCGCGCGGAGCGGCGCGAGAGCCGCGCCGCTCCGGTTCATGTAGGTCTGCGGCTTCAGCACCACCACGGCGCACCCATCGACCGTTCCCTCGGCCTGGCGTGCCTGCGGTCCGCGGGCAAAGCTGCCGAGCCGCCAGCGCGCGGCCAGGTGGTCCGCCAATCGAAACCCGGCGTTGTGCCGGGTTTCGTCGTACTCCGGGCCGGGGTTCCCCAGCCCCACGATGGCACGCAGAGGTCAGGCCTTGGTTTCGGTCTCGTCCTCGTCCTCGGCCTTCGGCTTCCGGATGAGCTCCGGCTCGGCGGTCACGGCCTCCTCGACGACGGCCGGCGCCTCCTCGGTCCGCGGCGCCACGACGGTGCAGATCGGCGTGTCGGGATCGTTGAGCACGCGGGCGTTCTCGACCTTCAGGTCGCGGACGAACAGCGAGTGCCCGATCGTGAGCGCGGTGACGTCGAGGTCGACGTGCTCGGGGATGTTGCTGGGCAACACTTCGATCTCGAGGTCGCGCAGCACGTGGTCGAGCACGCCGCCGAAGTTCCGGACGCCGTCGGGGATGCCGATCAGGCGGATCGGCACCTCGAGAGTGATCTCCTCGTCGCTCCGGACCTCGTACAGGTCGAGGTGGATGATCTCGGCGGGCCGGAGCGAGTCGCGCTGGATCTCGCGGATCAGGGCCTTGACCGGCGCGCGGCCGTCGATGGCGACGTCGAGGATCGTGGTGGCGGCACTGACCCCCAGCAAGGTCTTGGCGAGCGCGGCGGTGTCGATGGCCACCGCCTCGGCCTCGCGTCCGTGCCCGTAGATGACGCCGGGGATCTTGCCGTCGCGCCGGAGCGAGCGGGCCGCGCCCTTGCCGGTCGCGGTGCGGGAGGCCACCTGGAGATTCGCCTGCTGTGCCATGGTCCGATCCTTCGCGTGGAGCGTCCGTGAAGCGTCAGTCGAACAGCGAGCTCACCGACTGGTCGCTGTGCGTGTAGCCGATCGCCTTGGCCAGCAGGCCGGCGATCGAGAGCACCTTGAGGCGGTCGAACCGCCGCTCGGGCGGAATCGAGATCGTGTTGGTGACCGCCACTTCCTTGACCGGCGACGCCATCAGCCGGTCCACCGCGGGGCCGGACAGCAGGGCGTGGGTGGCGCAGCAGTAGATGTCGCGCGCGCCGAGCCGCTTGAGCGCCGTCACCGCCTCGGCCATCGTCCCCGCGGTGTCGATCATGTCGTCGGGGATGAGGCAGTCCCGGTCGCCCACTTCACCGACGACGTTGAGCACCTCGGCGACGTTGGCCGACGGCCGGCGCTTGTCGATGATCGCGAGCGAGGCGTTGAGCCGCTTGGCGAAGCCGCGGGCCATCTTGGCCGAGCCGACGTCGGGCGCCACCACCACCAGATCGTGGAGCTGCTTCTGCCGGAAGTGGCTCACGAACACCGGGGCCGCGTACAGGTGGTCGACCGGCAGGTCGAAGAACCCCTGGAGCTGGTGCTGATGGAAGTCCATCGCCAGCACCCGGTCCGCGCCCGCCATGCTGACCATGTTGGCCATGAGCTTGGCGCTGATGGCCACGCGGGGCTGGTCCTTGCGGTCCTGCCGGGCATACCCGAAGTACGGGATGACGGCGGTGACCCGGGCCGCGCTGGCCCGCCGGGCCGCGTCCATGAGGAGCAGCAGCTCCATCATGTTCTCGGCGGGCGGATTGGTCGGCTGGATGATGTAGACATCCCGGCCGCGGACGTTCTCGTCGATCTTGACGAACAGCTCGCCGTCGGCGAAGCGCCGAAGCGTGACCTGGCAGAGGGGCTGCCCGAGGTGGGCGGCCACCTCCTCGGCGAGGGCGCGATTGCCCGAGCCGCTCAGGAGCAGCATCTGGCTGCGAGAGAGCGAGAGGTCCGTCATAATTACAGCCCGCAAAAATAGTTAGGCCACCTGGGGCGCGTCAACCTGGGGTCGCTCGCCGGCTCGGGCTGAGGCGGCCACTCGACGGAGCCGCCGCAATGCCCCAGATTCCTGAGGCTTCCATGGCGATTTCGCCACACCTGAGGAGCTGGCGCCTCGCTGTCAGATTTTGGGGCTCCACGGACTAGGTCGTTGCACCTTCTCGCTTTGCCGCCGAGAGAGCTGTCGCGAAACACGACATCGCCTGGTTGGCACGGCTCTGGCTCCTCGGTCGGCGGTCGAGATACCAGCACGGCCGTGTTCCCACGCAACACCCTACCTCCACTCGGGGCTTGGAACCTACACTATGCGCTCTTCGCGTGTCTTTACCCTGGTCGCCGGCGCGGCACTGATCGCGGCGTGCGGCAGCGATGGCGGCAACGGCCCCGACAACACGGCGCCGACCGCTGCGTTCACGTTCGAGTGTACCAACCTCACCTGCTCGTTCACCGACCAGAGCACCGACGCGGACGGCACCATCGCCTCGCGCAGCTGGGACTTCGGCGACTCGCAGGACGGCACCGGCGCCGCCCCCAATCACACCTACGCCGCCGCCGGCACCTACAGCGTGACCGTGTCCGCCACGGACAACGACGGCAGCAGCACCACCAGTGCCGCGCAGTCCATCACCGTGACGGCCCCCTCCGCCACCGTGGAAGCCGACTTCGAGGCCACGTGCACCGGCCCCACCTGCACGCTGACGAACAACACCACGGCCACCGGCGTGACGACGACCTACCTCTGGACCTTCGGCGATGGCCAGACCAGCACGGACGAGGATCCGGACCCGGTTCTGTACGACGTGGACACGCCGACCACGTTCACGATCACCCTCGTCGCCACGAGCGACGGTGCGGTCAGCCAGGCCACCCGGCAGGTTCGCGTGTCGCCCGCGGCGACGCTGGAATGCGATAACGTCGCCTGCGCCCTTCACCTCGATCAGGCCGCGACCGTCGTGGTTACGCTCACGAGCGAGAGCTGCGAGGCGCACGGCAACACGTTCGTCATCACTGCGCCGGCGGTCGACACTCTGTTCACCGACGGCTGCTTCTCGCCCGTGAGTCCGGCGGTCGGCAGCTCCTTCACCCTCAACAACGGTGCGGCCTATGCCGCCGGCACCGATCTGCTCGCGGAAGTGCTGACCGGTGTCGCCGGCGCAAGCACCCCGCAGCTCCAGGTCACGGGGACGTTCGAAGACGGATGGACGCTCTCGTTCGACGACGGCTTCGTCGGCCCGAACGAGCCCGACTTCAACGACCTGGTCATCACGGTCGAGGCGACGCCCGTTCCCTAGGACGCCTTCCGTGAACGCATGACTGCCGCCGGGCGATGTCTGCCCGGCGGCAGTGTTTCCGGGACCCGGGTGCTTAGATTGCCGGGCCGCCCTCATTCGCCCGCTCGCGCGGTGCCACCCCGAACGGACCATGAACGAACGAACCATCCTGATCCCCGCCTACGACTTCAAGCCCGCCTTGGGAGGCGTGGCCAACTACGGCCACGAGCTGGCGCTCCAGTTCAGCAAGTGCGCGCGGGTCCACGTGGTCAGCCGCCAGCTGCCCGGCATGGAGGAGTTCGATCGGCACCTCCCGTACACCGTCACCCGCATCAGCACGCCGGCGAGCGCACTGCTCACCTTCCCCCTCTTCGCCCGGACCTTGCGGCGCCTGATGCGCCTGGAGCCGCCCGATGCCGTCTTCTGCCTCATGTGGCTGCCCGATGGTGCGGCGGCCCGCTGGGCGCTCAGGGGCACATCCATTCCGTATTTCGTCGCGGCGCACGGGACGGAGGTGTTCAAGGACTTCACGACCGTCAAGAACAGCGTGCGGACCGTCCTGGCGGGTGGGCTGAAGCGGAGGGTCTTTCAGGAGGCGGAGAAGGTCTTCCCCGTGAGCCACTACACCCGGCAGGCGGTCATCTACGAGACCGCCGCGGATGCGCACCGGGTCATCACCGTCAACAACGGCGTGAACCCCGGGATCTTCAGGAAGCTGGCGTCGACTGCGCCCGTCCGGGCAAAGTACAAGCCCCACGGCGAACGACTCCTCCTCACCGTCACCCGCCTCTATCCGTACAAGGGGGTGGATCGGATGCTGGAGTCGCTGCCCGCGATCCTTCGCGCCGTTCCTGACGCCACGTACGTGGTGGTCGGCGTCGGTCCGGACCGGCCCCGCCTGGAAGCGCTGACCGCCCGCCTGGGCCTGCAGCCGCAGGTCCGCTTTCTAGGCCGGTTGGACCTGTCGGACATCGTCGACCTCTACAACGTGGCCGACCTGTTCGTGATGCTGTCCCGCGAGGAGCCGCCGGATGTGGAGGGGTTCGGTCTGGTGTTCCTGGAGGCTGGCGCCTGCGGCCTCCCGTCGGTTGGCGGCCGGAGCGGCGGCATCCCCGACGCCATCGAGGATGGAGCATCCGGTTGGCTGGTGGACCCCCGCGATACCCAGGACATCGCGGCTACCGTCATCGACCTGCTCCAGGCTCCCGACAAGCTGGAGCGCGCCTCGGCCTTCTGCCTATCGACGGCCCCTCAGAAGAACTGGGAGCAGGCGGCCAACACGATTCTGCAGGAAATGTTCGGCCGCTGAATCCGGGGTGGCGGGTCGGCTGCGGGTGCACGCGGGCGGAAGGCGGACGGGCACCGCCGCGGGGCGCGGGACGACCTACCGGCTCTTCAGGTCGGAGAGCCCGCGGATGACGCCCGCGACGACCCAGCACTGGCCGAACGCGATGAGCGGGAGGTACCAGAGCAGCGGGCGGATCGCGCCGACCGCCACGTTCTTGGTCACGATCCGCCCGAGCGCCATCGTGACGTACACCGGCGCCAGCACCACCGCCCGTGCGGGCGTTGTCGGATACCAGCGGCCGAACGGGACGGCGGCGCGGTGCTTCACGCGAAAGCGGCAGCCATATCGGCCGATCTTGTACTGGTACCGCAAGTAGCTGGCGACGGTGGACCGGGGATGGCGATGCTCCGACACCGCCCGCGGCTCGAACAGCACGCGCCAGCCGGCCTGGCGCGCCCGCACGCAGAGATCGAAGTCCTCGGCAATGCGGAGGCTCGAATCGTAGGAGCCGACCTGGTCGATGACCGCGCGGCGGATCAGCATGTTGGCGCCCACGACATAGGGTACGTCGGTGGGGGGCGCCGCCGGATCCACCAAGTAGCGGTTGGAGAAATCGAATGCGGCGGCTGCGTAGGTGACGGTTCGCGGGTTCTGCGGATTGGGACCACCGACGATGCCGATCGCCGGGTCCGAGGCCAAGGACGGCGCACAGTTTCGCCAGGCAATCCGGCATCGGGACGCAATCGGCGTCCACGATCCAGATGTAGTCGGTCGTCACCCGCCTCAGCGCCAGGTTGCGTGCCTCGGCTGGTCCCACGTTCTCGGCGAGCTCGATGAGTTCGATGGCCGGATCCCGGCGCTCCCGAACCCGCCTGGCGGTGTCATCGGTGCTCGCGTCATCGATGACCTTGATGGAGGTCGCCGGGTACGATTGACCCGCGATCGCGTCCAGACACACCCCGATGGTCGGTGCGCCATCGCGAACGGCGATCAGGACAGTCACCGTGGGCCGGGTCATGGGCGTCCCCGCTCCGGCAGTCACGCCAGATACCCGTTGGCCTTCATCTCATCGCCGCAGATCGTCTCGAACGTTCGGGTATGCTGGGCATCCCACTCGCGCCAGTGAGGTATCGCGTAGGTGGTCGTGGCATTGCGCTGGACACCCGACTGCTGCTGCCAGACGGTTGGCGACATGACGAGACCGAACGGCCGCAGGATCCGTTGCTCGAAGCAGTCATAGTCGCGGGTGACCTCCTCGAACCTGACCGTGTTGCCGATGTGGGTGCGGAGGTGGTGATTCTCCACCCGCCAGTACCAGCACAGCTTGGCAAACCGATCCATCGTGGGCCACTGGGCGAAGTACGGGTCGGATGCGTGCGGCCTCAGCCACCACGTCCACATGTCTCCTGGCCGCAGGGCGTCCGTGGACATCATGGTTCGGACAACGTTGCGTCCGTCCCGCACCATGTGCAGAAATCCAGCCGCGGGAAAGTGGTGCTGCAAGGCCTGCACGTGACGGCGGAGCAGTGAGTTGACCTCCCCGTAGACGCTGACGTCCTTCGTCCTGGCCCGCAGATACATTTCCTTCTTCCGAAACGACGCGATGTAGCGCTCGGCGTCCTGCGGGCTGAAGAACGCGCGCCGGTAGGCGTCGATGTCGCTGACGGCCGGCTCGTGAAACACGGCCGCGTTGTCGGCGATGTTCAGCAGATGCGCCAGGAACGTGGTCCCGGATCGGCCGATGGCCAGAATGAAGAAGAACCTCTTGCTCGCAATCCAGCGCTCCACGTCATTGTTCGTGACCCCGAGCCGACCTCTCACCCGCAGCGTCTCCATCAGCCGCGAGAGCTCCGTTCGCACCCGTTCCGATCGCAGATCCGCCAGGGAGCGAGTATGCATGGCCGCTTGTTGATTCATGGTGCCACTCCTCATTCGACCAGCGGTCCGTTGGGCCGGCGACACCGGCTGGAGGATCACCGCAAATCTGGCGTTGCGCGTTGCGGCGCCCAGCCTCGCCCCAGCGCGGTTGGGTCGACACCACCACGCTGCAGGAGCGATGCCAGAAGTCGATGAACAGGCGATGGGTGCGGTGGCGCTGCAACCCCGGCGATTGGGCCGGTAGCGGCTAGGGGCCGGCCCGGTGCACGAAGACTGGGGCAGGGAATCGTAAGTCCAATTGGCCCTGGTGGATTCGAACCACCATTCGCGGATCCAAAGGGCGCCTAGACTCAAGCCATTCAAAACCATTGAATTGTGTTAGTCAACCTCCAGTATTCACTTACGTCACCTCAATCGTTCATTCAGCACCATCCAGAATTGCCTTGATCCACGGAGTCTAGGTACCAGTTAGGTACTAAATGGCACCTTGCTCGCGGCCATCGACCTTGCAGGTTCCACCTCTTCTGGCTGCCGACAGGCCTTCGCGGCGGAAGTCAACACTTATTCTGAACAGGATAGCTACATGAACACTACGACCGAAGCTTTGTCGCCCGAGCCAGGCGTCACTCGCCGAGAGTTCCTTTCTGTCGCAGTTGCTGCGGCCACGCTGCCGCACATGTTGCCGGCATCCGCGCGGGTAACATACCAGTCAGATACAGGAAACACGATGAGCATGAGTTCGAGCCCGATCAAGCTGGAGAAGCGCACGCCTCGACTGTGGCAGGTGACGTTCGCCAACCCGCCCTTCAACTTGGTAGTGCCGGAGATGGTGTCCGCCCTACATTCGGTGGTGCAGGAAATGGACGGTGACCAGCAGGTCAAGGTTCTCCTGTTCAAAAGCGTCACCGAAGGCTTCTTCCTGAATCACTTCGATCTGGGCCAAGCGCAAAATTTCCCCATGGAGGCGACCGATCCACCGTTGCCCACCTGGGTCGATCTGGTGTTGCGGCTGAGCAAATCACCTGTCATCAGCATTGCGTGCATCCAAGGTCGTACGCGGGGTGGTGGGAACGAGTTCACGCTGGCGTGCGACCTACGCTATGCGAGTAGCGAGAAGGCGCAGTTCGGGCAGCCGGAGGTGGGCACAGGGATCCTGCCGGGTGGGGGCGGCAGCGAAAGGCTGCCACGGCTGATCGGCCGGGATCGGGCGCTGGAAGCCATCCTGAGCAGTCAGGATTACAGCGCCGAGGTTGCCGAACGTTTTGGGTGGGTGACCCGTGCGCTGCCGGACCGTGAACTCGACTCCTTTGTGGAGACCCTGGCAGCCCGGCTGTGCGGTTTCGACAAGCAGGCGTTGGCTGGTGCGAAGGCCCAAGTAAACCGCGCGACGCTGCCAACTGACGCGGATTTTCTTGCCGCCTACGCGGAGTACAGCAGGTCGCTGGCGTGGCCAGGCTTCAAGGCGCGACGTCCCAGAATTGGAAAGCTGGCGGCCGAACATGGACGGGACTTTGAGCTTCGACTCGGTCACTATCTGGGCCTCGCAAACTGAAGCGGCGCTGCCAGGAAGCGCAGCTTCCCCGGTGTCGGCTCATAGAATAAAGGGGCTGAGCGGCGTAGTGCCGCATCCCCTATAACGGCGATACGGTTCCAGACTTTCTCGATGTAAAGGTCGAGGTCACGAGCTTCTACTTTTAGGTACTATCCGCCATCTCGGGAATCGTAACTTCAATTGGCCCTGGTGGATTCGAACCACCATTAACGGATCCAAAGTCCGCTGTCCTGCCGTTGGACGAAGGGCCAGTGATGAAAACGTAAACTGGAACGCGCACACCGTAAACCGAGCCGGCCGGGCGTCAGGCGTCGAATTCGGGCGGCGGGAGGGGCGCCGCCAGCGTCTGGATCGCGTCCACCCGGCCGTGCTTGCGCCCCAGCATCATGCTGGCGTCGTCGCGGTCGCGGGCCGAGCGGTAGACCGCAAACAGGGTCGAGCCCGAACCGCTCATGCGGCAGACGAGCGGGCGGGTGCCGGCGAGCGCCTCGAAGGCGGCGCGGATCTCGGGCAGGCGCTGGAACACCGGCGACTCGAAGTCGTTGCCTGCCATCCGGCCGACATCGCCCCAACCGGCCAGCGCGTCCAGGTCGAGCGCCACGGCACCGCGGCGGCCGGACGACTGCCGTGCGGCATCGACCCAGCCATAGGCGTCGGCGGTGCCTACCCCCACATTCGGCGTCACGAGCAGGGCCGGCGCGCTCGGCAGCGGGGGGAGCCGGAGCAGGCGCTCGCCGTGTCCCCACCCCAGCGCGAGGGGCGCGCCGGAGGCGAAGAAGGGCACGTCGCTACCCAGCCGGGCCGCGAACTGGAGCAGCTCGTGCCGCGGCACCGCGCCGTTGGCCAGCAGGTTGGTGGCGTGCAGGGCCGCGGCGCCATCGCTGGAGCCGCCTCCGAGCCCGGCACGCGCCGGAATGCGCTTCGTGAGGCTCAGGTGGACGCCGAAGCGCCGTCCGGTGGCATCGAGCACCAGCTCGGCGGCGCGGACCGCCAGGTTGTCGGCTGGCGGCCCGAGGTCCGCTCCCGTCACCTCGATCGTCACGTCGCGCCCCTCGCGTCGCTCGACCCGCAGCGTATCCGCCAGGCTCACGAGGCAGAAGAGCGTCTCCAGCCCGTGGAAGCCGTCCGCCTCCTTCGCGAGGACGCGGAGGAAAAGGTTGAGCTTCGCCGGGGCCTGTGCCGTGCAGGCGCTGGGGGTCATGGACGTGACGGCGCCCGGAGGTCGCGCAAGGCGAGCGGCGTGCGAACGAGCGACCAGGCGCCGAGCAGGACGATCGGCACGAAGGTCGTGGCGTGGAAGGCGATCGCGTAGGACGAGGCCAGGGCGTTGGGGACGCGATACAGCGCCAGCCCGGCCACGATCGCGGCCTCGAACTGCCCGACGAACCCCGGGGTCAGCTGCACCGAGATCCCGAAGACCAGGATCCCCTGCAGCATCAGGGCCCCGAGAAACCCCACCGGGATGCCGAACGCCTTGAACGCCACGAAGAACGCGAAGGCGTTGGTGAGCCAGAGGATCAGGGACCAGGCGACGGTGCCGGCCAGCAGGGCCGGGGAGCGGAGCACCGACAGGCCGTGGCGGAGGCCCTCGATCAGGGCCACCAGTCGCTCGGTCAGCCGGCCGGCGGGCAAGATCCGGCGCACCAGGCGCTCCGCGCCGAGCGGAAAGGCCACGACGAGGAGCGCCGCGACGAGCGCGGCCACGCCCATCGCGCCGGCGGCCTGCGCGGCATGCCGCACCGGCACTCCGCCCACGGCGACGTCCGGCGGCAGGTCCGACGCGAGCAGCGCCGCGCTCATCAGCGCGACCACGGTCAGTCCGTCAAAGATCCGCTCGACGGCGACCGAGGAGAGCGCGCTGCTGAACCGGACCCCCGCGAGGCGGGAGGCGGCCAGGAGCCGTACCACTTCCCCCGCGCGGAACGGGAGGATGTTGTTCGCCATGAACCCGATGGCGACGGCGTGCCAGAGCGGGGTCGCGGGCAGCGGCCCGCCGTCGGCATCCCTCAGCAGCAGGCGCCAGCGCACGAGGCGGAGCGGGTAGGTCAGAGTGGCGATGACGACGGCGGCGAGGAGCGGGGCAGGGCGGGCGTTCCGGAGATGGACCATCACCTCCGACAGGTGGACGCCCCGGAGCGCCCAGACCAGCAGCAGGCCGGCGAGCGCCACGCCGATGGCGGCGGAGATGAGGCGCCGGCCGCCGCCGGATGGGGGCTCAGGAGTCGGCAAGCGCCAGCGGGACGAGGTCGAGCAGCTCCTGCAGGAGCGGCTGGATGGATTCGAGGCCGCCGTTGCGCGCGAGCTCGTCGGCCAGTTGTTGCCGGACGGCGTTGGCGCGCTCGAGCGCGGCCCGGCCGCGATAGACGAGCGTGCCGATCTCGATCGTGACGGTCTCGGGGTCGGCCGCGGCAGGCGTGGTCGCCGCCAGCGCGCGGCCGACGAGTGTCTCGAGCGAGGCCGGCTCCGCGCCGCGCTCCCGTCGGAGCCGGTCATAGGTGGAGAAGCTGCCCTCGAGGCCGCCGCTGGGCGCGTCATACGCCAGGCTCTCGATCGGCACTTCGTCGTACCCCAAGCTCTCGATCGATACCACGGCAGCCTCGGCCGGCATCGGTGCGACCGGCGCAACGGGCGATGGAGGCGGCGTCTCGAGCGCGACGTCGTCGTAGAGCAGCGACTCGATGGGTACGATCCGGCCGGCATCCTCGACCGGGGCCGGCGGCGTGGATGAGGCCGCCGCGGGCGCGTGGGTCGGCGTGGTCTCGGCGAGACGGAGGCCGTCGAGCCGGTACGCGGCGTCGAGGATGCGCCGGGAGATCAGCATCCGGTCGTCGGCGTCGGCCACGGCACGAAGCAGCTCGCCAGCCTCGCGGAGGCAGCTCACGAGGGCCGGCGTGGAGCGAGCGGCAACGCCGGCCGCCAGCGCTTCGCGCGCAGAGCGGGCAAAGACGACGAGCGCGCTGGCCACCGGGTCGGGGCCGGGGGTCCCGGCGGAGCGGAGCGTCCCCAGCAGGCGATAGAGCCGCAGGTCGCGCTCGATGGCGGAGCGGGCGGCGGCAATCAGGTCGGCGCTTTGACAGAGGTGCTCGCCGTGGCTTACCAGCTCGAGCGGTCCGAGCGGTGCCGGCGCCGCGAACTGCGGCTGGCTGGCCGGCGGGGTGAGCGGGGCGGGGTCATCGGCGTAGAAGAGCGATTCGATCGGGACCACGTCCCGCTCGACGGCGAACGCGCGTAGCAGCAGCTCGGTGAAGCGCCGCGTCTCGTCGGTCTCCGCTTCGGGACGGCCGTGCTCGGCGATGTCGCGGGCGATGCGCGTCAGGGCGACGGACGCCGCCGCCATGACCTCGTCCACGCCTGGCGGCGGGGCGTGGAGACGCGTGAGGTCGCCCACGGCCAGCTCGATGCCGTCGAGGATCTCCGGCAGCGGAACCAGCTCGCCGAGCTCGGCGAGCCCGCGCAAGGACTGCATGCGGCGGATGACAGTGTAGAGCGGCTCACGGTCGCCCGGGGAGGCACGCAGTGCACGGGCGGCCCGGTCGAGTGCGCTGGCGATGAGCGCGCCCTCCCGGCCCACGAAGGCGCGAACGCCGGTGTTGAGCTCGCCCCCCGCGGCTCGGGCCGCGCCCCGAGACGGCTCGGTCCCCGGCGCACGACCCGCGAGCGACTCGAGGCTGAGCCCGAGTCGCACCGTTCGCGCGGTATCCGCCTCCCCCCACTCGCGCACCCTGCGGACCAGCAGGCGGAACTCCTCGACCGCCTGGGTCGCCTGCTCGCGGGTGGACGGATCCCAGGCGCGGTGCCCGTCGCGGTACGCGCGGGCCAGCCCCTCGAGTCCTGCGGCGGCCCTGGCGATCGGCTGCTGGCCGGCCATGAGGGCCGACCCGCGCAGCACGCGCGCGGTTCGGAGAAACTCGTCCGCGGGCGGACCGTCGGGCCGGCCCATGAGCGACTCGAGACGATCGAGGCACTCGCCCGCCTCGAGGGCGAAGAAGTCGGCGGCGGCGAGGGGATTGGTCATGGATGCCGAAAGGTATCAGCGCCTTGCATCGCGCACCAAGTGGAGCATTTCCTCGACCGCCGACCGCATCCCCACCATGACCGCGCGGCTCACGACGCTGTGGCCGATGTTGAGCTCCTCGATCTCCGGAATGGCGGCGACGGGCACGACGTTGCGGTAGGTGAGACCGTGCCCCGCGTGGACGAAGAGGCCCATGTCGGCGGCGTGGCGCACGGCGCGCCGCAGCTCGTCGAGCGCGCCGTCGCCCGCCTGCCACGTGTGGGCGTAGCGGCCGGTGTGCAGCTCGACCGCCGGGACGCCGAGATCCTTGGCCGCGTCGAGCGTGGCGGGGTCGGGGTCGAGAAAGAGGCTCACCCGGGCACCGGCCTCGTCCAGCCGGCGGATGGTCTCGCGCAGCCGGGGATTGGGCCGGGCGAGATCGAGGCCGCCCTCGGTGGTGATCTCCTCGCGCCGCTCGGGCACGATGGTGGCCTGATAGGGGCGGAGGCGGCAGGCGATCGCGAGGACGTCCGGGCTGGTGGCGAGCTCGAGGTTGAGCACGCGAACGGCGGGCGCCAGCGCCTCGACGTCGGCGTCCTGGATGTGGCGCCGGTCCTCCCGCAGGTGCACGGTGATGCCGTCGGCGCCCGCGGCCTCGGCGAGCCGCGCCGCCGCGAGCGGGTCGGGCTCGTCGGTCCGGCGCGCCTGCCGCACGGTCGCGACGTGGTCGATGTTGATGTACAGGCGCTGCGGCGTCATTGCTCGGGGCTCCACGGCCGGTTAACTTCGCTCGCTACACTCGCCCAACGAGACATCTGTGATCCAGCGACGGTGGTTTGCGGCGGCCCTGCTGCTCGCCGCGTGCAGCGGTGGCGGCGCCGGCACCCCACAAGTGAATCCAGCGAACACCGCCTCCGCGGCGGTGCAGAATTTCATGAAGGCGGTCGCCGACAGCAACCTCGCCGCCATGGCGGGGCTGTGGGGCACGTCCAAGGGCCCCGCCGGGCGCACGCGCCAGCCGTCCGACTACGAGCGGCGCATCGTGGTCATGCAGAGCTACCTCAGCCACGACGACTTCCGGATCCTCGGCGACGTGCCCGAGGCCTCCGCTGGGCGCCATACCGTCCAGGTGCAGATCCGGCGCGGAGCCTGCACCTGGACCCTTCCGTTCGCCGTCATCCAGCTCTCCGATGCCAGCTGGATCGTCAATCAGGTCGATCTCACCGCGGCCGGAAATCCGGCCCGCCCCTGCGACCCCTCGTCCCAGGATACCGCCCGCACGCAGTGACGCCGGGGAACTTTCGTCCCCTCCACTCCTGTTATGTTTACTCGGTGAGCTCGAGCAGGATGCCGGCCGTCGCCTTCGGATGGACGAAGGCGATCCGGCGTCCGCCGGCGCCGGTGCGCGGCACCTCGTCGATCAGGCGATAACCGGCCGCACGGCAGGCGGTCAGCGCGGCGTCGAGATCCGGGACCCGGTAGCACAGGTGGTGAATGCCCGGCCCGCGGCGCTCGAGAAACTTGGCGATGGGACCATCGGCGGTGAGCGGCGCGAGCAGCTCGACCTCGGACTCGCCGAACGGCAGCGAGACGATGGTGGCGCCGTCCGCCTGCTCGGGCGGGTGCGGCGTGAGGCCGAGGATGTCCCGGTAAAAGGCGAGCGCCGCGTCGAGGTCCGGCACGGCGATGCCCACATGCGCGATACGGGGGCGATCCGGCAAGTCGATCCCTCCGGCGAATCTGGTCGAGTCGGTATCAACCACAGGAGAATAACATCATGGCCACGACGAATCCTCAGACCGTTCACGTTACCGACTCCTCGTTCGCCGCGGAGATCGAACAGGCCAACGGCCTGGTGCTCGTCGATTTCTGGGCGACGTGGTGCGGGCCGTGTCAGGTCGTGGCGCCCATTCTCGACCAGCTGGCGGGGGAGTACATCGGCAAGGCCAAGGTCACCAAGGTCGACGTGGACGCGAACCAGCGGACCGCGATGCGATTCAACGTGCGGTCGATCCCCAGCATCCTGTTCTTCAAGAACGGCCAGCATGTAGACACGGTCATCGGCGCCGTGCCGAAGGCGACGCTGGAAGGGAAGATCAAGCAACACCTCGCGTAGCTCCGGGGTCGGCGCGATTGCATCGCAGTTGAGCCGCGGGCGGGGACTGTCCACAGCGCGAACGCGCCTGGTCAGCCCGCCCGTTCGACTTTCCGGACCAGGAGGACTCATGATACCACGCCGAGCCGGCCGCGCCGGCCGCGCCGGCCGCGCCGGGAGGCGCCTGGCGGTGCCGTGGTTTGCGGTGGTGGCCGGACTCGCCCTGGTGCCCGGTGCGGCGTCGCAGGCCGCGCCACCCGCGGGGCCCCGGGCGCGGCCGCGGCTCGTGGTCGTCCTGGCCGTCGACCAGCTCCGGTCGGACATGATCGAGCGCTTCCGACCCTTCTTCGGGCCGGGAGGCTTCAACCGCTTCCTCCAGCAGGGAGCGACCTTCCCGCAGGCGCGCTACCGGCATGCAACCACGTCGACCTGTCCCGGCCACGCCGTCATGCTGACCGGCAGCTACGCCGAGGTGAACGGCATCGTCGCCAACGAGTGGTACGACACTCGGTCCGGCCGGCCGGTGAACTGCGCCGAGGACGCGAGCGTTCGGCTGATCGGGTCCACGGGCCCCGGCCGCTCGCCGCGCCGCCTGGTCGGTGCCACCGTCGGCGATGTGCTCAAGACGGCGACCGCCGGCCGGAGCCGGATCGTGACGGTGTCGGCCAAAGACCGGTCCGCCATCATGCTCGGTGGGCACCTCGCCGACGGCGCGTACTGGTTTGCGGACACGCTGTTCGTCACCTCGACCTACTACCGTGAGGATCTGCCCGAGTGGGTCCGAGCATACAACGCCTCGGGCGCGATCAGCGGGTATTACGGCCGTTCGTGGGACCGGATCCTCCCGGCCCCGGCGTATGAGGCGATGGGGCCCGACGACGAGCCCGCCGAGCGAGACGTGGCCGGGATGGGTCGCACGTTCCCCCATCCGCTGCGCGACCGCGAGGCGTTCGAGAACTCTCCATTTCTCAACGAAGTCCTGGTCGACTTCGCGATGCGCGCGGTGGCAGCGGAGGGATTGGGTCAGGACACCCTGCCCGATCTGCTCGGCGTCAGCTTCTCCGGCAGCGACCATGTGGGCCACACGTATGGTCCCGACAGCCACGAGGTCATGGACGCCACGGTGCGACTGGACCGGACGCTTCAGCGCCTGTTCGGATTTCTCGACCGCACGATCGGCCTGTCGCGTGTGCTCGTGGTGCTGACCGCGGACCACGGGGTGGCTCCCATGCCGGAAGTGCTACAGCGGATGCACCCCGGCACGACGGCTGCGGGCCGGCTGAATCCCGCCGTCATCGACACCGCGGTGCGGCGAGCCCTGGCCCGGTACGGACCGATCCCGGCGCCGGGCTGGGTCGTCTACCACGCGCCGCCCCTGATCTATTTCAATGCCTCGGCCCTCGCCGCGCTCAATGTACCGGTCGAGGACGCGGAACGGGTGGCCCAGTCGGCGCTGCGGGCGGTCCCCGGCGTGCACGACGTGTTGACCGGCAGTGAGCTCACCCGCCAGCGCGCGGCGGGCGTGGAGACCGGTCCCGTCCGATCGTTCCAACCATCGCGAAGCGGCAACCTCTATTACATCTTGGACCCGTACTGGGTGGCCGATGCCGGCGCCACGGGGGCCGACCACGGCAGCCCCTGGCGCTACGACCAGCAGGTGCCGCTGCTCTGGTTCGGGCGCGGTATCCGGCCCGGCGTTCAGGAAGGTCCCACCGACATCGCCGACATCGCGCCGACCCTGTCCGCCCTGCTGGGGCTGCCATCGCCCGGAGGCGCCCAGGGCCGGGTGCTGGCCGAGATGCTGCGCTGATGCCCGGAACGCTCTACATCGTCGCCACGCCGCTCGGCAACCTGGGCGATCTCTCGGCCCGCGCCACCGAGGTGCTCCGCGTCGTGTCGGTGGTGGCGGCCGAGGACACCCGCCGGACACGCGGGCTGCTGACCCACCTGGGGGCCGCCCCGCAACTCCTCAGCTACCATGCGCATTCGGAAGAGCGACGGCTCGAGGCCCTGCTCGAGATTCTGCACGATGGCCGGGACGTGGCGCTGGTGTCGGATGCCGGCACGCCGGTCGTGAGCGATCCGGGAACGGACCTCGTCGCCGCGGCGAGGGCGGCCGGCGTGACCGTCGTCCCGATTCCCGGACCGTCCGCCGTCGCCACCGCGCTGTCCGCCGCCGGACTCAAGGGCGACCGCTATCTCTTCCTCGGCTTCCTCCCGCGGAAGGGCAGCGAGCGCACCCGCCTCCTCGAGCGTGCGGCCGCCGAGGAGTGGAGCGTCGTGCTCTTCGAGGCGCCCTCCCGTCTGACCGACCTGCTCGAGGCCCTGGCGCGCGTCGCCGGCGGTACCCGGAGGGCCGTGGTGGCACGGGAGCTGACCAAGCTGCACGAGGAGCTTCGCGCCGGCACGCTGGACGAGTTGGCCGGGTATTATACGGAGCACCCGCCCCGTGGGGAGATCACGCTCGTCCTCGAGGGGACGGGAGCCCCCGTGGAGCCGCCGGACCGCACCGCGGAGGCGGTCGAGCAGGCCACCCGCCTGCTGGCGGAAGGGCTCACCCGTCGAGAGGTCGTTCGTCGTGTCACCGAAACCCTCGGCCTCCCACGCAACGACGCCTATCGTTTGGTGATGGAGCTGCCCTGATGGAGCTGGCCTGATGATGCGCCGCGCTCTGCCCGTCGCGCTGGCGACCCTGATGCTGACCGGCGCGGCCCCGTTCGGCGGGGCCGCGCCGGTGATGACGATCGGCCGCCTGCACTACGAGGGCGGTGGCGACTGGTATGCCAACCCCTCCAGCCTCCCCAACCTGCTCACGGCAATCCGCACTCGCACCGGCCTGCGTGTCGCCGCCGAAGAAAAGGTCGTCACGCTGTCCGAGGACGAGCTCTGGAACGTGCCGTACATCTACATGACGGGACACGGCAACGTCCGCTGGAGCGATCGTGACCTCGCGACCCTGCGGCGATACCTCCTCCAGGGCGGCTTCCTCCACGCCGACGACAACTACGGCATGGACGCCTCGATCCGCCGCGAGCTGGGCCGCCTCTTTCCGGACATCCCGCTGGTAGAAGTGCCGCTCGACCATCCGGTGTACCACCTGGTGTTCGACTTCCCCAAGGGGATCCCGAAGATCCATCAGCACGACAACAAGCCGGCCCAGGGATTCGGGATCTTTCTCGACGGCCGGCTGGCGGTCTTCTACTCCTACCAGACCGACCTCGGCGACGGCTGGGAAGACTTCGAGGTGCATCGCGATCCGCCGGAGAAACGCGAGGCCGCGCTGCGCATGGGGGTGAACCTGTTCGCCTACGCGGTCGGGTACGGCGGGTGACGGCGCCGGCGACCTACCTCGCGCTCCAGCGACTTGCGGGACCGCTCCGGTTCCGCGCCTTCCTGGGCTGGGCCGCGATCGGGCTCGGCGCCGGTGCGCTGCTGCTGGGTGCCGCGGCATGGCTCGTGGGGCTCGGCTGGCTCGACGCACCGTACTGGGTACTGCTGGCGTGGGGCGCCGTCGCGGCCGTTTGCGCGGCAGCGGCGTGGCTGGCCTGGACCGCGCGATCCCGGCTCTCGGCCGGAGGGGTGGCTGGGCGTCTCGAAGAGCTCGGCGCGTGGCGGCACGGGACGTTGACAGCGTTGCTCGACCATTCGGCCTCGGGAACGAGCCCGGCCCTGCTCGACCTGGCCGACCGGGCCCAGGCGGACGACCTTACCCGGCGAGGCGTGGCCGCCGCGGAGCCGCTCGCCCGTCCGGTCCGGACGCTCGGTCTCACGGGTCTTGGCGCCGTGGTGCTCGGCGTGGCCGCGTTCGGATCGGCCGGGCCGGTGCATGGGCCGGCGGCCGCGCTGTGGCATCCGCGGCGTGCCTGGGAGGCCACGGTTGCGCCAGTGCGGATCCGCGCCGCCCGAGACGTCGTCGATCGGGGAGATTCGACCGCACTCGAGCTGGAGGCGTTCGGGCGCCGGAACGCCACGCTGTGGCTCCGTGCCCCGGGCGAGAGCTGGCGGCCTACCGGGGTGGCGCTCGATTCGACCGGCCATGCCCGCGTGATGACGGGCGCGCTCCACAGCGATCTCTTCGCGCGGCTCACGAGCGGGCGCCGTGCATCCGACACGGTGGTGATTCGCGTTCGCCTGCCGGTATTCCTGGGCACCCTGAGCGTCCTCGCGCACTATCCCGCCTACCTGAGCCTCGAAGCCGAGCCGATGCCGACCGGCGGCGACACGCTGCTGCTTCCGGCAGGGACCCGCCTCGAGACGCGCGGCGAGGCGACGGCTCCGCTCGCCACGCGCGGCCTGGGCCGCAGGCGGGCGAACGGCCGCGCTGTCCGTCAAAGGCGGACGCTTCACCGGGAGCTTCGTCCCGCAGGCGTCGGGCGAATACCACCTGGCGCTCGCCACGGCCGGTGGCGCGCCGCTGACGTCGGACACGGTACGCCTGCCGATTCGCCTCGTCGCCGACAGCATCCCGCAGGTGGACGTGCCGGTGCCGGGGGCGGACACCCTGGCCCCGATCAGCCTGCAGGTGCCGCTGGTGGTGGACGCGCGCGACGATCACGGCATCTCGGGTGTGACGGTGGAGAGCCGTCGGGTGAGCCGGCTCGGGGTGGTCGATTCGGCACGGCGGGAGACCGTCACGGTCCCGGCGGGCAGCCCGGACCGCGCCATCCTCAGCCACACGCTCGACCTGACGCGGCGCGGCCTGCTCCCGGGCGACACGCTCCGGTATTTCGCCCTCGCCACCGACAACACGCCGCAGCGCCAGAGCGGCCGCTCGCGTGAGTACGTGCTCCGGTTGCCGACCATGAGCGAGGTGCGTGCCGCCCAGCGCCAGGCCAGCGACGCGGTCGCCGGCCGGCTCGACTCGCTGTCGGCGGCGAGCAAGCAGCTCGAGCGGCAGACCGACGACCTGGCGCGCGAGCGTTCACGCCCGGCCGAAGGGCAGGGCGAAAAGTCGGGGGAGTCGCTCTCGTTCGAGGAAGCCAAGAAAGCGGAGAGCATCGCCCAGTCGCAGCAGGAGCTGATGCGCCAGGCCGAATCGCTCAAGCAGTCGCTCGAAGCGCTGCAGAAGAGCGCGGAGGCGGCCGGGCTCGGCGACAGCGCGTGGCAGCGCGAGCTGTCGGAGATCCGCGATCAGCTGGAGCGGGCATTGTCGCCGGAGCTGCGCGAGCGGCTCCAGGAGCTGCAGCAGGCCCTGAAGGACCTCGACGCCGAGCGGACCAAGGAGGCACTCGAGCGCCTGGCCGAGACGCAGCGGGAAACCCGCGAGGCGCTCGAGCGGAGCCGCGAGCTGTTCAAGCGAGCCGCGCTCGAAGGCGATCTCGCGAACCTCAGCAAGGAATCGAAGGCCCTGGCCCAGGAGCAGCGGGAGTGGAACGACCAGGTGGCGAGGGCAGACAGCTCGCGGTCCGCAACCGCTGAGCGCGAGCTCGCGGCCCGCGCGGATTCGCTGGCTGCCGCGCTCGACAAGGTCGGCCAGGCCGTGGACGACTCGGCGCGGCAGGAGCGGCTGGACGCGGCCGCGGACCAGGCGCGGCAGGCCGGCCAGCAGATGCAGCAGGCCGCCTCCGCGAGCCAACAGGGGCAGCGCGGCAAGGCCAAGCAGAAGGGCGAGGAGGCGGAGCAGGCGCTCGATCCGCTCGGCGATCAGCTCCAGCAGGAGCGGGAAGGCATGCAGCAGGAATGGCGTGAGGAGGTCGTGGCCGCGATCGACCAGGCACTGTCGGAAACCAGCCGGCTCGCCGAACGCCAGCTCGGGGTCCAGGAGCAGCTCCGGGCCGGCGGCGATGCCGGGAGCGCGGATGCGGGCCGAGCAGGGCGCCATCGAGGAAGGCGTCCAGCGGCTGCTCGAACAGGTTCGGAAGGCGGCCGGGAAGAACGCCCTGGTGCCGCCGGACATCGGCGCGGCGCTCGGCGGCGCCCAGCGCCAGATGCAGCGGACCCGGGAAGCCATCGCCAACGCCACCCCCAACGCGCGCGAAGCCGCCGAGCAGGCGGGCGGCGCCGTCGATGCGCTCAACGCGGCCGCCTATCAGCTCATCCGGGCCCGCGGCGACGTGCAGGGAGCGGGGTCGGGCTCGGGACTGGCCGAAGCGCTCGAGCGCATGGCGGAGCTGGCCAAGCAGCAGGGCGGGCTCGGCCAGCAGGGCTCCGGCCTCCTCCCCATGGCGGGCAACGGAGCGATCCGCGAACAATTCCGGCAGCTCGGTGCCCGCCAGCGGGCGCTCGCCGAGGAGCTGCAGAAGCTCAAGGGCGGGGGCAATATGCCGGGCGCCGGCGAGATGTCGAACGAGGCCAAGGAGCTGGCGAAGCGGCTGGAGGGCGGGCGGCTCGACCGCCAGGTCGTCGAGCGCCAGGAGCGGCTCTTCCGGCGGATGCTGGATGCGGGGCGCACGCTGCAGGGCAAGGAGGAGGACGAGCGCAAGGAGCGCCAGAGCACCGTCGCCTCCGATGACAGCATCCACCTGCCGCCGGCGCTGCGCGCCCGGCTGTTGGGCGACGACGACCGGCTCCGCGTCCCGAGCTGGGAGGAGCTGCAGCAGCTCTCGCCCGAGGAGCGGCGGCTGGTGGTGGATTACTTCCGCCGGCTGTCCGAGCCGGGCGGCCGATGATGGGACGTCGCCTGCTCCCGCGGGCCCCCGCCTTCGGATGGGTGCGCCTGGTGCTCGCTCTCGCCGCCCTCGCGCCGGCCGGGGTCCGCGCCCAGGATCCGGCCATGGCGCGCGCCTTCGAGCTCGAGCGGCGCGGCAACTATGCCGCAGCGGTCGATGCCTACCGCGGGGTGCTCGCCGCGAAGCCGGGTGACGCCGCCGCACTGCTCGGCCTCGAGCGGGCGCTGCTGCCCATCGGGCGCAGCGCCGAGATCGTTCCCCAGGTGCGGGCGGCGCTCGAGGCCAACGCCCGAAGCGCGCCGCGTCTTCGGCGTGGCGCTCCGGGCCTGGTCGGCAGCCGAGGAGCCCGACAGCATGCGCGCGGTCGCGGAGCGGTGGGCCGCCGCCGCGCCGGGTGACGAGACGCCCTACCGCGAATGGGGCGCGGCTGCGCTCTCGCGCCGCGACCGCAGCGGCGCGGTGCAGGCCTACCGGCTGGGTCGAGAGCGGCTCCATCGCCCGGACGCGCTCGCGCCTGAGCTGGCGCAGCTCGCGGCAGCCGACGGGAGACTTCGTGACCGCACTCCGGGAATGGCTGCCGGCGATCCGCCGGCTGCCGGGCTATCGGATGGCCGCGGTGAGCGCGGTGGGCCAGGCTCCGGACTCGGTGCGGTCCGTGCTGCTGCGCCAGCTCGACCACGCAGACGGACTTCCCGGCGCGGCGGCTGGAGGCGGATCTGCGCGCACGCTGGGGCGACCCGCGGGCGCGCTGGAGACACTGGAGCGGTCACTCCCGGCTGATCGGGGTCAGGCGATCGAGGCGCTCCGCGCCCTCCTCGATCAGCTCCGGCTCCGACCTGGACGAGACGTTCGACTGGTGACCGGGCGGGCGCTTGAGCTGATCGCCGAGCGCAGCTCCCCGGCGGAGCGCGCCCGGCTGCGCCTGGATGCGGCCCGCGCCTACACCGCGGCGGGCGAGCGGGACGCCGCCCGCCGGATGCTCACCGGCATCGCCGACGATCGGACCGCGCCGGGCGCGGTCTCCTCCGGCGCGACGTCGACGCTGGTTCAGGTGCTGATCGCCGAGGGCAGGCTCGACGAGGCGGCCAGCCGGCTGGCGGAGCACCGGGGGGAGATGCTGGCGAGGAGTACGCCTCGCTGCGGCGCCGCCTCGCCCTCGGTCACATCAGGGGCCGGCGACCTGGCGCGTGCCGACTCCGCGCATCGCCGGTGACAGCACGGTCGAGGGCCTCGCGCTGAGCGGGCGCATCCGCCTCTACCGGGGCGACGTCGCCGGGGCGATCGAGCGCTTCAAGGCGGCCGGGCCGTACGCCGGCGAACGCGGCGAGGCCACCGAGCGGACGGCGCTGCTGGCGATGCTGCAGCCGATCGAGGCCGATTCGCTGCCAGCGCTCGGCCAGGCCTTGCTGGAGCTGGAGCGCGGCGACACCGCCAAGGCGGTGGCGGGTCTCGACCGCGTGGCGATCCGATCTGCCGCCGGCGAAGGGCGGCGCCGAAGTGCGGCTGCTGGCCGGCCGCCTGGCCGTGGCCAGCGGAAAGCCGGCCGACGCCGAGCGCCTCTTCCAGGCGGCGGCGAGCGAAGCCGCGCCCGGCACCGCGCCGGCGGCCGAGCTGGCGCTCGCGGAAGTGCTGCTGGCCCAGCGGCCGCCCGGCCGAGGCGGTCGCGCAGCTCGAGCATCTGATCCTCACCTATCCGGAGAGCGCGCTGGTGCCGCAGGCCCGCCGGCGGCTCGACGAGGCCCGCGGCGCGGTGCCGCAAGACATGATGCATCGTCGCGAGTTCCTGGCGCGGGGCGTGGCGGGGCTGGCGGCGCTCTCGCCGGCACTCGGCCGCCTCCGGCTGCCCGTGGCGGCGCCCTGGCTGCTCGTGCCGATGGACGACGCCCAGGCGGACCACCTCAAGGCCTACGGCCTGGCGTTCCGCCTGCTCGAGCGCGGCGGCCGCGCCGAGTGGTTCCTCAACTACCGCGGCGGCGCGTTCCTGCTGCCGGCCGATGCCGCGACGACGACGCGACGCGGCGCTCAACGGCGTCACGACCGAGCCGCTCGACGACGGGCAGGTGGTCCAGATCCGGGGCGAGCTGCAGGGCGGCAACATGGACGCGGTGCCGCTCGAGAAGGCGCCCAAGGTCGCGGTGTACGCGCCGCCCAACGCGGCGCCGTGGGACGACGCCGTGACGATGGCGCTCAACTACGCGGGCATCAAGTTCGAGAAGGTCTGGGACGACGAGGTGCTCGGCGGCAAGCTCACGAAGTACGACTGGCTGCACCTGCACCACGAGGACTTCACCGGCCAGTACTCCAAGTTCTTCCTCAACTATGCCGGGGCGCCCTGGCTGGTGGACATGGTCGAGCGCAACCGGGCGATGGCGACGCAGCTCGGGTTTCCCGTCGGTGCCGGCCGAGAAGCGGGCCGTGGCGGTCGCGATCGCCCAGTACGTCGAGCGCGGCGGGTTCCTGTTCGCCATGTGCACCGCGACCGAGACGCTCGACCTGGCGCTGGCCGCCGACGGGGTGGACATCGCGGCGGCGTACGCCGACGGCACGCCGATGGATCCGGACGCCTCGGCCAGGATGCATTGGGAGCGAGGCGCTCGCGTTCCAGGACGCGCAGCTCGAGCTCAGTCCCGACCGTGCCGGTCTACTCCGACATCGACGGCCACCAGGTGAACTCGCCCGAGCGGCGCCAGCCGCTCGGGCTCGTTCACGCTGTTCAACTTCAGCGCCAAGATCGATCCGGTGGCGACGATGCTGGTGCAGAATCACCGGCAGGTCATCCCCGACTTCTACGGCCTCACCACGTCGTTCACGCGGAAGACGCTCAAGCCGAGCGTCACGGTGCTGGCCGACGAGCCGGGCGCGCCGTGGGTCAAGTACATCCACGGCGAGCACGGGCAGGGCACCTGGACCTTCTTCGGCGGGCACGACCCCGAGGACCCGCAGCACCAGATCGGCGACGCGCCGACGGACCTGTCGCTGCACCCGCATTCGCCGGGCTACCGGCTGATCCTCAACAACGTGCTGTTTCCGGCGGCGAAGAAGAAGGAGCTCAAGACCTGAGGATGTTAACTGGTGACTCCGGTCGGATCTCTCCGCTACCGCAAGGACCCGCGTGAGCATCAACCTCTCCGAGCGCATCGCCCCGGGCGTCCGCGCGTATCTCGCCGGCGAGATCGCCGCGGCCGGCGGACGGGAAGTGTCGTTCGTCGCCCAGGTGGACCGCGACGGCGTGGTCACCGGCGCGCGCGTGGTGGCGCGCGGCACGGTCGACATGGTGCTCGCCCTCCCGGGCGTGGCCCAGCGGGGCGAGATGCTGCTGCACAACCATCCGAGCGGCCGGCTCGATCCTTCGGCGCCCGACCTCGACGTCGCCGTCCCGCCTGCACGACGGCGGGGTCGGCTTCGGCATCATCGACAACGGCGCCACCGAGCTCTACGTCGTGGTCGAGGTGCCGCGCGATCGCCCGGTGCTCCGGATCGATCCGTTCGACGTGATCGACACGCTGGGCGAGCGCGGCCCGGTGGCGGCGCAGCTCGGCCAGTACGAGGACCGGCGCAGCCAGCGCGACATGGCCGCCTACGTCGCCGACGGCTACAACGACGGCGGCGTGCAGCTGCTCGAGGCGGGCACCGGGGTCGGGAAGTCGTTCGCCTACCTCGTGCCCGCGCTCCACTGGGCGCGGGTCAACGGCGAGCGCACGGTCGTGAGCACGAACACCATCAACCTGCAGGAGCAGCTGGTCGGCAAGGACCTGCCGCTCCTGCGTCGGGCCCTGGGCGGCGAGAGCTACACGCCGACGTTCGCGCTGCTCAAGGGGTGGCGGAACTACCTCTGCCTCTCGCGGCATGCACCAGGCGGTCGGCGTCCCAGCGGACGCTGCTCGAGCAGGACAAGCTCGACGAGCTGATCGGCATCGCCGAGTGGGCCGGCCACACGGCCGACGGCACGCTCAGCGACCTGCCGGTCACCCCGACGAACGAAGTGTGGGACGAGGTGAGCGCGGAGGCCGACCTGTGTACCGCGGCTCAAGTGCAGCTTCTTCGACCGCTGCTTCCTCTTCCGCGCGCGGCGCCGGGCGGCGGAGGCCGACGTTGTGGTGGTCAACCACCATCTGCTCGCGGCCGACCTCTCGGTCCGCCAGGCGCAGGACAACTGGGAGGAGGCCGCGGTCCTCCCGCCCTATCGCGCGCCTCGTGCTCGACGAGGCGCACCACCTCGAGGACGTCGCCGCCGAGCCACCTCGGCATCCAGGTGACCAGCCGTGTCGGTGCGGCGGCTCCTGGCGCGGTTCGAGCGGAACGGCCGCGGGCTGGCGCCCACGCTCGCGCAGCGAGCTCGTGGGCCGCGGCGACCTGCTGAGCCGTGCCAGCCTCGATCTGCTCCACGAGCGGCTCCTGCCCGCGCATCGCCGACGCCCGTCGCGCCAGCGATGCGCTCTTCCTGCGCCTCTACGAGCGGCTGGACGGCGCCCCGGCCGGCCAGCTGCGCCTGGGCGACGATTTCGCCTCGGACGAGATCTGGGACGCAGGGCCTCGGCTTCGAGCTCGACGCGACGCTCGGCGCGTTTCGCTCGCTCCGGGAGTCGGTGGAGACCATCGCCGACCGGCTGGCCGAATCGGAGGAGACCGAGCGGCGCGGCAGATCCTGCAGGAGCTGCGGGCGGTGATCCGCCGGCTCGGATGCGCGTCTCGGACGGCCTCAACCGGACGCTCCGCCCGGCGGGCGGCGGCGACCGCCGACCGTGCGCTGGATGGAGCGGACGCAGCGAGGCCAGCAGCGTCGGCCTCTCACGCCGTGCCGCTCGACCTGGCGCCCGGTGCTGCGGGAGCTGCTGTTCGACCGCCTCGACACGGTCGTCCTCACCAGCGCCACGCTGGCCGCCGGCGGCGAGTTCGCGTTCCTGGAATCGCGACTGGGTCTGACCGGCGAGGACTCGCCGGTGACGGTGCAGCGAGATCCTCCCGTCGCCGTTCGACTATCCCTCGCAATGCCTGTTCGGCATTCCCAACGACCTGCCCGATCCGCGCGAGGACGAGCACGCGCACGCCACGGCGGTCGTGCAGGTCGTGACCGACCTGGCCTACGCCTCGGACGGCGGCATGTTCGTGCTCTTCACCAGCCATGCCTCGCTGCGGCGGGCGGCGCAGGAGCTCCGTGCGGCCCTCGGCGACCGCTGGCCGATCCTGGTGCAGGGCGAGGGCCCCGCGGACCTGCTCCTGCGGCGGTTTCGCGAGGCCGAGAACGCCATCCTGCTGGGGACGGACTCGTTCTGGGAGGGGGTCGACGTGCCCGGCCGCGCGCTCCGCACCCTCGTGCTCAACAAGCTACCTTTCAAGGTGCCGAGCGAGCCGTTGACGGCGGCACGGCTCGAGCGGCTGGCCGAGGAAGGGCAGGACGGATTCATGAACTACCTGCTGCCCCATGCGGCGCTCAAGCTCAAGCAGGGGTTCGGCCGCCTGATCCGAAGCCGCCAGGACATGGGCGTCGTGGTGCTGCTCGACAGCCGGGTCGTCACCAAGCGCTACGGCCCGCTGCTGCTGGGCGGGCTGCCCCGGGCCGAGCGGATCATCGGCACCTGGGCGCAGGTGCGCACCAAATGCGAGGACTTCTTCGCCCGACAGGGCATCGGAGCGATCGCGTGATCCCGATGCAGCCGTCGAAGATCGTCTGCGTCGGCCGCAACTACGTGGCCCACGCCAAGGAGCTGGGCAACGAGGTGCCGTCGGTCCCGATGCTCTTCCTCAAGCCGCCCAGCGCGCTCATCGGCCCGGGCGACCCGATCGTGCTACCGCCCACTTCGCGGCAAGTCGAGTACGAGGCGGAGATCGGCGTGGTCATCGGGACGCGGCTTCAGGGCGCCACGGAGGCCGAAGCCGAGCGGGGAATCGGTGGGTTCGTCTGCGTCAACGACGTCACCTGTCGGGATCTCCAGAAGACCGATGGCCAGTGGGGCCGGGCCAAGGGGTTCGACAGCTTCTGCCCGGTGGGGCCCGCGGTCCGGAACGGCCTCGACTGGCGGAGCCTGGAAGTCATCGGACGGGTCAACGGGCAGGAGCGCCAGCGCGCCCCGGCCACCGACATGCATTTCACGATCCCGTACCTGGTGTCGTTCATCAGTGGCGTCATGACGCTCGAGCCCGGTGATCTCATCGCCACCGGCACTCCGGCCGGCGTCGGGCCCCTCCACGACGGCGACATTGTCGAGGTCGAGATCCCCGGCGTCGGCGTGCTCTCCAACCCCGTTCGCGACGGCACCCGCCGATGATCGAGTTCAGCCAGCGCCTGCACGCTCTGCCCGGATACCCGCTCGCCGAGATCCCCAGCATCAAGCGCCGGCTGATCGAGGCGGGGATGGACGTCATCGATCTCGGGGCAGGCGACAACGACACCCCGCCGCCCGCCGTGGCCGTCGACGCCATGACTGAGGCGCTGCACGACCCGGCCTACAGCAAGTACGGGTTTCAGCAGGGCCTGCCGGCGTTCCGACAGGCGTCATCACGCTGGGTGGAGCGGCGCTTCGGCCTGCACTTCGATCCGATGACCGAGACGCTCCCGCTGATCGGGTCCAAGGAGGGTCTGTCCCACCTCCCGTTCGCGGTCGTGAATCCCGGCGACGTGACGATCGTCCCCGAGCCCGGCTACCAGGCGTACCTCGGCGGCTCCATCCTCGCCGGCGCCGATCCGCATATCGTCCCGCTTCGTCCGGAAAACGACTTCCTGCTCGACCTCGGGCAGGTCCCCGACGCGGTCTTGCGCCGCGCGAAGCTGGTGTTCGTCAACTACCCGAACAACCCGACCGCCGCCGTCGCCACGCCCGAGTATCTGGAGCGGACGGTGGCCATCTGCCGGCGGCACGGGATCCTCCTCGCGTACGACAACGCCTACTGCGATCTTACGTTCGACGGGTACCGCGCGCCGAGCATCTTCGAGATCGCCGGCGCGCGCGACGTGGCGCTGGAGTTTTTCTCGCTGTCCAAGAGCTTCTCGATGACGGGGTGGCGCATCGGGTTCGCGGTCGGCCGCGCCGAGCTCATCACCGCGCTCACGCGGGTCAAGTCGTACGTCGACACCGGGCCGTTCCTGGCCGTGCAGAAGGCCGGCGCGGCCGTGCTGGATCAGGCCGAGGCCCTCGTCGCGCCGATCAGGGCCGAGCTCGAGGTGCGGCGCAACGCCGCCGTGGCCGCGCTGCGCGACGCCGGGTTTACGCTGGAGGCGCCGAAGGCGGCGATGTACCTCTGGGTGGCGCTCCCCGCCGGCTTCACCTCGGCGGCGTTCGCCAAGCGGACGCTCGAGGAGACCGGCACCGTGGTGCTGCCGGGCAGCGCGTTCGGGCCGGCGGGCGAAGGCTTCTTCCGCATCGCGCTGACGGTCGGGGCGGAGCGGCTGCGCACCGCCGCGGGCCGGCTGGGCCAGACACTCGAGGCGTGTCGCCGAGGGGAGCTTGCGCCGACCGCCTGAGATCCGGCTGCCGCCCGAGCGGCACTGGCCGCGGATCGCAATCGCGGCCAGTGTCGCCGTGCACAGCCTGCTCCTGTTCGGCTGGATCGAGGGCCGGCAGCCAGTCCTGCCGCGCCGTCCGTCCCAGCTGATCGTGCTCGCGCAGCCGGCCGAGGGGCCGGCGGCCGTCCCAATGCCGTACCGCGTTCCCCGGCCGGAAGGGCGGGTCGGGAGCGGCATGTGCCGGCGAGCGCCCCAGCCGGCCCGCGCCCCTGCCGCGGCCCCAATCGGTCGCGGTGCTGCCCGAGCCTCGGCCCCCGCGGCCCGCCCCCGATACCGGCAGCGCTCCACCGCCGCGCCCGCGGGCCATCGGCCGCATCGGCGCCGGCCTGGCGGACGGCAAGCTCTGGGTGCGGCCACTGCCGCTGCCTCCGAAAGAGCTGGCGCAGCGGCTCACCAGGAATCATGTCGACCTGGTGGACAGTGCGGTGACCGCCATCGTCCAGGGCTATCTGGACTCGATTGCGGCCGATCCTTCGGCGCGCGCCCAAGGTCTGCCAAGCTGGACGAAGGACATCGCGGGCAAGAAGTTCGGCATCGATTCGGCCAACGTCTACATCGCGGGCCTCAAGATTCCCGCGATCGTCCTCGCGCTGCTGCCGTTGCCGGCCGCGAACGTCGACCAGAACCGGAATCGGGCTTACAATCACCTGATGGACATGCGGGCGGACCTGCAATACGCGGCGCAGCGGGCGGAGAACCTCGAAGAGTTCAAGGCGATGATCCGCGATATGCGGCTCCGGAAGGAGCGCGAGCGGGAGTTCGAACGCAACCAGCGGACCGCGCCGGCGCCCGCCGATACGGCGACGCCGTGACGTCCGGCGACCAGGGAGGGTCATGAAGCTCGTCGACACCGAGGAGACGGTCGTGCTCGTCACCGGGTCCTCGCTCACTGCCGAAGAACGGGACCGGCCGCTGGCCTACCTGCTCAAGTCGGAAATCGACCGCCGCGGGGTAGGCCACGCCTACCGGCGCGCGGTCGTCGTGGCCGATGCGTGGTACCTGGACAACCGGACCTTCCACCACAACCCGACGATCGCCATCGGCGGGCCGGGCGTGAACGGGGTCTCCCAGGAATTCACGTCGCTGCTTCCGACGATCTACAATCGGGAGGAAGAGGTGTTCGTGCAGGCGGATTTCGAGGGCGAGCCGAAGCGCGCGGCGCTCTGGGGAGTGAATGCGGCCGCGACGGCGGCGGCAATCGAGGTGTTCACCACGCAGGGCCACCTGGAAGACCTGCTGGGGCGGATCTGGCGGTTCAGGGTGGGCACGTTCGTCTAACGACACCTGGACGTCTCAGAGGCCGAGCAGGTCCGCCAGTGCCCGATCTATTACCTCCGACGTTTCTCCATCGATGATGCGCCGCAGCACGTCCACGGCCTCGAGCGGCAGGCTCTCGGGGTGCACACGGTCCCGCTCGAAGCGCACGATGTTGCCCAGCGGGATCGGCGCCACCGCCAGCTCGTCCTCCCCTTCGTCACCGTCCTCCTCTTCCTCCACGGCGGCCTCGTACGTCGAGCCCGGCACACTGGCGCTCCACGGCTCCTCCTCGTCCTCATCTTCGGTGTCCGGCAGCGGGACCATGGCGTAGAGCTGGCACTGCAGCCCCGGCGTGGCCTCGCGAGCGACGAGGACGATCTGCACCGGCTCCTCGAACACCGCGAATTCCTGGATCTGGTTCCAGGCCTCGGGCGGCAGCACGGCACGCGCGATGAGGCGCCCGTTGCGGTAGCTCCCCATGCAGACCATGCCATCGGGGACACGCTCGTCCTCGAGCAGGCCCACCGTGATCTCGACGGGGTGCTCGGTGGCGGCGATAGCCGCGGGGGACGGAGGCTCGCCCGGAGCGGGCTCGGGTCGTTCGCTGGTCATGGGGAATCGATAGGCTGATACGCGGATCGAGGCAAGCTCACGGAGGTGGCAGGATTGCCCCATCCTCCGTCACCTGCGCCGCGCCCGGCCCGAAATCCTCGCGCGAAAGCCTCCGAACCAGCTCGAGCGCGGTTCGTTCGGGGTCGGGTGCCGGCCCTTCGCGGGGGCGCTGGATCATCGGCACCAGGCGCCCCGACCGCAGCCGGCGGTCGGGCGCGAACTCCAGCTGCAGCACGCCGGTCACCCCCAGCGGGCCCTCGACATTGAATCCGCGATAGGTGAGGAAGTTGCCGAGCGAGTACGCGATCGGCCGCCCGCGGTAGAACTCGATGCCGCGGAGGACATGCGGCCCGTGCCCGATCACTGCATCGGCTCCGGCGTCGATCACCGCCCGGGCCCAGCGCCGAAGGTCCCCGCGCGGCTCACGGCCGAGTGACTCGGCCGTCTCCGGCACGTGCAGTGCGCGCACTCCCTCCGAACCGCCGTGGAAGGTCACCACCAGGAGGTCCACCAGCCGACGCAGGGAGTCCACCACCGCGGCACTTCGCCCGATGTCGAGCAGATCGTAGGCGTAGGGATAGGTCGTGAAGCCGAGCAGCCCCACGGTCGCGAGGCTGTCGCCGCGGCGGACGGTGTCGATCGCGACGTGTCCCACGGGGCCGTAGCGACGGAGCCCCAGGCTGTCGAGGAGCCGCTCGGTCGACTCGCGCCCCGCGGGGCCGAAGTCGTTGGCGTGGTTGTTGGCCAGGTTGAGGTGGGTGAAGCCGGCCTCCACCAGGCGGGGCGCGAGCGCGGTGGGTGTGCGAAAGGCGTAGCAGCCGGGTCGGGTGCTGACGGTGTCCGGGACCGGCCGGCGGCGCGGCCGCGCGGGCCGCCGCGGCTCCTCCTCGGTGCGCATGCGCCGGCATTTCTCCGAGGTGCCCGTGTCCGCCAGCACGCCCTCGAAGTTGCCGACGACGAGGTCGCCCACCAGGGAAGGCCTTGCCTGGTCGAGCAGGCCGCGACCGGTGTCGGGCGGCACGCCGTCCGGCAGGGTCGTCGTGCCGAGGTTGATGTCGCCGACGAAGCTCAGCCGGAGCGCCGCCGGACGAGGCGGCGGCGGCGGTGGCAGGGGCGCAGGCGGGGCAGGAGGGCCCGGTGGTTGGACCGCGACCGTATCGCGGGCAGGAGTCGGCGGGGTGGGCGGCGGCGGACCGCCACAGGCGGCCAAGGTCGCCAGCACCAGCGGCAGGGCGGCCCGCCGGTTCACGCCGCCGGAGAGTCGCCCGGCTCCCATTGGCGCGCCACGTCACGGAGGCGCCGAAGCGCCGTGCTCCGGTCCACCACGGCGAGGAGTTCGTTGACCGGCTCCGAGACCGTGGAGCCCGTGAGCGCGACGCGCACGGGCTGCATGACGTCGCCCAGCTTCAGCCCGTGGGTCTCGGCGATCCCCTTGAGGACCTCGAGCAGGCGATCGGCGTTCCACTCGGCCGGGCCGGCCGTCTCGAGCGCGTCGGCGACACGGCCCAGGTTCGCCGCGAATGCCGGGCCCATCTTCCGGATGAGGGCCTCGCCCTTGGGATCGACCGCGGCGCGCGACGGGTCGAGCCGCACGGCAACGCGCTCCGCCACGTGAAGCATGGTCTGCGCGCGCGACTTGACCGCGTCGATGAGCGGGCCGAGGTCCCGGCCGGCGGCGTCGACGCGCATCCGCTCCAGTTCGCGCCGGACCGCGGGCAGCAGGTCCGCAGCGGGCAGGGCGGAGAGGTACTGGCCGTTCATCCACTCGAGCTTGGTGGTGTCGAACACGGCGGCTTTCTTCTGAATGCCCTCGAGCGTGAACAGCTCGATCAGCTCGCGCTCGGGCAGGATCTCGCGGTCCTCGCCGGGCGACCAGCCCAGCAGCGCGAGGAAGTTCCGCATCGCGGCGGGGAAGATCCCCTGGTCCTGATAGTCGCCCACTGCGGTGGCACCGTGCCGCTTCGACAACTTCTTGCCGTCGGGACCGAGGATCATCGGGACGTGTGCGAAGACCGGCGGGGCGTGGCCCAAGCGCACGATACAGGGCGATCTGCTTGGGCGTGTTCGAGATGTGGTCGTCGCCGCGGATCACGTGGCTGATCCGCATCTCGATGTCGTCGCTCACGACGGCCAGGTTGTAGATGGCGGTGGCGTCGCTCCGGAGGATGACGAAGTCGTCGAGGTCGCGCCCCTGGAAGCTGATCCGGCCGTGCACCGCGTCCTCCCACGCGATCTCGTCGTCCTGCAGCAGGAACCGGATCGTGAACGGGGTACCGGCGCGGATCCGGTTGTCCACCTCCGCGGTCGTGAGCCGGAAGCAGCGCCGGTCGTAGCGGAAGCCGCCGCCGGAGGCCTCCGCGCGGGCGCGCTGGGCGTCGAGCTCCTCGCGGGTGCAGAAGCAGCGGTACGCCTTGCCCTCGGCGAGCAGCCGCTCCGCGTCGGCCCGGTGGCGAGGTCCGTATGCACCCTGGAAAAACGGCCCTTCGTCCCACGTGATGCCCAGCCAGCCGAGCCCGTCCAGGATGACACGGGTGTGCCCCTCCGTGCTGCGCTCGCGGTCGGTGTCCTCGATGCGGAGGACCATCGTGCCGCCGGCATGTCGCGCGTAGAGCCAGTTGAACAGCGCCGTCCGAGCGCCGCCGACGTGGAGATAGCCGGTGGGTGAGGGGGCGAAGCGG
The DNA here is from genome assembly GCA_963840215.1 of uncultured Gemmatimonadales bacterium. Classification (GTDB taxonomy): domain Bacteria; phylum Gemmatimonadota; class Gemmatimonadetes; order Gemmatimonadales; family GWC2-71-9; genus CAVVWJ01. The sequence continues at coordinate 200,575 of CAWIYG010000001.1, read as the reverse complement.
ACGCGGGGGGCGGTCATGGGTCTCGGGGTGTGTGAAAAAGGTGAAAGGTGAACTCGCTCACCTTTCACCTCTTGGCGGTCCGACGGAGCGGGCGGGATTCGAACCCGCGATGGCGGTTTCCCACCATGCCGGTTTAGCAAACCGGTGCCTTCAGCCACTCGGCCACCACTCCAGCGCGCGGGTAACTTCGCCAGATGGAGAGGCATAGGCAAGGGTTACCCTTGCGAGAATCCTACCTGATAATCGACTTCGCGGGCAAAAATCAGGCAGGGGTTTTCTGTCGCATTCGCCTTTGGCGCCGCATGATCGCCAAGGGCGACGTACCTTCCGTGCAACTCCTACGTCCACGACGTCATGCGCCAGGACCTCTGGCTCTGGCACGAGGACGATGTCAGGCACGCCCTGCTCCTGCTCTCCTACATCCGGTCCCGCTGATCCTGCTGGATTCGACCTTTGCCCCCAGACTTTCGTTGCGGACACTCATCAGTCGCGTTCAAGCCGTGGCTGGTAAGACACCAATCATTCTCCGGCTGCGTCCCGAGGCGATGCCTCCGAATCCGGATCCCCGGATCTACGGGGTGGCGGCGGTCGTTCCGAAGGGGATCGGCGGGCCCACCGAGCGTGCCATCCGACATACGCTCAACCTTCCCTAGGCCCGATCCGTAGTGTTGGCTCACGACGACGGGTCGGGTGAACTCGCCGCAGGCCTCGGCGATCATCCACTTGGTCGACCGACCCCCTCCGGCGCTTGGTTCTCGAGAATACGGCCCCCCCGGGTGCCGCTCAGGCTGCGTTGGACCGCCCCATCACAGCGGCGATCTGAGAAGGAGGTCGGCCCGGAACGATCCCGACGCGGTAACGCCGCCCGAGTTATCCGACCCGACGACCAACGGAGCCTGGAAGTTGAAGACGCCCCGGAGCTCGTCCGGGCCTGAGGGCAGAATCGACAAATTGCCGGACGTGGCTAGCGCTTCCTCGAGCACCGTGAAGGTGCTGTCGACCAGCGCGTAGCTGCCGCGGCAACCTGCTGCGGAGTCGCCGAGCACATGAAGCCCTTCCCCGGGCGCCTCCTCACCGGGACACCCCGGATGAGGACGCTCCGAAGTTTGCGCCCCTCTTGAGCGAACATGCGGATCACGTACTCGGCCCCCATCTCGGTGAACACGGTGCTGGCGTTCGATGTGCCTGTCATGGCCGCCTGGCGGGCGCCGGCGAGCTGCATGGTGAAGGTGCCGCCGGGCGGCACATTGGGCTCGGTACCGTCGGAGCAGCCGGCCGCCAGGAGGGCGAGGCAGCAGAGCCATGCGGGACGGGTCGTCATCGATCGGAGTCTCGGCTAGGGTAGCGAGCAGCAGGATCCGGGCTTCAACCTCGCCGGGGCCTGTGACCCGGACGTGACCTGACGCGGTGTTCAGTCCCACTTCACAATCGTACAACGTCACTTACATTGGTCCTATGAGCGAAATAAGAATCGGCGCCGCCGTCCGTCGCTTCCGTGAGGAGCGAGGTCTCACGGTCCGGGCGGTCGCGGAACGGGCAGGATTCTCCGCCAGCTTTCTCTCCCAAGTCGAGAACGAGCAGGCATCTCCTTCCATCAGCTCGATGGAACGCATCGCCAGCGCGCTGGACATCACGTTGGGGGAGTTTTTTCAGACGGCAAGTCAGGAGAACCCGACCACAGTCGTCCAAGCCAACGCTCGTCACACGATTCACAGCCACTGGTCGAAGGCACGGATCGAATCCCTCGCCAGCGGTGAGCCCAACGGGTTGCACCCCATGCTCATCACGCTGACCCCGGGCGGGAGCAGCGGAAAGCACCCGTATCCGGCTCCCGTGGAGGAGTTCGCGTTCGTGCTCACGGGGTCGGTGATCCTGGCGACGGAAGGTGGGGAGGAAGTGTTGCGTGAGGGAGACGCGGCGACGATCCGCGCCAGCGTGATGCGAAAGTGGCACAACGTCACCTCCGAATCGACTCAGATCCTGATCGTAGCGGTTTCGCTCACGGGACGCTACTCACCTGCTGGTGTGTCGCACTCGGTTCGAGGTGACAAGGTTCCATGATCAGGTTTCCGTCCACCGGATCACTGCGCCTCGGCCTCCTGGGGCCGATTGTGCTGGCCGGGTGGCTTGCCCTGGATATCGGGCTGCGGCTCCTGCCGGTGGCGCGGCTCGGCGTTGGGCCCGTCAGGGCGGCCCAGCGATTTCCGGGACGCCACTCGCCCTTCCGATCGAATATCTCCATCTGGGTGCCGTCGGGAACTCCAGGCGAGAATGCCGTTCGGGGCAATCTGACACCGACCGAGCTCCGCCCGCCACTGCGGTTTTCGACCGACGAACTGGGCTATCGACGCAACCCCGAGGTTTCCGCGGGCGCGGCGCCGGACGTGCTGTTCTTGGGTGGCGACTCATTCATGTACGGTGCAAGCCTCTCGGACGAGGAAACACTTCCCGCCGCATTCTCCCGCCTCACAGGCCGCGCGGCATACAACGGCGGACGTCCGTTCGAGACCCCCCTGACGTCGGGCGACCTGGAATACCTGTTAAGCCGCTTCACACGGAAGCCTCGGCAGGTCGTTCTCGTGCACCTGGAGCAGCATCGCAGGAAGGCGTCGAGGGATGACCCGGATCGGACGCCCGGCGTGATTCAGGACCTTCGGTACGCACGCTATGTGGTCAACGGTTGGTGGGGGGCGTCTCCGCTGAGCAACGCCACCCGAAGGCTGTTCAGGGAGGTGGCTGACGACCGAATCCTGCCGAACGTCTACAAGCAGGCCGTCTCGTCATATGAGCTACCGGACGGCCAGGCAATGTTGTTCCGCAGCTCGGAGATGCTCCCGGCCAAGGTGCCGCAGACAGCGGCCTCGATCGAGGGGACAGCGGAGTACATCGTCCAGCGGGTCGGCCAGCTGGAACGACGTGGGCTCGAGACGCATGTGCTGCTGGTCCCTACGCGCTTTACGCTCTATGGACGCTGGCTCGACCGGGATGCGCTGAGGCCGGGAGTGCTTCAGGCCGCGCATGACTTTCAGGCCCTCGAGGCTCGGCTAAGAGCTCACCAAGTCAGAACAATCAGCGGCCTTCGGGTATTTCAGCAGACCGCGGCAAAGGACCTCCTAACCGGAGAGCTCCCGTTTTTTCGCGAAGATAACCACTGGACGCCGAACGGGGTCATTCAGATTGCGCGTGCGCTAGCTGATTCGCTGTCGGCTGAAAACGCCTCCAACGCCAGCCGGTGACACCGCTCCATGCTCTTCAATAGCGCGATCTTCCTCTTTCTGTTTCTCCCGATCACCTACCTGGTCTTCTGGAGTCTCCGCGGCAAGACCTCCCGATATGTCTGGCTCACCCTGACCGGGTACGTCTTCTACGGCTATTGGGATCCCAGGTTCTGTCTGCTAATGCTGTTCTCGACCGTGGTGAGCTATGTCGCGGGCCTGGGCTTCCTCAAATGGACGGAACATCGGCAGCGCCGCCTCCTCCTCGTCGTCCCCATTGTCGCGGACCTCGCGCTCTTGGGGTGGTTCAAGTATGCCGACTTCGCGATCGGCACCTGGAACTGGGCGTCCGAGTGGATCGGCCGTCCACCGCTGGCCCCGCTCAACATTCTCCTGCCGATCGGCATTTCGTTCTACACGTTTCATACGATCACCTATATCGTCGACGCCTACCGTGGGACCATTCAGCCGACGCGTAACTTCTGGGAGTTTTCGTGCTATGTCTCGCTGTTCTCTCAATTGGTGGCGGGACCAATCGTCCGATTTCGGGAACTGCAGGCAGATCTCGAAGGCATCGGCACGTCTGACCGGCGACGGTACCTGGATATCGGATGGTCGTTCTTCATCATCGGGATGGCGCAGAAGGTCCTGCTCGCCGACACGATAGCATCGGTCATCGACCCGGCTCTGGAAGACGTATCGACCCTGTCCACGGCCGGTGCGTGGCTCTGCATGCTCGGCTACACCTATCAGCTCTACTTCGATTTTGCCGGCTACAGCAACATGGCGGTGGGACTCGGGTTCATGTTCGGCATGCACATCCCGCAGAATTTTGATTCACCCTACAAGGCGCTCAATCCATCCGATTTCTGGCGGCGCTGGCACATGTCACTGTCCCGGGTCCTCCGTGACTACCTGTACATCCCGCTCGGCGGAAGTCGCGGCGGCGAGTGGCTGACGTATCGCAATCTGATGGTGACGATGCTTCTCGGTGGCCTGTGGCATGGGGCGGGATGGACATTCGTGATCTGGGGAGGCTATCACGGTTTGCTGCTGAGTCTCTACCGCCGATTCGGCAATGTCTGGGATCGGCTTCCGACCACCCTGCAGCGAGGCGCGATGTTCCTGTTGGTCGTGATCGGATGGGTGTTCTTCCGAGCGGCCAGCTTCACAGACGCCATGACGATGCTGCGCATCATGTTCCAGGTCCACATCGGGGCGCTACCGATTGGCGCTGCCGTGCTCGGCGTGATGCTCGCGTTGGCAGTGGGGCTCGCGCATTGGGGGCCCAATTCCTTCGAGCTCACCCACCGCTGGAAGCCCGCTTCGGCCATCGCCCTGGCTGCGTTGTTGGTCCTGGCCCTGGTGCGCATCTACGGGGCGGTCAACTCGCCATTCCTATACTTCCAGTTCTAGTCGACCGCACCGCCGAACCATCGGCCTAGGGCACCCGTGCTCCTATCTCCGCGACGATGCGGCCTGCCAACCAGTCACGCACGGACTCGCTGTAGTGCACCCCGTCACCGACGTGGAGGTTGCTCGAGCGCCAGGTCAGTCCGTTGTCGGCCGACGTGTGCGAGGCCAAGTCGATCAACACCACCCCCTTGGTGGACGCGAGGGCGCGTATCCCATTGTTGAGGGTGGGGAAGCTCGGCCCGGACACTCCGCTGTGCGGGGCCAGGGTGGTCAAGAAAAAGTGGTCGGCACGCCTGCCCGCGGCCGTCCAGGTGTCGATCATCCAACCCAGGTTCGTCAACGTCTGCTGCGCACTGATTCCATTGGACGGGTCGTTCGTGCCCATCGACACGTAGACGAAGTCGTTGGCCCCCGGGACAAATGCCTGCGCCCGCCTGAGAGCACCGTCCACATACTTGGCATTGACCGGCTCGCCCCCCGACCATGGCCACTTGGCCCCGAGCACTTCACCCTGAAAACGGGTGACGCCGGAGACGAGGGTGCGCGCCTGAGGTGCGCCCGTCGACCGCCGATTTGGCCCACCGAATCCGCCGCCGCCAGTCGTCGTGCCGGCGATCGCGTGGTTGACGGCTCGAATCGCGTTGGATCGTACGGCCTTCCAGCCGATCTCGATCTTCCCGGCCAGCTGGTCGGAGGTGTTCGGAAGCATGGCGGCCGAATAGGGACTCTGGGAGACATACGAATAGGCGAGCACCGTGGGACTGGTCCCGTCGATGCCCCAATCGGTATTGGAATCCCCGAAGGTGATCACTCGTACGGCGGGGGACGTTCCCACCATCGTCGTGACACAGGCGCTGTTCGAGGCGGCGGATGTCTCCAGCCCTCCGCCGGCCTTGGCTCGGACCTGGTAACAGTACGTACGGTTCGCGCTCAGGCCGGTGTTCTTGAAGGCCTTGATGTTGGGTGAGACGGTCCCGACCAGGCTGTACGTTCCCCCGGCACCGGTCGTGGAGCGCAGAATCTCGAAGCCCGACTCTAAGGTGGATGCATCCTTCCAGGCGAGCCGTATCTCGGTGCGGCTCAGCGCGCTTGCGAGGAGTTGCTTGGGAGCTTCGAGCTTCGTGAGCAGACTCGAGTCCGGGGCCGCCGAGCCGACCAGCGACGAATCGGCAAGCTCCTTGTCGGCCGGAATGTCCGGAGCGGGCAGCGGCTCGTTGGCGACATCGCCGCAGGCGAACACGCCGAGTAAGGCGACCAGAAGCAGGGTGCGACTAGGGATAGTCATTGAATGTGTGCGAGCGCGATTGTCCAAGGTGTCCGTGGGGAGGCCGCCTGCCGAATCACGTTACCTCCGCTCCTGGAACAGAGCAAGCCAGGTGCGAATCCGAGCCAAGGGGGGAGCTAGTCCCCCAACCGAGGCCTTCGGCGAGGGTTTCTCACATCGGTGAGCATGCTCACCCCCATTTGTCCGTCGCCTGCTTATCATTCTCTCGACCCCGGGGCAATCTGCGTCGTGGCCGTAACGGCTCCCGTGGCCGGAGGTGTGCAATGCATGAACGCGAAGCCTTTCTCCTTCCCGCCTATCATCTCTGGTTTCCCGCGATCCGACCCGGGACCTGGCTGCCCGCCGACCTGGTGGCGGACAAGGTCCATGCGCAGCTCCGCGATCACGAGCCTCGCTGGAACATCGACGACGCCCGTGTCCTGAGCCCGCTTCATTTCGCCTTCCGTGCCGGCCGCCAGGGCGGCTCGCGACGGGTGACCCGGCGCGAGGGTGACCCGGCCCTCTGAGCCCAATCCGCCTCGCCCACTGGACGGGTAGGTCTTGCGGGGGTTCCCGGTTCGGACAAAGTTTCTCCGCTCAACCCCCTCCGGGCGATCACCATGGGACAGCGCGCTTGACGGCTCCGACACCGCAGGGTGAGCGACCGGCGGGTGGGTACACCGTGCTGGTCGTCGACGACGAGGAAGCCGTCCGCCGCCTCGCGGTTCGCATGCTGACCTGGACCGGATACCAGGCAATCGAGGCGCGACACGGGCGCGAGGCGCTGGCGGCGATCGAGCAGCACAGTGGCCCGGTGCACTTGGTGTTGACGGACATCAAGATGCCAGGCATGAACGGGCGGGAGCTGGGAAGGTTCGTCGAAGAGCGCTGGCCCGGAAAGCCGATCCTCTACATGTCCGGCTTCGCGTCCGAGGTCTTTCAGGGCGGGCTGCTCGAGCCGGGCGCACCGTTTCTGGCCAAGCCATTCACCCAGGAGGATCTGGCCGCGAAGGTCCGGGGCCTCCTCGAAGGCGCTGCCTAGCGGTGGGCTGCAGGGCGATCAGCCGCACCTTTCGACCGAGGCAACGAAGACCACGGCGTTCAGGACCTGGCGGCGGCACCAGGGCCTTCAGGTTGCCCTGCCATGTTGGCCAGCTCCCCCCACTGCCACTTCCCCGCGATCTGAATCCGGCCCGTAACTGGCGGTAGATCCTCCGACCGGACCTTCCCATCGTGGTGTCCCTCATTGGCCAGGATGCTCGGCCCGGAGTATCGTCTCCCAAACCGATGCCATAAGTTGCACTAACAGGTGGTCGGGTTCGAGGACCGAATTTGGACGGCAAGTAGGAATTCCTGGTGGTCGGCTGCCTCGTCACGGCTGGTCCCAGAATCGAGCCGTGCCCGGCGCGGGCCCGCAACGGGGTGTTGCAGACTGTCAGCACATTGGGGCCAGGCCGTGGGTCCGGCGAAGGCGTCAAGAGGGTGGCCGGAGAGGCCGTAAGTGGCATAAATGTTGATCTTTGGGACTCGTCCGCCTAGGCTTTTCTCCTCCGGTATGCCTTTATGAGGTTTCGGCAAATGACGACAGGCGCAGTGGAGGTCGAACCCACGCTACGTACTCCGCTCGCGGACGAGGAGCCCGAGGTTTCATTGCGCATCATCTGTCCGACCTATTGGTACCCCCAGCACGCGACTGACACCCAGGCGACCTACGTCCACGACATCAACCGCCACCTGGTTCGGCGGGGCCATTCGGTCACCGTGGTCACCCCGGGCGATTCCTCGCTGCCTGCCACGCGAGACACCTTCGACGGCGTCGAGGTCGTCCGCTTCCCGATGGAGCTGCCCGTCCGACCTGACTTACGGCCGGGTCGCGCAGAGCCGGGTCAACTCGTTGGGCAAGGTTGCCCGGCTGGCGGTCATGGCGCACTACCTCGAAGCCCAGTACCGGGCCATCCTGGCGGTCGGCCGCGAGCAGGGCGCCGACGTGGTCCACGCCCACTGGGCCATCCCGACCGGCCCCGCCGCGGTTCTCGCCGCGCGCAGGCTCGGCGTTGCCGAGCGTGATCACCATGCACGGGGGCGACGTCTACGTGAATCCGGAGCAGGGCTACGATTTCCCCACCCGCTGGTACGTTCGTCCCGCGCTGCGCTGGACCCTGCGGAAGGCGGGGGCGCTGACCGCGATCACCGAGGACTGCCGGCAGCACGCGCTCCGGGCCGGCGCCCCCGCCGATCGATCCACATCGTGTTCAACGGGACCGATCTTCGGCGCTTCAGCCCGAGCCCAGGCCGGCGCCGCGGTAGACCCGCGGTTCGGGCCCAACATGATCTTCGCCTGCCGACAGCTGTTTCCCCGGAAAGGGTATTCGGTTTCTGATCGAGGCGGCCGCGCAGCTCAAGCCCCGCTTTCCCGATCTCAAGGTCGTGCTGGCGGGCGACGGGTTCGAGCGGCCCGAGCTCGTGCGCGCTCGCCGAGCGCCTGGGCATCGCGCGCCGACGTCACCTTTCTCGGCTGGGTGCCAACACCGAGCTGCCGCCCGTACTATCGGGCCGCGGCCGTGTCGGTCATTCCGTCGCTCGAGGAGGGATTCGGCATTCCGGCCGCGGAGGCGATGGGCTGTGAGATCACCGGTCGTGGCGAGCGATGCCGGCGGGCTGCCCGAGGTGGTGGAGAACGGGGTCACCGGTCTGGTCGTCCCGCGCGGCGATTCGACCGCGCTGGCCGAGGCCATCGGCTCGCTCCTGGCCGACCCGGAGCGGCCGCGCACCGATGGGGCGGGCCGGCCGGGAGCGCGCGCTCCGGCTGTTCGACTGGGATCGGTCAGCGCCGAGCAGTTCGAGCAGATCTACGCCGGAGTCGGCGGCCGGAGCGCGTCCGGTGAGCGATCGGCTGTTCGCGTTCCGCTGGGACGTCGACCATCGGGTGTGCATCACCGACGGACTGCCGCGTATTCGCGAGGTGTGCCGCGACTTCGGTGTCCCCAACACCTTCTTCGTCAACCTCGGCCGCTCCACCAACCTGCGGGAGTGGATCGGCAAGGGGGTCACCCGCTCGCAAGGCCAAGCTGGCCGACCGGGAAGCGGTGCACCTGATCAAGAAGACCGGCTGGCCCCGTTTCCTGATGGAGACCGCGCTCTCCCGGCCGGTGGGTCTCAGCTTCGTGCCCGTGCTCCAGGCAGCTCCAGGCCGAAGGCCACGAGCTCGGGCTGCACGGCGGCATGGACCACGTCATCTGGAGCCGCCGGTTTCACGAGCTGCCCGAGCGACGCCTTCAGGCCGACGTCGACGAGTCCTACCGGCATTTCGTGCGGCACTTCGGCAAGCCGGCTCGGCTTCTCATCGCCGGGGTTCTACTCGCGACGAGCGGGTCATGCGCCTGCTCGACCGGCTGGACTTTCTCTACAACGGCGACGCCATTGGCGGCGAGCCACGCCGCGCCGACGGCCGACGGCAAGCCGCTCGCGGCACTGGACCATTCCCGTGACCCTGTCGGGGCCGCGCACGATCCCCTTCCTCGAGTATCACGGCGCCAAGGGCACGCCGGACGCGGAGATGCTCCGCACTGCTCGACGAGCACCTCGACGAGCACGACGAGGTGATCCTCTACGGGCACCCCTGCTACGAGGGCGTGCGTGAGGCGCGTGCTCCGCAAGGTTTTCGCACGCGTGGTCGAGCGCGGATTTCCGGTTCGTCACGATGCAGACGATGGCGGAGCGGCTGCAGGCAACCGCGCCCACCCGATGATTCGCGTCCTCAGCGTCTTCGGCACCCGGCCGGAGGCGATCAAGATGGCGCCGGTCGTGCGCGCACTTCGAGCGGCGCCAGAGCGCTTCGAGAGCCTCGTCTGCGTGACCGCCCAGCACCGCAGCATGCTCGATCAGGTCCTGGAGGTGTTCGACCTCTCGGCCGACATCGACCTGGACCTGATGGTCGCCGGGGCAGTCGCCGGCGGGCATCGCGTCGGGCATCCTGGACCGGCTGCCGCCGCTGCTGCGCCAGGTGCGGCCCGACGTGGTGCTCGTGCAGGGCGACACGACGACCACGACTTCGCGGCGACGTTTGCGGCGTTTCTCGAGCGGATCCCTACCGGCCACGTCGAAGCCGGGCTTCGGACCGGCGACCGCTGGCAGCCGTTCCCCGAGGAGATGAACCGGGTGTTGACGACCCGGATCGCCGCGCTGCACTTCGCGCCGACGCCCGCCGCGCGGGAGGCGCTGCTCGCGGAGGGGATGCCGGCGGGCGATGTGTATCTGACCGGCAACACGGTGATCGACGCGCTCCTGCAGACGGTCCGGGCCGACTACCGGTTCCGGACCCCGGCGCTTGCCGGCCTCGACCCGACCCGCCGGGTGGTGCTGGTCACCACGCACCGCCGGGAGAGTTTCGGCGCCCCGCTCCGGTCCACCTGTGGGGCCATCCGGGAGCTGGCGGAGCGGTTTCCCGAGCTGCAGTTCGTGCTCCCGGTGCATCCGAATCCCGAGGTGAAGCGCACCGTCGAGGAGCTGCTGTGCGACCTGCCGGGGATGCACCTGATCCCGCCGGTCGACTATGTCGAGTTCGTGCACCTGATGGCGCGGGCCGACCTCGTGCTGACGGACAGTGGCGGGGTGCAGGAGGAGGCTCCGTCGCTGGGCAAACCGGTGCTGGTGCTCCGCGAGGTCACCGAGCGGCCGGAAGGCGTCACCGCCGGCACGGCGCGGGTGGTCGGCACCGACCGGGCCCGCATCGTGGCCGCCGCGACCGAGCTGCTGACGTCGCCCGAGGCGTACGGGCGGATGGCGAACGCGGTCAATCCGTACGGCGACGGCCGGGCCAGCGAGCGCATCCTCACGGCCCTGGCGGAACGCTTCGCATGAGGCTGCTGGTGACGGGGGGGACGGGGTTCATCGGGTCCCATCTGGCGGAGGAGGGCCGGCGGCGTGGGGCGGAGGTCGCGGTGCTCGGGCTGAACGACCGTCCGGAGGAGCGCGCGAACGCGGAGCTTCTCGCCCGGCAGGGCGTGGAGATCATGCCTGGGAGCATCACCGACACCGAGCTGTGCCAGCGCGCGGTGCGTGGCGCCACCCACGTCTTCCACCTCGCCGTCGCGATGCGGGAGGGCGGCAAGAGCGACGACTTTTTCGAGCGGGTCAACCTCGACGGCACGCAGCGGTTACTCGAAGCCGCGGGGGCGGGGCGGGTCCAGCGGTTCGTCTATTGCGGGACGATCGGGATCTACGGCCACCGGGCACCGGGGATCACCACCGAATCGAGTCCGCTCCGCCCCGGCAACACCTACGAGCGGACCAAGGTCGCCGCGGAGCGGATGGTGCGGGAGCAGGCGCCGGCCGCCGGGGTGCCGTTCACGATCCTCCGGCCGGCGGACGTCTACGGGCCGCGGGACCAGCGCCTCCTGAAGCTGTTCCGGGGCGTGGGCCGGGGCCGCTTCCCCCTGTTCGGGGACGGCCGGGGCCGCCGCCACATGGTCTACGTGGACGACGTCGTGGCGGCGTTCTTCGCGGCCTGCGAGCGGCCGGAGGCGGCGGGCGAGGCGATGATCGTGGCCGGCCCCCGGCCCTGCACGCTGGCGGAGCTGATCGAAGAGGTGCGCCAGGCGACCGGCAGCCCCCGCTTCGGGCTTCGGCTGCCGCTGGCCCCCATGCTGGCCGCGGCGGGGGTGGTCGAGGATGTGTGCCAGAAATTGCACCTCGACCCGCCGATCTACCGGCGGCGGATGGACTTCTTCACCAGCGACTCGGCCTTCGATACCGCCCATGCCCGCCGGGTGCTCGGCTGGGCCCCGCGGGTGGAGCTGGCCGACGGGGTCCGGCGGACGGCCGAAGCCTACCGGCGGACGGGCGCCCTGACCTGACGGCGCGGCCTGTGCGGTGAATCACGATTCCTGGAGAGGCCGAGGCATACATTGGGCACTTCGACAGCGACGACCGAACCGCGGACCCACGGAGAGCCCGACGTGACCGAGCCCTGGCAGCTCCAGCTGTTCCGCCGGTCGCTCAAGAAGCGCCAGACGGTGGACGCCATGCTGGGCCACTTGCCCGCGGTCCAGGGGAAGCTCTGCCTGGAGCTGGGCTGCGGCACCGGGCTCACCTCGCACTTCCTGCGGGAGCGCGGTGGCACCTGGGTGAGCGCGGACTTTGAGCGCGACCACGTGCGGTCGGCCCGGCAGCTCGTCCGCGACCGGGTGCTGCAGGTCGGGGACCGCCAGCTGCCGTTTGCCTCAGGGTCCTTCGACATGGTGGCGGCGGTCAATTTCCTCGAGCACATCAAGGACGACGAGACCTTCTTCGCCGAGATGGTGCGGGTGCTCAAGCCGGGCGGGGATTTCCTGTTCATGGCCCCCAAGGGCGACCCGGGACGGCCCGGCTTCGCGCTCAAGCGGGTGCTCGGCTTCACGGCCGACCAGGAAGGCTTCGGACACGCGCGCGACGGTTACCCCATGCCGGCGGCCCGGGCGCTCATGGAGCGCCACGGGGTGCGAGTCCAGGGGCAGGAGACCTACTGCCGGTTCTTCACCGAGTCGCTCGAGGACCTGCTGAACTACGCCTACCACCGGAAGGCCATGCAGGCGAAGGACACGAAGGAGCAGGACTTTCACGGCGACACGGCGCCGATGTCGGCCGACGCCCTCAACAAGGTGGGCACGGCCTACAAGGTGTACTCCGCCATCTATCCAGCGCTCCGCGCCTGGACCATGCTCGACCGTCTCATTCCCGTTTTCCGAGGGATACATGATGGTCACCTGGGGAAGGAAGGCCGCCTGACATGTGCGGCATCGTGGGGACGGTCGGCCCCGGATACGTCGCCGACGCCGAAGTCCGCCGGATGTGCGATGCGATCCGCCATCGCGGCCCCGACGACTGGGGCACGTTCGTCGAGGGCGGGGTCGGCCTCGGCATGCGGCGGCTCAGCATCATCGACCTGGCAGGCGGGCACCAGCCGATCACGAACGAGGACGGCACCGTCCTCATCGTGTTCAACGGCGAGATCTACAATCACGAGGCGTTGCATCGGGAGCTCGCGTCGGCGGGCCACCAGTTCCGGACCCGGACCGATACCGAGGTTCTCGTGCATCTCTACGAGGATCACGGCGAGCGGATGTTCGAGCGCCTGCGCGGGATGTTCGCGTTCGCCATCTGGGACAAGCGCCTGCGCCGCCTGCTGGTGGCGCCGGGACCACTTCGGGCAGAAGCCGCTGTTCTACACCGAGGAGGACGGCCGGATCACGTTCGCCTCCGAGATCAAGTCGCTGCTCGCGCACGACCCGAGCCTAGCCCGGATGTCGCCGTTCGCGCTCGACCAGTACCTTACGCTCCGGTTCGTGCAACCGCCGGACACCTTCTACGCGAACATCCGTCAGCTCCCGCCGGCGCATTACCTGGTGTGGGAGAACGGGACCACCCGGGTCCACCGGTACTGGGACCTGAGCTTCGGCCCCAAGTTCGGTGCTCTCCGAGGCGGACATCCTGGACGAGGTCGACCAGCTGCTGGGCGAGACGGTGGCGCTGCACCTCACCAGCGACGTGCCGGTCGGCGCCTTCCTCAGTGGCGGGCTCGACTCGACGCTGATCGCCTCGTATGCGGTGAAGGTGCTCGGCTCCGAGCTCCGGACGTTCTCGATGGGGATTCCCTACCGGGACCTGAACGAGCTTCCCGCCGCTGCGGCCATGGCCGCGGCGCTACGGCACCCGGCACTTCGCCGAGGAGGTCACGCCCTCGGTCGCCGCCGATCTGCCGCGCCTGATTTCGGCCCTGGACGAGCCGGCGGACCCGCTGTCCATCTGCCTGCTCCACCTAGCGCGGATGACCTCGCGCGAGGTGAAGGTCGTGCTCGGCGGCGACGGCGGCGACGAGCTGTTCGGCGGGTACGACCGCTACGCGGCGGACCGGTGGCTCGACGCGTACCGGGCGGTGCCGATGGCGGTGCGCGACCTGATTTCCGGGCAGGTCCTGGACCGCCTGCCGGACCAGTTCACGTTCAAGAGCTTCACTCACCAGCTCCGCTGGGTGGACCTCATGGCCCGGAAGACCGGCGGCGAGCGCTACGCGGAGAGCCTGCAGTACTTCTGGTTCAACGAAGCCCGCCGGGCAGAGCTGTACACGCCAGGCTACCGGGCCCGGCTCTCGGGGCGCCGGCCCGAGGCCTGCTTGCTGGACCTCTACGCCACGAAGCAGGCCGACGATCCGATGGACCGGATGATGTATGTCGACCAGATGTCCCGGCTGCCGGGGCAGTCGCTCATGATCCTCGACCGGGCCACGATGGCGTACAGCCTCGAGTCGCGGTCGCCGTTCCTCGACCCGCGGTTCGCCGAGTTCATGGCCCGGGTGCCGGTGCGCCACAAGATCCGGGGCCGCCGGCTGCGCTACCTCGAGCGGCGGCTGGGCGAGCGCTATCTGCCGCGCGAGGTGCTCGACCGGAAGAAGCAGGGATTCGCCTCGCCGCTGATGTACATCATGGACGAGGAGGTGCGGATGCTGGCGCCCCGGCTGCTGCTGCAGCAGCGAGCTGGTGCGCGACGGGTATCTGCGAGGGACGACGGTGCGCCGGCTGGTGGACGAGCACCTGACGCGGCACCGCGACCACGGCAACCGGATCTGGCTGCTGCTGAGCGCCGAGATCTGGTATCGGCGGTACATCGGCGGCCGGACCGACGGCGGACCTCGAGGCCGAGCTGGCGGAGAGCCGTCCGGCCGCGGCCGTGGCCCTGCGTCGACGCCGGATGAGCCCAGGGACTGATGGAAGCGGCAGCGCCGGCCCGGGGCGACGCGACCGCGGCCGAGCTGCTGTCGTCGGCTTACGACTGGGAGAGCCAGCGCGAGACGATGACGCTCGGCGACGCCGTCCAGCGGTTCCGCGACGTGAACGGCTACGTGGGCCTTCCGATCCCGGCGAAGCCCGCCTTCCTCAAGGTCTTCCGCCGCCTGATCAACGGCCGCCGTCCGCCCGAGGAGATCTACCTGGTGCACGACGCGTCGCACGTGCTGACCGGAACCACCTTCACCCACGACGAGCCGCCGCTGGTGCTGCTGGCCGGGCGAGGCGGTGGAGCAGGGGCTCTACTTCGCGTCGCGCGGCACGCCGCGCGCCGTGGGATGGGTCCTGCTTCTACGGGGGGGCATTCGTGGAGTGCGCGCGGCGGATCGCGTCCGTTCGGACAGGTGTTCCGCGGGATACAGCTCGAGCTCTTCAACCGCGCCTACGGCTACGCGCAGCGCACGCGGCTGGCCAATCTCTTCACCATTCCGGTGGACGAGCTGTGGAATCTTCCGGTGGCGGAAGCGCGACGGCGGCTGGGGATGCCGCCGGGGGGACCGGCGGCCGAGCTCTACGCGGAGCTGCGGGTCCCCGAACCGATGGCGGACGCGCTCCGCCAGGAGTGGGTAGGCTTCGGCCGGCGGCGTTGAACCGTCGGCCGTTCGGTGTCAGCCCCTTCGAATGCGTTCGTCCAGGCTCGCGGCGCCGGCACCATGTCCTACGAAGAACAGGAAGACCAGGGCAAAGAGCAGGGGGACCTCGCCGCCGTTCTGGATCGGTGCGCCGCCGCGCGGCAGGTGCGCCTGCAGGAAGGCCACCGTCATCTCGCCGGCCAGCAGGAACGCCACGGGGCGAGTGAACAGGCCGAGCACCAGCAGCAGCCCGCCGAACGTCTCCAGCACGCCCGCCAGGCCCATCTGCGACACCAGCGGCGCCGTGGCTCCGCTCCCGCCGAGCCCGCCGAACCAACCGAACAGCTTCTGGACGCCGTGCTGCATGAAGAGCAGCCCCGCGCCAATGCGAAGCAGAGCGTGGGTCCACGGCGCGATCGCGGCGAGCGCACCGCGCGCAGGGGTCGAGGTCAACGGGGTGTTCGAGGCAGGGACCGACATCGTGCTCCTCCTCCGAGGGTGATGAGCCTGGGACCAGGCGCGAGTCGAGCGGCGTGGGTGAGATTCGAACTCACGAAGGACTTTCGCCCTTGGCGGTTTTCAAGACCGCTGCCTTCAACCACTCGGCCACCACGCCCGATGGCGGTAAGCTATGCTGCACCAATCTGCTGCAGCAAGTCGGCCGGCTCGTGCCGCCGGTATGCCTCCGCGGCCCATCCAGGTACCTTAGGTCTGCGCCGTGAGGCCACCGGCGCTCCACACCCTCAGGACTCGTGAAGATGCCCCTTGAAGTCGAGCACGAGCGGCCGCTGGTTCTCCGCTACGCCGTGGCCATCGGCGTCACGGGTGCCGCGGTGCTGCTCACCAAGGCTGTCCAGCCGTACGTCGCGCCGAGCGTGCTACCGCCGTTCATCCTGGCGGTCGCCATTGCGGCCCTGTACGGCGGCACGGGGCCAGGAGCCCTGGCCGTCCTCCTGAGCGTCATGTCGCTGACCCTGTGGATCGTCCCGACGCCCCAGGTTGACACCGCCTCCGATCCCGCGCGGCTGGTGCTGTTTCTGATCGTGGCCGCGATCGTAGCCTGGATCGGCGGGACGGTCGAGCGACAGCGCCGGCTCGGCATTCGGCAGTCGCAGGAACGCGAGCGGCTGCGGGAGGCCGCTGAGGCGGCCGCGGTGAAGAGCAAGGAGGCCCTCCGGCAGCTGGGTGACGTCGAGCAGGCACGGCGACGGAGCGAGGCCGAGCTGGCCGATTTCTTCGACAACGCCCCGACGGCCTTGCACTGGGTCGGCCCGGATGGGACCATCCTCCGGGTCAACCAGGCCGAGCTGGACATGCTCGGGTACGAGCGCAGCGAATTCCTCGGCCACAATATCGCGGACTTCCACGCCGACCGGGCGGTCATCGACGACATTCTGGCCAAGCTGCTCGCCGGCCAGGTGCTGCACAGCTATCCGGCCCGCCTCCGGTGCAAGGACGGCGCGATCAAGGACGTCGTGATCGATTCGAGCGCCTACCAGGTCGACGGCCGGTTCGTGCACTCGCGGTGCTTTACCCGCGAGATCACCGTGGAGAAGCACGCCCAGGAGGCCATGGCCCGGCTGGCCGCGATCGTCTCATCTTCGACCGACGCCATCATCAGCAAGAACCTGGATGGCGTCATCACCAGCTGGAACGCAGCGGCCGAGCGGATCTTCGGCTATGAGGCCTCGGAGATCGTGGGGCAGACGATTTTCAAACTGATCCCCGAGGAGCTGCACGCGTCCGAGCGCTACATCCTCGAGCAGCTGCGCCGCGGAGAGGCGGTCGAGTTCTCCGAATCCGAACGGGTGCGCAAGGACGGGAGCCGGATCTGGATCTCGCTCAGTGTCTCACCGGTGCGGGACGGATCGGGCGTGGTCGTTGGCGCGGCGTCGATCAAGCGCGACATCACCGAGCACCGGGAGCTGACCGAGCGCCTCCGCGAGACGCAGCGTCTCAACGCGGTGGGACAGCTGGCGGGAGGGATCGCGCACGAGGCCAACAATCAGATGTCGGTCGTCCTGGGCGGTGCCCAGTTCCTGCTGCGCCGCACCGACCTCCCGCAGGCCGCCCGCGACGACGTGGAGTTCATTCGCCAGGCGGCCGAGCGGACGGCGGCGATTACTCAGCAGCTCCTCGCCTTCAGTCGCCGGCAGGTCCTCCTGCTCCAGGACGCCGATCTGAACGCCATCCTCCAGACCATGGAGCCGGTCCTTCGCCGGGCGCTGGCGGAAGACCACGAGCTGGTGATCCGGCTCGGGCTGCACGGTGCGATGGTGCGGGCCGACCCGCGACAGCTCGAGCAGGTACTGCTCAACCTCACCCTGAACGCGCGAGACGCCATGCCGGACGGCGGACGCGTGACCATCGAGACCCGTGAGCTGACGGTCGCGGCGGAGCGGCCGGGCGATCCGTTCCGGATTCCCATGGGACGATACGCTGCTTTCGTGGTGACGGACAGCGGGCGCGGGATGGATGTGCCGACGCTCGAGCGCGCGTTCGAGCCGTTCTTTACCACCAAGGAGGTGGGCCAGGGCACCGGCCTGGGACTGTCGGTCGTGCACGGCATCGTCACGCAGACGGGCGGGTACATCCGGGTGGACAGCCAGCCCGACAAGGGGACCACGTTTACCCTGTACTTTCCGATCTCCGGTGCGGACCGCCCGATGCAGCCACCGTTGGCCGTCGTTCCCCTGCCGTCGAGCCATGGCCGAGTGGCGCTGGTGGTCGAGGATGACGCGCTGGTGCGCGGCATGTCCGCGAGAGGCCTGGTGGATGCTGGGTACTCCGTGCTGGAAGCCTGTCATGGCCGGGCGGCCCTGGAGCTCGTTCGAGACCATCCGGGGCGGCTGGACATCGTCATCACCGACATCGGCATGCCGCACATGGACGGCCACGAGCTTGCGCGCCACCTCGGCGAGGAGCGTCCTGACCTGCCGGTGCTGTTCATATCGGGCTACGGTGATGCCGGGTCCGCGGAGCCGCTGCTTCGGAAGCCGTTCTCCCCGGACGCGCTGGTGCGGCGGGTGAACGAAATGCTCAGAGCGTCGTCGGCGTAGCGCCGGGCGTGGTGGGGGGCAGGAGGGCGTGCACGGCCTCGAGCAGGCGCTCGAGATCGAACGGCTTGAACAGGGTGGGGACGCCGGCCGGCATCGGCTCGCCCATGCCGTGGCTTCCGGACAGGTGCAGGATGGGGAGCAGCGGGTACAGGGCTCGCAGGCGGCCGGCGAACCGGGCGCCGCTCAGCTCCGGCATGCGGCTGTCGGTGATGACCATGTCGAACGTCACGTCGAACTGGTCCAGCCGCAGAGCTCGAACGATGATGCTTCGGAGAACGCCTTCATCGTCGACGACGAGAATATGCGGGGGCATCCGGCCCCTTCGGTGTGGCGGGCACTCGAACCCCGTCTACCGAAGGTACCAGGCTGAACTGCCCATGTCGAACCCTGAAGCCGCCCCGGGGTTTGATTTCACCCTGGGACGCGCGGCCGGCCCTCCTCTTTCGCTCGGACCCCATGAATCAGCGGTTCAGTCGCCCCCGGGTGCTCGTCGCCGACGACGAGCCGATCATCCGCCGCATCGCCGCCCAGATCCTCACCGCTGCCGGCTTCGACGTCCTGACGGCAGTGGACGGACGCGAGGCCTACGCCATCGCGGCCCATCTCGAGGCCGATCTGAGCCTGGTGCTGACCGACATCCGGATGCCTAACCTCGACGGCATCGAGCTTGGCCGCGCCCTGGCGACGCTTCGGCCCGGCGTGCCCGTGCTGTACATGTCGGGGTTCGCGCTGCCGACCGAATCGACCGGGATTCGCGGGGACCACTTCATCGAGAAGCCGTTCCAGCCGGACCGCCTGCTCGAGGCCGTGTGGCTGGTGCTGCCGCCACCCGCCGAGGATCGCCCAGCGTAGCACGGGCAGCACCGACTAGTAGATCGCCCGCCCCGTGAGCTCGCGGTTGACTTCGCGGGCGACCGAGTCGGCCAGCACGGCCAGGGCCGTGTCGCCCTCCTGCTCGAACACCCGCGCCGATCCGCCGTAGACCACCGCGTACAGCTGCAGGATGGAGCCGGAGGGCGCATCCACCCAGCCGAACGGCCGGAGGCGCGTCGCCGTGCGCCAGTGGTACACCTCGGTGAGCAGCGTGTGGGTCCGCGGGACGTCGACGAAGCCGAGGCCGGGGCTCAGCTTCACCGCGTCGGTGGGCTCGACCGGCGTGGGCATCAGCTTGCGGACGAAGCCCTGGGAGACGAGGTAGGGGCTCAGTCCCAGCGTCTGGTCGGGATAGCCGCCGTCACTCCAGCTGAAGTAGATCGGACGCTTCCCCTGGTTGTCCCGGATGAGAAAGATCGTGGCCAGATCCTGCCGCAGGAGCACGTCCTGCCCGAATCGGATCTGCAGGCTGTCGAACGCGATGCCGCCGCTCTTGGGCACCTGCATCGCCTCGGGGAGGCTGTCGACTTCCGCCTGGCTCAGGGCGAGGGCCGGCGTCTCGGGCCGCGGCGGGACCGGCGCGTTCCGCCAGATCGGATCCGCCCGCGCCGGGTCGAAGGCCGGCGTCACCCGGCGGGCCAGCTGGCGCAGGTGCCACTCGGTGTTCATGAGCGACAGGTTGGCGAGGGTGACGTCCGGCCGGATGCCCTCGACCTCCTGCGCGTACCAGAGCGGGAAGGTGTCGTTGTCTCCCGCGGTGATGAGGACGCCGTAGGGCTCCACGCTGTTGAGGATGTCGTAGGCGAAGTCGCGGGCCATCGTCTCGTGCGCGCGGCTTGCGGTGACACGGTTGCCGACGAGCGGCACGAACGCGAGCACCAGCACCGGGCTGGCGGCGGCCCACCGGGCCGTGGCGGTGCCGCGGTCGCGGAGCCCGTCGACGATCGACTGCATGAGCGCGCCCAGGCCGCAGGCCACGAACGCGCCGAAGACGGCGAAGGAGCCGATGAAAAAGTAGTCCCTCTCACGCACCTCGCGCGGAAGCGACGGCTGGTCGGGGTACTGCGAGAAGCCGTACTTGAAGTTCATGTAGAAGACGAGCCCGAGCGAGAGCGTCCCGAGGAGCGCCAGCCCGGCAAGACCGGCGCGGCGGTCCGACTTCCACAGGGCCAGGAGGCCGCTCAGCCCCAGCACCGTGAAGACGGCCGTGGCCACATTGGAGAGCCGGCCCCAGTCGCGGGCGAACTGCCAGGAGTAGTACTGCCAGAAGTTCCCGAGCTGGCCCGAGAAGCTCGCCTGCCGGTCGCCCAAGCCGGGCTTTCCATACTGCACCCGGTTGAGCACGTCCTTGAGCGCCTGGCTGAAGAAGCCCACGGGTTCCCCCTCGTTGATCGGGGGGTACTGGCCCGCCCGCATCGGCAGCCACAGGTAGTTGAGCGAAATGCCGAGAATGGCCACGATCACGATGCCCACGAGAACGGTGGGGCGGGTGATCACGCGCCAGTCGGTCCAGAGCACGTACACCACCAGGGCCGGCACGGCGAGCAGGCCCATGAGGTGGTTGGTCGAGGTCAGCGCGAGCACGTAGGCGATGAGCACGAGCCAGCGATCGCGGTGGGGGCCGGGCTCGTCGTCGCCCCACCGGACCACCAGCCACATGACGAGCGCGATCGAGAACAGCGAGACGGTGTACACCTTCTCGTTGACCGTGCTCTGATTCCACACCGACCACGAGGTGGCGCCCACGAGCACGCCGCCGAACGCGGAGGCGTAGCGGGCCCAGCGCTCACGCACGATGCCGCGCAGCCACCGCTCGGCGACCAGAAACCAGAGCCCCGCCGCCGCGGCGCTGGTGACGGCCGCGAACAGGTTGATGCGCACGGCGTAGGACTCGGCGACCGGCAGCAACCCGAACGTGTGCGCCAGGATGATGAACAGCGGGTTGCCGGGCGGGTGCGGGATGCCGAGCACCTTGGCCGCGGCGATGTACTCCGAGGTATCCCAGAACGCCGTCGTCGGCGCCAGGGTCGCGAGATACACCAGGAACACCACGAGAAAGGTGCCGAGGGCCCACAGGTAGGGCGGGCGCTCCTGTGCCGGGGCGGTCATAGAGTCCTGGGCTAGTGTCGGAACTGGCGGCGGCCGGTCATGACCATCGCGAGGCCGTAGCGGTTGGCGGCCTCGACGACTTCCGCGTCGCGCACGGAGCCGCCGGGCTGGATGACGGCGGTCACGCCGGCGGCGGCGGCCTGCTCGACGCCGTCGGCGAACGGAAAGAAGCCGTCCGACGCCAGCACGCTGCCGGCCGGGTCGTGGCCAACCTGGCGGGCCTTGTGGACGGCGAGGAACGCGCTGTCCACCCGGCTCATCTGGCCGGCGCCGATGCCGATCGCCGCCTCGTCACGGGCGAGCAGGATGGCGTTCGACTTGACCGACGCGACGGCGGCCCACGCGAAGCGGAGGTCGTTCCACTCCCGTTCGGTCGGCTGGCGGTCCGTCGCCACCGCCCAGGCCTGGTCCGAGGGGTCGAACTGGAACTGGTCCTGCACCAGGAAGCCGCCGCGCACGCGCTTGAAATCGAGCGAGCCCGGCCCGCGGCTCACCGGCAGCTCCACCACGCGGAGGGCCTTCCGGGCCGCGAAGACGCCGAGCGCGTCGTCGTGGAACGACGGGGCCACGACGACCTCGACGAAGAGGTCGCTCATCGCCTGAGCGGTGGCGCGGTCCACCACCGTGTTGAAGCCGATCACCGAGCCGTAGGCCGACACGGGGTCGGTGGCGCGGGCGCTCCGGAATGCTTCGACGGCCGTACCCGCGACCGCGATGCCGCAGGGCGTGGTGTGCTTGATGACGGCGCACGCCGGCCGCGTGCTCCAGCACGCCACCGCCGCCATCGCGGCGTCGATGTCGAGCAGGTTGTTGAAGGAGAGCTCCTTGCCCTGGCGCTGGGTGAGGTCGCGCATGCCGCGCGGCTCCTCGGTCACGTAGAGCCCGGCGCGCTGGCCGGGGTTCTCACCGTAGCGCAGCGCCTGGCCGCGCTCCATCGCGATCCCGAACCGGCGGGGCAGGCCCTCCTCGTGCGGCGTGAGGTAGCCGGCGATCGCCGCGTCGTAGTCCGCCGTGTGGGCGAAGACCTTGGCCGCGTACTCCCGGCGCACGGCCGGCGTGAGGGCGTCCCGCCGGAGCAGGTCGAGCACGCCGGGGTAGTCGGTCGGGTCGACGACCGGCAACACGAACTCGTGGTTCTTGGCCGCGGAGCGCAGCATCGAGGGGCCGCCGATATCGATGTTCTCGACCGCGTCGTCGAACGAGACGCCCGGAGTCGAGATCGTCATCTGGAAAGGATAGAGGTTGACGGCCACCAGATCGATCGGCACGATGCCGTGCTGCGAGACCGCGCTCAGGTGGGCAGGCCGGTCGCGGCGGGCCAGGAGGGCCCCGTGAACCGCCGGGTGCAGGGTCTTCACCCTGCCGTCGAGCAGCTCAGGGAAGCCGGTGACCGAGTCGACCGTGATGACGGCGATGTCGGCGGCCCGGAGCGTGGCGGCGGTGCCGCCGGTGGAGACGATTTCCCAGCCCAGCTGCGCCAGGCCCTCGGCGAAGGCGACGATCCCGCGCTTGTCGCTGACCGAGATCAGCGCGCGCGGCATGACAATCCGGTCACGACGTGGACTCCACGGTATCGGGAAGCGGCACGGGGCGGCCTGCGGCCGCGGCGGCGAGCACGACCGCCGGCAGCAACCGGTGCTCCACCTCGAGCACCCGCGCGGCCAGCCGGTCGGGCGTGTCGCCGGCGAGCACGGGCACCCGGCCACGGGCGAGAATCGCGCCCCGGTCGTACTCCTCGTCCACCAGGTGGACGGTCGCCCCGCTCTCGGGCGCCCCGCTCGCCAGGACGGCCTCGTGCACGCGGTGGCCGTACATGCCCCGGCCGCCGAAGGCCGGGAGCAACGCGGGATGCACGTTCACGATCCGGTGGCGGTAGCGGGCGACGACGGCGGCGGGGACCAGCTTCAGGTAGCCGGCCAGCACGAGCAGGTCCACCCGGTGATGGGTGAGCCGCGCGAGCCAGTCGGCGCCATCCGCCGGATCGGGCAGCACCTCGGCCGGCACGGCGTGGCGGCGCGCCAGCGCGAGCGCGCCGGCGTCCGGCCGGTTGCTGAGGACCAGCACCACCCGCGCGGGAGCCCGTCCGATCAGGGCCCGCAGCAGCGCCTCGAGGTTGCTGCCGCGCCCCGAGACGGCCACGGCCACGCGCATCGTCATGGGCGGGGAAAGTAAACGCCCGGCGGCGCGCAGGGAAATACGCCGTTCGCGACGCCGGGGCGCCGGTCCGGCTCACTTTGCGCCGCGCGCCTCGAGAATGCGGGAGACCGCGGCGCCCAGATTCGGGACCGTTGCCCGGGATGCAGCTCGACGCTGCCGGGACTCTTCGAGGCCGGCGCCCGTGAGCACGAGAATCGCGCGCCCGCCGAGGCGATCGGCGGCACCCACATCGCGCTCGCGGTCGCCCACCCACCAGCTGGCGGTCAGGTCGAGGTCGAGCTCGCGCGCCGCGCGCTGGTAGAGCAGGGGGCCGGGCTTCCGGCACTCGCAGGGCCCGGTCAGCTCCGGGAGGTGCGGGCAGTGATACTGGCCGTCGAGGTGCGCACCCGCCGCCACGAGCTGCTCCTCGAGCCGGCGGGCGGTGGCGGCGTACTCCTCCTCGGTGAGGAGGCCCCGAGCGATGCCCGACTGGTTGGTGACGACGACGGCCGGAACGGATGCCACGTTGAGCCGGCGCACCGCCTCGGCCACACCGGGAAGCAGACGGATCTCCGCGGGATCTCGGAGATAGTGGCGGTCCTCGATCAGCGTGCCGTCGCGATCCAGGAACACCGCCGCTCGGCCGCTCACGCCAGCAGGGCCTGGGCGAGCGCCCGGCCGATCGCCGGCGCGGCGTCCTCGGGCAGGGTGCGCGGATCCAGGACCACGCAGCCGGCGGACACCCGCGCGACGATGGACGGGTCGCCCAGCCGCAGCCGGAGGGCCAGACCGTCGGCCCCGAGCGGGCCGGGGTCGAGCGCCACCAGCGTGGTCGCCAGCAGCGCACCCGGGAAAGCGCCGCCGCCGACCGCCGACTCGCCCGGCTGCAGCTTCGGCCGGAGCTCGGGCGGGCACTCGGCGGCGAGTCGGGCGGCTGCCGCCTCGAGCACCGCCGGATCGAGAGTCAGCATCCGCAGCACGGGGACCTCGCGGATCGCCGATTCGGCGTCCTCGTAGAGGGCCAGGGTGGCCTCGAGGGCCGCGAACGTCAGCTTGTCGGCCCGCATGGCCCGCGCGAACGGATTCTCGCGACAGCGCGCGAGCAGCGGGCGGCGGCCGACGAGGCAGCCGGCCTGCGGCCCGCCCAGCAGCTTGTCGCCGCTGAAGAGCACCACGTCCGCGCCCGCCGCGAGCGCGTCGGCCACCCGCGGCTCCGAGGACAGGCCCCAGGGCGACAGGTCGGCCAGGAGCCCGCTGCCCACGTCGAACAGGTAGGGAATGCCCGCCTCGGCCGCCAGTGCCGCGAGGGCCGCGGGCGCCGGGGAGGCCACGAAGCCGAGCTGCTCGAAGTTGGAGCGATGCACCGTGAGGATGGCCGCCGCGCCGCGCGTCGAGGGCGCGCCGGTAGTCGTCGAGGTGCGTGCGGTTGGTGGTGCCGACCTCGTGCAGCCGGGCGCCGCTCCGGCCCATGATGTCGGGAATGCGGAAGGAGCCGCCGATCTCGATCAGCTCCCCGCGCGAGATGGCCACGTCCCGCCCGGCCGCCAGCGCGTTGAGCGCGAGGACGAGGGCGCCGGCCGCATTGTTGACCACCAGGGCGTCTTCGGCTCCGGTCAGGCGGCGGAGGCGCTCGCGACAGTGGTCGGTGCGGCTGCCGCGCGTGCCGGTATCGAGGTCCAGCTCCAGGTTGCTGTACCCCGACGCGATCGCGGCCATGGCCTCGACGGCCGCCGGCGCCAATGGGGCGCGGCCGAGGTTGGTATGGAGCACGACGCCGCTGGCGTTGAGCACGGGCCGGAGGCGGGGACGCGCGCGATCGACGAGGCGCTCCCGGATCTCCGTCGCCCAATCCTCGGGCGGGCCCGCGCGCCGGATGCGCGCGGCGGCGAGCGTCTCGCGAATGGCAGCCACGACGGCGCCTCGGGGCGCGGCCAGCAGCAAGGCGTCTACCGCCGGCTCCCGAAGCAGCCGGTCCACGGATGGCAGCTCCCGGCGGGGGTCGCTCACGTGCGCTTCTTGGTCGGCAGCCGCTTGAGCGAGTCGGCGGCGCCACGGCGGACACCCCGGGTCGAGTCGGCGCCTCGGGCCACGGAGTCGGGGACGGCGGCCTTGACGCTCATGGCGCCGCGGACGTCGCCGGTCACACCGCTCACGGTGCGGATGCCCCGGATCTCCACTTCGTAGCGGCCCTCGGACTTCCACGGCTGCGGCACGCGGAGGATGAGCCTGTCGGTGAGCGGCGGGCGGGAGGTGAGCGGCTGGAGCTCGACCGGCGCGCGACCGCGGCGCGCGGGGCCTTCCGGGACCTCCACGATACCGCGCCGACCGCCTGCCAGCGTGTCGGCCGCGGCGGTGTCGGCGGCGGTGGTATCGCGTGCGGTGGTGTCGCGCGCCGGCGCGGCGCGGCGATTCAGGCTGTCGTCCAGCGGCTTGGGCAGGAGGGACGTCACGCGGATGGGCGTCGAGTCGGGCAGGATCCGCACGGTCACCTGGGTGAGCGCGAATCGCTGGGTGGGGTCCAGGCTCTGGCTCAGCTCGACCGACGCGGTGGTGCTGTCCACCACTGCGACCTCGCGGATGCGCGGCGCCGTCGTGTCGTGCACGAACGTCCAGAGCTCGCCGGCCGCCGTCTTTCCCCGCGCCAGGCGGACGGTGTCGAACGCCTCGCGGCCATCGAACTGGAGGTTCCGGTTCTGGTCGAGCACGCCGCGCACCAGGTACTCGCCCTCGGGCAGCGGCCCGAGCTTGATGTGCCCGCTCGAATCGGCTATGCCGCGGTAGGGCAGGCTGTCGGGCAGGAGCACGGCCTCGACCAGCGCGCCGGGCTGGGGGCGGCTGGTGGTCCAGTCGACGACAGTCGCTTCGATCGTCGTGGCCGGGAGGGGTGCCCCGGTCGTGAACGTGAGGATCGTGGCCGCGTTGCTCCGGTTCCGCCGCAGGTCGGTGGCACCGGGCAGCAGCTCCACCCGGTACACCCGATTGGGGCGCCAGCCTTCGCGCGGCTGCACCGTGATCCGATTCCGCCGCCAGGTGACCTCGGGCACCCGCGTCGTGGGCGAGAGGATCACCAGCTTCTCGAGGTCGCCGGTGCCGGTGCCCTGGTTGGGCGATCCGCCCTCGGAGATGACCTCGTCGAACCGGAACTCCACGTCGCCCTTGAAGTCCGGGATCCGGGCGAAGGAGTCGGGCCGCGTCGCGATCAGGCGGGGGGCGGATGCATCCGGCGGACCACCCGGCGGCGGCTCGATGCGGGCGCAGGCGAGGCTCGCCGAGGACGGCCAGCGTGGCCACCGCGCGGAACGGGGTCGTCGATCGGAGCGCGGGACCCGCTGCGGGCCTCACCCGCATCCCAGGCGTTCGCGCTTTGCCAGCAGCACGTCTCGCTGGTCCGTCCACGCCGTCAGCTTCTCTCGCTCGCGCGCCACGACGTCGGCCGGGGCCCGGGCGACGAACTGCTCGTTCCCCAGCTTCTTCGCCTGCGAGGCGAGGAGCCCGCCGAGCCGCTCGGCTTCGGTCCCCAGCCGCTCGCATTCGCGGGTCACGTCGATCGCCTCACCGAGCGGGACGAAGACGGCGGTGCCGTCGGGCAACACCGCATGTCCGCCCACCCGCTCGGCGCTCTCGGCCAGCACCAGGTCCGACAGCCTAGCCAGGCGGACGATGGTGCCACGCTCGCGGTCGAGCGCGGCGGACGGCGCCCGGCCATCCTGGCTCACGAACGCGCGCACGGTCTGGCCGGGCTGCACGCCGTACTCGGCGCGGATCCCGCGGATGGCCCCCACCACCTGCTGCACGAGGCCGAACTCGGCCAGCGCCACCGGGTCGTCGGCGCGTGCGTCGGAGCGGGGCCACGGCGCCACCGAGATCGACGCCTCCGGCGGCCGCCCGGGGATCCGCCGCCAGAGCGCCTCGGTGACGAACGGCATGACCGGGTGCAGCAGCCGAAGGGCCACGTCGAACGTCTGGACCGCGACCGCGCGGGCGACATCGCCACCGGGCACATCGCCGTAGAGACGCGGCTTGATCTGCTCGATGTACCAGTCGGCCAGGTCGCTCCAGAGGAAGCGGTAGACCGCGCCGGCGGCCTCGTTGAGCCGGAACCGCTCGTAGGCCTCGGTGGCCTCGCTCACGGTGGCCTCGCAGCGCGCCAGGATCCAGCGGTCCGCGAGGGTCAGCTCGTCGCGGCGGACGGCGCTCGCCGCGGCCGGCGAGCGGGCGCGGCGGGCCGTCCAGGTTCGAGAGGATGAACCGCCCGATGTTCCAGAGCTTGTTGGCGAAGTTGCGGCCCGGCGCGAACGACCCCTCGAGGTCGGCCGGATCGAGGATCACGTCGGTCCCGACCGACATGCCGGACACGAGCGTGTAGCGCAGCGCGTCGGCGCCGTAGAGCTCCACGACCTCGAGCGGATCGATGCCGTTGCCGAGCGACTTGGACATCTTGCGGTGCTGGGTGTCGCGCACGGTGCCGTGCAGGTAGACGTGGGTGAACGGCACCTCGCCCATGAAGTGCAGCCCGACATGATCATCCGCGCCACCCAGAAGAACAGGATCTCGGGCGCGGACACCAGGGTGTGCCCGGGATAGAAGGCGGCAAGGTCCGGCGTGCGGTCGGGCCAGCCGAGACTCGAGAACGGGACCAGCCAGGAGGAGAACCAGGTGTCGAGCACGTCCTCGTCCTGCCGCACGGCGCCGCCGCAGCCAGGGCAGCCGGCAACATCGGTGCGGCTCACCGTGGTGCGGCCGCAGTCGTCGTCGCAGTACCAGACCGGGATGCGGTGGCCCCACCAGAGCTGGCGGGAGATGCACCAGTCGCGGATGCCCTCGAGCCAGCTGGGTGTAGTCGTCACCGCGGCGCTCGGGCATGAACGTGCAGCGTGCCGTCGCGGAGCCTGGCGAGCGCCGGCGCGGCGAGCGGCTCCATCCGCACGAACCACTGGTCGGAGAGCCGCGGCTCGACCACCGTGTCGCAGCGGTAGCAGTGCCCGACGGCGTGGCGGTGCGGCTCGACCTTCTCCAGCAGTCCGGCCGCCTCGAGCTCCGCCACGACTCGCGTGCGCGCCTCGAAGCGGTCGAGGCCCTGAAACCGGTCGGGCGCGGCCAGGCTGATGCGGGCCTCGGGGGTCATCACGTCGATGGCTGGGCAGCTCGTGCCGCCGGCCGACCTCGAAGTCGGTCGGGTCGTGGGCGGGCGTGATCTTCACGGCGCCGGTGCCGAACGCCGGAGTCGACCGCCTCGTCGGCGACGATCGGGATCCGGCGGTCCACGAGCGGCAGGCGCGATCTCGCTGACCGATCAGGTGCCGGTACCGCTCGTCCTCGGGGTGCACGGCCACCGCCGTGTCGCCGAGCATCGTCTCGGGCCGCGTCGTCGCCACGGTGACGTGGCCGCTGCCGTCGGCGAGCGGATACCGCAGGTGCTAGAGCTTGCCGTCGGTCTCCTCCTTCTCCGCTTCCTCGTCGGAGAGCGCGGTGAGGCAGCGCGGACACCAGTGGATGATGCAGTGGCCGCGGTAGACCAGGCCCTGCTCGTAGAGCGCGACGAACGCCTCGCGCACTGCCGCGGCTGAGGTCCTCGTCGAGCGTGAAGTAGGTGCGCGTCCAGTCGGCCGAGCCGCCGATCGCCTTGAGCTGCTCGAGGATGGCGCCGCCGGTCTCGCGCACGAAGGCCCAGACCCGCTCGACGAACGCCTCGCGGCCCAGGTCGAAGCGCGTGAGCCCTTCCTTGGCGAGCAGGCGCTCGACCACGTTCTGCGTCGCGATGCCGGCGTGGTCGGTGCCCGGCAGCCAGAGCGCCGCGGCGCCGCGCATCCGCTCGAAGCGGATGAGCACGTCCTGCACGGTGTTGTTGAGGCCGTGACCCATGTGCAGCACCGCCGTGACGTTCGGCGGCGGCATCATGATGACGTAGGCGCGGCACCGGGCCGGCGCCGGCGTCGGGCGTGAACAGCCCGCGCTTCTGCCACCAGGCGTAGAGGGCGGACTCGATGGCGGACGGATTGTACTGGGGAGCGAGCGGCTCGGTCATGCGCTCTGGTCGGTGGCCCGCGAGTCCGCGGCCGGCCGGAGGTCGTCTTCGCCGCGCACCAGCAGGCTGTTGATCACGCTCTCGATGCCGGGGGCAGCCAGCGCCGTGCGTCCCGCGAGGGTACGCGCGGTCCGGTTCGGCACCCACCCGCGAAGCTCGACCACGCCGCGAGCCACGGCGAGCGGCTGGATGCCCAGCCCGGCGAGGCGCGGCTCGGCCTCCAGGGCCGCGGCGACCGATCGGGCCGTGGCGGAGGTCGTGAGCCGTGACGGGGACCCCTCCCGCATGCCGGCGGGCGACGCCCTGAACGCGCATGCGATTGACCCCCCCGACCCATTCGCTCAGGGCGAAGCCGGCGACGAGCCCGGCCCCGATGCCGAGGCCGCTCCAGAGAATGATTTCCGCCCCATCCAGCCGATCGCGTTGGCGCACGCCGTAACCTCTTACGTGAAGATTCCGAATGCGGTTAAGTTAACATTTTCGGCGGGCAAACGCAGGAATTGGTCCTCTTCGAAGGTCTCCGCATGGACGAAGATCGCATGGCCGCCCGCGGCCCCGAGCTCAACCGCTGGCTGGTTGTGGCCGCGCTGCTCCTGATCGGGCTTGTGCTCTACTTCGTCTACGCGCCGGGCAGCGAGCCGCCCGCGCGCCCGGCCGTCCACGAGGGCCGATGAGCCCCACGATCCAGGTGACCCTCCCCGACGGCAGCGTGCGGGAGGTGCCGCCGGGGACGACCTCCCGGCAGGTCGCCGAGAGCATCGGTGCGGGGCTGGCGCGCGCGGCCCTGGCGGCCCGCGTGAACGGCGCGATCTGGGATCTCGATCGCCCGCTCGACGCCGATGCCACGCTCGCCATCCTGACCGAGCGCGACCCCGACGCGCTCGAGGTGCTGCGCCACTCCGCCGC
The DNA here is from genome assembly GCA_963840215.1 of uncultured Gemmatimonadales bacterium. Taxonomy (GTDB): domain Bacteria; phylum Gemmatimonadota; class Gemmatimonadetes; order Gemmatimonadales; family GWC2-71-9; genus CAVVWJ01. The sequence goes on along the minus strand of CAWIYG010000001.1, from coordinate 170,181 downwards.
GCACATCCTGGCGACGGCGGTGCGCGAGCTGTGCCCCGAGCGCAGATCGGCTTCGGTCCGGCGATCGACGACGGCTTCTACTACGACTTCGAGGTCGACCGCGCCGTTCACGCCCGAGGACCTCGAGCGCGTTCGAGGCGGAGATGCGGAAGGTCGTCGGCCGAGAAGTATCCGTTCGTGCGCGAGGAGGTCGTCGACCGCGGCGAGGCGCGAACAGCGCTTCGCCGACGATCCGCTCAAGCTCGAGCGGCTCGCGGAGCTCGGCGACGACGAGATCATCTCGATCTACACCGACGGCCCGTTCATCGACCTCTGCCGCGGCCCGCACGTGCCCGACACCGGCGCGGCTCAAGCACTTCAAGCTGCTGCACGCCGCCGGCGCGTACTGGCGCGGCGACGAGAAGCGCCAGATGCTGCAGCGCATCTACGGCACGGCCTGCTTCAAGAAGGACGAGCTCGACGCGTACCTCCACCGCATCGAGGAGGCGAAGCAAGCGCGACCACCGCGTGCTCGGCAAGGAGCTCGACCTGTTCATGTTCCACCCGTTCGCGCCCGGCGCGCGCGTTCTGGACCGAGCGCGGCACGACGCTCTACAACGCGCTCGAACGACTTCATGCGCGAGCGGCAGCAGCGACGACTTCCACGAGATCAAGACGCCGCTGCTCTACAACAAGGCGCTGTGGGAGATGTCGGGGCACTGGGGCAAGTACCGCGAGAACATGTTCCTCGTGCTCGACAACGAGACCGGGGAGCACGACTTCTCGCTCAAGCCGATGAACTGCCCGTCGCACCACCTGCTACTATCAGCGTCGAAGAAGCACTCGCTACCGCGAGCTGCCGCTGCGCTTCGTCACGTTCGACGTGCTGCACCGCAACGAGGTGACCGGGCGCGCTGTCGCGGGCTCACGCGCGTGCGGCAGTTCCAGCAGGACGACTGCCACGTCTTCCTGCGCGAGGACCAGATCGCCGACGAGGTGCAGCGTTCCTCATGCGACTTCATCCTCGAGCTACTACGAGACGTTCGGGCTCACGGCGACGCTCAAGTTCGCGACGCGCCCGGAGCAGCGGATCGGCGACGACGCGATGTGGGATCGCGCCGAGGCGGCGCTGCGCGCGGCGCTCGAGGCGACCGGGCATGCCGTACGAGCTCAAGCCGGGCGACGGCGCGTTCTACGGCCCGAAGATCGACTTCGACGTCACCGACTCGATCGGGCGCGCGTGGCAGCTCGGCACCATCCAGCTCGACTACAGCGCGCCCGAGCGGTTCGACCTGACGTACGTCGGCGAGGACAACGCCGACGCACCGGCCGGTCGTCATCCACCGCGCGGTGAGCGGCTCGTTCGAGCGGTTCATCGCGATCCTGATCGAGCACTTCGCCGGCGCGTTCCCGGTGTGGCTCGCGCCGGAGCAGGTGCGCGTCATCCCGATCGCCGACGACCAGGCCGACGGCGCGCGCGCGGTCGCCGACGCGGCTGCAGCGCCGCGGGCATCCGCGCGCACCTCGACGACCGCAACGAGACGCTCAACTACCGGATCCGCGAAGGCGAGGTCGTGAAGGTGCCGTACATGGCCGTCGTCGGCCAGCGCGAGGCCGAGAGCGACAGCCTGGCGCTCCGGGTGCGCGGGGCAGGGAAGAAGCAGGAAGTGCATGGCGGCGGAGGCGTTCCTGGCCGCGGGTCACCGAGCGAGATTCGGACACGGGCGCTGGCTGCCGCTGAGTAGGGCAACCGGGGCCTCCGGATTATCTTGCCCCTGCGCACGACGACCCTAACCGGAGCCGTCACGCCGTGAGCGACAGCACCACCCCCGTCATCCTCTCCGCCGTCCGTACACCGATCGGCGCTATCTGGGCGGCCTCGTCCGCGCTTCACCGCCCCCCAGCTCGGGGCGATGGTGATCCGCGAGGCGGTCGCGCGGGCCGGTGTGCGATGCCGACCGCCATCGATGACGTGATCATGGGCCAGGTGGTGCAGGGCGGCAGCGGGCAGGCGCCGGCCCGCCAGGCGCTGATCCACGCCGGGCTCCCGGCCCGATTCCGGCGCTCACCATCAACAAGGTCTGCGGCTCCGGGCTCAAGGCGGTCATGCTCGCCGCCCAGGCGATCAAGGCCGGCGACGCCGAGGTCGTCGTGGCCGGCGGCCAGGAATCGATGTCGCAGCGCGCCGCACTACGTGTACGGCATGCGCAACGGCATCAAGGCCGGCAACCAGACCATGGTCGACGGCATGATCCACGACGGGCTCTGGGATTCGTTCGGCTGCTGCCACATGGGCGAGTACGCCGAGTACACGGCCGAGAAGGCCGGGGTGAGTCGCGAGGACCAGGACGCGTTCGCCTACGACAGTCCACCGGAAAGCGATTGCCGCGCACCGAGCCGGGAAGTTCAAGGCCGAGATCGCTTCCGGTCCAGGTGCCGGGGAAGAGCGGGCCCACGACCATCGTCGGCGCGACGAGGCGCCCCGCAAGGACACCACGCGCCGAATCGCTCGCCCGGCTCAAGCCGGCGTTCAAGAAGGACGGCGGGACGGTGACCGCCGGCAACGCGCCGGGCCTCAACGACGGCTCCAGCGCCCTGGTGGTGACCTCGCTCGCCTTCGCCAAGGCGCACGGCCTCGCGCCCATGGCGCGGGTGACCGGCGTACGCGACCGGCGGCGGCGAGCCGCGCGATCTCTTCTTCGCGCCGGTCGCTCGCCGTGCGCAGTCTGATGGACAAGTCGGGCACCACGATCGGCGACTACGATCTCATCGAGGCCAACGAAGCGTTCGCGGTGCAGGCGCTCGCCGACGGCCGCGAGCTCGGCTGGGACTGGGACCGGGTCAACGTGAACGGCGGCGCGGTCGCGCTCGGCCATCCGATCGGCGCGAGCGGCGCCCGCGTGCTGACCACGCTGCTCTACGCGCTCCGCGATCGCGGCGGGTCGGAGCGGCCTCGCGACGCTGTGCCTCGGTGGCGGCAACGCCGTCGCGCTCAGCGTGGAGATCGATCTGATGGCACATCCTCCGACCTCGCGACCAGCACGCCGGTCCCGGCGAAGGCGGTCACCGGCCGGCAATCTCATCGAGATCGGCGTCGGCGCTGCTTGTCGTGGCCGTAGCGGCGCAGGTGGCGGTCCCGGTGCCGTTCAGTCCGGTTCCGATGACGCTCCAGCCGCTCGCCGTGCTGGTCGGTCGGCGGGCTGCTCGGTCCGCGCGCGGGGGCTCGCGGCGCTCGTCACTTACCTGGCGCTCGGCTTGGTTGGGCTGCCGGTGTTTGCCGGCGGCTCCTCGGGTGTCGCTCCACCTGATCGGGCCTACAGGCGGCTACCTGCTGGCTTTCCCGCTCGCGGCGGCCGTGACCGGTCGCTCGCCGGGCGCTCGGCGGGGATCCTCCGGACGCTGCTGGCGTGCGCGGCCGGCATGGCGGTGATTCACGCCGGCGGCGTTGCGCAGCTCGCGCTGCTCGGCGGCAACGCCGCGGCCGCCTTCCGCGTCGGCTTCCTGCCGTTCTTCACCGGTGACCTGCTCAAGGTCGGCCTGGCCGCGGCCCTGATCCTCGGCCTCCGCTCGCGGGTGCGCGGGGCCAATTGACCGACCCGACGCGCGCTCGGCGCCCGCGCCCGGTGCTCCGGGCGATCGGCGCCATCGTCGCGTTTTACGTTCTCGGTTTTCTGCTCGTCGCCCTCCTGCTGATCCCGGTCGCGGGGCCCCTGACCCGGGGCGCGTCGGTCCAGGACCTGGCCGCGCATCCGACCCCCCTCTTCGCGCTGGTGCAGGGAGTGGCTCTGCTCGTCGCCTTCGGCCTGGCGACGTGGGTCGTGGGCGTGCGGGCGCTGGGGCTCGACGCGACGGCGCTGCGGTGGCGCCCGCGGCTGGGGCCATTTCGGGGGGTCGCGGTCGGGCTGGTGTTCGGCGTCCTCCCCGCGGCGGTGGCCATGCTGCTCGGCGTGTTCACCGCCGGCGCCGGGTGGCTCCGCGACGGCGGCTCGCTGGCCGACTGGCTGGTGCAGTCGGGCAAGACCGTCTTGATCCTCGCGCCCGCCGCGCTGTCCGAGGAGCTCATGTTCCGCGGCCTCCCGATGGTCGTCGCGGCGCGCGCGATCGGCCGGGGGCGGGCGATCGTCATCCTCTCGGTCATCTTTGCCATCGCGCACATCCAGAATCCCGAGGTCACCGCCGCCGGGCTCGGCAACATCGCGCTGGCCGGGATCTGGCTCTCGCTCGCGTTCTTCAGTCCGGGCGGCATGTGGACCGCGTTCGGCGCCCACCTCGGCTGGAACGTCACGCTGGCCGCGCTCGCGGCACCGGTGAGCGGCCTGCCGTTCGACATCCCCTATATCGACTATCGCATGGGCACCCCGGTGTGGCTCACGGGCGGCGCGTTCGGACCCGAAGGCGGCCTGCTCGCCACGCTGGCCCTCACCGTCACCGTGGTGCTCGTGGGCCAATGGATACGAAAGGAACCGACATGACGCGGGCCGCCGTCATCGGCGCGGGCACCATGGGGAACGGGATCGCGCACGTCTTCGCGCAGCACGGCTGGTCGGTGGCGCTGATCGACACCGTACCGGCCGCGCTGGAGAAGGCCACCGCGACCATCCGGACCAACCTCGAGCGCCAGGTGAAGAAGGGCGCGCTACCGGCCGGGGCGCCGGCCGAGGTGATGGGACGGATCGCGACGGCCACGGCGCTCGACGCGGCGGCGGACGCGTCGCTGGTGGTCGAGGCCGCGAGCGAGAACCCGGCGGTCAAGTTCGCCGTCTTCGAGCAGCTCGACCGCCTCGCGGCCCCGGCGGCGATTCTCGCCACCAACACCAGCTCGATCTCGATCACCGAGATCGCCGCCCGCACGCGGCGGCCGGGTCAGGTGATCGGCATGCACTTCATGAATCCGGTGCCGGTCATGCAGCTCGTCGAGGTCATCCGCGGCCACGCGACCACGGACGCGACTACCCGCTCGGTGATGGAAACCGCCGCCGCGCTCGGCAAGACGCCGGTCGAGGTGAACGACTATCCCGGCTTCGTCGCCAACCGGATCCTGATGCCGATGATCAACGAGGCGGTCTTCTGCGTCATGGAAGGCGTCGCCGCGCCCGAGGCGATCGACACCGTGATGAAGCTGGGCATGGCGCATCCGATGGGCCCGCTCGCAGCTCGCCGACTTCATCGGGCTCGACATCTGCCTCGCGATCCTCGAAGTGCTGCACCACGGCCTGGGCGACGACAAGTACCGGCCCGCGCCCGCTGCTCCGGCGGATGGTGGCGGCGGGGTACCTGGGGCGGAAGAGCGGCCGCGGCTTCTACGACTACCGGGAGGCGAAGTGAGCCTGGACATCCTCGCCTCGATGCACGCGCTCGGCCACGAGCAGGTGCTGCTGTCGCACGATCCGAGCTGCGGCTACTTCGGCATCATCGCGATCCACGACACCACCCTCGGCCCGGCGCTCGGCGGCACCCGCTACTGGCGCTACGCCTCGACCGACGACGCGATCACCGACGCGCTCCGGCTGGCCCGCGGCATGACCTACAAGTCGGCGGTGATGGGCATCAACCTGGGCGGCGGCAAGTCGGTCATCGTGGGCGACAACAAGCGGGTCGACCGCGAGGCCCTGTTCCGCGCCCACGGCCGGTTCATCGAGACCCTGGGTGGCCGCTACATCACGGCCGAGGACATCGGCACCAGCCCGGCGGACATGGAGTACATCAAGCTCGAGACCGACCACGTCGCCGGCCTCGTCGGCCTCTCGGGCGACCCGTCGCCGGTGACGGCCTACGGCGTCTACGTGGGGATGAAGGCGGCGGCCAAGGCCCGGTGGGGCAGCGACAGCCTCGCGGGCAAGACGGTGGCGGTGCAGGGCTGCGGCAACGTCGCCACCCATCTGTGCCGACCACCTGCATGCCGAAGGCGTGAAGCTGATCGTCACCGATATCGACGCCGAGAAAGTGCGCCGGGTCGTGGCCGCGACCGGGGCCGCCGCGGTGGACCCGGAGGCGATTTACGACCAGCAGGCCGACGTGTACGCGCCGTGCGCGCTCGGGGCCACGATCAACGACGCCACCCTGGGGCGGCTCAAGGTGGAGCTGATCGCGGGCGGCGCCAACAACCAGCTCGCCGAGGACCGCCACGGCGACCTGCTGGAGCAGCGTGGCATCCTCTACGCCCCGGACTACGTGATCAACGGCGGCGGCGTGATCAACGTCTACGGCGAGCTGCACCGCTGGCCCCACGAGCGCTCGACGAAGAAGGCCGGCGAGATCTACGAGACGCTGCTCCGGATCTTCGACATCGCCAAACGGGAGCGGATCCCGACCTACCGCGCGGCGGACCGCCTGGCCGAGGAGCGGATCGCGGCGGTGGCGGGCCTGGATCGGATGTGGATGGGGGACGGAAGGTAGGGTGGGCGGCGGTCGGGCAGTCGGGCGGTCGGGCGGTCAGGCGGTCGGACGGTCAGTCGGTCGGACGGTCAGGCGGTCGGAAGACGGATACGTACTCCTCGCCCAGAGCGAAGGAAAGAAGAGACGTCACCGGGACTATGCCCTTTCGCTCCGCTCAGGAGATAACGAGTTCCCGACCGCCCGACCGCCTGACCGCCCGACTGCCCGACCGCCGCCCTCTACTCAATTCGCTAATTCTTATACATTAGGTACCGGATGCCTGAAGTCATTCCCATCGGATCGGACCATGCCGGCGTGGAGCTCAAGGCGCGGCTGGTCGAGGAGCTCCGCTCCCTCGGGTACGAGCCGCTCGATCTGGGCACCAGCACCACCGAGTCCGTCGACTACCCGGATTTCGCCCACGATGTGGCGGGACGCGTCGAGCGGCACGATGCCCGGCGCGGGGTGCTGCTCTGCGGCACGGGGCTGGGCATGGCGTACGCCGCCAACCGGCATCCGGGGGTCCGAGCCGCGGTGGCGTGGACGCCGGAGATCGCCCGGCTGGCGCGCGAGCACAACGACGCCAACGTCCTGGTGCTGCCGGCCCGGTTCGTGAGCGAGGACGAGGGCGTCGAAATTCTGAAGGCGTGGCTGGTGGCCGAATTCGCGGGCGGGAGACACAGCCGCCGAGTGGCAAAAATCGACCAGGAGCAGGGATGAGTCTCGATCACAACGCATCGTTGCGTGACGCCGATCCCACCGTGGCCCGCATCATCGACCGCGAGCTGCGCCGCCAGCAGCACGGCCTCGAGCTGATCGCGAGCGAGAATTTCGCCAGCCGCGCCGTCATCGACGCCATGGGCACGCCGCTCACCAACAAGTACGCCGAGGGGTATCCGGGGCGGCGCTACTACGGTGGGTGCGAAGTCGTGGACGAGGTGGAGCAACTCGCGATCGACCGGCTCAAGCAGCTCTTCGGCTCCGAGCACGCCAACGTGCAGCCGCACTCCGGCGCGCAGGCGAACTTCGCCGCCTTCATGGCCGTCATCAAGCCGGGCGAGACCATCATGGGCATGTCGCTGCCGCACGGCGGGCACCTCTCGCACGGGGCCGCCGTCAACCACAGCGGCGTGATCTGGCGCGCGGTGCATTACGGGGTGGACCCGGCCACCGGCCGCATCGACTACGACGTCGTCCGCGAGCAGGCCAAGCGGGAGCAGCCCAAGCTCATCATCGCCGGCGGCAGCGCGTACGCCCGCATCATCGATTTCGAGGCCTTCCGGTCGATCGCCGACGAGGTCGGGGCCATCTTCCTGGTGGACATGGCGCACTTCGCCGGGCTGGTGGCCGGCGGTGTCTACCCGTCGCCCGTCCCGCACGCGCCGATCGTCACCAGCACCACCCACAAGACGCTCCGCGGCCCGCGGGCGGGTCTCATCCTCTCGACCGCTGAGCATGCCAAGGCGATCGACAAGTCGGTGTTCCCGGGGACGCAGGGCGGACCGCTCGAGCACGTGATCGCCGCCAAGGCGGTCGCCTTCGGCGAGGCCCTGACGGCCGACTTCCGCGCCTACGCCCGCCAGGTGGTGGAGAACGCCAAGGCGCTGGCAGAGGCGCTGGTCGCCCGAGGCTTCGCGATCGTCTCCGGCGGGACCGACACGCACCTCATGCTGGTCGATCTCCGGCCCAAGGGGCTCACGGGCAAGGTGGCCGAGAAGACGCTCGACCAGGCCGGGATCACCGTCAATAAGAACACCATTCCGGACGACCCCCAGTCGCCCTTCGTCACCAGCGGCATTCGCCTCGGCACCCCCGCGCTCACCACGCGCGGCATGGGCACGGCCGAGATGGTTCGCGTGGCCGAGCTGATCGACCGCGCTCTCACCCACCCGGACGAGGCCACGCTCGGCCGGGTCAAGGCGGAGGTCGAGGAGCTGACCTCCACCTTCCCGCTGTACGCGGCGGCGAAGCCCGCCGGCCGCGTGCGGCGAACCGCCTGAGCTCCGGAGCGGCCGCCCGCGTGAACGAGCTGCAGTTCGCCGACGACGTGCTGGCGCGCCTCCGCGCGCGGGGCGGCCCGTACCACGAGCGGGGCTTCCTCTTCGTGCTCGCGACCATCGAATATCTCCAGTCCCGGCTCGACGCCCGGCGCCATGTGACCGGGGCGGAGCTGGCGTGGGCCTGCCGGGACTTCGCGCGCGAGCAGTTCGGTCTGCTGGCCCCGCACGTGCTGGCGCACTGGGGGATCCGGCGGACAGAGGACTTCGGGCGGATCGTCTTCACTCTGGTCGAGGTGGGGCTGCTGGTCACCCAGCCGGGCGACCAGCAAGGGGACTTCGATCGCGTCTACGAGTTCGCCGACGCCTTCGGCGACGTATACGAGTGGTCCGGCGTGCGGGGCGCCTGACCGGCGAGGGTCCGGCTGAGGGGGGGACATGGACAAAGTCGAATTTCCGGCGTGCAAGAAGTGCTCGCAGGGCACCCTGATTCCACTCTCGGACTACGGGCGCGAGGGCGCGCCGATCACCTACAAGGCCTGGGTCTGCACCAATCCGGACTGCGGCTTCAACCTCCGCATCGATAACGGCGAGATCTCCTTCGGGCGCGCGATCGGACAGAGCTACAAGTAGGCGGCGGCCCCGCTGCCGCCGTCCCCGCCCATGCCGTCACTCCCTGTACTCTCCCCGGACCAATCCGCCGCGTGGGACGCGAGCGCCGTTGACGGCGGCGTCGCTCTGGCCACGCTGATGGAGTCTGCCGGCCGCGCCACGGCCGCCGTGCTCGCGGCGCGCTTCGCCCACCGGCTGCGCGACGGCGTACTGGTGGCGGCGGGCCCCGGCCACAACGGCGGCGACGGCTGGGTGCTGGCCCGCGCGCTGCAGCGGCTCGAGGTGCCGGTCTGGGTCACCGCACTTCCGGGTCGCGGGGCCGAGCTGCGCGAAGCCATGGCCGCGCGCGCGCGCGCCGAGGGCGTGCGCGAGGTGGCGCCCGACGGGCCGTGGCCGAGCGTGGGCCTGGCGGTGGACGCGCTGCTGGGCACCGGGGCGCAGGGCGCGCCACGGCCGCCGCTGGCGGCACTGCTCGATCGGCTGCTCGATCTCGACGTGCCGGTCGTCGCCATCGACGGGCCGACCGGCATCGACCTCCAGTCGGGCATCTCCCACGGCGCCCCGCGCGCGGATCTGTCCATCACCTTCGGCGGGCTTCGCCGCGGCCACTTGCTCGCGCGCGACGAGGTGGGCGCGGTCGTCGTGACCGACATCGGCCACCCGCCGGCGGACCCGGCCTGGCCGACGCTGGTGACCGATCACCAGGCGGCCGAGTGGCTGCGCCGCCTGCGGAGCCTCGACCATAAGGGCGACCGCGGCCGCGTCGTCATCGTCGGAGGAGACGCCGGGATGATCGGCGCGGCCCGGATGGCCGGACGCTCGGCGTTCGGCGCGGGCGCGGGACTGGTCCACGTGGTGGCGCCGCCTGAGTCGGTGGCCGCGCTGGTGCAGGCGGAGCCCGATGTTCAGACGCTCGCCCACCCGCTCGACCAGCCGCCGTCCGAGGCCCTCCTGGAGCTGGTCCGCCGAGCGGACGCGGTGGTGATCGGCCCCGGCCTCGGCCGCGACCCCTCGCGGCGCGGGTTGGTCGCGGCGCTGATCTCGACGGCGCGGGCGGTGGTGCTGGACGCGGATGCGCTGGTGGCATTTCAGGGGGCGGTGCCCGAGCTACGCGCCCTGGCCGGGCGCCCGCTGGTCCTCACGCCGCACCCGGGCGAGTTCCGGACGCTGTTCCCGGATCTCGCGCCCGGCCGGGAGCTCGATCCGTGGGCCGCGGCGGCGTCGGCGGCGGCGGCCTCGGGAGCCACGGTGCTGCTCAAGGGCGTGCCGACGGTGATCGCGCGCGAGGGCCGGGCCGCGCTCACCGTGGCGGCCGGGAACCCGGGACTCGCCACCGGCGGCAGCGGCGACGTGCTGAGCGGGCTCGTGGGTACCGCGCTCGCACAGGGGCTCGCGCCCGAGGTGGCGGCGGCGTTCGGCGCCCAGGCGCTCGGACGCGCGGCCGATCTTGCCGCGCGTCGCTCGTCGGCCCGGACCCTTCGCCCGATGGACGTCGTGGCGGCGCTGCCCGACCTCTGGCGTGAGTGGGAAGTGATTCGGCTGGCGCCGCCGGTGGCGAGGCCGCCGGTGCTGCTCGAGCTCGAGCGGCCGCAGACGGTGTAGGCCCCCGAGCCACCCCCCGGAGTAGATTGACCCGATGCACCTCCGTCTCCTCGTCCTGCTTGCCTTCGTCGCGCTGCCGGTTCGCGCCCAGTCGCCCAGCCGCGACTGGCGGCTCGAGGACCGCACCGTCATCGGCGACTTCAGCCGCATCACCGCCGTCGCCGCCGCGCTCGATCGCGTCTACGTCGCCTCGTCCTCGCAGGTGCTGATCTGGAATCCGCAGTTCCAGCAGTGGCAGGGGCCGTTCGATCCGCCCGACCCGCAGCTGCTGGCCCGCGTCACCGGCGCACTGGTCGATCCGCTCGACAACTCGCTCTGGCTCGCGGGGGCCGACCGCTGGGTGCACTTCCAGCCCGAGCTGCAGCTGTGGGACCAGGGGCTGGTGCCCGGTGGCGTGCAGACGATCGCCTTCGACGGGGACGATCCCACCACCGGCCTGTTCCTCCGGACCCGCCAGGGCTGGCTGCTGCTGCCGCGCGGCGGCATCGCGCCCTCGCCCACCACGCGCGGGCCGGCGCAGCCGGTCTCGCCGGCCCGAGTCGAGGACGTGCTGCGGAGCAATCCCACCATTCAGGCCAACGCCGCGCAGATTCTGCTCGACCCACGCCTCAACGTCGTCCGCTTCACCGCCGCCGCCCGCTCGTTCGACAACCTCGGCTGGTACCTGGGCACTTCCGGCGTCGGGCTCCTGTACATGCCGGACGGCGCGGCGATTCCCGAGCGGCTCCCGTTCGGACTGCGCTCGCCGGTGGCCGGCGCCGTGTTCGGCTGGCCAGACGGGGTGTGGACCGCGACCGATCGCACGCCGCTGGCAGAGGCGGCGCTCACTTTCGTGGCGAGCGACCTCAAGGGCTTCCGAAGCCTCCAGGGCCTCCCCGCCTCGGGGCTGCCGTTCAGCCAGGCCCGGAAGCTCGCGGGGCAGGGCTCGGCGCTCTGGGCCGCGACGGACCGCGGCGTGGTGCGCATCACCACCGACGACGGCGGCCGGGTCGATCTGCTCGACGAGGCACGCGGACTGCCCGATGGCGTGGTCTACGCCGTCGTCTCACGGCAGGGGCGGATCACGGTCGGGACGCGTCGAGGCGTCGCCCGGATCGACGACTCGCTCCGGATCGTCCGGGTGGCGCCCAGGTTCGTCGACGCCGTGATCGCGGTTTTTCCCGCGGGTGATTCGGTCTGGGTCGGCACGCAGCGCGGACTGCTGCTGGCCTTGCCGGGGCAGGAGGACGTGGTGCGGCCGGCCACGCTGGCGTCGCCGGCGCTGCAGGCGCCGGTCGTCGCGCTCGGCGCGCTGGGTGACACGGTCGTGGCGCTCACGCGGGACCAGATGCTCTGGCGCGATCCCCGGACCCAGGCCTGGACGCTCGGCCCCAACCTGAGCGGCCTGCTGGGTGGCCTCGTGGGCTTCGCGGTCGACGGCCCGGGCTTCTGGGTGGCCGGCGAGCGGGGCGTGGGCTTCGCTCGGCTGTCGACGCCGGCCGTCCGCCCGCTCCGCGAGGGCGACCTGCCGGGACGGAGCAACGATCTCGCCGTGAACGGCGAGTATCTCTGGGTGGCGACCGACGCCGGCCTGGTGCGTTTTCGGCTCGACGCCATCCGCCCGTGAGCGGTCCGCGAGTGCCACCGCCGGCGAGCGCGCTCGGCCCGGGGCGCGAGTTCGACCGCATTCGGCGCATCACCGCCGCGCTCGGCGCCCACGGAGCGGGGTTGGGTGACGACTGCGCGGTGCTGGCGCCGGCCGATACCGCCCTGGTCGCGAGCACCGACGTCAGCGTGGAGGGCGTGCACTTCGACCGCGCGTGGCTGTCGCTCGAGGAGATCGGCTGGCGCGCCACCGCGGCGGCCCTGTCCGACCTTGCTGCCGACGGGGCGGACGCCGCCGGCGTGCTCGTCGCGCTCACGGTACCCGCGAGCGCGACTGACGACGACGTCGCTTCGGTGATGGCGGGCGCCGGCAACGCAGCCGCGGAGGTCGGAGCGAAGGTCGTCGGCGGGGATCTCTCCGGTGGATCCGCCTGGAGTCTCGGCGTCACGGTGCTGGGCTGGGCCTCAGTGCCGGTGACGCGCGCGGGCGCGATGCCCGGCGACGGGCTCTGGGTCACCGGCACCCTTGGCGCCGCCCGCGCAGCACTCGAGGCCTGGCAGCGGGGCGCCGAGCCGGACGCCGAGGCGCGCCGGCGCTTCGCGCGGCCGGTGCCAAGACTCCACGCCGGCCGCTGGCTCGCGCGGCATGGCGCCCACGCGATGCTCGATCTCAGCGACGGCCTCGGCGCCGATGCCGCGCATCTCGCGGCGGCATCGGGGGTGGCGCTGGCGCTCGATCTCGCTCGCGTGCCTGTGGCGGCACCCGCGGTGGCAGAAGCAGAGCGCCTGGGCGTGCCGGCCGAGCAGTTCGCGGCCGAGAGCGGGGAAGAGTACGAGCTGCTGGTGGCGCTGCCGGAGACGTTCGACGCGGAGGACGCGCGCTCCTTCCAGAGCGTCGTCGGCCTGACGCTCACGCGCGTGGGCGAGGTGCGGGCCGGCGCGGGCGTGCAGGCCACGCTCGGGGGCACGGCAGTCGCGCTCGCGGGCTTCGATCATTTCGCCTCGCGGCGTCGTTGACGCGGTCCGGAGGCGCCGCTAGGTTGCCCCGGTTTCCCTAACCCGAGCCATCATGAGCACGATCATCGAAGTGCACGCCCGCGAGATTCTCGACAGTCGCGGCAATCCCACCGTCGAGACCGACGTGACGCTGTCGAGCGGCGCGCAGGGCCGGGCCGCCGTGCCCAGCGGCGCGTCGACCGGCGAGCACGAGGCCGTCGAGCTGCGCGACGGCGATGCGCGCCGCTACATGGGCAAGGGCGTCGTCGAGGCCGTGCGCAACGTGAACGAGGTGCTCGGGCCCCGGCTCGAGGGCATGGCCGCGGCCGACCAGATCGCGGTCGACGCCGAGATGATGGACGCCGACGGCACCCCCAACAAGAGCAAGCTCGGCGCCAACGCCATCCTCAGCGTGTCGCTGGCCGTGGCCCGCGCGGCCGCGCAGGACTGCGGCCTGCCGCTCTACCGCTACCTCGGCGGGCCGATGGCGCGGGTGCTGCCGGTCCCGATGATGAACATCCTGAACGGCGGCGCGCACGCGTCCAACAATGTCGACGCGCAGGAGTTCATGGTGGTGCCGATCGGCGCGGAGACCTTCGCCGACGGCCTCCGGATCGGCGTCGAGGTGTTCCACGCGCTCAAGAAGGTGCTGAGCAAGATGGGCCTCTCCACCGCCGTGGGCGACGAGGGCGGCTTCGCGCCGATGCTCCCGTCCAACGAGGCGGCGCTCGACGTGGTGATGCAGGCGATCCAGACCGCCGGGTTCGAGCCCGGCCGCGACGTGGCCATCGCCCTCGACGTGGCAGCCTCCGAGCTGTTCCAGGACGGCGAGTACGTCTTCAAGAAGGGCGACGGCAGCCGCCGCTCGGCCGAGGCGATGGTGGATCTCTACGCGAGCTGGGTGGATCGCTATCCGATCGTCTCCATCGAGGACGGGCTGGCCGAGAACGACTGGGACGGCTGGACGCTGCTCACCGAGCGGCTGCACGAGCGGGTCCAGCTCGTGGGCGACGATCTCTTCGTCACCAACGTCGACCGGCTCGGTCGCGGTATCGAGGAGGGCGTGGGGAACGCGGTGCTGGTCAAGGTCAACCAGATCGGCACGCTGACCGAGACGCTGCAGTGCATCGAGCTCGCCAAGGGCAGCGCGTACGGCGTCATCATCTCCCACCGCTCGGGCGAGACCGAGGACACCTTCATCGCCGACCTCGCCGTGGCCACCGGGGCAGGGCAGATCAAGACCGGCAGCGCGAGCCGCACCGACCGCACGGCCAAGTACAACCAGCTGCTGCGCATCGCCGAGGAGCTGGGCGACCTGGCCCACTATCCGGGGCGCGACCTCTACCCGCTATGACCGGGGGCCGGTGGGCCGCGCTGGCGGTGCTCGCGTTCCTGCTCTACTTCGGGATTCAGGGAGGCGAGTACGGCACGACGGACCTGCTCGCGCTCCGGCGGCAGGAGGCGAGCGAGCGGGCGCAGGTTGAGCATTTGCGGCTCGTGGTGGACTCGCTGCAGAAGGACGCGGTCGCGATCGAGCGGGACCTGCGGACCCAGGAGCGGGTGGCGCGGGAGCGGTTCGGGATGATCCGGCAGGGGGAACTCCTGTACCGGCTGGTGCCCGGCGACAGCACCCGCTGAGACTGGTTGATTTCGGAGGGTGCGGGGGCGATTTTCCTCCGCCGATGGGCACGGCAGGGTAGCTCAGCTGGTTAGAGCACGGCACTCATAATGCCGGGGTCGCGGGTTCGAGTCCCGCCCCTGCTATTTTCCCCCCAATCACTTACAGGCTCGACCTCAAGTAGATTCTCAGCGATGGCACCCCCGGTGGAAGCCGGGCGGTGCCATTCCTCTCGGTTCCCGTCGGCGGGAGCCGCGCCGGCAAACCGCGCACCCCAGAATATCGCGAAGGCGAGCGCAGCGGCGGTCCCGGCGCATCGATGATGGGGACGGCCCGGCGATGGTGCGTTAGGAGGTGAAAGGCCAAGAGCCGATGCCTTCCCTCTTTCGGAGGTCACGATGCATTTCACTCGCCAGCTTACCATGTCGGTGTCCGCTGTGTTGTTTGCCGCGTGCGGTAGCGGTGGGGCCGCTCAGCCACCAGTCGACCAAACCCGCCAGCAAGCCACCCTGCCGCAGAACCTGTGTGACCTCCTGCCACGGGCCGATGCCGAGAGGATTATGGGCAAGTCGCTCGTCCAACAGAGGAATGACGATTCAGGGTGCCACTATCAGGATGCCCGCGGCACGACCGGCACCGGTCTTTGGGTCTTTCTCAATGCGTTTCAGGTCAGTGATCAATGCCGGCTGACACCCGGTAGCGAGCCGTTGAGCGGCGTCGGTGATGAGGCGTGCATTGCCCTCCGGAACCCGGGCGGTCTTTATACCACTATCGTGTTCGGGGGCGGCGGCCGGACGTTCGAGGTGATCGCACCCGGCGAGGACAGGGCGTCTGAACTGGCGACAGCAGCCGCCAAAGTGATCCTATCGAAGCTCGGTTCCTGACGGGTCGTTACCGCGAACTTTCGCGCCTGTGGGAGAGCCTCTGAGCTCGTTAAGGGCCTTCGATCGTCGGGTCGCCTTTGGCACGCCGGTGCGCCTGCTTCTCCGGCTGTGAATTCCGGGGCAGCGCGATCCCGGCACTAGGGGACCGATTGCGAGGTACCGCGGGCTGTACCAACTCTATCGAGGTCGGTGTACCTTGGCGGGGTTGTGTGGGAATTCTGAGAGGGAGTGAGCTTCGCGTGCTAGAGAGGTTCGGCCCTCACAAGCCCGGGGTGGCGGGTTCGAGGCCCGCCCCTGATATCAGTTTAAGCCCCGCACTCAAGGAGATGCGGGGCTTTGTTCATGTGGTATCCCGGAGGTGGTATCCCGCCCAGGATGTGCTCCGACAGACGCGACAGGCGCTCCGTCACTTCAGCGGACCCCGCCAAGGCCGGCGAGGCAATCACGCAAGCGAACCATTAGGGATCATCATTCAATGAGAACAGGGGGATGCCACGGGTAAGCACATTCTCCACGACCCTACAGAGGGTGCTGGAATTGAGTGGCTCCTCCAGAACAAGGCCCGGCAAGAGAGCGTCCGGATTTTCGAGGTGCCGCACGAGAAAGATGATGGGCAACGCCGCTCTACCGCGAGTGAGCACTTCAGCGACTTCGGTGCTCGATTGCGGGGAGCCTTGCAAGGCCACGATGGCGAGCGCCGGCTCCAGCGGTGAGCGCTCAAGCAGCGCGCTCGCCTCGGTGTGGTCGGCAGCGGTCAGGACCTGGTACCCGGCGTCGAGCAGCGCCCGGCTGACAAGCGGTCGAAGGCTTTGACCATCTTCGATCAGGAGAATCACGGGCGGCACTGCCAGCGATTCCGAAAGAGACATGCGTCACCTTATCAACATGGGCGGGGGTCCCATGCACCCTCAAGGGTAAATATGCAGTCCTGGAGGTGCAAGCCCATGACTTGCGATCGGCCAGCATTGCCGAAAAATTGTCTGCGACCACCGTCATCGGCGCTACGCCCCGCGACCGCGGCCCACGGAATGTCACTGGCCCGAGCGGGCCTGTGAGGCCGGGAAGGCCGGCTAATCGGCACGGCGCACAGCTCCATCTCGAGCTTCTTCCGATTCCAGAGCTGACGGATGCTCGAACTCATTTCCGCTCCGTCAGGCGGACGGTCGGAAATCATCTATGCCCGAGCGCACTGTGAGGAGCCCACACCGAGCTTCGCCGATCTCTTCCCCGGGTTGGAGCGCCTCCTCCGCCGAGCATTCGTAACCACGGTCGACCTTGCTGGGACGCGCTATCAGCTCTATTCCTGGCCGCGCGCGGATGGGACCGACTGTGCCTGGCTCTCGCCGTTTCCGTCGGTCGATCTTCTCAACTTCAGGTGGATTACCGGACCCTGCTTGCGTCCTTTGGCGGCATTGTGGAGCGATCCAATGAGCCGGAGTGGTGGATCCTGAACCATGAGGAGGTGTTGACGGAAGGTGAGGCTCGGCACGACGGAACATTCATCCCGGACCATGCTTGGGCTTTCGAACAGGCGCCGGCTGGGATCCCTATCGAGATGGAGCAGTTCTACTCCATTGCACGGGAGGCAAACGGCAATACAACGCTCTGTCATCGGGTGGGTGGAGAGGTGGTGCTCTTTGCCCCGGATCATTCCTCTCGAATACGTCCAGTCCCTTCCAGGGTGCCCACCCTACACCCTCTACCGGCTCCTGGGCGTGCCCATGTTCCGGGAATGGGTCAATTGCGTTGCCCGGCAATGGCAGGAGTGGATCGACGACTGCACGGCGCGCTGATCGCGAGCAGGCCGCTCCCGGATCGCGCCTTACTCTGCTCCGTCGGTAGTGGGACGACGAAGGAGCCGTCAGCGAGCTCGCCGCGCGCCAATCGTGCGGAGCTTCGGGTATCCCGTTCCCTTGCTCACCAAGCCCTTCATCCACGGCGAATCGTAACCGCGGGGATTGGGCTGCTAGGGTAGAATCCCGCTCGGAGGCGATCTGATCCGTCACAGGGGAGCGAAGATCCACCGTCGCCCCGACGTGGACCCGCACGAAGGGCTGGAGAAGTACGGCGCCGCGGAGTTTGCGGACCCCGTGAACAACACATATCCGATCGACACGCCCGGACGGATCAAGGCCGCATGGGCGTACATCCACCAGCCCCGCAATGCGGCGAAGTACACCGTCGCTGAGGTGCGAGGAATCAAGGCCCGCGTTCGGAGGGCGGCGAAGGCTCGGAAGGTCACGCTGCCCGATCCGCACGAGTTCGTGGAGTTGATGCATCGAGTGCGAAAGAAAAAGCGGTAGACGCCGATTCCGCTGCGCCGGCGAAGCGACCTATCGCAGGCGCGGAATCGGGGCTAGCTTCGCACTGATCATCCATCCCCCGAACACCGAGGCAGATATGACCCTCGCCCGTCGCTCTCGCGCTTGGCTACTGCTGATCGTGTCCCTCGCGCTTCTCCTTCCCACGGTGGTCGTCGGCCAGGGCATCGAGGCGCCCCGGGTGCCGATACGGACGGCCCACAACGAATTGAGCGCCGTGCGCGAGGAATACGCCGACGCGTTCAACAGGAAGGACGCCGGAGCGGTGGCGGCCATGTATGCGACGGATGCCACGGCCATCTGGGGTGACGGCACCGCGCTGACGGGAAGGCCAGCGATCCAGCAGCGTCTCGAGGCCGGACCGTGGTCGAAGATGTCGATCACCTCCGACACGGTGCGGGTCTATGGGAACACGGCCGTGGACATGGGGACGGTACGGATGTCGGTCGCGGGCGGGGACGAGCAGGTCAGCCACTATCTCGTGGTGTTGCGGCGCGGGGTCAAGGACTGGAAGATCAACAGCCTGGCGGTAGTGCCTGAAATGAAGAAGGCGAGTCCCAGCGATTCGACGTCGCACTGATGCACTAGCTCCCGGCGTCTTTCAAGCCCCGCGCTCCGTTGGAGTCGCGGGGCTTCGCTCATGTAGATTCTCGGGGGCGCCGGATCTCCGGCAACCATCTCGGCCCTCGTCCAGGTCGCCGGCTCACCACCAACACGGAATCCGTCCGATGGTCACGTGTCCGACCCGCGTCTGTATTCTCGCCGGCGTCTGCTGTCTCCCGCTCTCGGCAGGTACGGGCTCGGCCCAGCGCAGCCTCGATGCGGTAGACCGCTATGTCCGTGCCGAGCTCGCCCGCCAGCACATCCCAGGGCTCTCCATCGCGATCCTTCGGGGCGACCGCGTGCTCATGGCCCGCGGCTACGGCGAAGCCAACGTCGAGCTGCACGTCCCCGCGAGCGACAGCACCGTCTACCAGTCGGGCTCGCTCGGTAAGCAGTTCACCGCGGCGCTCGTGGTCATGCTGGCCGAGGAAGGCCAGCTCGGCCTCGACGATCCGATCACTCGATGGTTTCCTGCGGCCGCCGAGCAGTGGAAGGGCATCACCGTTCGCCATCTCCTGACGCATACCTCGGGCATCCCCGACTACGCCGACAGCACCCTGGACTATCGGCGCGACTACACCGAGGACGATTTGCTTCGGCTTGCCGAAGGACTCGCGCTCGCCTTCCCGCCGGGCACGCGGTGGAGCTACAGCAATACCGGGTACGTACTGCTAGGCCTCGTGATCCACCGGGTGACGGGCACGTTCTACGGCGACCTCCTGCGGGAACGGATCTTCCGACCGCTGGGGATGCGCACCGCCCGGGTCATCTCCGAGGCGGACCTCGTGCCCAATCGCGCGGCGGGCTATCGGTTCGAACAGGACACGCTCCGGAACCAGGAATGGGTGGCGCCGCTCCTGAACACCACGGCGGACGGCTCGCTCTACCTCACGGTGCGCGATCTCGCAGCTTGGGCCGTGGCGCTGAATCACAGGCGAGTGCCGAGCCCAGGCGGCCTGGACGCGAGCTGGCGGCCCGTGAAGCTGGCCGACGGTGGGGTGTATCCCTACGGTTTCGGCTGGAGCCTCGTGCCTCAGCGGGGCTACGGGCGGATCGGGCACACGGGTTCGTGGCAGGGGTTCAAAACCAGCATCCAGCGATATCCCGCCTTCGATCTCACGGTCATCGCGCTGGCCAATTCAACAGCCGCGCAGCCCGAGGGGATCTCGGTCGCCATCGCGGGGATACTCGAGCCGGCGCTCACGCCGCCGGAGCGGCTTGCTTCAATGCGCTCCCGCGACGAGCCGCCGGAGCCAATTCAATCTCTCCTGAGCCGGCTCGCCGAGGGGAGTGACACCACGCGCCTCACGCCGGGACTCCGCAGGTTCACCTCGGTCGCAATCCGGGCGGCGTTGGGGCGGACGCTCCAGGAGACCCGGGACTGGTCGCTTGTCGGGTGCGACCGTCCACAGGAGCGGTTCGGCTATCTCGATGTCACGGTGGCGTTCATCTGTTACGCCAAGGGGAGCGGTCATGGGGACGGGACCCTCGCCACGGTGTATTACGACGCTGTCTGGCGAGCTGCCGGGGTGGAGTTGGATTCTTTCTAGCTGCCGGGTTCATACCGGCCCATGACCATCGAGGTCCGAACCCTCCTCTCGATACCGCCCGTCTCCTTCCCACCTGCTCCCTCCGGCAGTTGGTCCGGCGTAACTACGCTCTTCGTGCTTTGGCGAAACGGTCGTCGGTAAATCGTAGTGACCAAATCGGCTAATATGTGCCGCCTGCTTGACATGGAAACGGGCGGCAGTCGACATTGCCCTCCGGCGCGAGCCTCACGAAAGCGAGATGGCGCTCGTGTGAACGCCGTTCCTTCGCGCCCTGAGCTGTCCCCCCCAGCTCCAGCCAAACCCTTTCTCACTACGTCCTGACTGCACGCGGCACGCTGTCACCATTGGCGTAGCCGGGAGTGCGCACCTGCTGGATCGCGCTGCGGCCGGACCGCAAGGCGATCGCCGTAGGCGCACGTTGCGGTCCCATCACGACTGGCCCGACTCGAGTCTGCGCGAGCCGGGCAAAGAGGAGTGCATTGCTATGCCGATATCCATCACCAGGGCGGCCCGCTACCAAACCCTCGTGGGCTGGGGGATGATTCTCGTCGCGCTCGTCGCGGGTTGTACCGATGAGCAGCCCGCCGCATTGGCGCCCCCACCGGAGAGCGCCTCGGATAGCGCGGCGCCGCCAATCGCGGGGGCCGTGGCCCCCTGCACGTCCTCGGCGACGAGGCTGTGCCCGGGGGACAACATTCAGGCCAAGGCCAGAGCCGCCGGCCCCGGTGCGACGCTGACGCTCCAGCGAGGTGTCTATCGAATGCAGACCGTCACTGCACTTTCTAACCAAACCTTTCAAGGCGACCCCGGAGCTGTGATGTCCGGGGCACGCCTCCTCACGGCATGGCAGCAGTCGGGCTCGGCCTGGTACTCCGGTGGGCAGACCCAGGAGTTCGGCCACGGCGCGGGCCGGTGCGCCAGTGGTGACGCGTGCCGTTATCCCGAGGACGTGTATCGGGACAACGTACTCCTGACTCGGGTGCTCAGCCGCTCGGCGGTCGGACCTGGGCGATTCTACTTCGACTATGGAGCCGATCGGATCTACGTGGGCGATAACCCCGCGGGGCATGTGCTCGAGGCCGCGGCTACCGAGTACGCGTTCAACGGAAGCCCTCAAGGCGTCGGGACCGGGGTCACGATTCGAGGGCTCACAATCGAGAAATACGCGAACCCGGCACAGTCCGGGGCAGTGGGCCGCACCAATATGGGCGCGAACTGGGTCCTGCGTGACAACGAGATCCGGTTTAACCATGGGGCCGGTGTGCGGGGCGGAGCGGGGGTGGTCGTGGCCCATAATAGAATCCACCATAACGGACAGATCGGCCTGTTGACCTATTTCGCGCGCGTTGACTCCAACGAGATCGCGCATAACAACACGGCGGGATTTGCGGTGGACTGGGAGGCCGGCGGTCTCAAATTCTCGCAAACCCGCAATGCCGTGGCGCGGGGCAACTGGGTACATCACAATCGCGGTGCCGGGCTGTGGAGCGATTTCGAAAACGTCAATACGACCTACGACCGGAACACAGTGGAAGACAACGAGGATGCGGGCATCTTCCATGAGGTCTCGTGGAGCGCGAGGATCACGAACAACACGGTACGAAGGAACGGCTGGAAGGATCCGAGCCCGTCGGAGGGCGCCGGCATCATGATCATGTCCTCCGGCGGCACAGGCATCGACATCGCCGGGAACACGGTCGCCGGCAACAAGAACGGCATTATGCTGATTCAATCGGATCGCGGAGGCGGCTCACAGGGCGAGTTTGTCACCAAAAACGTGACGGTCCACGACAACACGGTCACGATGGGAGCCAAGCAGCGTACTGGCGCCGTGCGCTACGGCGGCAACGCCGGACTGTGGACGAAGAACAACAATCATTTTGAGCGCGGGACCTACCAACTCCAGGGGGCGGACGCCGCGGCCTTCGAGTGGGCGGCAGGCAGCCGGACGGACGGCCAGTGGCGGTCCTACAGCAACGACGAGACAGGCCGCTTTTATCGCTGAGCGCTGGGGCAAGACCGGCGGCAAACGCAACCGGAGCGGAACGATGCGTCGGCGATGCCGCCCGTCTGGCTACTCGATGGCCGCGATGTCACCTCCCGCTACGAGCCGGCGGAGCTCGTTGCGCGAGCGAACACCAAGCTTGGCCAGCACGTTCTCCGTATGGTGCCGCGCGGTGTGGGGACTGATGTCAAGCATGCGCGCGATCTCATTGTTGGACAGCCGGTGCAGAATGAGCGAGGCGACCTGAAGCTCACGGACCGTGAGGCCGTAGCGGATCCTGAGGCTGTCCGCGGCCGGTATTTGAGAGGACACGCGGTCAACCGAGACCAGGACGGCGCGTGGATGCCCGAGAGCATTCTGCCCAACCGGATTCCCGCGGAGCCGGTATGCCGCCATCGAGGTGGCGATCTCGCGCCGCCGGCCGTCCGCGTGCTTGTCTCGCGACGCCACCCGGTTCGCCTCCAGCGCCATCAGAACCGCCCTGGCCACCTGACGCATGTGCGACTCGACCTGGTTCCGCTCCCGATCCTGGGCCAACAAGCGCCGCATAACGGGATTGGAGTGCAGCGCTCGCCCGCTGAGGTCGAAGAGCATCAGCGCTTGGCCTGACACATCGATCAGGGACCCGAAGTCGGCGGACGAATCGTCCGCTGCGAGCCAGGCCTCCATCGCTACGCGAAACGGAGGGAGGATGGCACGGAGCAGGTCCTGACGCCAGCGGATCAGCGCGGCGGGGGCTGAATGTTCTTCGAAAACCGCCAACTGGAGCTCGGCACGGCCCGACTGTAGTCGGAGTGAGAGACCGACCATGTCATGCAGCCGGAAGGGATGGACGAAGGCCCGATAGAACTCGGTGTGCGGGAGCTGCTCGCGGGGCCACAGATCAGTCACGGTCCACACGTCGGCATCATATCCGAGGGCCTGTCTTCCAAACACCAGGCTCGCGAAACGCCTGAGGTAGGCCGTCACTGCTTCCTGACTTAGGCCGTCGCCATAGCCGGTAGGTACTCTGCCTGGCGCCCAGACGAACAGGGCCGCTTTGTCCGCCTCCGTCAGGTCCCGAACACTGTGAAGTACGCCCCGGAGCCACTGATCGGCGTCTTGCCCGGTGCGTTGCGCCATGAGCAGGCGCAACGTCGCGCCGAGCCGGACGAGACCGGCGCACTCGAACCGGCGATGCAGCAGGGGTACCG
This sequence comes from uncultured Gemmatimonadales bacterium, assembly GCA_963840215.1. GTDB lineage: Bacteria > Gemmatimonadota > Gemmatimonadetes > Gemmatimonadales > GWC2-71-9 > CAVVWJ01. The sequence goes on along the minus strand of CAWIYG010000001.1, from coordinate 146,862 downwards.
AGGAGATCGGCCGCGAACCTTCAGTCACGGCGGTGCCTTCCACGCTCGGGTCTACAACACCTCCAGCACCACGTCAGGGCGGCCCGCCGCCCCCCGTTCAAGGCTCAGGATGGGGAAGTGCCGGCTCGAACGACGTGAGGGCAGCCACATGTGCGGCAGGTCACTCCGCAAGTGTGTGCAGCGATGGCAGTCCGGCGCTTGACGCAGGCCTAGGAACAAAATGCCCATTCATGCAGGGACTGCTTAGCGTACGTTCGTTGAGGCACTTCGAGACCCCACGCCCTCCCCGGTCCCGGGGATCGCGCGTGTTCGCCGGATCCACCTCCAACATCTCGCAGATCTTCATGAGCTCGGTTCTGCGCACTGAGGACGCCTCCGGTTCTCTCCCCGCGAGTCCGGTGGCCAGCCCCGGCCCCGGATCCGCCATCCCTCTTGCAACGATTCCGATTGAAACGTTTAGCCTCCGGGGCGAGCGCGTCGAGTCCGGATCGCAGGCGCCTTCGGTAGAGCTGTATGTTCGACTGTGCCGGCTCGTCGATACCGCAATCGCTCTGAGCTCGCTGCTGGGCCTCTTTGTCCTCGACAACCTCGGGAGGGCTCCGACAGGGTTCCAGGATTTCCTGAGCGCTCGTTTGAGCGTGAAAAATTGCCTGCTGCTCGTGATTTTCGCCGGCTGCTGGTACCTGACCTGCCGAGCGGTTGGCCTCTACGACTGGGCCCGGATCAGGCGCCGTAACAATGAGGCGGCACGGGTCTTTCTCGCAGCGTCGGCCGGCACCCTCCTCGCCGTGATCTTCCCTCTGACGAGCGTATCCGGTGCCTTCCGCGCAGTGGTGCTCCTCCCGTTTCCCGTCGTAGGCACGATCCTCATCCTGCTCGCGCGCGCCGTGCTTCGATTGACGGTTGCAGACGAAGGGCGAGCACCCCGCGTCCTGATCGTAGGGGCGGGTCCACGGGCCCGGGAGCTGTCCCGGAGGATTGCAACGGCTGAGGCCGGAGCCCCGACCGTGATCGGTTTCGTAGATGCTGCCGGGCCCTCGAGTACTGACCTCGCGGAATGTCTCTGCTCGCTGGACGGGCTCGAAGGCGTGCTTATGAGGCAAGAAGTGGATCAGGTGCTGATCGCGCTTCCGGTGAAGTCGTGCTACGCGGATATTCAACGGTCCATACAGATATGCGAGCGCGTCGGAGTACCTGTCAAGTACCCCGCCGACCTCTTTACCCATGCCAGGCTGGCACCGCGGGTCGAGCGCTCTGCCACAGGCCCGGTCTTGTCAGTGCCCGCCGCTGTGGATGGTCCCAGGCTGGCGGTGAAGCGAGCTGTGGACATCCTGGGCGCTGCCGTGGGCCTGTTGCTGCTGAGTCCCCTGCTGATCCTGATTGCGGGTGCGATCAAGGTCACCAGCCCCGGGCCCGTTCTTTTCACTCAGGTCCGTTACGGCCGCGGCCGCCGGCGGTTCGAGATGTACAAGTTCCGCACCATGGTTGACGGCGCCGAGGCGCTCCAACTGGAGCTGGAATCCTTGAACGAGCAGGTGGGGCCGACGTTCAAGATCCGGCGGGACCCTCGCCTGACGCGACTCGGGGGGGTCCTTCGATGCAGCTCGCTCGATGAGTTGCCGCAGCTCTGGAACGTTCTGCGAGGGGAGATGTCCCTGGTGGGGCCCCGCCCCATGTCGCTCCGAGACGTCGGGTTGTTCACCGAGGCTTGGCTGATGCGACGCTTCAGCGTGTTTCCAGGAATCACCGGTCTCTGGCAGGTCAGCGGTCGAAGCGATCTGGCGTTCAGCGACTGGATCCGCCTGGACCTGGAATACATCGACAACTGGTCCCTCGGGTTGGACCTCCGAATCCTTCTTCAAACCATTCCTGCGGTCGTATCGGGCAAAGGCGCAGCATGACCCGCGTCCGTGCTGTCCGCTGCGCGTGCCATCGCCGTCTTGGGGGGCGTGTCGGGCCGCAGGCTCTCTACGAACGTTTCCCGGCCTGATCGTCCGCTGCTCGGATGGGGGGTGCGGCATGGCCGCCAGGATCCTGGACATCGGGCGGCTGGCCGCGCTCACGCGACGGGCGGGTTGGGGGGTAGCCGATCAGGCGCTCTCGAGCCTGACCAACTTCGCCCTCAGCGTCCTCGTCGCGCGATCCGTCGGACCCACCGGCTTCGGCTCGTTCACCTTGGTGTTCGCCATCTACATCACCGCGCTTGGGATATCCCGGGCCATCGCGTCGGAACCCTTGCTGGTCCACTACAGCGCGGTTCCCACCGAGCTCTGGCGCACGGGCACCGCTCGGGCGACCGGTACCGCGCTGCTGATCGGAGTGAGCCTGGGGCTCGCCTGTCTCATCTCCGGTGGCCTGACGACTGGTCCGTTGGGGCGTTCATTCATCGTGCTCGGACTGACCTTGCCAGGGTTGCTGGTCCAGGACTGTTGGCGGTATGCGTTTTTTGCTCGGGGCAGAGGGTTCAGCGCCTTCGCCAACGATCTCGTGGCGGCTCTCGCGCTCCTTCCCGTGGTATTGCTGCTGCTCCGTCGCGGGGGAGACTCCGTCACCTGGCTCGCGCTCCTTGGATGGGGAGGAGCCGCCACCGTCGCTGCGCTCATTGGCGTCTCCCAGGCCGGCGTGGTGCCGGCCCCGCATCGCGCGCGAAGCTGGTGGGCGGACGAGCGGAGTCTGATTCCACGGTTCCTCGGCGAATATGTCGCCATCGGCGGGGCCAGCCAGATGGTGGTGTATGTTATCGGCGCGATTGCGGGTCTCGCCGCCCTCGGGGCTTTCCGTGCGGCATACCTCGTGTTCGGGCCCATCCAGGTGTTCTACATGGGCATCAGTGCCGTCGCGGTGCCCGAACTCGTTCGGGCTCTTCGGGACTCTCCATCCAGGCTGCTCGGGACCAGCCGTCTCCTTTCGCTCGCGCTCATGGGCATCGTCCTGCTATGGGGCGCCTTCATATTCCTCGTTCCCACGCCTCTCGGTGTTGCCATCCTGGGGCCGATGTGGCACGGGGTCCGACCAATGTCCGGCGGGGTCATGGCCGGCTGGATCGGGACGGCCTTGATCGCGGGTGCCGCCGGGGGGCTGCGCGCGTTGGCGGCAGCGAAGCAGGGCTTAGGCGTCCGGATCCTCGGGTCGGTTGCGGCGATCGGCGGCGGTACGATCGGGGTCCTCCTGCACGGCGCCACCGGAGCCATCTGGGGTCTTGCGGTGGCCGGCTGGCTCGAGGCTGGGGCCTGGTGGTGGCAGTACTTGCGAACCCTGCGGGCGGCACGGACCGCGCACGCGAGTGACACATGGGGACCTACGGGGCCCCCGCAGCAGGGCGCGCTCGTTCATGAAGGATGAGGCGTCTCTACCTCACGAATCGCGGGAACGCCAGGTGATGGGACGCCGGGGCAGCCGCCGCGGGGTCCTGTCCCCAGGCGCGCTCTTATTCACGCTCCTCCTCGCCGCCCTCATGCTCGGACTGGGCATCGGAGCGCTCTCCGCTCACGGTGCCGTTCGCCTGGTCGCGCTGATCCCCGCGGTGGCCGTGGCAGGAGCACTTCTGGTGGTGGCGGTCCCACCGGCCCTACGGAAGCTAAAGCGCCTGGGCGCGGCCTTTCGCTGGTGGCATTGGCAATGGTGCGCCGTATTTGCCTCGGCACTCGTGTTCCGGGTCCGCGATATCGACACGGTGCAGGCAGCTCCCCTGGACCTCTGGGCGGCCTGGCGGATCGGGCTCATGGGACTGGTCGCGCTGGGTCTCATGAGCCGTCTTGCCAGCCGGCGGACCGCGTGGGCCGGTTCGCTCATCCGCGGACTACCGGCCGGGCTGTTCGTGTGCACCCTCGTCTCACTGCTCTCCACCCTCTGGTCCGTGTATCCGCTGTGGACGACCTATAAGTCTCTCGAGTATCTCATCGACGTGGCACTGCTCGCGGCCATTCTCACCGAGGTGCGGCGCTTCGACGAGGTCAAGTCACTGTTCGACCTGACCTGGGTCCTGAGCGGCTTTTTCCTCCTGACCGTGTGGCTCGGCGTCCTCATCCGGCCGGAGTTGGCCATCGACCGAGGCGTGGGGGTCATCGGCCTCCAGATCCACGGCATCCTGCCGGTCATCTCCTCCAATGGAGTCGGGGACGAGGCCGGCATTCTGCTGGTGGTGGCCGGGACGCGCCTGCTCTTCCGCTCGTACCAGCGAGGTGTGTACTGGCTGGTGTGCGCCGCAGCGCTCCCCACCTTGGTTTTTGCGCAGAGCCGCTCCCCCGTGGCGGCGACACTCCTCGGTCTTCTCACCGTTCTCCTGCTCGCACGCCGCTTCCGATTGTTGGCGCTGGTCGCCTCAGCGGGGATCATTCTCTTCGGCCTGACCGCCGCGGAGACTGTCGTCGAGCAGGCATTCATGCGGGGGCAAAGTGCAGGACTGTTCCTGTCACTCTCGGGCAGACTCGGGTGGTGGACATATGGCTGGCAGATCTTCCAGGATAGCCCCCTACTGGGTTTCGGGGGCTATGCCGGAGCCCGATTTGCGGTACTCGGCCCACTCGGCGTCACGGAGGCCTCCTCCATTCACAATGCCTGGCTCGAGATCCTGCTTGGGATCGGGTTGATCGGCTTCCTTCCATTCCTGCTCACGTTCGTGGGCACGTGGCGGACAGTACTGCGAACGCCAGCGTCGCACGTCCCGCCCGGCCCCAACGCGTTGCGACTCGAGGCGGTGGGCATCTTCGTGATGCTCACCTTCAGGTCGATCTTTTCGGTCGGCTTCATTTGGCACCCGCCGATCCTGTTCTTTCTCGTTGTGTTATATGCGGAGTTGCTGAGGCGCGGCGGCTTGGTGGCTCTCCCTGCCACCCCGGCCGTTCGCCTCGAGCGCAGTAGGGACACATGGGCTCGCGTCGGTAGTCCCAGAGGAGAAATCAGGGCCTCCCGCGCGACGGACACCGAACGCGGCTCCGAAGTCAGTTAGAGTGGTGTCGCAAAAATTGTCAGAAATTCGTTACAATTCACACCATGTGCCACCGTATACACGTTGCTGATAGCTGGTTACGGCTGCGCTTGTCTGCGAGATTCCCAAAAGTGTCAAATTACAAAACGGTGACATCACGTGTACCACCTCCCATATTCTCCATTGCGTGCCTCTGGGCATGCGACTGCGCGCCGGCGGTGTGGAGATCGGCCCACCCGTCACGACCCGGTCATGAAGAGGAGCCGGTGGGCTGAGGTCCTCAGCAGCCCACCGCGGGGCGGGTGACAGAAGGCGTCGCGCGCGGTGACGTTGCTCCCCTAGCGCGAGCCCTGACAGCGAGATGGCCATCACCCCGACGCAATTCCATCGCGCTCTGAGCCAACCCCTCGAGCTCGAGCTCCTCTTTCCAGCTCATACGGCACAGGCACATGCCTGGGCCGATGCCACTCCGTCACGGGCCAATGATCGGTTGCCGCCTTCGCGCGCGGAACCTCGCCCAAGCGTGAGCTGCGTCCCCTAAATACCCGGTTACGAGGGCTCCGTCCAATGACCTACACCTTTAAGTTGGCCCGCAGAATCGCTCGTCTCAGACGAACTGCCCCTGTTCTGGCGGGAGCGTTTCTGCTTCTGAGTGCAATTGGCTGCACCGACAACGGGGCGAGCGATCTGACAGGGTCCAGTCGCCCGGAGGACGTCCTAAGCGCTCGAGGAGCCCGGGGGGGAAAGGGCCTAAGCGACCCATAACGCTCATCTCCCTCACCATTTCGCCCGACTCCGTACAGGTCAGTCCGCGGCAGACGCGGCGGTTTTCGGCGATCGCGCTCAGGAGCGATAGCACGGTCGTGTCCATCCCCTTGGTCTGGAGCGCCAGCGGTGGCACGATCGACTCCACCGGCCTTTTCACGGCGGGGGACTCGCTGGGTCGCTACCGGATCATGGTGAAGCAGAGCTCCAGCACCGTCGCCGATTCCGCCGTAGTGGCCGTTGCGGCAAGCGCGCCCACGCCCCAGTCCGTAGTCCTCACACCGGGGAGCGTTACCTTGGCTCCGGGCGGTACGGCCGCGTTCGCGGCGGTAGTGAATCTCAGCGACGGGACAACCGGCACCCAGGCTGTGAACTTCACGGGCACGGGCGGGTCGATCAGTGCTTCGGGAGCCTACACGGCTGGCGGCATCGCCGGCACGTACCGGGTTGTGGCGGCCGTGGGGCCCAACGGTCCAGCGGACACTGCCCTGGTCACCGTGACCATCGCGCCGACCGCCTGCTCCGGAACGCCGACCATCATCTGTCCGGGCGACAACATCCAGGCCAAAGTCTCGGCGGCGGGTTCGGGCGCGATGTTCACCATCAGGGCGGGGATCCACCGACTGCAGAGCATCACGCCCAAAACTGGTCAGCAGTTCATCGGCGAGCCCGGTGCCATCCTGTCCGGGGCCCGGCTCCTCACCGGGTGGACCCAGAGCGGTGCCACCTGGTACGTGGATGGGCAGACACAGCAGGGGGCGGGCGGGGGCCAGTGCGCCGGCGGGCGCATCTGCGGACCGCCGGATGACGTGTACCGGGACAACGTGCTGCTCCGCCGGGTGGGGAGCGTCGCGGCGGTCACTGCGGGCACCTTCTACTTCGACTACGCGGCAGACCGTATCTACGTCGGCGACAATCCGAGCGGGCACACGTTGGAGGGAGCGGTAACGCCCTACGCCTTCGAGGGAAGCGCGTTCGGCGCGGGAACCGGGGTGACCATCCGCGGACTCGTCATTGAGAAGTACGCGACTCCGGCACAGGATGGCGCGCTCGGCCATACGAACATGGCGGCGAACTGGACGGTGCGGGACTGCGAGATCCGGTTCAACCACGGCGCTGGAATCCGGGGTGGCAGCAACGTCACCATCGCCCGGAACAACATTCATCACAACGGCCAGCTCGGCGTGCTCGGCTACGTGGCCCGCGTAGACTCTAACGAGGTCGCGTATAACAACACCGCCGGATTCGCCGAGGACTGGGAGGCGGGCGGCATCAAGTTCTCCTATCCGATCTTCGCCACCGCCACGGGCGAGCGGGCGCTCGGAAACTGGATCCATCACAACTACGGGATCGGCCTCTGGGCGGACACGAACCACGACGGGATGCAGTGGATCGCCAACACTATCGAGGACAACCCCGGCGGTGGGATGCACTTCGAGGTGTCCTACAGCGCGACGATCACGGGTAACACGATTCGCCGGAACGGGGCGAGCGACCCGAGCCCCAGCGAAGGCGCAGGCATCCTCATCATGTCCTCAGGTGGGAGCGGGATCGAGATCAGCGGGAACGTGCTGGAGGGCAACAAGAATGGGATCATGCTCATCCAGACCGACCGTGGCAGTGGCTCGCTCGGCCCCTACCTGGTCAAGAATGTGAATGTGCATCACAACATGGTAACGCTCAGCGGGACGCAGCGGCACGGCGCGGTTCGCTACGGCGGGGACACCGGCCTCTGGACGACGAACAACAACAGCTTCGAGAACAACACCTACAAGCTCACGGGGGCGGACGCAACACCCTTTGAGTGGGCAGGTGCCCGCCGGACCGATGCTCAGTGGCGGGCGTACGGAAACGACGAGGCGGGCAATCTGACTCGTTGACGAGTTCGGTCCTGAGGACGCCGGCGCGATTGGCCGGCGTCCTCAGGACGCCTCTCCCCAGGCGACGCTCCCATCTGACCGACGCTCCCTTCCGCGACCCCTGCGCCTCCTCAGTCCCCAGCCCGACAACATCTCGGCCACTGTCCGTGTAATAGTCATGTATGGACCCGAAAGCGGCGGGGGAGACCCCCAAAGCTCGCCCGAGTTCGCGGGCGAGGCAGCGACGCACCGTTGCGGGCCATCTCTCCGCTCATGAGGCGGTGAGCTACATCGACCGGATCGTCAGCAGCGGTACCCTCGCGTGCCTCGAACGTCACCTCAGCCTGTGCCAGCCCTGCCGACGGGAAGTCATCGAAGTCAGCCTCTTCCTGCGCAGCCGAGCCGAGCACGCCGCGAGGAAGGAGGTGCCTCGGGCATGAACGCCCCCCCAGGGAGCGCGAAACGAGTGTGGGCGACCATCCTGGCGGCCGTGACGGTCTGTTCCCTCGCCGCCGGCCGGCCGGCGGCCGCCCAGACTGCACTCGGCGGCCATTCCACGCACGACGCGGGCGACTCGTTGGCGCTGCAACCTGGCGATCTGATCCGGTTGCGGGTCTGGCGCGAGCCGGACTTGTCCGGAGATTTCCCCGTAAACGAGCTGGGCATCGCCGTGCTGCCGCAGATCGGCCCGATCCAGGTGGGCTCCGACCCCGCGGAGGCCGTCAAGACCTCGATCACGCGGCGGCTGGAGGCTTTTCTGAACCATCCGTCGGTAGAGGTGGCGTTCCTTCGCCGGGTACAGGTCGTGGGGGCCGTCCAGAAGCCTGGTCTGTATCACGTCGATCCGACGATGACGGTCGCGGACGCGCTGGCGTTGGCGGGCGGCGTCATCTCGAGCGGGCGCCCGGACCGGGTAGAGATCATCCGTGAAGGGGAGAAGCTGCCCGGCAACGTCTCCGGGCGCGTTCTGATAAGTCATTCGGCGGTTCGGTCGGGCGATCAGCTCTATGTACCCGAGCGGAGCTGGGTCAGCCGGAACCCCGCCACGATCCTGGGCGCGCTGTCGGCGATCACCGCCCTCATCTACACGGTCAGCCGATGATGGTGTGCCCATGACCGGCCCCCTGAGCCCCCAAGGAGGCGATCGGCTCCCCGCTGTCGCGGTAGAATCGCACTGGCCCAGCGCGCCGTCGCGTGCCTCGCTCTGGCGCATGATCTCGCGCAACCGCCTGCTGGTGGCAGCGTGCACCGCCCTGCTCGTGGCCACTACGGCGATCGTGACCTGGCGGATCACGCCTCGGTACGAAGCCTCCGCCTCCATCCGCATCGATCCAGACGACTCCCGCCTGCTCGACCTCGGCGCGCCGCGTGATGCGCGACCAAACGAGCTGGCGACGGAGTTTCAGGTGCTGCAAAGCCGGCAGCTCCTGGGGGCCGTTGTCGATTCCTTGGGGCTTCAGCTCGACCTGCAGTCACGGGGCAAGGTGCGTCGGGCCGACGTCTTTCGAAGGATCTCGACGTCTCGGGAGGCGCAGCCTGCTCTCTATCGGCTTGAGGTGCAGGGGAACGGGAAGCTTGTGGTGCGTGACCGCTCCACAGGTGACAGCCTGGGAGTCGCGGTGCCTGGAAGGGCCATTGACCTGCAGGGTCTGGCCGTGGAGCTGGCGTCGCGGAAGCAAGTGATGCGAGCGCTGGCCGCCGCCGGTGGGCGGCTCGACTTCGACGTATCCTCCTTCGACGTCACCATCGAGCGCACGCAGGCGAGTCTCCGGGTCAGACGCCGCCCCGAGGCGAACGTCCTCGACTTGCGCTATGAGGGTACCGAGCCGCACCTCGTTCAGGCCGTGCCCAACGTGTTGGCCGCGCGGTTCATTTCCGCACGACAAAGCGAGCGACGCGCCCAGGCTCGCAGCACGGCGCGGTTCCTGAGGGAGCAGATCGACAAGCTGTCTTCCAGTCTGCGAACGGCGGAGAATGGCCTGCGCGCGTTCCGCGAGCGGGCCGGCGTGGTGAGCCTGCCCGACGAGGCGAGCAGTGGCCTGCTGCGGTTGGGGGAGCTGCAGGCTCGCCGCAGTGCACTCGACGCGGAGCGGGCTGCGCTCGCGAGGCTGGTGCAGGAGGTGCAGCACTCGACAGGTGCCGATTCCTCGAATGGGATGGCCTCTCGATCGCTCGTCGCTTTTCCCACTTTGCTTCAGAACGACGCGGCCTCGCAGCTGCTCGCGTCGCTGGCCGGCGTCGAGGATCGCCGCTCGGACCTCCTTTCCAGGCGTTCGCTTCGAGATCCAGAAGTCCAGGCCCTCACCGCTCGCGCCGAGCAGCTCAGCCAACAGTTGCGGGAGCTGGCATTGACCTATCTTCAGGGACTCACCCACCAGGTGACCGCTCTGGACAACGTGCTGGGACGGTCGCGCGCGCAGCTTGCCCTCATCCCGTCGAAGGAATTGGAGTTCACGCGCCGCCAACGGGAAGCGCAAGGCTTGGAGCGAGTGGTTACGCAGCTCCAGTCTCGCCTGAAGGAGGCGGAGATTGCCGAGGCGGTTGAAGACCCTAGTGTCCGGCTGGTGGATGCTGCCGTGCTGCCCCGGACGCCGAGCAGCCCAAATCGCGTTCTGAATGTTGTGCTCGCGCTGGTGTTTGGGCTCGGGCTCGGCGCGGCGGGTGCCTTTCTCCGCGAGTACATCGACCGCACCGCCCGGAGTCGCGATGATGTCCGGGTCGCCACCGGCGTCCCCGTGCTCGGCCTCCTTCCATTCGCCCGCAGCCGTGCCCTGCGCGCCCGGAGGACATCGGCGCCGGAGCCCCAGCTTTGTCGGCCGGCCGCGTCAGGAGGTCCGTGGGCGGTCAGGGCGTCGTACAGTCTGTTCCCGGTCCCTGGGGGGGCGGAGCCGCCGAGTGGACAGCAGAGCGACGAGCCCTCCGAGGGCGAGACCCGTCGCTCCGAGAGCGAGCCAGCCGAGCCGCGGCGACCGCGTGCCCCGGCCCGGCGACCTGGGGCGCGCCCCCGGCGCGATGTCCCGGCGCTGCTCATCGGTCCAGGTTCGGAGCTCTTCCCGAGCCGGGAGGGGTACAACCAGCTGGCCACGAACATTGCTTTCTCGCGCCGGAGTGGATCCCCGCAGGTCCTCGTCGTCACCAGTCCGCTCCCGGCCGAGGGCAAGACGACCGTTGCGGTGAACTTGGCGGTCACGTTGGCCCAGGGGGGGGCCAAGGTGCTGCTCATCGACGCAGACTTGCGGCGCGGGGCGATCGCTTCCGTCCTAGGCGCGCGGCTCGAGCCCGGCCTGGCGGAGGTCCTACTGGGGTCGGTGCCGGCGGGCGAGGGGGTGCAGGAGGTGACCCTGAGCGAGGGGAGACGCCTGCACCTGATCAGCCGAGGCCGTGCTATCCTGAATCCGCCTGCCGTCCTGGGCGGCGAGCTCGCCTCGCTGCTGGGCTCGCTCCGGGGGCGCTACAACTCCATCATCCTGGATACGCCGCCGGTCAACATCGTAGCCGATGCGAAAATGATCGGAGCGCACGGCGATGCCGTGATCGTGGTGGCCCGCGCCGGGGTGACAACCATCGAGGCACTCGCATTCGCCAATGAAGAGCTGCGTAGCGTGGGCGCGCCGCTGCTCGGCACCGTGCTAAATAGCATCGATTTCCGCCGGGACGTGAGCTACGACGAGGCCTACCGGTACTACGCCAGCAGCGAGGCATACGGGCAGGAGCCCCGGTGAGCCTGCCATGACCCTACGGTTCACGGCTGATCCGGGTCCGCCGGGCGCCCAAGGACGTGGCCCGCTCACGGGCTGCCGTTCGAGTGCATCCCCCCGGGCAAGACTGCTACACGCCATCTTGGCACTCCTGGACGAAAGCGGCGTTCCGTGCTGCGTCCTACACGGACACGAAGCGTTCGCGCGCGACATCCCGAGCGACGTGGATTGCATCGTCCCTGCGGCCGCGCTGCCCGGAAGGCTCGCGAGCATCCTCGCGGAGAATCAGGCGATGCTCGAGGCCGTCCTCGTGCAGTGTCTGCAGCATGAGGCGACGGCGTACTACCTCGTCCTCGCTCTGCGTGGGCTCGGCTCCGAGCGACAGTTCCTCGCGCTCGACGTCTCTTCCGACTACCGGCGGAATGGTCGGATCTTCTACGGTGGCGAGGAGCTCCTGGCCTCCCGCCGGCGGGAAGGGTCGGTCTGGGCTCCGTCGCCCGCGCTGGAGTTCGGATGCTACCTCGTGAAGAAGGTCGCAAAGCGCTCGCTGGACGAAGCGCATGGCCGCCGCCTGTCGGTGCTGTACGGTATGGATCCGGCCGGCTGTGAGCGCGAGGTAGCGAGATTTTGGGACCCCCCGAGCCTCGATCTCATCGTGGAGGCCGCCCGTTCGGGGCGGTGGGACGCTGTCCGTGGATGCCTGGCGGACCTTCGCCGACGGCTCATCGGGCCTGGCAGCCGTGGCGCGCTGCGATCGAGTGTCGAATACTGGAGCAGCGAGAGTGTGCGTCGCGTCCACCGATGGCGGTCCGCCACCGGGGTGCACGTAGTTCTCCTGGGCACGGACGGGGCGGGCAAGAGTACCACGTCAGCAGCACTGGAAGACACGATGGCCCCGGCGTTTCGGCGGGTGGCGCGTCACCACCTGGCGCCGGCCCTAATCCGGCGCGGGTCTCCAGGGCCGCCGGCGACCCGACCGCACGCACTGCCGCCGCGCGGTGTGTTCGGGTCGCTGGCTAAAATCCTGTATTGGGGCCTGGACTACACCGTTGGCTACCTCCTGCTCGTCCGTCCCGCCCTGGCGCGCTCGGCCTTGGTGCTTTTCGACCGCTACCTGCTCGACGTCCTCGTGGATGCCCGACGGTACCGCTATGGGGGACCGCGTTGGCTGCTGCGCGCGCTCTGGCTCACTGTTCCCAAGCCGGACCTCGTGCTCCTTCTCGACGCGCCCACGGAAGTGCTGTACCGCCGGAAAGGCGAGATTCCCTTCGCGGAGTGCGAGCGCCAACGGACTGCGTACCGATCGCTCGTGGATGGGCTTTCGAACGGCCACGTGATTGATGCGGCGCAGCCGCTCGACAGAGTTGTCGCGGATGCGGGAGACGTCGTCCTCGATTTCATGGCCGAGCGAACCGCCCAGCGGCTCGGAGCGAACGGTGTGGTTCGGGCGAAATCATTTTGGGGAAGGATTGCCCGGTGAAGGTCCTCGCGGTCCACAACAGCTATCAGCAGGCCGGCGGCGAGGACAGGGTCTTTGCCGCCGAGGTCGAGCTCCTGGCCTCGCGCGGGCATGAGGTGATGCGCCTGACAGCACATAACGATGCCGTGCGCGGCGTGAGCGCGTTGGCGCTGGGATGCAGGACCACGTGGAGCGTTTCGACGTATCGCGAGATGCGGGACATGCTCCGGCGTCAGCGGCCGGATATCGTCCACGTGCACAACACACTGCCGCTCCTCTCGCCCGCCGTCTATTACGCGGCACACGCCGCCCGCGTACCGGTCGTGCAGACGCTGCACAACTACCGGCTGCTCTGTCCCCAGTCCCTATTGTTGAGAGATGGTAAGATCTGCGAGGCGTGCGTCGGCCGGCGGGTGGCGCTGCCTGGGATCGCCCATGCCTGTTACCGGGGGAGCCGGGCTGCGACGGCCGCGGTGGCAATGATGCTGAGCGTGCATGGTCTGATGGGGACGTGGACCAACAGAGTGAGCCGGTACATCGCTCTGACCGAGTTCATGCGGCAGAAGTTTCTCACGGCGGGGTTCGCACCACGCCAAGTCGTGGTGAAGCCCAACTTCGTTGCGCCGGATCCCGGTCTGGGGCCGCACCGTGATGGCTACGCCCTGTTCGTTGGGCGCCTCGCCCAGGAGAAGGGAATCCGTACGTTGCTCGAAGCATGGAGGCACCTCGGCCCCGGGATTCCACTGAAGATTGTCGGCGACGGACCGCTGCAGGCTCTCCTGCAGATCGCACCGCCGGGTGTCGAGTGGCTGGGCCGCAGGTCTCGCGAGGAGGTCTTCGCACTCATGCAGCACGCGCGTATGCTCGTGTTTCCGTCCGAATGGTACGAAGGGTTCCCGCTGACCATCTCGGAGGCGTTCGCCACTGGGCTACCGGTGGTGGCCAGCAGACTCGGTGGCATGGCCGAACTGGTGGAGGACCATCAAACGGGTCTCTTGTTCACGCCCGGAGACCCGCTGGCTCTTGCGAGCGCGGTCCAGTGGGCAGGCGGCCACGAAGGCGAAGTCGCGGAGATGGGGCAACGTGCGCGGGCGGTGTACGCGCTGAAGTACACGGCTGGGCGAAACTATGAGCTATTGCGCGCGATCTACCAGCAGGTGCTGGAGCGCCCACGCCATGCGGAGGTGCGCGACGGAGTGAAGCGTTCGCCGCCTCGAGGCTGCCCGGCTGCATGCCCGGACTGACGGCCCAGTGGTCACCGAGCGCGGTCGGTCCGCCCGGGAACGATGCGGCGCGCTACAAGGACTTTCCGCCCGGCTGGGGGCATATCAAAGTGCCTATGTCCTCCAGGCGCGCCGCGCGCGCCGCACTGGCACTCTACGGCCCAAGTGGTGCCCGTGGCGTGTGGGCGCAACGGGCCGCGACTATCGCGGTGGCTGTGTTTGGGCCCGGCGCGCTTCCGGGCCGCGCCTTCGCGTGGACCCCTGTGGGCGGCCCGGAATGGCCGGCGCTGGCGGAGGTGTTGGAACGGGAGCTCGGGTCGTTCGACGAGGTCGCCGGCTACGATCGCCTGCAGGTCACGCGGCGAGGTGTGGCCGTGCTGCTGTTGCGAGACGGCGCACCGCTCGCGTTCGTAAAGCTAGGACGTGGAGACGACGCCGATCTTTCGAACGAGACCAGGGCGATGCAGGCGGTGTGGCATCATCGGCCGCGTTCCTTCCTGGCGCCTCAACCGCTCGCTGCTGGCTCCACGGGACCATGGCACTATCTCGCGTCCGCCCCGCTCCCCCCGGGGCTCCACGGACCGGCTCGGCGTCCGCCCCTGGCCGACGTCTTGGCGGACATTGATACCGCCCTGGGCTCGCTCCCGCGGTCTTCCGAGACCCCTGCACACTGGCGTCCGATGCACGGCGACTTCGCCCCGTGGAATCTTCGGACGCTGGCCGGCGGCGGTCTCGCACTGATCGACTGGGAGGCGGCGGGCTGGGGTCCACCGGGAGCGGACCGCGTCTTCTATGAGGCAACCTCCGCTGCCCTAGGCCGCCGGCGACCAGCTCCGTGCGACATGTACGAGGCCGTCGAGTTCTGGCGACAGCGAGTGGTCGCGGGGCCCGGAGCTTCGCGTGATGATCGGTTGGCCCGGCGGCTTCACCAGGCTCTGCGACAAATGACAAGGCAGGGTGGGGTCAAAGCCTCGGGAGGATGGGAACTACCTGGTTCGCGATCGGACCCGCAGCTGGATGCATCACACCATGGCGATCGCGGTCGGCCCTGAGCGGCCGCGCATGCAGAGGCCGGACGAGCGGCGGCTGAAGTTGTTGCTCTCGGCCTATGCCTGCGAGCCCGGGAAGGGGTCGGAGCCGGGCGTCGGCTGGCACACCGCGCTGGAGGCCGCTCGCCATCACGAGGTCTGGGTCATCACGAGGGCCAACAATCGCGCGGTCATCGAGGAGAACCTCGCGCGCCACCCGATGCCCACTCTGCATCCCGTCTACTATGACTTGCCCGCATGGGCGCGATGGTGGAAGCGGGGGCGTCGCGGGACGGGGCTGTACTACTACCTCTGGCAGCTCGCCGTGTACCCCACAGCTCGACGGCTCCATCGCGAGGTCTGCTTCGACGTGTGCCATCATGTCACTTTCGCCACCTACTGGAAGCCGAGCGTTTTGGCATTGCTTCCCGTGCCGTTGCTCTGGGGGCCGGTCGGGGGCGGGGAATCGGCACCGGCGTCGTTTCAGCGTGATTGCGGCCCGCGCGGCCGGCTGTACGAGAAACTTCGCACCGTTGCGCGCGCTCTGAGCGAGAGGGACCCCTTCGTGGTCAACACGGCGAGGCGAAGCGCAATGGCGCTCGCGGTGACCGAGGAAACCGCTCGTCGCATCCGCGGACTGGGGGCTCGTAAGGTGGGAGTTCTCAGCCAGCTGGGGCTGAGCGCGCCAGAGCGAGTCCGCTTGCAGGAGCTCGATGCACCGCAAGAGGGGGAGCCACTGCGGTTTCTCAGCGTGGGAAACCTGCTGCACTTGAAGGGGTTTCATTTGGGCCTGCGGGCGTTTGCGGCAGCCGACCTAGCCGAGGCGGAGTATTGGCTGGTGGGGGAGGGCCCCTTCCGCAGGCATTTGGAGCTGCTGGCGCACAGGCTGGGAATCGAGCGCCGGGTGCGGTTCCAGGGCGCCCTGCCGCGAGATCGCGCCCTCGCGATGCTGCGACACGCTCAGGTCTTCGTCTTTCCCAGCCTTCACGATTCCGGCGGGTTGGCGTGCCTAGAGGCCATGGCGGCCGGAAAACCGGTCATCTGCCTGGATCTAGGTGGCCCCGGGGCTTTAGTCACCGATACCACGGGCTACAAGATTCCCGCTTCGAGCCCGGAGCGTGCTGTCAGGGAAATGGCCGAGGCAATGACCCGCCTCGCCGGGGACTCCCGGCTCCGGAGGCGACTGGGTCAGGCAGCCGCTCACCGGGCGGCCGCCCTCTACACCTGGGAACGCAAGGGCGAGTTGACGAGTGCGCTGTACCGCACGCTCGCCGGGTGCGCCCCGAGATCCCTTTCTTGACCAGCCTTCGCCTCAAGAGCGCGGTGAAGGCTCTCAGCCGGAAGGCCAGCGGAGAGTGGGTCGCAGGCCCTCCATCGTCCCGGACCGTCGTCTTGTGCTACCACTCTGTCCACCCCAAGACCTCGTTCGCGTCCGCTACCCCGGCTGCTTTTGCACGCCATCTCGATTGGCTGGCGCACACCTGCGACATCGTTCCGCTCGCCGAGGTAACGCAACCCTGTGGGGACCCGGGGAGATCGCGCCCGGCGGTGGCGCTGACTTTTGACGATGGCTACCTCGACAACTACGAGTACGCTTTTCCTCTGCTACAGCATCGCCGGCTCCCGGCCACGTTTTTCGTGACCGCGGGATTTGTTGATCGGGATGAGGAGGTGCTGGCGCGGCAGCGGGCACTCCGCCGGGCCGGTCCCGCAGAGGTGCGTCCGCTGGAATGGGCTCACCTCCGAGCGATGCACCACGCGGGCATGGAGATCGGTGCGCATACCTATAGTCATCCGAATCTCGCGACGCTGAGCGATGCTCGGGTGCTAGACGAACTGTCGCGTTCGAAGCGGCTGATCGAGGACCACCTCGGCCAGCCTGTCCGGTCCATGGCCTATCCATTCGGCAAGCCGGGCTGTCATTTCACGCGTCGCACCGTCGCCCTGGTGAAGCAGGCAGGCTATGAATATGCCTGCGCCATTGTGTTCCGCGCCGTGCGCCGCACCGATTTGCCGTTTGCCATCCCGCGGTTGTTCATCACACAGGACACGGTGGAGGCGCTTCGCGGCAAGGTGCTGGGCGCCTGGGACCTGATCGGATGGTGGCAGGAACGGTGCCCGCTGTGGCTCGCCCGTGCGGTCTCGCCCGATGATTTCATCGAGTGACCATGAAGATTCTGCACTGGTATCCGAACTTCCTGCACGGTGGTGGCATTGCCAACGCCGTCCAAGGGCTGGCAGGTGCTCAGGCCGAGCTCGGCCATCGGGTACTCATTGCCGCCGCAGCGGGCTCGGTGCGTCCGATGTACGAAGCGGGGCCGACCTCAACGCCCGCCGAGGTGATGGCGTGGCAACCCTCGAGAACGCTGCGGGTCGCCCGCCAATATGTGCGGATCGCGGCGAGACGATCCCTGACGGCGCTCCGAAGCGTTGAGCCGGATATCGTGCACGTCCATGGCGAGTACATCTTCGACAACCTCCGCGTGGCGCGGCTGTTCGCCTGTCCGGTCGTCATCAGTCCGCACGGGGCCTGTCATCCGGTGGTCCTATGGAAGAGCAGACCCAGGGCGAAGCGGGTCTTCTTCGCCCTCGAGGGCCTCCTCCTGAGCCGGCATGTCAAGGCGTTCCACGCGCTCTCACCGGCGGAGGTCGGTCACATCGCGGCGCTCTTTCCGAAGGCGGTTTGCTACTGTGTACCCCAGGGAGGAAGCGTGCTGGTCTCGCAGGAGCTCTCGCGCCGCCCGCGGCCTGCGCCTGCAGATGGAGCTATTCGGTTCCTATTCGTCGGCCGGCTGGACGTGTTCACCAAGGGGCTGGATGTTCTCCTCGACGCTTTCCACCTGGCGAAACGCCTGAGCGGCGATCGGCCAATGCATCTGATGTTGGTGGGACCCGATTGGAACGGTGGGCGTACGTGGCTGGAGGAGCGGGCGCAAAGGCTGGGGATCCGCCAAGCGGTCGAGTTTGTCGGGGCGGTCACGGGGGGAGGGGTCGCGGGCGCCCTCGCCAACGCCGACGTGTATGTACACCTATCGCGTCACGAGGGATTTGCGCTCAGCGTGGCCGAAGCGTTGCTCGCGAGGAAGCCTGCCGTGCTGAGCGGCGCGATCGGAACGACGACGTATCCCCTGATCGCGACGTCACCACATGTGAGGGTCGTCAACCCGGTTCGTGACGAGGCCGCTGCGGCCATGCTGGAGATGGCTGAACACCTCGCGACGCTCACGGCCGCGGCGCAACGTCATGACCTAGCGGAGTTCTTCTCCTGGGACCGGATTGCCAGCGCGCACGTCGATCGCTACCGCGAATTGTCGTGCCGTTGGACAGGTGCCGCGCCGCGCCCTCAACCGTACCCCATCTCGGCTCCCGGCGCTGGCGCGTCGTCGGGAGTGTAATGCTTGAGCCCGCTGCGCTGCAGCGCCAGGTGGACAAGGTACAGCGGATTGAGCAGCATATACCGCCGCCACAACCGGCGCGGTTCTCGGTATAACCGGTATGCCCATTCCAGACCGGCCTCCTGGAATCGCACCGGGGCCTCCGTCAACAAGCCCGCGTGATAATCGAACGCCGCACCCACCGCGATGATCGGCATCCGGAGGGCATCGCGATACTCATAGGCCCACACCTCCTGCCTGGGACACCCGAGGCCGACGAGGGTGAGTCTGGCACCGCTGGCGCGGATCCGGTCAACCGTCTCCTGCTTCTCCGCGGTCGACAGCGTGCGAAACTTCGATGGCTCCATCCCCGCGAGCCGCAGCCGGGGAAACCGATCGAGCAGGCGCCGCCTCAAGGCGGAGAGGACCTCTGACCGGCTCCCGTAAAGGTAGATCGGCAGCTGTTTCACCTCGGCCTCGGCACACAATTTCAACACGAGGGTGGGGCCTCGGACCCGGTCGTTCAAGGCCGCGCCATGCAGCCAGTTGAGTGCCCACCGCACCGGCTGTCCGTCGGGGACAACGAGATCGAGGCGGTTCAGCCGGTGTCGATGCCTCGGATCCAATACTCCCGTCATGACGCCGTGCACGGCCAGCGCGCTCACGCTGAGCGGCTCAGCGCGGTGCGCGCAGTCGATGACGCGGTCAATGGTCGTCTGGTAGTCCACGGCGTCCACCAGCACGCCCAGCACGTTCCGTTTGGTCCCGGCCGACACCGCCCGAGGGGCGGAAGCCGCCGTTGTCGGGTGGGGGCGCCAGCGCTCGCGGTTGCACTCGTAGATCTCGCGAAGAATGGCGGGCACGTCAAACGTGAGCTGCCATTCCGGATAGTGATCGGCGAATCGCCCGGTGTCGCTGATCCACCAGATGTGGTCGCCGATACGGTTGGTCTCCGTGTATTGCCAGTTCAGCGCGCGCCCCGTGATCTCCTCGCAGAGTGCGATGGCCTCGAGCATCGAGCAATTGCTATAGCGTCCTCCACCCATGTTATAGACCTCACCCTGACGCGGCGCACGGCAGAAGGCGTCAAAGGCGGCGATCAGATCCGAGCAGTGAATGTTGTCCCTGACCTGCTTGCCGCCATAACCGTTGACCGTGTATGAGGTCCCCATCATGGTGCACTTCATGAGGTAGGCGAGGAATCCATGGAGCTCCGTTCCCGAGTGATTCGGTCCGGTAAGGCACCCTCCCCGGAAACAGGCCGTCTGCATGGCGAAATAGCGGCCGTACTCCTGCACTAGGACGTCGGCCGCGAGCTTGGACGCGCCGAAGAGGCTGTGCAGAGTCTTGTCCACGGACATGTCTTCACGGATACCCGAGACGTAGGTGTGATCGGGCTCGATCTCCCACCTGGTGTCCAGCTCCCGCAACGGCAGTCGATTCGGGGTGTCGCCATAGACCTTGTTGGTCGAGGTGAAGATGAAGGCGGCCCGAGGAGCAAACCGGCGGGTTGCTTCGAGGACATTGAGCGTGCCGTGAGCATTCACCGCGAAGTCGGTTTGGGGATCCCGTGCTGCCCAGTCATGCGACGGCTGTGCGGCCGTATGGATTACGACCGTGATGGCCGAGCCGAGGTCGGCAAAGATCCGGTCGAGCTGATCGGCATTGCGGATATCGATCGCGTGATGCTGGTACTGTCGCCCGAGCGCCTTCTCGACGCGGCGCCGGTTCCACTCGGTCGACGCCTCGGGCCCAAAAAACGTGCGCCGCATGTCGTTGTCTATCCCTGCCACCTGGTATCCCTGTTGCGCAAAGTGGAGGGCGGCCTCCGAGCCGATCAGGCCGGCGGATCCTGTGATCAGTGCGACGCTCATAAGGTCCTCCGCCCGTGTCGGGCTGGATCATCGTACGACGCTTGCATCGCTGTCGAATAGGGAAGGCGCCCACGTCCGCCGCTGGGCAAGGACCCCGGCCAGCTCCGGGGTCCGTGCGCGGTAGTAGTAAGACCAGGCCTGAAGCTTCCGACGATAGGGTGCGTGGCGATCCACCACCTCCCCGGGCTCCAGCCAGGCTCCCACCGATTCCAGCACATGGATGCCTTCGTCCCGGCACCTCTGCAGCGCCCACGCTAGGAGCGGCGGCAGCAGCGAGGTGCCGCCGTCACGGGACTGGAAGTCGACGAGCCGTGCTCGCTTCAGGCCGACCTGAGGCACATCACGCCTGTCGAACACGGCGTAAGCCACGAGCCGGGTGCCCTCAGTAACCGTGGCGATCCACAGCCTGCCGTGCAGGAGCGCGTGGTGGTAATGCCATTGCAGCACGTCCCGGGTCCGGACCGCGAGCAGGACGCCAGGCTTCGATCGCGCTACCTCGGCCCAGAACTCGTCGAACCGCTCGTCGAAGCCCTGGCACGCAGTCACCTCCACGGAGCCGCGCCGGAGTGAGGCCTTCCGGAGACGCTCGTGCATGTAGGCGGCAAGAGCGACCGGATAGCTGAGAGCGGTTGGAACCAGATACTGCCTGCGGATCAGGAAGCTCTTCACGAAGCCTTGATACCTCGTGATCCAGAAGGCGGCCTCGTCCCACACGCCTACCGGCACCGGAAGGCACTGGTACAGGTTCAGGGCGTCGGTGCTGGCCCGTCCAGCGGTATTGGTGAGAAAAAGGTCCGCGTGCGGTTGGTTGACTAGATTGTCCAGCAGCAAGAGCGAGGCGCCGCGACATTCCGGCGTGGCGACCCACGACCGGCTGGCCGCGACGATGATCCGCCTCTCCCCGAGCTGGTACGGCAGGGGGATGTTGCCGATGGAGCCCACGACCCGACCTTGGTGGTCCTCAAGAACCCACCCGATGCTCCAATGTTCGCGCAGCTCTTGATAGAGCGGGTTCCCCAACCAGAGATGACTCCACTCTTCGAAGCTCTTTCCTTTGGCCAGACCATGACCGGTCTCGAGCGCACCGATCTGCTCATAGTCCTCGAAGCGGGCCTCCCGAAGTTTGAGGCCCCGAGTTGGTTGCCCCTTCGCTCTCGGACCGTGCACCGCAGCCACGGCATGATTCATCTCCCCACCCCCGCCAACTGGGACTTCGTGGTATCGCGGCTCGACGAGCCTTCGTACGCGGACCGCCAGGGCGCGAGCATCTCAGCGTGATGGGGCGAGCTCGTCTATTCGCGCGTCCGGGCGCGCCGCAGCCCGAGTGAGCACCGCGCAGTAGTCGTGCACGAGGGCCTTGATGGTGGCAGCTTCGAACAGGTCGGTGCTGTGAATCGCGCGTCCAGTGATCACCCGCCCCCGGTCCTCCAATTCGATCGACAGATCGAACTTCGCGACGGCGGTGCCGGCATCCATCTCGGTCAGATCCCACTCTTCGCCGAGATCCGGGAGGGGCGGCTCGATGGAGAAGGTGACCTGAAAGAGCGGACTTCGGCTAAGGTTTCGATCCCGGGCGACCGCACGGACAAGCCGCTGAACAGGCAGCCCGTCGTGTCGGAGCGCTTCCAGCAACATGTCCGCGATCCGCCGCACGAGCTCCCCGAACGTCGGGTTGCCGTGCAGGTCGGCGCGCAGGATGAGGGTCCGAAGGAAGTAGCCTACGAGACGCTCCAGCTCCGGCCGGTCCCTGCCCCCGCTCACGCTGCCGATCAGCAGGTCGCTCTGGCCCGACCAGCTCCGGAGCGTCGCGGCAAATCCCGCGAGGAGCAGCATGAAAACCGTGCCGCCGGCGTCAGCTGCCGCAGTCCTGAGCGCCCTGGTCAGGTCGGCAGGAAGCTCGAACTGCACGACGCGTCCTCGGAAGGTCTGGGTGGCCGGTCGAGGATGATCGAACGGGAGATCGACGGTTGCTGGCGCACCAGCGAGCTGGACTCGCCAGTAATCTGCCAGGCGCTGGAAGGTCGTCTCATCGGCGCCCTGCCTCTGCCAGTAGGCAAAGTCCGCGTATTGCAAGGACGGCTCAGGCAGCGGGGAGGGCAGGCCGCGGATCAGGGCCCGATAGACCGCGACCAGGTCGGGCAGGACAACGCGGTAGATCGAGATACCGTCGAAGACGATGTGGTGTAGGCAGAGATACAGTCGCTGATCGTCGTCGCCCAGCGTCACCAGGTGAGCACGCGCTCCGGACTCGCGTGACAGGTCGAACGGGCGGGATAGGTCGGCGCGAGCAAGTTCGATCGCCGCCTCCTCCCGGCGGTTGGCGGGCAGGTGGCGGAGGTCCGTAGCCCGTAGTGCGGGCTCGAGGTCCGGCTCCACGCGCTGGATCAGCTGTCCGTCCGACCACTCGAACACGGTCTGCCAGATCTCATGCCGTCGCGCGACCTGTCGAAAGCTCTCCAGCAATGCGTCTCGGTCGAGGTGGCCCCGGTGACGAATTGTCAGCGACTCGGTGTAAAGCGGAGCATCGGGCGCGAGCTGCCCGTGCAACCAGATCTGCTCCTGGCCGAAGGAGGCGGGCACCGGCCGGTCGAGGGGCCTCCGCGGGAGCGTCCCGCCCTGGCTCAGAGCAGGGCGGCGCAGCGTCAGTGTCCGTTTCACCGCTGGGGGCCCACCCTAGAACGCCACGTTCAAAGCGGTGACGCCCCTGAGTCCCGAGTTATCCCGCCATACCACGTCTCCCCACGCCGGCCGGAGATTCGGAAACCGCCGCAGCATGGCCTCGAGCGCCTCCTGTCCCTCGATGCGCGCCAGCGCCGCACCGAAGCAGAAATGCGCGGCATACCCGAACGCCAGGTGTCGGTTGTCGGGTCGGAGAACGTCGAAGCGATCGGGATCGGGGAATCGGTCCGGGTCCCTGTTGGCGGCGGCCATCACGGCCATCACGGCCGCCCCCTTCCGGATGACTTTGCCGCCGAGCTCGCGGTCGACCGGCGCGAGTCGGCCCGTGTGCTGACTCGGGCTCTCGTAGCGCAGCATCTCCTCGATCGCCGACGGTACGGTCCCGGGATCGCTGCGAAGCTGCTGGACAGCCTCGGGATGCCGCAGCAGGGTGAGAACGCCGTTGCCGATGAGATTGGTCGTCGTCTCCTGACCTCCCACCATGGTCACGATGCTAGTGGCAACGACCTCCTCATCCGTCAGACGGTCACCGTCGATCTCGGCGCTCATGAGCGAGCCGACGAGGCCGTCGTGCGGGTCGGCACGCTGGCGGCGGATCGCCTCGTGGAAGTACGCCGTCATCTCCTGCACCGTCCGCAGCATGCGCGGCACGCGATCCGGGTTGTGCTGGAAGTTCCCTAGCATTTCGGCGAAGTCCGCCGTCCAGGTCTTGAGGTGGTTGCGGTCGCTCACGGGAACGCCCAGCATCTCCGCGGTCACAATGGCCGGCAGGGGTTCGGCGAGATCGCCGATCACATCCATCCGGCCGGAGTCTTCGACCGTGTCGAGCAGCCGGCCGACGATCTCCCGAATGTGCGCGCGCAGCACCGCCACCCTGGCCGGCGTGAAAGCGTGCGACGCGAGCTTGCGCAGGCGGGTATGCTGCGGCGGATTCATGAACAGCATCTGCTTGACCATCAGCTGGGCGATAGGGCTCATGTGGCCCAGCCCCATGGCCTGCAGCTTCTCCGGCGTGTGGGTGCGTTCGGCCGAAAAGGTGTGCAGAACCTCGAGCACATCGGCGTACCGGGTGACGACCCAGGTGTGCAGGAACGGATCCCAGTGCACCGGATCCTCGGACCGCAAGCGCCGGAACAGGGGATAGGGATTTGCCAGCACCTCCGGGTTCAGGAGGTGATACAGGCTCAGCGGATCCGTTCGGTCGGCGCGAGTGCCCGGCCCGGCCGTGACGACCTTCATGTACGGGTGGACCGCGCCACGGCGAGCCCCAGTCGGTCAACCTCCGCCGACAGAGCCGCCACCGTGGGCGCCTCGAACAAACTACGGAGCGTGAGCTCCACCCCGAAGGCTTGCCGGAGCCGCGCGATCAGCTGGGCCCCGAGCAGCGAGTGGCCTCCGAGCATGAAGAAATTGTCCTCCAGGTCGATCTCCTCGAGGTGAAGCAGTTCCCCCAGCATTTCGGCGACGCGCTGTTCGGTTGCGGTCAGCGGGAAGGCCGTGACCTCATCCTCGAGCGTGTGGCCGGGGTCGAGCTCCATGAGGCCCTGCCGGTCCACCTTCCCGTTCTGCGTCAGGGGGAAATCGTCTACGTGAACGAAGCTGGATGGAACCATGTAGTCGGGCAGGGAGGCGCGAAGGAAATCCCGCAGCTGGGACGGCGTGGCGGTCCAATCCGGCGCGAGCACCAGGTAGGCGACCAGGCGGATGTCCCCCGGGTACTCTTCCCGCGCCATAACCAGGCTGTCGCGAATCTCCGGATGGCGATTCAACGCGCTGGTAATCTCGCCCGGCTCCACGCGATATCCCCTGATCTTGATCTGATCGTCGATGCGCCCCAGAAAGGCCAGTTGACCGTCTGGTAGCTCTCTCGCCAGATCACCGGTCTTGTACAGCCGGTCTCCCCGACCAAGTGCGAACGGGTCGGGGACGAATCTGGCGGACGTGAGATCGGGCCGGCCACGATAGCCGCGCGCGAGGCTCGCGCCTCCAATGCAGAGCTCGCCCGCCTCACCCGGCGACACCGGCTCCATGCGCTCGTTGAGCAGGTAGGTCCGTGTGTTGGCGATGGCCCGCCCGATGGGGGGCGCCAGATCCGGGGCCTGGGAAGGCCACACCGGCCCCGACGTGGCCACCACGGTGTACTCGGTGGGACCGTAGTTGTTCACCAGCGTGAAGGGCAATCCCGGCGGAGGATGATGGTGCAAGGTGTCGCCTCCGGTCAGCAGAACCCGCAGGCTCGTGTCCTCTGGCCAGCCATCACCCGACGTGATGAGCCGCTCGACCAGGGGCGTAGGCACGAACCCGATTGTGATGCGTCGCGCCAGCAGCCATTCGCGCAATAGCTCGGCAGAGAGACGGGTGTGCTCATCGACCAGATGCACGCTCGCGCCGGCCGCGAGGTAAGGCCAGAGCTCCCAGACGGCGGCGTCGAAGCTCAGACCCGCTACGTGGCTGGCGCGGTCGGCCGGCGTCACCGAAAAGGCCGCATTGTGCCAGGATACGAGGTTGGCCAGACCCCGATGGGTGATCTCCACGCCCTTCGGTGTACCGGTCGAGCCTGACGTGTAGATCACGTAGGCGAGGTCGGCTGGGTCGACCGGTGGCAACGCCCCAACCGTTGGAAACGCGTCGCTGCCGGCCGACTCGACGTGAAGGATGACGCGATCGCCGCGAGGCAATCGTTGGGCGATTGCCGGGGTGGTGATCAGCACGGGCGTGGCGGCATCGTCGAGCATGAAGCTCAAGCGGTCGACGGGATAATCGGGGTCCATTGGCACGTACGCCCCGCCTGCCCGCATGATCCCGAGGGCTCCCACCACCATGTCCAGCGAACGGGGGAGACAGAGGCCGACCAGGACATCGGTTCCCACGCCAAGTGCCTTCAGCTGGCCCGCCAGGTGTTCGGCCTGGTGGTTCAGTTCTCCATAGGTAAGGGCACCACATCCCTGCGTAACTGCCGGCGCGTGCGGCGTGAGGCGGGCGCGCGCCTGCACTAGGTCGAGAACTGATGCGGGCGTGTCCGGCCGCGTCGCGAGCGCAACGAGCGCTTCATGGTCGTGGGTCGTGGTCATGCCTCAGCTCTCGCAGCACGGCGCGAGGCGACCCTCGCCGCTGCCGTTTGGCGACAGGCGTCGCGTCGCATGGCCTAGGGCTCGCCACCTCCGCAATGTCACCGTAGCGTAGGCCTCGCTTGACGCGAGAGAAGCCACGTAGCCGCGGCGGGGCGACAACTCGAACAGCCACAATTTCCCTGACCTCTCCGGCGCGATCTCCTGAAGCACGATGGCCGGCCGGCCTGGATCCAGAAAGACTTCTGCGTGACCGAGTCCCTGGTCGAGGTCGCAGCCACCGGCCTTGACCACTGCCTCGAGTCGCGTCCAGCCACGGAAGAATCCGTTTCGCCGCTCAGACTCGGGAAAGCTGCCGAGCACCTGGCGGGCAAGTGGCGAGAGGCTGGCGGTGACCTCCGACGCGATCTGCTCGCGGATCCGTTCGGTGTCGATGCCGATGCAGCATGTGCGGCTGACTGCACACATGGCGAGATCTTCGGAATGCGACAGGCTGAACTGCAGCGACCCGTGGCGCAGCTTGGGCTTCCCCCGCTCGTTCCGCTGGAACTCAACCTCGGCCGGCTCGGCGCCGAGATACCGCGCCAGAATGCATCGGGTAGCGCCGTGGGCGTGAACGAACCGTTGGCGGTCGCGTGGTCGGCGAAAGCCGCGAGCGCTGACCCGCTCGTCGTAGCCGAGCGTAGATTCGAGGCTTCGTCCGGCCTCCGGATCGCGATCCAAGTCAATCCGCCAAACGTGGACGTCGCCCCGCCCCAGATCGAGCGAGTCGGCGGTTGGTGCCCGTGTGCGGGTCACCGTTCCGGCGCACGTCACGACACGGCCTCCGAATGCTCCCTGGGAAGACGCTTCCCGAGCAGCTGCAACACCGTTCTGAGTCGGCGATACACGAAAAAGTGATTTCGGAACCCCATGATCGTGGCGATTTCGTGGCCCGCGAGCTCGTCCTCGAATCGGAGCTTCAGCAGCAACTGATCGCGCGGCTCCAGGGACTCCACGGCAGCTCGCACCGCTTCGGCGAGCTCCACCGCCTGAGTTGTGGCCTCCGGGCTCGGCACAGTCTGATCCGGGAGCGCCGTGATCGAAACTTCGTCCGAGATCAACTCGACAAGGTTTCGCCTCATCCTGGAGCCAGAACCACGGGCTTCCCCGCAGGACGCCGCGGATCGCCGGGACCGCCCATAACGCGCTCGGTGATAGTCCTGAAAGAGCCGCCGCGAGACCACGACCAACCAGGTAGTGAACCGGCCCGGCCCGGCGAGCGCAAAGGCACGAAGCCGGCGGTAATCGTTGCGATGCAGGTGCTCCAGCAGGTAGGCATACCGGTCCATGGCACCGTCATAGGTGCGGCCAAACCGGTAGGCCGTGTGCAGCAGAAGGGGCGTGTAGGTGTCCACGAACAGGCCCCAAGCAGCTTCTTTGGCTTCCGCCTCTGTGGCAGTGAGAAGGGTGGTCAGGACGACCTCAGGCTCGCGCGCGGGCCGGCGCCCCTTCGCCTCCCGGGTTGCCGGTCGTTCGGCCAGCGGGAACCCTACCGGGTCGGCGCCGGGCATCGGTACGGAGGTCTTGAGCGTCGGATTCATACTCTTCGGTGGGAACACATGCGACCGGCGGGCCGACGGTTCGAGCCGCTCGCCGGCCGGCGAAAGACTTGGGCTGCCACCCGATGGCACCACATTCCACCAACCTGTCAGGCGGCGGGGAGTGAAATGAGTATGGCTCGGGGACGACGGTGCGCGTCAGCTTCCTGCGAAGTGAAGTTATGCGGCGGGGCCAGCGCGGGATGGGCAGCTTCTCCCCATCAGTCCGCCGGCGGTTGGCCCGGTTCCTCCTCCCCATTTGCGCCCCCCAGGACGAGGTCCTGTTCCGACAGTCCCGTGGCGTTCTTTGCGTACTCCTTGAGTGCCATCAGAGCGAAGGCGGCCATGGCGGCAGTAAACGTTACGATGTAGAGGAAGGTGAGCTCGGTAAACATGGGAATGCCGTCGATATCCGCTTCGCGAAGGACGTCCTCGCGGCGAACCACTCGGCCTAGCGTCTGCGGGACTGCCCGGTCGATCGATTCGCCGAGCCGAACCGTGTAACGCGTGACACTGTAGAAAGAAACGATCAGCAGGACGGCGGGCAGCAGCGCGAGGACCGCCGTACGGAGCCGGCGGACCCCGCGCCGGAAAGACTCCCAAAGGCTGGGGCGGTAGTAGTCAGCATATCCCTGCATCGGGTCCAGAATATCCGCCAGGATCTGGCGGGCAATGATGTCGCGGACATAGTGCATGTACGCCAATACGAGAAGGCACGCGAAGGGCGCATAAAACACCAGAAAGCGGGCATGCATCCGGTACGCTGGGAGCAGTCCGAAGATCGTCACCGGGATCGGCAGAAGCGCCACCCCGAGGGCACATGCCGCCAGGACTGCGCCCAAGGCACTCAACGGGGCCCGACCGGCTGGCCGAAAATCGGGGTTGGGAGCCTTCCGAAGAGCCATACCTGCCCTCATGGTCCGGGTCCCGGTCACGGAGCGCGCGTCGTGCCACTCAACTGCTCCATCCGGCACTGCCCCGACGCCTTGTCCGGCCGCCACCGCACGAATCTGGTACCATGCCGGAACCGTCCCCCCGAAACATGGTCGTATCCCACCTCGACGACGAGCTTCGGGGAGAGCGGTTCCCACTCGGCTGAGCGGTCAGTGCTCCAGCGGCTCGGGCCACCAGGAGCTCGCCCCGTGAATCCCGGCGGCTGGCGCAGTCGCTCGAGTCGGGCGGTGAGACCCGTGCGCTCGGCCGCGCTCAAGCTCGAACAGAAACCCACGTGGTTCAACAAGCCTGCGTCGTCGTACAAGCCCAAGAGCAGGGACCCCACCGTGTGTCCCTTCGATGCATACCGGAAGCCACCGACCACGCAGTCGGCCGTGCGCTGCCGCTTCACCTTCAGCATTCCGTCCCGCTCGCCCGAGCGGTAGGGCAGGTCCAGCCGCTTGGCGACCACCCCGTCCAGATCGCCGTCGCCGCCACTCTGGAGCCAGGCACGGGCGGTCGCCAGTCTCCGCGTGGTCCGCGAAAGCATGATTGCCTCCCCACGCAGGTATCTCTTCGCAAAGGCCTCGAGCCGCGCCCGGCGGTCCTCGAGCGGCAGCGTCACGAGCGATCGCCCGCGCTCATCCACCAGCAGGTCGAACACGACGAGCCGGGCCCGGTGCGCCTCGACCAGCGCTCGCACCCGGCTCTCGGCCGGGTGCACCCGCAGCAGCAGCTCGTCGAACGAGAGCCGACCGTCCACCGGAATCACGATCTCCCCGTCCAGGACGAAGCGCTTCGCACCGAGCGCGCCGAGCGACTCCACGACGTCCGGAAATACCGGCCGAGCGGCTTGCCGGCCTTCTCTGGATCCGGACTCGTTCCCGTCGCGGAACGCGAGGCAGCGGAAGCCATCCCACTTGGGCTCGAACTGCCAGCCGGTGCCGCGGGGAAGCGCCGGCGCGCTCTCCGCTTCCATCGGTGGATAGGGAAAGGCGAGCGGCAGGCTCATGCGGCCGCCTCCAGGCGAAACCGCCGCCCGGGCCTGGAGCAGCGGCCTCCACAGGTCGCCCACCTTCCGAATGCGGGCGGGCACGTTGTCGAGCCGAAAGTCTTCGATCTCGACGCCGCGCTCGACCTCTCGCCCAGGTCACCGGAGTCGAGACCGTCGCCGTCGCGGTCGGCCGCACCGAGTAGACCGACGCCAGCGTGCGGCCCCAGGCGTTCTGGTTGTAGTCCACCAGCACCCGCCCGCGTGGCCGGTCGGCGATGCGATACTCGGCGGTGATCAGGGCGCGGATGCCGCGCTGCCAGCTCGCTTGGCCAGCGCCTTGGCGAAGCGCCAGACCTCCTTCTGCACCGGGCCCCGCACAATCGGGACGTAGACGTGCATGCCGCTTGGAGCCGCTCGTCTTGACCAGCGGGCTCCATGCCGAGCTCTCGAGCGCTTCCGCGGACCACCAGCGCCGTCTCACGCACCCGCGCGAAGCCGGACCCCGCGGGCCGGGATCCAGATCGAAGTGGAGGTAGTCCGGCCGGTCGGCTGTCGTCGCAGCGGGCGTACCACTGGTTGAGATCGATGCAGCCGAGATTGACCAGCCACAGCAGCGAGGCCAGATCCTGCGACCACCGGGAAATCGATCACGTCTGCCGCCTTGTGCGCGATCGCGCAGGTCTCGAGCCACTCGGGCCGCGGCGACGGCGCCCGCTTCATGAAGAAGCACTTGCCGTGGATCCCGTTCGGGTAGCGCTTCATCACCATCGCGCGGTCCGCGAGGTGCGGCAGCAGGGCAGGGGCAGACGTCGGCGTAGTACTGGAGCAGGTCGCGCTTGGTGAAGCCCGAGCCTCGGGCCAGAACACCTTCTCGAGGTGGGTGAGCCTGAGGCTTCGCCCTCGGAGGCGCAGCGTGACGTCGTCAGCCGTCGCGGGCAGGCGCACCGGGGCGTTTCCTCGTATCGTCGTCGGCATGAGTGGGCTCCACTTTCTTCGGCCGCTTGCCGCGCCGGACGGCGGTCGCGACCGCCGCGTAGGCCAGCTCCATGTTCGCGCGCGCGGCTCGAAGCAGCAAGGCGCCGCGGCTCATGTCGCCCCGGCCCACGAAGTCAGTCGGGAAGAGCAGCCGGCCGCCCACGGCGTCGAGCAGGACGTCCACGTACTTGCCGGTCGCGATGCTGCCGAGCAGGACGATTTCCGGCAGCGCTCCCCCGAGCGACGCCACGCGGTCGATGGTCTTCAGGTCGCGCTGGAACGGCTCTCGAAAATCCGGATCCTGCGGGCGAATCTCCGCGGCGGAGAACCCGCGCAGCTCCTCCGCGGTGACCGGCGTGTCCGCCGGAAGGAGTCCGCGATTGGTGGTGATCACCTGCACGCCAAGCACGCCCTCCGGCGGCCGCGCGAATTGGCGCGCGTACGCGAGCTTGCCACGGAAGTAGAGACCGCTCAGGAAGGTGAAGGCCTCCGCCAGCGAGACCGTCCCGCCGCTTTGGAGCTGGCCTGCAAGCGCGAACCGTCCGCGCCCGCCGAGCAGCAGCCCGGCGCGCTTCCCGCCGCAGTGGGCGGGAGAAAGCAGGAAGATCCGCGGCGGAGCGGCCTGAGTCGGCATGCCGAAGAGTGGCTCGACCGGCCGGCACGGGCGGTGCCGGTCGTCACGTCCGAGATGCCCAACCCGAGAGCCCGCGCTCACGGACCACCAGCCGTCCGCAAGAATTGCTATGATATGGCGAGTAACCAAGGCGAGGGAAGAAGCCATGACTTCACGTCGAGAGCGGACCCCCGAAGCGGCCGCGGGCCAGGGGACCGAGCAGCAGCGTCTGGCCGCCGAGAGCGCCCGCGAGGTCGCCGAAGACCAGCGAACGGTGTCGGAGGAACAGCGGGAGTCCGGGGAAACGGCGCGCGATACGGCTGAAGAGCTTCGGCAGTCGGCGGAGGCAGGTCGCGGATGGGCGGAGGAGGCCCGACGGGCGGCGGAGGACGCTCGACGGGCCGCGGAGGAGGCCCGGCATGCCGCGGAACTTTTGCGGATGGCCGCCGATGAGTCGCGCACGGCCGTGGCGGAGGTGCATGCCGCCTCTCAGGAGCAGGAGAAGCTTCTGGAGGTATTGCGGGAGACGATGCACTCGTACGAACGGGCGCGGGAGGAATTCGAGCGCGGACGGCTGGGGCGGGGCAAGCCACCAGGAGGGCGCTGACGGGTCTCTCACCGTTCCACCGTGAAACCACGGGCCCAGGCGCACGCGGTGCGTGACAACTGCCACAGCGCCACCGGGCCGGTAACCACTATCCTCCTCGCAAGATCCACGACAGCAGGTGCGACGAGACGGGGCGCGGTCGCGAGCCTCCGCGTGTCGCCCAGCGGCCGGGATAACACACGGAGGTTGCGCATGCCCGACAAAGCCGCCGAGTCCACAGCCGTCCGCCACGACCCCAGTCTGCCGAAGCCGCGCTTCGTCTGGCTTGGGCTGTTCCAGGCCGCCATCATCGCCCTCGTGGTGCTGATGGCGCAGGAAACCCGGTCGTTCGCCGGGCCGCCGATGCTGGAAGATCAGCTCGGTCCGCTCTCCGAGGGCGACGCGGCGGCGGCGCCGGGACCGTGGGGCGGACGGGGCTGGCTCGCCGCGCTGGTGGCGATGGTCGGGGCGCTCCTGCTGATGCTTCCCGTCGCGTGGGCGTACGTCGCGACCCGGCTGCGGAAGGAAATGGACGCATCGGTCGTGACCACGATCGTACTGCTGCCGATCGCCGTGGCGGCCATCCTCGTCATTGTGCAGGACAGTCTCGCCGTCGCCTTCAGCCTCGCCGGCATCGCCGGGCTGGTCCGCTTCCGCAATGCACTCGACGATACCCGCGACGCGATGTACGTCGTCATCGCCATCGCCGTGGGCCTCGGGGCCGGCGTCGGCACGCTCGAGGCGGCCGCCGCGCTTTCGGGGCTCTACGTGCTAGCCGTCGTGGCGCTCTGGAAATGGAACACTTCGCATCCCGTCATCGCGGATATCGCCTTGGGCGAGCGCGAGGTGCCGAAGGGCCAGAGCGTGCTCCAGGCCCTGAGCAGCGACGTCAAAGCGCCGCAGGGCGACCCCGTGGCCGAATGGTTCCAACCCGAGGAGTCCGTGCCGCTGGGCACGGGATCATCCGAGGCCGCGCCGACCACTGACAAGCGCGACGGGATGTTGCGGGTCCACTCCGCGGACGTCGCGATCCAACGGTCCATCGAGGATGTGCTGGAGAGCAATACCAAGCGCTGGTCCCTGGAGAGCAACGACCCGGGGTCCGACGGTGTGCCGAGGCTCACCTACGCCGTCCGGCTCAAGAAGCGGACACCGTCGGAGGCGCTGCTCCAGGCCCTGCGTGAGCGGCTGGGTCCGATGCTCACCGAGTTCACACCTTCCCGGCCCGAGGACAACGGCAGCGTCGTTCCCTCTGCATGACGGCGTTTCGCCTGCTGGCATTGCTCCTGCTGCCGGTGCTGCCGGTGGCGTCTGCGGCCGCGCAGGCCGGCCGGGCCGAGGCCGACCCGGCGCCGGCGGAGCGGGCGCGCGCCGCGGGCGCGCTGTCGCACTACGATCTGCGGGGCGCCGCCGCCTGGCGCTCAGAGCTGCCCCGTACCCTGTCCGAAATCTCCGGCCTCGCCTTCGCGTCCGACGGCAGCCTCCTGGCGCACGGTGATGAGCGCGCTGTGCTCTGGCGGTACGA
Source organism: uncultured Gemmatimonadales bacterium (assembly GCA_963840215.1). Classification (GTDB taxonomy): domain Bacteria; phylum Gemmatimonadota; class Gemmatimonadetes; order Gemmatimonadales; family GWC2-71-9; genus CAVVWJ01. The sequence continues at coordinate 113,702 of CAWIYG010000001.1, read as the reverse complement.
CCTGGCGAGCCGACAGCCCGTCGGTCGATTCGGGCTGGCCGACCGGCGCGGCCTGCCGCTGCACGGCGATTTCGAGGATCTTGCGGTCGTCGGCGACCGGATCTTTCTGGTGACCGGGACGGGCGAGATCTACGAGGGTCGAGCCGCCCCCGACGGACACACCGGGCGGGCCGCCCGTCGGACCCACGGACTCGGCCGTGGCTGCGAGGTGGAGGGGCTGACCTGGGACGCCGCCACCCGGTCGCTGCTGCTGCTCTGCAAGACCACGCGCACACGGCGCTGGAAGGATCGTCTGGTCATCCTGGCGGTGTCCATCGACACCTGGCGCTTCGAGCGGCAGCCGCGAATCCTGGCGACGCACGCTGATCTGCAGCGCGCCACCGGCAAGAAGCGGTTTCAGGGCTCGGCCATGGCACGCCACCCGCGCAGCGGCACGTTGATCGTCGTCTCCGGCCCCGAGCAGACCTACGCCGAGCTGAGCCCGCGAGGCGAGGTGCTCGGCGGCGGGCGCCTGGACGGCGATCGCCACCGGCAGCCGGAAGGCATCGCGGTGGGACCCGATCTTACCCTCTTGATCAGCGACGAGGCCTCCGGCGGCAAGGCTACTATTACAGCCTATGCCTACCATCCGTAGGGCTGTCCTCGCGGTGCGGCTCGCGCTCGTGGTGCCGGTGCTGGTGGCGGCGTGCACGCCGGCGCTCAAGCCCGCCGTCGTGCGCCCGGCGCCGCTCGCGCCGCTCGACAGCATCGAGCTCGCGCTCTTCCTCATCGGCGACGCCGGCAGCAAGGCCTATGATGGGGAGCCGGTGCTGCAGGAGCTCTCGCGGCAGTCGGACTCCCTCCGTCCGGTCAAGCAGTACGTGGTGTTTCTCGGGGACAACGTGTATCCGCGCGGCGTGCCGCCGCTCGGTCATCCGGGCCGCGACGACGCGGAGCGGAAGATCGCGGCACAGGTCCTGGCGATCCGGAAGGGCGCCGCCCAGGGCTTCCTCGTGCCGGGCAACCACGACTGGGATCGGCAGGGGCGGGACGGCTGGAACTCGATCCGGCGGCAGGACACGCTGGTGCGCAAGTTCGGCGGCGGCGACGTCCGACTCCTCCCGCGCGGCGGCTGCCCCGGCCCCGAGGTGGTTGACGTCGGCAGGCACGTGCGGCTGATCGCGCTGGACAGCGAGTGGTGGCTTCACAACGACGAGCGGCCGTATGGCCCCGACTCGCCGTGCCCGACGAAGACGGAGTCCGAGGTGGCCGATTCGCTGCTCGGGGCCCTGCGGGACAGGGGCACCCGCTATGCGATCGTGGTGAACCACCATCCCCTGCGCTCTGGCGGCGAGCACGGAGGGGCGTTCACGCTCGGCGACCACATCTTCCCGCTTCGTAACGTCGAGTCCTGGCTCTGGCTGCCGCTGCCCGTCATCGGCTCGCTGTACCCGCTGGCGCGCCGGATGGGATTCTCGAACCAGGACATCAGCGGGCGGAAGTATCAGATGATGGTGCGGGCGCTCGAGCGCGCCTTCGCGCAGCAGCCGCCGCTGATCATCGCGTCGGGCCACGACCACGATCTGCAGGTGATCCGGGGCGGCCGGCCGGAGATCACCAATGCCGGCTACCAGCTCGTGAGCGGCGCGGGCATCCTGGGGCACGCCAGCCTGGTCCGGAAGGTCGAGGGGTCGTTGTTCGAGCGGGAGGCCGCGGGCTTCATGCGGCTGGACTTCACGCGGGACGGGCGCGTTCGGCTGTCGGTCACGACGGTGGTGCCGGAAGGCACCCGGCCCAAGGGCGAGAGCGCCGAAGTGTTCTCGCTCTGGCTCAGCGTCGGCGGTAGGCAGTAACGCTGCCGCGCCGGCCGGCGCCCTCGTCGGCAACCAGCAGGGATCCGTCGCCCGCGAGCGCGAGCCCTTCCGCCTGCCGATGATCACCGCGGCGGAGGCTTGCCACCGCCACCACCTCGCCGTAGCGGGTGATCTCCGCGATTGCATACTCGCGGGCGGACAGCACCAGGTAGTGGCCGGTCCCCGGCACGCGAACCAGCTCCGACGGGTGAAACGCCGAGCTCCGGAGCTTGCGCGTGATCGCGCCGAGGCCGACGAGGACCGCCGGGCGCGGGTCCAGCGCCTTCCGCTCCAGCGACCACCGAAGCACCGCAAGGCGGCCGCTCAAGGCCCGAGTTCGCGCTTCCTTGCAGACGAACAGCAGCGCGCGGCCGCCGGGCTCGTACACCATGCCCTCGGTTTCGCAGTGGCGGCCCACGCCCGTGGCCTGGGTAACGTAGGGAACCGACTCGCCGTCGCGGCCCTCGCGCCCGGCGTACAGCACACCGTCGCTCGTCGTGAGAATCACCTGACCGCCGACGACGGCGATGGCCTCGAAGTCCCCACGCACGGCCGGCCGGCCGAAGCCGAACCGCTTGACCACGCGATGCGTGGCGCGATCGAGCTGGTACACGATGGCCTGCTCGTCGTCGTGCGCGAACAGGCGGCCGGCGCTGTCGAACGCGAGCCCGCTGATCTCCTGGAGCGCTTTGGGCAGCTCCCACCGGTCGGCCGCGCGCGCGGCAAGATCGTATCGTCCCAGCAGCGCATCCGGCGCGGCCGACTGCAGGCCGGTCGCCGGCGCCGGCACGAGGATGGCGAACGCCAGCAGGCCCGCCCGGAGGCCACCGGTCACCCGATCGCCAGCATCTGGCCCGTCGGCACGCGACCTTCCGCGGGCGCGGCGATGTTGCCCTCCCACCACTCGCGGGCGTCGGCCTGGGTCCAGCGGGAGTCCATCGCGAGGCGATCCAGCGACTCCAGAATCTCGTCGGCGCTCGCCGGCCGGTCCGAAGGCTTCTTGGCGAGGCAGCGCATCACCAGCGCCTCGAGCGCCGGGGGAATCGGCCGGCCGCTTCGGATGCCGGGCGGGACGGGGCTCGCCTGGATGTGCTGGATCAGCATGCGCAGCGGGCTGTCGGCATCGAAGAGGAGGTGCCCGGTGAGGAGCCAGTAGGCCACGCAGCCCAGCGCGTAGAGGTCGGCCCGCCGGTCGATCGGCTCGCCGTTCGCCATCTCGGGCGCCATGTAAGCGGGCGTCCCCGTGGTCATCTCCGTGTTGGTCTTGATGGTGTCCATGATGGACTGGTCCTCGTCATACTTCACGAGCCCGAAGTCGAGCACCTTCATGAAATCGTATTCCCGGCCGAGGCGGCAGAGGTAGATGTTGGCCGGCTTGACGTCGCGATGAATCAGGCCGCGATCGTGGGCCTCGCCGAGGGAGTGGCAGGTCTGGCGCAGAATTTCGACGACCCGTGCCGGCGGAACCGGGCCGAACCGCCGAACCAGCGTCTCCAGGTCGAGGCCGTCGAGCAGCTCCATCACGAAGTAGAAGGTGCCGGCCCTCGTCTCGCCGAAGTCGTATAGCCGGATCGTATGCGGCGATTGCAGAGCCGACGCCGCCTCCGCTTCGCGCCGGAACCGCTCGATCAGGACCCCGGCCTCGGGTCCGCCGGGCGCCCCCAGGATCTCCGGCTTGATCAGCTTGATCGCGGCGGGCCGGGCAAGCATGCGGTGCGTGGCCCGCCAGACCTCTCCCATGCCGCCTCGGCCGATCAGCTCGACCAGCCGGTAGCTGCCGAGCTCGCGCGCGCGCTGCACGTGACGCCCCAGCCGCACCATGATCTTGGACGGGATGACGGCGATCAGCGCGCAGACGTAGTTCGGCAGGTAGTTCCACAGGATGACGGCGAAGCTCGGCGTGTCGAGGCCCCGGAGGTGAGCTACCACGATGCCCAAAGGGTCCATTGTGGCGGCGATCAGCGAGGCAAAGAGCGTCTTCCGCGGCGTGTTGGGCACGATCATCGGGAAGATCAGGATCAGGACGCAGAGCCAGGACAACCGGCCGGCCAGGAGCCGCTGCGGGTCCCACTGGTTCACGATCCCGATGCCGAACGCCAGCAGCACCTGGTAACCGAGCGCGACGTCGAGCGCCCAGCGCGGGTTGCAGGTGAACCGGCGGGTGTAGCGCCAGAGCCAGAGGGAGACCGCGATGCTGATCACGGCGACGGTGTCCGCCGCCCGGCCCCAGGGGATCAGCTCCTGCATGTTCATGTGGAGCAGCGGCGCCACGAGGTGGTTCAGCGTCAGGCCGATGACGAACAGGCCGGCCCAGACCACCGCCAGGATTCCGAGCCGCTGGGTGGCCTCGCGCAGCAGGTCGTCGGGCAGCTCGTCGGCGGCCCGACCCCCGGGCTGTGAGGTTGCCGGGGTGGTCGGCAGCTGGGTCTCCAGCAGGTCGGAATCACTCATTCGCGGCCCTTCCCGTGTGGCGCAAAGCTCTAGATTGTAGCAATTTAGTGGTCAAACGCTAACACATTGCCTAGGCCCGTCAATCCGGACGCCGGCCGGGCGGTCCAGGTGGAGAGGGCGCGATGCGTGCCACTGATATCAACGGCCAGCTGAGTCGCCTGGCGGAGAACCCGATCGCCCGGGTCGTCGCCTACTATATCCTGCTGTTCGCCGCGACCGCGCTGCTCCTGGACCTCGTGCCCGAGGCCGCGACGCTGATCTACGGCGGGGTCCAGCAGACCACCGCCGAGGTCTCCAGCGGCATCCGCGGCGTGCTCACCGACGGCCAGACCCCGCTGTTCGATGCCCCCGACGGCATGCCGCTGTCGGAGGTGTTCGCCATGGCCGCCGCCTTCGCGCTCATGCTGCCGGTGGCCTGGATCTACATAATGACCCGGCGGCGCAAGGGGTTCCGGCAGTCGGTGGTGCAGACCCTGGTCATCCTGCCGATCGTGGTGGCCGGCGTGGTCTTCATGGTGAAGAACAGCCTGGCCCTGGCGTTCAGCCTGGGTGGGATCGTGGCCGCGGTCAGCTTCCGAAACACCCTGCGGGACACCAAGGATGCCGTCTACATCTTTCTCGCCACCGGCGTGGGACTGGCGGCCGGGATTCAGTCGGTCGCATTCGCGGCGGCCCTGTCGATCACCTACAACGTGGTGATCCTGATCCTGTGGTGGACGGACTTCGGCCGATCGCCGGCCAACCTCCAGGGCCCGCCGGCGCAGCGCCGGCTGCAGCGGGCGCTGGCGCTCTCCAACCGCACGAGCGCCTTCGTGGCGATGGTCGACGACCAGATCCTCAAGTCGCTCACGCCCGACCAGCTCGAGTCGCTCGCAGCGCGCGCGGAGCGGCGGCGGAAGAGCTCTCGCCCGGATGACGGCGGCGGGCGGTCCGGCCGGCCGGCCGCTTCCACGGATGCCCCGGCCAAGAAGCCGGTAGAGTTCCGCCGGCTCGAGCTCCGGGTGCAGGGCCCGGCCGACGCCGCGCGCCGCGTGATCGAGCCGCTGCTCGACGCCTCGGCCAAGCGCTGGGAGTTCCTCCGCGCGCTGCCGGGCCCGACCGGGGGCGAGGTGCTGCAGTACCGGGTCCGCCTCAAGAAGAGTGTGCCGGCGGAGGCCCTGGTGCAGAACCTCCGGACCGGGGCGCCAGCGCACGTGATCGGCGTGGAGCTGGCCGACGCGGCCCGATGAGCGAACTGCTGGGGGTGCTGAAGCACGCGCTCCGCGATCGCTACGTGGTGGAGCGCGAGGCGGGGCGGGGCGGCATGGCGACGGTCTTCCAGGCGCGTGACCGCAAGCTCGGCCGCGAAGTCGCGATCAAGGTGGTGAGTCCGAGCGTCATGACGGCCGTCGCCGGCGAGCGGTTCCTCCGCGAGATCCGGATCACGGCCCAGCTGCAGCATCCCAACATCCTCTCGCTCATCGACTCCGGCGAAGCCGCCGGGCTCCTCTACTCCGTGATGCCGTTCGTGGACGGCCAGAGCCTGCGCGAGCGCCTGCTCGGCGAGCAGCTGCCGATCGGCGAGGCGCTGCTGCTGGCCCGCGAAGTCGCGGAAGCGCTCGACTACGCGCACCACCGCGGCATCATCCATCGCGACGTCAAGCCGGAAAACATCCTGCTCTCCAACGGGCACGCGGTCGTGGCCGACTTCGGGATCGCACGCGCCATCGGCCTCGCGAGCGGCAACTCGCTCACCGCGAAAGGTCTGCCGATCGGCACCGCGGCCTACATGAGCCCGGAGCAGGCGCAAGGCGCCACCGGCGGCGATCCGCGGAGCGATGTCTACAGCCTGGGCTGCGTGGTGTACGAGATGCTCACCGGCCGGATGGCATTCGGCGGCGCCAGCCTGCGCGAGGTGCTGGCCAAGCAGGCCGGCGGCGAGCCGACGCCGGTGCAGACCATCCGCCCGGAGGTCCCCGACGCGGTCGCGGCCATCGTGGCGCGGGCGCTGGCCAAGCGGCCGGAGGACCGCTATCAGACCGCGGGCGAGATGGCGACCGACCTCCGCATCGCCATGGGCGAGCCGGCCCGGCTGAGCGGCACGACGCCGATGCCCGAGTCGTGGCTGCCGCCGAGCGAGCGCGCATCCCGAGCGGCCACCCCGGGCCAGCCGGCGGCCCCCGGGTCCGCTTGGGGGCGGGCTCTGCTGATTGCGACGTTCCTGGTACTGCTCGCACTGCTCGCGACGCGACTCTGGCCCGGCCGCCGCGCCGAGGCCCGGCGGGTCACCTCCGACGCGTCGGTGGCCGTGCTGCCGCTCGAGACCGGCGGCGCGAGCGTGGAGGACGAGTACCTCAGCGAGGGGCTGAGCGAGGAGATCATCGGACGCCTGGCGCAGGTGGAGGGGCTCAAGGTGATCTCGCCGACCTCGACCGTGGCGCTCAAGGGCCGGCGGCTCACCGTGCGGCAGGTCGCCGATACCTTGGGGGTGCGGCACGTCCTCGATGGCTCGCTCCGCCGTTCGGGCGGGCAGATCCAGGCGAAAGTGGAGCTGACCGACGCACAGCGCGGCGTCGTGATCTGGCGCCAGACCTACACCCTCGGCGCCGGTGAGCTGCTGCAGCTCCAGGACGTGATCGCGCGCCAGGTGACCGGTGCGCTGCTCACGGCCGACAGCCGCACGCCGATGCCGGCGGCACCGGTTCGCACCACCCAGGTCGCGGCCTACGACGCCTATCTCAAGGGCGCCTACTGGCTCGAGCGGCGCACACCCGAGGGTCTCCGCCTCGCCACCGCGGCCTTCGAGCAGGCGGTCGAGCTCGATCCCTCCTACGCCCAGGCGCTGGCCGGCCTCGCCTCGGCGAGCACCTACGGCGTGGTCTACGGATATCGCAGCGAGGCCGACCCCTATACCGAGCTCGCCCGGTCGCTCCAGCTCGCCGGGCGCGCGGTCGCCCGCGACACCGGTGCCGCCGAGGCGTGGCTGGCCCTGGCCGATGCGCGGTCGATCGCGTTCTATCCCGAGGACTCGGTGCGCGCCAACGTGCTGCGGGCGCGCAAGCTGAGGCCCAACTCGGCCGACGTCGCCATGGCCTACGCGTGGGCGCTCTTCCGCGCCGGTGCCGGCGACTCGGCCCTGGCGCAGGCGCGGCGCGCCCTGGCGCTCGACCCCCTGGCGCCGGGGCTGCGGCACGCGCTCGTCGCGCTCGCCATCGGCGCGCGCCGCTACGACGTCGCGCTGCGCGAGGTCCGCACCACCGGCGCCGGCGGTGTGGTCGACCCGGTCTCGGCCATTCTCGAGTCCTACGCGCAGCTGCTTTCGGGCCAGGCGGATCGGTGCGCCGAGCGCGATCCCGGGCCCTGGGTCGCGGTCCGGGCGATGTGCCTCCACCAGCTCGGCCGCTCCGCCGAAGCCGCGACGATCGCCGACTCGCTCGGCCGCGAGCTGGACGAGGAGCGCTACCAGTTCCTGCATCAGTACGCCGACCTCGCCGCCTACTATGCCTGGCGCGGTGACGCGGCGCGGTCGGCCCACTGGCTGGACCGGGCCGTCGCCCACTCGCCGATTCTGCACCGGTGGCAACTGGCATCGGGACTGTTCGACAAGGTGCGCCACACGCCCGCGTTCGAAGCCGGCTTGGGCAGGGCTCGGGAGCAGGCGGAGGAGCGGCTGCGCGCACGCCGCGCGGTGATCGGCGAATGAGCCACGTGCCGCGCGCGTCCGAGTTCCGCTGCGATGTCCCCACCGTCGAGGGGCTGACGGCCCTGGTGAGCTCACCACTGCCGCTCGGCCTCGTCGTCCGGGGTCAGAACCGCGTCCTGTTCCGCGACGTGTACCTGGACACGGCCGACAACGCCCTCGCCGCGCACAACATCGTCTGTCGCGTGCGCTACGGAGCCGACGACCGGCGGACGCTGACGGTCAGCCTGGCCGAGCCCGGCGTGGCGGGGGCGGGAGCGAGCCAGGTCTTCGAGTCGGCGGTGACCCCGGTGGACCTGGCCGCGATCCTGGCGAGCGACACCGCGCCCGCGCGCCGACTCCGTGGCGTCGTGGACCTGGCCCGGCTCGAGTCCCGGTTCGAGCTGGAGATCGACCGCATCGTGCGCACGGCGTCGCGGCCCTGGTACCTGCCGGGGCGCTTCGCGTTTCTCTACGACCGGGTGACGGTGCGGAGCGGCGGCCTCATGCGCGAGTTCCAGGAGCTCAAGGTGCGCCGCCTCGCCAGCGGGCCGCCGCGGCTGGAGGAGCTGGCGCTCGCGCTCGAACAGGGAGCCGGGTTGCGCCCGGTGCTGCAGACGAAGCTCGTGCGCGCGCGGGCCCTGCTCCGGCAGATGGGGCAGGAGCGTATCATCCGGGATCTCGATTCCGGCCGAGCCGTCGCGGTGCTGGCGCTCGATGGCCGCTCGGTCGCGCTGCTCGGGGAAGGCGAGGACCGTCGCCTCCCGGTCACTGCCGGCGCGGGCGAGCAGGCGGTCCGCCACGGGCTCGCCGAATGGTTCGGATCCAAGGTCGGCGAGGTGAGCCTGCTGGGCCGCTCGCCACCGACGCTCGAACGCCCGAGCCTCGAGGTCTGGGTGGCCCGCCGGCTTCGCCGCGGCCTCGCCCGCGGTGACGGCCCGCGGCTGACCTGGATGCCCGTGGACGAGCTGGCGCACGCCGTCCGCATGGCCGCGCTGCGCGACCAGGACACGCTCGCCGCCTTCGCGGTCGCGGCGCGTTCGCGGCTCTTTCCCGAGCTGGGCGCGGACGGGCCGCTGGCGGCCCGCGCCGAAGCGCCTCCCGAGGCCGTGCCGGCGGACCTGCTGGATGCCGCCGCGAGCCAGCTCGAGTTCAACATCCGGGTGCTCGCCGTCGCGGAGGACGATCGCACGCCGCTGCTCGAGCGCCTGCGCTATCTCGCGATCGTGAGCGCCAACCTCGACGAGCTCTACATGGGCGGCGCGGAGGACGTGCCAGCGGCACGGGCCGAGGCGATCCTTGCCCGGCAGCGCGCCTGCATCGAGCGCTGCCTGGCGGAGCTCGCGGCGCGGGGGCATCGGATTCGGGACTGGGCCGGCCTGGAGCCCCACGAGCGCGAGGTGCTGCGGACGCGCTTCCAGCGCGAGTTCTTCCCGGTGCTCACGCCGCGCGCGATCACCATGAGTCCCGGCCATCCGTTCCCGCTCATTCCGTCGCTCACGCTGTCGATGGCCGTGGCCCTGCAGGGGGAGGCGACGGGTCCGCTCCACTTCGCCTACGTGCGCCTGCCGTCCGCGCTGCCCCGATTCGTCGAGCTGCCCGACGGCGGCGACCTGGTGCCGATCGAGGAGATCGTCACGGCCAATCTCGCGACACTCTATCCGGGGCGTCGCGTCGAGGAGGTTGCGCTGTTTCGCGTCACGCGCGCCGGCGACCTCGAGCTCGAGGAGGCGGGCGCCGGCGACCTGCTGCAGGCCCTGGAGGAGGAGCTCGACCAGCGCACGGTGAATCCGGTCGTGCGGCTGGAGCTGCAGCCGGGAATCTCCGACGTGCTGCGGTCGTTGCTCACGCAGGAGCTGCGGTTCGAGACCGGGCACGATACGCCCGTCGGCGAGCTGATCGTGCACGAGAGCGGCGGGCTGATGGCGCCCGGCGACCTCCGGCGGCTCGTCACCCTGCCTGTCACGGGCGGGCTCTTTCCCGCCTTCGCCGGCCGCGATCCGATCGGCGCCGACGCCTCGCTCTGGGACCGACTGCGCGCAGGCGACCTGCTGGTGCACCACCCCTACGACGACTTCGCCGCGACCACCCTCCGGCTGCTCGAGGAGGCCGCCGAAGACCCGGCCGTCGTGGCGATGAAGATGACCCTCTACCGCGCCGGCGAGAGCTCGCCGATCGTGGAGGCGCTCATCCGTGCGGCGGGGGCAGGGAAGGAGGTCGCCGTGTTCGTGGAGCTCAAGGCGAGCTACGACGAGGCCCGGAACATCGGGTGGGTGAAGCAGCTCGAGCGGGCGGGAGCGCAGGTCGTGTACGGGCTGGTCGGCCTCAAGAATCACGCGAAGGTGGCGCTGGTGGTGCGCCGGGAGCGCGAGCAGATTCACCGCTACGTCCACATCGGCACCGGCAACTACAACGCCGCGACGTCCCGGCTCTATACCGACATCGGCCTGCTCTCGGCCGATCCGGCGCTGGGCGACGATCTCAGCGACCTGTTCAACCAGCTCACCGGCTCCTCGCGCGCACCCGGCGCGGCGCTGCGATGCCTGCTGGTGGCGCCCGAGCACCTGCTGCCGGGCCTGCTCGAGCGGATCGCGCGGGAGACGGAGCACGCGCGATCAGGACGACCTGCCCGCCTCCGGGCGAAGCTCAATGGACTCGACGATCCCGAAGTCATCCGGGCGCTGTACGACGCGTCGCAGGCCGGTGTCGAGATCGACCTGGTGGTGCGCGGCCTGTGCACGCTCAAGCCCGGCGTGCCCGGGCTGTCGGACCGGATCCGGGTGCGCAGCATCGTCGGCCGCTTCCTGGAGCATGCGCGGATTTACCATTTCGGAAACGGCGGAGCCGACGAGTACCTGATCGGCTCGGCGGACTGGCGCTCGCGAAACCTGCGGCGGCGCGTCGAAGTCGTGGCCGCCGTGATCGATCCCGCCTGTCGCACACGACTCGACGCCATCCTGACGCGCGAGCTGGAGGATCCTTCCGCCTGGGTACTGGCTGCGGACGGCGGCTACCACCAGGCACACGCCCTGCCCGTCGGCGACCCGGCCACTGCTCAGGCCCGGGCGATCATGCCGCCGGACCCCGCTGCCGAAGAGGAGACGGTATGGACCGGATGACGCGAACTCGAGGAAGCGCGACCCTGGCCGGGGCCGCTGCACTGGCGATCGCGCTGGCGACCGCGCCGGCCGCGGCGCAGCAGCCGACGGAGCCGGCGGTCGGGCATCCGGACACGGTCGTGCTGACCCCCGGCGCGCGCTATCGGTCCAGCGGTTTTCACGCGCTGCTGTTCGGCCGGCACTACCGGACGCTCTGGGCCACCCCGCTCCGGGTGGAACGGCTGGACCTCGAGGGGTTCGCCGGCGGGCTCACCCCCACTCGTCCAGGTGGTGGCAAGCAGACGCGCTCGCTCAGGTTCGAGGGTGGTGACGGGCGGGAGTACCAGTTCCGATCGCTCGACAAGGATCCGTCACCGCTCCTGCCCGAGCAGCTGCGACGGACGGTGGCGCAGCGGATCTTCCAGGACCAGATCAGCGCTGGGCATCCGGCCGCGGCGCTGGTGGTGAGCCCGATCCTGACGGCGGCCGGCGTGCTGCACTCGAAGTCGAGACTGGTGGTCCTCCCCGACTCGCCCCGGCTGGGCGAGTTCCGGCAGGAGTTCGGCGGGATGCTCGGCACGATCGAGGAGCGCCACACCGACGACGGCCCCGGCTTCGCCGGCGCCAGCAAGATCGTCAGCACGGAGGAGCTGTTCGAGCGCCTGGAGAAGCACCAGGACGAGCGGGCGGACGCGCACGCGTATCTGGGCGCACGCCTGGTCGACCTGCTGCTCGGCGATTGGGACCGGCACCAGGACCAGTGGCGCTGGGCCCGCCTCGAGAACAACCGCACCACTCCATGGACGCCGATTCCCCGGGACCGCGATCAGGCCTTCGCCCGCTTCGACGGCCTGCTGCTGGGCCTGGCCCGGCTGAGCGCGCCGCAGCTGGTCGCATTCTCGGGCAACTATCCCAGCATGGTCGGGCTGACCTGGAACGCACGCGCGGTGGACCGCCGGCTGCTGGTCGGCCTCGAGTGGGACACGTGGGACTCGACCGCGACCGCACTCCAAGGCGCGATCACCGATGCCGTCATCGACGAGGCCGTGGGCCGCCTTCCGCCGGAGTTTCGGGCGGAGAACGCGGTCTGGCTCGGCAACGCGCTCAAGCGCCGGCGGGATGCGCTGCCCGTCGCCGCGCGGAATTTCTACCGCCTGCTCGCCGCTGAGGTGGACGTCAATGCCAGCGACGCGGCCGAACGCGTCGAGGCCGTCCGGGTCGACGGCGGCGTGCTCGACCTCACGGTGCGCGCTGCGGGCGACTCGGCGACCGCGCCCCTCTTCCACCGACGTTTCGACCGGGACGACACCAGGGAGGTCCGGCTCTATCTCCACGGGGGCGACGACGTCGTGGGGATCAGCGGCGCCGGAGGCGGCGCGCCGTTGCTTCGCATCATCGGCGGCGGCGGCGACGACCGGGTCATCGATTCGTCGACGGCCGGCGGAGCGCGGTTCTACGACTCGCGTGGCACCAACGCGGTCGAGGGCCGCCGCCGAGTCCCGTTCGACGACCGGCCCTACGACGAGTGGCGCATGACCGATTCGACGCCGTACCCGCCGCGCGACTGGGGGGGGTTCTGGCGCTTCGAGCCCTGGCTGACCGCCGGCCCGGAAATCGGCTTGTTCTTCGGCGGCGGAGTCGTGCGCCACAATTTCGGGTTCCGGAAACAGCCTCACCGTTCGCAGCTCGCGTTCCGGGCCGGCTACGCCACCGGCGCGGAAACCTTCCGGGCCGAGTTCATGGGAGACTTCCGCCGGGTCGACTCGCGCGTGCGAACCGGCCTGCTGCTGCGCGCCTCGGGCATCGAGGTGGTCCGGTTCTTCGGGTTCGGCAACGAGACTCCGCGCATCGACTCGGATTTCTTCTACCGCGTGCCGCAGCGGCAGTACCTGATCCGGCCCACCGTCGTGTTTCCGCTGGGAGCCCGCGGGGGCCTGTCCGTGGGCCCGACGCTCAAGTATGTCGATACGGAGCTCGACCCGGGCCGGTTCATCACTCAGTCGGCGCCGTTCGGCGTGGGAAACTTCGGGATGGTCGGCGCCACCGCGGCCGTGGAGTGGGACGCGCGCGACGGCCGGACGGCGCGCCGCGGCTGGCATCTGACGGCCGCCGGCAGCATCTACCCGGCGCTGTGGGATGTCGAGGGAACGTTCGGGGAGGTGCACGGCGAGGTCGCCACCTTCCTCACGCCGCGGACCGCGTTCGGTCCGACGCTGGCACTTCGGGCCGGCGCCAAGCAGGTGTGGGGCGACTATCCGTTCTTCGAGGCCGCCTTTGTCGGCGGCGCGGCCACCGTGCGAGGCCTCCGCGAGGATCGCTACGCGGGGGACGCGTCCGCTTACGGCAACGCCGAGCTCCGCCTGCGGCTCGGCCGCTACTTCGTCGTGCTGCCCGGGGACTACGGCGTGTTCGGCCTCGCCGACGTCGGCCGCGTGTTCCTCGACGGCGAATCGTCGGACGTGTGGCACACTGGCGTCGGGGGCGGGTTCTGGTTTGCGTTCCTCGACCCCGCCAACACCTTCACCGTCGCGGTGGCCAGCGGTGACGACCGGACGGCCGTATACCTGCGAGCGGGCTTCGCCTATTGAGGCGCGAGGCGCGGTGCGCAACGACGGCGCTCCCGCCCTGGCGAACAAGGGTTTCCGCGCGAGGATGGGCGATCGCGATGTCAGATCTCCCTGGGCTCGTGCGGGGCGGGGCACTGCCGCCTTGCTCCTGCACCCCTGGAAGAGACTGTTAGTCAACTGATCTTCCGATGGGGCGATGGCGACCTATATTACCCTTGATACGGTGGCCGTTAATGCCTTGTGTTTCAGCTAGTTAGAAATGTGACTCAATGTGATTCATCCGTATGTTCGCGGGCCGAGCGCGGCGGCATTGGAGTTCGAAGTCATGCGTCGGGCCGCCCGCCGCGCCCCCACCGGTTTCTCTCACTCCCCTCCGATATGAATCGACCAACCCTCCGCGGCAGTAGTGCTGGCGCCGCTCCGCCGCCGCTCGTCCCCGTCCGCGCCCAGGTGCTCACGCCGCTGGGCTGGCTGCAGGGAACGTTCAACGTGCCGCCCAATCAGAGCCTGCTGGACTTCTTCAGTCCGGGCGTGCAGGTGCTCAAGTTCACCCGGGTGCGCCTGCCCGCCGTCCCCGAGACCGTGCCATTCGTCGCGCTGCGGCGCGAGAGCGTGCATCTGATCGATCCGGCGATCGAGGAGGAGGCCATCGAGACGCCCGGCAGCAGCGGGCGGACCACGCCTCGACATGTGAGCTGCCTGCTGCCGGCGGGCGAAGTGCGGGGAACACTGGAGGTGCTGGTCGACGTGCGGGTGTCGGACTTCCTGCGGCAGCAGGCGAACCTGCTGGTCCTGCGAGGCTGCGTCTTCTCGCCGCACGGCGCTGCGCCGGGCTCTCCCGACATCCGCCGGCTCCGTACCGTGCTGGTGAACCTTGCCGCGGCCGTGGGCGTCGCGGAGTGGGAGGGCCCGCGCGGCTGAGGCGCCCAAGGTCAGCGCATCAGCTCGGTCACCGCCTCCAGCACACCGTCGGACGTGAATGGCTTGGGAAGGTACACACGTGACGCTGCCGCGGCGCGCCGGACGTCGTTGCGCGAACCCTCGTCGTGCTACACCTTTACGATCCCCCCCGTACCAGGTGCCTCCGTGTCCGGCAGCGTATTCACTCCCCTCACGGCACCATCGTCGCCCGGTGTGTCCGTCCGCGCGCCTCAGCGCCGGTGGAGCCCATGCGCCCGCTGATCCCGCCGCCGACCCGCCCTCGTCACGAGGCCGCTCTGCGCTACGGCCTCGCCGTCGCCGCGGCGGCGGCCGGCATTCTCGTGCACATCCTCCTGCACCGACAGTTCGGGCCGTCGTTCGATCCCCTTCTCGTGGTCCTCGTCGGGTTCAGCGCGTGGTACGGCGGCTTCGGCCCGGGCCTGGTCACGCTGCTGCTGGTGGCGGCCGGGGCCATCGCCGTCACCGTCGCCCTGCCGGCACCCGGTGCGGACAGCATGACGGGCCGCTCCGACGTGATGTGGCTGAGCGTGTACGGCCTCTCCGGCATCGCCATCAGCGGGCTCGTCGCGTGGCTGCGGGCCGCCCAGCGGAACGCCGATGCCGCGAGAGAGCAGGTGTCGTTCCTGTCGGAAGTGAGCGAGGTCCTGGCGTCCTCGCTCGACTTCCGGGCGACGTTGTCGGCGGCCGCACGCCTGGCCGTGCCCAGGCTCGCCGACTGGTGCGCGGTCGACATCATCGATGCCGACGGCCGCCTGCGCCGCCTGGCGATCGCGCACACCGATCCCGCCAAGGTCGACGCGGTCTGGGCGATGAGCCACAAGTACCGCGAGCACGACGAGGATCCGGTCCCGCAGGTCATCCGCACCGCCCGGACGCAGCTCATCCCCGAAATTCCGGACCGGTTGCTTCAACGCTTTGCCCGGGATCCGGCGCATCTCGAGGGCCTCCGCGCGTTCGGCCTCCGCTCGCTGCTGATCGTGCCGCTCACGGCGCGCGGACGCACGCTGGGGGCGATCACATTCGTGCTGGCCGAGTCGGAGCGCCGCTACGGGCCAGCCGATCAACTCCTGGGCGAGGACCTGGCGCGCCGAGCCGCCATCGCGGTGGACAACGCACGGCTGTACCGCGAGGCGGAGGAGGCGCTGCAGGGGAAGGCCCGTACCGTGGCGCTGCTCGACACGGTGTTCCGCGGCACCCCGATCGGCCTCGCCTTCGTCGATCGGGAGCTCCGGTTCGTCAGGGTCAACGACGCGCTCGCCGCGCTGAGCGGGGCCGCGGTCGAGGCGCACCTTGGCCGCACGGTCCGGGAGGTGCTGGGGGAGGAAGCCGCAGCGCTGGTGGTGCCGCTGTTCGAGGACGTGTTTCGCACCGGTGTCCCGGTCCTGGACCGGGAGATCGTCTCCGGACTGGGATCCGTCGACGGCGGGCCGCGCACCTTCCTCGCGAGCTACTACCCCGTGCCCGCCCCCGACGGCCGGACCGAGTGGGTTGGCTGCATGGTGAGCGAGGTGACCGAGCGCCGGCGTGCGGCCGAACTGCTGGTGCAGGCGGAGCGGATGGAGGCGATCGCGCGCGTGGCCGGCGGGGTCGCGCACGAGGTCAACAACATGATGACCGTGATCACCGGTTTCAGCGACTTCCTCCAAGGCTCGCTCCCCACGGGAGATCTGCGCGCCGCGGACGTCGCCGAAATTCAGCGCGCCGCCGAGCGCGCCGCGGGGATCACCCGGCAGCTCCTCGCCTACAGCCGCCAGCAGTTGCTGCAGCCGACCCGGCTCGACCTCACCGAGCTGGTGCGGCAGAGCGTCCCCGCGCTCAGCCGGTTGCTCGGCCCCGGCATCCGCGTCGAGCTGGATCAGGACCCGGACGTGGTGCCGGTTCGCGCCGACCCGGCCCAGCTCGATCAGGTCCTGGTGAACCTGGCGCTCAACGCTCGCGACGCCATGGACGGGCAGGGGACGCTGTCCGTCACGACCGAGATGGTGGTGCTGCGCGAGGGCGAACGCGCCCACTGGCCCGGCGTACGGATGCCAGCGGGCCGCTATGCCCGCCTCACGGTCAGCGACACGGGCCACGGGATGGACGCCGCGACGCGAGCCCGCGTCTTCGAGCCGTTCTTCACGACCAAGTCGTCCGGCCAGGGCAGCGGGCTGGGGCTCGCGACGGTCTACGGCATCGTGAAGCAGAGCGGTGGGTTCATCTGGGTGTACAGCGAGGTGGGACACGGGACCTCGTTCAAGGTCTATCTGCCGGAGTTCTCCGGCGCTGTGCCCGAGCTCCCGCCGGTCGAGATCCTGCACTCGCCGCGCGGCGCCGAGACCATCCTGATCGTCGAGGACGAATCGGCCGTTCGGCGAATGGCGGCGCGCGCGCTTGCGGCGCAGGGCTATGCCGTTCTCGAGGCCGAGAACGGGGCCGAGGCGCTGGAGCTCCTTGCCCGGGGCGAGGGGCCCGTGGATCTGGTGCTGAGCGACGTGGTCATGCCGATGGTCAACGGCCGGGAGCTGGGGGAGCGTCTGGCGGTCGAGCGGCCCGGGCTCCGGATGCTGTACATGTCGGGCTATACCGACGACGACATCATGCGCCGCGGCCTGCTCCGGCCGGGGTCGCCGTTCCTGCAGAAGCCGTTCATGCCGGGCGATCTCTCGCGCAAGGTGCGCGAGGTGCTCGACACCTGATGCCGCTGCTCGAGGAGTTCCGGCGTCACCTGGCCACGCTGCAGCTGCCGGCGGGCCGCGCGCTGGTCGCCGTGTCGGGGGGGCCGGACTCGGTGGCCCTGCTCGATCTGCTGCACCGGACCCTCCAGTGGCACCGGCTGGATCTCGTGGTGGCCCACTTCGACCATGGGATTCATCCCGACAGCGCGGCCGTGGCCGAGCGCGTGCGCGCGTCGGCGGCCGCCTACCGGCTCGCCTACGAGGAGGGCCGGGGCGCCCTGGGCTCGGCGGCGGGCGAGACGGCCGCGCGCGCGGCGCGGTACGCCTGGCTCGAGCAAGTCCGGCTGCGGGTGGGTGCGGCCCTCGTGGTCACGGCCCATCACGCCGATGACCAAGTGGAAACCGTGCTCATGCGAGCGCTTCGCGGGTCAGGCCTCGCCGGGTTGGCGGGGATCAACGCGCGCCGCGGCACGCTGGTGCGCCCGCTGCTGCCGTTCCGGCACGAGGCGCTGGTTCGCTACGTCCAGGAGCGCGACCTGTCCGTGTGGCACGACCCTTCCAACCGGGATCCTCGCCACCTCCGCGGGTGGCTTCGCCGCGATGTGCTCCCGCAGCTTCGGACGGTGCTGCCGGACGTCGACGCATCGCTGCTCGCGATGGGGCGACACGCCGCGCGTGAGCGCGACGCCTGGAACGCGGCCCTGGACCTCTTGCCGGGCCTCGATTTCCGGCGGGAGCGCGACGGGTTTTCCGTTGCTGCCCGTGCGCTCAGCGGGTATGATTCAGCCTTGGGAGCGACCGTCCTGATGAGCGCCGCGCGCCGGGTGGGATGCCGCCTCGGACCGGCGCGCGCGGCGCGGGTGGTGCGGGTCGCTGAGCGCGGCGTCAGCGGGGCGAGCGTGCCGCTCGGCGACGGCTGGACGGCCGAGGTCGCCTTCGGGCGGCTGGTGGTCGACCGGACCGAGCGCGAGGGCACGCCGACCGAGTGGGGCCTTCACGCGGACGATGGCGAGGGGTGGTGGGGCCGCTGGCGCCTCCGCTGGCGGCGCGAGGCCGCCCCCCTCCGGCAGGAGCGCGGCGGCTTCACCGCCTGGCTCGCCCGCGAGACGCTGGTTGTGCGGGGCTGGACCCCGGGCGAGCGCATCCGCCCGATCGGGGGGACCGGCCGCCGCCTGCTGGTGCGCTGTTTCCAGGATGCCAGGGTGCCGCGCAGCCGTCGCGCGGCGTGGCCGGTGATCGCCGGCCCCGACGGCGCGGTGTGGGTCCCGGGCGTCTGCCGCTCCGACGCCCTCCTTCCGGAACCGGGAACGGAGGCTGTGCGCGTCGATGCTGAGTACGCCTGAGGTCCTCCGCCGCACGGGCGGCAAGCCGGTCAAGTCGATCATCTACGACGAGGCCACGATCGCCGCGCGGGTGGGGGAGCTGGGCGCCGAGATCACCGAGGCCTATCCGGACGGCGAGCTGCTCGTGCTCGGGCTGCTCAAGGGCAGCTTCATCTTCCTGAGCGATCTGGTGCGCACGATCGAGCGGCCGATCCAGGTCGACTTCCTGGTCGCCAGCTCGTACGGGGACGCCAAGACCTCGAGCGGCACGGTGCGCCTGGTGTACGATCCCGAGACCCGGCTCGAGGGGAAACACATTCTGCTGGTCGAGGATATTATTGATACGGGGAAGACCCTGCAGCGCCTGATGTCGCTGCTGGGCCCCCGTCGGCCGAGGAGCCTCGCGATCTGCGCGCTCCTGGACAAGCAGCTGGCCGTCGAGGTTCGCCCGGAGCTCCGCTTCGTCGGATTCCGGGCGCCGCCGGCGTTCCTGGTCGGGTACGGACTCGACCACGCCGAGAACTATCGTCATCTCCCGTTCATCGCGGACTTGGAATAAATGGCAGACCGACTCCCGACCCGGCCCCCGCGCACCAACTGGGGCAACCTGAGCAAGAACCTCGCCCTGTGGCTGCTCGTGGGCCTGCTGGCGCTCGCGCTGTTCCAGATGATGAGCCGCCAGCGGAACCCGACGCAGGAGTTCTCCTACACCGAGTTCAGCCGGCAGCTCGACCAGGGCAACGTCGCCCGCGTCGAGGTGTATGACGGCAAGCGGCTCGAGGGCGACTTCCGCAACCCGGTCACCCAGGACAACCGGACCGCCAAGAGCTTTCAGGTGCTGCTCCCGGTCGCCAACAGCGAGGAGTTCATCAAGCGGCTCGAGGAGTCCGGCGTCCCGATCCTTGCCAAGGAGCCCAAGGGCGGCATCACGGCGATCATCATCGCCGCGCTCCCCTGGATCGTGATCCTGGGCCTCTGGTTCTTCCTGCTCCGCCAGCTTCAGGCCGGCGGCAGCCGCGCCTTCGCGTTCGGCAAGTCGAAGGCGAAGCTTCTCGCCGGCGACACGCCCAAGGTCACGTTCGCCGACGTGGCCGGCGCCGACGAGGCCAAGGTCGAGCTGCAGGAGATCATCGAGTTCCTCAAGGACCCGCAGAAGTTCACCCGGCTCGGCGGGCGCCTGCCGAAGGGCGCGCTGCTCGTGGGACCGCCGGGCACCGGCAAGACGCTCCTCGCCAAGGCGGTCGCCGGCGAGGCGGGGCGTCCGTTCTTCTCGATGTCGGGCTCCGACTTCGTCGAGATGTTCGTCGGCGTGGGCGCCAGCCGCGTGCGCGATCTCTTCGAGCAGGGCAAGGCGCACGCGCCCTGCATCATCTTCATCGACGAGATCGACGCCGTCGGCCGGCACCGCGGCGCGGGGCTCGGCGGCGGCCACGACGAGCGCGAGCAGACGCTCAACCAGCTGCTGGTCGAGATGGACGGCTTCGAGTCCAACGACGGCGTCATTCTCGTCGCCGCCACCAACCGGCCCGACGTGCTCGATCCGGCGCTGCTTCGCCCGGGCCGCTTCGACCGGCAGATCGTCGTCGATGCCCCCGACGTGCGCGGACGCGAGGGCATTCTTCGCGTCCACACGCGAAAGATCCCGCTCGCGTCGGACGTCCGCCTGGATACGCATCGCGAAGGGGACGCCCGGCATGGCCGGCGCCGACCTCGCGAACCTCGTCAACGAGGCGGCGGTGCTCGCCGCCCGGCGCAACAAGACCCTGGTCGACATGCACGACTTCGAGGACGCCAAGGACAAGGTCATGCTCGGCGTCGAGCGCCGGAGCCTGGTGATGACCGAAGCCGATCGGAAGCTCACGGCCTACCACGAGGCCGGCCACGCGATCGTCGCCCTCAAGATCCCGGGCAGCGATCCGGTGCATAAGGTCACGATCGTGCCGCGCGGCCGGGCGCTCGGGCTCACCGCGTCGCTGCCCGAAGTCGACCGCCACAACTACAGCAAGGACTGGCTGATCGGCAGCCTGGCGATGTTCTTCGGCGGGCGCGTGGCCGAGGAGATCGTCTTCGGCGCCGACAAGGTGACCACCGGGGCGGGAAACGACATCGAGCGCGCCACCGCGCTCGCCCGGCGCATGGTCACCCAGTTCGGCATGAGCGAGGTGATCGGTCCGCTCGCCGTCGGCGACAAGGAGCAGGAGATCTTCCTCGGCCGCGAGTTCGCCCAGCGGCGCGAGATCAGCGAGCGCACGGCCCAGATGGTCGACGACGAGGTGAAGCGGCTGATCGATGAAGCCTACGCCCGCGCCATGGGCATCATCTCCGAGAGCCGCGAGTTGCTCGACCGGATCGCCGATGCGCTGCTCGAGCGCGAGACGATCGACCGCGAGGATCTCGATCGGTTGCTGAAGAACCAGCCGCTGCCGCCTCGCGCCACCCTGCCGCCGCTGGACTCGCAGCCGCAGCAGGCCGGCACTCCGACGAAGCCCGGCGCGTCGCCGGCCCGCGCACCCCTACTTGGCACACCGCCGGCCGAACCCGCCGGCGCGTGAATGTCACGCCGCTGGCGCTCCACTCGCCGCGCGCGGTCGGGGATACGCTCCGCGCGCACGGGTGGGAGGCCGGTCCGCGCCACACGCCGCCGCGGGCGGCCTCCACCCCCTCGCCTTTCATCTGACCGGACTGGACCAGGACGCCCTCGAGGCGCTGGTCCGCCTTGTCCGGCACGCTCGGCCTCGAGGTCCTTACCGGAGACGACTGGGCCGTGTTGGCGGGGAGCCGCTCGCGACTGAGCGCTTTTGCCCGCCCGTGGCTCGTGCCGCCCACGCTCTCGGAGCTCGCCATCGAGGTCGGACTGGCGATGCCGGCCGAGCCGCCGCCGGTGTGGGAGACGGCGCGCGGCCCGATCGCGCTCGACCCGCCGGTGCTGATCGCGGCATCCTCAACGTCACCCCGGACAGCTTCAGCGACGGCGGCCGCTTCGCCGCGCCCGACGACGCGCTGGCGCAGGCGGACGCGCTGCTCGAGGCCGAGTGCCGCGATCATCGACGTCGGCGGCGAGTCCACCCGCCCGGGCCGCGAGGCGGCGGTGGCGACCGACGTCGAGCTTCGCGCGGGTGGTGCCGGTCGTGGAGGCCCTCGTGCGCCGGCATCCGACGCTGCTGCTCACGGTCGACACGGTGAAGGCCGACGTCGCCCGCGCGGCGCTCGCGGCCGGAGCGGCGGCCATCAATGACGTCTCGGGCCTTCGGCTGGATCCCGCGCTCGGCGTGGCCGTGGCGCAGGCCGGCGCGGGCCTCGTGCTCATGCACTCGCGCGGGACCATCCTCGAGATCGCCTCGTACACGCCACGCGAGCTATGCCGACGTGGTGGGCGAGGTGGTGATGGAGCTCAGGGCCGCGCTGGCGGCGGCGGCGGCGGCAGGTGTAGCACCCGGGGCCACGGCGCTCGACCCTGGCTTCGGCTTCTCGAAGACGGCGGAGCAAAATATCTTGCTGTTCGACCGGCTCGAGGCGCTCCAGGCGCTGGGACGTCCGGTGCTCGTCGGTCCGTCCCGCAAGCGATTTCTGGGCGCCGGCACCGGCGAGCCGGCCCCAGGCGCGCGACCGGCCACCGCGCTGCCTGCGCCCTCGCCTGGGAGCGGGGCGCGCGGCTTTTCCGGGTGCACGCCGTCGCCGCCGCGAGCGAGGCGCTCGCGCTCTGCGCAGGCGGTCGGAGGTCCGTAGTGCCGCTCGGGCAGCTGCCGTTCCCCACGCCGCAGCTGGCGCGACCTGCTCGAGATCCTGATCGTCGCATACGTCATCTACCGCGCTCCTCCGCTTTCTCGTCGGGCACCCGCGCCCTGCAGATTCGTGCTCGGACTGCTGGTGCTGACGGTCGATCTACCTCCTCGCGCTCCTGCTCAAGCTGTCGATGATCACCTACCTGCTGGGCGTGGCTTCACCTACGGCGCCTTCGCGGCGCTCGTCGTGTTCCAGCCGGAGCTCCGGCAGGCGCTCGCCCGGCTGGGACAGTCGCGCGTCTTCCGGCTCTTCGGGGCCGGACCGGGTGCGGGTGTGGCGGAGGAGATCGCGGACGGCGGTCGAGCGGTTGAGCCGGAGCGCGACCGGGGCCATCATCGCCGTCGAGCGGGACGTCCGACTGGACGAATACCTCGAGTTCGGGCACCACGATGCGCGCCACCGTCTCCGCCGACCTGCTCGCCACCATCTTCAGCCCCTATTCGCCGCTTCACGACGGCGCCGTGCTCGTCCGCGGCGACGAGATCGTCGGAGCCGGCTGCATCCTTCCCCTTACCCAGAACCCGGTCCGCGATCGCTCGCTCGGCACCCGGCATCGCGCGGCGATCGGGCTCTCCGAGGAGACCGACGCGCTGGTGCTGGTGGTGTCGGAGGAATCCGCGCAGGTCTCGCTCGCCCGCGCCGGTACGCTGCATCGGCCGCTCACCCCGAACAGGTCCTGGCCATGCTGACGGGCCGGCCCGGCGCCGCGAGCGACCCGGCGGCCGTGCTCGGCACGCGCGGCTGAGCCCCGTGCTTTCCCGGCAATGACCCGCGCCGCCGGCCTCCCCGACTCCGACCGGCCGCCGTACGCCGCCGCCGCGGGCGTGACGCTGGTCGTCCTGCTCGGCTATCGTGCTCACGCTCGCGCCGAGCGTCACGTTCTGGGATGCCGGCGAGTTCATCGCCGCGGCACGGGTGCTCGGCATCCCCCATCCGCCGGGAACGCCGACTCTACGTCATGATCGCCCACGTCTGGGGCATGCTGGTGCCGCTCGGCGAATTCGCCGCCCGCACGAATCTTCCTGAGCGCGCTCCTCAGCGCCTGCGCGGCCGGCTGCTTCTTCCTCGTTGCCCACGAGTCCCTCCGCGACTTCGCGCCCCGCCTTCGGCTTGGCGCTGCCGCGGCCGGGGCGGTGCTGGGCGGGTTCACGTTCACCAACTGGCAGAACAGCAACGAGACGGAGGTCTACGCGGTCGCGACCTTTACGATCGGCGCGATGTCGTGGCTGGCGATGCGCTGGCGCCGCCGCCGCCGCGACGGCGAGCCGCGGGCCGCGCGGCTGCTCCTCCTGATCGTCTACCTGGCGGGCGTCTCGATCGGGAACCACCTGCTCGCGCTTCTGGCAGGACCGGCCGTGCTGGCCTTCCTGCTCGCGACGCTGCGGCTGGAGCCCGCCGCGGATCCCGCGATGCGGCGAGCCGAGTGGGCGCAGGTGGCGGTGGTCGCGGGCGTCTGGGCCCTGCTCATCGGCACCGGACTCGGCAGCAGCACCCTCGTCGTGCTCGGTGGCCTGTGCTTCCTCGCCGCCGCGGGGTATGCCGCGGCGGGCGGAGCCGGGCTGTTTGCGCTGGCCAGCATGGTGCTCGCGCTGGTTGCGGTGACGCCGTACCTCTACCTCTATCTGCGCGCCGCGCAGCATCCCGCGATCAACGAGGCGGCGCCCGCGACCTTCGACGCGCTGTTGTCGGTCATCCGGCGCGAGCAGTATCCACCGCGCACACCGCTCGACGATCCGACGCTGCCATCGGGTGGCGTCAATCCGGGCCGGTCGTTCCGCCTGATCGGGGCTCAGGTCGGCGATTACCTCGTCTGGTTCGACTGGCAGTGGGCGCGCTCGCTCCGCGACATGCTGGGCCCGCTCCCGGTCCGGACCCTGGTCACGCTCGTCTTCGCGTCGCTCGGCTTGCGCGGGCTCTTTGCCCAGCGGCGGCAGGACCGTGCCGCCTGGTGGCTGCTGTTCCTGCTCTGGCTCGTCACCGGGTTCGGCCTCGTGGCCTACATGAACTTCCGGCCGGGTTTCGACCGCTGGTTCGATCTGTGGCCGGAGTCCGGCGACCACGAGGTGCGCGAGCGCGACTACTTTTTCGTCGTGAGCTTCATCGTCTGGGGGGTCTGGGCGGGGATGGGGCTGGGAACGCTGGTCCGGGCGCTCGCGGCACGGGCCGGCGCGGCGGCCCGCGGGGCCCCCGCGCTGCTGCTGCTCGCCGCGGTGCCGCTCGCCCTCAACTGGAGCGCCGCGTCTCGCCGCCATGGGGCCGACGCCCGCCTGGCCGTGGACTTCGCCTACGACCTGCTCAACAGCGCGCCGCCGTACGGCATTCTGTTCACCTTCGGCGACAACGACACCTTCCCGCTCTGGTGGGCCCAGGAAGTGGCCGGCATCCGGCGCGACGTGACCGTCGTGTGCCTGGCACTGGCCAACACCGACTGGTACATGCGCCAGCTCCGCGACGCGCCCGCCCGGCCGCTCGACGAAGCGGCGCTGCCGGCGGTCTGGCGCAACCGCATCATTCCGCGCCCGACCGCGCCGCTCCACGCGATGACCGACTCCATGATCCAGTCCGCCATGAGCGGGTACCTGGTGCGTGGGTCCCAGCAGGTGACCCTGGGCCCGCTGACCCGGACCCTGCCCGACGGCACGCTGCTCTATCCCAACGAAATCCTGACCATGGCCGTGCTCCAGCAGAACCTCGGGCGGCGGCCGATCATCTGGGGCGCGACGGCGGGCCGGACCTTCGCCGGGCTGACGGACTACGTCGTGCAGCGGGGCCTCGGATTCGAGCTCGAGACCACGCTGCCGGACACCGCGTCGCCCGATCTGGACCTGCACCGCCTGGCCGGCGTGCCGATCGATATCCCCACGACCGACCGGCTGGTCTTCGACACATACCGCTACGCAGGGCTACCTGAGCGCGGGTCGCAGGGGCTCGAGAGCACCAGCGCAAGTGTCGCCGCCATGCTGGGGCTTCCGCCGGTCCTGCTGGTCTACGCCCACGCCAGTCGCGGTGAGCCCGAGCGCGTGCGCCGGGCGATGGATCTGGCGGTCGCGCTCTCCTCCAATCCGGATCTCCGGGCCGCCCTCCAGGTCGTGGTCGACTCCAGCAGCCGTCCCCTGCAACAACGACCCAACTTCAAGTAAATTCCAAGGCTATGGACTTCCCGGCCCTCCCCGGCAGTCTCGCCCGGGTCCGTGAGGCCGTGGCCAGGCACCAGGCCGTCGGCGGCTGGACCCATCCGGTGCGGATCGTCGCGGTTACCAAGACCCACGGTCCCGAGGCGGTGCGCGCCGCGGTCGCGGCCGGGCTCACGGACGTCGGGGAGAACCGGGTGCAGGAGGCGCTGCAGAAGCAGGAGGCGCTCGCCGGCGTCCCGGTCGACTGGCACCTCGTCGGCACGCTCCAACGCAACAAGGCGCGGCACGCCGCCGGACGATTCGCATGGATTCATTCGGTGGACCGGCTGGATCTGGCGACGGACCTCGACCGCCGACTGCCGGAGGGCTCCCGACAGGCCGTGCTGGTCCAGGTCAACTGCAGCGACGAGCCGCAGAAGGGCGGGGTGGAGCCTGACGGCCTGCTTCCGCTGCTCGACGCAGTAGCCGCGCTGGCTCGGCTCGACGTGCGGGGACTCATGACGATGAGCGCGCTGACGGGCGACGTGGCCGAGCAGCGGCGGGCGTTCCGGCGGCTCCGTGACCTCAAGGATGCGGGGGAGCGCGCCGGTCACGCCCTGTCCGAGCTGTCCATGGGCATGTCGGGGGATTTTCCCATCGCGGTGGAGGAAGGGGCGACGATGATCCGGCTGGGAACCGTGCTGTTCGGGGAGCGCACATGACCGTGGCGGTATCGCTCTACGATCGGGTGCAGGCCGCCGCCGCGGTGGTGCGGGGCCGGCACCGCGCTCGTGCCGGAAGTCGGGATCATCCTCGGCACCGGCCTTGGCGGGCTCGCCCGCGAGATCGCCGTCGAGGCCGAAGTGCCGTACGGCGACATCCCGGGCTTCCCGCTCTCCACCGTCGAGACCCATGCCGGCCGGCTGCTGCTCGGGCGGCTGGGCGGCCGGCCCGTCGTCGCGATGCAGGGCCGGTTCCATCGCTACGAGGGCTACGACCTCCAGCAGGTCACGTTCCCCGTGCGGGTGATGCACGCGCTCGGCGCCCGGATGCTGGTCGTCTCGAACGCCTGCGGCGGCATGAACCCGCTCTGGGCCCCCGGCGACCTGATGCTGCTGAGCGATCACATCAATCTGCTCGGCGACAATCCGCTGGTCGGGCCGAACGACGACCGGCTCGGCTCTCGCTTCCCGGACATGTCGGCGCCCTACGATCCCGAGCTGCGGGCGCTGGCGCGCCAGGTCGCGCTGGAGCTGGGCATCGTGCTGCGCGAAGGCGTGTACGTCGCGGTGGCCGGGCCCAATCTCGAGACGCGGGCCGAGTACCGGATGCTCCGCGCGATGGGCGCCGACGTGGTGGGCATGTCCACCGTGCCGGAGGTGATCGTGGCGGCGCACCAGGGGCATGCGGACCATCGGGATCTCGATCATCACCGACCAGTGCCTGCCCGACGCGCTCGAGCCGGCCGACATCGGCCGGATCATCGCGACCGCCGGCCGGGCGGAGCCCCAGCTGACGCGGCTCGTCACCGCCCTCGTGGAGCGCCTGACCTGATGGCGTATCCGGCCTGGCCCGATCGTCGGCTCCCGACCAACTCGAGCAGCAGGCTGCTCGCGCGCTGGAAGGCCGAGGATCTCTTCCGGCAGACGCTCGAGGCCGGCCGGGGCGGGCCGCCGTTCGTGTTCTACGAGGGGCCGCCCACCGCGAACGGGCGGCCCGGCATCCATCACGTGTTCTCCCGGACGATCAAGGACCTGATCTGCCGGTACCACGCGATGCAGGGGCAGGCGGTCACCCGGATCGCCGGCTGGGACACCCATGGGCTTGCCGGTCGAGATCGAGGTCGAGAAGGAGCTCAAGCTCAACGGCAAGAAGGACATCGAGACGCTACGGCGTGGCCGAGTTCAACGCCCGCGCGCGCGCGAGCGTCTTCCAGTACCAGTAGCGATTGGGAGACCCTCTCCGACCGGATCGGCTACTGGCTCGACTACGAGCATCCGTACGTCACGTGCAGCAACGAGTACATCGAGACGGTCTGGTGGCTGCTCCGGCGGCTGCGCGAGCGCGACCTGCTGTATCGCGGGCACCGGGTGCTGCCGTACTGCCCGCGCTGCGGCACCGTGCTCTCGAGCCACGAGCTCGCGCAGGGCTACGAGGACGTCACCACCAATTCGGTGTACGTGACCTTCCCGCTCGTGGACGACCCGTCGCGTCAGCTCCTGGTCTGGACCACGACGCCGTGGACGCTGCTCTCCAACGTCGCCGTGGCGGTGCACCCCGACCTCGAGTACGGGGAGTACCAGGTGGGCGACCGTCGCCTGATCCTGGCCACGTCCCGCGCCGGCGCGCTGCCCGAGCAGCTGCGCCAAGGGCGCGCCGACCTTCGCCGAGGTGGGCGCGGTGCGCACGTTTCCCGGGTCGCGAGCTCGCGGGCCTCCGATACCGGCGGCCGCTCGAGGTCGTGTCGCTGCCCGAGGACCGCGCGGCGCGCGTCGTGGTGCTCGGCGGCTTCGTCACCGCGGAGGACGGGTCGGGGCTCGTGCACATGGCGCCGGCGTTCGGCGCCGACGACTACCAGGCCGGCATCGAGCACGGGCTGGCCCTGGTGCGCCCTGTCGCGGCCGACGGCACGCTCTTCGGAACGAGCTGGCCCGAGATCGAGGGCCGGCTCGTCACCGCGCGCGAGACCAACGATCTGATCATCCAGCGCCTCAAGCAGGACGGCCGCTGGCATCTGACCGCGCCGCATACGCGCACACGTATCCGCACTGCTGGCGCTGCGGCAGCCCGCTCATCTACTACGCGCGCGACTCGCTGGTTCGTCCGCACGTCGGCCGTCAAGGAGCGGATGCTCGCGCTCAACGCGCCAGGTGGACTGGCATCCGCCGGAGGTGGGCGCGGGCCGATTCGGCGAGTGGCTCGAGAACAACGTGGACTGGGCGCTCTCGCGCGACCGGTACTGGGGCACGCCGCTGCCGGTCTGGGTCTGCGACCACGATCCGGCCCACGTGGAGGTGATCGGCAGCTACGCCGAGCTCGCCGAGCGGTGGGGCAAGCCGCTGCCCGAGGATTTCGATCCGCACAAGCCGCACATCGACGGCTATACGTGGCGCTGCGCCTGCGGCGGTACGCATGCGGCGGGCGCCCGAGGTCATCGACACCTGGTTCGACTCGGGGTCGATGCCGTACGCGCAGTGGCACTATCCGTTCGAGCACGAGGAGGAGTTCGCGGCGCATTTCCCGGCGGACTACATCTGCGAGGGCGTCGACCAGACGCGCGGGTGGTTCTACTCGCTGCTGGCGATCGCGACGACGGCGTTCGACGGCACGGCGTACCAGCACGTCATCGTCAACGAGCTGGTGCTCGACGCCGAGGGCCAGAAGATGTCGAAGAGCAAGGGCAACGTCGTCGATCCCGTGGGACGATGATCGAGCGAGTTCGGCGCCGACACGGTACGGCTCTACCTGCTCGCGTCGAGCCAGGTCTGGCTGCCCAAGCGGTTCGACCAGAGCACCATCAAGGACGTCGCCGGCGAAGTTCTTCAACGCGTTGCAGCAACAGCTACGGCTTCTTCGCGCTCTACGCGGGCGAATGGGCCCCCGGGCACGTCCGCCGCGCCGGCCGAGCGGCCGCTGGTGGATCGCTGGCTGCTGAGCCGGCTCGACGCCACGGTGGAGGCCGTGGGCGGCGCCTGGGCGCAGTACGATGCCGACCGACCGGGGTCCGCGCGCTCATGGAGTTCGTCGTGGACGACGTGTCGCCAGTGGTACGTGCGCGCCAACCGAGCCCGCTTCTGGGCCGTGGACGGCGTCCGCCGACCCGGCGGCGCTCGCCACGCTGTACGAGGCGCTCCACACCGTCAGCCGCCTGCTCGCGCCCGCGGCGCCGTTCGCGAGCGACTGGCTCCACCGGGCGCTGGCGGGAACTTCGGTCCACCTCGCCCGGTTTCCGGAGCCGGCAGGACGACGCGACCCGGCGCTCGAGGCGGCCATGGATGCGGTCCGGCGGCTGGCCTCGCTGGCGCACGGCGCGCGGCAGGACCGGAAGCTCCCGGTCCGGCAGCCGCTCGCCCGGATGCAGGTGGCCGTCCCGGCGGCGGTGCGTGGCGCCGGCGCTCGACGAGCTGCTCGAGCTGCTGCGGCTCGAGGTGAACGTGAAGGCGGTCGAGGTCGTCGGCTCCGACGCGGAGCTCGTCCGGCTCCGGGCCAAGCCCAACTTCCGCTCGCTCGGCAAGCGTTACGGCAAGCGGACGCCGGTCGTCGCGGCGGCCGCGGCGGGCCTCACGTCGGAGCAGCTGCGCGGCCTGGAGCAGGGCCAGACCGCCACGCTGGACGTCGACGGCGAGACCGCCAGCTTCGAGCCCGAGGACGTGGTGGTCGAGCGCGAGGTGGCGAGCGACTGGCTGGTGGCGAGCGACGGCCCGTTCGTGGTCGCGCTCGACCCGCATCTCACGGACGAGCTGCGGCACGAAGGCATCGGCGCGCGAGGTGGTGAACCGGATTCAGCGGCTGCGGAAGGAGGCCGGCTACGTCTACACCGACCGGATCGGCGTCTGGATGGACGGGGGCGCGGCGGTGCTCGAGGCGGTGCGGACGCACGCCGAGTTCATTCGGGGCGAGACTCTGGCCCGCCGGCTCGAGCTGGGCGCCCGGGCGCCGGCACCGGACTTGGAGCAGCAGGTGGACATCGACGGGCACAACATGGTGGTAGGAGTGCAACGCGACCGCGACGGTCGGGCCGGGAACGGCCCTCAACCCATGGACACGGCATGAACAAGAAACAGTTGACACACCTCGAGAAGCGTCTTCTCGAGGAACGGGCCCGCGTCATGAAGGAGCTGGGCTATTACGACGAGTCGTTCAACGCGACGCTGCAGTCGTCCGACGGCGACCTCTCCTCGTACTCCTTCCACATGGCCGACCAGGGCACCGACGCCATGGAGCGCGAGAAGCAGTTCCTGTTCGCCTCGCAGGAAGGGCGCTATCTCTGGCACGTGAACGAGGCGCTGCGGCGGCTCTACGGCACCCCCGACAAGTTCGGCCATTGCCACCAGTGCGGGCAGGAGATCAACTTCGAGCGGCTCGACGCGCTGCCGCACGCGCGGCTCTGCATCACCTGCAAGGAGAAAGAAGAAGATGGCAAGCGACGCTGACGCTCAGGCGCCCGGCGCCGAGCGCCGGGTGTTCTGGGCGGCGGCGGTGGTCACCGTGGTGCTCGACCTGATCACCAAGCTGATCGCCGAGGCCACGCTGCTCCGCACCCCGGGGATCTCGGTCCTGGGCGACTGGTTCCAGCTGCGGCTGGTCTACAACCAGGGCGCGGCCTTCGGGCTGCACGTGGGTCCCTACTCGCGCTGGATCTTCTTCGCGGTCGCCCTGGTCGCGGTGTTCGTCCTGGCCCGGATGTCCCGGAGCGCGCCGGTGGGCGATCGCTTCCGCCAGCTCGCGCTCGGCCTCGTGGCCGGCGGCGCGGCCGGCAACCTCATCGACCGGATCCGAAGCAGCCGCGGCGTCGTCGATTTCCTCGACGTCGGCATCGGCGCGCTGCGCTGGCCGACGTTCAACGTGGCCGACATCGCGGTGAGCTGCGGCGCCATCGCCCTCGCCATCTCGCTCTGGCGCGAAGACGCCCGCCGCCCCGAGCCGGAGTCCGCCTCGGCTGCCTGACCTGACCTTCACGGTCGCCGCCGAGGCCACCGAGCGCCTCGACCGGTTCCTCGCCGACCAGCTTGGCCTCTCCCGTACGCAGGCCGCGCGGCTGGTGGCGGCGAAGGCCGTGGACGTCGAAGGGAAGCCGGCCCGCGCTTCCCGGCTCCTCGCCCGCGGCGAGCGCGTGACCGTCCGCATCCCCGAGCACGAGCCCCCCGGACGCTCCAGCCCGCCAACATTCCGCTCACCGTCGTCTACGAAGACGAGCACCTGGCCGTCATCGACAAGCCGGCGGGGCTGGTCGTGCATCCCGCGCCGGGGCACTGGGACGATACGCTCGTAAACGCGCTGGTGGCGCGGGGGACCACGCTCTCGGGCGGCGCCGCGGGCCGGCCCGGCATCGTGCACCGGCTGGACCGCGACACGTCCGGCCTCATGGTGGTCGCCAAGACCGATCTGGCGCACCGGCGTCTGGGAACCGCGATCGCCGCGCGGAAGGTGCGCCGGACCTATGCCGCGCTCGCCTGGGGCCACCTGGACGCGAGCCCGACGGTGATCGAGGCCCCGGTCGCCCGTCATCCCACCGACCGTAAGCGCATGACCGTCCTGGCCGGCGGCCGGGCCGCGAGGACCGATGCCGCGGTGGTCGGCCGGTTCGGCGTGGCCGACCTTCTCCGGCTGGAGCTCCACACCGGCCGGACCCATCAGATCCGGGTGCACCTCGAGCACCTCGGCCACCCCATTGTGGGCGATCCGGTCTATGGTGGCGGCGGGAGCCGGCGGATTTCCGGGGCCGCGCGCCGGTCGGCCGAGGTACTCGAACGGGCTGTTCCCAGACAGGCGCTGCATGCGGCGGCTCTGGCATTCCGCCACCCCGCCAGCGGCGAACCCCTCGACTTCCACTCCGAATGGCCGGCCGATCTGCGTCCCGCACTGCTTGCATTGGGTGCCGAAGACTTGGTTGCTCGCCCTGACCCCCTTGGCTATCTTCTTTTCTTCAATAGAGATGGCTAACTCCCCGACGTTACACGCCGTCATTTTTCGCATCGGTGCGCTTATTTGCGCTGCCCCGGCAGGGATCGTGCGTGAGATCCTGCCGCGCCTCCCGGCCACCCGCATTCCTGGGGTCGCCGAGGCGATCGAGGGGTTGGTCAACGTCCGAGGGACCCTGCTGACCGTGCTCGACGGGCACCTGCTCCTCCAGCAGCTCCGGCGGGAGGGCGACGAGGGAGCCATCGTCGTCGTCGACGTCGCGGGCCGCCGATACGGGATCGGGGTCGGGCAGGTGCTCGACTTTCTCGAGGTCCCGGCCAACGCCGTGGCCGAGCGAACCGACCTGCCGGGCATCGACCCGCGGCTGGTGAAGGCCGTCGGCGTTCATAACGACCAGCATTTCATCCTGCTCGACATCGATGCGCTGGTGGCGCCTATCATCGGCAGCTGAGCCGGGCGCCCGCAGGCGAGACTGGACCAGAGTTCGTAGGCACGCCGCACGAATCACCCGGAATGCACGGAGGGGGTCTGTGAGCCATACAGTGCTCGTCTGCGATGACGCCATCTTCATGCGCACGATGATCAGCGACATCCTGACGCAGGCCGGGTTCGAGGTCGTGGGCGAGGCCGAGTCGGGCACCCAGGCGGTCGAGAAGTATCACGCGCTGAAGCCCGACCTGGTGACCATGGACATCGTCATGCCGGACATGGGCGGGATCGAGGCGGTTCGCGAGATCTGCAAGACCGATCCCGAGGCCAAGATCCTGATGTGCAGCGCCATGGGGCAGCAGGCCCTGGTGGTCGAGGCCATCCAGGCCGGCGCCAAGGACTTCGTCGTGAAGCCGTTCCAGCCCTCCCGCGTGCTCGAGGCCGTCCAGCGCGTCCTGGGCTGACGAGTGGACGTCTCGAAGTACGCCGCGATCTTCCTGGCCGAGAGCCGGGAGCACCTGAGCAGCTGCAACCATCTGCTGCTCAAGTGGGAGCGCGATCCCGGGGCCACCGACGCGGTCGGCGGGCTGTTCCGTTCGATTCATACGATCAAGGGCATGGCCGCCACGATGGGCTTCACCGGCGTCGCCGAGCTGGCGCACCGGATGGAGAGCCTGCTCGACGGCCTGCGGCAGTCCACAGTCGGGGCGGATGAGGGGACCTTCCAGCTGCTCTTCCGCGCCGTCGACGCCTTGGGCCAGGGTGTCGAGCAGGCCGCCGCGGGCCGGGAGCCGCCGCTGGATGGGGTCCTCGCGGCCGCGCTCGAAGCCGCTCTCGGCGGCGCGCCGATCCCGGCGCCGTCGCAGGGCCCGCCCCGGCGCCGTGCGAGCGACGCGCCCCGGGGCCGCTCGGTGCAGGTGGTCATCCGCCCCGATGCGGTGATGCGCGGCGCCCGCGCGATCCTGGCCGTCCGTCGCGCCGAAGTGCTCGGGCTGGTCTCCGTAGTCCGCCCGTCGCTGGTGCAGCTCGAGCGCGAGGAGTTCGACGGGCGGCTCGGGTTCCGGATCGAGTCGCGTGCGACCGACGAGGAGCTGACCGCCGCCATCCGGACCGCGGGCGAAGTCCAGAGCGTCCGGTTCGAGGAGCCCGCGGCCACCGACGCCGAGGACGGCGCCGACCGCCACCGCCAGATCCGCGTCGACCTCCGCCGGCTGGACCGGCTCATGAAGCAGGTCGGCGAGCTGGTGGTGGCGAAGAACCGGCTGGGCGTGCTGGCCGCCGCGGGCGAGGACCCTGCGCTGGCCGAGGTGAGCGACCGGATTGCCCGGCTGGTGTCGGGCATGCAGGCGGAGGTGATCGCCTCGCGGATGACGCCGGTCGGCGAGGTCTTCGAACGCTTCCCCCGGCTGGTCCGCGACCTTGGCCGCGACCTGGGCAAGCGCATCCGCTTCGACGTGGAGGGCGAGGAGATCGAGCTCGACCGCTCGATCCTCGACGAAATCGGCGACCCGCTGCTGCACCTGATCCGGAACGCCGCCGACCACGGTATCGAGGCCCCCGACGTCCGCGTTCGGGGCGGGAAGCCGCCGGAAGGCCGGATCCTGCTGGCCGC
The DNA here is from genome assembly GCA_963840215.1 of uncultured Gemmatimonadales bacterium. Taxonomy (GTDB): domain Bacteria; phylum Gemmatimonadota; class Gemmatimonadetes; order Gemmatimonadales; family GWC2-71-9; genus CAVVWJ01. The sequence continues at coordinate 79,596 of CAWIYG010000001.1, read as the reverse complement.
CGCGCGCGACCGGAACAGCGTGACGCTCCGGGTCACCGACGACGGACGGGGAATCGACCGGGCCGCCATCGCCGCCAAGGCGCGCCGCGAGGGCGGCACGGACGTGGTGGCGGGGCCGGGCGAGAGCGAGTCGGTCAGCGACGACGTCCTGCTCCGCGTGCTCGCGCGGCCGGGGTTCAGCACGGCGCAGGCGGTGAGCGGCGTGTCGGGCCGCGGCGTGGGTGTGGACGTGGCCATGACGCGGGTCCGGCAGCTTGGCGGCACGATCGAGATCCGCTCGGAGCTGGGGAAGGGAACCACCTTTTTGATCCGGGTGCCGCTCACGCTGGCCATCGTGCGCGCGCTGCTGGCCGACGCCGGCGGCGAGCGCTATGCCCTCCCGCTGGCGTACGTGGCCGAGACGGTAGAGTTCGATCCGCGCGCGGTCACGGCGCTTCGGAGCCGCGAGGCCCTGGTCGTACGCGACCAGGTCATCCCGACGGTCCACCTGCGCGACCTGGTCTCCAGCCGGGGGCGCGCCGCGCCGGCCCGGCGGCCCACCGTGATCCTGGAAGTCGGGGAGCGCCGGACCGCGCTCGTGGTGGACGCCCTGCTCGGGCAGCAGGACATCGTGGTCGCACCGTTCGACGCCCCGCGCGGCATGCCGCCGTACGTGGGTGGGGCGACGATCCTCGCCGACGGCGCCCCGGCGCTCGTGCTCGACGCCGCAGCACTGCTGTAGGGAGAGAGCTCATGGAAGACGTGCGGGGCCTGAAGGAGCTGCAGCTCGACGCGTTGCGTGAGGTGGCCAACATCGGCGCCGGCCACGCCGCCACGGCGCTGTCGCAGATGACCAATCACACGATCATGATCGCCGTGCCCGAGGTCAACGTGCGGCCGCTCGAGGAGGTGACCGACCTGGTCGGCCGCCCCGACGAAGTCGTCGCCGCGGTCCTCATGCACATGATGGGCGACCTGACCGGCCGCACCCTGGTGCTCTTTCCGGAAGGGTCGGCTCGAACGCTTTGTGATATACTGTTCAGGCGGAGTGCCGGGACGACCGGCGAGTTCGGCCCGATGGAGCAGTCGGGACTCAAGGAAGCGGGGAACATCCTCGCCAGCGCGTACATGAACGCGCTCAGCGATTTCATGGGCATGATGCTGGTGCCGTCGGTGCCCAGCCTGGTCATCGACATCAGCGCCGCGATCCTCACCACTACCTACCTCAATTTCGGCCACGACCGCGACTTCGTCTTCTGCGTCGAGACGTCGTTCCGGGTCGAAGGCGCCGCTGAGCCGCTGCGCGGGCACTTCCTGCTCCTGCCCGACACGCCGTCGCTCAGGGCCATCTTCGACGCCATCCGCCTGCCCTGATCCGATGCCCGGGCCCGTCCTGTCGGAGCGCGATCTTGCCGTCCTGCGCTCCTTTGCCCGCCGGATCGACCCCTCCGACGCCGGCGCCCACAACAACCTGGGCGTCCTCTACTATCAGAAGGGGCTGATCGAGGACGCGATCACCGAGTTCGTCCGCGCGCTGGAGCTGGACCCGCGGATGCAGGTGGCTCAGACCAACCTCGACATCGCCTACCGCGACAGCGGCCACTACGACCGCCGCGTCACCGCGCTCAAGGAGCGGGTCCGCCGCCATCCCGAGGACCGGGACGCGCGCTGGGAGCTTGGCCGGGCCCACGCCGCGCTCGGCCGCCATCCCGATGCGATCGCCGAGTTCCAGGCGCTGCTCGCGTGGTCGCCCGCCGATGTGCCCGCCATGCTGCAGCTCGGGCTGGCCGAAAAGGCGCGTGGCCATCTCGATACGGCCACCGATTGGCTCGCGCGCGCGTGCGCCGCGGACCCCACCAGCGCGGTGGCCCGCTTCTACCATGGCGAGGTGCTCTACAACCGGGGCCTGAACGAGCCGGCGCTCGAGGCGCTGCGCCAGGCCATCGAGCAGAACCCCGACTACGCCGAAGCGCACTACCTGCTGGCCTTCGTGTATGGCGACATGGGCCGGCACGAGGACGCCCGCGAGGCGACCAGGCGCGCCATCAAGCTCAATCCGACCCTCGCCCGTGCCCAGGCCAATCTCGCGCTCGACCGCTATGCCGTGAACGGCACACCGGCCCGCGGCCAGGCCGCCGAACGGCCGCAGATCGTCGAAGGCGGGGCGCTGGCCCACTACAACCTGGGATTGGCGTTCCGGCAGAAGGGCCTGCACGAGGAGGCGCTCGCCCAGTACCGGCTGGCGCTCGACGGCGGCGAAGACCGCCGGATGACCCTCCAGGCGATGGCCGAGGTCCACCTGCTGCGCCGCGAGCTGGCCGCGGCACTCGAGCTGTACGACGAGCTCGTGCGCGAGTTCACGGATTCGCCGAAGCTCTGGAACGAGCGTGGCGTCTGTCTCCATCAGGCCGGGCGCCGCGACGACGCGATCGCCTCCTACGAGCGCGCCGTGGACGTGGACCCGGGCTACCAGCTCGGCTGGAACAACCTCGGCGTCATTCGCGCGGGCGACCCGGGCGAGGCCGGCATCGCGGCCTTTCGCCGGGCCCTCGAGGGAGAGCGGCCGCTGCTCGCCGCTCGGCTCAACCTGGGACTGCTGTTCCTGCAGCGGCACCAGCTCCGGCCGGCGCTCGAGGAGTATCAGGGAGCGCTGTCGGAGCAGAGCGGCAGCGCGGTGGCATGGAATGGGGTCGGCCTGGTGCTCATGGAGCTCCGCCGCTTCGAGGACGCGCGCAACGCGTTCGGGCGCGCGGTGGACGCCGACACGGGCATGGCCGGCGCGCACTACAACCTGAGCTTCGTGCTGAGCCAGCTCGGCGACTTCGACGGTGCGCTCCGCGAGACCCGCCACGCGCTCGAGCTCGAGCCGCTGTACGTGCCGCAGAAGTTCTCGCTCACGATCGACCTCCAGTACGAGGATCCGACGATCGCGATCGCGCCGGAGCTGACCGCCGAAGTCGGCGGCGACCAGCTCGCCGGCGAGTTCGCCTTCGACCCGCCGGCGCTCGACCAGCTGTTTGCCGAGCTGACCCCCGATGCCCCGCCTGCCGGAGCGCACACCGTCGCGGGGGACGCGCTCGACCTGGCCCGCGACTACATCGGCAAGGGCCTCCTCGACCTGGCCTCGGCCGAGCTGAGCCGGGCCGCCGCGCGGGGGGCGCCGCACGGCGCGACGGCGGTCCTCCTGGGCGACATCTTCGCCAAGCGGGGACTCTATGGCGAGGCGCTCGAGCGCTACCGGGCCGCGCGGACCGCCGCGCCCGACGACCCCGACGCCACGCTGGGCGAGATCCGGGCCCTGCTCTCGCTCGGCTGGGCCGGTGACGCGGCGCCGCTCGCCGACGAGCTCGCGCGGCGGGTCCGCGGCGACGTCGAGGTGCTGGTGGCACGGGCGCGGGTCCGGCTGGCGGTGGGCGACGCGCTCGGCGCGCTCGACTGCATTCGCGAAGCGCAGACGCTCGCCCCGGGTCGGCCCGACCTGTTCCATCTTCAGGCGCAGGTCTCCGCGCGGCTTGGCGACCGCAGCGCGGCGCTCGCCGCTTTCAATGCCGCCCTGCAGCTGGATCCGTCCCTGGTTCGGGTCTGGTTCGAGCTCGGCGGCATCGAGGAGGAGCGGGGCAACTGGGCGGCGGCGCGCGCCGCCTACGAGCGCGCGCTCGACCTGCTGCCGACCTACGGCGCCGCCGCGCTCGCCCTCGCCGAGCTGCTCCGGCGCACCGAGAGCCCGCGGGCAGCGGTCCATGTCCTGGTGCGCTTGCTCGAAGCCGATCCCTACGAGCTCGAGGCCCTCACGGCGCTCGGCCGGGCGCTGCTCGACGAGGGACGCACCACCCAGGCGCTCGAGGCGTTCGAGCGGGTGCTGCGGTTCGATCCGGAGCACGCCGGCGCGCTCTATCACGAGGGGGCCGCGCTCGCGCGTCAGCGGCAGTTCGACCAGGCGGTACAGGCGTGGGAGCGTGTGGTGCAGCTCGATCCGGGGGGGCCGTACGCCTCCCAGGCGCGCTCGCGCGCGCGCTCGGCTCGCGACCTCCAGCACATCTTCGCGGCCTCGGCGGGCTAGGCCATGGCGCTCGAGGGCACCCTCAAGGACCTGCACATCCAGGACGTCTTCCAGCTGCTCGACCTCGGCCGGAAGAGTGGGGTGCTCCGCGTGACGTCCGAGCTGCGCCAGACGGCGGGCACGGTCTGCTTCGACCGGGGCGGCGTGGTGTCCGCGGCGGTCGGCAGCGATGCGCACCCGCTCGGTACCCGCCTCATTCGCGCCGGCCGGATCAACGCCGCCGACCTCGATCGCGCGCGCGGCCTGCAGAACGGCGGCGACGGCCGGCGGCTCGGCGACATCCTCGTGGACCTCGGGATCGTCACCCGCCGCGAGCTCGACCGCCAGCTCAAGGGGCAGATCGAGGAGGCCGTGTTCGAGCTGCTGCGCTGGTCCGAGGGCTATTTCCGGTTCGAGGAGGGTGCCCCGTACCACGCCGCGGTCGAGTCGCCGGTACGCTTCCCCACCGAAGCCCTGCTCATGGAAGCGGCGCGCCGGATCGACGAGTGGTCGCGGATCGGATCGAAGGTGTCGCACCTGAGGCTGGTGCCGCGGCTCCCGCCCCCCGAGGCGCAGGGCACCGAGACGCTCGACCTGGTGCCGTTTGAGTGGGAGGTGCTCGCCGCCGTCGACGGCGCGCGCGATCTCCACTCCCTGGCCGAGGTGCTGGGCCGCTCGGAATTCGAGGTGGCGCGCACGGTGTACGGGCTCACCAACGCCGGGATCGTCGTGCTCGACGATCCGGCGCACCCCGGCGAAGAGGCCGAGCCCGGCCGCGACCTGGCGGCCCTGCTCGTGCCCGCGCGCGAGGCGCTGGCGCACTCCCAGTACGACCTGGCGGCCGGCGCGCTCGAGGAGCTGCTCCGCGCCGACCCGCTCATGCCCGAGGCACGGCGCCTGCTCGGCGTCTGCTACGCGGCGCTTGGCCGCCACACCGAGGCGCTCGACTGCTGGGCGTCGTGGAACCGCCTGGGCACCCGCACGCCGGGCGAGGAGGCGGAGGGCGCCGCGGTGGAGCACCTGCGGCAATCGGTCGAGACGATCCTGAAGGAGCTGGAGCGCTACCGTGACTGACGACATCCGCTCGCTTACCGCCCGCCTGGCCGAGGAGCCGGGGAGCCTCGCGTTTCTCGAGCTGGCCGAGGCGCTCCGGCGCCGCGGGCAGCTTGAGGCCGCGTACAAGGTGGCGCGCGGGGGATTGAGCCCGCTATCCGGGCCTCGCGGACGCGCACGACCTGATGGCGCGGGTGCTGAGCGACCAGAGCGACCTGGCCGGCGCGTTCGACGCGTGGTCCTCGGCGCTACAGCTCGACCCGATGCGCACCAGCGCGCTCAAGGGCATCGCCTTTCTCTACTTTCGCGCTGGCGACCGGGCCGCCGCGCTCGATCATCTCCAGCGCGCCATCGAGGTCGATCCCGACGACCCGACGATCCGCCAGGCGATCGGCCGGATCGGGGCGGGCCAGTCCGACCCGTCGGTCGCACTCGCGGCGTCCGATCAGGCAGCCGCCGGAAACGCGCGCTCGACGAACGCCGCGGGCCACGCAGGCGCGACGGCCGCGGGGGCGGGCGCTTCCATGGCGATGTCCGCCGACGCCACCACTCCGGGCGCCACGCCCGCCGGCCGGACGCCCGGCCTTTTCGACGGCGTCGACGGCGGCGAGCGCGGGCTGTTGCTGGTCGACGCTAACGGACTGCGCCTCGGCGGCGAGCTGACCTCGGCGGACGGCCACGAGGCCGGCGATCGGGTCGCCGCACAGCTCGCCGGCGTATCACGCGAGGCGGCGCGGGCCACCCGGCTCCTGGGCCTCGGCGCCTGGCACGCCATCGCGATCGAGTGTCCCGACGGCCACCTCGTGCTGGCGCAGTCCACCGCGGACACGGTGCTGCTCGCGAGCCGCGAGCAGTCGGTGCCGATGGGACGGGTCGGGCTACTGGCCGAGCGGGCCGCCCGCGCCGCGCGGACCTGGCTGGAGGCTCAGTGATGACGGCGACGCAGGCCGCGCTCGACCGTGTGACGCGGGTGCCGGGTGTGCGCGGCGCTCTGATCGTGGCCGCGACGGACGGGTTGGTGGTGGCCGAGCAGCTCATGGACGGCGTCGACGGCCAGGCGGCCGCGGCGCTTACCGGAAGCCTGGTCGCACGGCTGGGCCGGACCGCCGAGAGCGCGGGACTGCGCCCGCCGGCGTTCGTCCACCTCCGTGGTGAGGCGGGCAGCGTGCTGGCCGCCCCCGGACCCGACGACCTCGTCCTGGTGGCCGTGGTAGGTTCCGACGCCAATCTCGGTCTCGCGCGCCTCGAGATGATCGAGGCGGCGGGACGGCTGGCCTGATGCGGGCACTCGAGCCTTGGGTGGTTCCGCCGCTGGAAAGCTTCCTCGCCGAGAGCGGGGCCCGGCTGACGCTGCTGATGACCTCCTCGGGACAGGTGGTCGCCCAGCACGGGTTCAGCCGCTCCCTGGACGTCATGACCGCGGCGGCGCTCGGGGCCGCCATCGTGGCCTCGACCGAGGAGCTGGCGCGCCTTATGGGCGCCGCCCGGTTCGAAGCCCTGGTGCACGGCGGGCAGCGCCAGAGCTGCATGCTGGCCGCGTTCGCCACGCCGCGCGGCCGATGGATCGGGCTGGTGGTGTTCGGCCCCGAGACCTCCGTGGGGATCGTGCGGCTGTTCTTCGATCAGATGGTCCAGCAGCTCACCGCCGTCGCGCCGCGCGAGCAGCAGGCGCCGGCCCCGATGCTGGCGGAGAATTTCGAGACCGAGCTCAACGCCAGCCTCAAAGCGCTCTTCGGACGGTAATCGGCATGTCTCTCGTCAACTTCACGGCGCGCGAGATCACCTGCAAGCTCGTGTATTACGGGCCCGGTCGGTCCGGCAAGACCACGAACCTGCAGTACGTCTACGGCCGGGTCCCCGAGAGCCGGCGCGGCCGGATGGTCTCGCTCGCGACGCAGACCGATCGCACCCTGTTCTTCGACTTTCTGCCGCTCGAGCTGGGGACGATCTCGGGGTTCACGACCAAGTTCCAGCTCTACACGGTGCCGGGCCAGAGCTACTACAACGCCACCCGGAAGCTGGTGCTGCAGGGCGCGGACGGCGTCGTCTTCGTCGGCGACAGCCAGGCTCGCCGCTTCGACGACAACCTCGAGAGCCTCCAGAACCTGCAGGACAACCTGCTGGCCCAGGGCGTCGACGTCCGCCAGCTGCCGGTCGTCTTCCAGTACAACAAGCAGGACCTGCCGCGCGACCTGATCCTCTCGCACGAGGAGATGGACGACGCCCTCAACTTCCGGGAAGTCCCGAGCTACCCGGCGGACGCGCTGCACGGGAGCGGGGTGTTCGAGACCCTGCGCGGCATCTCGGAGCTCGTGCTCAAGCGCCTGGCCGTGGGGAGTCCGGTCGCGTGACCGTCACGCTGAATCCGCTGTACCGCTTCGACACGCTCGTCGTGGGCGCGGCCAACCGCTTGGCGGTGACCGCGGCGAAGGCCGTGGCCGAGTCGCCGGGGACGGTGTACAACCCGCTCTTCATCTACGCCCGTCCGGGCCTTGGCAAGACGCACCTGCTGATGGCCATCGGCCACGCGGCCCGCGCGATCAGCCCCGGGCTCACGGTCGAGTACCTCACGCTCGACGAGTTCGTCGAAGCGTTCCACGCCGCCATCGCGGCGGGCCACGGTGAGGCTTACCGCAAACGCTTCCTGGACGTGGACGTGCTCCTGGTGGACGACGTGCAGTTCCTGACCCACCGGCGCGAGATGCAGACCGAGCTGCTCCGCCTGACCGACGCGCTGCAGACCACCAACCGTCAGATCGTCCTCACCAGCGACCGGCCCCCGGCGGAGATCGAGGCCCTCGACGAGCGGCTCATCAGGCGGTTCGCCGGCGGACTCATCATCGACGTATCGGCACCCGACTACGAGACCCGCGTCGCCATCCTCCGCCGCAAGGCGGAGGAGCGGCGTGCGACGTTCGGCGCCGGTGTGCTCGAGGCCGTGGCGTCCCTCGGCATCGACAACGTGCGTGAGCTGCTGGGCGCGCTCAACCGCCTGATCGCCTTCCAGGCCGTGAGCGAGCAGCCGCTGGGTCCGGAGCAGGCCCGGATGCTCGTGGGCGGCGAGGTCGAGGTCGAGGCGGCGCCGGTTGCCGCGCCCTCGGTCCCGCCCGCCGCGGCCGAGCCGCCGTCCGAGTTCGACGATTTCCTGTCCGAGATCTCCGCCACGGTCGCGCAGCAGGTGGACGCCTGGCGCGGCAAGGTCACCGCCGCGGTGCTGCGCTGGCAGGGCGAGGGCTTCCGCACCACCCAGCTCGAGGCGCTGCTCACCCAGGAGATGGTGAACGACCCCGAGCGAGCCCTGCGCGAGTTCGAGGAGGATGCCCAGCGGCTGCAGTTCATGCAGGCCGAGGCCGCGGCGCTCGCGCCCGAGCTGGCGGGGTCGGCCGCGTTCCGGGACCCGTCCAACCTGGAGGCCGCCAAGGAGGCGCTCCGGCAGGCCCGCGAAGAGGGCGCGCCCCCGCCGGCGCCCTCGCCGCTCTGGCGCCTGGACACGGTGGTCGAGACCGCGGCCAACCGGGTCGTGCTCGAGGCGGTGCGGTCGGTGACCCAGCAGCCGGGCAGCCGGTACAACCCGCTCGTGCTCGTCGGCGGGTCGACGGTCGGGAAGACCCACCTGCTGCATGCGCTGGGGAACGCGCTCGCGGAGCGGGGTGGGCCGGTCGCGTGTCTCAGCGCGCCCGAGTTCACCGGCGAGCTGATCCAGGCCATCGACCGTGACGCGATCGCCGGCTGGCGGGCCCGGTACCGCCGGGCGACCGCGTTCCTGCTCGACGACGTCCATCTCATCGCCGCCAAGGATCGGACTCAGGACGAGCTGTTCGTGCTCTTCAACGCGCTGATGGACGCCGGGCGCCAGCTCGTCTTCACCTCTGCCGCCCCGCTCGACGAGCTGATGGGCGTGGAGCCTCGGCTTCGCTCGCGCCTCGAGGGCGGACTGGTGGTCGAGCTCTCCGCGCCGGACGCCGCCGTGCGGGAGCGGGTCTTGCTGCGCGAGCTCGAGGCCAAGCTCGGCACGGCCGACGCCGAGCTCGCGGGCTACCTCGCGTCGCGGCCGGTTGACTCGATCCGGGCCGCGCAGGCGCTCCTGGACCGGGTCCTCACGGCGGCGTCCGCCAAGGGCGTCCCGCCCACGGCGGCGCTGGCGCGCGAAGTGATCGAGGGTTCGGCCCCGGCCACCCCGGCGCCCAAGCGTCCGGCGGGCCGCTCGAGCGGCCTCGTCGCCGCGGGCGCGCCCGCGACCCGCAGCCGGGAAAAGATGGTGTGGGAGTGGCCTGAGGTGAGCGAGCGCGTGATCGAGGAGTGGCGCTGATGGCGATCAAGGGCAGCCTCAAGGAGGCCAGTCTCCCGGACGTCATCCAGCTGCTCTTCCTGGGCCGCCGGACGGGCTGCCTCGCGCTCGCCGACCGACACAACTTCGGCACGATCTATTTCGAGGAAGGGCACATCATCTACGCCTCGATCGTGAACCGGCGCGACCGCCTGGGCGACATCCTGCTCCGGAGCGGCCGGATCACGCAGGAGCAGCTCCAGCAGGCGATCGCGGCGCAGGAGGGCGACCGCGAGCACAAGCTGGGAGAGATCCTGGTCGAGCTCGGCGCGCTCCCGCGCGCCGAGCTGGAGAGCTACATCCGGCTCCAGATCGAGGAGGCGGTCTACTACCTGTTCACGTGGATCGCGGGGACGTTCAACTTCGAGGCAGGCGTCCGGCCGGAGCTCGAAGACTTTCTGGTGCGCATCAATCCCGAGTTCCTGCTGCTCGAGGGCGCGCGCCGGGTGGACGAGTGGAGCCTGATCGAGAAGAAGATTCCCTCGTTCGACCTGATCTTCTCCGTGGATCCGGTCCACGTCGGCGAATCGGCGCCGACGCTGTCGCCGGAGCAGCGCCGGCTGGTGCCGCTGCTCGACGGCTCGCGGGACGTGCAGGCGGTCATCGAGGAGTCCGGCCTAGTGGAGTTCGAGGTCGGCAAGGCGCTCTATGGCCTGATCACCGCCGGCTTCGCCCACCGAGTGGGGACCTCGGCCGCCGTGGCCCCCAAGGTGCACGACGGTCGGGTCGAGGAGCACCGCAACCTGGGCGTGGCCTTCTACAAGGCCGCGATGCTCGACGAGGCGCTGCGCGAGTTCCGCCGGGTGGCCGATCTCCGGCCCACCGATGCCAGTGCCCCGTTCTATCTGGGGCTTATCGCGCTGCGGCAGGCCCGCTGGGACGAGGCCGCGGCGTCGTTCCGGCAGGCCGCCGACGCAACCGGCGGCCGGCCCGCGGCCCTGCACAACCTGGGATACGCCCTCGAGCGGCTGGGACGCCTGGACGAGGCGGAGACCGCGTTCGGCGACGCGGCCGGGCGCGCCCGGGACGACGCCCGCATCATGCTCGGCTGGAGCGTGGTGGCGCTCAAGCGTGGCGAATTCCAGGTCTCGCAGGGCCGGCTCGCCCGCACGGCCGAGCTGCTCAACGGCAAGACGTCTCCGGCGCTCTGGTACTGGGCGGCAACGCTCGCGAGCGCCGGCCTCGACGACGCCCCCGGTGCCCTCCGCGCCGCCAAGGCCGGCGTCGGGGCGTTTCCGGCGAATCCCGTCCTCCAGAACAACCTCGCCGTGCTGCTGGAGTTGAGCGGCGACGTGGCGGGCGCGGAGGACGCGCTCCGCGCCGCCCTCGCCGAGGACCCGTCGCTGCCGCAGGTCTCCAAGAACCTGGCCGACGTCCTGTATCGCAACGGGCGCTACGACGATGCCCGCGAGGCCTACGAGCGCGCGGCAAAGCTGGCCCCCGACCTCGGGGACGACCTGTACTTCAAGCTCGGGAACCTGGCCTACAAGCGGCGGGACAAGGCGCTGGCGCGCGAGAGCTGGAGCCGCGCCACCACGCTCAATCCGGCGCACGAACTGGCCAAATCCAACCTCGAGATGCTGGACATGGCGCCATGACGCCGGACGATCGGGCGTTCGCGATGCTCGCACGGCAGATCGCCGAGATCAGCGGGTTCGCGCTCGAGGCCTACAAGGACAAGTGCATCCGCCGGCGCATCGCCGTCCGGATGCGCGCCTGCGGGGTGCACTCGTACGAGGACTACCGCATGCTGCTCGACCGGTCCCCCAACGAGTACGAGCGGCTGCGCGACGCGCTCACGATCAACGTCACCCGGTTCTATCGCAACGCGGAGACCTGGAACCTGCTCCGCCGCGACGTGCTGCCGGCCCTGCTGGACCAGCGCCACGGGGAGGTGCGGGTCTGGAGCGCGGGATGCTCCTCCGGCGAGGAGCCGTACACGCTCGCGGTGCTTGCCGCCGCGCACCTGGACCGGACCGGGCGCGGGGACCAGCTCTCGCGGCTGGTGGTGGACGCCACGGATATCGATCGCACCAGCCTCGACCGGGCGCGGGCCGCGTGCTACCGCAGCGAGGGGCTCACCGAGATGCCGGACGACCTCGCGGGCCCGTACTTCGAGGCCGTCGGGCACGAGCGCCGGGTGATCGATCGCGTCCGGCGCCGAGTCCAGGTCCGGGCGCTCGACCTGAGCCGCGAAGCTCCGCTCCGGACCGATTACCATCTCATCCTCTGCCGCAATGTCGTGATCTACTTCGATCGGGTCATGCAGGAGCGGCTGTTCCAGGCGTTCACGGATGCCCTCGTGCCGGGCGGTTATCTCGTGCTGGGCAAGGTGGAGACCCTCTTCGGCGGCGCCCGCGAGCGGCTCACGCTCCTCGATCCCCGCGAACGGCTGTACCGGCGGCCGGCATGAGGGACGAAATCATCGTGAAGGTCGCCGATCTTCGGGTCGGAACGGGGAAGGACGTCTTGATCACGATCGGCCTGGGGAGCTGCGTGGCCATCGTGCTCTACGACGCCACCGCGCGGGTCGGCGGCCTGGCGCATGTGCTGCTGCCGTCGCCGGCGCTGAGCCGGAAGGATGGCAACCTGGCCAAGTTCCCGCAGACGGCGGTGCCGCGGCTCATCGAGCTGATGGGAGCGCAGGGCGCCAACGTCCGCCGCATCACGGCGCGGCTCGTCGGCGGGGCGAGCATGTTCGCCGGGATCGGCGCGCCCGGCACCATCCAGATGGGCGAGCGCAACGTCGTGGCGTCCCGCCAGGCGCTCCACCACGAGGGGGTCGCGATCGTCGGGGAGGCCACCGGCGCCGACTTCGGCCGCACGGTGCGGCTCTGGGTGGCCGACGGGCGGGTGGAGATCTCGTCGGTGGCGCATGGCATCCAAACCCTCTGAGCCGCGCACCGTCCTGGTGGTCGACGACAGCCCCTTCTTCCGGCGGCTGCTGAGCGATGTCGTGGACGCGAGCCGGGAGTTCCGGGTCGTCGCGACCGCACGGAACGGGATGGACGCCGTGCAGAAGGTGCACGAGCAGTCGCCCGACATGGTCCTGATGGACCTCGAGATGCCCGAGCTCGATGGCCTGGGTGCGATCGGCTACATCATGTCCGAATCGCCGCGTCCGATCGTGGTGGTGAGCTCGTACGCCGGTCCCGGCACCGCCGCCGCCATTCGCGCCCTCGAGCTGGGCGCCGTCGATCTCGTGGCCAAGGCGGAGGATCGCAGCGAGGACGCCATCGCCCGCTTCGGCGACCGCCTGCTCGGCGTGCTCCGGACAGTGCGGGGCGCCGCCATTCTCCGCATGCCCGTCCTGGCGCGCCCCACCCGCGGCGCCCACATGCAGGCGATGTTTGCACTGCCCGGCCGAGCCCGGCAGTGCGCCGCGATCGCCGCGTCGACCGGCGGCCCGCGCGCCCTCGCGGAGGTGGTGCCGCGGCTGCCGACCGGGCAGCAGGCCGCGGTCCTGATCGTGCAGCACATGCCGCCCAAGTTCACCCGCAGCCTGGCCGAGCGGCTCGCGGCGCAGAGCCGGCTCAACGTCGTCGAGGCGCAGCACGGCACGCCGGTTCTGGCGGACACCGCATACGTGGCGCCGGGGGATTATCATATGCGCGTCGTCACCAGCGTCGACGGGCTCCGCCTGGAGCTCGACCAGGATCCTACGATCTGGGGGGTGCGCCCCGCCGCCGATCCGCTGTTCCGGAGCGTCGCGACCATCTTCGGCCCGCGCGCGGTCGGGGTGGTGCTGACCGGGCTCGGGCGCGACGGTGCCGACGGACTTCGGGCGATCCACGACGCCGGTGGCGTCGGCATCGCCCAGGACCGGGACACTGCGACGATCTTCGGAATGCCGCACGCCGCCGTTCAGGCCGGCGGGGTGCACCACGTTTTGCCGATCGACCGGATCGCCGATCGGGTCGGCCAGGAGCTCGTCCGGATGGGGGTGCGGTGAGCGGGTCAGCGAAGGGTGTCGGCGCGGGGCATCTGCTGGTGCTCGCCGGGGTGCGGCTGGTCGGCCTCCCGCTCGATCAGGTGGTCGAGGTCCTCGACCCCGGCGCGACCTTTCCCGTCCCGGCAAGCGAGCCGGCCCTTCGCGGGGTGGCGGTCATTCGCGGTCGGATCCTGCCCCTGGTACACCTGGGCGCGCTGCTCGACGGCGGTCCCTGTCCGGCCGAGCGGTCCGACACCGGCGTGCTGGTGGAGCTGGCCGGCCGCCGGATCTGCCTCGAGGTGGAGGAAGCCGAGTCGGTGCTGTACGACGCCGGGCTGGCCGTGCCCCCGGGCACCGCGCTGCCATGGGCGGCGTCCGTAGCCCGGACCGAGCGCGGGCTCGTGCCGCTGCTGGACCTTGCCGCGCTGGGTGCGCGCTTCACGGAGACCTCTGCCGTATGACGGATACCAGCGACGACATCCAGCTCGTGAGCTTTCGGGTCGGTACCCAGGAGTTCGCGTTCGACATCCTCCAGGTCGAGCGGATCCTGCGGCACGTGACGCCGGCGCCGCTGCCGAAGGCGCCCGATTTTCTCGAAGGCGTGGTGCCCTATGAGGGCGGCGCGGTGCCGGTCGTGGACCTTCGCAAGCGCTTCGATCTCGACGCGCCCATCCGCGAGGAGACCCGGCTCATGGTGGTGGACCTCGGCGACCAGCGCGTGGGCGTGCTGGTGGACGAGGTGCGCGAGGTGATGCGGGTGGACAGTACGACCATCACGGCCCCCGGACCGATGGTGAACGGGCTCGCGGCGGCGTACATCGCCGGGATCGTCACCCGGCCGCAGCGCACGATCATCATCCTCAACGCCCGGAAGCTGCTCTCGCCCACCGAGCGCACCGCCCTGACCGGCATCGGGGGCGACCCGTGAGCGAGCCGTGGCTCGCGGCGCTCCGAACCCAGTTCCAGGCGATCGAGGCGCGCCTGGGAACGTCGGCGCAGCCGGGCGACCGGGAGGCGCTCAAGCGCGACATTATCGCCCTGTTCAAGCGCGTGGATGCCGCCCTCGGCGACCTCGGCCAGATGAAGGAGGGCATCCGCGGGCTGGTGGAGCGCTACAAGCAGGGCACGGCCGCGGAAGTGGCCACCGCGCCGCAGTTCACCGGCGCGCGCCCGGCCGTGCACGCCGATCACTTGGGCGCCTCGACCTACATCGAGAAGGGCTGGAGCCTGATCTCGCTCGGCGACTACGACGGCGCCATCCAGTCGCTCGACAAGGCGCTCGCACTGTCGCCCGGCGAGGTCCAGGCGCAGTCCCTGCTGGGCTGGGCCCAGATGCTCCATGAGGACTATGATGACGCGCTCGGGACCTTCTCGCGCGTTCTCATGAAGGAGCCGGCCAACGCCCTGGCGCGGATCAACGTCGGGTACATCTGCCTCAAGAAGCGGATCTTCGGCGAGGCGATCGAGCACCTGTCGAAGGCCATCCGGCTCGACAACGACCGGAAGGCGACGCTCTACGCCCACTATTACCTCGGGCTGGTCTACCTCGAGCGCGAGATGTTCGAGGACGCCCAGACGTTCTTCCGGAAGACGCTCAAGCTGGGGCCCAATCTCATCGAGGCGTACTTCGACCTGGGCCGGGCCCTCTGGTTCGCCGGCCAGCGTGACGAGGCGATGCAGACCTGGGCCGAGGGGCACAAGGCCAACAAGTTCAATCCGTGGGCCAAGCGTTGCAAAGAGATGCTCGACGTGGCCACGGCCGGAGGTGACGTCCCGCGCAGCCTGGTCTCCTAACACTCCTCCTCCTCTTCCTTCAAGGCAGCCCCTCCGCGGTCCAAGTCGGTCGGGTCACGGCCGTGGCATGGCCGGCCCAGCGCGGAGTGGCCGCCGACCTGGCGCGGCTCGCCGACCGGCCAACCGAGTGGCCCGGGCTCGGCCGGCGCGACCCGGGACCCCTCCGTCTCATCGTGGTGCCGAACGCCCGCATCCTCGACTCGCTGACCGCAGGCCAGGCGCCGTCGTGGGGCGCCGCGGTCGCGCTGCCCGGCGCACGCACCATCCTCCTCCGCGCCGACGAGGGTGAGCTCGCCCGCACGCTGCGTCACGAGCTGGCCCACCTGGCGCTGCACGAGGCCGTGGCCGTGCGGGTCCCGCTGTGGTTCGATGAGGGCTACGCCGCCTGGGCCGCCGGCGAGTGGGAGCGGCTGGGCAGCCTGGAGCTCAACCTGGCCGTCGTCCGTGGCGCCGTGCCCAACTTGACCGGCCTCGACGGCGCCCTCCGGGGATCGCCCTCCACGGCTGACGCCGCCTACGCCCTCGCTGTTTCGGCCGTCGTCGAGCTGGCCCGCCGGAATCCCACGGGGACCCTGACGCCGCTGGTCGGCCGCCTGGAAGCGGGCGACGGCTTCGACGCCGCCGTCCTGTCCACGACTGGCCTCACTGTAGGACGGTTCGAGCAGGCGTGGCAGCGCGCGCTTCGGCGTCGGTACACGCTGGGCAACTGGCTTATCGCCGGCGGTGGCTGGCTCGTGGTCGCCCTCCTGGTGGCTTGGCAGGTGCGGCGCCGACACCGCTCGGATCGGGTTCGCCGGGCGGCGCTCGACGACGGCTGGGATGTCGAGCCCGAAACCGAGGAGGGACCTGAACTTGACCCCACCCCGGATCGGTAGTAGCGTCCTGTCTTATGCCCAGTTCTCGCCCTTCGGTGACCTCGGCAGGTGTCGGCCCGTCCGGGCGCCGGTTCCTGCTGACTCGACGCAATCTCGTCCTCCTGGCGGCCGCCCTGGTCGTCCTGGTCGCAGGGTATCTGACCCTCGCCGCGGGGCACGCCAGCCTCGCCGCGGTGCTGTTGGTGGTGGGATACTGCGTGCTCGTGCCGCTCGGCATCGCGCTCTAGCAGGGTGTCCGTCGTCACGGCACAATCTCTGCGCAGGGGCGTATGTTGTGACGCCCTGGCGTAGAGCCGTGCCGCTCCAGGGCGAATAGCTCAGCTGGTTCAGAGCGCCTGCCTTACACGCAGGATGTCGGGGGTTCGAATCCCTCTTCGCCCATTCGTTTCCGCGCGTGCGCGGTCGTTGCCGGCCCCTTCGGGGCAGCTCCTCTGTGGAGGCTAAGGAATGTTTCTGTTTCGTCTCGTGACTCTGGCGGTCGTCGCGACCTCCGTGCTGTCGCCGCTCGCGGCGCAGGGGATCCCTCGCGGCTCCCGGTCGACATCGCAGACCGTGAATTCCGCGCCTCGTTTCATGGTGGCCAATCCCTTCGCCTTTGCCGCCGCCGATTCCGCGCCCGCAGTCAAGATCGGGACCGGCGTCCGCGAGGAATTGAAAGGCGTCGTCGGCCGGGACTATCAGGTCATCGAGCAGACCCAGATGAACGATGCCCTGAAGCAGTATGGCTATCCCGTGGACGCCATCCTCAGTCCCGCCCTGGCGACCACGCTGGCCAAGAACATCCAGGCGCGCTTCGTAGTGAACTCGACTCTGAACAAGGGCGACGGCGGCCGCTACGCCGTGACCGCCCGGCTCATCGGCGTGAGCGACGATGCCGGCAACGTGGTCACCCTCGTTCAGAACGCGAACGAGACGCCGGAGGCCTTCGGCAAGCGTCTGGCCACGGCGCTCCAGCCCGCGGTCAAGTCCCTGGCCGACGCGAAGGCGTGTGTCGAGCAGCGCGCCTCCAAGCCCGACAAGGCCGCCGACGCCGCCGCTAAGGCGCTCAAGACGGTGCCCAACCACGGCCTCGCCGAATACTGCCTCTCGCTTCTGGCGCAGGACAAGAAGGCACCGCGCGAGCAGGTCGTGAAGCATCTGCAGGCGTCCGCCAAGGGCGATCCGCTGAGCCTTCCGGTCTGGACCGCCCTGGCCACGCAGTACCAGCAGGCCAACGACACGGCCAACACGCTGGCGGCCTTCAAGCAGATGCTCCGCGTCGCGCCGACCAACCAGAAGCTGCGCGAGGAGCTGTTCAAGTACTTCCTGCAGTCGGGGCATCCCGAGACCGCGCTCGAGGTGGCGGACGAGGGGCTCAAGCTCGACCCGTACAACGCCGACCTGTACGACCTCAAGAGCAACGCCTGTCTCTTCCTGAGCGACTTCAAGTGCGCGGTCGACGCCCTGGAGACGCTCTACGCCACCGACAGCACCAAGGCGGACACGCTGTTCTTCACGAAGATCAGCGCCGCGGCGGGCGAGGGCGAGAAGCCCGACACCGTGCGCCTGCTCAAATGGTCGCAGGTGGGCGTCCGGAAGTACCCGGACAACCCGACGCTGCTGGGCTACCTCAACAAGGCCTACACGCTGACCGGCCAGACGGACAGCGTCGTCGCGGTGACCAACCGGATCATGGCCAAGGACACGACCGACGTGGTCCCCGCGCTCAGCGCCGGCAAGTCGCTGATCGACGCCAAGCGGCCCAAGGAGGCCGTCCCGTTCCTCGACTTCGCCATCAAGCACGGCGACCCTCAGGCCAAGGAGAACGCGGCCGCGCTGCTGTACACCGGCGCCGCCCCGCTGCTGCAACAGCCGCAGGACCTGCTCGGCGCCGCCGAGCTGCTCCGGATGGCGGTCGGCGCGGCCAATCCGGCCGGCAAGGTGCAGCCCGCCGCCAACTACCTGCTCGGCCTGGCCACGCTGTTCCAGGTTCCGCAAATCGACCCGCAGGCCGAGAAGCAGAAGTCCTGCGACCTGGCCAGGCAGGAAGAGACCCTGCTGGGCGAGGCCGAAACGGCGCTGATGGCCGGACGTGCGGTCAACCAGGAGGCGGTGGACAAGAACCTCGGCATCATCAAGCAGTACAAGCCGCGGATCGCGTCGATGCTCAAGGCGTACTGCAAATAGGGGGTTCCATGGGGGCACCAGGCGGTCTATATTCACCCCGCCGTTCCATGGGGCTGTAGCTCAGCTTGGTTAGAGTGCCGCACTGTCACTGCGGAGGTCGCGGGTTCGAGCCCCGTCAGCCCCGCTCACCACGATTCGGTGATCGACTCACGTGACCTTGAACGAGCCACCCCGTCCGTCTGGACGGGGTGTTTCGTTATCCTCCCCCGGCGTCCGACATGGCCGACCTCGCGACTCCCGTGCACGTCCCGGTGCTCTTCGTCCCCGTCCTCGCGGCGGCGGCCGGAGCGCGGCGTGCCGTGGACGCCACGCTGGGTGACGGTGGTCACGCGGAGGCGCTCCTGCGCCAGGGCGCGGAAGTGCTGGGGATCGATCGCGACCCGGCCGCCATCGCGGTAAGTCGCCGCCGTCTGGGCGAGGACCGCATGCGCTACCTCCAGGCCGCGTACAGCGCGCCCGCGACCCTCGATGCGGTCGCCGCGTTCCGTCCCGACTTCATCCTGCTCGACCTCGGCGTCTCCTCCCGGCAACTGGACGAGGCCGAGCGCGGCTTTACTTTCCGACCGAGCGCCCCGCTCGACATGCGCATGGGGAGCACCGGACCGACCGCCGCCGCGATTTCCTCAACTCGGCCGACGAGGCCGAGCTCGCAGCGGGTCTTCCCCGAGTACGGCGACGAGCGGCAGGCCCGCCGGCTCGCGCGGGAGATCGTCCGGCGCCGCGGGCACCGTGGCTTCGTGATCAGCGACGACCTCGTCAACGCAGTCCGGGCAACGCTGGGTCCGCGCGCCGGCCCGTCCGAGTTCGCGCGGCTGTTCCAGGCGGTGCGCATCGCCGTGAACGACGAGCTCGGCGGGGCTCGCCACCGCGCTCCCCGCGTTTCGCGACGCGCTGACGGCGGGCGGGCGGCTGGCGGTCATCACGTATCATTCGGGCGAAGATCGGCTCGTGAAGCAGGCGTTCCGGGAGTGGGCGGCCGCCTGCATCTGCCCGCCGAGACAACCGATCTGCACCTGCCGCGGCCGGCCGCTCGGCCGGTTGGTGCCACGCAAGCCGATCGTGCCCGGGCCGGACGAAGCTGGCGGCGAACCCGCGCGCGCGGAGCGCGCACCTCCGGATCTTCCAGGTGGGCGATGCGACTTAAGGGGCGGCACTGGCTGATGCTCTGGCTCCTGCTCTTCCTCCTGGTGCTGGTGGCCATCACCACCCGGCAGACGGAGGGCTTCCGCACGGCCCGGAGGCTCCGTGATCTGCGCGAGGAGCGGTTGGCCCTGGAGGCGCGCCGCGGCGATCTGGAGCGCCGCATCCGCCTGGCCTCCAGCCGGCAGGTGCTCGTCCCGATCGTCGCGCGGGCGCTGGGGCTGCACGAGCCGGCGGATTCGGAGTTCGTGCTGTTCGCCGTGCCGCCGGCGGGGCCACGGGAGGAGCGCTGATGGCCAAGCCGACCGTCCGCATCGCGGCCATCCAGTTCGGCTTCGCCCTCGGAATCCTGGCCGTGCTGGCCCGCGCCGCGCAGCTCCAGATCGTCGCAGCGGAGCGCTGGGCGCACGAAGCCGAGCAGCCAGCGCACCGAGCAGGTGGTGCTGCCCGCCCGGCGCGGAGCGCTGTACGACCGGAACGGTGTGCCGCTCGCCATCACCCAGGAGTTCTATCACATCGGCGTGGCGCCGAACGAGCTCGACGACGTCCGAGGGGCCTTCGTGCTGCTGGTCCGGAACCTGGGAGTGTCGGCGCCGGCGCTCAATCGCGAGTTTCAAGCGCGGAAGCGGTGGATCTACCTGCACGGCCCCTTCAACGCCACGCAGGTCCAGCCGCTCCGGCGGGTGAACGGGATCCACCTCGACCGGGGATTTCCAGCGCTTCTATCCGTCGCGCGACCTCGCCCGCCCGATCATCGGCGGTCTCGCGCCCAGCCGGTCCGTCGGCGCGGCGGGCCTCGAGGCGTCGCTCGACTCGCTGCTCACCGGCCGCCCAGGCGAGGCGGTGCTGCTCAAGGACCGCGCCGGCCGGCGCTACGACTCGCCGAACCGGAAGATGCGCGATCCGGTCGCCGGCAACGACGTCATGCTGACGATCGACGCCGAGCTGCAGGAGATCGCCGAGCGGGGACTCGACGACGCGCTCGCCGAGATGCAAGCCGAGGGCGGCGACGTCGTGTTCCTCGACCCCGACTACGGGCGAGCTGCTGGCGCTCGCGTCCCGACAGGCGGCGGGCGGTGGCGCGCCGCGCGCGTCCACGTTCACCGATCCGTTCGAGCCGGGCTCGACGGCCAAGCTCTTCACCGCGGCGGCGCTGCTCATGCGCGGCCGGGTGGACAGGCAACGATGCGGTATCGGGGGAGAACGGCGTGTGGAACATGCCGGTGACCTCGACCGGCCGGACGCGGCAGATCACCGATGCCCACGACAGCGGGGCACCCTCACGCTGGCGCGGGCGATCCAGGTCTCGAGCAACATCGCCATGGCCAAGTTCTCGTCCCGGCTGAGGCCCGAGGAGCAGTTCGAGATGCTGCGCGACTTCGGATTCGGCACGCCGACGGGCGGCGGAGTTTCCCTCGGAGTCGCGCGGGAGCCTGGCTCGTCCCGACCGGTGGCAGCCGATGTACACCCGGGCCAGCATGGCCATGGGCTACGAGTTCGGCGTCACGCCCGTGCAGCTCGCCGCCGCCTACGCCGCGATCGCCAACGACGGCGTGCTCCTCGCGCCGACGCTGGTGCGCGAGGTGCGCGACCCCGCGGGCAATCTCCTCTATCGCCACCAGCCCGAGCCGGTGCGGCGGGTGGTGTCCTCGGAGATCGCCGCGCAGCTGCGCGAGTTCCTGCGGGAGGCCGCGGGCGAGGGAGGCACCGGGCGAAAGGCGCAGCTCGCCAACTACTCCGTGCTGGGGAAGACCGGCACGGCGATCCGGTTCGAGGACGGGCGCTACGTCCGCGGCGAGTACACGGCGTCGTTCGCCGCGCTCTTTCCCGCCGACCACCCGCAGCTGGTGGTGATCGTGAAGATCGATAACCCGCAGCGGCAACTACTACGGCGGCCTCACCGCCGCGCCGGTCACCCGGACCATGCTGCAGCAGGCGCTGGCCTCGCGGCGGGTGGCGATCGACCGAGGCCGTCTGGCCGCGCGGGATACCTCACTGCCCGAGGTCGACCAAGACCCGCGCCGCGGCGCCAGCCGGCCCGCCGACGGTCGTGGTGACCCTGGCCGTACCAGCCTCCGAAGACCAGCGCCGTGGCCCGGCCGGTGCCGGATGTTACGGGCCGGTCGATTCGTGAGGCGGCGCTGGCGCTGCACCGGCGCGGGATTTCGCGTGACCCTGCGGGGGCTCGGTCGGGTGGTGCGGACCGTGCCGGCCGCCGGGGAGACCGCCCGACCGGGGAGCGCGGTGCTGGTGGTGGCCGAATGAGCGGAGATGGGGCACCCGATTCCGGAGTCCATGAGATGTCCCTCAGCTGGTCCGAACTTCTCGACGAGCTCCGCCGACACGACCTGCTCGTGACGGCCCCGGAGGACTGCCCCGCGCCAGCGGCGATCGGCATGGATAGCCGCACCGTCCGGCCCGGGGATGCTCTACGTGGCGGTGCGGGGATCGCAGGCGGACGGCCATCGCTTCGTGGCCGACGCGGTGCGACGCGGCGCGGCGGCCGTCGTGGTAGAGGCCGCACAGCAGGCGGGCGTGCCCGAGATCGTCGTGCGGGACGGCCGCCGGGCCGCGCTCGCGCTCGGGCAGGCGTGGTTCGGCCACGCCGGCCGGCGGCTGACGCTGATCGGCGTGACCGGCACCAACGGAAAGACCACCACCACCGGCTTCATCCGCCACCTGTTCAACGCGTCGCACGACGGCGGGCAGCATCGGCACGCTCGGCGCGTTCGATGGCCGCGGGGAGCCGGTCGACTCCACGGCCGGCTCGCTCACGACGCCGGGACCGATCGATCTCCAGGCACGCTCGCGGCGCTGCTCGCGGCGCGGCGCGACGCACGTCGCGATGGAGGCGTCCTCCCACAGCCTCGACCAGGGACGACTCGACGGCCTCGACGTTCGCGGCCGGGGTCTTCACCAACCTGACGCGGGATCATCTCGACTATCACGGCACGATGGAGTCGTATCTCGCCGCGAAGCTCAAGCTGACCGCGCTGCTCGGGCTCGACGGCGTCGAGGTGGTCAACCTCGACGACGATGCGTGGCAGGCGACCTGCCGCCCCGCGCGCCGCGGGTCACCTTCGGGCTCCACCCGGCCGCGGACGTGCGCGCGTCGGGCGTCGTGCTCGACGCGGCCGGATAGCCGATTCCAGCTCGAGGGCGGCTTCGGGCCGGCCGAGGCGTCGCTTCCGCTGCTCGGCGACTTCAACGTCGCGCAACGCGCTGGCCGCCGCGGCGCACTGCGCTCGGGCCTGGGCCGCGCCGCTCGACGAGGTGGTAGCGCGGCTGGCCGCCGCGCCCCAGGTGCCGGGCCGGATGGAGCGGATCTCGGACACGCCCTGCGTCGTGCTGCGCGACTACGCCCATACGCCAGACGCGCTGGAGCGCGCGCTCGCCATCGCTCCGGCCGCTCACCGCGGGGCGTCTCATCGTGGTGTTCGGCTGCGGCGGCGACCGCGATCGCGGCAAGCGGCCGATCATGGGCCGGATCGCGGCCGAGGGCGCCGACCTCGCCATCGTCACGTCCGACAATCCCCGCACCGAGGATCCCGGCGCCATCATCGACGACATCGAGCAGGGAATGGGTGGCGTGCCGCACGTGCGGATCGTCGACCGGCTGGCGGCGATCCACGCCGCGCTCGAGGAAGGCCGCGCCGGGCGACACCCTCCTGCTCGCGGGCAAGGGCCACGAGACCTATCAGGTCCTCGGCACCGAGAAGGTGCCGTTCGACGAGCGGGAGATCGTGCGCGCAGGCGGTGACCGGTGAGACGGCGAGCGAGCGCGGTGGGCGGACCGGGATCGCGTCCGGGAGGCGCTCGGGATTGCCGGGGTGACGCAGCGGAGATCGCGTCGCCGGCGCCGGACCGTTCAGCCGGCATGCCGACCGACAGCCGCGCCATCGAGGCCGGCGCGCTCTTCGTGGCGCTCGCGGGCGAGCGCTTCGACGGGCACGACTACCTCGCGGCGGCGGCGGCGGCCGGCGCCACCGGCGCGGTCGTGCGCGAGGGCATCGCGGCCGGTCCCGGGTGGTCGCCTTCTTCGAGGTGCCCGACACGCTCCGCGCCTTCGGGCTCCTCGCCCGCGCCCGGCGGCGCGAGATCGCCGGACCGGTCGTCGCCATCACCGGCACCAACGGCAAGACCAGCACCAAGGAGATGCTCGCCGCCGTGCTCGGCACGCGCTATCGCGTGCACGCCACGCGCGCCAACCTCAACAACCTCGTCGGCGTGCCGCTCACCATCCTGGAGGCGCCGGCGGACACGGAGGCGCTGGTCGTCGAGGCCGGCGCCAACCTGCCCGGCGAGATCGCCCGCTACCGCGAGATCATCGAGCCGACGTGGTCGTCGTCACCAACGCGGTGGCCGGCCACCTCGAGGGCTTCGGGTCGCTCGCGGGCGTGGTCGAGGAAAAGCTCGCGCTCACCGACGGTGTCGCGCTCGCGATCGTCGGCCCCGAGCCCCCGGAGCTGGCGGCAGGCGCGCGCCGGCGGGCCCGGATGGTCCGAACCGCCGGCCTCCAGCGGCGCCGATCTCGTACCGGACCGGGTCGACCTCGGCGCCGATGCGCGGCCGGTGATCACGATCGGGGACATACGTTTCACCCTTGCCGCGCGCGGCCTGCACCAGGCCGACAACGCGATTCGGGTCTGGGCGGTGGTGGAGGCCCTGGACCTCGACCGGCGTGCGTCCGCCGGCGCGCTCGGAGGAGTTCACGATTCCCGGCGGCCGGGGCGAGCTGCTCCAGGCAGGGCGGCCTCACGATCCTGAACGACTGCTACAATGCGAACCCGCAGTCGCTTCCGCGCCGCGATCGCGACGGCGCGGGCGCTGCGCGGCAACGGCGCCGCCTGGTGTTCATCGCCGGCACCATGCGGGAGCTGGGCGAGGACACCGCGGCGCTCCACGCCGAGATCGCCGCCGCGCTCGTGGAGCTCGCGCCCGGACCTGCTGGCCGCGGTCGGCGAGTTCGTGCCGGCGCTCGCGCCGCACGCGGCACGCCTCGGCGACCGGCTGGTCGACGGCGGCCGACCCGATCGCGCTGGGACCGCTGGTCGCGTCGCGTCTGCAGGGCGATGAAGTCGTGGTGTTGAAGGCATCCCGCGGGGTGGCCCTCGAACGTATACTTCCGGCGCTCACGAACCGCGCGACTCCCCCAGGCTGAGGCGAGATGTTCTATCACTGGCTCGCGCCGCTCGGCAAGACGTACATCATCTTCAATCTTTTCAACTACATCAGCTTTCGCGCCGCCGGCGCCACCGTGACGGCGCTGCTGCTCGCGTTCGTCGTCGGCCCGCCGGTCATCGCGAAGCTCCGCGCGCGCAAGGTGGGGCAGGTCATCCGGGCCGAGGGTCCCGCGAGCCACCAGAGCAAGCGCGGCACGCCCACGATGGGCGGGCTGATCATCATCATGGCGACGGTCGTCCCGACGCTGCTCTGGGCGCCGCTCACCAATCGTTTCGTCGTGGTGGCGATGCTGTCCATCCTGTGGATGGGGTGCATCGGATTTCTCGACGACTACCTCAAGATCGTGCAGGGCAAGTCGCGCGGGCTCGTGGCCAAGTGGAAGCTGGTGGGGCAGGTGAGCTTCGGGCTGCTCCTGGGGCTGTTCCTCATCTACTTCCCGGTCGTGCCGCGCGAGACGATCCCGGCCACCGCCACGACGCTGCCGTTCTTCAAGTATCTAGTGGTCAACTTCGCGCCGTGGCTCTACGTCGTGTTCGTGACGGTGGTGATCACCGGTGCCAGCAACGCGGTCAACCTGACCGACGGGCTCGACGGCCTCGCCACCGGCCTGGCCGGAATCGCGGCGGCGACCTTCGCGACCTTCGCCTACCTGTTCGGTCGGGTTGACGTCACGTCGTATCTCAACCTCTTCTATCTGCCGGGGGCCGGGGAGCTGGCCGTCTTCTGCGCCGCGCTCATGGGCGCCTCGATCGGCTTCCTCTGGTTCAACGCCCATCCCGCCCAGGTGTTCATGGGCGACACCGGGAGCCTGGCCATCGGCGGGGCGCTCGGTACGGTGGCGATCCTGCTCAAGGCCGAGTTCCTGCTGCTGCTGATCGGCGGCGTGTTCGCCGCCGAAGCCGTGAGCGTGATCCTCCAGACCTCAGTGTACAAGTGGTTCAAGCGCACGCGCGGCCGGGAGTACGCCGACGGCCACCGGGTGTTCCGCATGGCGCCGCTGCACCACCACTTCGAGAAGCTCGGCTGGGCCGAGACGACGGTGGTGACGCGCTTCTACATCCTGGGACTGCTGTGTGCGCTGGTCGCGCTCTCCACGCTGAAGGTGCGCTGAGCGTGGCGGTCGAGCTGTTCACACACTGGCGCGACTCCAAGCGCGAAGTCGCCGTAGTTGGACTCGGCAAGAGCGGCGCGGCCGCGACGAAGCTGCTCCGCCACGAGGGCCTGCCGGTGTACGCATCGGACACGGGCACCGGCCCGGCGTACGAGCGGTGGGCCCGGGAGCTGACCGGGCTCGGCGCCGACGTACAGCTCGGCGGGCACGACCTCGAGCGCATCGCGCGCGCGGCCGCGGTCGTGGTGGCGCCCGGCGTGCCGCCGGACGTCCCGCCGCTGGCCCGGGCCCGCGAGGCGGGCCTGGAGGTGTACGCCGAAGTGGATGTCGGGTTTCTGGCGCTGGGGTCGCGAACGCGATGCGTGGGGATCACCGGCACCAACGGGAAGACCACCACGACGTCGCTCATCGCGCACGCGATGGTGGCGGCCGGCCTGCGGGCCGAGACGGCGGGCAACATCGGCCGGCCGCTGTGCGACGTCGCGCTCGCGGCGGATCCGCCGGACTGGCTCGCGCTCGAGCTGAGCTCGTTTCAGCTCCACGACGTTCCGCACCTTCGCCCCGCCATCGGCGTGCTCACCAACCTCGCCCCAAACCACCTCGACCGGTACGGCTCGCTCGAGGAGTACTACGGCGACAAGGCGAGGCTGTTCCAGAACGCCGAGCCCGGATCGGTCTGGGTGAGCAACGCGGACGATGACGCCGTGCAGGCCATGGTGGCGGCAGCGCAGGGCACCCACCTCCAGTTCTCGATCCTGCGGCGGGCCGACGGTTGGTACGACCGGGACGGGGGCCGGCTCATGCTGGGCGAGAGTCCGTTGATGCGGCGCGCCGAGCTGCCGCTGCTGGGCGACCACAACGTCGCCAATGCCCTCGCGGCCGCACTGGTGGCGGTGCGGGCCGGCGGGGACCCTCGGGCGGGTCGCCGCCGGGCTCCGGACCTTCCGGGCGATCCCGCACCGAGTGGAGCCGGTCCGCGAGGTCGATGGGATTCTCTGGATCAACGACTCCAAGAGCACCAACATCACCTCGACTGAGGTGGCAGTGGCCGCGCTCGACCGCCCGTTCGTTCTGCTCCTCGGCGGGCGACACAAGGGCGAGCCGTACAGCCGGCTCGCCGACCCGCTCCGCGAGCGCTGCCGGGCGGTCGTGGCCTACGGCGAGGCCGGGCCGCTCATCGTGCGCGACCTCGGCGAGCACCTGGCAGTCGTTCCCGCCGGCGACTTCGCGGAGGTGCTCGCCACCGCCCGGCGGCTCGCGGTGCCAGGCGATGCGGTCCTGCTGTCGCCCGCCTGCTCCAGCTACGACATGTTCACCAACTACGAGGAACGCGGCGCACGATTCCGGGCCGCGGTCGAGGCGATGTGACCGGCACGCGGCCGGTCCGCCACCCGGGCGAGCTCCGGTGGGAGACCCGCCTCCTCGGCGTGGTGACGCTGGTGCTGCTGGCTTTCGGCGTCGCCGCGACCTACGGCGCCGCGAGCCTGGTCACGGTGAAGGGGCAGAACGTGGGGCTCGGGTTCGCCGCGCGGCAGCTGAGCGGGGCCGTCCTGGGCGGGATCCTGCTGCTCTGGGCCTCGCGCCAGGACTACTACCGCTGGCGCGCCTGGGCCTGGCCCCTGCTGCTCGTCACCGTCGGGCTGCTCCTCATCCCGCTGCTGCCGTTCACCCGGGCGATCGCGCCGTCGCTCAACGGCGCCCGCCGGTGGATCGACATCGGCCCCGTCAACTTCCAGCCGTCGGAGATCGCCCGGCTCGCGGTGGTGATCTGGTGCGCCATGCTCGCGTCCAAGAAGGGCGTGCAGGTGCGCGAGTTCAAGCGGGGCGTGCTGCCGTTCATCCTGGTCCTCGGGCTGGTGTCGCTCCTGATCCTGCTCGAGCCCAATCTGTCCATGGCGACACTCGTCGCCCTGCTCGGCGGGCTCGTGCTGTTCACCTCGGGCGCCAAGATCGGCCACTTCTTCCTCCTGGGCGGGGTGGCGACGATCCTGGTATTCCACCAGATCCGCGATGCGCAGTACCGGCTCGCGCGCGTGCTGACCTTTCTCAATCCCGGCGACGCCACGACCGAGGGTGGCTTCCAGATCCACCAGTCGCTGGTCGGGATCGGCTCGGGCGGGCTGTTCGGCACCGGCTTCGGGCAAGGCCAGCAGAAGCTGGGCTACCTGCCGTACGCCTACAGCGATTTTCTGTTCAGCACGATTGGCGAGGAATGGGGATTTGTGGGCGTGCTGATGGTGGTCTTCCTGTTCGCGCTGTTCTGCTGGCTCGGGTTCCGGATCGCCAAGACGGCGTCCGATCCATTCGGGCAATACCTCGCCGTAGGCCTCACCGCCACGATCGGCCTCACGGCGTTCATGCACATGGCGGTCTCGCTCGGACTGATGCCGACGACCGGCCTGACGCTCCCCTTCATGTCCTATGGGCGGTCGAGCCAGGTCATCTCCCTGATCGCGACGGGGATCCTGATCAGCATCGGGCGGCTGCGAGGGAAGCCGCGCGCCGCCGTGTCAGCGCGAGGCGGTGAACAGCGGAAGGGAGAGGCGAAGGCCAGGCGCGAGGAGCGGGCACCGTGACGACGCCCACCACCACGCTCCGCCGGATCCTCATCGCGGGGGGCGGCACCGGCGGTCACCTGATGCCCGCGCTCGCGCTCGCCGAGGCGTTGCGGGAGCGCGCCCCCGACGTCGAGCCGGTCCTGATCGGCGCCGTCCGCGGGGTCGAGGCCCGGTTGCTCCCGACCCGCGATTTCCGGTTCCACCTGCTGCCCTCGGAGCCGATCTACCGCCGCACCTGGTGGAAGAACGTGCGCTGGCCGCTGATCGCCGGGCACCTGCTGCGCGAAATCGGCCGGGTGTTCCACGAGGAGCGTCCGGTCGCGGTGCTCGGGACCGGCGGCTACGCCTCCGCGCCCGTTGTGTGGTGGGCGACGCGTCACGGCATTCCGACCGCGGTCCAGGAGCAGAACGCCTATCCCGGCCTCGCGACGCGACTCGCTGAGCCGGCGGGTGCGCCACGTCTACCTCGGCCTGCCGGAGGCGCGGTCGCTGCTCCGCTTCGGCGCGCAGACGGCGGTGTTCGATACCGGCAATCCGATTGCGCCGCCCACGCCCGAGCGGCGGGCCTCGGCGCTCGCGCGCTTTGGCCTCGACGGCGGCCGGCCGGCGGTGCTGGTGACCGGCGGCAGCCAAGGCGCGCTGGCGCTCAACCGCGCGGTGGCCGGCTGGCTCGATGCCGGCTGGCCGGCCGGCGTGGATCTCCTCTGGGTCACCGGTCGGGGAACGCACGCCGAGTTCGCCGCGCGCCATCGCCCGCCGGCCGTCCAGGTCATCGACTTTCTCGACCCCATGGCCGATGGCTACGCGGTGGCCGACGTGGTCGTCTCGCGGGCGGGCATGATCACGGTGGCCGAGCTCTGCGCCTGGGGCCTCCCCAGCGTGATCGTACCCCTGCCCACCGCCGCGGCCGACCATCAGACGCACAACGCACGCGTGCTCGCCGAGGCTGGTGCCTCGACGATGCTCCCGCAGGCGCAGCTCACCCCGGAGCGGCTGGCGCGGGAAGTCGGCGACCTGCTCACCGACCGCTCACGGCACGCCGTTATGGCTGCGCGCGCCCGCGCGCGGGGCCGGCCCCGCGCCGCCGACGAGATAGTGTCAAGATTATTGACGCTGGCCGGGGGTGGCGGACTTTGAGAACTCGCAGCTACTACTTACATTAGCTCATCCATCATGAACCTGTTTACCCCCTCCGATAGTCGTCCGGTCCATTTCGTAGGCATCGGCGGCGCCGGCATGAGCGCGCTCGCGCTGATCGCCTGCCGCCGCGGCGTAACGGTGACCGGCTGCGACAGCGATCCGGCGGGTGCGGCCGATGTCGCCGCCATGGGGGCGACGATCTGGCGAGGGCACGATCCCGCGCACCTCGATGGCGCGCGCGCGGTGGTCGTGACGGCGGCGGTGCCGACCGACCATCCCGAGCTGGTGCGCGCCCGCGCGCTGGGGCTCCCGGTGGTGCCGCGGAAGGAGGCGCTCGCGGCGCTGATTGGCGGGGCGCGGTCGGTGGCGGTCTCGGGCACTCACGGCAAGACGACGACGACCGTCATGACCACCGAAGCGCTGACCGCGGCGGGCCTCGCCCCGACAGGCATTGCCGGCGGGCGGGTGAGCGCCTGGGGCGGCAACGCACGGCTGGCGGGCGACGATCTGTTCGTGGTCGAGGCCGACGAGTACGACCAGGCGTTTCTCACGCTCCACCCGACCGTGGCCATCGTGAACAACGTCGAGCCCGATCACCTGGAGTGCTACGGCTCGATGGCCGCGCTCGAGGACGCGTTCGTCGAGTTCGCCGGCCGGGCCGAGACCGCCGTCGTGAGCGCCGACGACCCGGGGGCGCGGCTGATCGCAAGCCGGCTTGGCCGTGGCCTGCTTCGCTTCGGCTTTGCCGAGGACGCGGATGTCCGGATCGGCGACGTGGCCCAGCACGCCGACCGCACCGAGGCCACGATTCGCTGGCGCGGCGGCCGCGCGCTCGCCGTTCGGCTGCAGGTGCCGGGCGTGCACAACCTGCGGAACGCCGTGGCCGCCCTGGCAGCCATCGATGCGATCGGTGGCGATCTCGTCCGGGCGTCCGCCGCGCTCGCGGCGTTCGCGGGCGTGGGCCGCCGGTTCGAGCGGCTCGGTGAGCACGGGGGCGTGGCGGTGGTGGACGACTACGCGCACCATCCGTCCGAGCTGGTGGCCACGCTCGCGGCGGCACGGCAGGCCTACCCGGGCAGGCGGCTGGTGGCGGTGTTTCAGCCGCACCTGTATTCGCGCACCGCGGCGCACGGGCAGGCGATGGGCGAGGCGCTCGCGGCGGCGGACCTGGTCGTCGTGACCGAGGTCTATGCCGCGAGAGAGCAGCCGATGGCGGCGTGAGCGGCCGCCAGTGTCGCCGATGCGGCGCGGCGCGCGGGCGTCGATGCGCGATTCGAGCCCACGCGCGCCGACGTCGGCCGCCGGTGTACGAAGCGCTCGCGCCGGGCGACGTGGTGCTCACCCTCGGCGCCGGCGACATCACCCGGGTCGGCCCCGAGCTCGTGCGGTGGCTGGACGCGGCCTGAAGCCCGGCTGGAAGCTCGCTCGGCGGCGCTGGGTCTCGCGGCTCGTCGCTCTGGTTCGGGCTGCCGACCCGTGCTCCGCGGCGCTCGAGCTTTTTCCGGGTCAGGCGGGTGGAGATCGCCGGATTGCAGTATCTTGATCCGGCGAAGGTGATCGCGGCGCTCAAGCTCTCGCCCACGGCCAGCGTATTCGACGATGCCGGGCCGCTCCGCCGGCGGGTCTACGCCATGCCGGGCGTCAACGCGGTGGAGGTGGGGCGCCGGCTGCCGGGCACGCTGGAGATCGAGCTGGTCGAGGCGCAGCCGGTGGCCCTCGGCAGTCGCGGCGCCGCGCTGGCGCTGCTGGACGCGCGGGGCCGGGTGCTCCCGTTCGACCCGCTGCGCTCGGTGCCTGACCTGCCGCTGGCGGCCAATGGTGACGCGGTGGTGACGGGAGTGCTCGCGCGGGTCCGGGACAGCGATCCCGACCTGTTCGCACGAATCGGGGCGGCCTGGCGGGTCGGGCCGGACGTGGTTCTCGAGGTCGGGGGGCGGCGCCTCTGGTTCGGCGCGCAGGTTTCCGCGGAGGACATTCGAGCGGTGACGGCGGTGGAGCAGGCGCTCGTCCGGAGCGGGCGGGCATACCAGGAACTCGATGGGCGCTTCGCCGGTCAGGTGATCGTCCGCCGGACGCGCGCATGAGCGCACAGCCCCAGCGGCTGGTCGCCGCGCTCGACCTCGGCTCCACCAAGGTCGTCGCGGCCATCGCGGAGGTGACCGGCAACGCGCGGGACGCCGGCGCCCGCATTCTGGGCGTCGGCGACGGAGAAGCACCGCCGGGCATCCGCCGCGGGGTCGTCCGGGACATCGAGGAGACGACCCGCGCCATCGACAAGGCGATGAAGGGCGCGCAGCGCATGGCCGGGGTCGAGGTCGGCTCGGCCTACTGCGGGATCGCCGGCGAGCACGTGGCCGGGCGAAGCTCGCACGGCATGGTGTCGGTCACCGGCGACGAGATCCGGACCAGCGACGTCGCCCGCGTCAACGACATGGCGAGCAACATCAGCTTCGGGCGCGACCACGAGCTGCTGCACGCCATTCCGCAGGACTACCTGATCGACCAGCAGGGCGGCATCAACGAGCCGATCGGGATGACGGGCTCCAGGCTCGAAGCCGAAGTCTACCTGGTCACGGTGCTGTCGAGTGTCCTGCAGAATCTCAAGAAATGCGTCGAGCGCGCGGGCTATCACGTGCAGGAGTTCGTGCTGGAGCCGCTCGCGGCGTCGCTGGCGGTGCTCACGCCGGACGAGATCGAGCTGGGCTGTGCGATGGTGGAATTGGGCGGCGGGTCCACCAACGTGTCGATCTTCCACAACGGGAAGATCCGGCACACCGGATCGCTGCTCTGCGCGGGCGGCCACGTGACGGCGGACATCGTGCACGGGCTGCAGGTGACCCAGGTGGACGCGGAGCGGCTCAAGGAGCGCTTCGGGGCCGGGTTCGAGCCGCTGGTGCCCGAGAGCGACGTCTTCGAGCTCCCGAGCACCCCAGGGCAGGGCGCCCGGAACGCCCAGCGGCGGGTGCTGGCGCACATCATGCACATGCGGCTCCAGGAAGTCCTGGAGTACGCGCTCGACGAGATCACGCGCGCTGGGTATCATCAGCGGTTGCCCGCAGGGGTCATCCTCACGGGCGGCGGGGCATTGACCCCCGGCATCGTCGAGCTCGCCCGCGAAGTCTTCGCCATGCCGGCCCGGTGCGGTGTCCCGGGCCAGCGCCTGCGGGGTCTGGCGGACAGCGTCGAATCACCGCGAATGGCAGTATCGGCCGGCCTGGTGCTGTATGGCGCCAGGCAGGTGACCATGAGCGGCAGCTTCGGGACGGGCGCCCGGAAGTCGCCGGCGGTCGAGAAGGTGCTCGCTCCGGTGAAACGGTGGCTCCAGGACTTCTTCTGAGTCGGGCCGAGGGGACAGACCATGATCTTTGAGCTGGAAGACGGCGCATCCAGACCGCCCGGATGAAGGTAGTCGGCGTCGGCGGCGGCGGTGGCAACGCCGTCAACCGCATGATCGAGGACCAGCTCGGCGGCGTCGAGTTCATCTCGGTCAACACCGATGCGCAGGCGCTGGCCATCTCCAAGTCGGACATCAAGATCCAGATCGGCAGGAAGCTCACCCGCGGGCTCGGCGCCGGCGCCCGGCCCGAGATCGGGCGGCAGGCGATCGAGGAGAACCGGGACGAGGTCGCCCAGGCGGTCCAGGGCGCCGACATGGTGTTCGTCACCTGCGGCATGGGCGGCGGCACCGGCACGGGCGCGGCGCCGGTCGTCGCCCAGATGGCCCGCGAGAGCGGGGGCGCTCACCGTCGGCATCGTGACCAAGCCGTTCCTGTTCGAGGGCCGGCAGCGGATGAAGCAGGCGGAGCAGGGCATCGCCGAGATGCGGAAGAACGTCGACACGATGATCGTGGTGCCGAACGAGCGGCTGCTCGCCGTGGTCGGCAAGGGGATTCCGTTCCAGGACGCGCTCAAGAAGGCCGACGAAGTGCTGCTCCACGCCACCCAGGGCATCGCCAGCCTGATCACCTGCACCGGCATCATCAACGTCGACTTCGCCGACGTCCGCACCGTCATGCAGAACGGCGGCGCGGCGCTCATGGGCACCGGCATCGGCCGCGGCGACAACCGCGCGCTCGAAGCGGCCCAGCAGGCCATCTCCAGCCCGCTGCTCGACAACGTCTCGATCGCCGGCGCCACGGGCGTCCTCATCAACATCATCGGCGGCGACGACCTGACGCTCGGCGAGACCACCCAGATCAACGACATCATCCACGACGCCGTCGGCGACGACGCCGAGATCATCTTCGGCGCGGGCAACGACCCGGCCATGCAGGGCGAGATTCGGGTCACGGTCATCGCGACCGGCTTCGACCGCGCCGTGACCGGCGATCAGCCCATCGGCCGCGCATCGGGCGCCGGCCGGCGTGCATCAACTTCCCGCAGCGCACCGGCCGCGCGTCGATGCCGGGGATGGCGACGCCCGTGCCGCCGACGACACAGCCCGTGCAGCCGGTCGCCGCGGCCGGCAGCCGCGGGTGAGCCAGGCGCCGCCGAGCCGGCTCGACCGAAGTGCCCGAGATGGAAATCCCGACCTTCATCCGGCGGCAGATGGACTGATGCGGCGTCTCCGGGATGGGCGCCGCCTTCGCGGTCTTTTCGCGCCGCCGCCGTTTTCGCGACGACGGGGTCGTGGCCGTGGCGCCGGATGGCCGTGCCGGCGGAGGCCCCAGCTGTCTGCCAGTCCGGCCGTCACGCCCGCGGCTGATCGAGATCGCTCGACACGCTCCGGCGGGGCGAAACGGTTTCGCATCTCTTCGCGCGCCACGGTGTCGTCGACCTCGATCTCGGCGGCCTCGACCCCGACCTCCCGCTCGATCCCCGCCGGCTGCGCTCGGGGCTGGTCTTCAGCTTCCGCCAGACCGCGCCCGACACCGCTGCCGACCCGCATCAGCGTCCGCACCAGCGCCGGAGCAGCGGGTCATCTTCCAGCCGCATCGCCGACGGCTGGAACGCCGTGGTCGAGCCGATTCGCCTGGACGCGCCGAGCAGGTGCGGATCGACGGCGCGATCGACAACTCGCTCTACGAGGCGCTCGACGCGCAGGTCGCCGACGACCAGCTCGACAGGGCCGACCGCCAGCGGCTGGCCTGGGACCTCGCCGATGTCTACGCCTGGCAGGTCGACTTCACGCGCGACATCCAGCGGGGCGACCGCTTCCAGGTCGTCTTCGAGCGGCTGGTCTCGGAGGACGGGGAGGTCCGCTTCGGCCGCGTCCTCGCGAGCGACCTCACGATGTCGGGCAAGAGCCTCACCGCCTTCCGCTTCGCCAGCGCCGAGGGCCGGCCGGCCTTCTACGACGCCGAGGGCAACTCGCTCCGCCGCGCCTTCCTCCGGGCGCCCGTCCAGTTCCGCCGGATCTCCTCCACCTTCGCGCGCGCCCGGCTTCCATCCGGTGCTCGGCATCACCCGACGGCACGAGGGAACCGACTACGCCGCGTCGCCCGGCACGCCGGTCATGGCTGCGGGCGACGGGGTGGTTCTCCGGGCCGGCCGGGCCGGCGGCTACGGCAACCTGGTCGAGATCCGGCACCGGAACGGGATCACCACGCGCTACGGCCACCTCCGCGGCTTCGCCCGGGGCATCCGCGCGGGGCGCGCGGGTCGGGCAGGGCCAGACCATCGGGTACGTGGGGTCGACCGGGCTCGCCAGCGGTCCCCACCTCCACTACGAGTTCCGGGTCAACGGCGTGGCCAAGGACGCGCGCCGGGTGGAGCTCGGCAACGGCGCGCCGATCCGCGAGGGCGATCCGCGCCGCCTTCGAGCCGCGAGCGCGACCGGCTGCTCGAGCTCCTGCTCCCCGGCCAGCGCGACGAGCAGCAGGACGCCCCGCGCTGCGCATCGCGCAGCACCCCGCCGAAACCTCGGACCCGGTGGCTCCCGTAGCGCCCCAGTAGTGGATCTCTTTCCCGCCATCGACATTCGAAATGGCCGCGTCGTTCGCCTGAGCCAGGGCGAGGCGACGCGGCAAACCGTTTATGGGGACGATCCCGTGGCGGTGGCGGAGCGTCTTGCCGAGGAAGGGGCGCGCTGGATCCACGTTGTCGACCTCGACCGGGCGTTCGGCGATGGCGAGAACCTGGCGGTCGTGCGCCAAATCGTGGCCCGGGTCGGTGGGGGCGTGCGGGTTCAGCTCGGCGGCGGGCTCCGGACCGTGCCGCTGGTGCGCGAGGGTCTCGACCTAGGTGTGGCCCGCGCCGTGCTCGGCACCGCGGCCGCCGTCGACGCCGGCGATCGTTCCGGCCGCCGTGGCGGCCGCGGGCGTGGACCGGCTCGCCGTGGGGATCGACGCTCGCGACGGCCGGGTGGCGATCCGCGGGTGGACCGAAACCTCCGAGCTGACGGCCGAAGCGCTCGCGCGGCGGGTCGTAGGCGAGGGCGTCCGGACGATCATCTATACCGACATCGCGCGCGACGGGATGCTCTCCGGTCCCGACATCGAGGGCGCGCGCCGGATGCAGGCCGCTGGTGTGGGCGTGATCGCCAGCGGCGGCATCGCCGGGGTGAGCGACCTCCTGGCCGTGCGCGAGGCCGGCCTGGCCGGAGCCATCGTGGGCCGCGCGCTGTACGAAGGGCGGCTCACGCTGGCGGAGGCACTCGAGGCCGCCGCCGGTCCGGCCCCACGATGATCCTTCGCGCCCTCGTCGTGCTGGCGCTCGCGGGCGCCCTGGCGGCATTCACCTATCTCCGCCTCGAGCGCACCGGCCGTCGGGGCTGGGTGCCACTCGCCTGCCGGGCGGTAGCCTGGGCCGCGCTCGGCCTCCTGCTGCTCAACGTCAGCTGCCCCGTCGCAGGCCCGCTTCGGCGTCCCCTCGTCCTGCTGGACGCGTCCCTCAGCATGACGGCCCCCGGCGGCCGGTGGCAGGAAGCCCGCGACTCCGCGGCGCGCTGGGGGGACGTGCAGCGATTCGGGGACGAGCGCGGATCGGCCGACACGCTGCCCTCCCGGGGCCGGACGCAACTCGCGCCGGCGCTGACAGCCGCGACCGCATCGGGCCGGCCGGTCATCGTCGTGAGCGACGGCGAGATCGAGGACGCCGGCGACGTGCCGCCCGATCTGCTTCGCTCCGTCGGGGTGCGGCTGTTCCCCAGGGCGGCGCGTCCCGATCTGGCGCTCACGCGGCTGAGCGGCCCCGCGCGCGTCACCGCGGGCGACTCGACAAATCTTGAGATCGAGGTGCAAGCCACGGGCGGCTCGGCGGCCGACAGCGTCACGGTCGAGGCCACGCTCGGCGGCAAGCGGGTGGCGGCGCGCCGGGTGGCGCTTCGGAACGGGAGCGCCCGTGGCCGGCTGTCGGTGAGCTCGGCGGCGATCGGTCCGGGAGAGCACGTGCTCCGGGTGAGCCTTGTCGCCCCGGGGGACGCGGAGCCCAGGACGGACACGCGGCTGCACATCGTCACCGTGGCGCCGACTCCGGGAGTCGTCCTGCTGGCGGCGCCCGGCGACTGGGACAGCCGGTTCCTCTATCGGGCGCTCCGCGAGGTGGCGCAGCTTCCCGTGCGCGGATTCGTCCGGGTCGATCCCGACCGCTGGCGATCGATGGCGGATCTCTCGGTCGTGCCGGCGGAGACGGTGCGACAGGCGGCACGGCGGGCCGACCTCCTGATTCAGATGGGCGCGCTCGGCCCCTTGGCCGAGGGCACCGCCGCGCGCGGCCTCTGGCGCTGGCATGCCGGAGCTGACTCGACGGCACTGCCCGGCGACTGGTACCTGCGGCCCGGCGACGCCTCGCCGGTGGCCGGGGCATTCCTCGGTGCACCGGTGGACTCGTTCCCGCCCGCGATCCAGATCACGCCGCTGCAGCCCGCGGGCGGCGACTGGGTGGCCCTGACCGCGCAGCTCGGCCGGCGCGGGGCGCCTCGTCCCGCGGTCTTCGGCGGCGAGTCCGGTCGCGTGCGCCGGGTAACCGTCGCGGTCGATGGGCTCTGGCGCTGGGCGTTCCGGGGAGGGAGCAGCGAACAGGGCTACCGAACCTGGGTCGCCGCGACCGCGAGCTGGTTGCTGGGCGGCGCCGATTCCGCGCGCGGCAGCGCCCGGGTGCTCCGGCCGGTCGTGGCGAACGGACGCCCGGTGCAGTTCGAGTGGGTGGCACCGGGGCCGCCGTCGGCGCTCGGCGTGGCATGGAGCGGAGGAGGCGCGCCGCGTGCCGACACCCTGCGATTCGACGGCAGCGGCCGCGCGGCCGTCTGGCTCCCGCCCGGCGAATATCGCTACCGGCTGTCGGGCGGCGGCGGCGGCACCGTGGCGGTCGAGGCGTACTCCGAGGAGCTGGTGCCGCGACCGGTCGTGCTTCAGCCGCACGAAGCCCGAACCCTGCCGCCGTCCGGCCGCCGCGCCGCGCGGGACTGGCTCTGGCTGTTCGGGCTCTGCGTCCTCGGGCTCGTCGGCGAGTGGCTCGCGCGAAGACGCCTGGGGCTGCGGTAGGACGGGTGTAAGTTTGGGCATGGCCAATGGCAGACTGACGGACCGGACCGAGGGACTCTGGAGTCGCATCAAACGCGTCGCGATGACGGACGTGGGTGCGCTCATGCGGGGCCTCAATGCGGACGACCTCGAGCGGATGGAACGCGTGCTGATCGAGGCGGATTTCGGGGTGCCCGCCACGGTCGAGCTCACGCAGGCGCTCGAGGACGAGGTGCGGCGCGGAACGCTCAAGACCGAGGCCGATCTGCGCGGCGCTCTCGAGAGCCGGCTGGCGACGATGCTCAACGGGCGCAGCGATCCGGGCGTGATCGCCCGCGCCGATCCCGGCCCGACGGTTGTCCTCATGGTCGGCGTCAACGGGACGGGGAAGACGACGACCATGGCCAAGCTCGGGCGACGGCTCCAGCGCGAGGGGCGGAAGGTCCTCCTCGCGGCCGCCGACACCTACCGGGCGGGCGCGGTAGCCCAGCTCCAGGTCTGGGCCGACCGGCTCGGCATGCCCTGCGTGGCCGGCCACCCGGGAGGCGATCCGGCGTCGGTGGCCTTCAACGCCATCGACGCGGCCGTCTCCCGCGGGCTCGACACGATCCTGATCGACACGGCGGGCCGGCTCCACACGCAGGAGGGGCTCATGGACGAGCTCAGGAAGGTCGTCCGGGTCGCCGCGCGGCGGGTGCCGGGAGCGCCGCACGAGACCCTGCTCGTGCTGGACGGCACCGTGGGCCAGAACGCGGTCCAGCAGGGCAAGCTCTTCGCCCAGGCCGTGAGCCCCACGGGGATCGTGGTCACCAAGCTCGACGGCAGCGCCCGGGGCGGCGCGGTGGCGGCGTTGCGGCGCGAGCTCGACCTGCCCATCCGTTTCCTCGGTGTGGGGGAGGGGCTCGACGATCTGCAGCCGTTCGATGCCAAGCGCTTCGCGGCGCACCTGCTCGCCGAAACGCCGGGCGACGCTTCGTAGCCGCTCCATGGTGGTGAGAGCCCAACGCCCCGCCGGCGCGGTCCGACTCGACACCCCCGTCAAGTTCCTCAAGGGCATCGGCGAGCGTCGGGCGGAGCAGCTGGAGCGGCTCGGGATCCGGACCGCGCAGGACCTGCTGTGGCACCTGCCGCACCGCTACATCGACGCCTCGACCGTCACGCCCCTCGTCCGCGCCGAGGTGGGGCAGGAGGTGGCCTGCATCGGCCGGGTCGTGGCCAAGGGCGTCGTCCCGACCCGGCGCGGTCTCCGGATCTTCCACGCCGTGCTGCGCGACGACAGCGGTGTACTCGAGTGCGTGTGGCCCGGCCAGGCCTTCCTCGACCGCACCATCGCGGTCGGCCAGACGCTGCTGGTGTCCGGCCCGGTGCGGTTCTACCACGGCCGCCAGATGGCGCCGCGCGAGTTCGTCATCCTGGCCGACCCGGACAGCGAGGCCGATCCGCTGGCCGGGGGCAAGGTACTGCCGGTCTATCCGGCGACCGAGGGGCTCAGCCACAAGATCATCCGGGGGCTGATCGACCGGCACCTCGACGCACTCATCGCGCTGTCGGACGACGTGCTTCCCGCCGCGCTCCGCCGCTCGCTGGGCCTGACTTCCCTCGCCGAGGCACTCCTCGCCGTCCATCGCCCGGCCACGGCCGCCGAGGCGGAGCTGGGCCGCCGGCGACTTGCCTTCGACGAACTGCTCGACCTGCAGCTGATGCTCATCCGAGCGCGCACCGTGGCCAAGCGCAGTCGGACCGGCGTCGCCTTCACCGTCCGCCGTGATCTCACGACCCGGCTCCGCGAGTCGCTTCCCTGGCAGCTCACCGACGACCAGCATCGCGCGCTCCGCGAGATCACGACCGACATGACCGCGCCCGACCGCATGCACCGGCTGCTCATGGGCGACGTCGGGACCGGCAAGACGGTCGTCGCGCTGTTCGCGATGCTGCTGGCGCTGGAGAACGACTTTCAGGCCGCGCTCATGGCGCCGACCGAGCTGCTCGCCGAGCAGCACATGGCGACGCTCACCCAGCTCCTGGCCCCGCTCTCGCTTCGGCCCGAGACCCTTCTGGGCCGGCAGTCGGCCGGGGAGAAGCAGGCCATCCGGGCCCGCCTCGCCTCGGGCCAGATCCGGCTGATCGTCGGCACGCACGCGCTGATGCAGGAGAGCGTCTCGTTCCAGCGGCTCGGCCTGGTCGTCATCGACGAGCAGCACCGCTTCGGCGTCGAGCAGCGGGCGGCGCTCATCGGCAAAGGCGCGGCCCCGGACGTCCTGCTCCTCACGGCGACGCCGATCCCGCGCTCGCTGGCCCTCACGCTGTACGGCGACCTCGACGTTTCGACGCTGCACCACCGGCCGCCGGGGCGCGGCACTATCCGCACCGCAGTCCGGACCGGCGGACAGCGCGACCGGGTCATGGATTTCGTGCGGGAAGCGTGCGGCCGTGGCCGCCAGGCGTACGTGGTGCTGCCGGTCATCGAGGAGTCCGAGCGGGCAGATCTGCGCGCGGCGACCACCATGTCGCAGAGCCTGGCAGCGCACTGGCCGGAGCTCCGCGTCGACCTGGTGCACGGCCGGCTCAAGGCCGACGCGCGTGACGACGTCATGCGGCGCTTCCGCGCCGGCGAGGTGGACGTGCTCGTGGCCACTACGGTCATTGAAGTGGGCATCGACGTGCCGAATGCCACGATCATGCTGATCGAGCATCCCGAGCGTTTCGGCCTCGCGCAGCTGCACCAGCTGCGCGGCCGGATCGGCCGGGGGCAGGAGGAGAGCTTCTGCATCCTGATGTCCGAAGGCGAGTCCTACGACCGGCTCACCGCCTTCGCCGGGACGCAGGACGGCTTCCGGATCGCGGAGCTGGACCTGGCGGAGCGGGGGATGGGCGACCTGATCGGCGCGCGGCAGAGCGGTGGCGTCGAGGTCCGCCACGCGCGGCTGCCCGATGACGAAGACCTGCTCGGCCGCGCACGCCAGCTGGCGGTGGAGCTGATCGGTGCGGATCCGGCCCTGCAGCGGTCGGAGAACCAGCGGCTGCGCGAGCGCGCGGTGGCCCGCTACCCGCGTGCGGTCGAGCTCTTCCGGGTGGGCTAGAAGGCGATCCGGAGCCCTACGCCAGTGGCCTGGCGCAGGCTCCGAACCTCCGGCTCGAACGGAATGTTGTCGGGCTTGGGCGTGTGCCGGGTGAGCTCGTACACGAACAGCACCGCCGCTCCGGCCAGCGCCGCCTCGCCGCCGAAAAGCCACCGGCGTGCGTGCCGGTCGTAGCGCAGCGAGGACTGATAGAGGCTCTCGGTCTCGACGTCGACGTAGCGACCCCCGCTGTCGACGGCACAGAGCGCGTGGTCGGCGAAGCATCGCGTTTCGAGCGCGTCGAACTGCTCGTCGGCTCGGTCGTGCGAGCGGTCCGCGAGGACACTCATCCCGACCGCGCCCGCCGCCAGCACCCATTTCCCATAGCGGATGAGCGGGCCGGCCTCCTGGGCCCGGGCCGAGGGCGCGGCCGTCACGAGCAGCGCGAGCGCGAGCAGGAGAACGCGGATCATCGGCCGTACCGGTGAAGGTCGCCGTCGCCGCCGATGGCAAGCATGCCGTCGTCGAGCGGCACGGGGCGGAGCTCGATGGGCGAGCGGAGCTGCAGGCGCCAGGCCTCGCTGCCGTCGGGTCGGAGCGCGCGCAGCGCTCCGTCGGCGCCGCCCAGGAGGAGAAGTCCGTCGAGCAGGCTGACGGAGGACGTCACCGGCCAGTCGAGCTCCGCGACGGGCGCCGCGACCGGGACCGAATCGGGGGCGATGCGATAGAGGGTGCCTCGGCGGCTCACGGCGTAGAGCGTATCGCCCTGTGCGGCCGGGGTGCCGAGCAC
Source organism: uncultured Gemmatimonadales bacterium (assembly GCA_963840215.1). Lineage (GTDB taxonomy): Bacteria > Gemmatimonadota > Gemmatimonadetes > Gemmatimonadales > GWC2-71-9 > CAVVWJ01. Next base: position 38,048 of record CAWIYG010000001.1, on the reverse strand, counting down.
GGGCGCGTCGAGTTTGGTCCGCCACCGCGGCCGGAGGTCGACCGGGTCGACGGCCACCACCCCCGAATCGGTCGTGCCCGCCACCAGCAGGCCGCGATGGGGCAGCCACGGCGAGACGATGGCTCCTGGTGTCCGGACGCGCCGCACGATCCGGCCCTCGGTCGCGCTCAGGCGGAACAGCGAATCGATGGTGGCCACGATCAGAGTCCCGCTGTCGCCCGCGACCGCCGCAATGCGGGCGAATCCCACCGGTCGGCGCCACCGGACGGCCCCCGAGGCGGGGTCGAGGCCGAAGACGTCGCCGCGCTGGGTCGCCACCACCACGAGCCCGTGGACCAGCGCGAGCGGCGCCGTGACGTTCCCGGTCGTCGTCCGCCACAGCCGGCGGCCCGTCTCGCCGTTGAGTGCGTAAACCTTGCCTTCCGGGCGGCCGCTGGCCGCGTAGACCGTGTCCCCGGCCACCAAGACGCCGCCACCGATGATGCCGCCCAGCCGAGACGACCAGCGCATCTGCCCGCTGGCCAGGTCGACCGCGTACACCTTTCGGTCGACGCTCCCGGCGTAGATGGTCGCGCCGGCGATGACGACCGGGCCGGTGTAGCGGCGGCCGGCCTTGGCGCTCCAGACCTGCGGGGGCGCGGCGCCGCTCGAGGTCTCCGGCACGAGAGCGGCCGGCGCGGCCGGGGCAGGGGCGCAGCCCGCGTTGACGCCTCCCAGGAGGAGGGCTACACTCAACGCTCCCTGCGACATCCCCCTCTTCACAGCGGAACGGGCATGACGGCGGTACGGATCAGCGAGCTGCGCGGGCACGTGGGTGAGACGGTCACCGTGCGCGGCTGGGTCGTGACGACCCGGTCGAGCGGCAAGATCGCGTTCCTGGTCCTGCGGGACGGCACGGGCACCGTACAAGGGGTCCTGTCCAAGAAGGAGGTGGCGGAGGCCGCCTGGACGGCCTTCGGGGCGCTCACACAGGAAGCCAGCGTGGCAGTGACGGGGGTGGTGCGCGACGATCCGCGATCCCCTGGCGGGGTCGAGCTGTCGGTCGCGACCCTCGAGCCCCTCGGCCCGAGCCCCGACTACCCGATCTCCCCCAAAGAACATGGGACGACGTTCCTCTTCGAACATAGACACCTGTGGCTCCGAAGCCGCCGCCAGACGGCGATCGCGCGGGTGCGCCACGAGGTCGAGCAGGCGATTCGGGACTACTTCTACCAGGAAGGCTTCACCCTGGTCGACACCCCGATCCTGACGGCCGCGATCGGCGAGGAGGCGGGCAACCTGTTCGCCACCGACTACTTCGACCTGGGCAAGGCGTATCTGGCGCAGACGGGGCAGCTCTATGGCGAGGCCGCTGCCGCGGCTCTGGGCAAGGTCTACTGCTTCGGACCCACCTTCCGGGCCGAGAAGTCGAAGACCCGGCGCCATCTGACCGAGTTCTGGATGGTCGAGCCCGAGGTGGCGTTCAACGACTCCGACGACAACATGCGGCTGCAGGAGGAGTTCGTGAGCTACATCGTGGCACGCGTGCTGGAGCGGCGCAAGGACGAACTCGCCGAGCTCGAGCGAGACACCGCGCCACTCGAGCGGGTGCAGGCGCCGTTCCCGCGGATCTCCTACAGTGACGCGGTCGCACGGCTCAACCAGCTCGGTTCCGACATCAAGTGGGGTGACGACCTCGGCGGAGACGACGAAACGCTGCTGGCCAAGGAGTACGACCGGCCGCTGTTCGTCTTCAACTATCCCAAAGGCGTCAAGGCCTTCTACATGAAGGAGAATCCGGACGACCCGCGCACGGTCCTCAACAACGACTGCCTGGCGCCGGAAGGCTACGGCGAGATCATCGGCGGATCGCAGCGGGAGGACGACTACGACAAGCTGCTGGCGCGGATCGTCCGGAGGAGCTCGATCCCGAGGCATACGGCTGGTACCTGGACCTCCGGAAATACGGCACGTTCGTCCACTCGGGCTTTGGGCTCGGCCTCGAGCGAACGGTGGCCTGGATCACCGGGATCCCCCACATCCGCGAGGCGATCGCCTTTCCGCGGCAGATCCATCGGCTGTATCCGTGACGGTTCGGGGCCGCCGGCCTTACGCCTCCCGCGCCTTCACCTCGTCCCAGAGCCCGTCCAGCGTCTCCAGTCCCGCGCCGTGCAGCTCGATCCCACGCGCCTCCGCCAGCCGTTCGACGTCCTCAAAGCGATCGCGAAACTTGCGGTTGGCACCGTCCAGTGCCGGGCCGGGTTGCACGCCGGCCTTCCGCGCCATGTTGACGACGGCGAACAACAGATCGCCGATCTCCTCGACCAACGTCTCGCTCGGCGCCGACCCCGGCGCGTTGGGGTCGGCTGGTGCAGGGCGTGGGGACGGCCCCACTCGCCGCCCGAGCTCCGCCTCCACCTCTACCAGCTCCTCGCGGACCTTCGCCGCCGGCCCGATCGCATCGGGCCAGTCGAACCCGACCGACGCCGCCCGCTCCTGCAGCCGGAAGGCCTTGAGCAACGGGGGCAGCGTGGGCGTGATCCCCGCGAGCGTCCGACCCTGGCGCTCCTTCCGCTTGATCAATTCCCACGGCTCGGCGTCGCCCAGATCGAAGAGGTGCGGGTGTCGGCGTCGCATCTTCCGCTCGAGCCCCGCGGCGACGTCGTCCGGCGTGAACTCCCTGGCTTCCTCCGCGATGACGAGCTGGAAGGCCAGGTGGAGCAGCAGGTCGCTCAGCTCGTCCTGAATCTCCTGACGCTTCCCCTCACCCAGCGCCTGGTCCAGCTCGAGCACCTCCTCGACCAGGTACGGCCGGAGCGACTCGCGGGTCTGGGCCCGGTCCCAGGGGCAGCGGTCCCGGAGGTCGCGGACCATCGCGAGAGCACGTCCAAGCGCTGAATTGTCTTGCATTTATCCCCCGTCAGGAATAAGATACCCGCCGGCTCGCCATGACCTTTACCCCCGATACGGCCCGGGCCTGGGTGGACGTCGACCTGGGCGCGCTCCTCGCCAACGCGCGCACCCTCCACGGGCTCACCGGCACCCGGCTCCTGCCGATGGTCAAAGCTAACGGCTACGGTCTCGGCGCCGTGGCCGTGGCGCGGTCGCTCGAAACGCTCGATCCGTGGGGTTACGGCGTCGCCTCGGTCGAAGAGGGAGCGGCGCTGCGGGCCGCGGGCATCGACCGGCCGGTGCTGGTGGTGAGCCCGCTTCTCACCGATGCCGTCGACGCGCACCTCGCGCACGATCTCCGCCCGACCATCGGCGACATCCCGGCGCTCGAGGCCTGGTGCGGCCGCGGCGCACGCCCCTTCCACGTGGAGATCGACACCGGCATGGCCCGGGCCGGCCTTCGCTGGAGCGACGCGCCCGCGCTCGCGGCCGCCAGGGCGCTGCTCGACCGCGCCGACGGGTGGGAAGGCCTGTTCACGCACTTCCATAGCGCCGAGACCGATCCGTCTTCCGCCGCCGTCCAGTGGGAGCGGCTGCTCGGCGTCCTCGCGGCGCTGCCCCGCCGGCCCGCGCTGGTACATGCCGCCAACAGTGGGGCCGCGCTCCAGGGCCGAGCCTACGCCGGCGATCTGATCCGCCCGGGCATCTTCCTCTACGGTGGCGGCGCCGGCGGGGCCGCGCCGCGGCCGGTGGCCGCGCTCAGGGCGCGCGTGATCGCGGTGCGGCGGATCGGCGCCGGCGAGACGGTGAGCTACGGCGCCACCTGGCAGGCGCCGCGTGAGACGACGGTGGCGACCCTGGCGCTGGGCTATGCCGACGGATTTCTCCGGGCCGCCCGGGACGGAGCGGCAGTGGCAAGAGACCCTTCGGGTCCGCCACGGGTCGTCGAGCTCAACGACGCGCTGGTGCCGGTGATCGGCCGAGTGACGATGGATATGACCATGGTCGACGCCGGCAGCGGACGCCCGTCCTGCGGGGATGTGGCGACGATCTATGGCGGGCGCGTCTCCCTCGACCAGCAGGCGGCTGCGGCCGGCACGATCGCGTACGAAATGCTCACGGCGCTGAGTCCGCGGGTCCCCCGACGCTACGGGAGGGAGCCATGAACGCACACTTCGCTTCACTCGTCCTCGGCCTCGCCCACCAGGCGGAGGCTGCGCTCGGCGGCACCCTTCCGCCGGGCGCTGAAGGGATGGGAGACGGGCGGACGGTGGCGCAGACCCTGATCGACACGCTCGGGATGCTGCAGGACAAGACCGAAGGCCGGCTCGACACCGATGAGCGGCAGCTGCTCGACCAGGCGCTCACGGCCCTCCGCTTCCGCTTCGTGCAGACCGTTCCGCGCCCGTGAGCCGGCGCGCCGCGATCATCGTGCTCGATGGCCTCGGCATCGGCCCTGCGGCCGATACCGACGCCTACGGCGATGCCGGCAGCAACACCCTCGGCAACGTGGCTCGCGCCGTTGGCGGCCTGCGGCTGCCCCAGCTCGAGGTGCTTGGGCTCGGATGCTGCGCGCCGCTCGCGGGCGTGGCCTGCGTCGAGCGGCCGCGCGCCGCGTGGGGGCTCGCCGAGCCTACCAGTGCGGGCAAGGACAGCACGACGGGGCATTGGGAGCTCTGCGGCCTCGTCGTGCCGACGCCGTTTCCCACGTACCCCCATGGGTTTCCCGCCGACGTCATCGCGGCGTTCAGCGAGCGCACCGGTCGCGGCGTGCTGGGGAACGCGCCAGCCTCGGGCACCCGCGTGCTCGATGAATACGGCGAAGAGCACCGGCGGACCGGAAAGTGGATCGTCTACACCTCGGCTGACAGCGTCTTCCAGGTAGCGGCGCATGAGGCGGTGGTCCCTCTCGAGGAGCTCTACGCCGCCTGTGCCGAGGCCCGGGCGATGCTTCAGGGGGAGCACGGTGTGTCGCGGGTCATCGCCCGTCCGTTCGTGGGGGAGCCGGGGGCGTGGATCCGGACCGCCCGGCGCAAGGACTACAGCCTGCCGCCGCCGGGGCCCACGCTGCTCGACCGGCTCGAGGAGTGCCACGTGCCGCGGGTGGGCGTGGGCAAGGTGGACGATCTGTTCGCGGGGCGCGGGATCTCCAGCATCCACACGGCGACGAACGACGAGGCGTACGGCTTGATCCAGGGCGCCCTTCGCTCGATGCATCGCGGGCTGCTGCTCGCCAACGTGATCGAGTTCGATCAGACCTGGGGGCATCGCAACGACGTGCCCGGGTTCCGCGAGGGCCTGCTGGCGCTCGATGTGGCCCTCCCCGGGCTCCTCGCCGGGGTGCGTGAGGAGGATCTCGTTATCTTTACCGCCGATCACGGCAACGACCCGACGACCCCGTCCACCGACCACTCGCGCGAAGTCGTGCCGCTGCTGGCGGTGGGCCCGCGGGTCCGGGCCGTGCCGCTGGGCCGCCGGCCCACCTTCGCCGATGTCGGCCAGACCGTGGCCGAGTTCCTTGGTGTCCCGCCGCTCTCGGCGGGCACGTCGTTTCTGCCCGAGGTTTGGAGTGACTGACACCCTGGTGGACGCGGCTCGCGCCGCGCAGCAGCGCGCCTACGCGCCCTATTCCCGCTTCCGAGTCGGCTGCGCGCTCGAGGCGGACGACGGGCGCGTCTTCGTGGGCTGCAACGTCGAGAATGCATCGTACGGGCTCACGATCTGCGCCGAACGGGCGGCGGTCTGCGCCGCGGTGGCCGCCGGCGCCCAGCGGTTTCGGCGTGCGGTGGTGGTGTCGGACGCGGATCCGCCGGCGGCGCCCTGCGGAGCGTGCCGCCAGGTGCTGTCCGAGTTCGGGCCGGCGCTCCGGGTGGATGGGGTGGGTCGGGGCGCCATGGTGACCTGGACGATCGCCGAGCTCCTCCCGGCAGCGTTCGGGAAGGAGCAGCTCGCGTGAGCGGTCCGTGGCGCTGGATCGCGGGGGTGGTGGGTCTGATCGGGGTCATGACGGCGTGCCAGGAACGGCTGACATCGCCGGCGGACTGTCCGGCGCTCTGTCCGGGCGGCTCGGTCGAGGTATTCGACACGGTGGTGTCCGTTGTCGCGGGCCGTGACAGCAGCTACCCGAGCTTCGTGGATCGGAACAACGGCTACATCGGACGCGGCCAGGGCACGGCGCTGCTGGTCTCCAGCGGATTCGCGGCGAGCGAGGACCGTGCCGTCTACCGCTTCGCCGCCCGCGGCGACTCCGTCAAGGTGCGCGACACGCTCCGGAGTTACACCGTCGACTCGGCTCAGCTCAGCTTCACACTGGTCGCGCGTGACACGCTGGTGGACGGCCTCAAGGTCTATCTCTACCGGATTGCCAGTGCCGTCGACAGCACGACGACCTTCACGGACATCGAGTCCCAGCTGGTCGAGCCCAACCTCATCGACAGCCTCGTCGTGCCGGACACGCTCAACACCGGGGCGATCCGCACGATGGTGCGCGGTGCCGACGTGGCCCGGCTCAACCTCCCGCCGGGCGGCGACAGCGTGCTGGCCCTCGGCCTCCGCATGACGGCCAATACGGCCACCGGCATCCGGATGGGCGCGGTGGTATCGGGGACCGCCCCGACTTTCACCAACTTTGTCACGGTGGACGTACCCGACACGGGCTCGCTCCGGAAACAGGTCCTGAGCCCGGTGACGGACTTCAACACCTTCGTCACCCAGACCCCGCTGGTCCCCGACGACACGCTGCTGACCGTGGGAGGAGAGCCCTCATCGCGGGCGCTGCTGCGGTTCGCACTGACCGACGAGTTCCTCGATTCCACGACCATCGTCCGCGCCACCCTCGAGCTGACGCCCGTGCGGCCGATCGTCGGGCTGCCGACCGACCCGTCCATCCTGCAGACCATCGCCGTGGTCGGCGATCTCGGTGCCAAGTCGCCGCTCGCGAACACGGCCAACGATATCGCCGCCGGCTTCATCCGGCAGGATACCCTCGAGACGGTCCAGAGCGACACCATCCGGATCGAGATGACGCCGATCGTGCAGCTGTGGCAGAGCGCGCGGACACGTCCCCAGAGCGTGTTCGTCCGCCTGACGCCCGAGGGATCGGCGTTTGCGCGCGCGGTGTTCTTCTCGAGCCGGTCCGCAGCGGGTGGCACGCTGGTGGCGCCGCGTCTCCGCATCACGTTCCAGCGCTCCTTCCCCTTCGAGAATCCGTAAGTGCGCCGAGCCCTCGTTGTCCTGCTGCTGGCGGCAGCCCCCGTCGGCGCCGCGGCCCAGTCGTCCCAGTTCGGCGTCCGCGGGCTCGGAATGCCGGGCCGCTCGCTCAGCACGACCGCGTTCGGCACCGGGGGAGCGTACGGCATGTTCGACCCGGGCTCGGGCCTCAATCCGGCCGCGCTCGGCCGGCTGACCGCGCTCACCGCGGGCGTCAGCACCCTGCAGGACTTCCGGCACGTCGAAAACCCGGCCGGCACCAGGTCGCTCCGGGAGACACGGTTTCCGTACCTCTCCGTGGCGGGGCCGATCCGGAAGTACCCCGGCGTCGTGGGCCTCAGCTTCTCCAACTACACCAGCCGCGACTTCACCCTGGCGACCGCCGATACCATCATCCTCCGCGACGTCCTGGTGCCGGTGAGCGATACGCTCTCGTCCCGCGGCGGCCTGAGTGACCTGCGGTTCGCCGGGGCCTATCGGGTCCAGGACACCTGGATCTTCGGGGGCTCCTTTCACGTCATCACCGGTTCCGCCCGGCTGCGGTTCCGGCGATCGTTCGCGGACACCACTTACGAGGCGGCGACCCAGAGCTCGGAGCTGTCCTACGCCGGCGTGGGCATGTCGCTCGGCGTCATCCGGAACTTCGGTCCGGCGCTCAGTCTCGCGGCCACCGTCCGCTCCGACGGACACGTCAACGTCGACCGCGATTCGGCGCGGGTGTCGACGATCGATCTGCCGTACACCTTCGGCTTCGGGGCCCGGTGGCGGCCCGCCGCCAAGCTCGACCTCGCCAGCCATGTCGTGGTGAAGACCTGGTCCGGCGCCAACAGCGATCTGCTGGCCCAGGGTGGCACTGGCTCCGCCAACACCTTCGAGGTGTCGTTCGGCGGGGAGTTCACGCCGGACCCGCGCCGGCCCACCCGCCGCCCGCTCCGCTTCGGTGTGCGCTACGGCAGCCTGCCGTTCTCCCTGGTGGAGGGCGAGCAGCCGCACGAACTCGGGCTCTCGCTGGGGAGCGGGATCCGATTCGCGCAGGACCGGGCCGGGGTCGACCTCGGCCTCGAGCACGTCTGGCGCTCGGCCGGAGCGCACTCCGAGCGCGCCTTCCTGGTCAACATCGGCATGACGGTGCGGCCGTGACGGGATATCTTTCCAGGATCCCTCACCCCGTGGCTCCATGAAGCGCGTCTACATCGAGACCTACGGCTGCCAGATGAACGTCGCCGACTCCGAGCTCATGTTCGGAGTGCTGGGCCGCGCCGGGTTCACGCGCGCCGAGGAGCCGGCAGAGGCGGAGGTCATGCTGGTGAACACCTGCGCGGTGCGCGACAACGCCGAGCAGCGGGTGATCGGCCGGATGGGAGAGCTGCAGCGCCACAAGCGCCCTGGCGACGTGCTCGGCGTCGTCGGCTGCATGGCGCAGCGCCTCGGCCCGGCACTGCTGGCGCGCGTGCCCAAGGTGGACCTCGTCGTCGGGCCGGACGCGTACCGCAACCTGCCGGAGCTGATCGGTCTGGCCGGTCACGGGCAGCGCACCACCGACGTGGAGTTCCGCGACTGGGAGCACTACGAGGACGTCCCACCGGTGCGGGAAAAGAGTCCGACGGCGTTCGTCACGGTACAGCGCGGCTGCGACTACCGCTGCACCTTCTGTATCGTGCCATTCACGCGGGGGCCCGAGCGGAGCCGCCGGCTCGAGGATGTGGTCCGCGAGGTGGAGGCTTTGGCCGCGGGCGGCACCACCGAGGTGACGCTGCTGGGCCAGACGGTCAACAGCTACCACGACGGCGTGCACGACTTCGCGGATCTGCTTCGCGCCGTCGGCGCCGTGGACGGCATCCGCCGCCTCCGGTTCACCAGCCCGTACCCCACCGAGTTCACCGAGCGCGTGATCGACGCCATGGCGTCCACGCCCGCGATCTGTGAGCACGTGCACCTGCCCGTCCAGAGCGGGTCGGATGCCGTGCTTCGCCGGATGCTTCGGCGCTACACCCGGGCAGCGCTATCTCGAGGTCATGGCGGCGCTCCGGTCGGCGGTGCCCGGCATCACGTTCTCGACCGACATCATCGTCGGCTTCCCCGGAGAGTCCGAGGCGCAGTTCGAGGAGACGCTCACCCTCGTCACCGATGCGGATTTCGACGACGCCTACACGTTCAAGTATTCCGTCCGCGAGGGCACGCCGGCCGTTCGCCTGCGGGACCACGTCCCCGACGACGTCGCGTCGGCCCGGCTCGAGCGGCTCATCGAGACCGTCCGGGCCAACTCCCGCCGGAAGAACGTCGCCCGCGTGGGCCAGGTGCACGAGGTCCTCGTGGAGCGGCCCGCACGGCGCGGCGACCTCATGCTCGGGCGCACGCGCGGCAACCATTCGGTGCTGCTCGATCTTCCTCCCACGGCGGCCGGCGAATATCACACCTGCCGGCTCACCGGCACCACCGGCTCCACCTTCACCGGGGCGGTCGTTCTGCCCGCACTGGCGGTCCTGTGATCCACAATCTGACCGAGGAACACGTTCAGGCCTCGTACGAATCGCTGCTGTCGCGCTTTCCGGACTTCTGTGGCTGCGACATCTGCCGGGACGACGCCATGGTGTACGCCCTCAACCGCGTGCCGGCGCGGTACGTCTCCAGCATGCAGGGTTCGGTGATCACCGAGGTCAGCCTGGAAAAGGATCAGAGCCGGGCGCCGATCGACGTCGCCATGATGGACGGGCTGCGGCGGATCTCCCTCTCGCCACGGTGCGGGGCCAAGCGGGGCGGTCGCCCGACCTGACCGCCGAGCCGCCGCGGTGACGCGGCCGGCGATTCTCCTCACGCTGACGTACTGGGCCGGTCTCGCGACCGGCCTTCTGCATTTCGGGGCGCCGGTCGCCGCGTTCCTGCTCCTGAGCCTGGCGATGGCGGGGGCGGTGGCCACGATGCGGCCGCTGCCGTTTCTGCTGGCGGTGGCCGCCACGCTGGGCCGGGGCAGCGCCGAGCTCGCCTGGGTAGCGCACGCGGGTAGCTGCGCCGCGCGTCTCCCTGGCGGCCGCCTCACCATGACAGTCCGGCTTCGCGAGCCGGCGCCGGCGGAGGGTGGCCGGCTCGAGGTGGTGCCGGTCAAGGCCGGGTGCAGCGGCTCGATCCCCGCCCGCTGGCCGCGGGGCGATCCGCGGCCGGCCGGCGTCACGATCCGGGTCGAGGCCACCTGGATGCCCCGGCCCGGCCCGGCGGGCCGGGCGGGCGGCCTGCTGCTCGTGGCCGGTGCCGGTGCGGGGCAGGGCACTCCCTCGCCGTCGGAGCGGCTTCGCACCGTCATCACCCGGTCCAGCCGAGCGCTCTACGGTGCGCGGGCGCCGCTGGTGGATGCCCTGATGCTGGGACGCCGTGGGGCGATCGATCCCGAGCTGCAGGACCGCTTCGCTCAATCGGGCCTGGTCCACCTCTTGTCCATCTCGGGCTTCCACGTAGGCCTCATCGGGGCGTGGGTGTTCCTGGTGGCGCGACTGCTCCGGGCGCGGAGGGAGCGGGCACTCGTGATCGCGGCCGTCGTGAGCGCGGGCTACGTGGCCTTTCTCGGCTGGCCGGCGCCGGCGACGCGGGCCGCGGCGCTCGCGGCGGTGCTGGCACGCTGCCGGGTGCGGCAACGACACGTGCGCGGAGACGAGCTGCTGTCGGCCACCTGTCTCGCGGTGTTGCTGATCGACCCGTGGGCGGCGCTCGACCTGGGAGGCTGGCTCTCGGCCACGGCGCTCTGGGGTGCGACGCGCTTCAGCCGCTGGACCGACGGGGCGCTCGGCCGCAGCTTCGGCTGGCGCACGCTGGGCTCGTCCGTGGGCGCCACGCTCGCCACGGCCCCGATCACCGCCTGGTCTCTCGGCACGGTGGCGCCCATCGGCGTGGTCCTCAATTTCGCGGCGATTCCCATCGCGGCCGTGGCCGTGCCCGGCGTGCTGGTGAGCCTGCTGCTCGAGCCTGTCGTCGCGCCGCTCGCGCGTCCATTCGCGGCCGGCGCCGGACTGACGCTGCACCTCCTCGAGCTTCTCGCCAACGCCGGCGCGGCGATTCCCGGCGGCCACCAGCTGATCGAGGCCGGCACGGCGGCCGGCGCCGGTCCGTGGCTGGTGGCGCTCGCGACCGGCCTCTGGGTCACCGCGCCGCGCAACACCCCACACGAGGCGGCGCGGCGAGCCACCTGGGCGGTGACCGCCGTGGTCTGGATCGGGCTGGCGCGCGCGCCGCTCGGTCGCGTGGGTGACGGCGGCCCGAGCCTCACGTTACATTTTCTGGACGTGGGGCAGGGGGATGCCGCCGTGATCCGCACGCCGGCCGGCCGGTGGATCCTCGTGGACGCCGGCCCGGCCAGCGAAACGGCCGATGCCGGGCGGCGCGTGGTGGCTCCGTTTCTCCAGCGGCAGGGCGCGCGCTCCCTGACGCTTGCGGTCGTCTCCCACGCTCACGCCGATCATCTCGGCGGCCTGCCGTCCGTCCTGGCGCGCTTCCCGACGGGACTGGTGATCGAGCCCGGCGCGGACGTCGCCGACTCGCGGTACGCCCGGTTTCTCGATGGCCTCCTCGCCCGCGGCGTGCCCTGGCACCCCGCCCGCCTCGGCGACCGGTTCGAGCTCGACGGCGTCCGCGCCACGGTCCTGCATCCCCGGGACGACTGGACCGGGTGGGGCGAGGACGTCAACGAAGACTCGCTCGTCCTCCTGGTCGAGTACGGCGACTTTCAGGCGCTCTTCGCCGGCGACGCGGGCTTCCCCGCCGAGGCGGCCATGCTGGGCCGGCTTCGCCCAGCGGACCTGCTCAAGGTGGGGCATCACGGCAGCCGTGGGAGCACGGGCGACGAATGGCTCGTCGCGCTCGCGCCCGCGGTGGCCGTGATCTCGCTAGGCCGGAACGACTACGGGCATCCGGCGCCACCCACCCTCGCGCGGCTTCGAGCCCATGGCGTGGCGGTGCACCGGACGGATCGCGAGGGAACGATCACCGTCGTCACCGACGGGCGGAGCATGACGGTGCGGTCGAACGCGGGACTCGAGACGTATGACGTGCGCTAGCGGCTGACTCACAGACACCCGGGGGCTTCGTGCAGACGTCGGTCACGACCATCGAGCGGTTCATTCTCGACGCGGAAGACCGCTACCCCGAGGCCACGGGGGAGCTGTCGAACTTGCTTTACGACATCGCCCTGGCGGCCAAGATCATCGCCGCAGCGATCCGGCGGGCGGGCCTGGTCAACATCCTCGGGAAGCAGGGCTCGGAGAACGTCCAGGGCGAAGAGCAGCAGAAGCTGGACGTCCTGGCCAACGAGACGATGAAGAACTGCCTGAAGCACACCGGCCGGGTGTGCGTCATGGGCTCCGAGGAGGACGAGGACATCATCCCCGTGCCGCCCGAAAACGCGGTCGGCAAGTACGCGGTCCTGTTCGATCCCCTCGACGGCTCCTCCAACATCGACGTCAACTCGGCGGTCGGCACGATTTTCAGCATCCACCGCCGGCTCAGCATGGAGGGCCGGGGCACCGTGGCCGACGTGCTCCAGCCGGGTTGCCATCAGGTGTCGGCCGGCTACGTGATGTATGGCTCCAGCACGATGCTGGTGTACACCACGGGGCAGGGCGTGCACGGGTTCACGCTCGATCCCACGATCGGCGAGTTCCTGCTCTCGCACGAACGCATCGTCACGCCCCGGGTAGGGACCTACTACAGCGTCAACGAGAGCAACTTCGGCCGGTGGGACCGGGGCGTGCAGTCCGCCGTGCGCGGGTTGAAGGGCGACATTCCCGACGGCGTGAAGCCCAAGAACAGCCGGTACATCGGCTCGCTGGTGGCGGATTTCCACCGCAATCTCATCAACGGCGGCGTGTTCCTCTATCCGGCCGACAGCAAGAATCCCAACGGCAAGCTGCGCCTGCTCTACGAGGCGAGCCCCATGGCGTTCATCGCCGAGCAGGCCGAGGGGAGCGCCACGGACGGGATCAACCGGATCCTCGACATCGTGCCCCAGCAGCTCCATCAGCGCACGCCGCTGGTGATCGGCAGCCGGGAGGACGTGGGGTTCGTGGCCGACACGATCCGCCGCGTCAGCGACTCAGCGCGCGTGAGCGGCGCGGTCTCGCAGCCCGCCTTGTGACCGCTTCGGTGTACGGTCCCGGCGACTGGGCCGGCGACCCCGCGCGCGACCTCGGCCGCCCGGGCGAATTCCCCTTCACCCGGGGCGTCTACCCCAACATGTACGCCGGCCGGCTCTGGACCATGCGCCAGTATGCCGGCTTCGGGACGGCCGAGGAGACCAACCGGCGGTTCCGGCAGCTGCTCGCCGCCGGGCAGATGGGGCTCTCGACGGCGTTCGATCTGCCGACGCAGATGGGCTACGACTCGGACCATCCGATGGCGCAGGGCGAGGTGGGCCGGGTGGGCGTCGCGATCGATACCGTCGACGATCTGGCCGATCTCTTCCTGGAGATCCCGCTGGACCGCGTCTCCACGTCGATGACGATCAACGCCACCGCCGCGATTCTGCTCGCCATGTACGTCGTGGTCGGCGAGGAGCAGGGCGTGGCGCGCGCCAAGCTCACGGGCACGGTCCAGAACGACGTGCTCAAGGAGTACATCGCCCGCGGGACGTACATCTATCCGGCCGCGCCGTCGCTCCGGCTGGTGGCGGACATCTTCCGCTTCGTGGGCGAGGAGGGCATGAGCTTCAACCCGATCTCGATCAGCGGCTACCACATGCGCGAGGCGGGGGCCACCGCGGTCCAGGAGGTCGGGTTCACCCTCGCCAACGCGCTCGAGTACGTGCGGGTCGCGGTCGAGGCCGGCCTCGCGGTGGACAGCTTCGGGCCGCGGCTCTCGTTCTTCTTCGCGAGCCACAACGACCTGTTCGAGGAGGCGGCCAAGTTCCGGGCCGCGCGCCGGCTCTGGGCGCGACTGGTCCGCGAGCGGTTCGGCGCGGGCGACGCCACCGCGCGGCTCCGGTTCCACACCCAGACCGGCGGCGTCACCCTGCAGGCCCAGCAGCCGCTCACCAATGTCGTCCGGGTGACGGTGCAGGCGCTGGCGGCGGTGCTCGGCGGGACCCAGTCACTCCACACCAACGGGTACGACGAAGCGCTCGCGCTGCCGACGACGGAGTCGGCGACGCTGGCGCTTCGCACCCAGCAGATCATCGGCTATGAGAGCGGGGTGGCGAAGGTGGTCGATCCGCTTGGCGGGAGCTATTACGTCGAGAGCCTGACGGACGCGATCGAAGCCGGCGCACGGGCGCTCATCGCGGAGGTGGACGCGCTGGGGGGCGCGGCGCGCGCGATCGAGCGTGGCTTCTTCCAGGAGGCCATCGCGAGGAGCGCGTACGAAGTCCAGAAGGCGCAGGAGTCGGGTGAGATGGTCGTGGTCGGCGTCAACCGCTTCACCGACGGCTCCCCGCCGCCCGTGATCGAGGCCCCCGACTTCTCGGCTCTGGAGACCCAACAGCGGGCCCGCCTGGCCGAGACTCGCCGCCGCCGTGATCAGGCCAGTGTTTTGGCCGCGCTGGCAGCTCTCCGCGCCGCCGCAGCGGGCACGATACCTCTCATGCCACCTGTCCTCGACGCCGTGCGTGCCCGGGCCACGCTGGGTGAGATCAGCGACACCCTGCGCGAAGTGTGGGGGGTGTATCGGCCGGCGTGACTCTGGGCTTGAAAGCATGGATTCGGTTCGCATCGGTGCGATGGTGCATACACCATGGCTCATGTTTCACCACAGAGGCACAGAGTACACGGCGGGTAATCAGGGAGGCCATCCGGACGATTGGGTGCTGTCCAGGCAAGTCATTAGCTCGGCGATCGAAGTACATCGCGCGCTCGGCCCAGGGCTCTTGGAGTCCAGCTACCAGGCGTGCCTGTCCCACGAGTTCAAGCTGCGGGGCCTCTGCTGTGTGGAGCAGGTGGCGGTTCCGCTGAAGTACAAGGGTACCATCGTACCTGCGGCGTATCGCGTCGACTTCGTCGTCGAGCGACGGCTCGTGGTGGAAGAGAAGTCCGTTGAGGCCCTAAATCCAATTCACCACGCGCAACTTCTGACCTACCTCAAGCTTCTCCAACTCCGCCGCGGCCTATTGATCAACTTCAATGCTGAAACACTCGTCCGCGGCGTACGGCGTGTCGTCAACGGCTATTGAACCCTCCGTCCTCTCTGTGCCTCTGTGGTGAACGGTGTGCCACTCGCCTTGAAGAGCCCGCCACAGCAGGCTAAGTTTAGCCGCTGATTTCGTTTACCTCCAGCGAGCTGCCATGCCGACCTATGAGTACGAGTGCCCCGACGGGCACCGCTTCGAGAAGTTCCAGAAGATGACCGACAAGCCGCGGGCCAAGTGCCCCACCTGCGGCAAGACGGCCACGCGGAAGATCTCGGGCGGCGCCGCGCTCGTGTTCAAGGGCTCCGGCTTCTACATCACCGATTACGGCAAGGACGGCAAGGGGCCACGCAAGGCGGAGTCGGAGAAGCCCGCCGCCGAGTCCAAGTCGGACGCACCCAAGGCGGAAGCGCCCAAGGCCGACGGCGGCAAGGCTGACGCCAGGCCCGCACCCAAGGGCGAGTCGAAGGCGGAGACCAGGCCCGCCAAGAGCCGCCGCGAGGGAAAGGCCGCCTCCGAGTGAGCGACGCGCTTCGCGCCGAGCTCGCGAGGGTGGCCTCGCAACTCGGTGCCGACGGTGTGGAGTTCGTGCTCGAGCGGCCCCGCGACGCGGGTCATGGCGACCTCGCCACCAACCTCGCCATGGTGCTCGCCAAGCGCGAGCGCGCCAACCCCCGCACCACCGCCGAACGCGTGCTCGAGGAGCTCCAGCTCTCGAGCGCGCTCGTCGCGCGCACCGAGATCGCGGGCCCGGGCTTCATCAACTTCTGGCTGGCCGAGGATCAGCTCGCGTCGGCTCACCGGGCCATCCTCGACCAGGGGCCGGCCTACGGTCGGAGCACCGGCGGCACGGGCGTCGACGTGAACGTCGAATTCGTGTCCGCTAACCCCACCGGCCCGCTGCACGTGGGACACGGTCGCGGCGCCGCCCTGGGCGACGCCATCGCCGCGCTGCTCGAGTGGACCGGTCACCGCGTCACGCGCGAGTTCTACATCAACGACGCCGGCGTGCAGATCGACCGGGTGGCCCAGAGCCTGTGGGCCCGGGTACGCGAGCTGGCCGGCCATCTGTCGGCGATCCCCGAGGGCGGGTACCACGGCGCGTACCTCAAGGAGAGCGCGCGCGAGGTGCTCGATCAGGAGGGTCTCGCCTTCGCCGAGCTGCCGGAG
Organism: uncultured Gemmatimonadales bacterium; assembly: GCA_963840215.1. Classification (GTDB taxonomy): domain Bacteria; phylum Gemmatimonadota; class Gemmatimonadetes; order Gemmatimonadales; family GWC2-71-9; genus CAVVWJ01. The sequence continues at coordinate 21,700 of CAWIYG010000001.1, read as the reverse complement.
GACGAGGGCGTGCGCCGGTGTCGGGTCATCGCGCTCCGGATGCAGCGCCTCGAGCAGGATCGCGACCTCGCCGAGTTCGGCGTCCGGTTCGATGTCATGTCGTCGGAGCAGGCCCTCTACGACTCCGGCCGCGTGGAGCGCGCGCTCCGCCTGCTGGCCGAGCGCGGGCTCACCTTCGAGGCCGAAGGGGCGCTCTGGCTTCGCACCACCGACTTCGGCGACGACAAGGACCGGGTGCTCCGCAAGAGCGACGGGAGCTTCACCTACCTCGTGCCCGATATCGCCTACCACATCGACAAGCACGATCGTGGCTTCGACCGGGTGATCGACGTGTGGGGCGCGGACCACCACGGGTACATCCCCCGCATGCGCGCCGTGCTCCAGGCGCTCGGCTATCCGCCGGAGTTCTTCGACGTCGCCCTGGTGCAGCTGGTGAAGGTGGTGCGCGGGGGCGAAGAGGTGAAGATGTCGAAGCGGAGCGGCGAATTCGTCACCCTCCGCGACCTGTACGAGGAGGTCGGCGTGGACGCGGCGCGCTACTTCTTCCTGATGCGGAAGGGTGCCAGCCCGCTCGACTTCGACCTCGATCTTGCCAAGCGCCAGACCGACGAGAACCCGGTGTTCTACGTCCAGATGGCGCATGCGCGCCTGAGCGGGATCTTCCGCACGGCGGAGCGCACGCCGGACAGCTTGACCGGCCTGCTCGACCCGGCCGCGCTGCCCGCGGCGCAGGATGCCGAGCTGCTGAAGAAGATGGTGACTTTTCCCGAGGTGGTCGAGAAGGCGGCCCGCGAGCGGGAGCCGCATCGCATCACCGTCTTCCTCCACGAGTACGCCACGGTCGTCCACGGCTGGTACCACCATACCCGCGCCGTCGGCGCGCCCGAAGGACCGGCCACGGAGCAGGCCCGCCTGCTGCTCGCGCGGGCCGCGCGGACCGTCCTCGCCAACGCTCTGGCCCTGCTGGGCCTCACCGCCCCCGACCGGATGTGATCGGATGACCCTGCTCGTCGTCGGCAGTATCGCGCTCGACTCGATCTTCACGCCCTTCGGCGAGACCGCCGACGCGCTCGGGGGCTCCGCGGTGTACTTCAGCGTGGCCGGCTCGCTGCTGCACCCGGTGCAGGTCGTGGGCGTGGTCGGCAGCGACTACCCGGTGGCCGAGCTCGAACGGCTCGCCCCGCGCGGCATCGACTGGAGCGGTGTGGAGCACGCCGCCGGCGAGAGCTTTCGCTGGAAGGGGAAGTACTCCTACGACCTCCAGAGCCGCGAGACGCTCGAAACCCGGCTCGGCGTATTCGCCGACTTCCAGCCCAAGCTCCCCGAGTCGTTCCGCTCGGCGGAGTTCCTGTTCCTCGGCAACATCGACCCCGAGCTCCAGATCGGCGTGTTGAGTCAGGTGCGCAATCCGAAGCTGGTCGTCTGCGACACGATGAACTACTGGATCCAGAGCAAGAAGGCCCAGCTCCTCGAACTGCTGAGCCGGGTCGACGTCCTGATGGTCAACGACGGCGAGGCCCGCGAGCTGAGCGGCGACTGGAACATCCACCGCGCCGGGCGGTGGATCCTGGGGCACGGGCCCAAGCGGGTGGTGATCAAGCAGGGCGAGTATGGCGCGCTGCTGATCGAGCCCACGCGGACGTTCTACGTGCCGGCCTTCCCGCTCGAGAACGTGTTCGATCCCACCGGTGCCGGGGACGCGTTCGCCGGCGGGTTCATGGCGTACCTGGCCCGCACCGGCTCCGTGTCGGACGAGAACATCCGACGCGCGATGGTCGTGGGCGCCACCATGGGCTCCTACGCCGTCGAGCAGTTCGGCATCCGCGGCTTCGAGAAGGTGACGTTGGCCGACGTCGAGACCCGGGTGAAGGCGTTCACCGATCTCACGCACGTGAGCCTCGCGGAGGCGCTCGCGTGACATCCGCGGGCGAGTACGCCGCCGCCGGAGTGGACCTCGGGAGCGCGGACGAGGCCAAGGCGCGCATCGGGGTGGCGGTCGCCGGGACTCGCACGGCACTCTCGGTGGGCAAGGTCGGCGCGTTCGGCGGCATGGTGCGGATCCCGGCAGGCATGCGGCGGCCGACCCTGGTGCTCAGCACCGACGGCGTCGGGACCAAGGTGATGGTGGCCCTCCAGGCCGGCCGGTTCGACACGGTGGGCGAGGACCTCGTCAACCACAGCGTCAACGACATCCTGGTCCACGGCGCGACCCCGATCGCATTCATGGACTACATCGCCGGGTCCGGCCTCACGGTCGAGCAGATCGCCGGGCTGGTCGAGGGCATCGCTCGCGGATGTCGCGTCCATGCCATGGCGCTCGCCGGCGGCGAGACCGCGCAGATGCCGGGGCTGTACCAGCCCGGCACGTACGATTTGGCTGGCACGATCATCGGCGTGGTCGAGGAGGACGAGGCCCTGCACGGCGACGCGGTCGTGCCCGGGGACGTGCTGCTTGGGTATGCCTCCACCGGGCTCCACACCAACGGCTACACGCTCGCGCGGCGCATCATCTTCGAACGAATGAAGCTGGGCCTCGGCGATCCGCTCGGCGCCACCGGCCGGACGGTCTCGGACGCGCTCCTCGCGGTCCATCAGAGCTACGCCGCGAGCGTCCGGCCCGTGCTCGGCCGAGTGCACGCGCTGGCGCACATCACCGGTGGCGGTATTCCCGGCAATCTGGTCCGGGTGCTCCCCGAGGGATGCGAGGCGGTCGTGGATCCGTCCTCCTGGGAGCTGCCGCCACTCTTTGTCACGCTGCAGCAGGCCGGGCCGGTCTCGACCGAGGAGATGCGAGACGTCTTCAACCTCGGCGTCGGGCTCATCGCGGCGCTGCCGGCCGAAGGCGTGACCGCGGCGCAGGCGGCGGCGCGGGCGGCGGGCGTCGCCACGTGGGTCATGGGCGAGATCCGCCGAGGCAGCGCCGGCGTTCGCTTCGCCCGCGCCTGACGGAGCCGCGTCGAGTGACGGAGCGGGACGCGATGGCCAGGGCCATCGAGCTCGCCTGGCGGGGCTGGGGCCGGGTCCAGCCCAATCCGCTCGTTGGCGCCGTCGTCCTGGCCGCCGACGGCATCGTCGGCGAGGGGTGGCACGCGGAGTTCGGAGGGAGCCACGCCGAGCCGATGGCGCTCGCCGCCGCCGGTGAGCGGGCCCGAGGCGCAACGGTCGTGTGTACTCTCGAGCCGTGCGCTCATCAGGGCCAGCAGCCACCCTGTACCGACGCACTGCTCGCGACGGGCGTGCGGCGCGTGGTCGCGGCCGTGGCCGACCCAAACCTCGTCGCCGCAGGCGGCGCCGCGCGGCTCCGCGCGGCCGGCATCGACGTCGAGCTGGGCCAGATGGCCGACGAGGCTGCGGCCCAGAACGCCATCTTCCTCCATCTCCATCGCGACCGCTCGCGACCGTATGTCGCCCTCAAGCTGGCGACGACGATCGACGGCCGGATCGCCGACGCCAACGGTCACTCGCGCTGGCTGTCGGCGCAGCCGGCGCGTGATTTCGTGCAGTGGCTCCGGGCCGGCTTCGACGCCGTGGCAATCGGCGGCGTCACCGCCCGGGCCGACGATCCTTCGCTCACGGTTCGTGGCCCGCTCGTGCCGCGGATGCCGCCCCGGCGTGTCATTTTCGCCGCGGACGGCGACGTCCCCCCGTCGCTCCGCCTGGTCCGCACCGCGCGTGAGACGGCGACGATGGTCGTCGTGTCGGCCCTGGCCAAGCCGGAGCGGCTGGCGCCGCTGGAGGCGGCGGGCGTCGCCATCGTCCGGGCCCGGGGGCTGGTCGAGGCGTTACGCGCCCTCCGGGAGGACGGCGTGACGTCGCTGCTGGTCGAGGGCGGCGGACGCCTAGCGGGCGCGCTGCTCGCGGAAGGACTGGTCGACCGCTACTACTGGGTGCAGACACCCCTCTGGCTGGGCGTGAGCGCCGTCCCGGCGGTCGCGGGACTTCCAACCACGCCACTTGACCAGGCCGCGCGCTGGCGCGTGACCGAGCGGCGCGCGCTGGGCGACGACACCCTGCTCGTGCTCGACCGACCCTGATGTTTACCGGTATCATCACCGCGATCGGCCAGGTGCGCCGCCGAGTCCCGGGGGACGGAGGGTTCGAGCTCGTCATCGCCTGTGAGTACGAGGGATTGGTGCCGGGCGAGAGCGTCGCGGTGGACGGAGCCTGCCTGACGGCGCAGTCGGTGGCGCCTGGTGAGTTCACAACCCACATTATACGGACGTCGCTAGAGCGTACCAATTTCGAGACTTACGATGTTGGGCGCCGACTGAATCTCGAGCGCGCGCTGCGGTCCGGCGACCGGCTCGGCGGGCACCTGGTGCAAGGCCACGTGGACGGAGTCGGTACTGTCCAGCGGGTGGGGGAGCGGGGCGACGCGAGGCTGCTCGACCTCCGCGTCCCCACCGAGGTGGCCCGAGTCTCCGTGCCGCTCGGCTCGATTGCGGTCGACGGCGTGAGCCTCACCGTCAACGCGATCCCGGTGCCGGGCGTGATCCAGATCTCCCTCATTCCGTTTACCTTACAGCACACTACGCTGGGGGAGCGAGAGGCGGGGGATCGGGTCCATCTGGAGTCGGACACGATCGGCAAGTACGTGGCCCAGCTGCTTCGCGCCCGCGGCGATCTGGGAGCGTCATGAGCACCTTCGGCACCATCGAGCAGGCGATCGACGACCTGCGCAACGGCAAGATCATCATCGTCGCCGACGACGAGGACCGCGAGAACGAGGGCGACCTCGTCTGCGCGGCCGAGCTCGTCACGCCCGAGATGATCAACTTCATGACGTTGCACGGCCGCGGGCTCATCTGCCTCGCGCTCACCGGCGAGCGCTGCGACCAGCTCGGCCTGCCGCAGATGACCGACCGGAACACCGAGGAGCTCTCGACCGCTTTCACCGTGAGCATCGACGCCGAGCGCCGCTTCGGAGTCACCACCGGCATCTCGCGCCAGCGACCGCGCCACCACCATTCACGTCGCCATCGATCCTGCCACGATCCCGTCCGACCTCAGGCGGCCGGGCCACATCTTCCCGCTCCGCGCCCGGCCCGGCGGCGTGCTGCAGCGCGTCGGCCAGACCGAGGCGAGCGTCGATCTCGCGCGGCTCGCCGGCCTCGTGCCCGCCGGCGTCATCTGCGAGATCCTCAACCCCGACGGGTCGATGGCGCGCCGGCCCGAGCTGCAGACGCTGGCGACGCAGCATCACCTGACCTTCGTCACGGTCGCCCAGCTGGTCGCCTACCGGCTCCAGACCGAGCGGCTGGTCCATCGCGTGGCCGAGGCGCGGCTCCCGACCGACTTCGGCGAGTTCACCATCATCGGCTACCAGAACGATGTGGACCGCGCGGAGCACATCGCGCTGGTCTACGGCGAGGTGGCCGGCCAGCCCAACGTGCTCGTCCGCATGCACTCGAAGTGCCTCACCGGCGACGTGTTCGGCTCGCTGCGCTGCGACTGCGGCTCAGCTCCACCGGGCGATGGAGATTATCGCGCGCGAGGGCCGCGGCGCCATCGTGTATCTCGACCAGGAAGGGCGGGGGATCGGCCTGCTCAACAAGCTCCGGGCGTACGCGCTGCAGGACGCCGGGCCGACACCGTGCAGGCCAACGAGCGGCTCGGCTTCACGCCCGACCTCCGCAACTACGGCATCGGTGCGCAGATCCTGCTCGACCTCGGGCTCAGCTCGATCCGCGTGATGACCAACAACCCGCGCAAGCTCGTGGGTCTCGAGGGGTACGGGCTGCAGATCGTCGAGCGGGTGCCCCTCGTGACCGACCCCAACCAGGAGAACACCGGCTACCTGCAGGTGAAGCGCGACAAGCTCGGCCACCTGCTCGCCCACTGACCGTGCCCGAATTCACCTGTCGCCTCCGCGCCGTGGGACGCGTGGCGATCCTCGCCAGCCGCTACAACGAGCTGATCACCAGCCGGCTCCTCGAAGGGGCGCTCGCCTGCTGCGCGGAGGCGGGGCTCGAGCGCGACGCGGTGGATATCATCTGGGTCCCGGGCGCGTTCGAGCTTCCGGTGGCGGCGGCCGCGGCGGCCGGGACCCGGCGCTACGCCTGCCTCGTGGCACTCGGCGCCGTCGTACGCGGCGACACGCCGCATTTCGACTACGTGGCCGGCGAGGCGGCCCGGGGCCTCAACGCGGTCGCGGTCGCGCACGCGCTCCCCGTCGGGTTCGGCGTGCTCACCGTGGACACCATGCAGCAGGCGGTGGACCGGGCCGGCGGCAGCGCCGGCAACAAGGGACACGAGGCCGCGGCAGCGGCGCTCCAGGCCGCCGACGTCATCGCTCAGCTCCGAGCCGTCGATGCTTAGGGACGAGACCAAGAGCCGCGCGCGGGCGCTGCAGCTGCTCTATGCGTGGGAGATGCAGGGCGCGCCGCCGGTGCCCGGCGTCGCGACCGGCCTCTCCCGGCTGACCGGGCCCGAGCCGCTCATTCTCGATCGTGCCGAGGAGCTGGCGCAGGGTGTGATCACCGATGTGGGGTCGATCGACGCCGAGGCCGCGCGCGCGAGCGAGAACTGGCGTCTGAGCCGGATCGCGGTGGTCGAGCGCAACATCCTCCGCCTCGGTATTCTCGAGCTCCGGCGCGGCCAGGTACCGCCCAAGGTCGCGATCGACGAGGCGGTGCGGCTGGCGCACTGGTTCGGGGGCGCGCGGGCGCCGGGATTCGTGAACGGCGTCCTCGACGGGATCGCGCGGGCGCTCGGCCGTTTGTGAACGTGCTCGTCGTCAACTGGCAGGACCGCGAGAACCCGCACGCGGGCGGGGCGGAGATTCACCTGTTCGAGATCTTCGGTCGGCTCGCCGCGCGCGGGCACCGCGTGCGGCTGGTCTGTTCGGGCTGGCCGGGCGCGGACCGGCGGGTGACGCTGGACGGCATCGCGGTCGAGCGCACCGGCGCCCGGCACAGCTTCGCGCTGCTCGGCCGCGGTGCGGTGCGGCGCGCGCTTCGGGCCGAGGCGGCGGACGTGGTGGTCGAGGACATCAACAAGTTGCCGCTCTTTCTCACGGGCGTGACCGACCGCCCGTTCTGCGCCATCGTGCCGCATCTGTTCGGGACGACCGCGTTCGAGGAGGCGCCGTGGCCGATGGCCGCCACGGTCTGGGCTGGCGGAGCGACCGCTGGCTCGCGCCTATCGCCCGGGCGGAGTTCCACGCGATCAGCGAGAGCACCCGCGACGATCTGGTCGCGCGCGGGGTGCCCGGCGGACGGATCCGGGTGATCCATCCGGGCGTCGACGGCGCGCGCTATACGCCCGCCCCGGACGGCAAGCGCGCCGCGGCCCCGACCTTCTTGTATGTAGGGCGGTTGAAGCGTTATAAAGGAATCAGCTTCGCCATTCGCGCCCTGGCACTCGCCCGCGCGCGGCGACCCGACCTCTCGATGGACATCGCCGGCACCGGCGACTACCGCCGGGAGCTCGAGCGGCTCACGGCGGAGCTGGGACTGTCGGCGGCGGTCCGCTTCCGCGGCTTCGTGACCGAGCCCGACAAGATCGAGCTGCTGCGGCGGGCCTGGGCGAACGTCTTCCCCTCACCCAAGGAGGGCTGGGGGATCACGGTGGTCGAGGCCGCCGCGTGCGGGACACCGTCGGTGGCCTCCGACAGTCCCGGACTGCGCGATTCGGTTCGGCACGGCGAGACCGGCTACCTGGTGCCGCACGGAGACGTGGAGGCGCTGGCGGTCCGGCTGCTGGAGCTGGCCGAGTCACCGGCCCGCGTGGCCACGCTCGGTGCCGGCGCCCGCCGCTTCGCCGAGAGCCTCACCTGGGATCGTACCGCGACTGACACGGAGCGACATCTCCACGACATCATCGCCGGCTCGGGTGGCGCCTGAGCCAGGAGGAACGTGCCATGCTGACCACGATCACCGCCCGTCACTGCGAGATCTCCGAGATCCTGCGCGAGCACGCCCTGTCCGTGGTGGAGCGGCTGGGCGCGCTGGCCCACCGGCCCATCGAATCGGCGGTGGTGTTCGACATGGACGGAGGCCGGGCCACGGCCGAGCTCCGGCTGCACGCGTCGCGCGGCGAGCTGCTCGTGGCCCGGGGCGAGGGCGACGATCACCGGTCGGCGCTGGACCGCGCCGAGGAGAAGCTGCGCCGCCAGCTCGACAAGGTCGCGCCCCGCTCGCGCCGTTCGCGCGACGCCGAGCCCACAGATCGGCTGATGCTCCGGCTCCGCGACTTCGTCTCCCGCCGCGGCGAGCCGCTCCAGCTCGAGGCGCTCACCGGCGACCTCGGGCTCGACCGCCAGATGCCCGAGGCCGAGGTGGCGAGCCCCGGGCTGGCGCTCGCCGGCTACACCGGCCGCTTCGCGCCCAACCGGATCCACGTCTTCGGCGAGACCGAGATCACCTACCTCAACTCGCTCGCGGCGGAAGAGCGGCAGGCGACGCTCGACCAAGTTCTTCGGCTTCGAGCTGCCCTGCATCTTCGTCACCAAGGGGCAGGAGGTGCCGCCCGAGATGCTCGAGCTGGCACGGGCGCGGAGCGTGCCGGTCTTCCGCTCGCAAGCTCAAGACGGCGGAGTTCTATCGTCGGATCAAGCCCGATCGTCGAGGAGGCCTTCGCGCCGCGGACCACGCTGCACGGCTCGCTGGCCGACGTGTACGGCGTCGGGCTGCTCTTCATCGGCCGGTCGGGCATCGGCAAGAGCGAGTGCGTGCTCGACCTGGTCGAGCGCGGACACCGGCTGGTGGCCGACGACGTGGTCCAGGTCACCCGCCGCGGCAACGACGTGCTGATCGGCCGGGGGCACGAGCTGGCCGCGCACCACATGGAGATCCGCGGCATCGGGCTGATCGACATCCCCGCGCTGTTCGGCGTCCGCGCCGTGCGGCAGCAGAAGCGCATCGAGGTCGTGGTCCAGCTCGAGGACTGGGAGACGGCCAAGGACACCGACCGCACCGGCCTCGCGCGCGAGGAGACCATGATCCTCGACGTCGCGGTGCCGCGAGTCGTGGTGCCCCTCAACCCGGGCAAGAACATCACGGTCATCTCCGAGGTGGTCGCGATGATGCACCTGCTCCGCTACTCGGGCGTCGACGTCGCGGCGGCGTTCAACGCCCGGCTGATCAAGCGGATGAAGGAGCAGCGCGGGGTGCGGGAGTATCTCCAGGAAGACTATGAGTGACGAGCTCCGCGGGGTGGTGGTGTGTCACGGGCAGCCTGGCCGGGGCGCTGGTGGATGCGGCCGAACAGATCAGCGGAGTGACCGGCGCCCTCACGGCCGTATCCAACACCGGCTGCGACCGCGGCGCGCTCGAGGAGCGCGTCGCCGAGGCAGTGGGTGCCGGGCCCGCCGTGGTCTTCGTGGATCTCGCGAGCGGCTCGTGCCTCTTCGCCGTGCTCAACCGCCTCGCGCGCCAGCAACGCCGCCAAGGTGGTGACCGGCGTCAACCTGGCCATGCTGGTGGACTTCGTGTTCCACCGCTCGCTCGCACTCGACGAGGCCGCCGCGCGGGCGGCGATCGCGGGCGGGAAGGCGATCCGGGTACCCTGATGCCGATCGTGCTCTGCCGGGTGGACGACCGACTCGTGCACGGACAGGTGGTAATCGGCTGGGGACGGCCGCTGGGCGTCGAGTTCATCGTGCTCGTGGACGAGGGCGTATCGGCCAGCCCCTGGGAGCAGGACCTCTATCGCATGGCGGTGCCGGCCGAGATCGAGATTCGGTTCGCGACCGTGCCGGAGGCGTCGGCGGAGCTGGCCGGGTGGCAGGCGGGCGAGCGGCGCGGCCTGATCCTCACCGGTGATGTCGAGACCATGGCGGCGCTGCACCGGGCCAATCCGCTGGTGGTGCACCGCATCAATCTCGGCGGGGTCCACCACCGGCCGGGTCGGCGCGAGCGGCTGCCGTATCTCTATCTGACGGACGAGGAGCTTCGGAGCCTCGTCGCCCTGTCGGCGGCGGGCGCGGAGATCACTGCCCAGGACCTGCCGACGTCGCCCACCGTCCCGCTTCGGGCGCTGACGTGAGCGACCTCGCCACGCACGCGGTGCTGCTGCTGCTGGTCTGGGGCACGGTGGTCGCGCTCGACCTGGTGAGCGTGCCGCAGGCGATGCTGTCGCGCCCGCTCGTGGTCGGTACCGTGGCCGGCTGGCTCGCCGGCGACGTGGAGGCGGGGCTTCGGGTCGGCGTGGTGCTGGAGCTCTTCGCGCTCGACGTGCTGCCCATCGGCGCGGTGCGGTACCCGGACTACGGCCCGGCCACCGTGGCCGGCACCGCGCTCGCCGTGGGCGCACCGTGGGAGCTGGGGCTGGGACTCAGCGTCGGTCTGGGGCTTCTCCTGGCGGTGTTGGGCGGATGGAGCCTCCAGCTGGTGCGCCGCTGGAACGCGCATGCGATTCAGCAGCGCGCGGCGGCGCTCGCCGCGGGGGAGAGCGGCGCGATCCGGAAGCTGCAGTACGCGGGGCTGCTGCGGGACGCGACGCGGGGCTTCGCGCTCACCGCGCTTGGGCTCCTCGCCGCCTGGGCCATGGGACGCTGGGTCGTCCTCGACCGGCAGACGGCCGTCGGGCTCACGCTGGTGGCGGTCGGCGCCGGGCTCTCGGCGGCGGCCGGCGGCGCGGTGCGGAGCGCCGGTCGGGGCAGTCGGCTCCGGTGGCTGGCGGCAGGCGTCGTGGCCGGGGCCATCCTGGCGGTGCTCCGATGACCGGCGGGTGGCGCGCGCTGCTGCGGCTGCTGGCGGTGCAGGGGACGTGGAACTACGAGCGGATGCTCGGCGTGGGAATGGGCTACGCCGCCGAGCCGCTCCTGGAGGATCTCAAGACCGTCGATCCGGTGCGTCACGGCGAGGCGGTCGTACGGTCCGCGGAGTTCTTCAATTGCAATCCCAACCTGGCCGGGCTGGCGCTCGGCGCGACGGTGCGGGCGGAGTACGAGGCGGTGCCAGGGGCGCAGATCGCGCGGCTTCGGACCGCGCTCTGCAGCCCACTCGGCGCCCTCGGCGACGAGCTGTTCTGGGCGGGGCTCGTGCCCGCCCTGGTCGGCCTGGCGCTGGCGGCGGTCGTGCTCGGCGCCGGCTGGTGGTCGGTGCTCGGATTGCTGGTGCTCTACAACCTCGTCCGGTTCGGGACCGCGGTGTGGGCGCTCCGCACGGGGTACGATGCCGGCATGCGGGTCGGTGCGGCGATCGGCGCCTCGTGGGTGCCCCGGGCGGTGGCGCGAATCGGCCCGGTGGCCGGAGCCAGTGTCGGTTTCGCCGTCGCGCTGGTGGCCGGGTGGTTCCTCCACGGGTTCGGCTGGGTCGGAGGCATCGGGGCCCTGGCGGTGGCGGCGGTGGGCGCGTCGGTCTCGCGGTGGTTCGGCCCGTCCCTGACGAGCGTGCGCTTCGCGCTGCTCGCGATGGCGCTCCTGCTCTTCTTCCGCTGGGTGGGGCTGTGATCGAGCGGGAGGCGACCATCGTGAACCGCGAGGGGCTGCACGCCCGCCCCGCCGCCCGCATCGTGCGGCTGGCGAGCAGCTTCGCGGCGGAGATCGAGCTGGCCAAGGACGGGTTGGCGGTGAACGGCAAGAGTATCATGGGGGTCATGATGCTCGCGGCCGAATGCGGCAGCTCGATCGTCATCCGCGCCGACGGCGCCAGACGCGGAGCAGGCCGTACAGGCGCTGGCCGAGCTGGTGGCGAGCGGCTTTGGGGAGGACTGATATGACGCGCCTGATCCGCGGCATCGGGGTCTCGCCTGGCGTGGCTTGCGCGCCGGCGTTCGTCGTGCGCTGGGACTTTCCCGAAGTTCCCGACCGGGCGGTCAAGCCCGAGCACGTCGAGATCGAGGTGCGCCGGCTCGCGCGAGGCGGTGGACTACGTCGTGAGCCACCTGCGCGATCTTGGCCACCGCGTGCTGCAGCGGGCCGGTCCCGAGGAATCGCGCATCTTCGACGCGCAGATCCTCATGGCCCAGGACGAGGAATTTCTCGGCTCGGTCGAGACGCTGATCCGGAACAACAAGCTCAGCGCGGAAACGGCGTACGAGTTCAAGGCGCTGGAGCTCCGGAACCTGTGGTCCGGCGCCGCGCGCCTGCGGGAGCGCCTGGCCGACCTGCACGCGATCCAGCTCCGGATGATCAACCGGCTGCTGGGCGGCGCGGGACCCGAGCTCTGGTCGGTGCCGGCGGACGAGCAGGTCATCGTCGTCGCGCACGAGCTCTCGCCCGGGCTCACGGTCCAGCTCGATCGCGAGCATGTCGTGGGGCTCATCAGCGAGGAAGGCACCAAGACCGCGCACGCCGCCATCCTCGCGCACTCGCTCGGCATTCCGGCCGTGATGGGCGCGGTCGGCGCCATGGCCGCGATCCCGCCGGGCATGATGGTGCTGCTCGACGGGCAGAGCGGCAACATCGTGCTCGACCCCAACCGGGACGAGCTCGAGGAAGCCAAGACCCAGGTGAGCCGGCGCCACCGGCTCGAGCTCCAGCTCGAGGCCGTGGTGGAGGCCCCCGCGGTCACGCCCGGCGGCCAGCCGATTCTGCTGATGGGCAACGTCGACCTGCCCGAGGAAATCGAGAACGCGGTACGGATGGGCGCGCAGGGCGTCGGCCTGCTCCGGACGGAGTTCCTGCTCACCGGCCGGGCGGCCCTCCCGACCGAAGACGAGCAGACCGACTACTTCCGGCGAGTCGCGGCGGCGTTCCATGGACACACGGTCATCATCCGCTCGTACGACCTCGGGGGCGACAAGTTCCCTGTGGCGTTCAAGGCCCCCGCCGAGGCGAATCCGTTCCTGGGGTGGCGCTCCATCCGGGTCTGCCTCGACGAGCCCGAGGTGTTCCGGCCCCAAGTCCGGGCGGTGCTGCGCGCTGCCGCGGACCGCGATGTCCAGCTGATGCTGCCGCTCGTCACCCTGGTCGAGGAAGTGGAGATGGCGCGGGAGATCGTGCTCGAGGAGGGTCAGGCGCTCCGCCGGGAGGGGGTCCGGGCTGCGGAGTCGGTGCCCGTCGGCGTCATGATCGAGACCCCGGCCGCGGTGCTGATCGCGGACCGGCTGGCGGAGGTGAGCGCGTTCTTCAGCATCGGCACCAACGACCTGACGCAGTACACGCTGGCGGTCGATCGGGGGAACGCGCGACTCGCCGACCGGTTCACACCGCACCATCCGTCGATCGTGCGCCAGCTCCACTCGGTGCTGCAGATCGGGCGCTCGGCCGGTATTCCGGTCAGCGTCTGCGGCGAGATGGCATCGGAGTCGCTCAGCGCGGTCCTGCTGCTCGGCCTGGGCTACGAGCGCCTGAGCGTCTCGCCGCCGGCCCTGCCGCTGGTCAAGTGGGTGGTCCGCACGGTGCCCGAGCCGGCGGCCGCCCGGGCCGCCGAGTCCGCCCTCGGGGCCGCCAGCGCCGAAGACGTGACCGAGACCCTCCGGAGCGTGGTCGGCGAATACATCGACGTGCGGCTCCTGGATCCCGGCTCGGCGTTGCCCGGGCGGGGGCGGGTGGCTACCTTGCCACCCGGAAAGCCACTGTAACTCGCGTTCAGGAAAACACTTCACTTCAGCTAGGACCCGTCATCGATGGCCGCACCCAAGCGTCACGTCTTCACATCCGAATCGGTTACCGAGGGCCACCCCGACAAAGTCGCCGACCAGATCAGCGACGCGGTCCTCGACGCCATCCTTGCGCGGGATCCGGCGGGCCGCGTCGCGTGTGAGACTCTGGTGACCACCGGGATGGCGGTCGTCGCGGGCGAGATCACGACCAAGACCTACGTCAACATCCCCGACCTGGTCCGCCGGACGGTGGAGAACATCGGCTACACCGACGCCACCTACGGCATGGACGGCCGCACCTGTGCCGTGCTCACGTCGATCGACCGCCAGTCGCCGGACATCGCGATGGGCGTCGATTCGGACGGCGAGAAGGTGCAGGGCGCCGGCGACCAGGGCATGATGTTCGGCTACGCCACCAACGAGACCCGCGAGCGCATGCCGCTGCCGATCATGCTGGCGCACCGGATCGCGGAGCGGCTGGCCGCGGTGCGGAAGGGCACCGACGGCCCGCGGATCGACTGGCTCCGGCCCGACGGCAAGTCCCAGGTGTCGGTGGAGTACGAGGGCGATCGGCCGGTCGCGGTACGCACCGTCGTGGTCTCCACCCAGCACGCCGAGCGGAACGGCAGCCGGCAGCTGGCCTACGGCACCATCCGCGAAGGCGTGATCGAGGAAGTCATCAAGCCGGTGCTCGAGAAGGCCGGTCTCGACGCGGGACGGACGAAGTTTCTCGTCAATCCGACGGGACGGTTCGTGATCGGCGGCCCCCACGGCGACGCCGGCCTGACCGGGCGGAAGATCATCGTGGACACCTACGGTGGCATGGCCCGCCACGGGGGCGGAGCATTCAGCGGCAAGGATCCGTCCAAGGTGGACCGCTCGGCGGCGTACGCCACGCGCTGGGTGGCGAAGAACATCGTCGAGGCCAAGCTGGCACGGCGGTGCGAGGTGCAGATCGCCTACGCCATCGGCGTGGCCCGGCCGGTCTCGGTCATGGTGCAGACCTTCGGGACGGGCGTCATGCCCGACGAGCGGCTCGAGCGCCTCGTCGACGAGGTCTTCGACCTGACGCCGCGCGGCATCATTGACGCGCTCAAACTCAAGCGGCCAATTTATGGCCGGACGGCCGCCTACGGGCACTTCGGCCGGAAGCCGGTGAGCGGCGTCTACAAGGACAACGGAAAACAGCAGAAAGTCGACTTTTTCACCTGGGAACAGACCGACCGCGTGAAGGCACTGCTGTCGGCCGCCCGCTGATGAGGACATCCGAGCAGATGAGCGCACCCGCGACGATCGCCAAGTACGACATCAAAGACATTGCCCTCGCCGACGAGGGAAAGCGCCGCACCGAGTGGTCGGAGCGGTCGATGCCGGTGCTCCGGCAGATCCGCGCCCGGTTCGCCAAGGAGCAGCCGCTCAAGGGGCAGAAGCTCTCGGCGTGCCTTCACGTCACGACCGAGACGGCGAACCTAATGGCGACGCTGCGCGCGGCCGGCGCGGAGATCGCGCTGTGCGCCTCCAACCCGCTGTCGACCCAGGACGACGTGGCGGCCCACCTGGTCCGGGATCACGGGGTCCACGTCTACGCCATCAAGGGCGAGGACCACGAGACCTACTACGGGCACATCGCGTCGGCCCTGGCGTTCGGGCCGGACATGACCCAGGACGACGGCGCGGACCTGGTGGGCTCGCTGCACATGATCTCGCTCAATCGGCTCGATGACCTCGCGCCACCCATCCGGCAGTGGGTCGAGACCCTGAGCCAGGCGGAGCGAAAGGCGCTCGTGTCCCGGGTCCGGGGTTCCACCGAAGAGACCACCACCGGGGTCATCCGTCTCAAGGCGATGGCCAAGGAAGGGATCCTCCAGTTCCCGATCGTCGCGGTGAACGACTCGAACACCAAGCACATGTTCGACAACCGCTACGGCACCGGACAGAGCACGCTCGACGGCATTATCCGGGCGACGAACCTCCTCCTGGCCGGCAGCACGGTGGTGGTGGCCGGCTACGGCTGGTGCGGCCGCGGTGTGGCCAGCCGGGCGCGCGGAGCGGGCGCGCACGTGGTGGTCACCGAGGTCGATCCGCTCCCGGCGCTCGAGGCGCGGATGGACGGTTTCGAGGTCATGCCGATGACCGCCGCTGCCGCGATCGGCGACCTCTTCGTCACCCTCACCGGCAACCTGCACGTCATCCGGCCCGAGCACTTCGCCAAAATGAAGGATGGCGCCATCGTCGCCAACTCCGGCCACTTCAACGTCGAGCTCGATCTCGACGGACTCGCCAAGATCGCCAGCGAGCGCCGCGAAGTGCGGAACATGGTCGAGGAGTTCACGGTCAAGGGCAAGCGGATCATGGTGCTGGGCGAGGGCCGGCTGATCAATCTGGCCGCCGCCGAGGGGCACCCCGCGAGCGTGATGGACATGTCGTTCGCCAACCAGGCACTCGCCGCCGAGCTGATCGCCAAGGAGTGGAAGACGCTGGCGAAGGCGGTGCACCGGCTGCCGGTCGCGGTGGACCAGGAGATCGCCCGGCTCAAGCTGCAGAGCATGGGCATCGGGATCGATACGCTCACGCCCGAGCAGGTGGAGTACCTGGCCAGCTGGGACGCGGGGACCTGAGCGGTCGGAGCTCGAGCAGAGGTCGTTTCATCACAGAGGCACAGCGCACACAGAGACGATACGAGCCGTACCTCTGTGTGCTCTGTGCCTCTGTCGTGACCGGTCGGACGTGGTGCAAGAAATGGCGGCATAGGTGTGGAGTTCCGCCAGGAGTTATCATTCGAGCATGATCGAAGTCACGGTGGCCCACCTGGGGCTCGACCGAACCACCAACACCCCCGTCGTGATCCTCCGGGAGAAGGACGGGACCCGCGTGCTGCCCATCTGGATCGGGCCCGCGGAGGCGAGCGCGATCGCCATGGAGCTGCAGGGCATGAAGGCCCAGCGGCCGCTCACTCACGACCTGCTGAAGCAGATCCTGGTCGGGCTGGGTGGAGATCTTCGGCGGGTCGTGATCAGCGCCGTGAAGGAGAACACCTACTTCGCCGAGCTGCTCATTCGGCGCGACGACCACGTCTTCCAGGTCGACGCGCGGCCGTCCGACAGCATCGCCCTCGCGCTCCGCATGCGGGCGCCGATCTTCACCAGCGACCAGCTCCTCGACCAGAGCGGGGTCGAGGCCGACGAGCCCTCGCCCAATCCGTCCCTCGAAGCGGACAAGCTGAAGGAATATCTCGAACGGATGGATCCGCAGGACTTCGGGAAGTTCAATCCCTGATCGGCGGGTGTCCGCCTCGGCCGGCGGATTCCCGCCCTCTCCCCCCGTCACTCTGAGCGAAGCGAAGGGATCCATGCTGGCGCAGGCCGCTCTCACCGTGGCCCTGAGCCTCACCGGCGTTTCCGGCATGCTCGCAGCGCAGGGCACGCCCGCTCGAGCCGGCGGCGCCCCCAGCCTCGCCGCCGGCCGCGTCGTGCTCCCTCGCGCGGTCGATACGGTCCCCGTGGCGGGTGCCCGGGTGGTGCTGCACCGGGTCGGGCGCGACCGGCAGGGCCCACTCGATTCGATCGTCGCCGATGCCGCCGGCCGATTCCGGTTCCGGTTTCGCGCCGACACGTCGGCGCTCTACCTGCTGAGCGCGCGATACGGTGATATCGAGTACTTCTCGCCCCCGGTCCCCACCAATCCAGCCACGCCCGACACCGCCATCCGCCTCGTGGTGTACGACACCTCTTCGACCACACCGATCGGGGTGGAAGCGCGCCACATCGTCGTTCCCCGCGCCGGGCAGAACGGCACCCGATCGGTGCTCGATCTGATCGTGCTCGCGAACGCCGGCCGGCTCGCACGGGTGGCGCCGGATTCGTCGCGCCCGTCCTGGCGGCTGGTCCTGCCCTCGGGCACCGGCGACATGGAGGTGGGTGAGGGCGACCTGTCGCCCGACGCCATCATCCGGCAGGGCGACACCGTCAAGGTGCTGGCGCCGCTCTCACCCGGACAGAAGCAGGTCTCGCTCGAATACGGCGTGACGTCGAAGCGGGGGGCGATCGCTTTCCCGGTGGGCCCGGGCGGCGCCCCGATCAACCTCCTGGTCGAAGAGCGGAGCGCGCGGGTCACCGGCGGGACGCTTGCACTGGCCGACAGCCAGGTCATCGAAGGCCGGACCTTCCGTCGCTTCACCGGGACGGTGCCCGCAGGCGGCGCGGTCGTGGTGGCCTTCGGCGGATCGGCGGCGGCGGCGGCGTTCCGTTGGGGCCTGCCGGCGCTAGTGGCGGCCGTCGCCCTCGCGCTTGGGACCGCCGCCTGGGCGGTGCTCCGCTCGGGGCGGCGCACGCCGTCGCGTTCTCCCGAGCGCCTGCTCGACGCCATCGCGGCGCTGGATGCGCGCTACGCCGGGCGTGAGGCGGAGACCGCCGACGACGAGCGGCGGCAGTATGCGGCGGAGCGCGCGCGGCTCAAGGCGGAGCTCGAGCGCGCTCTTGCGGCGCCGGGGCGGTCCCCATACTCTTGAGCGGCATTACACAATCGTCGTACGCGAATGGGGACGCTCGGAAACCGGTGCAACACCGGTGCGGCCCCGCCACTGTGACGGGCACGGCCTCTCGAAGGCCGACTCTTCGCTCACGTCGCCACTGGGCAACCGGGAAGGCGAGCGAAGGCCCGAAGCCAGGAGACCTCTCCGTTCGCGCCACCAGGAATACCCTCGGGGGAGGGTTGGTGGCGTTGTCGACCGCGTCCGTCGCCGTCGCGCACCGCCTATCTTCGACCCCGGGGATGGGCGGTCCTCATTTCCGGCACTCTCGTTCCATCGCGCCTCCGCTCCGCGGCGCTCGCCGTGCTGCTGGCCTGGCAGCCCGCCTGCCGGCCCTCCGCCGCACCCGCGACCACCGCCCGACTCGTCGATGACGCGGGCGACACCGTCGCCGTCGCCCCCACGGCGCGGCGGGTGGTGTCGCTCATCCCGGCCACCACCGAGCTGCTGTTCGCGATCGGTGCCGGCCCGGTCGTCGTCGGTCGCACGGCGTGGTGCGACTATCCCGCCGACGCGGCCAAGGTGCTCAATCTGGGCGACGGCATCGCGCCCAACGTCGAGGCCGTCCTCGCGAGCCGTCCCGACCTCGTCATCCTCTACAACTCGGCCCAGAACGCCGCCATCGCCGGGCGGCTCCGGAGCCTCGGCATCGCCGCGCTTCGCCTCAACACCGACTCGCTCGGCGACGTGGAGCGCGTCGGCCGGCTGCTGGGCCGGCTGACGGGGCACGCGCGCGCGGCCGACTCCGTGGCCGCCGTCTTCGACACGGCGCTCGCCGCCGCGACCGTGGCGGCGCCGACCCGCCGCTCCAAGGTGCTCCTGCTCGTCTGGGAGCAGCCGCCCATGACCATCGGCCGCGGCAGCTTCCTGAGCGAGCTGGTCGAGCGCGCCGGCGGCCGCAACCTCTTCGCCGACGTCACCTCGACCGCGGGCACGGTCAGCATCGAGGCCGTGGCCGCCCGGGACCCGGACCTGATACTCACGACCACGGCAGGGCCGGTCGCCTTCGCGGGCCGGCCCGAGTGGCAGACGGTGCGTGCCGTACGCGAGAAGCGCTTCCTCCCGGTGAGCGGCTCGGAGTTCAACCGGCCCAGCCCGCGTGCGCCGGCGGCCATCCGCGAGCTCGCGCGCCGGCTCGAGGGGACCGGGTAATGCGCGTCGGTCTCGCCGTGCTGCCCGTCGCCGTCGGCCTCTGCCTGCTCGTCGGACTGGCCGCCGGTACCGTCCCGCTCACGCCGGTCGAGGTGTGGCACGGACTCTGGCGCTCGGGCAGCAGCGCGTCCGTCATCGTCCGCGACCTCCGGGCACCGCGGGTGCTGCTGGCCTTTTGTGTCGGCGGCAGCCTCGCGGTGTGCGGCGCGGCGCTCCAGGCCATGATCCGGAACCCGCTCGCCGAGCCGTACCTGCTGGGACTCTCCGGCGGCGCGGGCCTCGGGGCCGTGATCGCCATCGCGACCCAGGCGACGGGCCCCTGGGCCATACCGGTGGCGGCCTTCGCTCGGCGCGCTCGCCGCGGTGGCGCTGGTGTACCGGCTGAGCCTCGTGGCCGGTCGCCGGCTCGACCCGCGCGTGCTGCTGCTGTCGGGCGTGGTGGTGGGCTCGTTCGCCGGCGCGCTCATGAGCGCCATCATGGTGCTCTCCGACGCCGCCGCACGCTCCGCAATGCCTTCCTCTGGCTGCTCGGCGGGTTCGGCGCGGCTTCGTGGCAGGCGCTGGGCGTCTTCTCGCCTATGCCGTGGTCCCGCTCGCTCATCATCGGACTGAGCGCACGTAGCCTCGATCTGCTCGCCCTGGGCGAGGAGCCGGCGCACCATCTCGGCGCCGACGTCGACCGCACCCGTCGCGTCGTCTACCTCTGCACCGCGCTGCTCACGGCGGCGAGCGTCGCCGCCTGCGGCATCATCGGCTTCGTCGGCCTGGTGGTGCCGCATGCCGTCCGCACGTTCGCACGGCCGATCCACCGGACGCTGCTACCGCTGGTGTTTGTGATCGGCGGGTCGTTTCTGGTGCTGTCGCGACGTGGTCGCCCGCACGGTGGTACGGCCGCTCGAGCTGCCGGTCGGCGTGATCACCGCGCTGGTCGGCGTCCCCCTGTTCGCCGTCCTGCTCCGGCGGACGCTCGCGTGATCATCGAGGCGCGAGGACGTGACGGTGCGGTACCGGTCGACTCGCGCGACCGGCGCTTGCCGGCGTGAGCTGCCGAGTCGGCGCGAAGGAGCTGGTGGCGGTCGTCGGCCCAACGGCAGCGGCAAGACGACGCTGGTGCGGGCGCTGTCCGGGCCTGTCCAGCTGGAGCAGGGCACGGTCCGCGTCCAGGACCGGCGTCCTGGCGGACGTGGGGACGCGCGGAGCTCGGCGCGGGTCATGGGCGTCGTGCCGCAGCGGGAGGAGATCGTTTTCCCGCTCCGGGTCGACGAGACGGTCATGCTCGGCCGATACGCCCGGCTCGGGCCCGTTGGCCGCACCTGGCGCGGCCGATCGGGCGGCGGTCCAGTCCGCACTCGAGCGCTGCGACGTGGCCTCGCTCGCCGCGCGGTCGATCGACGCCCTCTCGGGTGGAGAATGGCAGCGGGTCCGGCTGGCCCGCGCGCTGGCGCAGGAACCGGCAGCGCTGGTGCTCGACGAGCCGACCGCCTCGCTCGATGTCCGGCACGAGATGGAGCTGTTCGAGCTGATCCGGCGGCTGGTGGACCAGGGGCTCGCGGCCCTGGTCATTACGCACGAGCTCAACCTGGCGGCCCGCTTCGCGACCGGATCCTCCTGTTGAGCGAAGGCCGCGTGGTCGCCGAAGGCCCGCCGCGGCAGGTCCTGGTCGAGTCGATTCTGAGCCGCGTGTTCGAGTGGCCGGTCGCGGTCACCACGTGGTGCGACGGGTCGCCGCAGGTGGTGCCGCTCCGGCCTGGGGAGCGGCTCCCGTGAGCGGGCGAGTTTCCTGTCGATTCGTGAAGGCTGCGGCTCGGCGTTCCATGGCGCGGATCCGCGCTCGGTCAGCCGGGATGCTGCTCGGGGCCGTGGTGCTCGCTTTCGGCGCCCGGCCGGTAGCCGCTCAGGGACCGGCGCGAATCCTGGGTCGGGTGGTCGACGTCGTCACCCAGCATGCGCTGGCGGGCGCCGAGATCCGGATCGGCGAGCTCGTCGCCAGCAGCGCGGACGACGGGGGCTTCGCCTTCGGCAACGTGCCGCCGGGGCGAATCGAGATCCGCGTGCGGCGCATCGGGTACGCCCCCGCGCGGCAGGTACTCGACCTCCTCCCCGGGCTCGACCGCAGCGTGAGCATCGGGCTCGAGCCGCTGCCCGTGCGGCTCGACAGCGTGACCGCCACGGCTGCGCCCGGCGCGATCGCCATAGGCGGCATCGAGCTGGAGCGCCGGGGCGGTGATCTGGCACGCGCGCTCGATGGATGGGAGGGAGTGGTGGTCCGGCGATCGGGCACCGGCCCGGCCGCGCCGCCTGTGCGTGGCAGTGGACCCGACGAGGTGCTGGTCCTGGTCGACGGGTTTCCGGTGAACGATCCGCTCACCGGACGGGCGGACCTGAGCCGCATCTCAAGCCGCGAGGTCGAGGCCGTCACCTTGCTGCCCGGGGCGCAAACCGTGCGCGCCGGGAATCGCGCGATCGGGGGCGTGCTACTGGTCGAGACCCGCCGCGACGTGCGCCCCGAGGGCGCCATGCTCCCCCCGC